>NZ_BCQP01000045.1 GCF_001552135.1 Actinomadura chibensis NBRC 106107 | reverse complement strand
GGAGCCGGTGCGGCTCGCGGAACTGGTCGAGCTGACCGGGCTCACCCGTCCGACGGTCGGTCAGGCGGTGGACGACCTGGTCGGCGCGGGATGGCTGGAGCAGCACGACCCGGCGGCGGTGTCCCCGCAGGGCGGGCGGCCCGCCGTCCGGGTGTCGCTGCGCGGCCGCGCCGCGCCCGTCCTCGGCCTGGACGTCGGCCCGCACACGGTCAGCGCCGGGATCGCCGACCTCGCCGCGACCCGGCTCGCCTCGGTCCGCCGGGCGGTGGACCGCGGCGACGCCGACGGGCTGCTCGCCGACGTCGACGACGCCGTCTCCGCCGCGCTCGGGGCGGCCGAGCTGACCGCGGCCGGGATCGCGGAGGTCGTCGTCGCCACGCCCGGCATCGTCGACCCCGCCACCGGCCGGATCCTGCTCGCGCCGAGCGTCCCCGGGTGGACGTCGGTGGACCTGTCCGACCACCTGCGCGACCGGTTCGACTGCCCGGTCCGCATCGAGAACGACGCGAACCTCGCCGCGCTCGCCGTCGCCGGGGAGCGCGCCGAGCCGGGCACGCTGCTCGCCGTCCAGTGGGGCGAGCGGCTCGGCGCGGGCGTCGTGATCGGCGGCGAGCTGCACCGGGGCGCGGGGGCGGCGGGCGAGATCGGGTTCATCCGCCCGGCCGGGCACGTCCCGGACACCGGCGACGGGCGCGGCCCGCTGGAGCGGAGCATCGGCGCCGAGGCCATCGCCGCGCAGGCCCGGCGGGCCGCCCGCGACCATCCCGGGTCGGCGCTGCGGGACGGGCCGTCCGACGCCGCCGCCGTGTTCGCCGCGGCCGCCGCCGGGGACGCCGCCGCCCGGCAGGTCGTGGACGACGTGGCCGCCACCTTCGCCGCCGCGATCGCACCGGCCGTGCTGGTGCTCGACCCGGACGCCGTCGTGATCGGCGGCGGCGTCGCCCGCGCCGGGACGGTGCTGCTCACGGCCATCACCCGGCACCTGGCGGAGCTGACGCTGAACCCGCCCGCCGTGGAGTTCTCCGGGCTCGCCGAGGACACCGTCCTCACCGGCGCGCTGCGGCTCGCCCTGGACGAGGTCTGGCACCGCCTCGCCTAGGACGGTCCCGCCGGGTCAGCCGCCGCCGTACGGGCGGGTGATGATCTCCAGGACGTGGCCGTCCGGGTCGAGCCAGTAGACCCCGCGCCCGCCGTCGTTGCGGTTGATCTCGCCGGGACGGCTGCGCATCGGGTCGGCGTAGTAGGCGAGGCCGCGCTCGGTGATGCGGCCGAAGATGGCGTCGAAGTCGTCCTCGCCGACGAGGAACGCGTAGTGCTGCGGCGGCGGGTCGGCGCGCACGTCCATGAAGTCGAGCGTGACGCCGTTGGCCAGCGCGACCGTCTGGAAGGGGCCGAACGGGGCGGGCTCGTCCACGCCGAGGATGTCGGCGTAGAAGCGGGCCGACGCGGTCTTGTCCTTGACGTGCACGATCGTGTGGTTGAGCTGAACGGGCATGGGTTCTCCTCCGTGACGACCATGCCCGGGCGGGAACACGACGACACCGCCCACGCGGGACGGCGTTTGTCAACGGCGGAGATCGCCTCCGGAGCACCCGGCTGAAACGTATTAATTCGCCGTAGTTGCCCCGTTGAGGTGCTGCTTGTCTCGTGTGCGGTCGACCCCTCGGCCGAGTCATCGGCCGACCCCTGTCGAGCCTGGTCCGTCCCCCCGCTCCAGGAGGCACCTTGCCCAGGACACGCTTGACCGCCGCCACGGCGGTCGCGGTCTCCGGAACACTTCTCACCCTCGGCCTCGCCGTCCCCGGCCGGGCCGAGCCGCCGCGGTCCCGTCCGCAGCCACCGCCCGGCGAGCGCGCCGAACTGGCGGACAAGGACGTCCGTCCCGGCCTGCTGGCGCCGACCGCGCGCCAGCAGAGCGCGGCGCGCGGCGTCACGGTCCGCTGGAACAAGCTCGGCACGCCCGCCGTGGTCGCCGCCGACGGCGCCCTCGCCAGCGGCCTGCCGGGCGGTCCCGAGCAGGTCGCGCGCGCGTACCTGACCGGCCACAGCGACCTGTTCGGCCTGGACGCCGCCGCCGTGTCCGCGCTGGAGAAGGTCGCCGTCAACCCGATCGGGGACGGCGCGGCCGTCCTGCTCCGCCAGCGCTTCGGCGGGCTGCCCGCCGGATACGACGGGCTCGTCGCGATCGGGGTGAGCGGCAGCGAGGTCGTCTCGGTCACCTCGACGCTGTCCCGCGACGGCGCGGCCCCGGCGCCCGCGACGCTCTCCCGGGACGACGCCGTCAAGGCCGCCGGACGCGACGCGGGCATCGCCGCCAGGAGCGCGCGGGCCGCGCGGCTCGTCGCCGTGCCCACCGCGCAGGGCGCGCGGAGCGCCTACCAGGTCACGCTGATGGACGCGTCCGGCGCCGAGCCGAAGGCCGTCACGTCGTACGTGGACGCCCGCTCCGGCGCGGTGCTCGTCCGGGAGAACCTGGTCGACCACGACAGCGACAATCCGCGCTGGTCGGTGTTCCCGGCGACGCCGCCGGGCGACTACTCGTCCCGCGACACCCGGCGGACGTGGTGCTTCGCGCCCGCGCCGGGATGCAAGTACGTCCCGGGCGGCGACCCGTCCAGCGGGCGTCCCTGGGACGTCGACCCGGCGACCGGCGCGCCGACCAGCACGAGCCTCGGCAACTCGGCCCGCACCTACGAGAACCGCGCGAGCAGCGACCCGTTCACGGTCGGGACCCGCACCAACGCGCCCAAGGCCGACCGCAACTACACCTATCCCTGGACCAACCAGTGGTTCAGGAGCAAGTGCGACCCGGCGACGCTGGACAGCCCGCAGGAGGCCGACCTCGAAGCGGCCATCTCGAACCTGTTCGTCCAGCACAACCGGATGCACGACTGGTCGTACCGGCTCGGGTTCACCGAGTCGGCCTGGAACATGCAGGTCGACAACGGGAACCGGGGCGGCAAGGGCGGCGACCCCGAGCTGGGGAACGCGCAGGCGGGCGGACGGTTCGGGACCGTCCGCGACAACGCCAACCAGATCACGCCGCCGGACGGCACGCCCACCATCACCAACATGTACCTGTGGCAGCCGATCGCGGGCTCGTTCTACGCCCCGTGCGTCGACGGCGACTACGACATGAGCGTCATCGGGCACGAGTTCAGCCACGCCATCTCCGGACGCATGATCGGCGGCCCGGACGCGGGCTGGCAGGGCGCGCAGGCCGGGGCGATGAACGAGAGCACGTCCGACCTGTTCGCCATGGAGTACCTCAACGAGTACGGGTTCCGGACGCCCGGCCTGACGCAGTACGTCACCGGCGCGTACGTCACCGGCGACCGGCGCACCGGCATCCGCAACTACGACATGAGCAAGAGCCCGCTGAACTACAGCGACCTCGGCTACGACCTCGTCGGGACGCAGGTCCACGCGGACGGCGAGATCTGGACGGCCACGCAGTTCGACGTCCGGCAGGCGTTCGTCGACAAGTACGGCAGGGGCAACGCGACCCTGCAGCGCAAGTGCGCCGAGGGGACGGTCCCCGTCGCCAAGTGCCCGGGCAACCGGCGCTGGGCGCAGCTGTCGTTCGACGCGCTGCTGCTCATGGCGAGCGGCGCGGTCAGCTACGTCGACCACCGCAACGCGCTGCTCGCCGCCGACACCATCCGGTTCGGCGGCAAGGACCACGAGATGATGTGGAAGGTGTTCGCCCGGCACGGCCTCGGCAAGGACGCGGCCAGCAACGGCCCGAACGACCCGGACGCGCGGCCGAGCTTCGCGTCCCCGCTGTCGCGGAACGCCGACCTGACCCTGAAGCCCGGCGGCGACGCCAAGGGCGGCAAGGTCCGGCTGTACGTGGGCGACTACGAGGCGCGGGCCGTCCCGGTGGCCGACACCGACCCGGCGACGCCGCTCGGCGACTCCGTCCAGCTCGCGCCTGGCCGGTACTCGTTCCTCGCGGTCGGCGCGGGCTTCGGGCACAAGCGGTTCACCGCGACGGTCCGCGCGTCGCAGCGGACGCTGCCGGTCGCGATGTCGCGCAACGAGGCCGCCGCCGCGAACGGCGCGACCGCGTCCGGCGACGGGCGCTCGCAGCCCGCGCTGCTGGACGAGACCGAGGCCACGAACTGGCAGTCGGTGGAGGCGCCGGTCGCGGGCCGGCAGGTGACCGTCGACCTCGCCGGGGACCGTCCGGTGCGGGTCGGGCGGGTGCAGGTCAGCGCGCTGCTGCGGCCGACCGTCGCGGACGACCCGGAGGGCCCGGACACCACGCAGAACCGCTTCACGGCGCTGCGCGCGTTCCGGCTGCTCGCCTGCGACGCGACCAAGGCCGACTGCACGCGGAACGGGTCGTACCGGACGGTCTACACGAGCCCGTCCGACGCGTTCCCCGCGGACCGCCCGCGGCCGACCGCGCCCGACCTGATCATGCGGTCGTTCGACCTGCGGGACGTCTCGGCGACGCACCTGCGGCTCCAGGTCGTCTCCAGCCAGTGCACCGGCACGCCGCTCTACGCCGGTGAGCAGGACAACGACCCGCGGTCGAACACCGACTGCGCGACGGCGAGCCCGCGGGCCGGGATCGTCCGGGCCGCCGAGCTCCAGGCGTTCGCCCGGTAGCCCGTGCGGTAGCGCTGGACCGCCGAAAGGCGGGGACGGAGCCCTCCGTCCCCGCCTTTCGCATGCGTGCTGACCGGAATGATCCGTTATGGGACAAGGCTGAGTCAGATAGTTTTCCTATCGAACAACGATGCAAGGATCGGGGCACCAGGATTCCGCACGGTCTCTGACTGGGAGGACCACAATGAGACCCAGAACCGCCCTGAAGCTCGCGTTGTCCATCGTCGTCGCGGCCGCCGGGCTGACCGGGGCGCACGCCGCGACGGCGGCCCCGAGCGCCGCGCCCGCCTGCTCGGCCGGCACCGCGATCCAGACCGACACCGGCCCGATCTGCGGCATCGAGGGGAGCGCGGTCACGAACTGGCTGGGCGTCCCGTACGCCGCGCCGCCGCTCGGCGCGCTGCGCTGGGCGCCGCCCGCGCCGCACCCCGGCTGGACGACGCAGCTCCAGGCCACCGAGCTCGGCAGCCGGTGCCCGCAGCCCGCCGACTTCATGCCCGGCTCCACCGACGAGGACTGCCTGAAGCTGAACGTCCGGGTGCCGAAGAACGCGGGAAGCGGGCCGCTTCCGGTCATGGTGCAGTTGCACGGCGGCGGGTTCCGGCTCGGGTCGCCGTCCGACGGGAGCACCCTCGCCGCCGAGGGCAAGGTGATCCAGGTGGAGGTGACCTACCGGCTCGGCATCATCGGGTTCCTGTCGCACGCGGCGCTCGGCGCGAACGCCGGAAACTACGGCCTCCAGGACCAGCAGGCCGCGCTCGGCTGGGTCAAGCGGAACATCGCGAGGTTCGGGGGCGACCCGGCCAACGTGACGATCTTCGGGCCGTCCGCCGGGGGCTCCAGCGTGTGCGCCAACATGGCGTCCCCCACCGCGCACGGGCTGTTCGCCAAGGGGATCATCGAGAGCGGCGAGTACAACGGGCTGCTCGGCGTGAACACCACCTGGCAGCGCCAGGACTGCGCGACCAAGCTGCCCACCCAGGCCGAGGCGCAGCAGGCCGGTGCCCGGTTCGCCGCCGCGGTCGGCTGCGGGACGGCCGCCGACGTCGCCGCCTGCCTGCGCCAGGTCCCGGTGCAGACGCTGCTGGACGCGGCCGGTGACGGCCTCGGCCCCGACAAGGGCACGCTCGCGCCGATCGTCGACGGGAAGACGCTCACGAAGTCGCCGGGCGAGGCGTTCGCCACCGGCGACTTCAACAAGGTGCCCGTCATCCACGGCGTGGCGAGGGACGAGACGCAGATGACCCCCGCCGAGACCCCGGCCCAGTACGAGGCGCTGATCAACCAGCACTACGGGGCGAACGCGCCCGAGGTGCTGAAGCGCTACAAGCTGGCCAGGTTCCCCGACCCCGCGCCGTACATCGCGTCCCGGACGGTCCTCGCCGACGCCAGCTCCGTCTGCCCGGCGCTGCTCAACGACCGGCGGCTCGGCGAGCACGTCCCCGTGTACGCCTACCGGTTCGACGACACCAACGCGCCGCCGCTGCCGTTCATCGACAACTCCAAGCCCGTCGGGGCGTTCCACGTCGGGGAGTTCAGCTACCTGTTCCACGGCACGTTCCCCGGGCAGCCGCCGCTGACGCCGAACCAGAAGGCGATGCGGGCCCAGCTCGTCGCCGAGTGGACGGGCTTCGCCCGCGGCGGCGACCCCACCGTGAAGGGCGCCCCGCGCTGGACGCCGTTCACGTCCGCGAACCAGAAGCAGATGTCGCTGCTCCCCGCCGGGGACAGCCGGATGACGTCCGAGATCGCGAAGCAGCACCACTGCGGGTTCTGGCTGAAGTTCGCGCCCTTCACCGACTGATCCGCTGAGCCCGACCGGGGCGCCGGGGCGCCGGACCTCCGGCGCCCCGGCGCCGTTCACAACGGCCGGTCCCGTTCACAGCGGCACGCGCGCCCGCCCCGCCCCGCGGTCGATCCGGACGCTCTCCAGTGCCTGTTGAAGACTTTTCACAATGGGTCAATAAGGGCGGTCCGTTGGGTACCCGCGACTCCTGCTCAGGACGCGTCTTCCCTTATCGTTGACGCATGTTCCGGCGCCGGTCCCGATCAGTGCCGAGGCCCGTTCGCGAGCCGCCGGATCGCCCGCGCCCCCGGAGAATTGCGGGACAGTGCCATGAACGGTGATTTTCCGATGTACCGTGCCAACGGCCCGGCGTCCGACGCGAAAGCGGTCCGGGTGTTGGTGGTCAGCGACAATCCGATGTCGCGGATCGGGTTTCAGGCGTTGCTCGGCGCTTCCCCGGCGGTGCGCGTCACCGGCGGCGGGACGGTCGGCCGCGCGGTCGCCGGAGTCCGCGCGCACGCCCCCGACGTGGTGCTCCTCGACGCCTCGCCGCCGCCCGCGGGCGCGATCGGACGGCTCGCGCGGGCGGGCGGCCGGGTCGTCGTCGTCACCACCGCGCAGGACCCGCCGCTGCTCGTCCAGGCCATCGCGGCGGGCGCGCACGGCTGCCTCGTCTACGGCCACTTCGAGCCGCAGGACCTGCCTGACCTGCTCGTCACCGCGGGCCGCGGGGAGGCGTGCCTGTCCCCGCCGGTGGTCACGGCGCTCGTGCGGTGGCTGCACGACGGCGGCGGGACGCGCCGCCACGACACCGGGCTGACCGCGCGCGAGGCGGAGATCCTGGAGCTGATCGCCGCGGGCCTCACCAACCGCCAGATCGCGCGTCGGCTCGTGATCTCCGAGAAGACCGTGAAGAACCACGCGCACCAGATCTACAAACGGCTCGGCGCGGACGGCCGCGAGCACGCGGCCGAACGCTGGCTGGAACTTTATTCGGGCCCCCCTGCAACGGACCGGCCCTAACCAGGCAAAGCGCCGCGGAAAACCGATTTCCGCATGCCCGCGGAGTCCTAGGACCCGGCCCACCCCAAGATGGGCCCCCGCCGGGCTTTACTTGCCCGGCGGGGCCGCCGCATGATCTCTTAGGCCCGATCCAAAGGTTATTAATTCCATTTCTGCCAGCGTTGTGAACGGCTGTTGAATTTCGGTTGCGGTCGTCATCCTGTCCAGGGAGGCTTGGTGAAAGTCCTTCGCCGGCCCGCTCTCGGCGCCCTTTCGGCGGTGCTGTTGGCGGGCGTCCTGACCGTCGGTCCGCAGGGACCGGCCTCGGCCGCGGGTCCCCGCGTCGACCTCAAGGTCCTCGTCGTGAGCGACGGCGGCGCCTCGGTGTCGGCCATCGCCGGCCAGTTGGCGGCCGAGGGGGTGCCCTACAAGACCGTCGACCTGCGCGACTCGGGCCGCCCCAAGATCGACGCGGCCTTCCTCGCCGACACGGTGAACGGGACGCCGCGCGCCAAGTACCAGGCCGTCGTCCTGCCCAACTCCGCGCCGTTCCAGGACGCCGCCGAGATGACGGCGATCGCCGACTACGAGGTGAAGTACGGGATCAGGCAGCTCGACGCCTACGTCTACCCGTCCGCCGCGGTCGGCCTGAACACCCCGGCGTACGCGGGGATCCTGGACGGCACCGTCGCCGAGGTCCTCCCCGCCGCGCGCTCCGACGCGTTCCGGTACCTGCGCGGCCCGGTGCGGTTCAACGACCTCGCCCCCGACATCGACGAGAGCTACGGCTACGTCTCGACCCCGCTGCCGGACGACAAGGTCGCCGGGAAGTCGTTCAAGCCGTTCGTGAACGTCGAGGTCAAGGACAAGACCGGCACCATCGCGGGCATCTACACCCACGACGGCCGCAGCGAGATGGTGCTGACCTACAGCGCCAACTACGACCAGTGGCAGTCGAGGACGCTCGGCCACGGCCTGATCACCTGGCTGACCAAGGGCGTCCACCTCGGCTTCAACCGCAACTACATGAGCGTCCACGTCGACGACGTCTTCCTGCCGGACGCGCGGTGGAGCACCAAGGACAACTGCACGCCCGGCGAGGACTGCCCGACCGGCGTCACCACCCCCGACATCCGGATGGACGTCGACGACGTGGTCGCCGCCGAGATGTGGCAGAAGGACCAGCGGTTCAAGCTCGACCTGGCCTTCAACGGCGGCGGCGCCGAGGACTGGAAGAAGGAGCACGACGGCATCGACCTGCTGAGCGAGGCGCTCCTCATGGGCAAGAGCCAGTTCCGCTGGCTGAACCACACGTACTCGCACCTGTTCCTCGGCTGCAAGCAGGACCAGACGGTCCGGCCGTGGGTCTGCGTGAAGGACCCGGAGGGCGACACCGAGTACGTCGACGAGAGCACCATCGAGCAGCAGATCACGAAGAACCTCGACTGGGCCCAGGAGCACGACCTCTCGGTGCCCAAGACCGAGGTCGTCACCGGTGAGCACTCCGGCATGCGCGTCCTGCCGCAGCAGCCCGAGGACAACCCGAACCTCGCCCCCGCGCTGGACCAGACCGACATCACCTGGCTCGCGGGCGACGCGTCCCGGGAGCCCGCCATGCGCTCCATCGGCCAGGCGCGCACCCTCCCCCGGCACCCGATGAGCGTGTACTTCAACGTCGGGACCGAGGAGGAAGAGGTCGACGAGTACAACTGGATCTACACCAAGCGGGCGGACGGCGGCAGCGGTCTGTGCGAGGACCACCCGGACACGATGACCTGCATCAAGCCGCTCGCCGCCGAGAGCGGGTACAAGTCGTACATCGTCCCGGTCGACAGCCGGATCACGCTGTCCCACGTCACCGGCAACGACCCGCGGCCGCACTACGCGCACCAGTCCAACCTCACCGAGGACCGCATCCTCTACACGATGCTCAACAACGTCCTCGGCGAGTACCGGATGGCGTTCGCCGACAACACCCCGGTCGTGAACGACCCGATGGCGTCGCTCGGCGCCGAACTCCGCCGCCAGGACCTCTGGAGGGCCGCGCTGAAGAACGGCTCCAACATCACCGCCTACGTCCAGGACGGGAAGGTCACGGTCACCGGACCGGACGACCTCAGCATCCCCGTCACGGCGCCGGAGGGGACGAAGGAGGGCACGGGCGGCAAGGCGTTCGGCCAGGCGTACGCCGGTGACCGGTCAGCCTACGTGCCCGGGGAAGTGACGCTCACGGTGCCCGGAGCCTGACCTTGGAGATCACCCTGGTGACGGAGGGGACCTATCCGCACAACTTCGGTGGTGTGAGCGTCTGGTGCGACCAGCTCGTACGGGGCATGCCGGAACACCGGTTCACCGTCCTGGCGCTCACCACCACCGGAGCGGAGCCCACCGTCTGGGACCTGCCCGGGCACGTGACCGTGGAGCCCGTGGCGATGTGGGGGCCGCCCTCCGGGCGGCCCCCGTCCGGCGGGGAGGCGCGGCGTTTCGAGCGGCTGTTCCGCTCGTTCCTCTACACCGTGCTCTCCCCGTCCGGCCGGATGGCGGACGTGTTCCCCCACATCCTGCGCGGGCTCTTCGACTTCGGGCGCACCAACGACCTCGGCGCCGCGCTCCGCACCGAAGGGCCCGTCCGCTGGCTGATGGACGCCTGGAACGACCAGCGCGCCCGGTTCGACGAGGTCGGCGTGCGGCCCACCGTCCACGACGCCCTGACCACCATCGACCTCCTGGAGCACATGCTCCGCCCGCTGCACGAGCCGCCGCCGCGCGGCGACGTCGTCCACGCGGTGTCGAACGGCATCCCCGTCCTGCCGTGCCTCGCCGCCAAGTGGACCTACGGAACACCGTTCTGCCTCACCGAACACGGCATCTACCTGCGGGAACGCTACATCGGGATGCGCCGGGCGCAGTACCCGTACCCGGTCAAGTCGGTGCTGCTCGGCTTCATGCGGCTGCTGTGCGTCGCCGGGTACAAGGCCGCGGACCTGCTCACCCCCTGCAACCTCTACAACCAGCGCTGGGAGGTGCGCTGCGGGGCGGACCCCGAGATCATGGAGACCGTCTACAACGGCGTCGACCCGGCCCGCTTCCCCGCGGCCGGCGCCGAGCCCGCGGTCCCCACCCTGAGCTGGGCCGGACGCGTCGACCCCATCAAGGACCTGGAGACGCTGATCCGGGCGTTCGCGATGGTCAGGGAGAAGGTCCCGGACGCGAAGCTGCGGCTGTTCGGCGGCACCCCGGCGGGCGGCGAGCGGTACAAGACCCGCTGCGAGGACCTCGCCCGCGACCTCGGCGTCCTGGAGCACACCACGTTCGAGGGACGGGTCGACGACATCAAGGACGCCTACGCGGCGGGCACGGTCGTCGTCCTTTCCAGCATCTCCGAAGGGTTCCCCTACACCCTGATCGAGGCGATGACCTGCGGCCGCGTGACGGTCGCGACGGACGTCGGCGGCGTCACCGAGGCGGTCGCCGACACCGGGCTCGTCGTCCCGCCGCGGCAGCCGCGCCAGATGGCCGACGCCTGCCTGCGGCTGCTCGGCGACGAGGTGTCCCGGCGGCGGCTCGGCCGGGCCGCCCGCGAGCGGGCCCTCGAACTGTTCACGGTCGACCGCGCGGTGGACGCCTTCCGGGCGATCTACGACGAGCTGGTCGCCGCCGACGGGACGGCGCGCCGCGCGCCGGCCGAGGCGGAGGCGAGGCTCGCATGACCGCCGCGCCGGGGGACGTCGAGACCCGGACGCACAGCGTCGCGGACCTGCGCGAGCGCATGGCGGACCTGTGCGCCGGGGCCGTCGACGCGCTGGAGGTCACGGCCGGTCTCGAGGCGGAGGGCATCAACGACGAGGCGGCCCGCGGCTACGGCCACCCCGACGTGTTCGCCCTCGCCGAGGACCTGTACACGAGCACGCCGCGCCGCCCGCCGGAGGGCGAGACGCCGGAGGCGCCGTGGCGGGCCGTCCCGTGGCGGCACCTGCTGCGCGGCGTCCTGTTCGGGCTGCCCGGGCTCTGCTACGTCGTCGGCGCGCCGGTGCTGACGCGGACGGGGGCGGGCGTGCTGCTCGTCCTGTCCCTGGTGCTCGCGTGGACGGTCAGCCAGGGCACCGCCTACCTCGGGTACGTCCGGCTCGGGTACGGCAAGCGGGACGCCGCGTCCCTCGTGCTGCGGTACGGGCTCGGCGCCGGGCTGCTGCTCGTCGTGCCGGTGACGGTCGCGGCGGGCGCGCTGATGGACGCCGGGGCGATGGCGACCGCGATGTCGGCCGGGCTCGGCTGCTACCTGCTGTCCGCGACGGTCGTGCAGGTGCACGGCGGCGAGGTCCGGCTGTTCCTCGCGCTGCTGCCGGGCGTCGGCGCGGCGGCCGTCCACCTCGCCGGGCACCGGGACGGCCCGCCGCAGAGCGTGCCGGCCGCCGTCTGGGCCGCGTGGGGGGTGTCGCTCGCGGCGACGACCGGGCTGGCGCTCCTCGCGACCCGGCGGCCGCGCGGGCCCGCGCGCGAGCGCGGCCCGGCCGCCGCCGCCGTCGGCCGCCGCGACCTGTGGGCGGCGCTGCCGTTCTCCCTGTTCGGCCTGCTGACCGGCGGGCTCCTCACCTACACCCTGCTGTCCGCGCTCGCCGGGCGGCCCGTCCCGGCGGGGACGACGACGGTGGCGGTGCTGTCCCTGTCGCTGTCGATGGGCGGCGCCGAATGGATCCTGTACGCCTACCGCCGCCGCGTCCACGACCTGCTCCGCACCCACACCGCCATGGACGCCTTCACGCGCGCCGCGCGCGCCGCGCTCGGCGGCGCGCTCGCCCGGTACGCGGCGTCGCTGCTCGGACTCGTCGCCGCGGCGGGGGTCCTCGCCCGGCTCCCCGCCACCGGGGTGAACCTGCGGACGCTCGGCGGCTTCGCCGAGCTCGGCTGCGCGTTCTTCCTCGCCCTGATCCTGCAGGCGTGCGCCCGCGTCGGCGTCGTCCTCGCCCTGTACACCTGCGCCCTCGCCGCCGAGGCCGGGGCCGCGCTGGCCGTGCCGCACGTCGCGCCGGGGACGGTCCAGCTCGTCATCGCCGGAGTGCTGCTCGCCGCCCTGTCGGCGTACGCCGCACGCGTGTTGGCCCGCGCGACGTCCCATCGATAGCCCCCCGCTGAAAGGCCAGGTTCCATATGAACAGCATGGTCGCCGTGACGGGAGCCGACGGTTTCATCGGCTCGCACCTCGTCGAGACGCTCGTCGACCGCGGGCACCGCGTCCGGGCGATGGTCCAGTACAACTCGTTCGGGTCGCACGGCTGGCTCGACTCGCTGGCGCCGGACGTCCTCGACGAGGTCGAGGTGGAGCCGGGCGACGTCCGCGACCGGGCCTCGGTGCGCGAGCTCGTCCGGGACGCCGAGGTCGTCTACCACCTGGCGGCGCTGATCGCGATCCCCTACTCCTACCGGGCGCCGCAGTCCTACGTCGACACGAACGTCGCCGGGACGCTGAACGTCCTGGAGGCGGTCCGGGACATGCGCACGCCGCGGCTCGTGCACACCTCCACCAGCGAGACCTACGGGACGGCGCAGCGCGTCCCGATCGACGAGTCGCACCCGATCCACGCGCAGTCCCCGTACGCGGCGACGAAGGTCGCCGCCGACCAGCTCGTCGCGAGCTACCACGCGTCCTTCGGGGTGCAGGCGGTGACGCTGCGGCCGTTCAACACGTTCGGGCCCCGGCAGTCGGCCCGCGCGTTCATCCCCACCGTGATCAGCCAGATCGCCGCGGACACCGGCGCCGTCGAGGTGGGCTCGCTGGCGCCGACCCGCGACTTCAGCTACGTCAAGGACACCGCGGACGCGTTCGTCGCGGTGGGCACCGCGCCCGCCGACGACGTCGTCGGCGAGGTGTTCAACTCCGGCACCGGCCACGAGATCTCGATGGGACGGCTCGCCCGCACGATCGCGGGCCTGATGGGCGCCGCGCCGGAGTTCCGCTCGGCCGCCGCCCGGGAGCGGCCCGCGGCGTCGGAGGTCATGCGCCTCGTCTGCGACAGCGGCAAGCTGCGCCGCGCCACCGGCTGGCGGCACCGGCACACGCTCGAAGAGGGGCTGAAGGACACCGTCGAATGGTTCCTCGACCCCGCCAACCTGGCGCGCTACCGGCCGTCCACGTACAACATCTAGCCACTAGAGGCACGGAGAGGAACCATGCACGCCGTAATCCTCGCGGGCGGCAAGGGAGTGCGGCTCCGGCCGTACACGACCACCCTGCCCAAGCCGCTCGTCCCCATCGGCGACGAGTACGCGATCCTGGAGATCATGCTCCACCAGCTCTCCCGGCAGGGCTTCCGGTCGGTGACGCTCGCCATCGGGCATCTCGGCCACCTCATCCGGTCCTACGTCGGCGACGGGAGCCGCTGGGGCCTCCGCGTGGACTACGCGGTGGAGGAGGCGCCGCTCGGCACGATCGGGCCGCTGCTCACGATGCGGGACAGGCTCCCCGCCGAGTTCCTGGTCGCGAACGGCGACATCCTCACCGACATCGACTTCGCCGCCATGCTCCTGGAACACGCGGCGACACGCCCCCCGCTGACCGTCGCCACGTACGCGCGCAAGGTCGCCATCGACTTCGGCGTCCTCACGACGCAGGCGGGCCGGGTCATCGGCTTCAGCGAGAAGCCGACGCTCGACTACCAGGTCAGCATGGGCGTGTACGGCGTCTCCAACGAGGCGCTCGCCAAGTACGAGCCGGGCCGCGCGCTCGGCTTCGACGAACTCGTCCTCGACCTGCTCTCCGAGGGCCGGCACCCGCGCGAGTACCGCTTCGACGGGTACTGGCTGGACATCGGCCGCCCGGACGACTACGACCGCGCCAACGCCGAGTTCTCCAGGCTGCGCCCGCAGCTCCTGGAGGGCCGCGTCGCGGTGACGGCGGGCGGGACGCCCGCGCAGAACGGGTCCTCGGGAAGCCAGTCATGAGCGGCGCGAACCGGGGCGCGCGGGGGGCCGTACCCCCGCCTGGAGGTGGCACGTGAGCCGGGTCCTGCTGGTCGGCGCGACGGGGTTCGTCGGACGGCACGTCCGCGCGCGGGCGGCCGCCGCGGGCGTGGACGTCGTGCCGGCCGCCCGGACGCCCGAGCTCGGCGGCCTGACGCTCGACCTCGCCGAACGGGCGGGGCCGGTGGCGGACGCGCTCCGCGACGTCGCCCCGGACGCGGTCGTCAACTGCGCGGGCGCCACCCGCGGCGACCCGGCCGACCTCGTGCGCGGCAACGTCGTCGCCGTCGCGAACCTCCTGGCGGCGCTGACCGCGTCGGGCGTCGAGGCGCGGCTCGTCCACCTCGGGTCGGCCGCCGAGTACGGGGACGTGCCGCGCGGCACCCCCGTGTCGGAGGCCACGCCGCCGCGCCCCGTGTCGGCGTACGGCGTGACGAAGCTCGCCGGGACGGAGCTGGTCCGCGCCGCGGCCGGGGACGGCCTCGACGCCGTCGTGCTCCGCGTGTTCAACCCGATCGGCCCCGGGTCGCCCGAGTCGACGCTCGCCGGGCGGCTCGCCGCCGAGCTGCGCCGCACGGCGGGCCGGGACGACGCGGACGACATCCGGGTCGGCTCGCTCGCGGCGAGCCGCGACCTGGTCGACGTCCGCGACGTCGCGGACGCGGTGCTCGCCGCCGTCCGCGCGGACGGACCGCTGCCCCCGGTGCTGAACGTGGGCAGCGGGCGGGCGACGCCGCTGCGCGACCTCGCGGCCGGGCTGGTGCGCGTCACCGGCTCCGCGCGCCGGGTCCTGGAGGCCGCCGCCGGATCCGAGCGGTCCTCCGGCGTCGGCTGGCAGCAGGCCGACGTCAGGGCGGCCGGGCGCGCGCTCGGCTGGAAGCCCGCGACCGACCTCACCACCTCGTTGCGCGACCTATGGGCGGAGACGGCATGGCCTGGCAGATGAGCGGGACGAGGGGGCGGGTCTCGTCCGTCCTCGTGCCCGCGTACTTCCACGCGGACGCGCTGGAATGGGCGGACCTCACCGACGAGCGCCTCAAATGGGTGGTGTTCAACATCGCGAACGGTCCCGGCACCGTCCGGGACCGCGCTTGGGCCGCCGTCGCGCACCGCCTCGCGGCCAACGGCGTGGAGCTCGCGGGCTACATCGACACCTCCTACGGCGAACGGCCGCCGGAGGACATCGAGGACGAGGTGACGCGGTACCGGAAGTGGTACGGCGTCCGGACGGCGTTCATGGACCAGGTGTCCGCGATCGCCGGGCACGTGCCGCGCTACTGCCGCGCCGTCACGGCGGCGCAGGTGCGGGGCGCGGAGTGCGTCGTCCTCAACCACGGCATCTACCCGGACCCCGCGTACGCGCGGCTCGCCGACATGCTCGTCACGTTCGAGGGGCCCTGGTCGGCCTACCAGCACTTCCGGCCGCCCGCGTGGGCGGCCCGGGTCCCGGCCGAGACGTTCTGCCACCTCGTGTACGCGGCGCCGCAGGCCGTCCTCGCGCGGGCGCTGGCCCGCGCGGGGCGCGGCAACGCGGGCGTCGTGTACGTCACCGACCGGGCAGGCGCGAACCCTTGGAGCGGTCTTCCCGACTACTTCGACCGCGAGATGGACCTCGTCTACCCGGACCGGTGACTCACCCGGAGATGGGGCGCCCGGGCCGCCGGTACACGAACTCGTCGGCCCGCGGCGCCTCCGTCGCGGCGCGGACGAGGTCGTGGTCCGGGGACAGCGCGCACGCCGGATCGGTGCGCGCCGCGTCGCCGGTCAGGGCGTGCGCCTGGCACCGGCAGCCGCCGAAGTCGACCTCGCGGCGCGGGCAGCTCCGGCACGGCTCGCCCATCCACGCGGTGCCGCGGTAGGCGTTGAACGCCGGCGACTCCGCCCAGATCCAGCCGAGCGGACGCTCCCGGACGTTCGGCGCGCCGAGGTCGGGGACGGCGTAGGCGGCGGGGCACGGCAGCGCGGTGCCGTCCGGGCCGACCGTGATCGTCCGCGCGCCCCAGCCGCCCATGCACGGCTTCGGGACGCCCTCGTAGTAGTCGGGCAGCACCCAGACCAGCTCGGGCTCGTCCCGCTCCTCCCGCCACGCCGCGACCACGGCCTTCGCCGCGTCGAGCTGGGCGCGGGTCGGCAGCAGCGCGGCGCGGTTGCGCAGCGCCCAGCCGTAGAACTGGGTGTTGGCCAGCTCGATCCGGTCGGCGCCCCAGCGGGCCCCGACCTCGATGATCTTCCGGAGGTTGTCGAGGTTGCGCCGGTGCAGGACGACGTTCAGCCCGAACGGCACCCCCGCGTCCCGGATCACCCCGGCGGCCTCCTCCTTCTCGGTGTAGGAGACGCGCCCGGCGATGAGGTCGGAGCCGGGGCGGCGGGCGTCCTGCAGGGAGAGCTGGACGCTGTTCAGCCCGGCGGCGAGCAGCTCGGCCAGCCGTCCGGCGGTGAGGCCGACGCCGCTCGTGACGAGCTGGGTGTAGACCCCGGCGCCGTGCGCGGCCGCGACGATCTCGGCGAGGTCGGCGCGCAGCAGCGGCTCCCCGCCGGACACGTGCGCCTGGACGACCCCGAGCTCGGCGGCCTCGCCGAAGACCCGCGTCCACTCGGCCGTGGACAGCTCGGCGCTCGGCCGGACCAGCTCCAGCGGGTTCGAGCAGTACGGGCAGTGCAGCGGGCACGCGTGCGTGACCTCGGCGAGCAGCCCCCACGGCGGGGGGATCCCGGCAGCGGTCATCGGAGCCATCCCTGCGCGCGGACGCGGTCCAGGAACGCGGGCACCTCGGCGGCGAGCGGCGCGTCCGGGAAGGTCTCGGCCAGCTCGGCGATGATGCCGTCGACCGTGCGGCTGCCGTCGCACAGCCGCAGGATGCGGCCGCCGGTCCCGCTGAGCCGGACCGCGCGCTCGGGCATCAGCAGCAGGTCGGCGCCGCGGACGCGGTCGTGCCGCAGGACGATCGAGCCGTCCAGCACGGGACGCCACGCCGGGTCGGCGGGATCGGCCGGATCAGTCATCGGGGACGGCCCCGCCCAGCTCGCACGCCTTCTCGACGGCGTCGAGCAGCGCCCACAGCACCTCGCACTTGAACGTGAACGCGGCCAGCACGCGCTCCTGGTCGTGCCGCGTCCGCGCCCACGCGTGGACGAGCGCGAGCGCCTCCTCCGAGTCGCGGCGGCCCTGTCCCACGCGCACCTGGAAATAGCGCAGCCCCTCCGGGTCGACCCACGGGTAGTGGCGTTCCCACGCGGCGATCCGCGTGGCCATCAGGTCGGGCGCGTACAGCTCGGTGAGGGACGACGCGACCGCCTCAAGCGCGGAGCCCGTCCGGCAGAAGCCGACGTAGCCGTCCACGGCCAGCCGGACGCCGGGCAGCACGCCCTCGCCGGACAGCAGCAGGTCCCGGTCCAGGCCGACCGCCTCGCCGAGGCGCAGCCACCGCTCGATGCCGCCGTCGCGGCCGTCGCCGTCCGGGGCGCCGTCGTGGTCGTGGATCCGGCGGATCCACGCGCGGCGCAGCTCCCGGGAGGGCAGCTTCGCCAGGATCAGCGCGTCCTTGATCGGGATGTGGCGCTGGTAGTGGAACCGGTTCAGCACCCAGAGGCGCAGCTCGGCCCTCGTCAGGACGCCTTCGTGCATGCGCAGGTTGAAAGGGTGCCGGTGGTGGTACCGCCGGTCCCCGATGTCGCGCAGGCGCTCGTCCAGGACCGTGTCCGGCCAGGGCAGCGGCGCGTGGACCTCCTGCGCCGGCGTCATCGTGCTCATCTCTCGCTCACCGCACTCATACCTCGATCACCGCTCCCTCCCTGGCGACCTCGATCCCCGCCGCGGCGAGCCGCCGGTGGCCGGGGTCGTCCGGGTCGACCAAAGGGTTCGTGTTGTTCAGGTGCGTGTAGAGGCGCCGCTCGGCGGGCAGTTCGCCGAGGCGCTCGACGGTGCCGTCCGGGCCGGTGATCGGCAGGTGGCCCATCTGGCCGGACGTCTTCCCGCCGATGCCGGTGCGGCGGGGCTCCTCGTCGTCCCAGAACGTGCCGTCGACGAAGACGCAGTCGGCGCCGCGGACGGCGCGCTCGAACTCCTCCGGCCAGGCGGCGAGGGCGGGCGCGTACACGAGGGCCTTGCCGTCGCGCCGGTCGCGGACGCGCAGCGCGACCACCCAGGCGTCGTCCGGCTCCTTCAGGTCGGCGGCGTACCGGGGGCGCTTGCCCGACACCCGGATGCCCTGGAACTCCAGCGGCCCGCCGTCGATCGGCTCGGGCTCCTTCTGCGGGAGCGTCGTCCAGGACACGCCCGCGTAGGGGCCGAGGACCGCGTCCAGCCGGAGGCAGACCGACAGCGCCGACCGCACCGTGCCGGTCGCCGCGATCCGCAGCCCGGACGCCTCCCGGAGCCGGGCGATGCCGAGCGTGTGGTCCAGCTCGGCGTCGGTGAGGATCACTCCGGCGACCGGCGTGGCCCGCCGCTCCGGGCCAGGATGCAGTGCCGGATGGTCCTCGATCTGCTCGCCGATGTCGGGTGTGGCGTTGACGATGTACCAGCGGCCCGCCCCGGCCTCGACGGCGATGGAGGCGTGACGCCGCCGCCGGGACGGGTTCGCGCGGGCGGCCGAGCACCCGGCGCAGGAGCAGTTCCACTGGGGCACGCCGCCGCCCGCGGCGGTGCCGAGGACCAGCACGCGCATCGCGGGACGGTCAGCCCTTGTCCGTCAGGTAGGCGGTGACCTCCATGGCGGTCTCCACGATCTCGTAGTCGGGCGTGACCCAGGTGTTCTCGGTCATGGTGCACCTTCCTCTCGGTTGCGGGGGCCGGATGGGCATGCCCACCCGGAGGCGCACCGAATCGTAAGGACGCGCCGGAGCGCATTCCGAGGACGTGCGTGCCAGACATCATGAACTCCGTGCCAACCCGGCGCGCCGTGCCCGCGACCCTCCGGCGGCTTCGCGGCGGCGGCGCCGTGAGCGCGAGTTGACCGGAACGTTGAGGACCGCCGCGACAGACCGGGACGATCGCGGGTAGGTCAGGGGCGCTCACCACTCGGGGAGGAGATTCGGCATGCGCGCCTTGACCGTCGAGCCGCTGAAGCGCGGGTCGCTGGCCGCCACGGACGTCCCGGACCCGGAGCCCGGCCCCGGCGACCTGCTCGTGGACGGCCTCGCCGTCGGCGTGTGCGGCACCGACCGGGAGATCGCGGACGGCGAGTACGGCTGGCCGCCGCCCGGCCGCGACCGGCTCGTCATCGGGCACGAGTCGCTCGGCCGGGTGCGGGAGGCGCCGTCCGGCAGCGGGTTCTCCCCCGGCGACCTCGTCGTCGGGGTGGTGCGGCGGCCGGACCCCGAGCCGTGCGGGGCGTGCGCGCACGGCGAGTTCGACATGTGCCGCAACGGCCGCTACACCGAGCGCGGCATCAAGGAGATCGACGGCTACGCGAGCACGGCGTGGGCCGTCGACGCCGCCTACGCGGTCGCGCTGGACCCGCGGCTCGCCGAGGTCGGGGTGCTGATGGAGCCGGCGTCCGTCGTCGCCAAGGCATGGGACCAGGTCGAGAAGGTCGGCGCGCGGGCCTGGTTCGAGCCGCGCGTGGCGCTCGTGACGGGCGCGGGGCCGATCGGGCTGCTCGCCGCGCTGCTCGGCGTCCAGCGCGAGCTCGAAGTGCACGTCCTCGACCGGGTCACCGAGGGGCCGAAGCCGGGGCTCGTCGCCGACCTCGGCGCCACCTACCACCACGGGACGCTGGACGACGCCGTCGCGGTCGCGACGCCCGACATCGTGATCGAGGCGACCGGGGCCTCGGAGCTCATCCTCGGCGCGATGGCGAACAACGCGCCGTACGGCGTCGTGTGCCTGACCGGGGTGTCGCCCGCCGGGCGGATGCTGCACGTGGACATGGGCGGGCTGAACCGCGACATCGTCCTGGAGAACGACGCCATCATCGGGTCGGTGAACGCGAACCTGGGGCACTACGCGGCCGCCGCGCGGGCGCTCGCGAAGGCCGACCCCGGCTGGCTCGGCGGGCTGGTCTCGCGGCGCGTCCCGCTGGAACGTTTCGCGGACGCCTTCACCCCCCGCCGGGACGACGTGAAGGTCGTCGTCACCCTGGCCGACTGACCGCCGCCCCGCCCCGGTTCATGATCGAAAAAACAATTCATAATTAACCACAGAAATGGGGCAAGCCGGGCTCGCGATATACGGAAAATCATGCGGGGAACGGGCGCGGACGGCGAGGATGCCGGGCATGACCTTCCCGCTCATGCACGGGTACGACCACATCAATGTCGTGGCCGCGCTCGATCCGGTCGCGGCGGTGCGCGACCGGGAGCTCGGCGAGCGAATTCTGGAATACCCGAAGCTGCTCCCCGCCGGGTCCCCCGAGTTCGGGCACGCCGTGCAGGAGGACGGGGAGTGGCGGATCGGGTCGCTCGGCTCGGACGACCCGTCCTCGGCCCGGTACGGCCTCGCCTTCGACCTCCGGACGGCCGCCGCCGACGAGCCCGACCCCGGGACCGCGCGGGCGATGCGCGCCGCCGCCGCGCGGCTCGACCCCGAGGAGGGCGACCAGCTCGCCAAGGACGAGTGGGAGATCGGCCCCCGCCGGTACCGGGTCGTCAGGGCGGAGAAGTTCATGCTGATCGGCGACCGGGTGATGGAGCCGCCGCGCGCCACCGACGCCGACCTCGCCGCCGACGGCCTGCTCCGCGGCCACCCGCTCGACCCGGCCGCGCCGTGCGGGCAGTGGGAGGCGCAGCTGCGGCTGAACCTCGTCGGGTACATGCCGGTCGCGGGGACCGTCCCGGACGAAGTGCGCGCCGAGGCGCGGCACGCGATCCGCACGCACCCCGGCGTCGTGCTCCTCCCGCCGACCTTCGTGGTGGTGGAGGTGGCGGGCGACGCGTGGTCCCCGATCACCGGCGGGGACGTCCCGCACGAGGCCGTCGACCGGCTCGCCCGGCACTTCACCGACCTGCTGCCGAGGCTGCGCGAGTTCCAGGGCGACCCGGCGTCCGCCGCCGAGGTGGCCGAGTGGGAGGCGCTCGCGGCCGGGGTGCGGGCCGCGACCGGGCACCGGATCCGCGTGCGGGGGCGCGAGTTCCGCACCGTCCGCGTGTCCCGGATGCTGCGCCTCGGCCGGGACGGCCCGGAGGCGCCCCGGCCCTGCGACCAGGCCCGCTACGGCCTGAACGCGGACGCCTGAGCCGGGCCCCGCGCGGCCTCTGACCCGCCCGCCTGACCGCCATTCTTACAGGCCAAAATAAACGAATTCATGCATGCTTTAATTCCGGCCACGCTATCAGCGGGTAAGGTGCGGACGAAGCGGTCCGATGCCGAGCGGGCGCTGATGGGATGGATGGGATCGTGCAGTCTCCCGACGAACCGGAAATCCGCGCCAACGAGCTCACCGGGACAATAGCGGGCTCCAGCGTCCAGGCCGGTTCCATCGCGGGCGGCGTGCATATCACCACCGGGCTCGCGGCGTCGCTTCCGCCGCCCGCGCAACTCCCGGCCCCCGGGCTGTTCGCGAACCGGCACGGCGAATTGGCGCAATTGCGGGCGCTCGCGGACGGCGCCGGCCTCGTGGTCGTCAACGGCCCCGGCGGGGTCGGCAAGACGACGCTCGCGCTGGCCTGGCTGCACCAGGTGAAGTCCGGCTACGAGGGCCAGCTGTTCGTCGACCTGCGCGGCTTCTCCGGCGCCGAGCCGCTCCCGCCGGACGAGCCGCTCGGCCGCTTCCTGCGGGCCCTCGGCACCGGCGCGGAGGCCATGCCGTCCGGCGTGGACGAGCAGGCCGCCCTGTTCAGGTCGCTGACCAGCGGCCGCCGCCTGATCGTGATGCTCGACAACGCGGTGTCGGCGGCGCAGGTCAGGCCGCTGCTGCCCGGCGCGGGCTCCTCGCTGGTCGTCGTGACGTCGCGGCGGCGGCTGTCCGGGCTGGTGGTGGACGGCGCGCGGTTCCTCGACGTCCCGCCGCTCGGCACGCGGGGCGCGCTGGAGCTGCTGGAGCGCCTCATCGGCCCGGACCGGATCGGCGCGGAGCGCGAGCAGGCCCGGTCGCTCGTCGCGCTGTGCGGGACGCTGCCGCTCGCGGTCTGCGCGTCCGGGGCCCGGCTCGCCGCCCGGCGGCGCTGGCCGATCGCCCGCGCGGTCGCCGAACTCGACGACGAGGCGCGCCGCCTTGCGGCGCTGCGCGCCGGTGAGGACGACATCTCCGTGGACGCCGTGTTCAACGCCTCCTACCAGGCGCTCGACGAGCCGCACGCGCGGGCCTACCGGCTGCTCAGCGTCCATCCGGGGCCCGACCTCGGGCTGGCCGCCGCGGCGTCGCTGCTCGACCGCGGCGCGGAGGCCGCGCGGGAGCTGCTGCAGGGCCTCGTCGAGGCGAGCCTCCTGCTGGAGGACGCCGACGAGCGGTACCGGTTCCACGACCTCGTCCGGCTGCACGCGCGCGGCAAGGCGGGCGAGCCGGGCGCGGAGCCGGACCGCGCGGCGGCGTTCGCGCGGCTCGCCGACTGGTACCTGACGACGGCGGTCGCCGCCGACCTCGCGCTGCTGCCCGGGCGCTGGCACCTCGGCCCCCGCTACGGGGCCGTCCGCCGCGAGGACGTCTTCCCCGACCGCCGGGAGGCCGTCGACTGGCTCGAACGCGAGCACCAGAACCTGTCCGCGGTGGCGCGCGCGGCGCACGCCGGCGGGCTGCACCCGATGGCGTGGCAGCTCTGCGAGGCGATGTGGCCGCTGTTCGTCCAGCGCAAGCACTACCGGTCGTGGATCCGGACGCACGAGCTCGGCCGGGACGCCGCCGCCGCGTGCGCCGACCGGCGGGCCGAGGCGCGGATGCTCGAAGGGCTCGGGACGGCCCACCTCAACCTCCGCGACACCGGCGCCGCCCGGCCGTGCTTCGAGGCGGCGCTGGAGCTGGAGCGGGCGACCGGGCACCGGCTCGGCGAGGCGTCCGCCCTCGAAGGGCTCGGCAACGCGGCGCTCGCCGACGGCGACCCGTCCGGCGCGGTGGAGCTGTTCGGCGCGGCCCGCGACGTGCACGCCGCGCTGGACCGGCCGCGCGGCGTCGCGCTGATGCGGCGGCACATCGGCGAGGCGCTCAGCGCCGCCGGACGGCACGACGCCGCCATCGAGACGCTGACCGCCGTCCTCGCCGCGTTCACCGACCTGGACGAGCCGTACCACCGCGCCCGCACACTGACCTGCCTCGGCAGGGCACGGCTCGTCGCCGGACGGCTGGACGAGGCCGCGCACGCGCTGCGCGGCGCGCTGGAGATCGCCCGCGCGGCGGGCGCGCCGCACGTGGAGGCCGACGCGCTGCGCGACCTCGCCGTCGTCGCGGCCCGCCGGGGCGACGCGGCGGCCGAGCGCCGCAACCTCGAACGGGCCCTCGCGATCTACGCCGGGCTCGGCTCGCCGCACACGGAGGCGGTCAGGGCGCGGCTCGCCGGAACGCCGCCCCCCGCCTCCGGCGCCTGACCCCGGATGACGCTGAGCCGCGCACCGGCCAGCGCGTCCAGCGGACGGCCCGAGCACACCCACAGGTGCAGCGCCGAGGCGTAGCACGCCGCGTCGCCCTCACCGCATCCGCCGCCCGCGACGGGGACGAGCCGCGCCCGCCACCCGCGCACCGCGACGACGCACTCCCGCCGCGCGGCGACGGCGACGACCAGGGCCCCGGGGAAGTCCCCCGGCGCGCCGCCGCCCGGGCGGCGGACGACCACGTCCGCGCACGCCAGCCAGGCGCGGGACGTCTCGCCGGGCCCGGCCACGAGATGCTCGTCGGCCGCCGTCCCGCAGGCCGCCGCGTCGTCGCGGACGGGCGAGCGCCACAGGTTGACGAGCAGCGGGTCCCTCCCGGGGGCGTCGATCAGGACGCCCGCCGCGCCGGAGCCCCGCCGGGCACGGAGCCCGGCGGGGTCGTCCCAGGCGCGGACGAGCGCGACGTCCGCGCCCATCACGCCGCCCGCAGCGCGGGGAAGGGCACCGAGCCCGGCATCGGGACGGGTGTCACGTCCGGCGGACGGTCCCGGTCCGGCAGCCGCAGCAGCCGGTACATCTCCCCTCGGATGAGCCGGGCGGCCTGCCCCGGACGCGAGCTGAGGTCGTGCCGGAGCGCCTCGTGCACCGGCGGCCCGTAGGCGTGGACGGCGTCGTCCACCTGCGGCGGCAGCGGCCGGTCCCAGTCGACGCGCGGCGCGACCGCGCCGAGCCGGGCGACGTGGGAGCCGGGCGCGACGCTGTCCTCGGCGAAGGCGCCGAGCAGCGCCGGGACGCCGAGCGCCGCGCCGTAGCAGGTCACCGAGCCGTGGTCGCCGATCACCCGGTCCGCGGCGACCAGCGCGGCGCGCCAGCCCTCCTCGGGCGGGAGCAGCCGGACGCCGAGCCGCCGGCAGTCGGCGTACCACGACATGACCTGCCGCCTGCTGTGCCACGTCCAGATGTGCGGGTGGAGCGCGGCGACGACCCGGTACCGGTCGCGCGGCAGCTCCGCCGCGATCCGGTCCAGCAGCTCCGGGTCGCTGCCGAGCAGCGAGTCCGGGCACCAGGTGGAGCTGACGAGCACGAGGCACTCGTCCGGCCCGACGCCGAGCGCCCTGCGGTACACGTCCCGGTACGGCACGCTCGCCATGAGCCGGTCCAGGCACGGGTCGCCGCCGACGAACGCGACCGGCAGCGCCTCCGGGCAGTCGCGGGCGAGCCCGAGCAGGTGCCGGTCGTGCGGCAGGACGACCGACGACGGCACCACCCGTCCGGCCACGACGAGCCGCTCCCGGATCAGCCCGGTGACGGGGCGCTCGGCGGGCGGGCCGAGGCCGGGCCGCCGGCCGAGCAGCTTGCCGGGCCCCGAGCCGTGCGGCACGGTCAGCACCGGGGCGTGCAGGTTCTCCAGCATCCCGTGGCTCGCCGCGACCACGAGGTCGAAGCGCGACCGGACGGCCTGCGACCACGGCATGACGAACCCGCCGAGGTCGCGGAGGAACTCGTCCAGGCCGCCGGTGAACGGCGACGCGGGCGCGGCCGTGTAGGCGACGGCGACCCGGCGGTCGCTCTCCAGCAGCGGCATGACGTCCGACAGCCGGGTCGCGGCCGTCAGGTGGTGCGCGACGGCGAGGACCGTGCGCCGCGCGGGCAGCGTCGAGCCGCGCGGCGCGTCCAGGCCGAAGGGACCGGACGCCCAGGCGTCCATCGTGCAGTCCATGCTCACCCTCCCTGGCAGGCGCGGCTCGGGCGGCCCGCCGGGCACACCGGCGCGGACGGCGTCTCCATCCGGTACGGCGGCGACACCGGGTCCGCCACCGGGATGGTGGCGGGCTGCGGCAGCCGCAGCAGCCCGTACATCAGGCGGCGCATGTTGCGGTCGAACCGCCCGGGCGCGGACGTGATCCGCTCCGCCACCGGACGGACGCGCTCCGGCCGCCACCGCGCGGCCGCCTCGGCGAGCTGCGCGGCGACCGGGCGGTGCGGGACGAGCCGGGGCGGGCCGTCCCACTCCTCTCCGGCGCCGGTGCCGGTGAGCAGGACGGGGACGCCGACGAGCGTCCCGTACCGGGTGACCGGGCCCGGCGCGCCGACGATCCAGTCGGCGGCGACGAGCGCGGCGCGCCAGTCCGCGTCCGGCGGCAGGAGCCGCAGGCCGCTCCGCAGGTGGGCGCCGAGCCCGGCGTCGCACGCGCCGGGCCCGGGCTCCGGGACGCCGAGGACGTGGTGGCCGGGCGCGACCCCGCCGAGCAGGCGGCGCACGGCGTCCCCCGGCGGGCACCCCGCGCCCGCGCACCGGGGCGTCGCGTCGGGCAGCGCGACGACGACGAGCCGGGCGCGCTCCCCCACGCCGAGCGCCCGCCGGTAGAAGTCGCGCAGCGGCAGGCTCGCCACCAGCCGGTCGTGCGTGGCGTCGCCGACCACGACCGACGGCGCGCCCCCGGCCGGACGGTCCAGGTCGTGCGCGCACGCGTACACCGCCCGCGGCCCGCGGGCGGCGGGCCGCGGCGTCCCGGGCAGGACGACCAGCGGCGCCCCCGCCCCGGCCGCCCGCGGCGGCGCGGCCACGGCGAGGCCGAAGCCGCCGCCCGCGGCGTCCCGGCGGGACAGCGGCGCCGTGCCCGCGTCCCGGAGCATCGCCTCCACGGCGGCGGCGGACGGCCCGGGAGCCGCCGCGCACACCACGCGCAGCCGCGGGTCCGCGTCCGCGAGCCGCGCCACGTCGAGGACGGGCTGCCCCGGTACGGGCGCGCCCACCACGATCAGCACTGTGCGCCGGTCGCCCGGGCCGCCCCACCAGCCCGGGTCGAACCCGGTCAGGGCCCGACGCCATTCGAAGCCGGACATCCCCGTCAATGAACCTCCTTTGACCTTGGATGCGGTAACCCGCTCTCCTCCGTCGCAGATCGAAATGACCTGCCCTCCGCATTCGAGTGTCGATCGGGGAACTTGACGAAAACTTGCAATCGTCCTGACTTGTCAAGTTGTCCGTCCCATGGTGGCCAAGTGAGGCGTGCTCGGGCCTGGCCATTCCGGACGGATGATGCAAAAATCGGCTCAGGAGGAGATTTCCACAAAGGGGCACCGGTGGAGTTCCGCGTGATAGGCCCCGTTGAGCTGTGGACCGACGGCCGGCGGCGCGACCTCGGAACGACGAAGGAACGGTGCGTCCTCGCGGTCCTGCTGCTGAACCCGCGAAAGCCGGTGCCCGCCGACTCCCTCATCCGGCGCGTGTGGGGCGACCGCCCGCCCGCCAAGGCCAAGCAGGGCCTCTACTCCTACATGGCCCGGCTGCGGGGACGGCTCGCGGACGTCGACGGCGCCGCGCTGGTGTCCAGGCAGGGCGCCTATCTGATCGACGTGCCGGACGAGTCGGTCGACCTGCACCAGTTCCGGCTGCTGCGCGGCCAGGCCAGGGCCATCGCCGAGAGCGGCGACGACGAGTACGCCCTCGACCACCACCGCCGCGCGGCCAAGCTGTGGCGGGCCGCGCCGCTCGCCGACCTGACCGGCGACTGGGCGGAGCGGACCCGGCAGACCCTGGAGGACGAGTACCTGGCCGCCGCGATCGAGCGGATCGACCTGGAGCTGCACCGCGGCAACCATTCCGACACCGTCCGGGAGCTGGCGGAGCTGGCCGAGCGGTTCCCGCTGGACGAGCGGCCGATCGGGCGGCTCATGGTCGCGCTCTACCGGTGCGGGCGCCCGGCCGAGGCCCTCGACGTCTACCGCGCCGCCCACGACCGCACCGTCGAGGAGTTCGGCACCGACATCGGGCCCGCGTTACAGGAATTGCAGCAACGGATTCTGCGCAATGATCCGGCGCTGCTGCGCGTTCCGGGGACGCAGTTGAACGTCGATCAGCGTCCGCACAATCTGCCGTACGACCAGCGCGCCTTCGTCGGCCGCGAGGAAGAGCTGCGGCGGCTGCTGACCGCGGCGCCGACCGTCCGCGAACCGGATTTCGCCGCGCCGCCGGCGGGTTCGGCGACGACCGTAATCGCCATTGACGGAATGCCCGGAGTGGGAAAGACCGCGCTGGCCGTGCGGCTGGCGCACCGGTTGGCGGGCCAATTCCCGGACGGCGCCGTCTTCCTCGAACTGCACGCGCACGACCCCCGGCAGGAGCCGGTCGACGCGGCCGCCGCGCTGGACACGCTGCTCCGCATGATCGGGGTGCCCGCGACCCGCGTCCCGCGCTCGCTGGACGAGCGGTCCGCGCTGTGGCGGTCGCAGCTCGCGGGCGGGCGGCTGCTCCTCGTCCTGGACGACGCCGCGAGCCACGAGCAGGTGCGGCCGCTGCTGCCCGCGTCCGCCGGGTGCCTGGTGGTGGTGACCAGCAGGCGGCGGCTGACCGGGCTGCACGACTCGGTCCCGCTGTCGCTGGAGGTGCTGCCCGTCCGGGACGCGATCGCGCTGTTCACGACCGTCGCCGGGCCGGGCCGCGCGGGCACCGACGCCGACCTCACCGCCGTCGTCGGGCGCTGCGGGCGGCTGCCGCTCGCGGTGCGGATGGCGGCGAGCAGGCTGCGGCACCGCCGCGCCTGGGGCGTCGGCGACCTGCTCGCCCGGCTCGGCCCCGGCGACCGGCGGCTGGACGAGCTGCGCGACGAGGGCCACGAGATCACGGCGGTGTTCGAGGTCTCCTACCGCGGGCTGCCGCCGCGGCTGCGCGAGGCGTTCCGCGCGTTCGGCCTGCACCCGGGGCCGGACCTGACGGCGCAGGCCGCGGCGGCGGCGCTCGGCCGTCCCGTCCGGGAGGCCGAGCGGGTGCTGGAGGAGCTGCTCGACCGGCACCTGATCACCGAGCCGGTCGGCGGGCGGTACCGGTTCCACGACCTCGTCCACGACTACGCGCGGCGGCTCGCGCGCGAGGTCGACCCGGCGGACGAGCGGCGCCGGACCGTCCACCGGATCCTCGACTACTACCTCGCGGCGGCGGACCGGGCGGACCGGCTGCTGTCCCCGCACCGGCCGGCGGACCGCGTCCGGATCCGCCATCCGGCCCCCGAGCTGCCCGAGTTCGCGGACGAGGCGCGGGCCGCGGCCTGGCTCACCGCCGAGCACGACTGCCTGCTGAACGCCGCCGCCGAGGCGGACCGCAGCGGCCTGCCCGCGCACGTCGCCGGGCTCGCGCACGCCCTCGCCGGGCACCTGGAGGCGCGCGGCCGGTGGGACGCGGCGGCGCGCCTGCACACCCGCGCGATCGCCGCGCTGCGCGGTCTGGACGACGCGCCCGGCACCGCCCGGGCGCTCGCCGACCGCAGCCTCATCCGGTTCCGCGGCGGCGAGTACGGCGCGGCGCGCGAGGACGCCGAGGAGGCGCTGGCGATCTACCGCGCCCTCGGCGACCGGCGCGGCGAGGCCGACGTCCTCGGCCATCTGAGCCTGGTCCACTGGCACCAGTCGCGTTTCCCCGAGGCGCTGGAGCGCTGCCGGGAGGCGCTGGACATCCGCCGCGCCGTGGGCGACCGGCACGGCGAGGCGCGCGGCCTCGACCACACCGCGATCTTCCTGGAGTACACCGGCGACCACCGGGAGGCCGAGCGGCTGCGGCTGCGGGCGATCGACATGTTCACCGAGCTGGACGACCCGCGCGGCCGGACGATGGCGCTCAACAACATGGGCGACCTGCTGCTCCGCATGGGCGACGTCGACCGCGCGGTGGACTACTACGAGCGGACGGCCGCCGCCGCGGCCGAACTCGGCCGCCAGCACCAGGCGATCTCACTGATCAACATGGCCAACGTGCACCGGCACACCGACGAGCCCGAGGCCGCGCTGCTGAATTACCGCAAGGCGCTCGCCATCTCCATGGAGATCGGCGACAGGCGCAGTTCCGTCGAGACGCTGATCGGCATCGGCGCGACCTTCCACGACATCGGCCGGTACGGCGAGGCGCTCATCCACCACGAGCGCGCATTGGCCATTTCCCGCGCCATTAGCGAACGCTATGAGGAGACCCTCGCGCTCCGCCATCTCGGGGAGACGCTGGCGGCGTCCGGCCGGTATCCGGCGGCCGTCGACCATCTGCGGCGGGCGCACGCGCTCGCGACCGAGATAGGCGTCCCGTTCGAGATCGGCAAGGCGCTGGAAGGGCTCGGCACGGCGCTGCTGCACGTCCAGGGCCAGGACGCCGCCCGCGAGCACTGGCGCCGCGCGGTCCGGGTGTTCGAGTCCATCGGCCTGCCCGCCGACGACCTCCGCGAACGTCTCGCCGACACGGACGAGATCACCGGCACCTAGACAAAAGGGACCAGCCCCCACCAAGGCTCCGACAAGCCGTCTTACCAAGGCGATGTCCATTTGCCGTACATGGGGTGACGAGGCGGGGTAATCTGGCGCACCAGCAACGGGGATCACCCCGGTGAATCACATATATGCATGGGAGACCTTTCTTCGATGACGAAGCGTCTTCTGCTGGCGGCCGCGGTCTTCGCGGCCGCCGTTGTCCTGCCCGCGGGTCAGGCGGGCGCTGCGGAGCAGGTGGACATCGCCTCCGCGCAGACCGTCAACAGGACCAAGGTCCACATGACCTGACGGGTGGCCTGGGGCCGGGTGGGTGGAATCTCCCACCCGGCCGCATCGTCCCTCGCGAAGACCGTCCGGCCGTGGGAAACTCGCGGCGACCACGACTCCCCCGCGTTGGAGGGGCCCATGACGGGGCATCCGGAGATCGACACGTCCGTCCCGCACTCGGCGCGCATCTGGAACCACTGGCTGGGCGGCAAGGACAACTACCCGGTCGACCGCGAGGTCGGGGACGAGTTCGTCAGCATCTTTCCGGGGCAGGTCGACATCGCGCGCCATTCGCGGGCGTTCCTCGGCCGCGCCGTCCGGTACCTGGCGGGCGAGGCGGGGGTGCGGCAGTTCCTGGACGTCGGCACCGGCCTCCCGACCGTCGACAACACGCACGAGGTGGCGCAGCGCGTCGCGCCCGACGCCCGCATCGTCTACGTCGACAACGACCCGCTGGTGCTCGTCCACGCCCGCGCGCTGCTCACGTCCACGCCGGAGGGCGCCACGGCCTACGTGGACGCCGACATCCGCGACCCGGACGCGATCCTCGCGAGCGCCGCCGAGACCCTCGACTTCGACCGTCCGGTGGCGCTGCTCCTGCTCGGCATCCTCGGCCACCTCACCGACGAGGAGGACCCGGAGGGCGTCCTCGGCCGCCTGGTCGCGGCGCTCGCCCCCGGCAGCCACGTCGTGATCAACGACGGCACCGACGTCGTCGGGACGCCGGGCGCGGACGGCGTCGACGAGAGCGCCCGCGCCCGCGCGATCGCCCGCTACGTCGAGGCGGGCGGCATCGCCTACAACCTGCGCTCCCCCGAGCGGATCACCGGCTACTTCAGCGGCCTGGAGCTGCTGGAGCCGGGCGTGGTCACGGTGTCGCGGTGGCGGCCCGAGCCGTCCCCGTTCGCCGAGCCGCCCGAGGTGGACGCGTTCTGCGGCGTCGCCCGCGTCCCGTGACCGGGGCAACGCGATCTTCGGGGATTGTTGAGCCGGAGATCGCCCTGCCTTAATCCGCCGCGCGTCATGATCAGCGGGCCTGGTTTCCCGCTGAGAGGAGCGTCGCGGTGCGAAGAGTGCTGGTCGGGGCGGCCGCCGCCGTGGTCGGGGTCGTCGTGGTCGGGGTCGTCCCGGCGGCCGCGGGCGCGCCGGTCGTGCCCGGCGTGCCGGGCGCGGACGGCGCCGGTTCGGGCGAGCGGCCGGACGCGCGGGCGCGGGCGCTGCCGCCGTCCGCCCGGGTCGGGGCGCTGCGGTTCACGTCGGCGAGCCGCCCGGCGCCGGGCGTGGAGTTCCGGACGTTCGAGACGACCGGCGTCGGCGGCCCGGTCGTCGGCTACCTGGTGAACGTGGACCTGAGCAGCCCGGGCGTGCGCGTGGGCCTGCTGCACCCGCCCGCGATCGCGCAGCGGCGGACGGTGTCGGAGATGGCGGAGGCCCAGCGGGCCGTCGCCGGGATCAACGGCGACTTCTTCAACATCAGCGAGACGCACCCCGGGGTGCCGCCGACCGGGTCGTCGTCCGGTCCGGAGGTGGACGCCGGGCGGCCGCTCAAGGGCGCGGTGCCGGACGGCCAGCGGTTCGGCCCGGCGCTACCGCCCGGCACGTCCGCCGAGGACGTCGTCGGGATCGCCGCCGACGGCCGGGCCCGCGTGGAGCGCCTCCACCTGACCGGCGTCGTCCGCACGGACGGCGGCCGCAGGAAGGGCGTCGAGGTGGCGCTGCGCGGCCTCAACCAGTACGCGATCCCGGTCGGGAGCGCGGGCGCGTTCACCGCCGACTGGGGCGCGGTGTCGCGGCGGCGCGCGGTGTGCGGAACGGACACCGCCCGCAACGCCCCGTGCAGCACCGACACGGCGGAGGTGACCGTCCGGCGGGGCGTCGTCACGGCGGTGGCGGGCGAGGTCGGCGCGGGCGCGATCCCCGCCGACACGGTCGTGCTGGTCGGACGCGAGAAGGGCGCGGACGACCTGCGCCGCCTCAGGCCCGGCGACAGGGTGAAGGTCGACTATGGGTTCGGCGCCCGCTATCGCTTCGCGGTGGGCGGGTTCCCGATCCTGCGGGACGGCGAGCCCCTCCAGGGCCTCGACCCGAAGGGCCCGGCCCCGCGCACGGCGGCCGGGGTGAGCCGCGACGGCCGCCGCGTGTTCCTCGTCGTGGTCGACGGGCGCTCCGCCGAGAGCGCCGGGGTGACGGTCGCCGAGCTGGCGTCCCTGCTGGACGGGGTCGGCGCCGACGACGCGGTGAACCTCGACGGCGGCGGCTCGTCCACGGTCGTCACCCGCGACGGCGACGGGACCGACGTCCGCAACGTCCCCTCGGACGGCGAGGAACGGGCGGTCGCGAACGGCATCGGCGTCTTCACCGACGCCCGCCGCCGGTAAAGGACGCGGGCGGCGCCGTGCACGACGCCGCCCGCGCGTTTCAGGGCGCGATCACTCGATCACTGGCCGAAGGCCAGCAGGACGTAGCCCTTGTCATTCGGGTAGTTCACGAACATCTCGCCGGTCAGGACGTAGACCATCCCGTTGGCGATGACCGCGCCGCCGCCGCCGGAGAGGGCGCCGCCCCGTCCGGTGCCGCCGTTGACGGTCGGGAAGTCCGCGATCGTGTCGAACGCCCACAGCACCTTGCCGGTCTCGGCCGAGTAGGCGCGGAACTTGCCGTCGCCGCTGCCCTCCCAGACGATGCCGGGCGTGCTCGACACCGCGGGCGGGTGGGCGAGCTTGCACACGTTCGGGTACTGGGCCGCGCCGCCGGTGGTGCAGCCGTCCGACGGGTTCGGCGTGCTCCAGATGACGTGGCCGTTGGCGGGGTCGATCGCGTACAGCGTGCCCGGGTTGCCCATGTAGGTGGCGACGTAGAGGCGCTGCCCGTCGAAGCTCGTCCCCCACTGGATGCCGCTCAGCCCGCCGCCCGGCATCGGGGTGGAGAGCTGGCGCTGCCACACGATGTCGCCGGTGGCCGCGTCGAGGACGTGGTAGACGCCGACCTTCTGGCCGATGCCGATCAGCCGCTTGCCGCCCGCGGTGAACACGTTCGGGGCCGCGCCGAGGTCGAAGTCCAGCGCGGTGCCGTCCTTCAGGTTCGGGCAGTACTTCTGGTCCTCGGGGGACTGGCTGTTGCACTCCCGGCGCCAGGTGTCGACGTCGGTCATCTTGCGCGTCCAGCGCTCCTTGCCCGTCGCCGTGTCAAGCGCCAGGACGGAGTCGAAGTGCCCGCCGCTGCCGGTGTAGTTCTGGCCGGTGCCGACGTAGATGGTCTTCGTCTCCGGGTCGATCGACGGGGTGCTCCACACGCCGGCGCCGGACGGCTCGTAGCGGGGCTGGCCGTTCGGCCAGGTGCCGTTCTGCTTCGGCTCGGGGACGGTGTAGTAGCGCCAGTCGAGCTTGCCGGTGTTGACGTCCATCGCGTCGAGGTGGCCGCGGAACGTGCAGCAGGCGTGGTCCTTGCCGAGGATGTTCTCGCCGCTGGACACGCCGACGTAGACCCGGCCCTCGAACACGATCGGGGAGCTGGTCGTGTTGGCGCTGATGGTGGTGTCGACGCGCTGCGACCAGGCGAGCTTGCCGGTCGCCTGGTCCACGGCGAAGAAGTAGCCGCGGGTGTCGCCGAAGAACACCTTGCCGTTGGCCACGGCGGCGCCGTCGCGGACCTGCGCCTGGCCGGTGCCGACGGTGCCGACGTTGAACTGCCACTTCACCTTGCCGGTCTTGGCGTCGGCCGCGCGGTAGATCCCGTCCGGGCCGCCGAAGTAGATCGTGTCGCCGACGACGGCGGGCTGGCTGTGCGGGGAGCCGGCCTGCTTCGGGAAGCCGAACGCCCACTTGAGCTTCAGGTTGCCGACGTTCTCCGGCGTGATGGCGCGTTCGGCCGGGTTGTAGCGGGTGCCGTTCAGGTCCTTCTGCCAGGACGGCCAGTCCGCGGCGCGCGGGCGCCCGGACGCGGCCGGCCCGGAGGCGACGGCTCCGCTCACGACCAGGCACGCGGCGGCGACCAGCGCCGCCGCACGTCTCGTGAGACGCATGTCTCGTTTTCCCTTCGGGAGCTGGACGCCTCGGGCCCGGAGGCGATCGTGGGTCCGAGGCTGGCGGGGGTGCGAGGCCCCGGGTGCGGGGCCTCAGATCATCCGGACCCTCTGGGGCCAGGAGCTTGGCAGCCCACGAGCCGACGGCCCGGGAGCGGGAGTCTTTCAGCGTGTCTCAGGGGCTGGTCTCAGGGGCTGGGCAGGGCCCGGGAACCGCGGGGGTCGCGCGCTCCCCGCGGTGCCCGGGCGTTGCGGGATGCCCCAGGCAGCACGCCCCGGACCAGCCGGTCCCGGAGCGCGCCCGTGTTGCGCCGGCTCACGGTCAACCGCGCGCCGCCGACCCGGAGCGTGCACCGCCCCGACTCGACGACCATCTCGTCGACGTGCGCGAGCGAGACCAGGTGCGACCGGTGGATGCGGACGAAGCCCGCGTCCCCCCAAGCCTCCTCAAGGGCCGCGAGGGAGACCCGGACGAGGTGGCTGCCCGCCTGCGTGTACAGGCGCGCGTAGTCGCCCTGCGCCTCGGCGTACCGGACGTCCGACCGCCGGACGAACCGGACCGCGCGCCCCAGCCCGACGGGAATCAGCTCGTCGGCGCCGTCGTCCCTGCGGTCCCCGCCTTCCCCGGACCGCACGACGACCACGATCACTGTGGCTCCCATGGCTTCATGGAATCCGCGCGGCCGGGGACGATCAAGGGGCGGGTGCGACATCTGGCACGTACGGCACACGTTGCGGCATCCCACAACAACTCACTTCTTGAACGCGACGTACTTCGACCAGAAGTCGCAGTGGTGCTGCCGCGAGATCTCCCTCGTCAGCTCGCTGTCACCGGCCGAGACCAGCGAGAGCACCGCGTTGTCGGACGTGGTGAACGGCGTCCACGCGGGCGTGCCGGGCACCTCGGGCGTCCCGGTGCGGGCGAAGCCCGTCCACTGGGAGACGACCTGCGCGGCGAGCGCCTTCTGGTTCGGCGTCAGCTCGGCCTGGTTCGGCATCGGGCTGAGGTACATGCTTTCGCTGATGTGGTAGGCGCCGTTCGGCTTCGTCTTGTCGAGGAAGAACATCGGCGGCGCGTCGGCGTTGTCGTTCTGCCACGCGTACACCTTGATCTTCTTGGCCATCCGCTGGTCGATGACCAGCGCGGGGCAGACGGAGTTGGAGTCGGCCACGATCGTCCGGTAGGCGATGAACCCGGTGGGGTCCGGGAACCGCTCGATCGGGTACAGCTTCATGACCTGGTCCGCGATCGGCCCGTACTGCTGCTGGACGTTCGTCTTGTACTGCTCTGGCGTGGTGGCGGCCGGGAGCTGCGTCTCGTCGCGGTTCACCCCGTGCATCATCACGATGTCGTTGATGTTGCCGTCGGCGAACGCCTGGCCGGGCGACTGCGGGAGGACCTCGCCGTCCACGACGGGGCCCTGGGTGCCGACGTCCGCGCCGACGCCCCGGCCGGACTGCTGGAGCAGCTTCTCCACCGGGACGGCCCGCAGGCACGCCGCCGCGTCGGCGACGTTCCCGCAGCCCACGGCCGCGGCGAAGCGGTCACCCGCCGCCTGCGCCTCGGCCTCGGTCGGCAGCTTGGCGGCGCAGTCCTGCGGCTGCCACTGGACGTCGTTGCCGAGCCGCGAGTTGTACTCGCCGCTCTGCGGGATGCCCTTCTGGAAGAGCCCCTTCGAGCCCGGCGAGACGGCGTTGGCGCACACGCTCGACCCGCCCGCGGACGCGCCGAAGATCGTCACGTTCTTCGGGTCGCCGCCGAACTTCGCGATGTTGGTCTGGACCCAGCGCAGCGCGGCCTGCTGGTCGCGGAACGCGTAGTTGCCCGCGTGCTCGCCGAAGCCCTTGTGCGCGAGGAAGCCCATCACGTTGAGCCGGTAGCGGACGCCGACGTGGATGACCGGCCCGGCCTTGACCAGGGTCTTGCCGTCGGACGGCCCGCCGAACCTGAAGCCGCCGCCGTGCAGCTCGACCATCACCGGCAGCGGGCCGGTGGCGTTCTGCGGCGCCGTGATGTTGACCTTCAGGCAGTCCTCGTTGGTGGACTGGTTGCCGAGCCCGGCCGGCTGCGCGCAGGGCTGGCCCTGGTCGGTGGCCTGGATGGGGGTCGTCCACGCCGCGTGCGGCTGCGGCGCGGCCCAGCGGAGGTTGGCGAGGGGCGGCGCCGCGTACGGGACGCCGAGCCACGTCTTGACGCCGTCGGCGATGGTGCCGCAGACGGGGCCCTTGTCCGTGGTGACGGTCGTGCCGTCCGAACACGCCGCGACCTTGGCGGCGCCTCCACCGTCGTCGGCCATGGCGGCGGGGATCGCGGGAGTGAGCGCGACCACCGCCGCGCCGACCGCCGGGAGCAGCCATCTCCGCGTTCTGCCCGGTGCTTTGCCCGGTGTCTTCATGCCTGTTTCCTTCACCGTCGGGAGCGGTTCGACGGGCGTCCGACATGCGCGCGGTCCTCGTGCCGACCTCGGCGTCGGCCGTCCCGTCGGCTGATCACCCCTCATCCTCGGTCGGGTGAGGACGGGCCTTGCCTCGGCGAGGCGGGCCGGATGAGAAGTGTTGACTCAGCGGCAGGACGATAAATCCGGTTACAGGCGGTTTGACAGGGGCAGCCGGGCCGGGCGCGGCGGGCGGCGGCGTCCACTCGCCAAGCGGTTCCAACGGGCGGTCCCCGGGAGGGGGGCTCGCGCGACCGGCCAGCGGGCGTTTACTCTACCAAACAATTGTTAGAAAGAAGGGGGGGCGAGATGGACCTGGACTTCGCGGCGGCGGACGAGGAGTTCCGCGCCGACGTGCGGGCCTGGCTGCGCGACCACGTCCCGGCCGAGCCGCTGCCGTCGCTGGAGACGGCGGCGGGCTTCGCCGCGCACCGCGAGTGGGAGCGGACGCTCGGCGCGGCCCGGCTCGGCGTCGTGTCGTGGCCGCGGGAGTACGGCGGGCGCGGCGCGTCCGCGCTGCGCTGGCTGATCTTCGAGGAGGAGTACTACGCGGCGGGCGCGCCGGGACGGGTCAGCGCGAACGGCATCAACCTGCTCGCGCCGACGCTGCTCAAGCACGGCACGGCCGACCAGCTCGCGCGGGTGCTGCCGCCGATGGCGGCGGGCGAGGTGATCTGGGCGCAGGCGTGGTCGGAGCCCGGCGCGGGCAGCGACCTCGCGGGCCTGCGCGCCACCGCCACCCGGGCGGACGGCGGCTGGCTCCTCGACGGGCAGAAGACCTGGAGCTCGCGCGCCGCGTTCGCCGACCGCGGGTTCGGCCTGTTCCGCTCCGACCCCGACGCGGAGCGGCACCGCGGGCTCACCTACCTGATGTTCCCCCTGGACGCGGACGGCGTGACCGTCCGCCCCATCGGGCGCCTGGACGGCAAGCCCGCGTTCGCCGAGCTGTTCCTCGACGGGGTGTTCGTCCCGGACGAGGACGTGATCGGCGCCCCCGGCGACGGCTGGCGCGTCGCGATGGCCACGGCGGGCAACGAGCGCGGCCTCACCCTGCGCTCCCCCGGCCGCTTCACGGCGGCGGCGGAGCGGCTCGTCGCGCTGTGGAAGGAGCGGGCCGACCCGTCCGACACGGCGCTGCGGGACCGGGTCGCGGACGCCTGGATCAGGTCCCGCGCGTACCGGCTGAAGGGCTTCGAGACGATCTCGCGGGACGACGACATCGGCTCCGAGTCCAGCCTGAACAAGGTGTTCTGGTCGGAGCTGGACGTCGCGCTCCACGAGACGGCCCTCGACCTCCTCGGCCCGGACGGCGAGCTGGAGTCGGACTGGCTGGAGAACTACGTCTTCTCCCTCGCCGGGCCGATCTACGCGGGCACCAACGAGATCCAGCGCAACGTGATCGCCGAGCGCCTGCTCGGCCTTCCGAGGGGTTCACGATGAAGTTCGTTCTGTCGGATGAGCAGGCGATGTTCGGCGCGACGCTGCGGAGGCTGCTCGCGGAGGCGGGGACGCCGAAGGCGGTCCGCGCGTGGGCGGCCGGGGACGCCGGGCCCGGCCGCGCGCTGTGGTCGGCGGTCGCCGAGGCCGGGGTGTTCGCGCTGGCCGTCCCCGAGGAGTTCGGCGGCGCCGGGTTGCTGCCCGTCGAGCTGGTCGTCGCGCTGGAGGAGCTGGGGCGTGCCGCCGCCCCCGGCCCGTACGTGGAGACGCTCGCGGCGGCGGAGCTGCTGGGCGAGTCGCCGTGGCTGCCGCGGATCGCGGAAGGCGCGGCGGTCGTGTCGCTCGCCGTCCCGCACGCGCTGGACGCCGACGCCGCCGACCTCGTCCTCACCCCGGACGGCGTCGAGCGCGCGGCCGGGGAGCGGGTCGCGTCGCTGGACCCGGCGCGGCGGCTGTTCCGCGTCCCGGAGGGCGGCGGGTTCACCGGCTTCGGTGCGCTGCTGTGCGCGGCGCAGCAAATCGGGCTCGGCCGGGCGCTGCTGGACGTGTCCGTCGAGTACGCGAAGACGCGGCGGCAGTTCGGGCGTCCGATCGGCGAGTACCAGGCGGTCAAGCACCATCTGGCGAGCGCGCTGGTCGAGCTGGAGTTCGCCCGCCCGCTCGTCTACGGGGCGGCGCTGTCGTACGGGACGCCGGACTTCGCGCGCGACGTGTCCGCCGCCAAGGTCGCCGCCTCGGAGGCGTCCTACAAGACGGCCAAGACCGCCCTCCAGGTGCACGGCGCGATCGGCTACACCGACGAGTACGACCCGTCGCTGTGGATCCGGAAGGCGCGCGCCCTGTACGCGGCGTGGGGGTCGGTGGCCGAGCACCGGGCGCGGGTCATGGCCGCGCTCTGAGCGCGCCCTTCAACTCGACGCGGCGGACCTTGCCGGACGCGGTCTTCGGGAGGTCGTCCACGAAGACGACCTCCCGGGGGACCTTGAAGTTCGCGAGCCGCTCCCGGCAGTGGGCGATGAGCTCGTCCGCGGTGGCGGCGCGGCCGGGGCGGAGCCGCACGTAGGCGCGTCCCACCTCGCCGAGCCGGGCGTCCGGGACGCCGACGACGCCCGACTCGGCGACGGCGTCGTGCCGGGCGAGGGCGTCCTCGACCTCCGCCGGGTACACGTTGAACCCGCCGACGACGAACATCTCCTTGGTCCGGCCGGTGATGGCGAGGTTGCCGCGCTCGTCCAGGCGGCCCCGGTCGCCGGTGTCGAGCCAGCCGTCCTGGATCGCGGCGGCCGTCGCCTCCGGGTCGTCCAGGTAGCCCTTCATCACGTTGTAGCCGCGGACGAGGACCCGGCCGTCCGTGCCCGCCGGGAGCCGCTCGCCGTCCGGGCCGACGATCGCGACCTCCACGTCGGCGATCGGCCTGCCGCAGGTGGTGGCGATGGTCTCGGCGTCGTCGTCCACCGAGCACGCGGACACCGTCCCGGTCGCCTCGGTCAGCCCGTACGCGGTCACGACCTGCGGGAACAGCTCGGCGCGCAGCCGCCGGACGAGCGCGACCGGCACGTCCGCCGCGCCGGTCACGGCGAGCCGCAGCGAGGACAGGTCGCGGCCGTCCCGGCCGGGCGCGTCGAGCAGCGACGTGTAGATCGTCGGCGGCCCCGGCAGGACGGTGATCTTCTCCCGCTCGATCAGCTCCAGCGTCTCGGGGACGTCGAACGTCCGCTGGAGCACCATCGTCGCGCCCATCAGCAGGCACGCCAGCACGCCCGCCTTGTAGCCGAACGAGTGGAACAGCGGGTTGACGATCAGGTACCGGTCGCCGGGGCGGACGCCCGTCCGTCCCGCCCACGCCAGGAACGTGCGGACGTTCTGCTCGTGCGTGCACAGCACGCCCTTGGGACGTCCCGTCGTCCCGGACGTGAACAGGATGTCGGCGATGTCACCGGGCCGGGCCTCCGCCGCGCCGGCCGGTGCGGCCTTGGCGGTGAAATCGTCCCAGGCGGTGACGCCCGGCCGCGCCGGGCCGTTGAAGGTGACGATCGTCCGCAGCGCGGGCAGTCCCGGGACGTCGCCGGACGCGTCGAGCCCGAGCATGCCCGGGTAGTCGATGCCGAGGAAGCCGTCCTCGATGAAGAGGATCCGGACCTCGGCCTTGGTGAGCGGCCACCGGGCCTCGTCCCCCTTGAACCGCGTGTTCAGCGGGACGAGCGTCGCGCCCGCGCGCAGCGCGCCGAGCACGGCGACGATCCAGCGCAGGCTGTTCGGCGCCCAGATCGCGATGCGGTCGCCCGGCCCGATCCCGGCGGCGGCGAACGCGCCCGCCGCCTCCCGCACCCGCTCCCGAAGCTCGGCGTAGGTGACGCGGACGTCGCCGTCCACAACGGCCTCCACGTCCGGGAACTCCTCGGCGGCCCGCGCCAGCACGCCCGGGATCGTCAGCTCGTCCATAACTTTCCATGATGACCGCCACCCGGTCCGCGGGCATCGCGCGGTCCCGCTCACCGATACCCCGGGTGGCGAGCGTCGCGTCCGGCCGTCCGACCGTCCGGCCGACCGGGCGCGACGCTCGCGCCGCCGGGCGGTCAGCAGGTGCCGAGCATCGTGGTCAGGGCGTTCTTCTCGGCGCCGTCGACGGTGAGGCCGTAGTACCACTTCACCTGGATCCAGGCGCGGGCGTAGGTGCAGCGGAAGGCGGCGCGCGACGGCTGCCACTCGGCCGGGTCCTTGTCGCCCTTGGCCTGGTTGACGTTGTCGGTGACGGCCCACAGCTCCGGGCCGCCAAGGTCGTTGGCGTAGGACTGGCGGCGGGCCGTCGTCCAGGACCAGGCGCCGGACGCCCACGCCTCCGCGAGCGGGACCATGTGGTCGATGTCGAGGTCGGACGCCTGCGTCCAGGTGGCGCCGTCGTAGGGCGAGTACCAGGAGCCGGACGTCGCGGCGCACGAGGAGTCGGTGACGACGTTCGTGCCGTCCCGCTTGAGGACCGTCTCGCGGGTGTTGCACGTCCCGGAGATGGTGATCCAGTGCGGGAACAGGCTGCGGTCGTAGGTGTCGCCGTGGGACTCGGCGGCGACGGTCAGCTCGGCCAGCCGGGACGCGGCCGTGGCGGCGGACGGGATGTTCGGCGGGGTCGCGGACGCCGGTGTCCCGAGGACGCCGAGCAGCACCGCGCCGAGGACGGCGAGCAGCGGGAACAGGACCATTCGTCGCATGGGGTGCCCTCCTGCGGCCGTTCCCGGCCAGGGCCGGAGGCTCCTGAGGGGGGCGGGAACGGCGGCACTAGGACCGTGACATTTACGGTAAGTGTCTTAAATGTCACGCTTTGCCCAAGGCGCGGGGCGGGTTGGGCGGAACCTGCCCTTGGCTCCCCCCGGCCCGGCGGCTGACCTGCGACGATGCCCGCCGGGGCGGGCGCCGGACGGCGGTACGCGGGGCCGTCGCGGCGGTGAAAACCTGGCTAACGCGCCCTTTCCGCGTCGGCTCGCTAGGCGTCCGCGCCGAGGATCAGGCCGCTCGTCGGGACGCCCGTCCCGGCGGTGACGAGGACGTTGTGCACGTCGCCCGGCTGGTTCGGCGACGTGCCGCGCACGAGCCGGACGCCCTCCGCGATCCCGTTCATCCCGTGGATGTAGGCCTCGCCGAGCTGCCCGCCGTGGGTGTTGAACGGGAGCCGCCCGCCGAGGTCGAGGTTGCCGTCCGCGACGAAGTCCTTGGCCTCGCCCTTGGCGCAGAAGCCCAGCTCTTCGAGCTGCGGCAGGACGAGCGGCGTGAAGTGGTCGTACAGGATCGCGGCCTGCACGTCGGCCGGGGTGAGCCGCGACTGCGCGTAGAGCTGCCGTCCGACGAGGCCCATCTCGGGGATGCCGGTGATCTCGGAGCGGTAGTAGCTCGTCATCATGTGCTGGTCGTTGCCGGACCCCTGCGCCGCCCCCCAGACCAGCGCCGGGCGGTGCGGGAGATCACGGGCCCGCTCGGCGGACACGACCACGAGCGCCTGCCCGCCGTCGCTCTCCTGGCAGCAGTCGAGGAGGCGCAGCGGCTCGGCGATCCACCGGGACGCCTGGTGGTCTTCGAGCGTGATCGGGCGCCCGTAGAACCAGGCGGCCGGGTTGGCGGCGGCGTGGCGGCGGTCGACGACGGCGACCCGGCCGAAGTCCTCGCTGGTCGCGCCGTACTCGTGCATGTAGCGGCGGGCGAACATGGCGACCCACTGCGCGGGCGTCGCGAGGCCGAACGGCGTCATCCACGAGTAGGCGGCGCGGTCCGCGCCGGCCCCCAGCGGCCGGTCCGCCTGCCCCAGCCCGTACCGTTCGCCGGACCGCTCGTTGAACGCGCGGTAGCAGACGACGACCTCCGCGACGCCGGTCGCGACGGCCATCGCCGCCTGCTGGACGGTCGCGCACGCCGCTCCCCCGCCGTGCCCGATCCGGGAGAAGAACGTCAGCTCCCCGATGCCCAGGTTGCGGGCGAGGTGGATCTCCGAGCTGGTGTCGGCGGTGAAGGTGACCATGCCGTCCACGTCGGACGGCTGGAGCCCCGCGTCGGTGACGGCGGCGAGCACCGCCTCGCAGGCGAGCCGCAGTTCGCTGCGCCCGGAGTCCTTGGAGAACTCGGTCGCGCCGATGCCCGCGATCGCGGCGGCGCCCGGCAGCACGCTCATGCCCCGTCCTCCCCTGCCAGTCGGACGACGACCGTGCCGGTGACGTGCGGGCCGAGCGCGTTGACGCCGCGCACGGCGATCTCGACGCGGCGGTCGTCCGGGTGCTTGGCCGAGACGGACCCGGTCAGCACCATCGTGTCGCCCGGGTAGTTCGGCGCGCCCAGCCTGATCTTGATGGCCGTGACGACGGCCGCGGGCCCCGCCCAGCCGGTCACGTACCGGTCGACCAGGCCGTTCGTGGTCAGGATGTTCATGAAGACGTCCTTGGAGCCGCGCTCGACGGCGAGCGACGGGTCGTGGTGGACGTCCTGGTAGTCGCGGCTCGCGATGGCGGTCGCGACGATCAGCGTCCGGGTCAGCGGGATGTCCAGCGGAGGCAGCGCGTCGCCGACGGTGACGTCCTCGAAGCGGCGGCTCACAGCGCCGCCCCGAGCAGGGCCAGGTCGGCGGACGCGCCGCCGAGCGTCCCGGAGAGCTGCTTGCCCCACAGGAAGTGCCGGTGGACGGGGTAGTCGACGTCCACGCCGATCCCGCCGTGCAGGTGCTGGACGCGGTGGACGACGTTCAGCCCGCCCTCGTCCGACCACCACTTGGCGACGAGGACGGCGGACTCGGCGTCCTCCCCGGCGGCGATCAGCGAGACCGCGTGCCACAGGCAGACGCGGAGCGCGTCGATCTCGATGTAGCAGTCGGCGAGCTGGTGCTGGACGGCCTGGAACGCGGCGAGCGGGCGTCCGAACTGCTCGCGTCCGGCGAGGTGGGCGGCGGCCAGGCGCAGCGCGCCCTCCGCGACGCCGACCTGGGCGGCGGCGACCGCGACGCGCGCCAGCCGCAGCGCGGCGCCGAGCGCGTCGGGGCCGAGGGGCTGGGCGGGGGCCGCGTCGAGGGTGAGGTGACCGGCGCTGTCGTGGGTGGTGGTCTCGGCGCGCTCCCAGGACGTGCCGGGCGCGGACGCGTCGAGCAGGTAGAGGCCGGGGCCGTCCGCCGACCGGGCCGCGACCAGCACGTGGCTCGCGCCGTACGGGGTCGGGACGACCGCCTTCGTCCCGGTCAGGACCCAGCCGTCGCCATTGGGGACGGCCGCGCAGCGCGGCTCGCCCGGCGTGAACTCTTCGAGCGCGAGGGTGGCGCGTTGCGAGCCGTCCGCGAACGCGGGGAGGAGTTCGCGCTGCTCCGGCGTGCCGTGCCCGGCGAGGGTGAGCGCCGAGACGACGGCGGGCCACACCGGGACGGGCGCGACCGCGCGGCCCTGCTCCTCCAGCAGGACGGCGAGCCCGCCGGCGCCGAGCCCCGCGCCGCCCGCGTCCTCGGGCAGCGCGACGCCGAGCAGGCCCGCGTCGGCGAGCGCGGACCAGAGCGTCTCGTCGAGCCCGGTGACCGACCGTTCCGCGGCCCTGATCCGTTCCTGGGTGGCGTGGTCGGTGAATATCCGCCGGGCGAGGTCCCGGACGGCCTCCAATTCCTCGCCGAGGGTGAAGTCCATTTAGCTGCCCTTCTTCTCAGCGGGACGGAACGCGGGCAGGGAAAGGTCGGGGTCCGCGTCGATCCAGTCGAGGACGACCGGCATTCCGATCTCGACGTCGGCGGGTTCGATATCGATGAGGTTTGCGATCAGGCGCGTCCCCTCCGCCAACTCGATCACCGCGACGATCAGCGGGTACTCGAACGCGGGGTGGCGGGGGTGGTGGTTGACGACGTAGGTGTAGACGTGCCCTTCGCCGGACGACTCGACCGTGTCCCAGTCGAACGAGCCGCATTGCGGGCAGCACGGGCCAGGCGGATGCCGCAGCGATTTGCATTCGGCGCACCGCTGGATGACGAGGCGGTGCTCGCGTGCCGCGTCGAACCAGAACTTGTTGTCATGGTTGATCGCGGGTCGCGGGCGCGGGGGTTTCTCCTGCGGCTTTTCGGCGGGGCGGAAGCGGAGTATCCGCCACAGTTGAGTCGCGACGACCTCGCCGTTCGCGTCCCGGTAGGTTTTCCGGGTGCTGACGAAGCGGCCCGCGCCGAGTGCGGTCTTCTTCTCCGGCGAGATCGACTCGACGGTCTCCTCCACGCTGACGCGGTCGCCCGGCACCAGTTCGCGGTGGAACTCGAACTCCGAATCGGTCGCGACGACGGACGTGTATCCGCCTTCGGCGAGCAGTTCGGTCAATTCGTCGGCGGGCGATGGGGCGGCGGGCGGCCGGACGGACGCCGCGTAGCCGCGCATCGTCCACGCCTGCATCATCGAGGCGGGTGCCACGATCCCGTCGCGTCCCGTCGCCTTTGCCGCCTTCTCGTCCAGGTAGACGGGATTGTCGTCCTCCATTGCCTCGACCCAATGGCGGATCATCGGGACGTTCACCGCGTCCTGGCCGAAGCGGGGCGCCATCAGCTCGCGTCCCGTCCACGCTTGGAGACGGGCCTCGTAGTCGGTCATGAGCGCCTCGACCTCGGCAGGCCCAGCCCTTGGACGGCGACCATGTCGCGCAGCACCTCGTTGACGCCGCCGCCGAACGTGTTCACGATCCCCTGGCGGGAGAGCTGCTCGATCTGCCCGTGGAGGACGGCGCCGGGCGACTCGGGACGGACGCGCCCGGCCGCGCCGAGGATGCCGGTCAGCGTGCGCTGGACGTCGATGTGCGTCTCCGTCCCGTACGCCTTCGCGGCCCCGGCCTGCGCGCCGGTCAGCGTGCCCGCCTCCACGGCCATGGTCATCTTCCAGTTCATCAGCCGCATCGCCTCCAGCCTGGCGTGCGTGCGGGCCAGGTCGGCGCGCACCCAGGGCAGGTCGAGGACGCCGGTGTCGCGCGCCCAGTCGCGGACGTCCTCCCACAGCCGCACCATCCGGCCGCCGAGCGCGGCCAGGCCGATGCGCTCGTGGTTGAGCTGGGTGGTGATCAGCGTCCAGCCGCCGTCGACGTCCCCGACCACGGCCGACGCGGGCACCTTGACGCCGTTGTAGTACGTGGCCGTGACGACCATTCCGCCGACGGTTTGGATCGGGCTCCAGGAGAACCCGTCCGCGTCGGTCGGCACGATCAGGATGGAAATGCCCTTGTGCTTGGGGGCGTCCGGATCGGTCCGGGCGGCGAGCCAGATGTGGTCGGCGGTGTTCGCGCCGCTGGTGAACACCTTGCTGCCGTCGATGACGAAATGGTCGCCGTCGAGGACGGCCTTCGTCCGGAGGGAGGCGAGATCGGTGCCCGCGTCGGGCTCGGTGTAGCCGATGGCGAAGACGATGTCGCCGGAGAGGATGCCGGGCAGATAGGCGCGCTTCTGTTCGTCCGTTCCGTAGCGCATCAGCGTCGGGCCGACCGTGTTCACGGTGACGAACGGGAACGGCAGCCCTGCCCGCTGAACTTCGTCGAAGAACACGTACTGCTCGGAGATCGACTTCCCCTGCCCGCCGTATTCCTCCGGCCAGCCGTAGCCGAGCCAGCCGTCGTTGCCGAGCATCTTGACGATCTCGCGGAACCGGTCGCCGCCGACGCCCTGCTCCCCGGCACGGCGGCGCACGTCGGCGGGCAGCAGGTTCGCGAAATAGGCTCTCAGCTCCGCGCGCAGCTCCCGGTGCGCCGCCGTCTCACGCAGATCCATTCACACCCCTCACGGAAGGAAGCGCTGACGTCCGGCGGCGGCGAACTCCGCGCGGAGCGCCTCCTTGTCGGCCTCGGTCATCAGCGTGTATTCGGGCGCGCCCCGTCCGGCCCAGCGGTAGACGGGATCGGCGGTGCGCCAGCCGTCGAGCTGCATCTCCTTCTTCCTGAGCTTTCCGGAGCCGGTCGTCGGCAGCGCGTGCGAGACGCGGACGAAACGCGGCGCGCCCTTCGTGCCGAGGTCGTCCTGAGCGGCGAGGAAGGCGGGGAAGTCGAGATCTTCGAATTCGACGCCGGCGGGGATTTCGATGGCCGCCATCACCTGGTCGCCGGAGCGCGGGTCGGGGACGCCGAACGCCACCGCGTCCACGATCCTCGGATGCCGCCGGACGACGTTCTGGGTGAGCAGCGCGGAGATGTTCTCCGAGTCGACGCGAATCCAGTCGCCGGAACGGCCACCGAAATAGAGGAAGCCGTCGCCGTCGACGTAGCCGAGGTCGCCCGTCCAGTACCAGCCGTGCCGGACGCGTTCGGCGTCCGCCTCCGGGTTCTTGTAATAGCCCTCGAAGCGGTCGGCGCCGTCGATGTCGACGATTTCGCCGATGGCGGCTTCGGCGTTGGTGACGCGTCCGTGCTCGTCCAGGACGGCGGGCGCGCAGAACTCGCGCGTCTCCGGATTGACGATCCGGACGCCGTCGCGGGCCGGTTTCCCGAACGCGGTCGGCGGCGTGCCCGGCACCCGCTTGATCATCCCCGCGCTCTCGCTGGAGCCGTAGCCCTCAAGGAGTTCCGCGCCGAAGCGGCGGCGGAATTCGGCCTTGTCTTCCGGGGACGCTTCCGTGCCGAACCCGTGGGTGAGGGTGTTGTCGCTGTCGTCCGGCTGTTCGGGTGTGGCGAGGACGTAGCCGATGGCCTTGCCGACGTAGGTGAAGAACGTCGCACCGAAATAGCGCACGTCTTGGAGGAATCCGGACGCGGAGAACTTCTCCGTCAGCACGACCGTCGCGCCGACCGCGAGCGACGGCGCCCAGAGCGCCATCAGCGCGTTGCCGTGGAAGAGGGGCATCGGGCAATAGCTGATGTCGTCGCGCTTGACGTCGTATTTGGCGGCGTTGTTGCGTCCCAGCTCGGCGAGCCTTCCCTGCGAACAGCGCGCCGCCTTGGACGCACCCGTCGTCCCGGACGTGAACAGCAACAGAATCTGCGTCTTAGGAGTGATCGAGGGGTCGAGCTCGGGCTCGCACACGTGCGCTTCGACTTCGGCTCGATAGCCGTCGTCATCGACGAGCAGGAAACGGTCGCGCGGAACGCCGATGTCGAGCCCGTCCAGCAGTTCGACCCCGGCCCGGTCGGTGACGAGCAGTTGAAGGTCGGTGTGCCTGACCTCCTGCTCCAGATAGGAGCCGGTCCGGGTCGGGTTGATCCCGACGATCGTCGCGCCGCTCAGCGCCGCCGCGCCGAGCCACAGCACGTACTCGGGGACGTTCTCCAGCAGCACGCCGATGTGGAACGGTCCTTCCCGACGCAGCGCGCGAGCCAGCCCGGCGCGGGCCGCGCTCTCCCGGACGACTTCGTCCCAGGTCCACGTCCGGTCGCGGCTGCGGAGGCCGGGGCGGTCGTCCCCCAGCCTGGCCAGCAGCATCCCGGCGATCGTCTCGTCCCGCATGCGCGCTCAGCCCGCCTGCTCGACCAGGACGCAGCGCGTCCCGCTGTAGATCGTGGGCATGCACCTGTTGCAGTGGATGCAGAGCGACTTGGTGTCCGGCTCGTCGTTGATGCGGTTGATCAGGTCGGGCTCGCGAAGCAGCGCCCGCCCCATCGCGACGAACTGGAAGCCCTCCGCCATCGCCGTGTCCATGCCCGCCTTGTCGGTGACGCCGCCGAGCAGGATCAGCGGCATCTTCACCGCGGCGCGGATCTTCCGGGCGTCCTTGAGGAGGTAGAGGTCCTCGTAGGGGTATTCGTGCAGGAACCAGCGGCCGACCAGCCGCATGCCGAGCCGCACCGGCTGCGGCATGGCGGCGGCGAACTCGCGGAGCGGCGCGTCCCCCTTGAACAGGTACATCGGGTTGAGCAGCGAGCTGCCCGCGGTGAGTTCGAGGGCGTCGAGGGAGCCGTCCGCCTCCAGCCATTGCGCGACCCGGGTCGCCTCGTCCAGCCGGAAGCCGCGGCGGACGCCGTCGTCCATGTTGAGCTTTGCGGTGATCGCGATGCGGTCGCCGACGGCGTCCCGGACGGCCCGCGCGATCTCCCGGGAGAGCCGGGCCCGGTTCTCCAGCGAGCCGCCGTACTCGTCCTTGCGGCGGTTGATCCGCGGGCTGAGGAACGAGCTGGCCAGGTAGTTGTGGCCCAAGTGGATCTCGACGGCGTCGAACCCGGCCTCGATCGCCATCCGCCCCGCGTGCGCGTGCCCCTGGACGACCCGCTCGATGTCGGCCCGCGTCGCCGCCTTGGTGAAGCCGGTGCTGGCGGCCGCGTAGAAGCGGCTGGGCGCGAGCGCGGGCAGGCGGTTGCTCTTCGACCCGGCGACCGGCCCCGCGTGCCCGATCTGCGCGGCGACGGCGGCGCCCTCGGCGTGCACGGCCTCGGTCAGCTTCCGCAGGCCGGGGAGGGCGTCGTCGGTCCAGAGGAGCTGCTTGCGCTCGGTGCGCCCGTCCGGCGCGACCGCGCAGTAGGCCACGGTCGTCATGCCGACGCCCCCGGCGGCGTGCCGCACATGGAACTCGATCAACTCATCGGTGACCAGGCTGTTCTTGCTGAGCCCCTCGTACGTCGCCGCCTTGATCACGCGGTTCCGCAAGGTGACGGGCCCCAGTTCGGCGGGAGCGAGCACGTCGGGTGTCGGGTCGTCCATCAGTCCTCCGTCCGACCCACGACGTTAATCAGCGAGACGGCGGACGGCTCCGGAGATCCCGCTGACCGGGAGCGCTACCAGTCCCGGCGGGGGAACATGCGGTCCTTCAGGATCAAGTCGAGCGCCTCGGCCGCGGCCTCGACGTCCCCGCACGGCGACACGAACCCGCCCCGCCCGTCCCCCGCCTCGAAGTAGCCCCACGCCTCACCCGGCACGGCCCGGACGGTGACCACGGCCCCGACGTCATCGGCCGCCCCACTCGCATAGACCCACAGCAGCGGAACCGGGAACCGAAACTCCCGCTTCTCGTACAGCCCGACGCTCCGCCACCCCTTCGGCATGAGCGCCACCCGGAGCAGCTCCAATCTCCTGACCGCCTCCTCATGGCCCAGGTGCGTCCGCACTTCCAGGACGAGCCGCCACCGCGCGACCGCCTGACACACACCCCGCGCCACCTCACACACCCTTTCGCTCGACCCGAGCCCACACCCATTTCCCACACGGCAGGACGCGATAGGCCCCGCACCCAGCCGCCAGAGCCGCCACGAGCGGCAGCCCTCTTCCGCCAAGCCCGTCGTCGTCTCCCCTGCACACCGGCATGACGTCCGACGAGTCCCAAACCCCCAGCCAGACGCGGGCTCGTCCTGCTTCACCAAGCGGATGATGCGATTTCACTCATCGTCGCTCATTTCGGGGGCCTACCGCTCTCCGGGGTGTCGGCTCAGGAGCGGTCCGACGCTGTGCTGCTCATCAATGTGCTCAGGTTCCAGCGCGATTTGCAGGACGAACTCACCGCTTTCGGGGCGCATCCCCCGCGAGAGCTACAAGAGCTGTCCATGTGCGGGTGATTCGTGGACGGCGCCGGATTTTTAGCGTGGTCGTCGGGTCGCAGCCGGTGCGACCGCTACAGAGGAGGCCACGATGAGTACGACGTCCACCGCGCGGCACGACGGAGGCCCCTGCCCGGACACGGGCCCCGACGGTCACGACGCTCGCGGTGGTCGTCTCGGCCGGATCGTCCGCTCTCCGCTCGGCTGGATGCTGACGGGCATGGTCGGCGTCGGCTTGGTCTCGGGTCTGACCGCGACGGGGCCTGGTCCGGTTCCGGCGCTGGGCGCGGTGGCCGCGGTGGCCGTGTACTGGCTGGTCACGCGTCGTGTCGCGCGACGCGAGACGCCGGAGATCGCCCGCCGGGGAGCGGGCCGGGAGGCGCTGCTGGGCGGCGCGATCGGCCTCGGCTTCGTCGCGGTGTCCGCCTTGCTGATCACGGCGTTCGGCGGCTACTCGTTCTCCTGGGCGGGCCATGGCTTCATGGCGGTCGTCTGGTCCGCGGTCATGGTGCAGATCGGCGCCGCGGTCACCGAGGAGTTGTTGTTCCGCGGTCTCGCGCTGCAGGCTCTGGAGCAGAGGTGGGGCAGCCGGGCCGCCATCGTGATCACCGGGCTGTTCTTCGGCATCGCCCATCTGGGCACTCCGGGAGCCAATGCGTGGAGTGCGCTGGCGATCGCGTTGGAGGCGGGCGTGATGCTCGGGGCCGCGTTCCTGTGGCGGCGTAACATCTGGTTCGTCGTGGGTCTGCACTTCGCCTGGAACACCGCCGAGCAACTGCTCGGCATCCCGGTCTCCGGGCACGCCTCCAAGGGCCTGTTCACCGTCGACGTGCATGGGTCCGCCGCGCTGAGCGGCGGTGCCTTCGGCCTGGAGGCGGCGCTGGCGCCCGTCGTCCTCGGTACGCTGCTCGCCTTCCGAATGTTCGTCCTCGCCCGCCGGGGCGGCCGTCTGCTGCCCCGGCGATCCGCTCGACGCACTCAGGCCTGACCGGAGGAAACGGTAGTGATGTCCGCTCAGGCGCCCTGGAGCCGTGCGCCGCTCGACTGGTGGAAGGAGCGGGACGCCTTCCTCAAGGACGGCTTCCTCGCCCTGGCGCTGGCCCTGTTGGCCTTCGTTCCCACCCTGTCCGGCATCGGAGCGCAGATCGGAGATCTGCCCGAGCGGCCGGCGAGCGCGCTGAGCGTCGGGCTGATCCTGGCCCAGACACTGCCGCTGGCGGTCCGCCGGAGGTGGCCCGCGGGCTGTCTGGCCGTCGTCGCGGGCCCGTTCGCCGCGTACCAGGCGCTGGGCTTCGCGACGACGTTCGGGAGTCTGGGACTCTACCTGGCCCTGTACTCGGCCGGCGCCCACCAGGTCCGTTTCCGCCATGGTCTGGCGGGCGTGGTGAGCGCGGGCTATGCCGCGCTGGCCCTCGTCCTGGACCGGCTCGGCTCACCGCTGGGCATCGCGGACTATCTCGCGTTCTACCTGGTTCTGGCCGCGTTCTGGCTGGTGGGAAGCATCGTGCGCACACGGCGGACGGAAGAGGCGCAGCGGCGGCGGCTGGCCGCCGACGTGGCCACGGCCGCGGAGCGGGCACGAATCGCCAGCGAGTTGCACGACGTGGTCACCCATCATGTGACGGCCATGGTGGTCCAGGCGGACGCGGCACAGTTCGTCCTCACCTCCGCACCGGACAAGGCGGGCGAGGGACTCTCGGCCATCAGCGACACCGGCCGTCGGGCGCTGGCAGAGCTGCGCTACCTGCTCGACGTGCTGGAGGCGACCGGCGAGTCGGCGTCCGCCGACCCGGCGCGCGCGGACCAGGCGCCCGCCCTGGGACGGCTCGGGGACCTGGTCGAACAGGCCCGCAGGTCGGGGCAGCCGGTCGAGTTCAGCGAGCGGGGCGAGCGGCGAGCGCAGTCCGTGGACGTGGAACTGGCCGCGTACAGGGTGGTGCAGGAGGCGCTCACCAACGCGATGAAGTACGCCGCCGGGCAGCCGACACAGGTCCTGGTCCGGCACGGCGAGGAGCGCATCGAGATCACGGTGACCACCGACGCCTCCCCGGCGGCCGCACCCGCCGTCCGGGAAGCGGCCCCCGCGGGCGGGCGTGGACTGGCGGGGCTGCGCGCACGGGCGCGGATGGTCGATGGTGAACTGGAGGCCGGACCCCGGCCCGAAGGCGGGTTCGAGGTCCACGCCACGATCCCGTCCAAGCCCGCATCGGAGTGACCCCGTGAGCGATGCGCCGCCACCGATCCGTGTGCTCGTCTGCGACGATCAGGCACTGGTGCGCACCGGCTACGTCACCATCTTCGCCGCCCAGCCCGACATGGAGGTCGTCGGGGAGGCCGAGAACGGGCACGAGGCGGTCCAGGCCGCGGGGCGCCTGCGGCCCGACGTGGTGGTGATGGACATCCGGATGCCCCTGCTCGGCGGCATCCAGGCGACCCGGCAACTGGCCGGTCCCGACGCCGAGGCGCCACCGAAGGTGCTGGTCGTCACCACCTTCAACGTCGACGCCTACGTCTACGACGCGCTGCGGGCCGGGGCCAGCGGCTTCCTCCTCAAGGACGCGCCCCCGGCGGAGCTGGTCAACGGCGTCCGGACGGTCGCCAGGGGCGAGGCCCTGCTGGCCCCCGCCGTCACCCGCCACCTCATCGGCCACTTCGCCGAGCACCTGCGCCCGGCCGATACCTCCCGGTCGGCCAGGGAGGACGTGGTACGGGCACTGACCCCGCGCGAGCTGGAGGTGCTCCGGCAGATCGCCGAGGGGCTGTCGAACGCGGAGATCGCCGCGGAGCTCTTCATCACCCCCGAGACGGTCAAGACCTACGTGTCGAGGATTCTCGCCAAACTCGGCCTGCGCGACCGAGTCCAGGCCGTCGTCCTCGCCTACCGGATCGGCCTGGTCTCCCCCACCGACTGACCCTGCGCTCGTCGACCTGGACACCGAAGTGAGCACGAGAGACGGCTTGGGGTGCGGTGGCCTTGTCACGGGGTTTGGAGGGTTCGGGTCAGGGTGGGGATCATTATCGCCGCGGGGACGAGGTGCAGGGCGAGAAGGGCCGTGGTTGTGGCGGTGTTCGCGCCGGAGATCAGGGGCGGGATCAGCGAGATCGCGGTCAGTGACACCGTCGTCCAGAGGAATCGTGTGGCGGGGCGGGCGCTCCAGCGGAGGAGTGCGGCGGCTATGGCGGTGCCCACGAGGCAGAAGAAGCCCGTCACGACGGCGAATCCGGGCAGGGGAATTGGCTCGCCGTCGGCGGGGATTTCGAAGTCGGCTCCGGCTGTTCGGGCGAGTGCGGCGGCGAGGGTGGTGGCCGCCATCGCTGCGAGTGTGGCGATCAAGCCCCTGATCGCGAGGCCACGGAATCGGTGTGATGCCGGGGCTGCGGCGATCCTGGTGTCGTTCATGTTGTGCTCCGTTGTTCGGTGACGGGCGTCGGAGTTTGTCGACTGGCGGGTGACGATGCGCACCTTGGCCGTGCGGCGGTCTGGGTTGCGCAGGGCTCGGACGCCGGTGCCCCGGAGCCAGAACCCCGCGTCGGGGCCGAGGACCGGGCCGGGCTCGCCATTGCGGAGTTCCAGTTGCACCCGCCCATGGGTGACGACGCCGAACGCGTCGCGCCATTCGGCGGCGACCACCGCGACACGCACGCCGCCGCGCAGCGCGAGCGTCCGCACCGGGACTACTCGGCCGGGAGGCGCTCGGGCAGCCCGAGCCGCGGGAAACGGTCGTCGTGGAAGGTGATGATCTCAGTGATCGTCCCGCCGGTGACGCGCAGGACGTCGATCGTCAGCGGCAGGTACGCGCCCTCGCGCTCGCGCCACAGGTAGAAGGCGACGGCGGGCTGCCGGTTCACGGCGGTCGGGAGGCCGCGCAGGCCCTTCAGTTCGTCGAAACCGCTCTCGACCCAGCCGTTCACGATCGTGTCCCGGCCGACGTGCAGCCCCGGCGTCGGCGGCATCGAGAAGCGGACGTCGTCGCGCAGCATCGCGGCGAGCGCGTCGATGTCCGTGGCCACGCTGGCTTCGGTGTAGCGGCGCACCAGTTCGCGTGTTTCGGCGTCTTCGTCGCTGCCCGTCCAGTCCTGGCGCTCGGCGGGCAGGTGCTCCCGCATACCGGCGCGGGCCCGCTGCAACGCGCTGTTGACGGAGTTGACCGAGTCCCCGAGGAGTTCCGCGACGTCCTTGGCGGGCCAGCCGAGCACGTCCCGCAGGATCAGCACGGCCCGTGGCCGCGGCGCGAGGTGCTGGACCGCGACCAGGTACGCCAGCTCGATCGTCTCCCGCGCGACGGCGACGCTCTCCGGCTCGTCGGCGTCGCCGGCGGGCAGCTCGTCCAGCAGCCGGTCCGGGTAGGGCTGGAGCCAGGGCACCTCGCCGCCGGACGCGGGCTCCGGGCGGCGCCGGGCGAGCAGGTCCAGGCAGGCGTTGGTGGCGATCCGGTACAGCCAGGCCCGGAACGTCGACCGTCCCACGAAGGTCTCCCGCCGACGCCAGGCGCGCAGGAACGTCTCCTGGACGGTGTCCTCCGCGTCCTCGAACGACCCGAGCATCCGGTAGCAGTGCACGTGCAGCTCCCGCCGGTGCCGCTCCGCCAGGCCGGAGAACGCCGGCTCGTCGACCTCGTCCATACCGCTCACGCCCAGCTCCTCCAGCAGCGTGTTCGCCTTCATGACCTCACCCTTCCGCCTCGTCGCGTCCTGTCACAGGTATGACGGGTCCGGACGCGAGAACTCATCACCAGGGCGAGGACGGTCATCGCGGAGAGGGCCCCCCAGACCGGGGTGAAGCTGTGGGTCGCGTCCTTGAGCAGGCCGAGGGACGGCGGGGCGAGGATGACGGCGATCTGGGTGACGGCCATGGCCAGGCCGATGGCGAATCCGGTCTGGCCGGGCGGCGCCGATTCGGCCAGGTGGGCGACCCACGGCCCGTACCAGCCGATTCCGAAGAAGCCGAGCCAGAGGAACAGCAGGGAGGCCGCGATGGGCGAGTGTCCGGCCGGGGTCATCAGCGCCGCCATCCCCGCGGTCACGGCGACCATGCAGGTCATGACGGTGCCGTAGCGTCCGGACGATCCGCCGCGGTCGCTCCACGCTGCGAGGCAGACGCGTCCGGCGGCGCCCGCTCCTTGGGCCGCCACCAGGACGAGGGCCGCGTCGCCCGCCCCCATCGACGCCGTCTCGTGGAGATACACCACGGTCAGGACGCCCACGGCGCTGTGCACGGAGACCAGGCACACCCCGGAAAGGATGATCTTCACCATGGGCGGCTGGCGGAGTATCCGCAGCCGGGCCTTGAGCGTGACGTCCCGCTGTGTGCGCTCCAGGGACCGGCCTCGGACGGGCGGCCTGCGGTAGAAGCCCATGAACGCGGCCGCTCCTGCCAGCGCGACGAGCCCGCCGACCGTGAGCGTGACCCGCCAGCCGAAGGCGGTGGCGAGGACGGGCATCGCGGCGGCGGCGACCACGCCGCCGAGCGGCAGGCCCGCCTGGCGTATGCCCATCGCCAGCCCGCGCTGGGACTCGCCGAACCAGGACGCCACCGATTTGCTACCGCCAGGCTGGACGGTGCTGTACCCCGCGCCGACCACCAGCAGGACGAGAAGCAGCGACACATAACCCGGCGCCATGCTCCCCAGGCCGAGGCTCACGGCGACGACGCCCGCCCCCGCGCCGACGACCCAGCGCTCGTTGTAGCGGTCGAGCATTTCCCCCGCCACCAGCAGCCCGACCAGCGGGACCAGTTGGGCGGCCGAGAGCAGCAATCCCAGTTCCGCCGTACTCAGGTGCAGATCGCGTTGGAGATGGACGCCCATCGCGCCGATGCCCTGCACGAAGAAGCCGGAGGCGGCCTGGACGAAGGTGGCGACGCCGAGGATCGTCCACCGGTAGCGCCAGGCGTGGTGCGGCTGCCCGGTCGCCGGGTGCGGGCGGACGTCCGTCACGGACGCCAGCACAACGCGGGGTCGGGATGGTCGAAGAAGCCGAGTTCCCGGTAGAGCGGCTCCCCGTCGCGCGACGCGTACAGGTCCACTCGGACGGCGTCGCGTTCGCGGAACCAGGCGAGCAGGGCCTGCATGATCGCGCGTCCGTGGCCGTCGCCGTCCACGACCAGGATCCGCGCGTCGGCGTCCTTCAGCTTCTCCTTGAAGACCCGGGCCAGCGCGTCGCGCCATTCGTCGCCCGCCGAAGCGGGGTTGAAGAAGTCGCCGCCGAGGGTGCCGAACAGCAGCGCGCGGAGGCGGACGAGCTCGGCGACGTCGGTCTCCGCCGCCTGCCGTACGTGGGTGCCAGGTGCCATGGCGCCCACGGTGCTGTAATAGGCTTATGCATCTCAACCCTTACGGCGCGGATGCCGTGAAGCTGGCCGCCGACCTGGCCAACCAGCGTCCCGCGACCGCCGGAGAACTCGCGGACCGCTGCCGCGCCCTCGGGCTGGTGCTGGAACGCCCCGTCGCCCCGCGCGACCTGGACCAGACCCTCGCCCTCCTGGACGAGTGGGAGAAGATCGTCGACGCGGCGGCCGGACCCGAGCGCGCCGAGCGGGTCGACCGGCTCCTCGCGGCGGCCGTCGCCTACCCGCGGCTGACCGACCACGCGGGCAGCGGCTGGCACCTGCACTACCGCGACGACCTCCAGCCGCTCGGCGCCGTGCTGTCCGCGCTGATCCCGGTCGGCACCGCGCTGCACCTGGCCGGACGGGGCATGCACCGGCTCGGGCGGTGCGCCGTCCGCGAATGCACCACGATCTTCGCCGACACGACCCGGCTCGGCCGGCAGCGCTACTGCTCCCACCGGTGCGCCAACCGCGACGCCGTGCGCCGCCACCGCGCCCGAACCACCTCCACACCCTGATCCGCGTTCACGCCCAGCGGGCGATGATGTCGCGCCCTTGCGGGACGGCCAGTTCAAGGAGACCGGGAAAGCGGGCGTCGAGGTCGTCGCGACGGAGCCGGTTCAACCGTCGCGTTCCCTCGTCCCGCTGGTAGATGACCCCCGCCTCGCGCAGGGTCTTGAAGTGGCCGCTCTGGGTGGACTTGCTGACCGGCAGCGCGAAGGTGGCGCAGGCCAGTTCGCCATCGGGCCCGGCGTCGGCGAGCCGGGTGACGATGGCCAGCCGGACGGGGTCGCTGAGCGCGGCCATCACGGCCGTGAACTCCAACTCGCTCCGGTCGGGATGCACAAGCCTGGTCGCGGTGCGGCTCGCCATGGTCTCGATCCTATCCGGACATGTTCGGCTCTCGCGAACATCTGTTATGTTCGGAAAAGCCGAACATGATGGAGGCGGGAGACGTGCCGAACGATCTCAGCGACACCGGAGCGGGACGTGGTCGGGCGCCGGGCCCGGGTGCGGGCCGGTGGCGGTTCTGGGCCACGGCCTACACGCTGCTGATCCTGCTGACCGGAACGAACCTGCCGACACCGCTCTATCGCGGCTACGAGGACAGGTTCGGATTCTCGCCCTTCGTCGTCACGCTGATCTTCGCCGTCTATGTGGCCGCGCTCATCCCGTCCCTGCTGGTGGCAGGCCCGTTGTCGGACGCGGTCGGCCGCCGCCGGGTCCTCCTGCCCGCCCTCGCGCTGGCGGGCCTGGGATCGCTGGGATTCGCACTCGCAACCGATACCTGGTGGCTGTTCGCCGCGCGCATATCGCAGGGCCTTGCCGTTGGTGCGGCATCGGGGGCATTGACCGCCGCGCTGAGTGAACTCGAACCGTCGGGCAGCCACCGCAAGGCCGCCCTCGTCTCGACCGTGGCGTCCGTCGGCGGATTGGGTCTCGGCCCCGTCCTGGCGGGCCTGGTCGCCCGATACATCGCGACGGCGCCGGACGTGGTGCCGTTCGTCGCCGAAATCGTCCTGCTGGTTCCAGCGGCCGTCGCCGTCATGGGGCTGCCGACCACGCACCAGCAGACTCGGTGGCGCCCCCGGCGCCCCGCGATTCCTCCCGCGATGCGAGCGGTGTTCGCAACCAGCGGCACAGCCAATTTCCTGGCGTTCGCAGTGATCGGGCTGTTCCTGACCCTCATCCCGGCTTACGTCGCCGCGCTCGCGAAAAGCACCGACCCGCTCCTCGGTGGAGGAACCGCGGCTTTGATGCTGGCGAGTTCGGCGACCGTCCAACTTCTCGGCTACGGACGCCCGCCACGCCACCTGCAACTCGCCGGCCTGCCCTTGCTGGCCCTGGGGCTGGGACTCCTCGTGCTTGCCGGAGACCGATCCTCCCTCGCCCTACTTCTCGGAGCGACAGCGCTGGCTGGCATCGGCCACGGACTGGTGTTCCTCGGCGGACTCACCGCCGTCAACAACGCCGCTCCCAGCAGCAACCGGGCCGAGGTGCTGTCCGGTTTCTACGTCATCGTCTACGCGGGCGTCGGGCTGCCCGTCCTCGGCGTCGGCGTCCTCGCCACCGCCATCGGCCTCACCACCGCCGTGACCTGGTTCGCCGGAACCGTCGCCGCCCTATGCCTGCTCGTACTCCTCGCACTGCTCGCACTCACCCGCACCGGCCACCGCGAGCGCGGCCTCAGCAGCCCGCGCGGTAGTCATCCGTGGGATACGACACCTGCGGCCTGATCGCCGCGCCCTTCGCAAGCGACCTTCAAGGCCTCTTCGCCGCCGTCAACGCGCGGGCGTTGTGAGGGACGTCCCGCTGAGCGGTATGGCGCTGGGGGTGGTGGGGGTGGGGACGGAGAATGGGCCGTCCGGTGCGCACGAGGAGGTCGCGGGTGTCCAGTCCGATGGAGATCGTCCAGGAGCTGACCGGCCCCGGCGGCGAGTTCGAGCTGCGGGACGAGGACGTCCTCGGCGCCCGGCTGCCCGTGTTCGCCAACCGCGCCCGGAGCCTCGGCGAGGTCCTGCGGCGCTCCGCCTCCTACGGCGACCGCGACTACCTCGTCACCGCGTCCCGGCGGATCACGTTCGCCGAGCACGCGGCGGCGGTCGCGTCGATGGCGAAGGCGCTGCGGGACGATCTCGGCGTCGAGCCGGGCGACCGCATCGCGATCAACGCCGCCAACAGCCCGGAGTGGATCATCTCGTTCTGGGCGGCGATCGCGGCCGGCGCCGTCGCGGTCGGCTACAACGCCTGGTGGGCGCCGCGCGAAGTGGAGTACGCGCTCGGCCACACCGACCCGAAGATCGTCGTCGCGGACGGGAAGCGGGCGGCGCTGACGTCCGAGGACGTCCTCACCGTCGAGTCCGACGTGCCCTCGCTGACCCGCCGCTACCCCGGCGCCGAGCTGGAGGTCCCGGACGTCGCCGAGGACGACCCGGCCGTGATCCTCTACACGAGCGGCACGTCGGGACGCCCGAAGGGCGCCGTCCACTCGCACCGCAACCTGACCTCGGTGATCGAGTACCACCGGTTCAACGACGCGATGCTGCGCGCGTTCGGGGACGACCCGTCCGCCCGCCGGTACCTGCTGGCGCTGCCGCTGTTCCACATCGCGTGCCTGCACAACCTGGCCGTCCCGAGGCTCGCCACCGGAACCGCGGTGATCATGCACGAGGGCGGCTTCGACGTGGACGCCGTGCTCGGGCTGATCGAGAAGGAGCGGGTGACGAACTGGGGCGCCGTCCCGACGATGGCGCACCGGCTGGTCGAGCACGGCGACCTGTCCCGCTACGACGTGTCGTCGCTGACGGCGTTCGCGCTGGCCACCGCCCCGTCGTCGGCCGCGTTCAAGGAGCGGCTGCGGGCCGTGTTCCCGCCCGCGAAGGGCGCGCTGGTCGACAGCTACGGCCTCACCGAGTCGTGCACCGCGATCTCCGTCGCGACGCCCGCCGACCTCGCCGAGGCGCCCGGCACGCTGGGCCGTCCGACGATCGGCGTCGACGTGGAGATCCGCGGGCCGGACGACCGTCCCGTCCCGGACGGCGTCGAGGGCGAGGTCTGCGCCCGCAGCGCCTACAACATGATCGGCTACTGGCGGGACCCGGACGCCACCGCGCGCGCCCTCGACGCGGACCGCCGCCTGCGCACCGGCGACATCGGCGTCATGGAGCAGGGGCGGCTCCGGCTCACCACCCGCCGCTCCGACCTCATCATCCGCGGCGGCGAGAACGTGTACCCGGCGGAGGTCGAGCACGTCCTCGCGGAGCATCCGGCGGTGCGGGAGTGCGTCGTCCTCGGCGTCCCGCATCCCGACCTCGGGCAGGAGGTCGGGGCGGTGGTCGTGTTCACCGGGCTCCCGCCCACTCCGGAGGAACTGACCGCCTACGCGCGCGAACGCCTCGCCTATTTCAAGGTGCCGTCACATTGGCACATCACGTCCGACCCGCTCCCCCGCAACGCGACCGGGAAGGTCATGCGGCGGCAGGTCGAGGCGTCCATGACCTGAGGCCGTAGGTCCCGGCCGGGTCACCTGGACGCGGCGGGGGCCTTCGCGGCGCGGGTCACGTGGTCGGCGAGGAACTCCTCCCACGTGCAGGTGCCGTGCACGGCGCCTTCCAGGACGATGTTCTCGCCCGCGCGATAGACGCGTCCGACCTTGCCGGGGATGGGAACGGCGGGCAGCGCGCGGCGTTTCCCGCTCGCCCGCAGGTAACTCCGGATCAGTTCGCCCATTCCGTAGACCTTGGGGCCGACCAAATCGGGCACGCGGCCGGAGGGGGCGCCGAGCGTCAGTTCCGCGAGCCGTTCCGCGACGTCCCGCGCGTCGACGGGCTGCATCCGCAGCCCGCGCGGGACGGGGACGACCGGTGACTTCGCCATCGTCCGCACCATTTTCAGGACGAGGTCATGGAATTGCGCGGCGCGCAGGATCGTCCACGGGATGCCCGACTCCATCACGGTCTTCTCGACCTCGTGCTGGGTCCGCACCCATTTCAGCGGGAGCCGGTCCGCGCCGGTGACGGAGATCAGCACCAGGTGCTCGACACCGGCGGCCTTCGCGGCCCGCACCAGGTTGCGCGCCACCACGTCGTCGCCCTTCGCGCCGCCCGCCAGGTGCAGGACGACGGAGGCCCCCTCCACGGCGGCCCGCACCCCCACGTCCTCGGCCAGGTCGCCGGTCACGTAGTCGACGCCGTCCGCGGACTCGCGGGCGCGCCGGGTGAGCACGCGCACGTCGCGGCCCGCGTCCCGCAGCAGCGGGACGACCTGCCGTCCGAGCGTTCCGGTACCGCCGGTGACCAGGATCGTTGACGCCATGGCTCCTCCAGACCCTCGCCGGGGGATCGTCCCCGGCCGAACCGATTCGATGCGCGGTTCACCACCAAGGACGGAGCACCGAACAGTGGATGTGACATGGCCTTTTGTGACCTGAAGCTCATCAGGCGCACCGGCGGAGCCAGCCGAGCGCCGAGGGCGCCGTGCCGAGGACGGAGATGTGCCCGTCCTCCGGGGAAAGGCGCAGCCGCGCGGTCGGGCAGGTGGCCGCCAGCCACCGCCCGTGCGAACTCGGGACGATCCGATCCCGCTCCCCGTGGACGACGAGGAGCGGCACCTCTATCGCGGCCGGGTCGAATCCCCACGGCGCGACATAGGCGAGGTCGTCGTCGACCAGGCCGCCGATGCCGTTCTCGACGGCGGGGCCGACCACTTCCTCGAACCACGACCATTCGCCTTGGAGCGCGGCGTGGTCGGCCGGAGTGAACATTTCCGGGTCGTACTCGGCGGCCGCCTCGTATCGCTCTTTCGCGGCCCGTCCGGCCGCGGCGGCGCGCAGTGAAGCGGCGCTGGAAGGGCCCATTCCCGCGAACCAGTCGAGCCCGTCCGCGCCGAAGTCGGCCCCGAAGACCGCGCGGAAGTCGGCGTTGAAGGGGGCCAATGCGGAGACGCTGACCGCCCCGAGGACACGGTCCGGCAGAAGCGCGGCGCAGGCCAGCGCGTGCGGGCCGCCGCCCGAATGCCCCATGACCGCGAACCGGTCGATGCCGAGCGCGTCGGCGACGGCCGCCGTATCGGCGGCGGCGGACGCCACATCGCGTCCCGGGACCGAATCCGAGCCGCCATATCCGGGACGGTCGAACGACACCCACCGAATGTCCGGGGCGACCGCGAAAAGCGGACGCGGAGGCGCGCCGATGTTCGGCGTGCCGTGGTGCCAGAAGACGACGGGTCCACCAGGGGCGGCCGTCCCGGTGTCGTAGGCGTGCAGCCTCCGCCCGCCGCCCGCGTCGAGGTCGAACTCGTCCGCCGCCATGCTCCGACCGTACCGAACGGCCGGTTCCGCGTGGCCGTGCTGGTTGTGGGCGGGTTGTCCGCCTGGAAGCATCGGTCGCGAGCACGGAGAGCCACGGAGAGCAGGGAGAGCAGCCGTGAGCGCACACCCCGAGATCGACACCTCGGTCCCGCATTCGGCGCGGGTCTGGAATTACCTTCTTGGCGGCAAGGACAACTATCCCGTCGACCAGGCGGCCGGTGACGCCGTCCGCCAGGTCTTCCCGGGCATGGTCGACCTCACCCGCCATTCCCGCTACATGCTGGCGCGGGTGGTGCGCTACCTCGCCGCCGACGCGGGAATCCGCCAGTTCCTCGACATCGGGACCGGCCTTCCGACCGTGGACAACACCCACGAGGTCGCGCAGCGCGTCGCGCCGGAATCGCGGATCGTCTACGTCGACAACGACCCGCTCGTTCTCGTCCACGCCCAGGCTCTGCTGACGAGCACCCCCGAAGGGGCGACCGACTACATTCAGGCGGACGTCCGCCGGCCCGACGTCATCTTGGAGCAGGCGTCCAAGACCCTGGACTTCAGCCGTCCGGTCGGGCTGATGCTCATGGGAATTCTCGGTCTCGTCGCCGATTACGACGAGGCGCGCTCGATCGTCGACCGGCTGTTGTCGGCATTGCCGTCGGGCAGCCATCTCGCCGTTTACGACGGCACCGACACCGATCCGGGATATGTCGAGGCCATCAGGCGCTACAACGCCGGCACCGGCGCCGTCCCCTACACGCCGCGCAGCATCGAGCAGATCGCGCGGTATCTCGACGGGCTGGACGTGCTGGAGCCCGGCGTCGTCCTCGTCCCGGAGTGGCGGCCCGACCCCAGCCCGTTCGGCGACCCGCCCCTGGTGTCCTGCGCGGGCGGCGTGGGCCGCAAGCCCTGACCCGGGCTCCCCGCCGGGCCGTGGTTGAATGAAATTCGGTTCTAGGAAGGGGCGACGGGGATGCGGGAGATCGCGGCGGCGGTGGCGGAGCCGATCGGACGGCTGGGCGGGGCGTTCATGATCTCCCGGGAGGCGAAGGCCTTCGCGGCGGAGACCGGCCTGTCCGGCTGGACGCCGTACTTCCGCGGCCGGTTCGGCGTGCTGGGCGAGGTCGACGCGGACGTCGTCATGTCCGCCGCCGGGTTCTTCCCGGCCACGACGGTGCGCCGCGCGTGGGAGGCGGGCGCGGGCCTCCCCGCGGCGGAGGCCGCCGACCGGTACGCCGCCGTCGCGCACGGCTTCGGCCGCCGCAAGCTCGCCGGTTTCGCCGCCGCGGACCGGCTGGCCGACCTGCTCCAGCGCGTCGCGGACGAGGGCGGCGCGGCCGACGTGGTCGGCGCGCCGGTCTTCGCGGGCTGGCGGGCGATGCCGCTGCCCGCGGACGGCCCGGCGCGGGTGGTCCAGCTCGCGCACGTCGTCCGGGAACTGCGCGGGGGCCTGCACGTCGTCGCCGTGCTGGCGAGCGGGCTGAGCCCGCTGGAGGCGGTGCTGAGCGGGCGCTCGCCGCTGCTCCCGAGCGGCGAGCCGAACGCCGAGTACTTCGGCTGGCCGCGCCCGTATCCCGAGGTCACCGCCGAGACGCGCCGCCGCCACGACGACGCGGAACAGCTCACCGACGAGCTGATGGGGCCCGCCTTCGCGTCCCTCGACAAGGCCGAGGCCGAGGAGCTGACCGCTCTCCTCGGCCAAGCGGAGAACACCGTCTTCGGCACGTGACGCGATGGTCAGCCCTTGCGCCGACCATCCCGCGGCCTTCGTCTGATCACGCGGAATTCCGGTAGGCGCGGAAGGCGCGCGTGGACAGCAGGCCCATCACCAGGGCCGCCGCCGCGAGCAGTCCCAGGCGCGCCGTCACCGCGCTCCAGTCGGGATGGGCGAGCATCGCCTCCCGTGACGCGGCGACCGCCCATTCCACCGGGTTGCAGTCGGCGGCGCGGCCGACCCAGGCGGGTGCGAGGCCGAGGTCCATCACCGCCGAGCTGAGGAACATCAGCGGCAGCGTGGTGAACTGGGAGATCGCGATGAGCGTCTCCTGCCGCCGGGTCAGCAGGGCGACGGCGCCGGACAGCGCGGAGAAGATCAGCGTCAGCAGCACCGCCGAGAGCAGGGTGGCACCGGCGCCGGCCGCGCCGCCCGGGAAGCGGGCGCCCGCCACCACGGCGACGGCCAAGATGACCAGGCTTTGGACGAGTGCCTGCACCGCCTGGCAGGCCAGGGACGCGATCACCAGGGCTCCCCGGTGGGCGGGGGACGTGAGCATCCGGTCCATGACGCCGCGCTCGATGTCCTGGAGGTGGGTCGTCCCCGCCCACGCGCTCGCGAACAGCGCGGTCATCATCACCACTCCCGGGGTGAGGAACTGGAGGAAGCCGCCGTCGCCGTGCGCGAACCCGGGCAGGTTCACGACCGCGCGGAAGAGCTGCCCGAACAGCAGCAGCCAGATCACCGGCTGGACGAGGCCGATGACGAGGAAGGCGGGCGTCCGCCGCAGGCCGCGCAGCAGGCGGCCGGTCAGGAGCGCGGAGTGCGCGATCAGCGGGACGCGCGCGGGTGCGGTGGTCACTCCGCCTCCAGGGTCTTCGGGGCCGCGCCGGAGCCGAGGCCGTGGCCGGTGTGCCGGAGGTAGACGTCGTCGAGCGAGGGCCTGGCGAGGGTCGCGGACGTCACCGCGACGCCCGCCTCGTCCAGCGCGGCGAGCACGGGCGGCAGCGCTCGGGCGCCGTCGTCGGTGCGGCCGCGGACGGTGGTCCCGTCCAGGGTGATCTCGCGCAGTCCGGGGACCGTCCGCAGCGCCTCAAGCGCCCTGCCGTCGGGACGGGCGAGGTCGACGTGCACCGCGTCGCCGCGCAGGCCGCTCTTCAGTTCGTCGGGGGTGCCCTCGGCGACCACCGCGCCGTTGTCGACGATCGCGAGCCGGTCGGCGAGCTGGTCGGCCTCCTCCAGGTAGTGGGTCGTGAGCAGCACCGTCATGTCCTCCGCACCGGCCAGCCGCGCGATCTCGGCCCACAGCTCGCTCCGGGCCTGCGGGTCGAGGCCCGTCGTCGGCTCGTCGAGGAAGAGCACGCGGGGGCGGTGCGCCAGCCCGAGCGCGACGTCGAGCTTGCGGGCCATGCCGCCGGAGTACGTCCGGACCGGCCGGTCGGCGGCGTCGGCCAGGCCGAACCCGCCGACGAGCTCGCGGGCCCGCGCCGCGGCGTCCCGGCGGGACATGCCGTGCAGGCGTCCGGCCAGCACGAGGTTCTCGATCGCGGTGCTCGCCGGGTCGGCGCCGGGCTTCTGGGAGACGAACCCGATCGCCCGGCGCACGCGTCCGGGATGCCGCGCGACGTCGATCCCGGCGACCCGCGCCGTTCCCGCGTCGGCGGCCGAGAGCGTCGAGAGGATCTTGACGGCGGTCGACTTGCCCGCGCCGTTCGGGCCGAGCAGCCCGAAGACGCTTCCCGTCGCGGCCGCGAACGTCAGCCCGCGCAGCGCCGCGACCGGCGCCCTGCCGCGTCCCGCCGGATAGCTCTTCACCAGATCGACGGCCTCGACGGCCGGATCCGCCACCTGGGCAGCGCCCATCGTCACACCCCATGTCGGGAGAAGGTGTGACTTCCACCTTCCCGGCGTCATCGGACACCAGGAGGCTGGAAAGCGAGGGCGGGACCCTACGGTGAGAAGTCGTCGCAGACGCTAGCACACGGGCTAAGCGGGGTGGGACGCGGCGAAGTCCAGGAGGGACGCGGCGGTGCGCGACGGGTCCTCCAGCATGGGCGAATGCCCGATTCCGGGCATCAGCTCGATCGTCGCGCCCGGAACGGCCCGGTAGTCGGCGGCGGACGACGCGCGCCAGCGCCGGTCGTCCCGCCCGAAGACGACCAGCAGCGGCTTGCCGATGGGCGCCAGGCGATCGGGCAGCGGACGCTCGGCCAGGTAGCGCTCGGCCTCCCGCGACGTGGCGGTGAGCGAGTGGTAGGTCGTGGCGCGGACGTCGTCCACGAGCGCTCGCGGGATCTCATACTCCGGGCGGCTGAACGCCGTGCCGAGGCTCCGCCGGACGACCCCGTCGGTGCGGAACCGCCACAGCAGTTGCCCGACGCCGGGGACGAACAGCAGGTTTCCGACGAACCCATCGGAGATGAAGGCGTCCAGACGCGGGCCGGAGTCGATGAGCACGAGCGCGGACACGAGCTCGGGACGCCGCTCGGCGAGGGCCGTGGCGACCGCGCCGCCGGTCGAGTGGCCGACCACCGTGGCGCGCCGCACGCCGATCCGGGTCAGCGCGGCGCCGACCCGCTCGCCCTGCTCGCCGATCGCGTAGCCGCCGCCGGACGGCTTGGCCGACCGGCCGAACCCGAGCAGGTCGATCCGGACGACGCGATGCGACCTCGCCAGCGGCGGGACGACCTCGTCCCACCAGCGGGTGGACCCGCCGAGACCGTGGATCAGGACCAGCGCGGGGGCGTCGCGGGGCCCGTCCTGCCGGACGAAGACGCTCCCGCCGGGAAGGGGCAGCGCCTCGGCGGCGGCCCCGGCGTCCCCCCGCGACACGGCGACCGCGTTCACGGCGAGCACCCCGGCCAGCGTGGCGAGGACGCCCGAGGCGATGACGACGCGCCTCTTCAAGGTGGTCATGCCGCCACTGTCGCCGTCCGGGCGGGCCGGTGGCTTGAACGAATGTTCCGCCGCTCGAGACCCCGCCTAGCATGGCCGCATGCCGCCCAAGCCGCGCGAACGGGACGACCCGGCTGTCTGGGACGTCGCGCGTCCGAAACAGCCGAGCCGGATCACCGGTGTCAGCATGGCCGGATTCCGGGACCGGGGCGTGTCGGCGGCGGCCCACCGGGCGGTTCCGCATCCGTCGGTGTCGCTGGCGCTGGCGTTCGGCGCGGGCCCGCTCGTCGTGGACGACCCGGCCGGGCGGCGGCTGAGCGGCAGCGTCGCCGCCGGGCTCGGCTTCGGATCCGGGACGCCGTGGGTGCGGGGCGAGCGGTTCGAGGCGGTGCAGGTGCGCCTGTCCCCGCTGGTCGCGGGCGCGATCCTCGGCGTCTCCCCCGCCGAACTGGACGGCGCCTTCGTGCGGCTGGACGAGTTGTGGGGCCGGGAGGCGTCCCGAATCGGCGAGCGGCTGGACGCGGCGCCGACCTGGGCGGAGCGCTTCGCGCTGACGGACGCGTTCCTCGCCCGCCGCCGCACCCGTCCGTCCCTGGACCCCGAGGTCGCGTGGGCGTGGCGGCGCATCGTCGCCGGACGCGGCCTGACCAGGGTGGACGACCTGGCCGCCGAAGTCGGGTGGAGCCGCAAGCGGCTGTGGTCGCGGTTCCGCTCGCAGATCGGCTTGCCGCCGAAGCGCGCCGCGACGCTGGTCCGCTTCGACCACGCCGCGCACCGCCTCGCGCAAGGCCGGGACCCGGCGCGGGTCGCCGCCGAAACCGGCTACGCCGACCAATCCCACTTGCACCGCGACGTCGTCGCCTTCACCGGCACGACCCCGACGAACGTGGCCGGTGAACGATGGCTCGCGGTAGACGAATTCGCCTGGCCCACCGAGAACGGCCCTGACCGCCAGACCAGGGCTGTTCGGGCGGGTTACCAGGAGCCTTCGAAGAAGGCTTGGAGGGCGGGGGCGGAGTGGCCCGCGGTGTAGGTGTTCGCCACGGTGACGACGACCAGGGCCAGTGACAGCAGCACGGTCACGGCGCCGAACGAGGCGAGGACGCGCCTGGCCCGTCGGCCCGACCGGTCGGTCCTGGCGAATTTTCGCCACAGCGCGACGCTGAGGGCGATGAAGGCGGCCATCACGGTCGCGGCGATCACGGCCATCGCCGCGTGGTAGCGGGCGAAGTCGTCGATCAGCAGGTCGAGGGCGGGCGAGTGCCCGCCCGCGCCCGGCGAGGCTTCCAACTGCCCCCGGATCTGGTCGAGTGTGCTGGTGAGCGTCGGGTCGGCCTTGCCCGACACCACCATCGGCATGAGGGAGGAGAGCGGCGCGATGAGGCCCTGGACGTTGGCCATCAGCGCCACCAGCGAGAACACCGCGCCCAGCGAGACGACGACACCGGCCGACGCGAGGGCGGCCCGCCTTCCCGCGCCGAGGGCGTCGGCCCGCACGAACGCCTTCCAGACGATGACGCCGAGCGCGATCAGCACGCCCAGCATGAGCGCGGAGATCAGGCCCTTGACCAGGTGGAACCGGAACCAGTAGTCGACGACCCGCTCCAGCCCCGGGGACACGTCCCGGTCGCCCGACCTCCAGTACGCGACGAACGACTCGCGAAGGGCATCGCGAAGGTCGCCCTCGCTGTCGTAGCCGCCGCCCGGTCCCGCGCCCGCCGCTATCCACGGGACGAAGACGAACGCGACCGCCAGGGCCGCGACCAGGACGACGAGCACGGCGGGGACGAGTCCGCGCCCCCTCCCGGGCCGCGACAACGCCGCATGAGCAGACATGGGAACCCCTCCGGACAGCACACCTCGGACCTTCGAAGAGCATGTCGCCGCCCGGCGCCGTCGCACATCGCCCCCCGGCGTGACTCGCCCATCGGTACCCGGTGTGACCCGGCCCGCCCCTCCGTCATCCCGCCGACGAGCGCCGCGCCAACAACCCCGGAAGCGCGAAGCCGAGCGCGGGTGAACGCGCGGGCTGCGAAGCTGGGCCTGTCGCGGTCCTCACACCTTGGAGGTTTCGATGCGCGCAGGCGTCGTGGTCACCGCACAGCCCGGCGTGGAGGACCTCGCCTTACAGGCCGAGAGGTTGGGCCTGCACAGTTTCTGGGTCAACGACACCCCGATGGTCCATGGCGACCCCTTCGTCGCGTTGGGCCTGTGCGCGAAGGCCACCAGCCGCATCAGGCTCGGGATCGGCGTGACGTCACCGGCGCTGCGCTCCGCCCCGGCCGCCGCGAGCGGGTTCGCCAGTCTCAACGCGCTGGCGCCGGGCCGGATCATCTGCGGGGTCGGGACGGGGAACACCGCCCGGCGCACGCTGGGCATGCGGCCGACCACGGCGGACGCGCTGGAGTCCTTCACCGCCTCGGTGCAGGGACTATGCGCCGGACGCGCCATCGAGTACCGCGAAGGCGACCGGGTGTGCGACGTCCGGTTCCTGCACGCCGGGACGCAGGTCAACACCGCCGACCCGATCGAGTTCGTCGTGGCCGCGCTGGGGCCGAAGGCCGCCGCCGTCGCCGGACGTCGCGGCACCGGCCTGATCTCCTTCGGCCTGCTGGACCCGGCGGCCTGGCGCGCGCTCCACGACGCGCGCCGCGCCGCCGCCCGCGAGACGTCCCCGGACCCCGACTCCTACCTGGTCACCGCGCTGCACATCCTCGGCGAGGGCGAGGCCCCCGACGGCGACGCGGCCCGGGACGCGACCGGCCACCTCGTCATGTCGCTGCTGGCCTTCGCCGCCGACACGCCCGCCTTCGCCGACCAGCTCGGCCCCGCCGAACGCGAGGCGGTGCGACAACTGCTCGACCGGCGCGGCACCACCCCCGACGCCCCCGACCGGCACACCAGGCTCTATCCCAACTACCTCGGACGCATCGCGCCGCAGGACCGCGACCTGATCCTGCCGTCGCTCATGAACGCCCTGGCCCTGGTCGGCACCCGCGACGACGTCCGCGCCCGCGTCACCGCCCTGCAACAGGCAGGCGTCGACGAACTGCTCATCCAGCCGGTGATCGACCCACCCGCCGAGATGGCCCAGCTAGCGAAGCTCCTCTCCTGAAGGCTCCGCGCGGAAGCGCCGCCACTTCCACGAAAGAAGCACCGCACGCACCCGTCCGCCTGGTGATCAGGCGTGGACGCGGCACGGCAGGACGCAGACGAGCGCGCCGGGCACGTGCTCGCGCACGGCCTCGGCCAGCAGGATCGCGCCCTGGTCGTAGAGGAACCGGTACCGGGGACGGCTCGACCGGACGGTCGGGACGAGCACGAGCAGCGGCCGCCCGTCCCGCGCGGCGGTCCGCGCGACGTACTCCAGGAGCGGGCGGATCCGCGCGTCCCGGGGGCTGTCGACGATCTCCAGCCGGACGCCGGGGTCCCAGCGCTCCCACTGGTCGCGCAGGGCGCGGGCGTCCGTCTCGGCCGTGGCGGCGATGACCGCGACCGCCTCCTCGCCGAGGCTGAGCGCGGTGCTCAGCGCGGGGCCGGTCGTCGCGCCGAACCGGTGCAGCGCGACGATCACCAGGCGTCCGGCCGCAGCCGGCTCCGGCCGGCGCTCCGGGAGCGTGCCGAGGTGCAGTTCGCGCGCCACCTCGTCGTAGTAGTGCCGGACGCGGGTGAACAGCGCGATCAGCAGCGGCACGACGACGACCACGACCCACGCGCCCTCGGTGAACTTCGTGATCAGCAGGACGAGCGTCGCGACGGCGGTGAGGGTCGCGCCCGTCCCGTTCAGCAGCGCCTTCCCGGCCCAGTTGGGCGGACGGACGCGGGCCCAGTGCGTCACCAGCCCGATCTGGCTGATCGTGAAGCCCGTGAACACGCCGACGGCGAACAGCGGGAGCAGGCGGTTGGTGCGGGCGTCCACGGCGAGGAGCAGGAGACCGGCGGCGACGGCCACCGCCAGCACCCCGTACCGGTGCACGGGACGCTCGCCGCGCAGCGCGAACAGGTGCGGCAGTCTGCGGTCCTTGGCGAGGAGGCTGAGCAGGACGGGCAGCCCGCCGAAGCTCGTGTTGGCGGCGAGGGCGAGGGCGACCGCGACGATCACGCTCGCCGCCTGGTACGTCCATCCCGAGCCGAAGGCCCCGGCGGTGAGCTGGGCGAGGATCGTCACGCCGTCCCGGGGGACGACCATGTCGCGGCGGATCAGCAGCGCCAGCCCGACGAGCATGACGCCGAGCAGCGCGCCGAGCATCAGCTCGGTGCGCTGCGCGTGCGCGACGCGGGGGCGCCGGAACATCGGGACGCCGTTGGCGATCGCCTCCACGCCGGTCAGCGCGGTGCACCCGGCCGCGAACGCCTTGAGGACGAGCATCACGCCGAGCGCCTCGTCCGCGTGCGAGACGACGCCGGAGCCGACCGTCGCGGCCGGGTGGGCGCGGGCGAGGCCGACCGCGACGACGCCGAGGATCGTCACGATGAACAGGAGGGTCGGCAGCATCAGCACGCGGGCGCTGTCGGCGATCCCGTACAGGTTCACGGCGGTCAGGACGACGAGGACCGCGAGCGACGTCTCCAGCAGGTAGGGCAGCAGCGCGGGGAAGGCGGAGGCGAGGGTGGCGGCGCCCGCCGCGAGGCTGACCGCGACGGTGAGGACGTAGTCGATGACGAGCGCGGCGGCGGCGAGGACTCCGGCGCGCGGGCCGAGGTCGTCGCGGGCGACCGCGTAGGAGCCGCCGCCGTCCGGGTGGACGGCGATGACCTGCCGGTACGACACGACGAGCACGGTCAGCAGCGCGACGATCGCCAGCGTGACGGGCAGCGTGAGCCGGACCCGGGCCGTCCCGGCGGCGACGAGCACGACCGCGATGGCCTCCGGCCCGTAGGCGACGGAGCTGAGCGCGTCCAGGGACAGCGCGACCAGGCCCTGGAGGCTGGTCAGGTGGTGCCGGTCCCCCTCACCGTGGCGGAGCTGCAGCTTCGGGCGGCGGCGTCCGGCCAGCGGGTGGCGCGCGGGCAGGAGGGCGCGGGACGGGTCGGTCGTCCGCGCCGCGTCCGGGCGGGGGTCAGTCCTCGACAAGGCGGGCGCCCGTCCCGAGGGCCTGCTTCTCGGTGGACATTCCAGACTTTCCGATCGGTGGGACGGAGCGTTCCCGCCGACTATGCGCGCGGGCGGCACGGGCAAACCTCGCCCGGCGGGGGGCGGGGCATCGTCCGCCGCAATCTTGGCCGGTCCTTGGTCAACGGCGCCGACCGCTCAGCGGGACGGGGACCGGAGCCGAACTAGAACACGTACTAGCGTCCGTCGGACCCCGTCACGCATCTCGTTCGTTCCGGAGGACCCGATGAACCTCTCGCTTGCGGGCCGCACCGCCGTCGTCACCGGCGCGGGCGCCGGGCTCGGCCGCGCCGAGGCGCTCGCGCTCGCCGCGCGGGGCGCCGCCGTCGTCGTCAACGACACGGGCCCGGCGGCCGACGACGTCGCCGCCGAGATCGTGGCGGCGGGCGGACGCGCCGTCGCGGTGCGGGGCGACGTCGGGGCCTGGACGACGGGCGACGCGCTGGTGTCCGCCGCCGTCGACGCGTTCGGCTCCCTGGACGTCGTCGTCAACAACGCGGGCGTGCTGCGCGACAAGATGCTGTTCAACCTGTCCGAGCGGGACTGGGACGAGGTGATCCACGTCCATCTGAAGGGGCACGCGGCCGTGTCCCGGGCCGCCGCCGCGTACTGGCGTTCCGCCAGCAAGGCCGCCGGGGGCCCGGTCTACGGACGGGTGGTCAACACCGCGTCGGAGGCGTTCCTGTTCGGCTCGGCCGGGCAGCCGAACTACTCGGCGGCGAAGGCCGGGATCGTGGCGCTGACCCTGTCCACGTCGGCGGGCCTCGCGCGGTACGGGGTGCGCGCGAACGCGATCTGCCCGCGCGCCCGGACGGCCATGACCGAGGCGTCGTTCGGTGAGGGGACGTCCCCCGGCGGGCTCGACGCGATGGCGCCCGAGCGGGTCGGGACGTTCGTGGGCTACCTCGCGTCCCCGGCGGCCGAGAAGATCAGCGGGCAGGTGTTCGTGGTGTACGGCGACATGGTCGCGCTGATGGCCGCGCCGACCGTCGAGCGGAAGTTCACCGCCGCCTCCGGGATCTTCTCCGCCGAGGAGCTCGGCGAGCGGCTCACCCCCTATTTCGACGGGCGCGACCCGCACCGGACCTACGCCGCGTACAGCGTCGCCGCGCTGGACGAAACGGGCACCGTCTAGCCGGGCTAAAAGACGTCGGGGCCGCGGAGGGTCGCCTCCGCGCCGCCGTCGACGTAGACGACCTGGCCCGTCATGTGGGTGTTCGCCGGGGAGACGAGCCAGCGCAGCGCCTCGGCGATCACCTCCGGGTCGGCGTAGCCGTTCAGCGGCATCGGGACGGCGTCGTTCATCGCCTTGAGCATGCGCTCGTCCTCGAACAGCGGGGCGCTCATCGGCGTCCGGACGACGCCCGGCGCGACCGCGTTCAGCGGGATCCCGGCGCCCGCCCACTCGGGCGTGACGCAGGCGCGGCGGAGCCATCGCGCGACCGCCGCCTTGGACGACGGGTACAGCGTGTGCCCGGCCCCGGCTTCGGCGGCCTTCGCCGCCGCCCGCAGCGCGGCGGGCTCGTCGCCGTCCAGGCAGGCGCGGACGACGGCGTCGTCCACGGGCTGCGTCCCGGAGATCGAGCCGACCACGGCGGCGCGCGGGTTTTCGGCGCGGGCGAGGGCGGGGCGGAGGCCGTCCAGCAGCGCGACCGCGCCGAAGTAGTTGACCTTGACGGTGAGGTCGGTGAAATGCGAGACCCCGGCGCTGGCGACGACCGCGTCCAGGAGGCCGCCGCAGATTTCCAGAGTTTCCGCGACCGCCCGCGAGCGTCCTTCGGGGACGCTCAGGTCGGCGGTCACGTCGGCGTCGCGTAGGTCGACGCCGATGACGCGGTCGCCCTGGCCGCGGAGGAGCGTCGCGAGCGCCCTCCCGATGCCGGACGCGCTGCCGCTGACCGCGATCGTGCGAGCCGTCATGGTCTCCCTCTCTCTCATCCTGGTGCGCGCCACCCCGCCGGCTGCGTCCGGATCCGGCCTCGGCGGCGGACGCGACGCTCCGGGCCATGACAAACGCGCGCGTCATATTGACCACAATTTGTCAAGAGTTGATCTGCCGATAGTTCGCGGTAGATCCTGGGCGGCGAAGGACGGACACAAGATCACAAATACCATCGCTCCACCCGGCGGACACAATCCTCTTCCGGCCATTGCGCCGACCCCCGCCATTCCGCCTGGCACCGAGCCGTGACCGTCCCGCTCCCGACCATTCGGCGGCCATCGCGGTCCGCCCTGACCCGCATGCCTTCTCGGCGGCCTCTCCCAGCCGCCGCTCCCGAGGAATCCCCCGGAGGCGATTCTCATGAGAACGACGAAACGGCTGGCCCTCTTCTCGGCCGTTTTCGCACTGTTGGCCGGCGGCGCGCAGCCCGCCTATTCGGCTGAACGGCGCCAACCCGCCGCGGCCGCGATGACCGAGGTGGTCTTCATGACCTGGAAAGGCGTCAACGGAGACGAGCACATCTGGTGGAACCGGCTGAACGACGACGGCGTCACCTGGACGACCCCCCAAATCGTCCCTGGCGCGAACTCCAGCGCCGGGGTCACCCTCGTCGGATCGAACAAAACCAGGTTCACCATGGCCTGGAAGGGCGTCAACGGCGACCAGCGGATCTGGGTCAACAACTTCGCCAACGGCGGTTGGACCACCCCGCAGCCGTTGGCGGGCGCCGCGTCCAGCGTCGGCCCGGGCGGGGTGAACCTGGCGGGCACCTGGCTCGCCTGGAAGGGCGTGGAAGGCGACCAGGCCATCTGGTGGACGCACGATTTCAACGGATGGTCCGCGCCGCAGAAGGTTCCGGGCGCGTTCAGCAGTTTCGGTCCCGCGATGGCGGTCCGGCAGGTCGACGCCCGTAGCGTCGAGCCCATAATCACGTGGAAGGGCGTCAACGGAGACCAGCGGATCTGGTGGACCGACTACAACTCGGTTAACAGCACCTGGAACGGACCTCAGGTCGTCCCCGGCGCGAACACCAGTGCCGGTACGGCGCTGGCGTTCATCGGAGGCGCGGTCTACGCCGCCTGGAAAGGCGTCGAGGGCGACGAGCGGATCTGGTGGAACAAACTGCCGCTCTTCTCCTCGACCTGGACGGCGCCGCAGGTCGTGCCCGGTGCCAACAGCAGCGTCGGCCCATCGTTGACGGGGCGCAACGGCGTCCCCTTCCTGTCCTGGAAGGGCGTCAACGGGGACGAGCGGATCTGGTGGAGCAGGCTCGACGGCGAGTCCTGGAGAAGCCCGGCGGTCGTGCCGTACGCGTCGACCAGTTTCCGTCCCGCCCTCGGCAGTTCCTACCCCGACTGATCGGAACTCCGTACCTCTGAACGCCTCTCGCGCCATTTCGGGATCGTGGCGCGGAGAGGCGCGGTGGACGGCCCGCCGGAAAGGCGTCGGCGGGCCGTCCGGGCCGTCCGGCGGGGGCGCTGTCAAGCCCGGCGCTTCTTGGAGCGGGGCGCGTTCGAGCGGGGCGCGAGGAGCAGGCGGCACGCCAGGCGGATGTCGCTCTCCACGTCCGCCATGGACGCGCGCCCGTTCAGGCTCGACTGGAGCACCCCGTACCAGCACTGCATGACCAGCCGGACGAGCGTGACGTCCTGCACGGTCGGGTCGTCGATGCCGACCGCCCGCAGCAGGATGTCGCGGAACGTGTTGTCGATGTGGATCGTGTCCGGGACGGTCGCGACGTGCGCGGTGTTGGAGGCGTGCAGCATCGACGCCGACAGCACCGGCTGCGCCATCAGGTACCGGCTGGCCTGCACGAGCAGGTCGGCGACCGCGTCCTCGGGGCTGGTGCCCGGCGCGGGCGCGTGGACCTGCTCGCGGAGCCGGTCGACCTGCGCGGCCATCACCCCGGTGAACAGGTGGACCTTGGACGGGAAGTACCGGTAGAGCGTCCCGATCGCGACCCCGGCCTCTTTCGCCACCTCGTGCATCTGGACGCGTTCGAGCGACTTCTCCGCCCCGATCCGGGCCGCGGCGCGCAGGATCCGGCGGCGGCGGTCGTGCTGCTCGGGTGAGCTCGGCTCGGCCGACGGCCGCGCCGACGAGATCCTCGCCACGATCCCTCCCCCACGGGTTCCGGCCGGGTGGCCCGGGCGCCGGTCCAGCGCTGGTCCGGGTGCTGACAAGGAACAATATCCGCAGCCACGGCGGTGCCCGCGATCGTCGATACCGGTCAGTGGGACCGCCCGTCCCGCCGCCGCGCCCCGCGCGCCTAGCGTGTCGCCGCGCGAGCCCGAACGGCGCGTGCGCGTGTCGCGCCGTCCAGGACACGAGGAGGAGGCAGGACGTCATGAGAGCCCTGAGCGGTCTCGCCGCCGCGGCAGCCGTCTGCGCCGGGACGGCGGGCCTCGCCGTCCCCACCGCCCAGGCCGTCCCCGGCAAACGCGGAAACCTGATCAGCGTGCGCCCGCTCGCGACCGCGGCGGCGCTGCCGAGCGCCTCGGTGAACCGGGCGATCCGCTACACGTCCGAGGGCGTCGGCGGCCGGAAGATCGTCGTGACCGGCACCGTCGCGGTCCCCCGCGGCCGCCCGCCGCGCGGCGGCTGGCCGGTGCTGAGCTGGGCGCACGGCACGACCGGGACGGCCGACGCGTGCGCGCCGTCCGCCGACACCGCCACCGGCCCCGCGCACGACTACCTGTCGATCACCGAGGCGTACCTCGACCGGTGGGTGTCGCGCGGCTACGCCGTCGTCCAGACCGACTACGAGGGCCTCGGCACGCCCGGCGGGCACCCGTACATGAACGGCGTCAGCGAGGCGAACACCGTCGTCGACATCGTCCGCGCGGCCCGCCGCGTCGACCGCCGAATCGGACGCGACTGGTTCGTCGCCGGGCACAGCCAGGGCGGCCAGGCGGCCCTCTACACGGCGGCGACCAGCGCGAAGGACGTCCGGCTGAGAGGCGCCGTGGCGATCGCGCCGGGCTCGAACATGAGCCGGACCGCCGTGTACGTGAAGTCCCAGCAACCCGGGGCGGAGGCGGCGCTGCCGTTCCTTTTCGTCCTGCTCAACGGCGCGCACGCGGCCGACCCGGCCTTCACCCCGGAAGCCCTCCTGACCCCCGACGCCGCACCCTTGGCCGCCGCCGGACGGACGAACGCCTGCCTGGCCCAACTCCGCCAGATGAGCGCCAGCCTCCCCCTGGACAAGGTCTTCCGCCCGGACGCCGACCTCACCCGATTCGAGACCTACTACAACGCGCAAGAGGCGCTCGGCCTCACCCTGAACGTCCCGACCCTGGTGGCCCAGGGCACCGCCGACCGCGAGGTCTCCCCCGCCGCGACGCGGAACATCGTCGACGACCTCTGCGAACGCTACGCGCGCATCGCCTACCGGACGTTCGACGGCGCCGACCACCGAGGCGGCATCGACGCCTCCTTCGAGACGTCCCTCCAGTTCACCGAGTCCCTCCGCCGCGGCGCCCCCACGCCCACCACCTGCTGAACGCGCCGGTCAACGCCCGTTCTCCCCGGCCTGCCGCTCGTACTGGTCCCACAGGCCGAGCGACTCGATCAGGACGTCCTCGACCTGCCGTGCCGCCGCCCGGTACGCCTGGGCCCGCCCCACGCACAGGCCCGCGTCCCACACCCGGCCCTGCCGCGACCACGCCCGCGCCCGCGCCGCCTCCATCTCCGCCATCGACCGCCAGGCCCGCGCCTCGTCCGGAAACACCTCGAACGCCCGCCGCGCCTCGGCCCCGAGACCGGCGAAGAGGAAGACGGTCTCCGGGCACGGCCCGGCCAGCAGGCCCCGGACGGCCCGCGCCTGGTCGTGGCGCGTCAGCCCGTCCCAGTCCGCCGCCGTCCCGGCCGACCGCCGCATCAGCGCCCACAGCCGCCTCATCGAACGACCTCAAAGCACACCGTGTGCCGCCCAAACTCACTCCAGCCCGCCCCCTGCACATTCAGGCATGACAAGGTTCCTTCGTCGTCATGAACTTCGACGAGGCGATCGGACCCGACATCGTCTACGTCGACAGCCAGGCGGGAGACCTCTTCTTGGAAGAGGAATCGGACATCGCGCGGTATAACCTTGCATTCACCCACCTTCGCGCCGGAGCGCTCAGCCCGGGCGCATCCGCTTCGTTGATCGCTGCGGCCGCGAAAGACCTGCACTCCAGTGGAGGAGCACGATGACCACCTCGCGCGTCCAGTGGCGAAAGAGCACTCGCAGCAGCGGCAACGGCCAGTGCGTCGAAGTCGCGAGCCTCGACGCGAACATCGGCGTCCGCGACAGCAAAGCCCCCGAGCACGGCCACATCACGCTCACCCCCAAGGCATGGACCACCCTCACAACCCAAATCCGAACCGGACGCTACGACAACTAGCCGGACGGCCGACACGGCAAGGCCGCCGAGGGAACGGCGTCCCGCGTCCAGACTCCCAGCGGCCCGAGCGCACCCGCTTCACTGATCGCGACGGCCGCGAAAGACCTGCATCGGACCTGAGGAGCAACATGATCGCCCCGCATGACCCCTGGCATGCCCGGTGGCGAAAGAGCACCCGCAGCAGCGCCAACGGCCAGTGCGTCGAAGTCGCGAGCCTCGGTACCAACATCGGTGTCCGCGACAGCAAGGCCCCCGAGCACGGCCACATCACGCTCACTCCCGCCGCATGGACCACCCTCACAACCCAGATCCGAACCGGACGCTACGACAAATAGCCGGACGGCCTACACGGCGGCGAGGACGCCAGGGAATGGCACCATTTCGCACTCAGATCCCCAGCGGCCCGAGCGCACGCATCGCTGACCGCTGGTGACGCGGTCTTCCGTCTCTCGCGGGTGTTGCGGTCGTCGTTTCCGTCTGCTTCTTCTTGACCACGTGGGAAAGGGGTGGTGCTGGTGGGTTAGCGGCCGGTGGTTTTGTCCAGTTGTTCGCGGAGGATGTCGGCGTGGCCGGCGTGGCGGGCGGTTTCTTCGATCATGTGGGTCAGGGCCCAGCGGACGCTGGGGGCCGGGCGGCCGGGGCGCGGGATCGGGGCGGCCAAGTCTGTGCAGCCGTCAAGGACCTTGTTCGCTTTGCCGACTGCTTCTTGGTAGCGGGTCACGACGTCGGACACGGTGTCTGTGGGGGCCGCTTGGAACGTCGCCTCCCAGTCGGAGACCTGGTCGCCCAGGAACATCGAGCGTTCGACGTAGGTGAGGTGGTTGAGCAGGCCCAGCAGGTTCGTGCCGGACGGGACGCCGGGCGTTCGGGCCCCGGGTTCGGGGGCGCCGTCGACCTTCGCGGCCATCGAGGTGCGCAGGTAGTCGAGGAAACCGCGCAGGGTCTCGGTCTCGTTGTTTCCGGTTCGGGGCGGCGGGGTGTCGCGGCGGCGTGTGGGCGGCATGGTGGTCTCCTTCGGTAGGGCTCGGCCAGTCTTGCCAGCCCTTTCCCGAAAGAGCGCGGATGTTTGCGGATTCGGCAAGGCGCCCTCCAGGACCGTGTAACCGCAGCGCATATCTAGCTGTGGACGACGGTTCGGAAGACAAAGGAGAATTCGATGAGGATGCGTGTGCTCGCGGTGACGGCCGCCGCAGCTCTGGCCTCCGGTTACCCGGGGGTGAACGTCGGGCGGCATAGGGCGGGGGTGCTCGTGGTCGGTGCCTTGGTGGCCGCGCTGCTTGTCGTCGGCGCGGTGATCGCCTTCTCGCACGGCGTTGGTGGAGGGCACGCCGCGCTCGCCCCGGACGGCACCGCGATCGGCCACAACATGGCCGCCACGCCCAACGGGGACGGGACGGCCATCGGCATGGGGCGCTACTGACGGTCAGACGAGGTTGTCCTCTACCTTCAGGCCGAAGACGCCGCGGCCGTACATCGAGAGGGCGTGTTCGACGTCGTTGGCGACGTGGACGCTGCCCGCGTGGGCGTCGCGCCAGGCGCGTTCGATGACGTTTCCCCGGCGCAGGGAATTGCCCCCGGCCGTCTTGAACAGGATGTCGATGGCCTCGATGGCGCGTTCGGTGCCGCGGACCTGGTCGCGGCGGGCGCGCAGCCGCAGTTCCATCGGGATCTTCTCGTCGCGCAGCGCGTACTCGTGGATCTCCCGGACGTTCCGGTCGGTCTGGAGAATGGCCGCGTCGATCTCGGACGCGGCGCGGGCGACGGCGACCTGCGCGAACTGGTCCTCGACGAAGCGGCCGCCGCCGAGGCTGAGCCGGATCCGGTCCCGCATGCTCGCGACGTACCGGTCGTGGCAGCCCGCCGCCATGCCGATCACGCTGGCGGCGACGGTGCTGGTGAAGATCGTCCCGAACGGCATGCGGTAGAGCGGGCCGGGGTTGACCTTGCGGCCGGGGTTGCGGAGCTGCGCCTGCTCGAAGTTGCGCATCGCCCGGTGGGACGGGACGAACGCCCGCTCCACGACGATGTCGTCGCTGGCGGTGCCGCGCAGGCCCATCGAGTCCCAGACCTCGCGGATCTCGTAGTCGGTCGCGGGGACGAGCACCGTCATGAAGTCGACCGGGCGGCCCTCCGCGCCGACGACCAGCGCGCCGAGCAGGGCCCACGACGTGAACTCGCAGCCGGACGAGAACGACCACCGCCCGGTCAGCTCGAACCCGCCGTCGACGGGGGTGAGGCGTCCGATCGGGGCGTAGGACGAGGCGACCAGCGTGTCCGGGCCCGCCGCCCACACCTCGCGCTGCGCCTCGTCCGGGAACAGGCCGAGGTGCCAGGAGTGGACGCCGAGCACCGCCGCGACCCAGCCCGTCGAGCCGCAGGCGCCCGAGATCGCGCGGATGACCTCGTAGAACGCGACGGGGTCGTCCTCGGCGCCGCCGTGCCGGGTCGGCTGGAGCATGCGGAACACCCCGGCCGCGGTGAGCTCGCGGATGGTCTCGGCGGGGATGCGCCCCTTCTCGTCGACGGACCGGGCCCGCTCGGCGATGCCGGGCAGCAGGCCGCGCACCGCGTCCAAGACCTCATTGCTCATCCCTGCTCCGTTCCTTTCGCTCTGTCCCGCAGAACACCATGGCGGCGCGCGCGCGGGCGCGGGCGTCCCGGCCACCGGGACTCGCCGGACCGGACGGCGCGCCGCGACCTAACGTTCGAATGGTCGACCCATCGCCGAAGGGATGATCCACCGTGACCGCAACCGAGCCGGACGCCGTCCGCGCCATCGAGGCGGAGGCCGTCTCCTCCCGGTTCGCCCGAGGATGGCACTGTCTCGGGCTGGCCGAGAAGTACCGGGACGGGAAGCCCCACACGGTCAACGCCTTCGGTCAGAAGCTCGTCGTGTTCACCGGCGCGGACGGTGCGACCAACGTCCTGGACGGATACTGCCGCCACATGGGCGGCGACCTCTCGCAGGGCACCGTCAAGGGCAACGAGATCGCGTGCCCGTTCCACGACTGGCGGTGGGGCGGCGACGGGCGGTGCAAGAAGATCCCGTACTCGCGGCGCGTCCCGCTGCGGGCGCGGACGGCGGCGTGGCCCACGATGACGCAGGACGGGCTCCTGTTCGTCTGGAACGACCCCGAGGGCAACAAGCCGCCGGACGACGTGACGATCCCGGTCATCGAGGGCGCCACCCGCGACGACTGGACGGACTGGCGCTGGACGGAGACGACCGTCCACACCAACGCCCGCGAGGTCATCGACAACGTCGTCGACATGGCCCATTTCTTCTACATCCACAAGTCGTTCCCGACGTACTTCAAGAACATCTTCGAGGGGCACGTCGCGACGCAGATCATGCGGGGCCGGTCCAGGGACGACGCCCGCGAGCCGCGGGACGGCGGAGGCGGCGGGCCGCGGATGCTCGGCAACAGCTCCGTCGCGTCCTACCACGGCCCCTCCTTCATGATCGACGAGCTGACGTACCACTACGAGGGGTACGACCTGCACTCCGTCCTGATCAACTGCCACTATCCGATCGACCAGGACTCCTTCTCCCTGCACTCGGGGATCATCGTCCAGCACAGCGACGCGCTCCCGCCCGAGGCGGCGGAGGCGACGGCGCGGAAGCTGTCCGACTTCATCCTGACCGGGTTCGAGCAGGACATCGAGATCTGGCGGAACAAGACACGCATCGACAACCCGCTGCTGTGCGAGGAGGACGGCCCCGTCTACCAGCTCCGCCGCTGGTACCGGCAGTTCTTCGTGGACGTCGCGGACGTCGCGCCGGAGATGACCGACCGGTTCGAGTTCGAGATCGACACGACCCGGCCGGTCGAGTCGTGGCAGCGGGAGGTCGAGGAGAACCTCGCGCGCCGCGCGGCGCAGGGGGCCTCGGCGTGACGACCCGGCGGGACGACCGGCTGCTGGACGGGCCGCTGCTGCCCGTCCGGTGCCGCCGCTGCGACGCCGAGGTGCTGGCCCGCAAGGCGAGCTGGGAGCAGACGAGCATCCAGTGGAACGCGGCGGCGCGGGCGGCGTGCACGGGCCTCGCCGCCGACCCGCACGCGACCTGCCCGGCGCTGCGTTCGGCGATCCAGGAGGCGGCGCTGACCGGCGCCATCACGGTGATGGAGTGAGCGTGATCGACCGGTACGGACCGTGGGCCGTCGTCGCGGGCGGCTCGGAGGGCGTCGGCGCGGCGTTCGCGCACCGGCTCGCCGACGCGGGGCTGAACCTCGTGCTGATCGCCCGCAGGCCGGGGCCGCTGGCGGAGACGGCGGACGCCGTCCGGGCGAAGGGCATGCAGGTCAGGACGCTGGAACTCGACCTCGTCTCCCCCGACGCGCTGGCGAGGGTCCGCGCGGTCACCGACGGCCTGGAGGTCGGCCTGCTCGTCTTCAACGCGGGCGCGAACAGCTACCGGCACGAGTTCGTCACCGGCGACCTGGACGGGTTCCAGGGCGTCATCGACCTCAACATCACGGCGCAGCTCGCGCTGACGCGCCATTTCGGCGCGCCGATGAAGGAGCGCGGGCGCGGCGGGATCCTGCTGGTCGGGTCCCTCGCCGGGTTCATGGGGCAGGCGCGGATCAGCGTCTACGCGGCGGTGAAGGCGTTCGGACGGATCTTCGCCGAGGGGCTGTGGCTGGAGATGCGCGAGCACGGGGTGGACGTCCTGGAGCTGGTGCTCGGCGTGACCCGCACCCCGGCGATGGAGCGCGCCGGGCTCGACATGGACATCCCGGGCCTGCTCGTCGCCGATCCCGACGACGTCGCCCGCGAGGGCCTCGACCACCTGGCGGACGGCCCCGTCTGGGTCGCGGGCGGCAACTACGAGACGGCGCGGCAGCGCGCGGGCTTCCCGCGCGCCGAACTGGTCGCCGACGCGCACGCCCTGATGCGGCGGATGCTGCCTAAGAATTGACCTCAGGTTTGGTTGAGGTCATAGCGTCCCCTTCCAGACGACGACGGAGGGGGGACGACCATGCGGGTCGCGGGATTCGAGGAGCCGGGCGGGCCGGACGTGCTGAGGGTGCTGGACGTCCCGGCGCCCGAGGCGGGGCCGGGCGAGGTGCGGGTCCGGGTGGTGACGGCCGGTGTGCAGCCGTACGACCTGGCCATCCGGGAGGGCTGGACGCCGCCGGGGACGCCGGACGGCTTCCCGCGCGTCCCCGGCAACGAGTTCGCGGGCGTGGTCGACCAGGTCGGCGCGGGCGTCACCGACGTGAAGATCGGGGACGAGGTGGTCGGCAACTGCCGTCTCAACGCCTACGCGGAGTACGTCGCCGTCCCGGCGGCCGCGGTGACGGCCCGGCCCGAGGGCATGCCGTGGGAGGTCGCGGGCGGCTTCCCGGCCGCCGTGATGACCCCGCACATCGCGCTTGAGGCGATGGGCGTCGGCGAAGGGGACACGCTGCTCGTGCACGCGGCGGCGGGCGCGGTCGGGACGGTCGCCGTCCAGCTCGCCCGGATCGCGGGCGCGACCGTGATCGGCACCGCGAGTGAGGGCAACCACGACTACCTGCGCTCGATCGGCGCGGTCCCGGTCGCCTACGGGGACGGGCTGGAGGAGCGCGTCCGCGCCGCCGCGCCCGGCGGGGTCGACGCCGCGCTCGACGGCGCCGGAGGCCACGCCCTGGACGTGTCGCTGAACCTCGTCAAGGACAGGGACCGCGTCATCACGCTGGTCGACCACGCGCGGGCGGCGTCGCTCGGCGTCCGGACGACCCCGGACAGGCGGTCGGCGTCCCGCGTCGCCGAGGCGGGCCGCTTCTACGCCGAGGGGCGGCTGCGCGTCCACGTGCGCGGCGTGTTCCCGCTGGACCGGGCGGCGGACGCGCACCGCGAGGTCGCGACCGGCCACGGCCGCGGCAAGGTCGTCCTGACCGTCGGCGCCGCCGAGTAGCGGACGGGAGCGGCCCGCCCGACCGCCTGCCGCGGGCGGGCCGCTCGCCATCGTCGTTCCTCTCAGTGGGACGCCGCGGGGTTCCGCAGCGTGACGTTGATCCGGTTCCAGGCGTTGATCGCGGCGATCGTCATGACGAGCGCGGCGAGGTCGGCCTCGGCGTAGTGGTCGGCGGCGTCGTTCCAGACGTCGTCCGGCACCCCGGCGGGATCGTCGGCGATCCGCGTGGCGGACTCGGCGAGGGCCAGCGCGGCCCGCTCCTCGTCGGTGTAGAACGGCGCCTCGCGCCAGGCCGCCACCGACCAGAGCCGCTCGTCGGTCTCGCCCCCCTCCTTGGCCTCGGCGGCGTGCATCCGCACGCAGAACGCGCACCCGTTGATCTGGCTGACGCGCAGCCTGACCAGGTTCAACGTGGCATGCGGGACGCCGCTGGCGTTGATGTACCCCTCCAGCGCGAGCATCGCCTTGTACCCCTCGGCGGCGGGCTTCCGGATGCTCATCCGTGGCTGCATGGCTGCTTCCTCTCCAAATCTTGCTATGGAATATCCAGGATTGGTGGACGCGGACGCCCGCGCGGGCGGCGCGGCCGCGGTCAGGTGCGCAGGCGGGCGAACCAGGCGCGGGTGTCGGCGGGCGTCGACGGACGCCGCCGCTCCACGGTCTCCCGCAGGTCGGCGAGGGTCTGCGCGGCCAGCTCGCGGCGCCAGGCGAGCTCCGCCCGCCGCATGGACTGGGAGACGAGGCACCGCCTGCGGTAGTCGACGCCCTCGTGCTCCCCGGGCCCCCGCCGGAGGACCTCCTCGCAGCGGAACGCCTCCTCGGGGCCCTCGATGGCGGCCACCACGTCCATGAGCGTGATGTCCTCGGCGCGGCGCGCGAGCCGGAACCCGCCGCGCGGTCCGGGGGTGGACGCGAGGATGCCCGCCCTGGCCAGCGCCTGCAACTGCTTGTTCAGGTAGGCCGCGGGCAGCTCGTAGAAGGCCGCCAGCCGGGCCGCCGGAACCGCCTCACCCGGCTCCAGCCAGGTCAGGTTGAGGCAGCTGTGCACCGCCCACTCGACCCCCTCGCTCATCCGCATAATCTGGATATTAGATATCCGGGATTACCTTCGCAACCGGAGCGGGCCTGCCGGGCGTCAGGACGTGCGGGCGGCGGCGCGGCCCGCGCGGCGGCCGAAGAACGTGCCGTCGCCGAGGGAGGTCCCGGAGACGTAGCCCTCGCCGTGCATGCCGGACGCCGCGCGTCCCGCCGCGAACAGGCCGGGGACGGGGACGCCCGAGCCGTTCAGGACCTCGCCGTCCGCCGTGGTGCGCAGCCCGCCGAGCGTGAACCCGGCGACGCCGCTGCCGCCCTGGCCCGCGCCGCCGCCGAAGAACCCGGCGCGCGGGTCGATCGCCGCGAACGGGGGCTTGAGCGGGCGCAACCACTTCGGGTCCTTGTGGAAATACGGGTCCTCGCCCCTCTCGGCGTGCCGGTTGTAGGTCTCGACGGTCGTCTCCAGCGAGCCGGGCGGCATGCCGAGCGACGCCTCCAGTTCGGCGAGCGTCTCGGTGACGTAGCGGGGGCGCAGGCCCCACCGGTCAGGCTCGGGGACGTCCTCGAACCCCTCCTCGTCGATGATCGTCCAGTAGGGGCCGGGCTGGTGCCTGACCGCGTGGACGCTCCAGTGGCCGGGGTAGACGTCCTCGTTGACGAAGCGGCGGCCGAGACCGTCCACGAGCATGCCCCGGCACACCATCGCGGGCAGGGCGGTGAGCGCGATCTCCACGACGCCCATGCGGCGGGTGGCGGCGCCGACCGCGGCGGCCATCCGGATGCCGGAGCCGTCGTCCAGGCCGTCGCTGACCTTGCCGTGGCCGAGCAGGACGGGCGCGTGGTCGGCGAGCATCTCCTCGTTGTCGACGAACCCGCCGGTGGTGAGGATCACCGCCGTCCGCGCCCGGTAGAAGACGGCCTTGCCGTACTTGCGCGCGACGGCCCCGGCGACGCGGCCGTCGTCGGCCAGGACCAGGTTCGTCGCCAGCGTGTCGGTGTGCGCGGCGGCCCCGGCCGCGAGCGCGGCGGCCGCCAGCCGCTCCATGAGGATCCCGCCGCCGAACCCGCTCGCCGCCGGACGGTGCCCGCGCGGCACGGGCCTCGCGAGGGTGTTGTACGGCCAGGAGTTCTCCCCCAGCCACATGAGCCCCTCGTCGGACAGCGGCATCCACGTCGGCTTGTCGTAGAAGGTCGGGTTGAACGGCACGCCGCACTCCCGGAGCCATTCGAAGTGCTCGACGCTCCCGTCGCAGTAGAGCCGGAGCTTCCCGGTGTCGGCGTGCGGTCCGAGCGCCGCCTCCAGATAGGCGAACATCGTGTCGGGGTCGTCGTCGAAGCCGCACGCCTTCTGGATCGCGGTGCCGCCGCCCAGATACAGCTCGCCGCCGGATTGCGCGGACGAGCCGCCCGCGCCGCTCGCCCGCTCCAGGACGAGCACGTCCGCGCCCGCCCGCGCCGCCTCGGACGCCGCCGCCGCGCCCGCGCAGCCGAACCCGGCGACCAGCACGTCGCACTCGTGGTCGAACGCCGGGACGTCGCGCAGCGCGAACGGCTCGACCGAAGAACGCTCGACCGAAGAACGGGAGTCCATTCACTTCCCCGGCGGGACGAAGGCGGCCAGCGGTTCGGAGCCGGACCAGTCATGGCCCCAGTAGCTGTCCTTGGTGATCTCTTCGGCGGTGTAATAGGTCTCGTCGACGAGCATGCCCTCGCAGCCGTATTCGATGTCCCATCCGCCGGGCGCGCGGACGTAGAACGACACCATTTTGTCGTTGGTGTGCCGTCCGAGCGTCGAGGAGATGGAGAAGCCCTTCTCCTTGACGGTGTCGAGCGCGATTCCGACCGCGTCCAGCGTGTCGACCTCCACCATCAGGTGGACGAGCCCCGGGTCCCCGTCGTGCGGGGCCGGGCAGATCGCGATGCTGTGGTGCCGCTGGTTGACGCCCATGAACCGGATGCGGACCCGGCCGCCGCCGACCTTCATCGCGCCGCGCGGCAGGAATCCGAGGACCTCGTTGTAGAACGCGACCGTCTCGGCGAAATGGGGCGTGGGAAGGACGACGTGCCCCATTCCCATGGCGCCGGTGACGAACCTCTGCGCGAATCCCGTCCGGACGGGGCTGTGGTCGAGCACCGGCCCGAAGAACACTTCGACCGGTGTGCCGCCGGGGTCGGTGAACGCGATCGCCTCTTCGACGTCGCGCTCCGCGGCCTCTTTCGGGGTGAGCGTCCGGACCTCGCGGCCGGATTTCTCGACCGCCTCCCGGACGGCGGCCAGCGCGTACTGGTCGCGCACTTCCCATCCCACGGCCAGCACTTTGTCGCTGTCGCCGGGCAATACCTGGAGGCGCGAGCGGCGCTCGTCCATGCGCAGGTAGAGGCCGTCCGGGTCGGGCCCGGCGCCCTCCGCGAACCCGAGCCCGTCGAGCGCGAACTCGCGCCACCGGCCGATATGGCGGGTCTGGACCTTCAGATATCCGAGCCCTCGGATCTGCGTCACCGGAATGCCCCTTCCTCGTCGGTTCAGATCATGGAGCGCATCGGGCCGTGCGGGGGCTCGATGTCCAGTTCGGTCAGCGCGGACACGTGGTACACGGCGCCCGGGACGTGGATGGCGTGCGCGAGCCCGACGTGCGCGTCCCGCCAGAACCGCTGGATCGGGTTGTCGCTGCGCATCGCGTTCCCGCCCGACCGGACGACGATCTCGTTCATGGCCTGCACCGCCCGCCACGCCGCCCGCACCTGGGTGCGGCGGCCCGCCGCGCGCTCCGCGAACGTCGGCCGGTGCCCCGCCGCGACCTGGTCGTAGACGCGCGAGCAATTGTCGAGCAGGGCCGTCCTGGACGCCTTGATCTCCTCCGCCGCCTCGCTGATCGCGTACAGCACGTACGGGTCGTCCTTGATCTTCGTGCCGGTGATCTGGACGCGGTTCCGCTGGTAGGCGAGGTGGTGGTGGAGCGCGCCCTCCGCGATCCCGATGACGGCGGAGGTGATGCCGAGCGGGAACACGCAGGAGAACGGCATCAGGTAGGACGGGTTGGTCAGCCCCGCCTCGCGGGCGGCGGAGCCGTCCACGACCTTGCCGTACTCCAGCGTCCGGTAGGCGGGGACGAAGGCGTCCTTGACGACGACGTCCTTGCTGCCGGTGCCCTTGAGCCCGGCGACGTCCCAGGAGTCCTCGACGATCTCGTAGTCGGACCGGGGCAGGATGAGGTGCAGCGAGCGGGGCGGCTGGGCGACCTTGCCGTCCGCGTCGCCGACCATCCCGCCGAGGAAGATCCAGTCGCAGTGGTCGGTGCCGGAGGAGAACTGCCAGCGGCCGTTGAACACGTAGCCGCCGTCCACCGGGCGGGCGACGCCCATCGGCGCGTAGGGGGACGCGATCCACACGTCCGGGTCGTCGCCCCAGATCTCGTCGCGGACCCTCGGGTCGGCGTAGGCCATCTCCCACGGGTGGACGCCGACGATCCCCGCGACCCAGCCGGTGGACCCGTCGAGGGCGGCGACGCCCATCACCGTCTCGGCGAACTCGCGCGGGTGGACCTCAAGGCCGCCGTGCGCCTCCGGCTGGAGCTGCCGGATGACCCCGGCCTCGCGGAGCGCCTGCGCGGCCTTGTCGTCCAGCCTGCCGAGGGCCTCGTTGGCGGGGCCGAGCTCGCGGATCTGCTCCGCCCTTTCCATGATCGTGTCGAGCACGCGTTTCGCCCGCCCTGCTGTCATCGCCTCTCCCGTGTCCGTGTTCAGCCGTCGTAGGTGATCTTGAGCCGGTCGCTGACCGGTCTCGCCTGGCAGGCGAGGATGAGGCCGTCGGCGAGGTCCCGCTCGTCGAGGACCGCGTTGGCGTCGAGCGTGACCTCGCCCTCCAGCGCCACGCAGGCGCAGGCGGAGCAGTTGCCCTCCCGGCACGAGAACGGGGCGTCGACCCCGGCGCGGAGGAGGGCGTCCAGGAGGCGGTCGGATCTCGGCCACGGGACGGTCCGCGTCTCGCCGTCGATCTCGACCTCGATCTCGGCGGCGTCCGCGGCGGCCTCCGTCGCCTCCGGTTCGTCGGGATCCTCGAACGGGTCGCCCTCCAGGGAGAAGAAGCGTTCGACGTGGACGCGGTGCCCCAAGTCGCCGAGCGCGTCCGTGACCAGGTCCATGAAGACCTCCGGGCCGCAGACGAACGCCGGCCGCCCGGTGTAGGGCAGGGCCAGGGAGCGGACAGCGGCGGACGTCGGCAGCCCCTGCACCGACTCCAGCAGATGGACGACCGTCAGCCGGTCGGGGTGCCGCTCGGTGAGCGCGCGCAGCTCGCTCGCGAAGATCACCGACCGCTCGTCCCGGTTGGCGTAGAGGAGCGCGACCCTGCCGCGCCCGCCCGCCAGGCACGACTTCAGGATCGACATGACCGGGGTGATGCCGCTGCCGCCCGCGACGAGCAGCAGGTCCTCGTCCAGCGAGGACGGCGTGAACGTGCCCGCCGGGCGCAGCACCTCCAGCACGTCGCCCGCCGTGACGTTGTCGCAGATCCAGTTGGAGCCGAGGCCGCCGTCCACCCGCTTGACCGTCACCTTCAGCCGGTCGTCGGTGAGCGGCGAGCTGCACAGCGAGTAGCAGCGGGCCGCCCAGCCGTCCCCCGCCGGGACCCGGACGGTCAGGAACTGCCCGGGCCGGTAGGAGAACCGGTCCCGGTCGCCCTCGGCGGGTTCGAGGACGAGCGAGCGCGCGTCCGCCGTCTCGTGGACGACGTCGACGACCCGCGCCTTCAGCGCCGTCATGTCCCGGCGCCTCCGGCGCGGGCGGCGTGCCGCGCCGCGATGTAGCCGAACACGATGGACGGGCCGATCGTCGCGCCCGGCCCCGCGTACTCGTTGCCCATCACCGACGCCGACGAGTTGCCCGTCACGTACAGGCCGTCGATGACCGAGCCGTCCGCGCGCAGCACGCGGGCGTGCTCGTCGGACACCAGCCCGCCCTTCGTGCCGAGGTCCCCGACCTCCAGCCGGAACGCGTAGTAGGGCGCGGTGTCGATGACGTCCAGGTTCGGGTTCGGCAGGTTCGGGTCGCCGTAGTAGCGGTCGTGGGCGGAGTCGCCGCGCCCGAAGTCGGGGTCCCTGCCCGCGCGGGCGTGGCCGTTGAACCGCTCGACGGTCTTCGCCAGGGCGTCCGGCGGGACGCCGATCGCGGTCGCGAGCGCCTCGATCGTGTCGGCCTTGACCGCCGTCCCGGCGTCGTAGAACGCCTTCGGGATCGGCGCGCCCGGCAGGATCTGCGCGAACGGGTAGCGCGCGCGGGCCCTGGCGTCCATCACGAACCAGGCGGGGACGTGCCCGCCCGCGAGCTGGTCGTGGACGAAGTTGACGTACGGGGCGGCCTCGTTGGTGAAGCGCGTCCCGGCCGGCGACACGATGACCTGGCGCGGGATGGCGCGCTCGGACACGAGCGGGATCGTCGCCCCGGCCGGGTGCCGGACGGCGGGCATCCACCAGGCGTCGTCCATCAGGTCGAGCGCGGCGCCGAGGCCCTCGCCCGCGCGGATGCCGTCGCCGGTGTTCTCCCGGGCGCCCATGGCGAAGTCCTCCCGGCCGCCCTTCGGCAGGTAGCGGTCGCGCATCTCCTGGTTGTGGTCGAACCCGCCGGTCGCGAGGAGGACGCCCTTGCGGGCGCGGATCCGCAGCGCCGTCCCGTCCCGGCGCGCGGCGACGATGCCGGTGACCCGGCCGTCCTCGCTGACCAGCTCCGTCATGCCGGTCTTCAGCCAGAGCGGGATCCCGGCGTCCTTCAGCGCCATCCGCAGCCGGGCGACGAGGGCGCGCCCGCCGGTCGCCATGTGCCGCCGCAGGACGAGGTTGGACGACACCCGCCACGCCGCGACCAGCGACGCCCGGCGTCCCGCCCAGGTGCGCTTCGCCATCGCGAGGTCGTGGTAGTCCTTGCTGGTGATCCAGAGGCCGAGCGGGCCCTTCATGTTGTTCGGACGCTGGTACTTCTCGTCCTCGCCGAGTTTGCGGGTGTCGAACGGCTTCGCCTCGATGGAGCGGCCGAGCGGGCGCCCGCCCTCCAGTTCGGGGTGGTAGTCGGCGTAGCCCTTCGTCCAGAAGAACCGCATCCATTTGCTCTTGCAGATGAGTTCCATGGCGGCGGGGCCGTTGTCGACGAACGCGTCGAGCCGCGCGGCCGGGACCCGGCCTTGCGTGAGCAGGTCGAGGTAGCGGCGGATCGACTCGCGGCTGTCGTCGTGGCCGCGCGATCTCAGCGTCGGATTGTTCGGAATCCAGATGCCGCCGCCGGAGATCCCGGTGGAGCCGCCGAACTTCGAGCCCTTCTCGACGACGAGCACGCTCATCCCGGCGTCGCGGGCGGTGAGCGCGGCGGCCATTCCGCCGCCGCCGCTGCCCACGACCACGAAGTCGAACTCGTGATCCCACTCGGTCATGAATCGTCCTCCTGGGTCAGAAAGGCGAGAACGGCGCTTTCCCAGGCGGACTTCTGCTCGATCATCACCCAGTGCCCGCAGTTCGGGAAGATGTTCACCTGGACGTCGGGGATCGTCCGCATCGGGACGAGGACCATGTCGACCGGGCTGACGCGGTCGTCCCGTCCCCAGGTGATGAGGGTCTTGGCCCTGAGCTTGTGGAGCATCGCCCAGTACGGCGGCTCGTCCGAAGCCGCCATCGCCTTCGCGCGGGCCGCCATCGCCTTCGACCCGTACATGCGGCGCGCGGCGGCGAGCGTGTCCGGGTCGGTGGCCTGCTCCCAGCGCTCCTCGATCATCTCCTCGGTGACGATCCGCCGGTCGTAGACCATCGAGTGCAGCCACCGGACGAGCCGCTCGCGCGTCGGGTCGTCGGTGAACTCCATCAGCAGCCTGATGCCCTCGCCGGGGCCGGGGCTGAAGACGTTGCGGCCGATCCCGCCGATCGTGACGAGCCGCCGGACGCGGTCCGGGTGTTTCAGCGCGACCTGCGTCCCGACGATGCCGCCCATCGAGTTGCCGATCACGTCGATCCGGTCGAGGCCGAGGCCGTCCAGGAAGCGGACGACCGCGCCGCCCGCCGCCGCCATCGGGTGCTCGCCGGTCGGGTCGCTCACCCCGAACCCCGGGAGTTCGAGGACCAGGCACCGGAAACGCTCGGCGAACCGGGCGAGGTTCCCCCCGAAGTTCCGCCAGCCGGTGACGCCGGGGCCCGAGCCGTGCAGCATCAGCAGCGGCGGTCCCTCGCCCGCCTCGTGGTAGCGCAGGACGCCCCGGTCGGTGGCGAGCTCGCGCGACGTCGACGCGTGGGTCAACTCCGTGGGCATGGTCTCTCAGTCCTCCGAGGATGGGCTTGCCCGGAACGTAATCGCGGCCGGGCCGGGGCCGTCCCGCCGATCCCGATCAGCGGGACGCGCGTCTCACGGCGGCCGTCCCCCGCCCGGTTCGCGGCGCCTTCCACTCATCGGGATCGCCGGGCGCGCTTGACCGTCATGGACACTTTGACTAGCACCACGCGCGCGGCCCGAACCGAGTTCTGGACGCGGGCGGCCCCCGCGACGACCCCCGAGGTGGACAGATGCCAGCCGACCGAGCGCTCACCGACCAGCCCGGAACCGCGCCCGGCGACACCCCCGACCCGGCCGAGTTCCGCAAGGCCATGGCGGAGTTCGCCACCGGCGTCACCGTCGTCACCGCGCTCGACGGCGGCGAGGCCGTCGGATTCGCGTGCCAGTCGTTCGCGTCGGTGTCGCTGGAGCCGCCGCTGATCCTGTTCTGCGCGGACGTCCGCGGCCGGTCGTGGCCGCGGATCCGGTCGGCGGGACGGTTCTGCGTCAACGTCCTCGCCGAGGAGCAGCGCGACCTGTGCGAGCGGTTCGGGTCGAGCCGGGGCGCCAAGTTCGACGGCCTGGACTGGGACGTGTCGCCCTGGGGCACGCCCGTGCTGCGGGACGTCCTGCTCTGCGTGCACGCCGTCGTCCACGGGGTGCACCGGGCGGGCGACCACGAGGTGGTGATCGGACGCGTCCTCGGCGTCGAGCGGCACGACGTCCGGGACGGCGCCTGGCGGCGGCCGATGGTGTTCTTCCGCAGCCGGTTCGGGATCAACGAGCCGGACGCGCCGATCGCGCCGGACCCGTGGGGCGTCGGCGACCGCTGGGGCTGGGGCTGACCCGCGGGTAGGGACCGGGGCCCGCCGTCACATCCAGTCGCCGCGGCCGTCCACGGCCAGCAGCCGGTTCATCGTCTCCGGCGACCACGTCGCCGCCTCGGCGCCGCGCTCGGCCGCGCTCCGCCGGGCCCGCGCTCCCGCCCGGCCGCCGCCGCGCGTGCCGGACCCGCGCGTCCCGGATTCGAGGCCGGGGAACAGGATCCGCGACGTCTCCCGCGCCGCCGTGACGACGAGCGGCGCGACGTTCTCCAGCGGCGCGCGGATGTCGCCGACCAGCGAGATTCCGGCGACCGGGCCCTCCGCGCCGCGGATCGCCGCCGCCACGCACGCGATGCCGGGGAAGGACTCGCCGCGCTCGAACGCGAGCCCGCGGCGCTGCCGGATCCGGTGCAGCTCCTGGTGCAGCGTGCGGATCTCGCCGATGGTGCGGCTCGTGAGCCGGGTGATCTCGGGGCCGAGCAGCGCGTCCACCCGCTCGGGCTCCAGCCAGGCGAGCATCGCCTTGCCGAGCGCGGTGCAGTGCGCGGGCGCCCGCCCGCCGACCCGGGACGGCACCGACGCGGCGAGCCGCCCGCCGAGCTTGTCCAGGTAGTAGACCTCGGCGCCGTCCAGGACGGCGAGGTGCGCGACGAGCCCGGTCGTGACCTGCAGCTCGTGCAGCAGCGGCGCCGCCGCCTCGCGGACCCTGCCGTGCCCGCCGTCCCGGCCGCCGAGGCCGAGGGCGCGCTGCCCGAGGCCGTAGCCGAACGAGTGGTGCGCGAGCCAGCGCTGCCGGACGAGCTGGTCCAGGATCCGGTGCGCGGTGGAGCGCGGCAGCCCGGTGCGGCGGGCGACGTCCTCCAGGGTCAGCCGGGCGGTCGGGCCGCTGAAGGCGTCCAGGATCAGCGTCATCCGCTCGATCATCGACGGCGGCGACTGCTGCGGCGGTGGTGGTGGCGGTGGTGGTGGCGCGGCCGCTCCGGACGCCATGACCTCGGTCATCGCACCTCCCAGAGAACAACTGAAATGAATTCTGGTTATCTGGAATCTAGCAACCGCTTGGTCTTCTGGGAAGGGGCGGCGTAAAGCGAGGTCAGACCGAGCTTCCCGGGCCGACCCCGGCTCGTGTCGCGAGTGAAACACCGTGATAGAACGTTTTCCTGCGACGAGGGGAGCAACGATGCGTGTCGGCATCGTCACACCGGTGGTGGCGCAGCCGCCGCCCGGGCCCGCCGCCTGGGAGCTGGACGCGGGCATCGAGGACATCGCCCGGATCGCCGAGACCGCCGACCGGCTCGGCTACCACCATCTGAGCTGCAGCGAGCACGTCGCCGTCCCGGTCGAGGCGGCCGAGCGGCGCGGCGGGGTCTACTGGGACCCGCTCGCCACGTTCGGGCACATCGCGGCGCGGACGTCCCGGATCCGGCTCGCCACGCACGTCCTGGTCGTCGGGTACCACCATCCGCTCGCGATCGCCAAGCGGTACGGGACGCTCGACCGGGTCAGCGGCGGGCGCCTCACGCTCGGCCTCGGCGTCGGCAGCCTCCAGGAGGAGTTCGCGCTGCTCGGCGCCCCGTTCGCGGACCGCGGCGCCCGCGCGGACGACGCGATCGCCGCGCTCCGCGCGTCCCTGTCGAAGCGGCTGCCGGAGTACCACGGCGAGTACTACGACTTCGCCGGGCTGGTCGTCGAGCCGCACGCCGTGCAGGAGCGCGTCCCGATCTGGATCGGCGGCCGGACGGCCCGGTCGCTGCGCCGCGCGCTGGACGCCGACGGCTGGGTCCCGTTCGGGCTGCCGCTCGGCACGCTCGCCGCGATGCTCGCGGACGCCGACGTCCCGGCCGGGTTCGACGTGGTCCTCGGGACGCCCCGCCCGCTCGACCCGATCGGCGACCCGGACGCCGCCGGCGCCGCCCTCGCGGAACTGCGCGACGCGGGCGCGACGATCGCGGGCGCCCGGTTCGCGTCCACCTCGCCCGACCACTACCGCGACCAGCTCGCCGCGCTGCGCGAGCTGGCGGGCCCCTTCGAGCTGACCTTCGGGGAGGTGCGATGACCGACGTCGAGACTCGGCTGAACGCGCTTGAGGCGCGGCTCCGCCTCCTGGAGGACGAGCGCGCCGTCACCCGGCTGATCCTGTCCTACGCCCCGCTGGTCGACAGCGGCTGCGCCGCCGACGTCGCCGCGCTGTGGGCCGAGGACGGCGTCTACGACGTGGACGAGCTGCTGATGTCCGGCCGCGCGGAGGTCGAGGCGATGGTGCGCTCCGAGGGCCACCAGGGCTTCATCGCCGGGGGGTGCGCGCACTTCGCCGGGCCGCCGCACGTCGTCGTGTCCGGCGACGAGGCGACCGCGACCGGCTACACCCTGATGATCGTGCACGGGCCGGACGGCTTCTTCGTCCGCCGCGCCACCGCGAACCGCTGGCGGCTGCGCCGCACCCCGTTCGGGTGGCGGGTGGTGAACCGGACGAGCCGCGTCCTGGACGGCCGCCAGGAGTCGCCCGACCTGCTCGCCGGGCACTTCCCGGGGGCCGTCCGGCACCGTCCCGCGCCGGAGGACGGCTAGGGCGTCATCGCCATGGCGGCCAGCACCCGCGAGGCCAGCTCACGGTCGCCGTCGATGCCCACCGCGACGGCGCCCGGCGCGCACCGCCCGGCGGTCAGCCGGACGTAGCCCTCCCAGTCCATGGACAGCTCGGCCGCCGGGTCGGCTCCGGCGCCCGCGGCCTCGGCGAGGTGGCCCCGGCGGTCGTCGTCCACCCGGACGGCCACGTGGAAGGAGGGCGGGCCGGAGATCCGGAACGCGACCGACCGGCCCGGCTCCGCGCCCGCCTTCCGCGCCACGACGCGCGGCAGGCCCGCGCTCATCAGCTCCCAGAAGCACCGCGCCGCCGGGGCGTCGAGGTTGCCCGGACGGCCGACCGCGCGGCGGACGTCCTGCTCGTGCGTCCAGCAGTCCATGGCGCGGAACTTCATGAAGCGGGTGTAGGAGCCCTCGCGACCGTCCGGGCACATGACGACGCGCTCCGGGTCCAGACCGGGCAGCTCGGCGAGGCGGCGCTCCAGCGCGTCCGCGAGCTGCGCCGCGACCTCCGGGCCCGGCACCGGCCGCCGCGCGTGGACGGCGACCTCCATGAACTTGCCGAAGTCGTTGCGGACGTGCTCGAACTCCGGCACCTCGACGTCCGGGGCGGGGTCGCCCAGCAGGGCCAGCTCGACCCCGGCGAGGTGGGAGAACTGGTCCTTGACCGTCCAGCCGGGGCATTCGGTCGGGAGGTCCCAGTCGGGCCCGTCCAACGTCGAGGCAAGCTCCAGGCTGGACCGGACCGTCTGCTCATAAGCGGCGATGATGGTGCGCACCCGAAGAGCGTACGCCGCCCGCCGAAAACCGCGCCGCCCGCGCTATTCACTGATCACGAAGATGTGTATATAAATGTAATGGGGCGTACTCTGCCGTGCCGGAACTCGACCTGGGAGTTGATCGGTGTGACCGTGAGTGCGGCACCGGCGTCCACCGCCGGCGAATGGCCGGCCACGCTCAGCGTGCAGGAGCTGCTCGAACAGGGCTGGCGGCCCACCCCGTTCCGCGAGTTCGTGCTGAAAATACACAGCAGGTGCAATCTCGCGTGCTCCTACTGCTACATGTACGAGATGGCCGACCAGAGCTGGCGGCGCCAGCCGCGGCGCATGTCACGGGCCACGATCGACCACGTCGCCGCCCGGATCGCCGAGCACGCGCGGTCCAACGCCCTGCCCCGGATCACCGTGATCCTGCACGGCGGAGAACCGTTGCTCGCCGGGCCCGAACACCTCAGGTACGCGGTCGAGGCGGTCAATTCGGCGCTGGATTCTTCGACTTCGGCGACTTTCCATGTCCAGACCAATGGGGTGCTCCTCGATTCGGTCTACCTGAAACTCTTCGACGAACTCGGCATTTTGGTGAGCGTCAGCCTGGACGGCGACGAGGAGGGCCACGACCGGCACCGCCGCCGCGCCAACGGAGCCGGAAGTCACCGGGAGGTCATGGCCGGGCTGCGACGGCTGACGGCGCCCGCGTACCGCCACCTCTTCACCGGGCTGCTCAGCGCGATCGACCTGGACAACGACCCGGTCGGCACCTACGAGGCGCTGCTCGCGCACCGTCCCCGGATCGTCGACTTCCTGCTCCCGCACGGAAACTGGGACACTCCCCCGCCCGGCCTCGGCACCGGCTCCGGGACACCCTACGGCGACTGGCTGGTCGCGGTGTTCGACCGCTGGTACCGGGCGCCCGTCCGGGAGACCCGGGTCCGGCTGTTCACCGAGATCATCCGATTACTGCTCGGCCGGCCGTCGCACAGCGAGGGGATCGGGCTCTCGCCGGTCGGCGTCGCCGTCGTGGAGACGAACGGCGCCATCGAGCAGGTCGACACGCTGAAGTCGGCCTACGAGGGGGCGACCCAGACGGCCCTGCACGTCGGCCGCGACCCGTTCGACGCCGCGCTCATGCTGCCCGCGATGGCCGCCCGCCAGATCGGCCGCCGCGCGCTCGCCCCGACGTGCACGGCCTGCCCCGTCCACCGGGTGTGCGGGGGCGGGCTCTACACGCACCGGTACCGGTCCGGGGCAGGGTTCGCCAACGCCTCTGTGTACTGCAATGACCTGTTCCGCCTCGTCACCCACATCCGGGACGCGGTCGCCGAGGACGTGGCCGCGCTCACGCACACGGCGTCCGCCGAGGAGCGGGGTGCATGAATCCCGGCAGCCCCGGCGTCCCCGGCGTCCACGAGGTCCCGGAGAAGACCCTCCTCGCGCTCGCCGCGGGAGGCGGCGGCGCGTCCGCGGCGGACCTGCTGCTCAGGTCGCAGTACAGCAAGCGCCTCCTGCTGCTGCGCGGCGTGCTGGGCGCGGCGGGCCCGGCGGCGGTCCGCGCCCACGGCCTGCTCGCGCGGATCCAGGACGCCGACCCCCGGGCCGTCGACGCCGTCCTGCGGTACCCGACGGTCGGCGAATGGGCGCGGCGCACCCTGGCCGAACCCGGCGCCGCCCGCCCCGGCGAGTACGCCGCGCTCGCCGCCGCGGCCGCGGTCAGGGCCGGGTTCCGCGCCGAGATCGAGGTCCCGGCGCGTTCCGGCTCCGTCGTCCTGCCCGGCCTCGGCCGCGCGCCGGTGCCCGGCCGCGCGAGCGCGCTCGTCCGGACGGGCCCCGGCGGCGCGGAGATCACCGCCGGGGACGTCCGGACCCGGCTGCCCGCCGACGTCCACGAGGACGCGCCGGGCTGGGAGGCGCTGCGCCGCCTGACCGCCTCGCACCGGGGCGCGGCCGTCGCCTTCCTCCTCGACGACCACGACCCCGACCGCATGCCCGGCGGCGAGCGGCTCCCCCACCGCCTCCCCGCGGACGAGCTCGAGTCCTGGCGGTCGACCCTCGCCGACGCCTGGCGGATCCTGGTCGACCACCACCGTCCGGCGGCCGAGGAGGTCGCCGCGCTCATCACCGTGCTGACGCCCCTCGCCCCGCCCGCGCGGGGCATGTCCAGCGCCAGCTCGCGGGACGTCTTCGGCAGCGTCGCGCTGTCCAGCCCGCCCGACGCCGCCCACTTCGCGGTCACGCTCGTCCACGAGGTCCAGCACGCCAAGCTGGCCGCGCTGCTGGACCTCGTCCGGCTGACCCGGCCCGACGACGGCAGCACCTACTACGCTCCCTGGCGGGAGGACCCGAGGCCGACCGCCGGCCTGCTGCAGGGCGCCTACGCCCACCTCGCGATCGCGGCGTTCTGGCGCACGCAGCGCCGGCACGAGGAGGGCGCGGCGGCGCTGCGCGCGGGCGGCGACTTCGCGCGCTGGCGGGCGGCCACCGAGTACGTGATCCGCACCCTCGCCGGCAGCGGGCGGCTCACCCCCGAGGGCGCCCTGTTCGTCGACGAGATGGGCCGCACCGTCCGGGCCTGGCTGGACGAGCCGGTGCCGGACGAGGCGCTCCGCCGGGCCCGCGACATCGCCGCCCGGCACCTGGCCGCCTGGCGGCGGCGCAACGGCGGGTCCGGCGACCGGGGCTAGATGGGCGGCGGGTCGAAGTCGCAGTCGAGGCTCCGCCACTCGGCCGCGACGACGGCGTCCGGGTGCTCCAGGCCGAGCCTTCGCGCGTAGACGTCCATGACCTCCTTGTGCTGCCGGGCGGCCTCGTCCTCCTCGCCGTTCGCGCGCAGGGCCACCGCCAGGTTGGCGGCGCAGGCCATGGTCAGCGGGTGCTCCTCGCCGACCGTCGCCCGCAGCCGGCGCAGCGTCCCGCGCCCGAGCCGGCTCGCCGAGTCGGTCTCCTCCAGCGCCAGCAGGTCGCTCGCCAGGTTGGTGGCCACGCTGAGCGAGTAGTGGTGGTCGCGCCCGAGCTTGACCTCCAGCCCGGCGAGCGCCTTCTCGTTCACCCGCCGCGCGGACTCGGCGTCCCCGAGCACCCGGCGCAGCACCGCGAGGTTCCCGGCGCAGCCGTGGCTGTAGGGGTGCTCCGGGCCGTAGACCTTCGGGTACCGGACGACGGTGTCGGCGGTGAGCTCCAGCGCCGAGTCCAGGTCGCCGAGGCTGCGCCGGCAGTTGGCGAGGGACATCGCGGACGCGAGCGTGTCCGGGTGGTCGAGCCCGAACAGCCGGACGTAGCGGGCGTGGTTCTCCTTGGCCAGCTCCAGCGCCCGGGCGAGCTCCCCGGACCGGCGCAGGGCGATGGTGAGGTCCTTCGCCACGTGGAGCGTCAGCGGGTGCTCGGGGCCCACCTCGTCCACGCACTTGGCGTACGCCTCTTCGCCGAGATCGCACGCCTCCGCGAAGTCGCCGCACAGGCGCACCGACCGCGCCAGCCCGCCGAGCGCGCTGTTGACGTTGGTCATGGACGCGTTCGCGGACGTGGTGTAGCGCAGGTAGACGGTCTCGTGCAGGTCCCGCGACTTGGCGTGGTCGCTGTTCAGGCTGTGGTCCAGCGCCAGGTTGTGCATCGCCCGCAGCGTGTCGACCGCGGTGGGGCCGAACACCTCCTCGTGGCGCTCCACCGAGCGGAGGTCGTGATCGCGGGCGTCCGAGAAGTCGCCGCGAGCCCGCAGGTCGGCGCCGAGCGAGTTCAGGAGCTGCAGCGTCATGGGGTGGCTCGGGCCGACCAGCGTCTCCGTCCGCTCCATGGCCTTCAGGTTCGACTCGTAGGCGGCGCCGTACTCACCCCGGTCGCGCAGGATGATGCCGAAATGCCGCTTGCCTCCGAGGAGGTCGAGGTCGTCCTCCCCGGAGTCGGCCGCCCACTGGTCGAGGAGGCGTTCGACCAGGGTCTGCGCGAACGCGAAGTCACCCGACTGCCGCAGGTACCGGACGATGCTGAGGGCGAACTTGCGGACGTCCGGGTCCTGGCTCTGGGCGACGGCGGCGGGCTCGACGTGCTGGGTCAGTTCCGCGTAGCGGCGCCAGCTCGTCGGGGAGTCCACGTCATCGGGCGGCATCGCCGCCACGAGGAGCATGTGCACCTCGCCGCGGAACCGCGCCTGATCGGCGGGGGACAGCTCGTCCCGCAGCAGGGCCTGGATCAGCCGGTGCACCTGGACGGTCCGGCTCGCCGAGTCGATCTTGGCCAGCGCGTAGCGGCCCACCTCGCCGAACGCCCGGGCGAGCTTGATCGGGTTGCGCAGCAGCCCGGCCAGCGGCTGGCTCATGCCGGGCGGAGTGCGGCTGAAGACCTCGCGCGGGATCGGCTCGGGACCGAAGAAGGCGCAGCAGCGCAGCAGCTCGACGGCCTCGGGGAGCTTCTCGCGGAGGCTGTCCACCGACAGCCGCCACGCCGCCGTCATCGAGGCCGGATACTCGGTGGGCCTCCCCTCCGCCAGCAGCCGCCGGGTGTACTCCGCGAGCAGCCGCAGGTACTCCGCGGCGGAGATGCCGGTCTCGGCCTGGAGGGCGCCCGCCTGTTCGAGCGCGAGCGGCAGGTCGCCCAACTCGTGCGCGAGGCGGTCGGCGTCCCCCTCGTTGATCGTGCGCGGGACGCGCTTGTCGAGGAAGGCGATGCTCTCCTCGCGGGTGAAGACGTCCACCTGGACGGTGTGGCCGACACTGTCCCACCGCGGGTTGCGCGAGGTGATGAGGACGTGGCCGCCCTGCGGCAGCAGGCCCTGGAGATCCTCCGGTTCGTCCGCGTTGTCGAATATCACGAGCCAACGACCGTACGGGTCGCCCCGGCGCAGCGCGTCGAGCACCGCGTTGGCGGCGTCCTCGACGCCCAGGATCGCGGACGAGGGCAGCCCGAGGTGCGGCGCCAGGTTCGCGAGCATCGGCAGGACGAGTTTCGGCTGGTCGGCCGGAACCCACCACACGATGTCGTAATCGACCTGGTAGCGGTACGCGAACTCCACCGCCATCTGGGTCTTGCCCACCCCGCCGAGGCCGTGCAGCGCGTGCGGCAGCACGGCGGTGACCTGCCGGGAGATGGCGGTCTTGAGCTCGGTCAGCAACTCCTCGCGCCCGGTGAAGTTCTTGTTCCGCAGCGGCACCTTCCCCCACACCGCCGGAACCGCCTGCGGGTGCGCCATGCGTCCCACCTCCGCACTTCGCCGAATCACCGTCGGGCCGACAGGCCGTCATTCACGTCCGGTTACCGTAATATCCCAGTCACGGCGGCGGCGAAATGGGTCACCCGCCACAAATTCGCGAACAGCCGGGTTTTCCTGCCATCCGAATTTCGGTCCACACTCCACGGCGTTTCGTCAGCGCCGCAACGCGATTCGCCCATGGATCATCGGTGCGGGCGGAAGAACCGCCACCGGGCTAGGAATTTCTCCGCTGGATTGATAACTTGCCGTCATGTAGCTCTTATCGGCGTCGCGTGGATGGCGGGCCGCGGGCGGCACCTGCTTGAGGAGACACCATGCAGCAGCAGGAGACCACGTTCCAGGGCGCCCTGATCGACGTGTCCGGGCTCTCCCTCCGCCAGCTGGGCGACGAGATCGGCGGGTCCGTCTTCGAGCAGACGCTCCGCGAGATCCTCGCCGCGCCGGGCGAGTCGGCCGTCTGCGGCTTCGACAGCGTCGCCGCCCCGCCGCCGTCCGATCGCTGAATTCCGCCATACGGGGCGAACAAGGCCCTGCGCGGTATAAGTCACACGGCACGAGACTCGCCGGATAGCGCCTTTTTTTGGCAACCAAGTGGTCTCCGCCACCGACTCCGTTAGAGTGCAGCCTGCGGTCCGATCCTGCGGTGCCGCCGTAGGTTCCGCTCTCGAGTCAGCACGCCATCAGCGATTTCCGCACGTTTACCGTCGCAGCCGTCGATGAGTGGGAATCTCTCGGGTTGGCATGTCCTGCCCGGCTCCCGATCGGCGGGCGAGTTTCTCTTGGTGAAACCGGCCACCATGAGCGACAAGGAGGGCACCTCAGGTGGCCGCCCCGGACGACGTGCAGGTCCGCGTGAAATCACGGGCGGCATTGCCGCGCGATTTCGCCTATCTGTGGAACGGATCGGCAGCCTCCCAACTCGGGAGCATGAACGCGGCCATCGCGCTTCCGCTGCTGGCGCTGTCGCTCACCCACTCCCCGGCCTTCGCCGGCTGGGTCGCCGCCGTCGCCAACGGGCCGCGGCTGCTGCTCTACCTGCCCGCCGGGATGGTGGCGGATCGCTTCAACCGCCGCCGGATCATGCTGACCTGCCAGTACACCCGCTTCACGATCTCGGCGATGCTGGCCGTCGGGCTCCTCCTCGACTTCCATCCCGGCCACCTGCTGGTCGCCGCGGCGGCCGCGGAAGGGGCGCTCGCCGCCCTGTACAACCTGACCGAGGTCACCGTCGTCCCCCGCATCGTCCCGGCCGAGGCGCTTCCCGAGGCGATGGCGAGAAACGAGGCGCGCAGCCATATCGCGATGCTTCTCGGGCGGCCGCTCGGCGGTTTCCTGTACGGCGTCAACCGCGCCCTGCCCTTCGTCGCGGACGCCGCCTCATCGCTGTTCTCCGCATTCACCCTGCATTGCATGCAGCACGCGGGGTTCCGGGCGGAGGGGCGCACCGATCGAGAGTTATCCGGCTTCCGGGAGTGCGTCGCACTTCTGGCCAAGCATCCGTTTCTCTGGATGGTGCTCATCATCACCGCGGTGACCAACTTCGCCTTTCAGACCATTTTCCTGATGCTCATCGTCCAGGCCGACCACGAATTCGACTCGACCGCGATGATCGGCGTCCTGTTCGCCGCGTCCGGATTCGGCGGGACGCTCGGCGCCGTCGTCGCGCGGTGGCTCTTCCGGTACTGCAGGCTGGCCGAGAGTGGACGGGAGATGCGCGTCCTGCTCTTCTGCGTCTGGGGCTGGGTCGGCATGACCGCGGTCGTGGCGGCCGGCGACGACCCGCTGACGGGGTTGGCCGCCTGGGCCGGGATCAGCTTCATCGGCGCGCACATGAACGTGGCTCTGACCATCTACCAGGCGACCTGGGTGCCCAACGGGAACCTGGCGCGGGTCACGAGCGTCAACAGCCTCGTGAGCCAGGGGGCGGTGCCGCTCGGCTCGCTGTCCGCCGGATATCTCCTGTCGCTCGTGTCGAACACCAGAATCGTCACCGGCATCGTCATGGCGGTCACCCTGGCCGTCGCCGTGGTCAGCTCATGCGGGCTCCGGATACGGAAACGTCGCGGATCCGACCGCATTAAACATGATTCGTCGCACCATGCCGGGGCGCCGGTACCGCAATCCAGCACGGATCGCGAACGCAATTTAGACCCGGCCTAATAGCGCAGTTCGACTGAACCGGAAACAGTCGTCGCAGACGAACGACCTCCGGCGCGTACGATATGCCCACCTATGGTGAAGCCCCGCCTCGGTTCGGTAGCGAAGTGGGTGAATGTCGAACGTGACCTGGTCGCTGACGTTGGAGGATCAGTCCCGCCTGGTACAGGCCCTGTGGAGAATGGACGCGCTGCGCAAACGCGGTTCCCGTGATCTGTGCCTTCTGCTGCTGGAACGGGAGCTCGGCCACCCGCTCCCCCTGACCCGGGACGACAAGGACATCAACGAGATCTGGCATCTCGTCGACTCCTGCCTCTCCCACACCGGCGCCTTCCACGCGCTGATGACCGTCGTCGAGCACCTCCACGGCGGCAGCACGCCGCTGGAGGAGTTCCGCCGCCTGGTCGACGAGCTGCTGCCCGAGCCGCTGCTGCTGCCCCGGGAACGGCGCGAGCTGGACCTCCTCGTCCGGGCCCTTCGCGACCACGCCGCCGAGGCCGTCGCGCCCGCCACGGTCCGGGCGCTCTACTGGGAGGTCGCCGGCCCGTCCGGTCCCGCGCTGGACGTCGACCCCGGCGATCTGCGCGGCGTCCTCGCCAGGCTGGAGGACCTCACCCTCGGCGGCGACGGCGTCCCGCCGCTGCTGGCCTTCGTCGACGGACTCGCCGCGTACGCGACCGGCCGCCTCGCCGCCGACCTGCGGGGCTGGGCGGACGGCAGGGCGCACCGGCTCGGCGTGCGCCGGAGCATCGCCGCGGCCCCGCCACGCGCCGCCGCGCCACCCAGCTACCTGGTCATCGAGCTGCGCCCGGACGGGCCGGCCGCCGACCGGTACCTCGCCTCCGCGTGGTTCCAGGTCGAGGGCGAGCACGGGCTGATGCTCCACTGCGACGACGGCGACCCCGTCCCGGTCGACGGGCTGCCCGCCCTCGTCAAGGAGCTGCTGAGCGAGAACCCCCAGGTCGTCAACCGGCCCACGCCGGACATGACGCTGGAATTCGTGCTGCCCGGCGACCTGCTCGGGACGCCCTTCGACCAGTTGCGGATCTCGGTCGACGGCCTGGAGCGGCGCCTCGGCATCGAGCACCCGGTGGTCGTCCGCAGCCTCGACCGGATGCGCAGGCGGTCCTCCCACCACCACTGGCTCCGGAAATGGCACTGGCTGCGCGACAACCCGTACAGCGCCAAGGTGTGCTGGGTGACACAGCCCGGCCGGTACGGCGGTGAGAGTCTCTACAGCATGCTTCTCGCGGAGACGCCCTCGGTATGCCTCGCGATGGCGTTCCCGCCGGGTCCGGACGGCGGCGACGCCTCCGCCGAGCTGCGCGCCGCGCTCCAGGCGGGCGTCCCGATCGTGGCCTGGTGCAGGCGCGGACGCGACCCGGAGCGCTTCGCGCACGAGTTCCAGGAGCTGCTGGACACCGGGGCGCTGACACTGCCGGAGAGCGTCCTGTCCCTGCGGCGGGAGGCGCTGCGCGCGCTCGACGGCGCGCCGGACGGGGACCACCTCGGCCTCGACCTGACGCTGCTCTTCGACGACGCCGACCGGCTGCCCGAACCCTACGTCCGGCTGAACGCGCCGGCCTGAGCCGCCCTTTGGAGGTCTCCGTGGCGGACACGGACCCGGTCACCGCCGACCGGTCGAACGCGGAGTGGCTGATCTACCGCGGGGACGGCACCACCCACGACGGCCTCGACCGGCTGCCCGAGCCGCCGCCCTGGCGGCGCTTCGACACCGCGAACGGCGCGCGGCCGCACCGGGACGGCCTGGAGCGGGCGCTGTCGTACCGTCCGGACCCGAACGTCGTGAAGATGGTGAACGTCGCGCTGCACCTGCGGCGTCCGCTGCTCGTCACCGGCAAGCCGGGGACGGGCAAGTCCACGCTCGCCTACAACGTCGCCCACGAGCTCGGGCTCGGGACCGTCCTCGACTGGCCGATCACCAGCCGCGCGACGCTCCAGGACGGCCTGTACCGCTACGACGCGATCGGACGGCTGCACGAGACGAGCCTGCGCCGGGCCGCCGCGCCCGGCGCCGCCACCGAGGCGCCCGACATCGGGCGCTACATCCGGCTCGGCCCGCTCGGCACGGCGCTGCTGCCGGGCCCGCGCCCCCGAGTGCTGCTCATCGACGAGTTGGACAAGAGCGACATCGACCTACCGAACGACCTCCTGAACGTCTTCGAGGAGGGCGGCTACACGATCCCGGAGCTGGAACGCCTCCCGGAGGACCAGCCGGTCGTGCACGTCATGCCCGCCAAGGGCCCCGACCGCGTGCCGGTCGAGCGGGGCCGGGTCCAGTGCGACGCGTTCCCGCTCGTCGTGATCACGAGCAACGGCGAGCGGGAGTTCCCCCCGGCGTTCCTGCGGCGCTGCGTCCGGCTGGTGATCGAGCCGCCGAGCCCGGAGCAGCTCGCCGCCATCGTCGAGGCCCATCTCGGCGAGGCCGCGCGGACCGCGAGCGCGGGCCTCGTCCGGGAGTTCCTGGACCGGCGCGAGCGCGGCGACCTCGCCACCGACCAGCTGCTCAACGCGGTCTACCTGTGCACGACTGGATCCCGGCCGTCCGAGGCGACGCTGCGGGAGCTGGTGGCCGCGATCATGCGCTCGCTGGGCGCGCCCGGACCGGGATGATCGGCCGGCTGATCGAGGCGCTGCGCGCGCTCGATCCGCAGCCCACCGCCGAGGAGATCGCCGACGCGCTCTGGCTCGCGCGGTTCGCGCCCGCGGCGGAGCCCGCCGCCGCGCGGCCGCCCGCGCCGCCCGGCCCCGAACCGGCCCACGACGTGCGGCCGCCCGCGGTCGTCGAGCCGCCGGACGCCGACCTCGCCGCGCCGCGGCGGCGGCCGGGTCCGGTGGCGTCGCCGCAGGCCAGGCTGCACGTCGCGGGGACGGCGCGGGCGCCGGGCGACCCGGTCCGCGCCCCGGCGGCGCCCGCGATCCCGCGCGCGCTGAGCCTCGCCCGGGCGCTGCGCCCGCTGCGCGTCCGGTCCTCGTCCCCGACGGTGCGGCGCCTCGTCGAGGGCGCGACGGCGCAGCGCGTCGCGGAGACGGGCATCTGGGAACCGTTCATGGAGCCCGCGCCGGAGCGGTGGCTCGACCTCGCGCTCGTCGTCGACGGCGGCTCGTCCATGGTCGTCTGGACGCGGCTCGCCGCCGAGCTGCGCACGCTGATGGAGCGGCTCGGCGCGTTCCGCGACGTCCGGGTGTGGCGGCTGGACACCGACGACGAGACGCTCGTGCTGCGCACCGGGGAGGCGTCGTCCGGGCCGGGACGCAGCCCGGACGAGCTGATCGACCCGACCCGCCGCCGCGTCGTCCTCGTCTTCAGCGACTGCATCGGGCGGGCCTGGGGCGACGGGCGCGCCGCCGCCGTCCTCAAGCGGTGGGCGCGGACGGCCCCGGTGGCGATCCTCCAGCCGCTCCCGCAGCGGCTGTGGTGGCGGTGCGCGGCGCCGGCGGAGCCCGTCTGGATCAGCGCCGACCGGCCGGGGCAGCCGAACCGCCGGCTGACCGTCCGGCCGCGCGGCGGGCTCGGCGTCCCGCCCGGCGTCGCGATCCCGGTGATGGAGCTGGAGCCCCGCTGGCTGCGCCCGTGGGCGGAGCTGGTCGGCGCCGGGACGGGCCCGACCGCCGCCGTCGCCGTGTTCACGGACGCGCCGCCGATCCGGGACGTCCACGGCGAGATGGACGAGGACGGCGACCGGCCCGCCGACGAGCGGGTCAAGCGGTTCCGCGCCGCGTCCTCGCCGACGGCGTTCCGGCTCGCGCGCTACCTCGCGGCGGCGCCGCTGCGGCTGGAGGTGATGTCGCTCGTCCAGCAGGCGACGCTGCCGGAGTCGACCTCGGCGCACCTGGCCGAGGTGTTCCTCGGCGGCCTGATGCGCCGCGCCCGCCCGGGGACCGACCCGGACGGCGTCGAGTACGAGTTCCACGACGGGGTGCGCGACGTCCTGCTCAGCGGGCTCGGCAGGGCCGAGGCGCTCGGCGTCCTGCGGAGCGTGTGGGACGTCGTCCGGGGCCGGTGGGGCTCGTCGCAGGACTTCCCCGCGCTGCTGCGGGCCGTCGGGGAGGGCGCCGAGGACCTCCGCCAGGACCCGCCGTTCGCGCAGGTCGCGGCGCGCGTCCTCGCCCGGCTCGGCGGCCGGTACGCGCGGCTCGCCGAGCGGCTGGCCGAGGCGGCGCGGGACCCGGCGCCGCCGGGGCCGCCGCCGTCCGGGAGCGAGGGCGCGACCCGGGACGAGCCGGACGACGAAGACACCCGCGACACCCGCGAGGGCCCCGCCCCGCTGCTCGGCGGCGGCCTGCCGCCGCGCAACCCCCACTTCACCGGCCGCGACACCCTGCTCCGCGACATCGGGACGAAAGTCTCCACCGCCGTGACGTCCCTCCTGCCCGCCGACCCGCGGCGGCTCGGCGGGCAGGGCAAGTCGCAGCTCGCCGTCGAGTACGCGCACCGCCACGCGGCCGACTACGACCTCGTGTGGTGGGTCCCCGCCGAGCAGATCACGCTGGCCAGGTCGTCGCTCGCCGACCTCGCCCGGCGGCTCGGCACGCCGCTCAGCGACGACGTGAACCGCACCGTCGAGCGGCTCCTGGACGCCCTGCGCGCCGGCCGGCGGCACCGCCGCTGGCTGCTCATCTACGACAACGCCGCCGACCCGGACGAGATCGTCCCGCTGATGCCGGTGCGGCGTGACGCGGACGGGCCGCTGACGACGGCCGTCCCCGGCGGGCACGTGCTGGTCACCTCCAGGGACCGCCGGTGGGCCGAGCGCACCGCCGCCGCCGGCGTCGGCGTCTTCGAGCGCGCCGAGAGCGTCGCGCTGCTGCGCCGCCGCGTGCCCGGCCTCGCCCCCGCCGACGCGGACCGGCTCGCCGGGCGGGTCGGCGACCTGCCGCTCGCGGTCGAGCAGGCGGCGGCGTGGCAGGCCGTCACGGGCCGGCCGAGCCGGGAGTACCTGCGGCTCCTGAACCACAGGCTGCGGCAGGCGCCGGGGACGGCCCCGCCGCCCGGCTACCCGGCGGAGCTGGCCGCCACGCTCGGCCTCGCCTTCGAACGCCTCCTGGAGGACTCCCCCGCCGCCGGGCGCCTCCTGGAGCTCTGGGCGTTCTTCGGCCCCGAGCCGGTGGCGCGCGGCCTGCTGTCGGCGGGCGCCGCCGACGGGCTCCCCCGCGGGCTGCGCGCGACGCTCGCCGACACCGGCCGGCTCCGCCGCGCCATGTCCGACATCAACCGCTACGCCCTCGGCCGGTACGACGCGGGGACGTGCAGCCTCCAGGTCCACCGGCTCGTCCGGGCGATGCTGCAGGACAGGCTCACCGAGGACGAGCGCGCCGCCGTCCAGGACCGGGTGCACCGGATCCTCGCCGCCGCCACCCCGCGCACGCCCCCGGACGACGAGACCACCTGGGGGATCCGCGCCGAGATCGCCCCGCACGTGCTGCCCGCCGGGGTGATCGGCGGCGCGTCCGCCGAGGTCCGGAGGGTGGCGCTGGACCAGATGCGCTACCTGTACCTGCGCGGCGACTTCGAGGGCAGCCGCGCGCTCGCCGAGACCGCGCTCGCCCGCTGGCGGCCCGAGCTCGGCCCCTACGGCGAGTCGGTGCTGATCGCGGGCCGCGAGCTCGGCACCGTGCTGCGCGCCCTCGGCGACCTCGCCGCCGCGAACGCGCTGAACGCCGACATCCACCGGCGGACGACCGAGCGGTTCGGCCCCGGCCACTCGGCGACGATGCGCGCCGCCCGCAACGTGGCCGCCGACCGGCGGCTGCGCGGGGCGTTCCGGCAGGCGCTCGACCTCGACCAGGACACGCTGCGCCGGATGGGCCGGCTGTTCGGGACCGGGCACGTCGAGACGCTCCGCGTCGCCAACAACGTCGGCATCGACCTGCGGCTGCTCGGCGAGTTCGAGGAGGCGCGGCGGATCGACGCCGACTCCCTCGGCCAGCTGCGGGCGAGCCTCGGGCCGCGGCACCGCAACACCCTGCTCGCGATGAGCCAGCTGTCGCGCGACCTGCACGGGCTCGGCGACTACGGCGCGGCGGCCGCGCTCCAGCGGGAGGCGCTGACGATCATGCGGGAGACGCTCGCGGCCGACCACGCGTTCGTCCTGCACACCGAGATGAGCCACGCGGTCGCGCTGCGCAAGCTCGGCGCGCACGCGGCGGCGCGGGCCCTCGCGGAGGACACGCTGCGGCTGCACCGGCAGCGCTACGGCGACGACCACCCGGACACGCTCGCCGCGCGGCGGGTGCTCGTCCAGGCCCACCTCGCGACGGGCGACGCGCGCGGCGCCCACCGGCTCGGGAAGACGGCCCTCGCCGGGCACCGCGACGTCCTCGGCATGGACCACCCGTTCACGCACGCCTGCGCGGCGGACCTCGCGACGGCGCTGCGCGAGTCGGGCGACCACGACGCGGCGCGGGTCCTCGACGACACGTCCGCGCACGCGCTGCGCGAGAGCCTCGGCGCCGACCACTACTTCGCGCTGTGCTGCTCGGTCGGCCTGGCCAACGACCTGTTCCGCATGGGGCGGCTGGAGGCGGCCCGCATCCGGTCCAACGAGACGCTGGAGCGGTTCCGGGAGCGGTACGGGCCCGGCCACGTCTACACGCTGGCGTCCGCCCACAACCACCAGGTGATCCGCGCCGCGCTCGGCCTGGACCGCGGCGGCGGGGAGCCGGTCCGCGCGCTGGCGGAGGCCCTCGGCGCGGACCATCCGGACGTGCTGGCCGCCGGGGACGGGCGGCTGCTCGACTGCGACATCGCCCCGACGCCGCTGTGACGCCCCCCACGGGTCGTGCGCGGGGCGCTTGCCGGGACGGCCGGAAGCCAGGAAAGTTGAAGCCGGGGGGCCGGCGACGACGGAGGGACCAGCGGGCCGATGACGCCTGACGAACCGCCGGACGAACCTATCCGCCGCGCGGGGTGGCGCCCCTCGGGGCACTGCGTCATCTTCGCGTGCGACATCGCGGGCTTCGGGGACGCGTCCCGGACCGACGACGTCCGGCGGCACATGCGCGGCGCCCTGTACGCGCGCCTTGAGACGAGCCTCGCGGCCGGGGGGATCTCCTTCGCCGACTCCTACTGGGAGGACCGGGGGGACGGCGTGCTCGTCGCCCTGCCGCCCGACGTCCCCGTCGAACCGCTCCTGGTCGACGTCGCCGACACGCTGCGCGCCGAACTGGCCCGCTACAACAAGGTCGCCGCGGACATCGCCCGGATCAGGCTGCGGGTGTCGGTGCACACCGGCGACGCCGACTTCGACGGGCGGGGGCTGGTGGGCACCGCCGTGAACCACGCCTTCCGGATCCTGGACGCGCCCGCGTTCAAGGAGGCGCTCCGCGAGTCGGGGGCGTGGTTCTCGGTGATCGTGTCCGAGCGGGTCTTCGAGGACGTCGTCCGGCGCGCGGCGGGACGGATCGTCCCGGACGACTACCGGCGCGTGGACGTCTCCGTCAAGGAGACCGCCGCCCCGGCGTGGATCCGCATCCCAGGCGTCCCGGGCGTCCCGGCCCCGCGCCCGGAGGCTCCGCTCGACGTGGCGACGACGGCCGCGCCCCCGCTCCCGCCCCCGCCGCTCGCCGGGGAGGCCGCGCCGGACCGGCCGACGATCCTCACGCTGGTGGACCGGATGCTGGACGTCCCGCTGCTGAGCTCCGTCCAGGGCCGCGAGCGCGTGGTCGGCGCGCTGCGCCGGGACATCGCGGGGGCCGTCTCCCGGCAGGCCGAGGCGCGTCTGGACTGCTTCGCCATCCTCACGACCTGCCTGGACTATCCGGGCGGGCTGAAAGAGCTGCTCGACGTGACCAAGGGGCTCGCCGGGGAGTCGCTGTCCGTCCACCGCCTGGAGCAGGCCATCGCGCAGTTCCTGTGACCGGGGCCCGGGACGGGGTCAGGAGTGCTCGGTGCGGAGGTGGTGGTGGAGGGCCGAGAGTTCGAGATGAGCCTGGTGGCAGCGCACACAGGCCCAGATGCCGCTCGGGATCGTGACGCCGCGCTCCGCCGCGTCGTCACGCGCGCAGAGCAGCGTGTAGCGCTGGACGAGGCGCCGCCACGTCCGCCGGACCGCCGATGACATTCCCGCTCCCCTTCCGAGCCGCTCCGGGGGTGCGGAGGGTCGTCCCCCCGCGAGAGTCGTTCCCCAGGATTGGCCCAGCATAGGGCAACGGGAATGTCAAGGCGAAACGCCGGAGATCACTGGCCGATCCGGACCCCGGGCTCGCCCATGCGGTACTCGAGCGGCCTCGTCCCGCGCCGCCCGGGGACGTTGCCCGCGACGCGCGTCTTGAAGGTCGGCAGGATCGTCCGGCCGAAGGTGTTCTCCATCATCATCGCGGCGGCCACGTACAGGGCCAGGACCGCGCCCGCGACGAACAGCCAGCCGCCGACGTGGACGGCCCAGGTGGACGGGGTCCAGTAGCCGGCCGCGGTGAACCCGGAGCCGACCGCGAGGCACGCCAGCAGCAGCGAGAACATCAGGTTCGCGCCGAGCGCCGCGAGGGCCGCCAGCCCGCTGATCACCGCCAGGGCCACCCACCAGAAGGCGAAGCCCTCACGGAGGGTGCCGATCGTGGGAACCAGCGCGACCGGGACAGCGGCGATGCTGACGAGCATGAAGAAGAAGCCCCAGCCGAGAAAGAACGCCCCCCACATGCCGTGGACCGCGGTGGCCAGGCCGTCCCGCGCCCGGTAGGCCCACATGCCCGCCAGGAACTGGGCGAGGCCGCCGAAGGTCAGCACGAACGGCCACAGGATCAGCGGCGTGGCGGCGTTGCCGTACCAGCCGGCCTGCCAGGCGCCCACCATCATGAACGCCCCCGCGAGCCCGAACAGCCCGAGGATGGACGGCGCCGCGATGGGCGTCAAGGAGATGCGCGTCCTGTCCTCCCACAGGGCGTGCTCGCCGGGCAGGTCGCCCCCGCGATGGCCCGGGGCCACGGTCGTGGCGCCCTCGGCGGGCTCCGCCGCCGCCCCGGCGTGCTCGTGGGACACCGGCCTTTCCGCGCGCTCTCTACGCCTTACCATGAGATCCCCCTCTGGAATCGAGAGCTGTAGACCCCCCCTAACCAGGCTTTAGTGGATCAAACTGCCCCAGACCGGATGTTGAGGGATATATCCGGCAAATGATCCACGCCTTTGCCGAATGGCGAGACGGGGATGGCGAAGCGATGACCCGCGGCTCAGCCGCGGGGACGGCAGTGGATGCGCAGGCCGGGTGTCTCGCTCCAGCCGATCAGCCCGAACAGCTTGTCGAGGTGCGTCGACACCGCGTGCAGGACGAGCATCCGCCCCCGCTCGTGCAGCTCGCCCGCCGCCAGCGTGAAGGCGCGCAGGCCCGCGACGTCCACGAAGTCCACGGCGCCGAGGTCGATGTGGACGTCCCCCGCCCCGCGGGCGCGGGCGCCGCGCACGGCGCGCGTCACGTCCGCCGAGTTCGAGACGTCGATCTCCCCGGCCATCAGCAGCCACGGGGACCCGGTCGCGGCGGCGATGCGCAGCAGCGCCGTGTCGTGCTCGACGATGTCGCACGGCACGCCGCGCTCGCCGGGCTCGGTACCGCCCTCGCCTTCGGTGATCCGCCAGACCGTCATCCGCTCCTCGCCTCGGACCGGGGGCGCCGCTACCGTGTGCGGCTCCGTATATGCAAGGCTCTCATCTGTCGGCCCCTCCTGAGCCCTACCGGGCCGGAAAACCACGATCGGGAGCCATTTCATGGACGAGAAGGCGATCCTGGAACGTATCAACGAGTTCATCGAGGAGGAGCACGCGCTGCGGCAGGCGCACGAGCGCGCCGAGACGAGCAATGCGGACGCGCGGCAGCGGCTCCGCCAGCTCGAAGTGGCGCTCGACCAGTGCTGGGACCTGCTGCGCCAGCGCCGGGCCCGCATCGCGGCGGGCCAGAACCCGGACGACGCGCACGTCCGCCCCGCCGGAGAGGTCGAGGGCTACCGGCAGTAGGGAGCGCGCCCGCTCACAGGTGCGGGAGCAGCCTCGCCGGGGTGATCGGCAGGTCGCGGACGCGCACGCCCGTCGCGTGGTGGACGGCGTTCCCGACGGCCGCCGCCGCGCCCACGATGCCGATCTCGCCGATCCCCTTGGACCCCATCGGGTTCAGGTGCGGGTCGGACTCCTCCACCCAGAACGCGTCGACGTCGCGGACGTCGGCGCAGGACGGCACGTGGTACTGGGCCAGGTCGCGGTTGAGGTAGTCGCCGAACTCGTCGTCCATGACGCTCTCCTCCATCAGCGCCATGCCGATGCCCATCGTCATGCCGCCGATGAACTGGGAGCGGGCGGTGACCGGGTTGAGGATCCGTCCGACCGCGAACACGCCGAGCATGCGGCGGACGCGGATCTCGGCGGTGTCGGCGTCCACCTCCACCTCGGCGAACTGGGCGCCGAACGCGTGCCGGGCGTACTCGTCCCGGTTCTTGACCTCGGCGGAGGTGTCGGCGGACGCCTCCAGCCCCTCGGGCGGCACCTCGCCGTTCAGCCTGCCGCGCAGGGACTCGCAGGCGCGGACGACGGCCGTCCCCCAGCTCGCCGTCCCGGACGAGCCGCCCGCGACCGAGGCCCGCGGGAACGCGCTGTCCCCGATCTCGACCCTGACCTGGCCGAAGTCGGTCTTCAGGGCCTCGGCGGCGATCAGCGCGAGCGCGGTGCGGGCGCCGGTGCCGATGTCGGCGGCGGCGATGCGGACGGTGAACGTCCCGTCCGGCTCGGCGCGGGCGGTCGCCCGGCCGGGCTGCTGGTAGGCCGGATAGGTGGACGCGGCGACGCCCGTCCCGACGAGCTTGCGGCCCTCCCGGCGGAAGCCGGGCGCGGGGTCGCGCCCGGCCCAGCCGAAGCGGTCGGCGCCCTCCTGGAGGCAGGCGACGAGGTTGCGGGAGCTGAACGGCAGGCCGCTCTCCGGCTCCCGGTCGGTGTCGTTGCGGATGCGCAGCTCCACCGGGTCGACGCCGGTGACGACGGCCAGTTCGTCCATCACGGATTCGAGCGCGTACATGCCGGGGGTCTCGCCCGGGGCGCGCATCCACGACGGGGTGGGGACGTCCAGGGCGACGAGCCGGTGGGACGTCCGCCGGTGCGGCGCCTGGTACATCGTCCGGGTCGGCGTCGCCGTCTGCTCGGCGAACTCCCTGACCGTGGACGTCTGCTCGACCACGTCGTGGAGGATCGCGTTGAGGCGTCCGTCCAGGTCGGCGCCCAGCCTGAACCGCTGGACGGTCGGCGTCCGGTAGCCGGTCGTCGCGAACATCTGCTGCCTGGGAACGGCGAACTTGACCGGACGCCCGGTCACCCGCGCCCCCATCGCCGCCAGGACGACGTTGGGCTTGGGCATCCCCTTGGAACCGAACCCACCGCCGACGTGCGGAGAGATGACGCGTACCTGCGTCGGGTCGAGGCCGAACACTTTCGCGATCGTCGCCTGGACGGCCGACGCGCCCTGGGTCGAGTCGTAGAGCAGAAGGGACCCGTCCTTGTCCCAGAGGGCGAGCGTCGTGTGCGGCTCCATCGGATTGTTGTGCTCGGCGGGGGTCGTGTAGGTGACGTCCACGCGCACGGCAGAGTCGGTGAACGCCGCCTCCGGTTCGCCTAGCTCGGTGTCGGTGGGAAAGACGGGATTCACCTTGTCGGGCTTGTAGAGACCGGGATGGTCGGTGCGCAGCCGGACGTCCGGCTCCTCCGCCGCGTACTCGACCCGGACGAGACGCGCCGCCTCCCGCGCGGTTTCGAGCGTCTCGCCTATGACGGCCGCGATGAACTGTCCGCGGTAGGAGACCGTCCGGGACTGGAAAAGCGCCAGTTCTCCGTCTGCCTCGCTCTCCACTCGCGGCGCGTTCTCATAGGACAGGACGGCGAGCACCCCAGGAAGCCTCTGCGCCGCCTCGACGTCGACGGACAGGACCTCGCCCCGTCCGACACTCGCCTGGACGGCCGCCGCGTACGCGACGTTCTCCACGGGGTACTCGAACGCGTAGCGCGCGGCACCCGTGACCTTCTCCCGACTCTCCACCCGTGGAGTCATGTTGCGGCCTCCGCCAGCTCTGTCAGCGTCTGGACGATCAGGTTGCGCGCGAGGGGCACCTTGTAGGCGTTGTCGCGCAGCGGCTCGGCCTCGGCCAGCTCGGCGTCGGCGGCGCGGCGGAACGCGTCGGCCGTCGCGGGCCCGCCGCGCAGCGCGTCCTCGGCGCGGCGGGCCCGCCAGGGCTTGTGGGCGACGCCGCCCAGCGCCAGCCGGACGTCGCGCACCCGGCCGTCGGCCACGTCCAGCGCCGCCGCGATCGAGACCAGCGCGAACGCGAACGACGCGCGCTCCCTGACCTTGCGGTACCGGGACGGCATGCCGAGCGGGGGCACCTCCACCGCCGTGATGAGGTCGCCCGGTTCGAGCACGGTGTCGCGCTCCGGCGCGTCACCGGGGAGCCGGTAGAACCCTTCGATCGGGACGACGCGCGCTCCGGCACGGCGCTTGATGTGGACCAACGCGTCCAGTGCGGCCAGGGCCACGGCCATGTCGGACGGGTGCGTCGCCACGCACGCCTGCGAATGGCCCAGGATCGCCAGATTGTGGTGCTCGCCCTCTATGGCCGGACATCCGGTTCCCGGATCCCGCTTGTTGCACGGCTTGGCGATGTCCTGGAAATAGGAGCAGCGGGTGCGCTGGAGGAGGTTGCCGCCTACCGTCGCCAGGTTGCGTATCTGCCCGGACGCCCCCGCCAGGACGGCCTGCGCCAGCATCGGGTGCCCTTCGCGGACCGTCCGGTCGGCGGCGAGCGCGCTGTTGGTCACGGCCGCGCCGACGAGGACGCCGCCGTCCGGGTTCAACTGGACCTGGTCGTACGGGAGGTGCGCGACGTCCACGACCCTGGCCGGGGTCTCCACGCCGAGGCGCATCAGGTCCACCAGGTTGGTGCCGCCGCCAAGGTAGTAGGCGTCGCCGTTGTGGCGGTTGAGGGCGTCCTCCGCGCTGGTGGCGCGCTCGTAGGTGAACGGCCTCATGCCTCCGCCGCCTCCCTGCTCCGCGCCCCCGCGCGGACGGCCGCGACGATGCCGACGTAGGCGCCGCACCGGCACAGGTTGCCGCTCATCCGTTCACGGATCTCGTCGTCGTCCAGGACGGGGTCGGCGCTGAGGTCGTCTGTCGCGGCGCTGGGCCAGCCTTGGTCGACCTCGTCCAGCATGCCCGTCGCGGAGCAGAGCTGGCCGGGCGTGCAGTACCCGCACTGGAAGGCGTCGTTCTCGATGAACGCCTCCTGGAGGGGACTGAGCCGCTCGCCCTCCGCGAGCCCTTCGACCGTGACGACCTCGGCTCCGTCATGGGCGACGGCCAGGGCGAGGCACGCGTTGGCGCGGCGCCCGTCGAGCAGGACGGTGCACGCGCCGCACTGCCCGTGGTCACAGCCCTTCTTGGAGCCGGTGAGCCCGAGGTCCTCGCGCAGGACGTCCAGCAAGGACGCGCGCGTGTCGACGTTGAGCCGGTGTTCGCGTCCGTTCACGACCAGGGTGAGGTCGGCGTGCACCGGGGTGGCTTCGCTGTCCATTCCCGGCCCCTACCCGGGATCGTCCACCGATCACAGGAGTTCGGCGGCCGCGTCCACGGCGGCGCGGACGTCCCCGTCGCGCGGGTACAGCAGCGACCGTCCGGCGACCAGGCCGCGCACGCCGGGCGTCCGCAGGGCGCGGCGCCAGCCGTCCAGCGCCGGGCCCGGGTCGTCGGACGCGTCGCCGCCGAGCAGCAGGACGGGCAGCGTCGTCGCCGCCGCGACCCGCTCGAACTCCGCCACGACCGGCAGGCCCAGCCACGTGTACGCCGACGTGGCGCCGAGCCCGGACGCGACCGACACCGCCCGGACCATGCTCTCGGGCGCCAGCAGCTTCCGCGCGTGCCCTTCGACGCGGTGCGCCACGTACGGCTCGACCAGGGCCATCAGCCGGTGCGCCGCCAGCGCCGACACCGCGTGCGCGCAGCCCTCCAGCGTCCGGGCGGTGGCCGGGTCGGAGTCGTCGACGCGGAGGAGCATCTTGCCGCCGTCCAGCCGGGACTTCG
>NZ_BCQP01000044.1 GCF_001552135.1 Actinomadura chibensis NBRC 106107 | reverse complement strand
GGGACTCGGCGGGCGCCGCCGTCCCGCCGCAGCCCGCCGCCAGCACGCCGAGCGCGGCGAGCGCGCCCGCGAGACGCGACCTGATCACGCCTTCCGGACGCACGCGAACAGGTGCCTGCGGTAGTTGTCCTCGTAGGGCGGCCGGGCGTCCTCGTCGGGGCCGAGGTCGACGATCTCGTCGAAGCCGGTGTTCTCGCGCAGGAACCGCTCGACGCGGGCCGGGTCCCAGCCGCGCAGCGACTCGGCGAACCACTTCTCGTTGTCCTGGCCGGTGTCGAAGAACAGCACCCGCCCGGTGGCGCGGTCGAGCAGCCTGATCAGCTCCTCCGCGCTCACCGACCCCCGGCCGAGGACGAAGTGGTGGAGCAGGCTGAAGCACGACACGACGTCCCAGTGGCCCTCGTCGTGCCGGCCGAGGAACTCGACCGCGTCGCCGGTGGAGATCACGCCGTCCGGGAGGCCGTACACGGCCTTGCCGAGCGGGACGGCCAGCGGGTCGCGCTCGATCCCCTCCGCCTCGAACCCGCGCCCCGCCATCTGCGACACGAACCAGCCGTAGCAGCTCGCGACGTCCAGGTACCGGCCGCCGGAGACGCCGCGCTCGGCGAGGAACGCGTCCATCTTCGCGAGCCGGTCGGTGCACTGCCGGACGGTCGTCCACCCGGTCTCCAGCTCGGGCGCGTCGATCGGCTGGTACAGCTCGTGGGTGCCGTCGAGCCAGCTCATCTTGAGCAGCAGGTCCTGCAGCGGGGTGGTGACCGGCAGCCACTTCGCGACGACGCTGGTGCCGTCCGCGCCGCTCATCGCCGCGATCGCGAGGCGGTGGTGGCCGTCCAGGATCTGGAACCGGTCCGAGCCGCGGACGGGCGCGACGAGCACCGGGTCCTGCGGGCCGCTCTGCTGCGGGCGCGGCGCCCCTCCCGGGACCTCCTCGCCCCGGTAGCGGGCCACGAACGCGCGGGCCGCCGCGAGGACGCCCGCCGCGTCGGTGCCGCCGAAGTAGTTGCCGCCCGCCTCGATGCAGCGCAGCCCGAGCCGCCCGTAGGCGCTTTCGAGGATCTGCTCGTCGGTCAGGTCGGGGTGCTCGTCGGCGAGCCGCAGCAGGCCGACGTGCGGGCCGTCCAGGAACGGGGTGGACGGCCACAGCATGTCGCCGGTGCGGTCGGCGAACTCGCGGGCGGTCCAGCCGCCCTGCGCGCCGACGAGCAGCTTGTCGAACCGGACGGGCACCTTCCACGGGCGGCGCAGCACGGCGGTCGACACCGCGACGCGCGCCGCCGCGGGGATCGGCAGCGAGCGGCCCGCGTCCACCAGCCGTCCGTACACGGGGCCGCTCGGCGCGAGCCCGCTCTTGCGCAGCACCGCTCGGGACTTGCGGCGCACCTGGTCAATTCCTGTCATGGTCCTCGTGGGGGGACGAGCCCCCCACACCCCCTCGCTCGATCAGTGGTTCAGTTGGTGGCTGGCGTGGTGTCGGCGACCGGCGGGACGGTGACGCCCGCGGGCCCGGATGCGGGTCGGCGGCCCCGCCGCCCCGGCAGCAGGGAGGCGAAGGCGGTCAGGGACAGCCGCTCGCGGCCGACCCACAGGAGGACGAGGTACAGGACCGCGCCCGGGACGAGCCCGGCGGCCAGCGCGGCGGGGCTGGACCCCGCGGCGAGCCGCACGGCCAGCGGCACCGCGGCGAAGCTCACCACCGCCGAGCCGCCCGCCCAGAACAGCCCGGCGCTCGCCGGGGACATGCCGAGGATGCGGCGGACCTGGACGAGCGCCAGCAGCGTCCGGACGAGCAGCCCGGCCGCCCGCGCCGCCGCCGCGCCCGCGATCCCGAACGGCGGGATCAGCAGGACGTTCAGCACCAGGTTCACGGCGAGCGCGGCGCTCTGGTTGACGAGGCTCAGCCCGCTGCGCCCGGCCATCAGCAGCATCACGTCGCGGGCCCCGGTCGCGGTCGCGACCAGCATCGCCATCGCGAGGATCACCGTGACGGTCTCGCCGGTGCCGCGGTACCCGGCGCCGAACGAGGCGACGTACACCGGCGCGCCGACCGCGATCGACAGGTGCACCGGCCAGGCTAGCGCGAGGTTCCAGGACGCGCAGACCGCGAAGATCCGCTGCGCGCCCGTCCGGTCGGACAGCGCCATCAGGCGGCTCACCGCGGGCTGCATGACGTTCTGCACGGCCTGCGTGACGAGCTGGCTGATCACGATGAACCGGGTCGCGGCCGTGTAGATCGCGGCCTCGCGGGGCGAGCTGAGCGCGGCGACGAGGACGATGTCGGCGCGCTGGAACGCCGTCTGGCAGATCTGCGCGAACGCGCGCGGCCCGGTGAACCGCCAGAAGTCGCTCGCGAGCGGCCCCCACGCGGAGCTTGCCGGGTCGGCCTGCGCGGCCGTCGCGGACGGGGCCCGGCCCCGGCGGCTGATCCTGAAGTACCAGAGCGCGGCGATCGCGATGCACGGCAGGTAGGGCGCGGCCCACGCGAACGCCAGCCAGGTCGCGTCGTCGGACAGCACCGCCGCCGCGATCACCCCGGCGACCTGGAGCGTCTGCCGCAGGATCTTGTCGACGAGGACGGTCGGCCGCATCGACCCGTACCCGCGGGTCGCCGCGAGGAGCGCGTCGTGCGCCCCGGCGAGCGGCAGGAACAGCGCCAGCACCCGCACCATCCCGACCGCCTGGCCGGGGTCGTCGGCGCCGATGTGGCCCGCCGTCCACGACGAGGTCGCGGCCAGCACGAGGCCCGCGAGCGCCGCCGTCGCCGCGACCGGGACGAGCGCGACCGGCACCGTGCGCAGCGCCGCCGCCCGGTCGCCGAGCGCGAGGTGCCGGGGCAGCCAGCGCAGCAGCCCCGCGTCCGTGCCGAGCCCGGACACCGCCTGCAGGATGATGAACAGCGACGTCGCGGCGAAGAACGTCCCCGCGATGCGCTGCGAGTACAGGTGCGCGACGAGGAAGACCAGCGCGAGCCCCTGCACGCCGGCGACGGCGGCGCCCACCAGGTTGAGGGCGCCGCCCCTCGCCAGCCTGTTCAGATTGGGCCCGCCGGACGGTTCGGGTTCAGGACCCGGCATGCCGACCCGCTTTGTGCGGCTTCTTCCCGTAGCGGGGCATGCCGGGGCCGGGCTCGGCGGCGGCCGGGCCGTCCGGCGCGTCGTCGGGCTGCTCGGGCGGCATGTACTTGGAGATGTCCTCCTGCGTCCGCGTCGAGGCCGACTCCAGCGCGGCGGCGGCCTCGGCCTGCTCGGCCGCGTCCGCCTCGCCCGGGGCGAGGTCGGACGGCGGGACCGGCGGCTTCGGCGCGACCGGCTTGCCCGGGCCCGCGGGCGGTTCGAGCGCCAGCGGGCCGCGCGGCCGCGCGGACCCCTGCGGCGGGGCGCCGCGCCGCGAGCCGCCCGCCCGGCGCGGCTGCCGGGACGGCGCCTGCCGCGGGTCGCGGGGCTGCTGCTTGATCTGCGGCTGCTGCTTGATCTGCGGGAGGGCCTGGGTGGTGAGGGACGCGGCGTCGGCGTCCTGGTCGTCCTCGTCGCGCGCCCGGCCCGGCCAGTAGCCGCCCTCGTCGGACGGGTCGGGACGGCGCGCGTCCTCCGGGCCGGGCTGCTCGTCCGCCCAGCCGAGGGACGCCTCGCCCGGCACCCGGGTCTCGCCGCTGCCGCGCGCCTCCGCGGGCACCCGCGTCTCGCCGCCGCGCTGCGGCGCGCGGCCCTGCCGCGGCGGCGCGGCCTGGCGCTGCTGCCGCCCGCCGCGCTGCTCCGGCGGCTCCAGCAGGGCGCCGAGCACGGTCACGCCCGCGCGCTCGGCCTCCACGTACGCCTGGCGCAGCTCCTCGCGGGTCGTCACGCCCTGGTTCACGACGAGGACGACCGCGTCCACGAACGTGCAGAGCGCCTGCGCGTCGGCGTCGTGCAGGCTCGCCGCGTTGACGACGAGGTACTCGCTGCGGCGGCGCAGCACCTTCACGGTCTCGCGCATCCGCGGGCCGCTGTAGCGGTGCGCGGCCTCGCGGGCGCGCGGCCCGCGCGGCAGCAGCCGCAGCTGCGAGTCGGTGTGGATCAGCAGGGTGGCCGGGTCGGTGCCGCTGAGCAGCGTGTCCGACAGGCCCTTGCCGGGACGGGCGCCGAACAGCCCCGTCATGTCGGCGTCCTCGGTGGTGGCGTCGATCATGATGGTCTTGGCGCCCGCGAAGGCCAGCGACACCGCGAGGTTGGCGCTCGCCAGCCGGGCGCTGCCGCCCGGCGTCGCGCTCGTGACGAGCAGCGCCACCGGGGTCTGCGGCGCGGTCGCCACGACCGCGGCGCGCAGCCGCCGGTACGCCTCGCCCACCGGGCTCTTCGGCGCGCTGACCAGGGCGAGCGTGTCGCCGCCCGGCCCGCCGGAGGGGATCGTGGCGAGCGCCCGGACGCCGAGCCCCTCGATCGCCTCGGCGTTGCGCAGCCGCTGGTTCAGCCGCTCCCGGAGCAGCATGATCACGAACCCGGCGACGAGGCCGAGCAGCAGCCCGCCCGCGCCGTACATCGCGGGCCGGATGATGCCGGGGCCGCTCGGCGCGGCCGCCGGGGTGATGACCTGGCCCGGGTCGATCGGGGTGCTCGCGATGTCGTTGGACTGCTCGTCGATGACGCCGAGCTGGTTCGTGTAGGCGGTGATCCGCTGCGCGATCGTCGCCTTCTTCGACCCGGTCGAGATCGCCAGCTCGCGGTTGGCCTGCTGGAGCTGCCGCTCCACCTTCGCCGCCTGCGCCTTGAGCTTGGTGAGCTGGTTGTTGACCACGCTCTGCGCGCGCTGCGTCCGGTACTCCAGGTAGGCGTCGGCGAACGCCTGCGCGCCCGCGCGGGCGTCGCCGGAGTCGCCCGTCGTGTAGGTGAGGCTGAGCACCTGCGTGTTCGGCGGGGCGGAGACGCCGATGGTCCCCTCCGCCTTGTGCCCGAGCTTCTTAGCGACAATCTGGGCGACGCCGTCGGTGGCGACGAGCTGCGCCTCGGTCTGGAGGTTCACGAGGTCGTCGCCGCGCCCCTCGGGCGAGTACGGGTTGCCCTCAAGGGGGGTGACGAGGACGGTCGCCGTCGCCTTGTACGGCGGCGGGATCACGATCTCCAGGGCGATGCCCGCGCCCGCCCCGACCAGGCCGAGGACGATCAGCACCGCCGCGTACCGCCGGATCAGGGACAGGAGCTGCCCCCCCTGCGGGTCTGCCGTCTGGTCAGCTCCCACGACGAATCCCCTCATCGATCCGCGGATGTCTTTTCATCACGACTTTAACCGCGCGTTGCACATGGACGGTTCCGTTCATCTCAACCTCGTCCGGGAGCCGGGGCTCGGTTCTGCGGCCGCGCCGGAGGGCGGGCCGGGGGCCGGGACGGGGTGCGCCGCGCGGTCCGGGGGGCCGGGCCCGCGGGCGCGGGGGAGGTCAGCACGATGGCGCGGGCCGGGTTCGCGGACTGGTCGAGGGCCAGCACGCCGCTCGCGACCTCCCGGTCGAGCGCGCGGCCCCGTTCCACCACGACCAGGACGAGGTCGCTGGCGGCGGCGGCCGCGATCGTGTCGGCGCCGGTGATGTCGGGCGTCGTGATGACGACGACGCGCGACTCGCGGCCTGCCTTGTCGACGGCGCGGGTGAGCTGCCGGTCGTCGTCGCTGCGCACCAGCCGGACGCCGAACGTGCGGGGGACGGGGTCCGGCGACGGCGGCTCGGCGTCGCCGTCCCCGGCGATGCGCAGCACGGTCGACGCCGAGCCGCCCTCGGTGCACAGCTCGGCCAGCTCGTAGGCCAGTTCGGTGCCCGCCGTGCCCGGCACCCCGGCGACCAGCACCGTCCGCGCCTCGGCGTCGAAGACGAGGTTGCGCAGGCGGCGGCACACCTCGCGGTGCCCGCCGCCGAGCGTGCTCGCCTCCACCATGATCGGCAGCCGGGCGTGCAGCCGGATGTCGGCGGGCCGCCGGATGCGCCGCGGCCGGGTCTCGCGCAGCAGGACGAACGCGATCCAGGCGAGCAGGCCGAGGCCGATTCCGGTCGCGACGGACACGTCCCGGTTCGGGTCGTCGCGGTGCCGCGGCAGCGTGGCGGCGCGCAGCACCTCGCCCGGCTGCTCGGCCCTGCTCTTCAGCCCGGAGATCTGCTGCTGGACGTCCCGGATCTGCTTCATGATCGCCTGGCGGCGGGTGCGGGTGGTGACGCGGCGCAGCTCGTCCTCGTCGCCGGGGAGGGCGTCGAGCTGCGTCTTCAGCAAGTTGAGGTTCTGCTCCAGCGCCGTCCGGTTGCGTTCCTGGAGCTGGCCGAGGATCCGGGCCCGCAGGCTCAGGTACGCCTCCGCGACGACGGCGGCGCCGTCGCGCGCGGTCCGCGGCGACCGGGCCCGGACGCCGATCGTGAACACGTGCGTGTTGGACGGCACGCTCAGGTCGACGCGCTTGCGCAGCTCGTCGCGCGAGGCGTGGAAGCCCGGCTTCGTCGCCAGCGTGGACAGGACGCTGTCGGACCAGACGAGCTGCGCCTCGGTGTCCATCGTCGTCTCGCGCGGGTTGCGCTTGTTGGTGTCGATCGACGACCCGATGTTGATGCCCGGGTGCAGCGCGACCGGCGGCGCCAGCACCGAGATGTTCGCGGTGTAGGTCGCCGGGGTCAGCGCGACCTTCGCGCCGCCGAGCGCGCAGCCCGCCACCACCGCGATCACCAGTGCCGCGAGGTGCCGCCGGACGGCGCCCGCGTACCGGGTCACGGGGATCGAGTCCGGCGCGAGCGGGGGTTCCGCCTGCACGCTGGACGGGCCGAGGGTGCGCTTGCTCATCGCCGCCGGGTCACCGTGCCCTCCGCCGCCAGGCGGGCTCAGCGCCGAGCAGGGCGGCGAGCTTGTCGTCCCAGGGGGCGTAGTGGTCGGCCAGCCGGCGGTGCAGGTGGTCGGGCAGCGGCGAGCCGGGACGCGCGTTGTGCCGCTCGAACGACTCGGGCCGCCACGGGGGCAGGCCGAGGAATTCGAGGATCGCGTCGTAGCAGGGTTCGGGCTCGGCGAAGAAGTCCTCGGCGTAGGCGACGTGGACGCGGTCGCGGCCGAACAGCTCGAACAGCCGTCCGATCTGGTCGGCGTACTGGCCCCGGTCTACGTAGGAGTGGTGCCGGTGGGCGTGGCTGACGTACGCCGGGTCGGCCTTGATCTTCTCGACCTCGCCCGCGAGCCGCTCGGCCTCCAGGTCGAGCGCCCGCTCGAACGGCTCGGTCTCGAAGCCGCGGGCCAGCTCGTGCTTGTGCGCCGAGTACGCGCGGATCACCGGGTCGCGGAGCAGCGCGACCAGCCTCACGCCCGGCAGGTCGCGGGCGATGCGCTCGGGGGCCAGCGGGTGGTGCATGTAGTACCCGGCCGACTCGAACGCCAGCGGCCGCGCGTCCGGCATCGCCGCGGCGACGCGCCGCTCGGCGAGCGCCCGCACCGGGAAGTGCCCCTGGTACCAGCCGAGGCCGCGCGGGTAGTTCACGTCGAAGTAGTGGACGCCCTTGTGGAAGTTCGGCTGGACGACCGCCGGGTGCGCGGCGAGCGCCCGGAACAGCGACGTGGTCCCGCCGCGCTGCGTCCCGACCATGAGGAAGGCGGGCAGGATCCGGCTTGCGGAGGTGAGGCGGCCGCCCGCCCGGGTGGCGGCGCGTCCGGCCTCCTTGACCCACTGCGGGGCGTCACGGCGTGAGATCACGGGTTCCTCCCGGGGTCGGTCGCGGTGGAGTGGAGCAGGGCGAGCAGGCGCTCGGCGTCGGCGCGCAGCGGCTCGCCGATCGGCTCCTGGGCGGCCAGCAGGTAGCGGCGGCACAGCTCCAGCAGGTACAGCCGGACGGTCGCGTCCGCCGCCGCGCCGGTCAGCCCGAGCGGCTCCAGGACGGCGGCGGCGCCGTCCGGCCACGTCGCGTAGGGCGGGCCCGCCGCGGTGCGCATGGCCTCCTGGAGGCGGTAGTGCAGCAGGTCGAAGCCGTTCGGGACGCCGCGCCCGAAGCGCTCCCAGTCCCACAGGCGCAGGACGCCGCGGTGCCAGGCCATGTTCCAGGGCGTCCAGTCGCCGTGCCAGGCGCCGAAGTCGAGGGGGACGTCGCCGTGCGCCTCGCCGGTACGTTCCACGACCTCGCCGAACCGGGCGCGCCGCCCGTCGTCCAGGACCTCGTCGACGCTCGCGGCGGTCGCGGCCCAGAAGGGGCTGTCGCGCAGCGGCGCCCGCTCGACGCCGCCGACCTCGAACAGCGCCCGCATCTCCGCGACCGGGGCCCGGCCGCGCGGGCGCCAGCCGCGCGCGCTCGTCGGCAGCGGCTCCAGGACGAGCAGGTCGAGCGCCCGCCACGTGCCGTGGTGCAGCAGCCGGGGGACGTGGATCCGGCCGTCCAGCCGCCCGTCCAGGTAGGCGAGCGCCTCGGCCTCCCCGGCGAGCAGGCCGCGCGCCGTGCCCGTGTCGCCGACCTTGACGAAGGCGACCGGCTCCCCGCCGGGCGACAGCACGTGCAGGATCGGCTTGCGGTTCGCGCGGGCGCTGCCGAGCCCGATGCTGACCACGACCGGGCGGCCGAGCAGCTCGGCGAGCCGGTCCTCGATGGACGGCCCGCCGCCGGTGATGCGCAGGCGGTCCTTCAGCGTCCGCTCCGGGAGGCCGGTGCGGACCGCGGTCGCGGTGAGGCCGCGCGACACGCGCTGCCTGACGCCGAGGTCGTGGCTGTAGCGGCGCAGCGCGCTCGCCGCCGCGCCCGGCAGCCCGGCCGGGACGAGCAGCCGCGGGTGCTCGGCGTCCGGCAGGAACGCCAGCTCGCGGCGGGCGCCGCCGGACCGGCCCGGCCCGACGGCGGTGACGTCGGCGTCCGGCCACAGCTCCCGGGCGGCGTCGATCCAGGCGTCCCGGACCCGCTCGCCCGCCCGCTCGCCCGCCTGCTCACCGGCCTGGGCGCTCATCGGGACGTCCCGGCCGTCAGCGCCCGCGCGAACGGGTGCACCTGGCCGCCGACGGCGTCCCGCCTGGCCCGCCACATCAGCGCCACCGCGATCATCACCGTGTACAGCGGTACCTCCACCATGTCGTAAGTGATCATGAAAAGGGCGAGGGCGATCAGCACGGAGCACCCCGCGAGCGAGTAGGCGCCGCGATCCCGCCAGTGCCGGAAGAAGCGGATGAGGAAGAACGCGGAGAACGCGACCGTCCCGACCAGGCCGTTGGCGAACAGCAGCAGCCACAGGTGGCCCTGCGTGCCGAGCGGCGGGGAGCCGCACGCCTTGCAGCCCTCCTTGTCGCCGCCGGAGACCTGGCCGAGGTCGCCCTGCACGTTGCGGGTCGAGCCGAACCCGACGATCGGCGACCCGGCCAGCGCGCTGCGCGTCGTCTCCTCGGCGAGCATGGTGCGGCGGTTGTTGCTGTGCGGGTTGTCCAGCCGGTCCTGGACGAGCCCCGGCAGCGGCGACAGCGCGACGACGATCGCCCCGGCGGCGGCCATCCCGGCCGTCCAGGCGATCACCCGCGGGCCGCCCACCTGGATGAGCTTGACCACCCCGAACAGCCCGATCGCGCCGAGCGCGCCCCACAGGCCCCGGTTCAGCGAGTACACGACCGGCCACAGCGACGCGGCGAGGATCGCGAACCCGGCGATCCGGCGCCGCGGCTTCGCGCGCAGGATCCAGGTCAGCAGGAAGTACGGCAGGAAGAACGCGTACGCGGCGCCCCAGGTGTTGGCGTAGGCGAACGGCGCCATCGGCCGCGACTGCTCGAAGCCGAGGATCGACTCGATGTCGGCGACCTTCGGATGGACGATGTCGCGCACGAAGGAGTTGCTCGTCAGCCCGTGCGGCAGCACCATCTCCATCGGCGACGTCAGCTGGATGGACGGGAAGAACGAGCCGATCAGGCCGCCCACCGTCGTCACGATGAACATGTAGCCGAGCAGCTTGCCGATCCGCCCGGACGGCAGGTCGCGCTCGCTCAGGTTGCCGATGTACAGCAGGACGACCGTGAACGAGATGTACCAGGCGAGCCGCCACCCGTAGACCAGCAGCCTGCTGAACCCGCCGCCCGGCTCGGCGAGCGGGGCGTCCGCCCACAGCACGAGCAGGCCGAGCACGACCCACACCAGGAAGAACAGCCACGCCGCGAACCCGAAGGGCGCGACCAGCGTGCCGCGCCGCCGCCACAGCGTCATCGCCATCGGCACCGTCATCACGAGCAGCACCACGTTGGCGAGGCCGAGGATCCACCACAGCGGGAAGCCGAGGAACGCGACGCTGAGCGGCCAGCCCGGCCGCAGCCGCCACGGCAGCAGCCGCGGCGGCGCGAGGGGCGTGCTCCCCGCGATCCCTCGCATCCCGGTCAATCAACGCTCCGTTCCCCTGGCCGCACCATCGGGTGCGCGGACGCCGCCGGGTGCCCGGACCGCCCGCCCGCCCGCGGGCGCACCGCCGCGACTGGTGGACGTCCGCCCCACTGCCAGGGACGACAGCGGAGCGTGGCCGTTTTCGGCCACTATTTCCGGTCGTCCGAAGGGGGGTGAGAGGCGTCCTCCCGAGGTGCGCAGCGTACCCTGCGGGGCACGCTGGCCGTTCTCGCGGACCCGCGGCACGGCGCCGGTCACCTTCACGCGCACAATACGACACATCACAGGGCAGCTTTGCCTCGACTTTGCACGGAGGGCTTGATGGGCAGACGCAGGTGGGGGGCCTTCGCCGCCGGGGCGGTGCTGGCGCTGGGAACGCTGACGGGCCTCGCCGTCGCCGTCCCGGCGCAGGCCGACCAGCGGGGATCCGAACCCGGGCACGGGCGCGTCGTCAGCGCCGACCCGGCGGATCACACCCCGCACGTCGTCGACGGGGACGTGCGGTCGATCATCAAGATCGGCTCCAAGATCTACGTGGGGGGTTCCTTCACCCAGGTGAAGGAGGCGGGCTCGAACAAGCCGGTGCTGACCCGCAACCGGCTGTTCGCCTTCGACGCCGGCACCGGTGCGATCGACCAGAACTTCACGCCCAGCCTCAACAAGGGCGAGGCCAGCGTCCTGCTGCCCGCCCCGGACGGCCAGTCGATCTACGTCGGCGGCAGCTTCAGCGAGATCAACGGCGTCCGGCACTTCGTGCTCGCCCGGATCAGCGCGCAGACCGGCGCCCCGATCGCCGCGTTCAACCCGCAGCTCGACGCCCGCGTCCGCGACCTCCGGTTCGCCGGCGGCCGGCTCTACGTCGGCGGCACCTTCACCACGGCGGGCGGCGCCGCCCGCGTCGCGCTCGCCACGCTCGACCCGCAGACCGGCGCCCGCGACGACTTCGTCGACCTGTCCTTCGCCGGGACGCAGACCGGCGACGGCGTCACCACGATGTACAAGTTCGACATCAGCCCCGACGGGTCCAAGCTCGTCGGCGTCGGCAACTTCAGCTCGGTCGCCGGCAGCACCCGCCGGCAGATCGTCATGCTGGACCTCACCGGCCAGTCCGCGCAGCTCGCGAACTGGGACACCGTCCGCTACGCCGACCAGTGCTCCCAGTCGTTCGACACTTACATGCGCGACGTCGAGTTCTCGCCGGACGGCAAGTACTTCGTCGTGACGACCACCGGCGCCTACGGCGGCTCCGCGAAGCTGTGCGACACCCAGGCGCGCTGGGAGAGCGGCGCGACCGGCGGCGGCCAGCAGCCCACCTGGGTGAACTTCACCGGCGGCGACACCACCTACGCCGTCGAGATCACCGACACCGCGGTCTACACGGGCGGCCACTTCCGCTGGGCCAACAACCCGTTCGCGGGCGACCGTCCCGGCCAGGGCGCCGTCGGCCGTGAGGGCATCGTCGCGCTCGACCCCGTCAGCGGGCTTCCGTTCAGCTGGAACCCCGGCCGCGACAAGGGCGTCGGCGTGTTCGACATGCTCGCCACCGACGAGGGCCTGTGGGTCGGCAGCGACACCGACAACATCGGCGGCGAGTACCACCAGAAGCTCGCCCTGATGCCCATCACCGGCGGGAAGACCGTCCCGAACCTCGTCCCCGGCAAGCTTCCCGGGAACGTCTACTACGCGGGCGGCACCGGCTTCGGCGCGCAGAACTACCTCAAGCACCGCTCGTTCGACGGGACGACCGCCGGCGCCGAGGTGAACGACAACACGGGCGGCGTCGACTGGCGGCAGGCCCGCGGCGCGTTCATGCTCAACGGCGAGCTGTTCTACGGCGGGTCCGACGGCACGTTCCGCCGCCGCACCTTCGACGGGACGGCGCTCGGCACCCCCACCACCATCAACACCGCCGACCAGCTCGCCTCGATGACGACCTGGCACAGCCAGGTGCCGAACATCACCGGCATGTTCTACTACAAGGGCCGGATCTACTACACGCGCGGGACGTCCGCGCTGTACTACCGGACCTTCAACCCCGAGAGCAACGTCGTCGGCGCCCTTGAGTCCACCGCCGTCGGCAACCTCCCGGGCATGAACTGGTCGTCGGTCGGCGGCATGTTCGTCGACGGGGGCAACCTCTACTACGTCAGCAACAGCAGCGGCAGGCTGTACCGCGTCGCGTTCTCCGAGGCGGGCGTGCCCTCCGGCAACAGCACCCAGGTGAGCACCGCCGACTGGCGCGGACGCACCGTGTTCGTCTACGCGGGCACGCCGAACCAGGCGCCGACCGCCGCGTTCACGGCCAACTGCGACGCGCTCGACTGCTCGTTCAACGCCGCCGGGTCCTCCGACGAGGACGGCACCATCGCGTCCTACGCGTGGGACTTCGGCGACGGCAAGGACGGCACCGGCGCGACGCCGCAGCACGCCTACGAGCAGGCCGGCACCTACACCGTCAAGCTGACGGTGACCGACAACCGCGGCGGCACGGGCACGAAGACGCAGGACGTCACGGTGGCGCCGAACCAGGCGAACATCGGGTTCCGCGGCGGGTCGGGCGGCAACGCCAACGTCAAGACCGCGTACGCGCAGGTCCCGCCGACCGTCCAGCCCGGCGACGGCCTGATCATGGTGCTGACCTTCAACAGCAGCACCGCGACGCTGGCGACCCCGCCGTCCGGGTGGACGCAGGTCGACACGCAGTCGGTGGGCGGCGCCACGTCCGTCCTCTGGAAGCGGGTCGCGCAGGCCGGTGACGCCGGAACCCAGGTCAACGTCGGCCTGAGCGACTACACCAAGGCCGACATCCGGCTGCTGGCGTACGAGAACACCAACGCCACCGACCCGGTCGCGGCCGTGGCCAAGGGCGTCGACGGCGGCACCGTCACCGACCACACCAGCCCGACCGCCACCGTCGGCGAGTTCGGCGCCTGGGCGGTGACGTACTGGGGTGACAAGTCGTCCTCGACCACGTCGTGGACGGCCCCGGCCGGCGTCACGTCCCGCGGCACCGGCATCGGCTCCGGCGGCGGCCGCATCACCTCGCTGGTCGTCGACAGCAACGGCACCGTCGCCACCGGCGGCTACGGAGGCAAGACGGCGACCACCGACGCCGCCAGCCGCGCCGCGATGTGGACGATCATCCTGGCGCGTAAGTAAGCCCAGGGGGGCGACCCCCTGGAACCCCCGTTACGAACGGCGGGGTGTTTCCCGAGGCCGCGTTCGCGGCTCGGAAAACGCCCCGCCGTTCGGCGTGTGGGGCGGCCTTCGGCGCTGGGGCGCCGAAGGCCGCCCCACACGTTTCCCGGCTCAGGTTCGGTCCGAGAGGGGCTAATCGTGCTCGGGCGTTGACGATCCTTCCTTCTTTGGGAGGAGGGGGGACTAGAAGCGCTCGATATAGTCTTAGTTGAGACTATCTTTGGTGGCCTTAGTTCCTTGCGGGGTGTTCGTGGTGGGTGAGCGGGGTCTGTTTCTCGTCGGTGGGGCGGTCTTGGGGGAGTTGGGTGCGCTGGTCGTCGGGCACGTGCGTGTGGGTGGGAGGGGCCGGTGAGCGTTGTGTGGCTCATTGCGCGTCGCTCGGTCGTCGAGGGCTGGGGGCGGTTGGTCGCCACGTTGCTGGCCGCGCTCGGGTCGGTCGCGCTCATCGCGGGCTCGCTTCAGTTCGCGCTGCGCACGCAGGACGCGGTAGCGGGCAGCGACGCCAGCGAATACTTCCGCGCGGACGTGCTCGTGCGCGGCGGGACCGTGGACCCCGACGACCCGTACGCGCCGTCCGGCGGCCGGATCCGCGCGGACGCGATCGCGTCGCTGCCGGGGGTGGCGGCGGCCGCCGGGGACGCCGCCGTGCCCGTGACGGCCGCCCGCCCGGACGGGAAGCCGATCACGGCGGCGGCCGAGGGCCGCACGCTGCTGCGTCCCTGGGTGGCCGACCCGAGGCTGAATCCCTACCGGCTGGCGGACGGCCGCGCCCCCGCCGCCGGCGAGGTGGCGGTCGTCCGGCACATGGCGCGGGCCGGGAGGCTGCGCGCCGGAGACACCCTGACGCTGACGCTGCCCCGCGAGACGCGCCGGGTGCGGGTCGCCGGGATCGTCACCGTCCAGGGGCGCGACGCGGTGGCCGCCGGTGACCTGGTGCTGGCCCCGCCCGAGACCGTCCGGCGCGCCGCCCTGCTGCCCGCGGGGAGCTGGCAAAGCGTCTGGTTGAAGGCCGCCCCGGGCACGTCCGCCGACCGGCTGCGCGGGGAGCTCGCCGCGCGCCTCGGCGGTGCGGCGACCGTGAGCACCGCCGCGTCGGTGCGGCGCGCGCAGGCCGACGCCGCGGCGAGCGAGGGCGCGTCGGTCGCCGGGGTGATCGGCATGCTGGCCGCCGTGGCGATCTTCGTCGGGCTGTTCGTCGTGGCCAACACCTTCGGCACGCTGGTGCGGCAGCGGACCCGGCGGCTGGCCCTGCTCGCCGCGATCGGCGCCACGCCGAGGCAGGTGAAGCGGCTGATCCGGCTGGAGGCGCTGGTGCTCGGCGCGATCGCGTCGGCGGGCGGCGTCGCCGCGGGCTTCCCGATGTCCGCGCTGCTCACCCGGCTGTTCGCGCGGGACGGCTTCGACGTCTCCGCCGCCGGGGCGCAGTTCGGCTGGGTCGCGCTCGGCGTCCCGGCCGCCGCCGGGATAGCGGTCACCCAGGCCGCCGCCTGGCGGGCGGCCCGCCGCGCCGCTGGCGTCCCGCCCGTCCAGGCGCTGCGCGGCACCGCCGCCGAGCCGCGTGAGCGCCGCCTGCCCCGGGTGCTGGCCGCCGCCGCGATCCTCCTCGGCGCGGGGTTCTGGTTCGCGGTCGGCGCCGCCGTCCGCGCCAGCGACCCGCCGGGCCCGGACCGCACGTTCGCCGTCTCCCTGATGGTCCTGTTCGGCTCGCTGGCGGCCATGGCCGCGCTGGCCGTCCTCACCCCGCTGTTCGTCCGGCCGCTGGGCGGGCTGGTGGGCCGCGTCGGGACGCTCGTCAGCGCCGAGACCGGATGGCTGGCGCGCGCCACCATCACCCGCAGCCCGCGCCGCGTCTCCGCCGCCGCCTCGTCGCTGATGCTGGGCGTCGCGCTGGTGTCGTCCGTCGCGCTCGTGACGGTGTCCGTCCACGACCGCTTCGCGGAGGCGGGACGGGAGGTCATGGCGGCCGAGCACGCCGTCGCGGCGACCGCCAGGACCGCCGAGGGCGCCCCCGCGCCGCTGTCGCGGGACGTGGCGGCCCGGGTCGCGGCCGCACCGGGCGTCTCGCGGTCGGCGGCGCTGACCCGGACGGAGGTCAGGCTCGTGTCGCCCGACCGGTCCGCTGAGGACGAGCCGTTCCGCTTCGCGGTGACGGGCGCCGAGCAGGCCGGGCTGCGCGACGTCCTGCGGCTGGGCGGCCGACCGCGCGCGCTCCGTCCCGGTCAGATCGCGCTGTCGTCGAACGTCATGAAGGAGCGCGGGCTCCGGCGCGGCGAGCGGATCGTCGTGCGGGGCGCGCAGGGCCGGGCCGCGCTCACCGTCGCGGACGCCTTCCACGACCCGTCCCACCTGTTCGCCGAGCAGGCGCTCGTGGCGCCCGCGACGATGGACGCGCTCGACGCCAACGCGGCGACCCAGGTCGTCCTCGTGCGGGGCGGCTCCCCGGACGCCCTGGCGCGGGCGCTGGCCGGAGCGCCCGGCGTCCGGGTCCTCGACCGCGACGCCTACGTGGCGGAGGCGTCGGCGTCGCTCACCCGGGCGCTGCGCGCGACGTACGGCTTCGTCGGCATGGCCCTCCTGCTGGCCCTGTTCGGGATGGCGACCACGGTGTCGATGAGCATCGCCGAGCGGATGAGGGAGTTCGGGCTGCTCGGCGCCGTGGGCGCGACCGCGCGGCAGATCCGCTCGATCGTCCGCTGGGAGGCGGCGACCGTGGTCGTCCTCGGCACGGTCCTCGGCTTCGCGGTCGCGACGGGGACGCTGACGCTGCTGCACGTGGCGACCGGCAGCTCGTTCCTGCGCCCGGCCCCGCCCTGGTGGCTGTTCCCCCTGGTGACGGCGGCAGCGGCGACGGCGACCCTGGCGACCTCGACCCTCCCCGCCCGCCACGCAGCGAACGTCCCCGTCCTCACAGCCGCCAAGACAGAGTGACCGACGAGCCCACCTTCTTGGAGTGAGCCTAGGCCGGGGTCACGGTTCGTGCGGCCGGAGGGCGGCCACGCCCTCCGGCCGCACGAACCGAGGAGCGAGGGGCCGTTTCCCGAGAGCGAACGCGACTCGGGAAACGGCCCCTCGCGACCAACGGGGGTTCCAGGGGGTCGCCCCCTGGGTAGACACAACTAACAGAATTCTCGCCAGGCCGACTTGCTCTGTGGGTCCAGGAGGCGGAAGTCGCCGGTGCTCCAGTCGAGGTCGAAGTAGGCGACCCACAGGGCCTTGTTCTTGGCCAGGTAGGCGTTGGTGGCGCGGAGCCAGGCGGCGCGGCGGTCGCCGTTGTCGCCCTTGACGAGGAAGCTGCCCGTCTCGGCCACGCCGAACGGCAGGTTCTCGGCCCTGCTGGTGGCGATGACCCGGTCGTACATGGTGGACGGGTCGTCGTACCGGCCCTTCTTCCAGCCGAGGTTGTACACGTCCCAGCCGAGGACCTGGATGACGTCGCGGCCCGGGTAGTAGTCGTGCCAGTCGCGCTTGGACAGCGGGTCGAGGCTCCAGCCCATGAGGACGAGCGTGGCGTGCAGCTTCGGGTTCCCGGCCTTGTCGGCGAGGGTCCGCAGCCGGCGCCAGGCGGCGCGGTAGTCGGCGGCGGTGAACTCGCCGGAGGCGATGTTGTCCTCGGGCTCGTGGTAGTAGACCCAGTAGACGTCGCGGTCGCTGGGCGCGGTGGCGAACCAGTTGGTGAACGCCTTGTCGTACTTGCCGGACAGGACGTCCTTCGGCGCGAGCTTGAACGAGATGATCGGCGGCCGGTGCCCGGTGTTCGGGTTGCCGGGCCACGCGGGCGGGACGCCGCGGTAGAACAGCCGGACGGTCTCAAGCCCGCCGTACTCGGTGTCCATGCGGGTCAGGGCGCGCTGGAACGTCTCGCCCGACTTGAGGTTGAGGGAGACGCCGCAGAGCGTCCGGCCGCCGCCGGGGGTGCCGCCGCCGGACGGCGGCGTGGTCGGCTCGGGCACCTCCCAGGTGGGTTCGGGGCCGGGCGTCGGGAGCGACGTCGCGGTCTGCTCGGGGTTCCCGCCGGAGGCCGACGGGCTCGGCGACGGCCGGTCGCCGCGCCGGGTCTTCAGCACGAGGCGCGGGCCCTCGCCGGTCTCCCGCGAGTGCAGCGACGCCGCCGACCCGGGGCTGCGGTTGGTGATCGCGAACGCGTACCGGCCGGGGCCGGTCACGACGGAGCCGACGTCGAACAGGATCTTGTCGCCGCGGGTGACGGCGGTGGCGACGACCGGGCCCGCGACGGGGCGGTTCGCCCAGGAGGTGTCGTTCTCCGTCCAGGAGCCGGGCAGGGCGCGCAGCTCCACGTCGCGCGGCCGGTTCTCGGGACGGTCGAAGACGACCTCGACGCGGGCCTTGGTGACGCGGGGCGTCCCGGCGGGGACGTCGAACGCGACGTAGGCCTCGGTGTGCCAGGAGGGCCACAGCGACGCGGTGATCTTCTTCGCGTCGCCGAACCCCTTGCCGGGCATCTCGCGGACGACGTAGGTGTCCGCGGCGGCGGGCACGACGGTGCCGGACCCGGCGGACGTGGTGCGGGCGTCGCGGTCCAGCGCGCCGCCGCCGAGCGCGATCGCGCCGGCGGAGCAGCCGACGACGATGAGGGTGCCCGCGGTCGTGAAGTAGAACGCGGGCCGCGGCCCGCGCCGCCGGGCACGCCGCGCCCGGGTGGGCGGGACGGGCTGCGAGCGGCGCGGGTCGGGCCGGTGATGTCCACCGGGGAACGGGTCGTGTTCGTGCACTGCCGCCCCCTTCGTTTCAATGGTTGTTGCCCTCTGTTCACCGCATAGGGCCCGTTTTGTTACCGCCCTTTATCTCACAAGGCCGCTTTTTTCACATCCGTCACGTCCGGAGGCGGCCGGGCTCAGCCCAGCGGGAACATGCCGAGGCGGCCGTGGTACTCGTGGCCGAGCTGGTCGGTGTCGCTGCCGACGAGGAGGCCCTTCGGGTCGGCGACGAGCGTCTCGACGCCGTGCCCGAGCGTCCGGGTCGGGTTCCAGGAGAGCGCCTTGCCGGTCGACGGGTTCAGCGCGCCGATGCCGGGGCGCGACACCGCGCCGGGACCCGCCGAGTCGTGCCCCTGCGGGTTGTCGAGCCAGCGCTGGTGCCCGCCGACGTACACGGCCGCGCCGGTGATGGACGTGGACAGCAGCGTGTCGCCGCCCGTCCAGTTCACCCAGGTCGGCTTCTTGCCGGAGCCGGTGGCGGAGGACTCCCAGCGCGCGGCCGAGTCGCACAGCGTGCTGGTGCCGTAGGGGCCGCCGGTGGTGACGACGACGAAGTACTTGCCGTCGGGGGAGAAGTCCATCCCGCGCATGTAGGTGTCGAACGCGCCGAGGTTGCACGCGTCGGCGTACTCGGTGGTCGCCCACGACGACAGCGTCGCCGTGCCGTTGCCCGTGTTGATCATCGCGATCTGCGGCCGGCTCTGGCCGTTGACCTTGGTGAACGTCCCGTTGATGACCAGCCGGGTGTCGGCCGGGTCGACCGCCAGCTTGTACACCTTGAGCGCGCCCGACCGCGGCGTGGTGACGCTGAAGTTGAAGCCGGCGTCGGCGGCGCCGGTCAGGGCGTCGATCCGGGCCACGGCGGTGCGGGCCTTGCCGCCCGCCTTGGTGAACGTCCCGCCGATGTAGAGCCGGGCGCCGCGCCGCACCATGGTGGTGACCCGGTAGTTCACGTTCGGCTTGAAGCCGGTGTGCACCTTGTTGGTGGCGGTGTTGAGGGAGGCGACCGTGCCGGTCGCGGCGCCGTTGACGGTCGTGAACGTCCCGGCGAGGTAGACCCAGCCGCTCGTGCCCGCCTGCAAGGCGTGGACGGTGCCGTTCACCTTCGGGACGAAGGCGGTGCTGATCTTCCCGGTGCCCTTGTCGTAGGCGAAGAGGTTGTGGCGCTTCAGCGTGGGCTTGCCGCTGCCCGCCTCGCGCACCTCCTCGAAGTTGCCGCCGACGACGACGAGGTTCCCGACGACGGCGATGGCGCGGACGGTGCCGTCCAGCACGTGCGGGGTGTTGTCAACCGGGTTCGCCGAGACCACGGACCCCTGGGCGAGGTCGGCGGACGCCGGGCCCGCCGCGGCGGCGGTCAGGGCGGACGCGGCGAGAGCGGTGGCCGTGATGCAGGCGATTGAACGGCGCATGAATGTGCTCCGGGGTGCGGCCGGGAATAGTGATGGCATCTTGTACTACCACAAAGCGGGAAAGCAGGCAGCCGTTCCGGGAAAGCGCGGCGGGAAGGAGACCGCGATCACGCGTCCCGGCTCTTGCCGTTCCGGATTCGGTGGACCAGAACCCGGGTCAGATATGCGCCCAGTTCGATCGTGTAACGGCGCCACAGTCGGCGCGGTTCCCGGGCGAGTCGGTACAGGAAGCCGATCCGCAATTTCAGCACCCAGGCCGGATAGTAGTCGCGCCGTTCCGCGAGGTGCTCGAAGTAGGCGCCGCAGGTGATCACGACGGGCGCGGCGAGCTCGTCCCGGTATTCGGTGACGAACCGCTGCTGCAGCGGCGTGCCCAGCCCGACGTGCAGGATGTCCGGGGCCGACTCGTTGATCTCGGCGACGAGCCGCGCCGCCGTCGCCTCCGGGATGCGGCCGTTCTCGGCCGCCCAGTGGCCGTGCTGCGTCCCGGCGATCTCCAGGCCCGGATACCAGTTCCGGACGTTCTCCGCCGCCGCCTCAGCGACGCCCGGAGCGTTCCCGAACAGGAAGACGCGCCAGCCGTGTTCGGCGGGCTGGCCGAACAGATGGTCGGTGAGGTCGTCGTTGGCCATTCGTCCCGGCACCGGGCGGCCGAAGATCCGGGCGGCGAGGACCACGCCCCAGCCGTCCGGGAGGTTGAGGTCGAAGCCGTTCATCAGATCGCGCAGCCCGTGGTCCTTCTGCGCTTTGAGCACGTAGTCCGGATTGGCGAAGGTGACGGTCAGCTTCGTCCGCTCCTTGACCGCCGTTTCCACGAACGTCCGGAACTGCGCGACATCGGTGCGGCTGACCCGGACGCCGAGGACGTCGACGGTGTCATGCGGCCATCGTTGGTCCACGCTCGCCCTGCTCTCCTGACGTGCCCGCGAGGCCGGGCGATACGACGGGAGAGTGCAGCGTATCCCGGTTCCGGGCGGCGCGGTTACGCAGCACGAGCGCCACGGCGACGGTGCCGGAGGCCAGCACGACCATCGTCCAGGCGAGCGGGACGGCCCCGACGCCGAACATCTTCAGCGAGGACGCGACCAGCACGAGCGCCAGCACGCGCCGGATCAGCCCGCCCGGCGCCCGCGAGGAGATCTTCGAGCCGAGGTACACGCCGGGGATCGACCCGACGAGCAGCGCGGCGGTGACCTCCATCCGGAAGTCGCCGAACAGGATGTGGCCGATGGCGGCCGCGAACACCAGCGGGACGGCCTGGAGCAGGTCGGTGCCGACGAGCTGGTTCGCCTTGAGGGACGGGTAGAGCGCCAGCAGCGCCACGATGATCAGCGAGCCGGAGCCGACGGACGTGATCCCGACGATGAGCCCGCCGACCACGCCGACCAGCACGGTCGGCACCGGCCGCACCTTCACCCGGGACTCGCCCTCGGACCGTTCGGCGGGTTCCCCGCGGAACCGGCGGCCGAGCAGCCCGCGCGCGACGAGCCCGGCCGCCGCGATCATCAGCGCGACGCCCATCGCCTTGCCGATCAGGTCCTCGACGGACGCGCCGCCGCCGAGCGCCTTCGCCAGCAGCACGCCGGAGAACGCGGCGGGCACCGAGCCCGCGCACAGCCAGCCGACGAGCCGCAGGTCGATCGTCCCCTGCCGGTAGTGGACCGCGCTGCCGACGGGCTTCATCACCGCGGCGGCGACGAGGTCGCTGGACACGGCGGCGAGCGGGCTGACGCCGAAGAACGTCACCAGCATCGGCGTCATCAGGGCGCCGCCGCCCATGCCGGTCAGCCCGACGATGATGGCGACCAGGAACGAGCCGAACGCCATCGTCCAATCGAAGTCCATTGGCATGACCTACCAGGCATATAGGAAAACTCGTCAGTCAGACTAGGACATGCGGGGCACGCCTGTTAACCCGGGTTACGGTCGACGATCAGTGACGAATCAGGCACCAAGGGTTAGGCGGGTCGCACCCAGCCGCCATCCACGAGGAGAGCGAGGACGCGGCCGACCGCCTCGTCCGGCGTCATCGCCGACGTGTCGAGCGTGAGATCGGCGTCCACCGGCTCCTCGTAGGGGTCGGAGATCCCGGTGAACTCGGGGATGAGACCAGCCCGCGCCTTGGCGTACAGGCCCTTGCGGTCGCGGCGCTCGCACTCCTCCAGCGGCGTCGCGACGTGCACGAGGATGAAGTCGCCCACGGCGGACACCATCCGGCGCACCTCGGCGCGGGTCGCCGCGTACGGCGCGATCGGCGCGCAGATCGCGGTGCCGCCGTGCCGGGTGATCTCGGCGGCGACGAACCCGATCCGGCGGATGTTCAGGTCGCGGTCGGCGCGCGAGAACGTCAGGCCGGACGACAGCATCGTCCGGACGACGTCGCCGTCCAGCAGCGTGACCGTCCGGCCGCCGCGCTCGACCAGCGCGTCGGCGAGGCCCCGCGCCACCGTCGACTTCCCCGACCCGGACAGGCCGGTGAAGAACACCGTGATGCCGCGCCGCACCTTCGGCGGGCGGGCGATCGCCAGCTCGGCCGCCACCGCGGGCGGGGTGAACCAGTCGGGGACGGGCTCGCCCGCGTCGAGCAGCTCGCCGAGCCGCTCGGCGGTCAGCTCGGCCTGGACGTGGTCCGGCTCGATCCGCGCGACCGGCCGCCACACCTCGACGTCGGCGTCGTAGGCCCACGGCTCGGGCACGACGACCGGGATCGCGGTGCCCTCGACCTCCGCGTCGCCGAGCAGGTGCGTCGCGCCGTAGGCGGCGGCGACCCGCGCGCGCAGCAGGAGGTCGCGGCCGGGCTCCACGCCGTCGCGCTCGGGCAGCGGGACGGGGACGATCCGCGCGCCGTCCGGCAGTTCGCGGCGCACGCCGAGCAGCGCCCGGACGAGCGACTCGTCGTGCTCGCCGCCGAGCAGCGGCAGCACCAGCACCTGCGCGCCGAGCCGCTCGGCGACCTGCCTGAGCTGGCCGAGCTGCTTGCGGTGCAGCGGCTCGCGGGTGGCCACCGCGAGGAGCGGGCCCTCCACCGGGTCGAGCTCGTCGGGACGGCGGCGCAGCCGGTGGAACGCCCCGTGCGCCGGGGCGCGCAGCGCCTCCAGCGGACCGGCGAGCCGCCAGCCGTGGCCGGTCGGGTCCCGCCACGCCTCGGTGACGTCCAGCAGCGCGACCGGCACGCCCTCCGGGTCCTGCAGGACGATCCGCTCGTGCTCGGTCAGCTCCTTCGGCACGGACAGCGTGACCGGCACCGGCCACGGCGTGCCGTCGGCGAGCCGGCCGCCCGCGATCACCATGGCCGCGTCGAACGAGCCGAGGAACCCGGTCAGCGGGCGGTACGCCCTGGCCAGGATCAGCTCGAGGTCGGCGAGCTCCACCGGACCGGGGGTCCAGGCGGGCAGGTCGCGCAGCGTGTCGGGTACGCCGTCGGTCACCGCGGTCTCCGATCTGGCCCGGCGCGCGGCCGGGCGGGTGCGTGCGAATGGGAGTTTCCGCAGGAAAAATACTGCGCCGGGGCGGACGCACGCACCCCCGGACAGCCTCAGATGACCCGGGCGAAACGGTTCTCGGGCTTGCGGATGACGAACGTGACCTCGCTGTGCTCCGCGGTGAGGCGTCCCCTGCTCAGCAGCGAGACCAGCCGGCACAGCAGGTCGGCGGGGCCGGTTCCGGCCCCGAGCGCCTCGATCGACCGCCGGGACGCGTACTCCTCGCACACCACGAGCCCGCGCATCACGCAGTACCACTGCATGCCCGACCGGGACGCGACCCGGTCGTAGATCGCGGGGGGCGGGGCCGTCCGGCCCCCGGGCCGCGCCGCCCGCTCGGGGGCCCGCTCCTCGCCGCCCTCGACGGCCGCGGACTCGCCCGCGGGCTGCGGGACGCGGGCGTGCGCGCCGCGCCCCTGGCGCGCCCGGCGCCGCCGGCGGCGGCCGGACGCGTGCAGCCAGTGCGGCAGCGTCCGGTCGAGGAACGCGTACGCGGTGTTGCGGTCGCGCAGGTGGACGAGCAGCAGCCCGCCCGGCTTCAGCGCCGCGACGAACCGGTCGAGCACCAGCTCGGCGTGCGGCACCCGCTCGATCAGGTACGTCGCGTGGACGACGTCGAACGCGCGCGGCGGCAGCGGCACGGTGCGCAGGTCGCCGAGGTGCCAGGTGTCGAGGTCGGGCCGCTCGACGGTGTGGGCGCGCAGCTCGGGGGAGTCCTGGTCGACGCCCGTGACGTGGTGGTCGCGGTCGCCGAGGTCGAGGCCCGTCCCCCAGCCGCAGCCCGCTTCCAGGACGTGGATCCGCTGCAGGGGCTTCTCTAGGGCGTACTGGCGGGCGCGTTCTGAGAAGAGATCGCCGTCGCTGGTCGGCGGCGTACGCAGATCGGTCACAGTCTCGCAGCGTAATCGCCCGACTGCGCTCCGTCCGCTATTTGCCCTTTCTTGGTAACGGTCGTGTCGCGCTCCGTTCCAGCCGCTCCGTTCCGGCCCTTCCCCGTGCCCCACCGGCGCCCCCACCTGGGCTCCCGCGCGGGCGGACGGGCGGTGGGCGCGGGCGCGTACCCTGGTAGCCACACCGGGGTCCGCTGGGATTCCGGGTTTTCGGGCTGCCCTGGCACGGGGTGCATCGCTGATTCGCGGGCGAACGGGCGAAGATGACGCTTTCTGGACTTGTTGACCTTGCACGCACCGACCCCGGCTTGGAACGCGCCCTGCGCGCGGCGCGGGCCGACCAGGAGGTGGTCGCGCCCGCCGCGCTGTGGCCGATCCTCGCCGCCGCGCTGAGCCGCGCCCTGGACGAGCGGGACGGCGGGACGGGCGTGGTCCTCGCGGTGACCGCGACCGGCCGCGAGGCCGAGGACCTCACCGCCGCGCTGACCAGCCTGCTCGACCCGGGCCGGGTGGCGCACTTCCCGGCGTGGGAGACGCTGCCGCACGAGAAGCTGTCGCCGCGCTCGGACACCGTCGGGCAGCGGCTCGCGGTGCTGCGCAGGCTCGTCCACCCGGACGCGGGCGGCCCGCCGGCCATGGAGGACGCCGCCGAGGAGGCGGAAACGGGCAAGGGCGGCGCGCTGGACGTGGTCGTCACGCCGATCCGCGCGGTGCTCCAGCCGATCGTGTCCGGCCTCGCCGGCCTGGAGCCGGTGCGCCTCGGGACGGGCGACGACGCGGACATGGACGACGCCGTCCGCCGCCTCGTCGAGGCCGGGTACCACCGCGTCGACCTCGTGGAGAAGCGCGGCGAGATCGCGGTGCGCGGCGGCATCCTGGACGTGTTCCCGCCCACCGAGGAGCACCCGCTCCGGGTGGAGTTCTGGGGCGACACCGTCGAGGAGATCCGCTACTTCAAGGCCGCCGACCAGCGCTCGCTCGAAGTCGCGCGGGGCGGGCTGTGGGCGCCGCCGTGCCGCGAGCTGCCGCTGACGGAGACGGTCCGCGAGCGCGCGAAGCGGCTCGCCGAGGAGCACCCGGCGCTGGCGGACATCCTCGGCCGGATCGCCGACGGCGACACCGTCGAGGGCATGGAGGCGTTCTCGCCCGTCCTCGCCGACGGGATGGAGCTGCTCACCGACCTGCTCCCGGACGGCTCCGCGCTGCTCGTGTGCGAGCCGGAGCGGATCCGCACCCGGTCCGCCGAGCTCGTCCGGACCAGCCAGGAGTTCCTGGAGGCGAGCTGGGTCAACGCCGCCGCCGGGGGAGAGGCGCCGATCGACCTCGGCGCCGCCGCGTTCCGCTCGCTCGACGACGTCCGCGCGCACAGCACCGAGCTGGGCCTGCCGCGCTGGAGCGTGACAGCCCTTAACCCCGAGGGCGACGCGCTCAACCTCGGCGTCCAGCCCGCGGAGGCGTACCGGGGCGACACCTCGCGGGTCGTCGCCGACCTCAAGGGCTGGACGGACGCGGGCTGGCGCGTGGTGATGGTCACCGCCGGGCACGGGCCCGCGGAGCGGTTCGTCCAACTCGTCGGGGAGGAGGGCCTCGGCGCGCGGCTCGCCGACCTCGCCGGGCCGCCCGACCCGGCGCTCGTCACCGTGACGACCGGGCTGCTCGACAACGGGTTCACCTGGGAGTCGGTCAAGCTCGCCGTGCTGACCGAGACGGACCTGTCGGGGCAGAAGTCGTCCACCAGGGACGCGCGGCGCATGCCGTCCCGGCGGCGCGGCGGCATCGACCCGCTGCAGCTCAAGCCGGGCGACTACGTCGTCCACGAGCAGCACGGCGTCGGCCGGTACGTCGAGATGGTCAGCCGGACGGTCCAGGGCGCCACCCGCGAGTACCTGATCCTGGAGTACGCCAAGAGCGACCGGCTGTTCGTCCCGACCGACCAGCTCGAAGAGCTGACCCGCTACGTCGGCGGGGAGGCGCCGAGCCTGCACCGGCTCGGCGGCGCCGACTGGCAGAAGGCGAAGTCCCGCGCCCGCAAGGCGGTCAAGCAGATCGCCGGGGAGCTGATCCGGCTGTACTCGGCGCGGATGGCGAGCCCCGGCCACCCGTTCGCGCCCGACACCCCGTGGCAGCGCGAGCTTGAGGACGCGTTCCCCTACGTCGAGACGCCCGACCAGCTCGCGGCGATCGACGAGGTGAAGGGCGACATGGAGAAGCCCGTCCCGATGGACCGGCTGATCTGCGGCGACGTCGGCTACGGCAAGACCGAGATCGCGGTGCGGGCGGCGTTCAAGGCCGTCCAGGACGGCCGCCAGGTCGCGGTGCTCGTCCCGACGACGCTGCTCGTGCAGCAGCACCTGTCGACGTTCTCCGAGCGGTTCGCGGCGTTCCCGGTGGTGGTGAAGCCGATCTCCCGGTTCCAGTCCGACAAGGAGATCGAGGAGACGCTGAACGGGCTCGCGAACGGCACCGTCGACGTGGTCGTCGGCACGCACCGGATCCTGTCGTCGCAGACGCGGTTCAAGAACCTCGGCCTGGTGATCATCGACGAGGAGCAGCGGTTCGGCGTCGAGCACAAGGAGGAGCTGAAGCGGCTCCGCACGCAGGTGGACGTGCTCGCCATGTCCGCGACGCCGATCCCGCGGACGCTGGAGATGGGCCTCACCGGCATCCGCGAGATGTCCACGATCCTGACGCCGCCGGAGGAGCGGCACCCCGTCCTGACGTTCGTCGGGCCGTACGAGGAGAAGCAGATCGCCGCCGCGATCCGCCGCGAGCTGCTGCGCGAGGGCCAGGTGTTCTTCGTGCACAACCGGGTCCGGTCGATCAACAAGGTGGCGGCGAACCTCGCGAACCTCGTCCCGGAGGCGCGGGTCGGGATCGCGCACGGCCAGATGAACGAGCACGAGCTCGAAAAGGTCATGGTCGACTTCTGGGAGAAGAACTACGACGTCCTCGTCGCGACGACGATCGTGGAGTCCGGGCTCGACGTGCCGAACGCCAACACCCTGATCGTCGACCGCGCCGACATGTACGGGCTGTCGCAGCTCCACCAGTTGCGCGGCCGCGTCGGGCGCGGCCGCGAACGCGCCTACGCCTACTTCCTCTACCAGCCGGAGCAGCCGCTGACCGAGACCGCGCACGAGCGGCTCGCGACGCTCGCGCAGCACACCGAGGTCGGCGCGGGGATGTACGTCGCCATGAAGGACCTGGAGATCCGCGGCGCGGGCAACATCCTCGGCGCGGAGCAGTCCGGGCACGTGGCGGGCGTCGGGTTCGACCTGTACGTGCGGATGGTCGGGGAGGCCGTCCGCGACCTGAAGGAGGGCGGCCGGGAGCCGGAGGCCGTCGAGACCAAGGTCGAGCTGCCGGTCGACGCGCACCTGCCGCACGAGTACGTGCCGGGCGAGCGGCTCCGGCTGGACGCCTACCGGCGCATCGCCGCGATCACGTCCGAGGACGAGATCGGCGCCGTCCACGACGAGCTGAAGGACCGGTTCGGGCCGCTGCCCGTCCCGGTGCTGAACCTCCTGGAGGTCGCCCGGTTCCGGACGAAGGCGCGGCGGGCGGGGCTCGCCGACGTCACCGTCCAGGGCAACTTCATCAAGTTCACGCCCGCGCGGCTGCCCGACTCCAAGCAGGTCAGGCTCCAGCGGCTGTACCCGAAGAGCATCCTGAAGCCGTCGACCGACACGCTGCTCGTGCCCGCGCCGAAGACGGCGCAGATCGGCGGTCGCCCGCTGCGCGACCAGGAGCTTCTCGCCTGGGCGACGGACCTGGTGGAGGCGCTGTTCCTGGACGGTCCGCCCGCCTCCGGCACCCGGTAGTCTGGCGCCGATCCCGGCGATCAACGCTCCCCATGACCACGACGAGACGAGGAAACCGTGCCTGGTAGGTCCGTGTCCGCGAGGGCCGTCACGGCCGCCGCGGCCGCCGTGCTGGCGGCCGGCGCGCTGGCCGGCTGCGGCAGCACCCAGAAGGCGGGCACCGCGGCGCTCGTCGGCGGCGACCGCATCACCGTCACGAAGCTCGACCAGACCGTCCGCGACTGGCGGCGGGAGTTCCGCGCCGACCCGGCGGCCAACGACCTGCGGTCCAACTCGGCGAACCCGGGCGCGCAGCTCGGCGGCGAGTCCGACTCCGACCTGCGCGGCGCGCTCACCCTGCTGATCAACTTCCGGGTCGCCCGGAAGGTCGCGGACAAGGCGGGCGTGACCGTCACCGGCGGCGAGGTGGACGCCGCCGTCGAGGGCCTGAACAACAAGGGCGGGGCCGAGTCGGTCACGCTGGCGAGCGGCCTGCCCCGCGCCTACACCCGCGACCTCGCGCGGCTGGTCGCCACGCAGTTCGCGGTGATGCAGCGGTTCGGCGCGAGCCCGGGCAACCTGCCGACCCCGCAGACGCAGCAGGCGGGGCAGCGCTGGAACGAGCTGTTCCGCAGCACCGCCGACGGCATGGACATCGAGGTCAGCCCGCGCTACGGCGGCTACGACCCGGGCGAGTTCGCGATCGGCCCGGTGCAGTACCGGCTGTCCACCCCCGATTCGGGTATCTGAGGCGCATGGGCCTGACACTCCTCGCGACCACGCACCGGGTGGCGCCCGGCCTGCTGACCTGGCGCGCGTGGGACGCGCTGCGCTCCGCGTCCGCGGTCCGGACGCGGCCGGGGCATCCGCTGCTGCCGTCCCTGCGCGACGCCGGGGTCGCCGCCGAGGAGGTGCCCGAGCCGGACGCCGCCCGCCTGGTCGCGGACGCCCGCGAGGGCGACGTGCTGTGGGTGGCCGCGCCCGAGGGCGACGAGGCGCTGATGCGCGAGGTCGGGACGCTCGTCGTCGACGACCCCCTGGACGTCGAGGTGCTGCACGGCTCCTACGACCTGCCGGGCGCGCGGCTGCTCGACCTCGTCTCGGTGATGGACACGCTGCGCCGCGAATGCCCGTGGGACCGCAAGCAGACGCACGCGACGCTCGTCCCGTACCTGCTGGAGGAGTCCTACGAGGTCCTCGACACGATCGAGTCCGGCGACTACGGCGCGCTGCGCGAGGAGCTCGGCGACGTGCTGATGCAGGTCGCCTTCCACTCGGTGGTGGCCGCCGAGCGCGCGGACGAGACCGCGTTCACCATCGACGACGTGGCGGCCGCCATCGTCGACAAGCTCGTCCGCCGGCACCCGCACGTGTTCGGGGACGTGACCGTCTCCGGCGCCGACGAGGTCAACGCGAACTGGGAGCAGATCAAGGCGGCGGAGCGGGCGGAGAAGAGCGGCGCGGACGCCTCGGCGCTGGACGGCGTCCCGATGGGCCAGCCCGCGCTGTCGCTCGCCGCGCAGCTCCAGCGGCGCGCCGCCCGCCTCGGCGCCCCCGACGACCTCGCCGACGACCTCGCCGACGACCTCCTCGACGCCCTTCCGGACGGGAAGGAAACCGACTCTCCGGACGTCCGGAACGAGGTGGGCGTGCGGCTGTTCGCGCTCGTCCGGGACGCGGCGGCGCGCGGGGTGGACGCGGAGTCGGAGTTGCGCACGGTATCGCGGGTATTCCGGGACCGTGTCCGAGAGTGGGAACGAAACCGGGGACCGGAGTGAATCGTCGGGTTTCGCCCCGAACATCGCGGATGGGGTAGTCCGGCCGGGGACACCCGTCTACTCTGATCGCGTGCCGGCTGAGGCTGAGGGTGATACCGGAGATCCTGACGTAGTCAGGACTCTCGTGTCGGCACGCCGTGACACGGGCCGCGGCGGGCGGCGCGGGCGGCGGTCCCGGCGGTGGCTGACCCCGTCGACGTCCCGCGCCGAGAAGGCCCGCGCGCTGCGCGGCCTCGGCGCGTTAGGCGGTCTCGCCGGGCTCCTCGTCGCGCTGCTGGTGCTGCCCACCGCGTGCGCGGCCGGGGTCGGCGCCCGCGACGCCTCCGACTGGTTCCGCACCGAGCCGGACGGGCTCACGACCTCCGGCGTCCCGCAGCGCTCCCGGATCCTCGCCGCCGACGGCCGGACGATCGCGACGTTCTTCTACCAGAACCGCGTCGACGTCCCGATGTCGCAGATCGCGCCCGTTCTCCGGATCGCCGTGCTGGCCATCGAGGACAGCCGCTTCTACAACCACGGCGCCATCGACGCGCAGGGCACGCTGCGGGCGCTCGCGAGCAACCTCGGCAGCGGCCAGGTGACGCAGGGCGGGTCCGGCATCACCCAGCAGTACGTGAAGAACCTGCTGCTGACCCAGGCCGACACGGCGGCCGAGCGGGCGGCGGCCAAGGAGATCTCCGCCGCGCGCAAGATCCGCGAACTGCGGTACGCGGTCGCGATCGAGAAGCGGTACACCAAGGACGAGATCCTGCGCCGCTACCTCAACATCGCCTACTACGGCGACGGCGCGTACGGCATCGAGGCGGCGTCCAGGCACTACTTCTCCAAGCACGCCTCCGAGCTGAACCTGTCCGAGGCGGCGCTGCTCGCGGGCGTCATCCGCTACCCCTACGCCTACGACCCGACGCGGCATCCGGGCGCGGCCCGCGAGCGGCGCAACGTCGTCCTGCACCGGATGGCGGAGCTCGGCTGGATCGACCACGCGGCGGCGGACGCGACCGCGCGGCTCCCGATCCGGCTGAAGGTGGACGACGTCAAGAGCGGCTGCGTGACCAGCTCGGCGCCGTTCTTCTGCGACTACGTCCAGCGGGAGATCCAGACGAACCCGGTGTTCGGGGCGACGCCCGCCGCGCGGGAGAAGCTGCTCAAGCGGGGCGGGCTCACGATCCGCACCACGATGGACCCGGTGGCGCAGCGGGCCGCGCAGCGCGCCGTGGACGAGCACGTCCCGCCGAAGAACTCGGCGCACAAGGCCGCCGCGGAGGCGATGGTCCAGCCGGGCACCGGCGAGATCAAGGCCATGGTCGTCGACCGCGCGCTCGGCCCGGACAAGGAGCGCGGCAAGACCTGGATCAACTTCGCCGCGGACGCGAGCCACGGCTCCAGCATCGGCATGCAGGCCGGGTCCACGTTCAAGGTGTTCACCCTCGCCGCCGCGCTCGACCAGGGCATGCCGTTCGGGACGCGGCTGATGGCGCCCCGCGAGTTCACCGCCGTCGGCTACCGCAACTGCAAGGGCCAGCGGGTCGGCGACCCGTCCAAGCCGCTGCGCAACTCGGCGGACGGCGAGGGCGGCAAGCGGTTCAGCCTCGTCACCGGCACCCACCACTCCGTGAACACCTTCTTCCTCGCGCTGGAGAAGGAGGTCGGCCTCTGCGAGACGGTGAGGATGGCCGAGAAGCTCGGGATGCGGCAGGCGAGCGGCAAGCCGCTGGAGCAGTACCCGTCGTTCACGCTCGGGTTCAACCCCGTGTCCCCGGTGCGGCTCGCGGCGGCGTACGCGGCGTTCGGCGCGCGCGGCCGCTACTGCGAGCCGGTCGCGATCCGGGAGGTGCGGGACGCGTCCGGCCGCAAGCTGAGGGTCCCGCCGCGCAAGTGCCGCCAGGCCGTGGACCGGGGCGTCGCCGACGCCGTGAACTACGTGCTGAGCGGCGTCCTCACCAAGGGCACGGCGCAGGGCATGGGCATCGGCCGCGACGCCGCGGGCAAGACCGGCACCGTCGACGACTTCTCCGCCGCCTGGTTCGCGGGCTACACCCCGGACCTCGCCTCCGCGGTGTGGGTCGGCGACCCGCGCGGCGGCTACCGGTACCCGATGGACGGCCTGTGCATGGACGGCCGCTGCTACGGCTCGGTGTTCGGGGCGACGATCCCCGCGCCGATCTGGCAGCAGAGCATGCTCGGCGCGCTGTCCGGGACGGACGCGGGCTCCTTCCACCGTCCGCCCTCGGACTACTTCAGCAAGGGGTCCGGCGAGGACAAGGTGAAGCTGCCCGACGTGCGCGGCATGAAGCTTCGCGAGGCGGTCGCGAAGCTGCGCGAGGCCGGGTTCAAGGTGCGCGTCGAGCGGCCGGTGGCGTCCCGCGAGTACCCGAAGGGGACGGTCGCCGAGATGTCGCCCTCCCCGGGCTCGGTCGAGCCGGAGGAGAGCGTCGAGCTGCGCGTCAGCAAGGGGCCGGGCCCGGGCGGCGACGGGCAGCCGGTTCCGCCCACGTTCCCGCCGACGTTCCCGCCGCCGGGCGACCCGGCGCAGCAGGCGCCCGCCTGACCGGCCGGTCCGGCGGCGCGACCGTGCCGGGTGACCCTGCCGTGTGATCGTCCCGTCGGCGGGTAGATCACCAGCGCAGTGATTCCGTTCGGGGGGACGATTCGTCATGCGAGCCATCGCCGTGTCCGAGTACGGCGCCACGCCGGCGCCCATGCAGCTGCCGCGCCCGGAGCCCGGGCCGGGGGAGATCCTGGTCCGGATGATCGCGGCCGGGCTGAACCCGGTCGACTGGAAGATCGCGGACGGGATGCTGAAGGACTCCGTCGACGCGACGTTCCCGCTGATCCTCGGCCAGGACGGCGCGGGCGTCGTGGAGGAGGCCGGGGAGGGCGTGACCCGGCTGCGGCCCGGCGAGCAGGTCTACGGGTCGTTCGGCTCGGTGGCCCGCGGCCTCGGCAGCTACTGCGAGTACGCGCTCGCCCGCGACGACGGCCCGGTCGCCCGGATGCCCGAGGGCATGATCTACACGCAGGCCGCGGCGGTGCCGACCGCGAGCATGACCGCGCTGTGCATGGTCGAGGACGCCCGCGTGGACGAGGGGCAGACCGTCCTCGTCGTCGGCGCGACCGGCGGCGTCGGGCAGAGCCTTGTGCAGCTCGCCGCCCGCACCGGCGCGAAGGTCATCGCGACCGCCCGCGCCGACATGGCGGGGACGATCCGGCGGCTCGGCGCGGCCGAGACCGTCGACCACACCAAGGGCGACCTCAACCGGCAGGTGCTCGCCGTCCACAGCGACGGGATCGACGTCATCATGGACACCGCCGCCGACACCGCGGGCGCCGAGAACCTCGCCCAGCTCCTGCGCCCCGGCGGGACGTTCATCAGCACCACCTGGTCGGTCAACCCGGACGCCATGGCCGCCCGCGAGGTGCGGGGCATCAACTTCCAGGGACGGCCGTCGGCGGCGCTGCTCGACCGGCTGTCCGACCTCATCGACGCGAGCGAGCTGCGCGTCCGGGTCGAGCGCGAGGTGCCTCTTGAGGACGCCGCCGCCGCGCTCGCCGACAACCGGGCGGGCGGCGCCCGCGGCAAGACCGTGATCCGCATCTGACCCCCGTGATGCAGGGAGGAAGCATGACCGAGGACGACGACGACCGGCGCGACCGCCTCCGCGAGATCGAGCAGTCCCTCGACCGGCTCCGCGCGGACCTCGTCCCGCCGCGCGAGGACGCCGGGGACAACATCGACTCCGCGCAGAACCTCACCGCCCGCGAGGAGATCGCCGGGCAGATCGAGCTGCTGGAGTACGAGCGCGACCGGCTCCGCACGGCGCTCGGCCTGACCTGACCGGGCCGGGCGAAGGGGCGGCGGGTCAGCGCGGCAGCCGCAGCACGAACCGGGCCCCCGGCCGGCCGTCCGCGCGGTCGGTGAGGACCAGCGTCCCCTGGTGCGCGACGGCGATGTCGCGGGCGATCGCGAGCCCGAGGCCGGTGCCGCCCGCGTCGCGGTGCCGTCCCTCGGCGAGCCGCGCGAACCGCTCGAACACCCGCTCGCGGTCCTCCGGCGCGATGCCGACGCCGTCGTCGACGATCTCGACGACGGCGGTGCCCGGCGGCTCGGTGCGCAAGATCACCGTCACCTCGGCCGCCGCGTGCCGGTCGGCGTTGTCGATCAGGTTGGTGAGCAGCCGCGCCAGCTCGCCGCGTCCGCCGTGCACCGTCACCGGGCCCTCCGACAGCACCGTCACCTGGGTGCGGCGGGGGCGGCGCAGCACCTCCTCGTCGGTCAGCGCGGTGAGGTCCACCGGCTCGCGGCGGAAGTTCCGGTCGGCCTCCAGCCGGGACAGGGCGAGCAGGTCGTCCACCACCGCGGCCAGCCGGTCGGTGTTGATCAGGACGGCCCGGAGCGTCTCGGTGACGTCGGCGTCCTGCGGGCTGGACAGCGCGAGCTCCAGCTCCATCCGGACGGCGGTGAGCGGGCTGCGCAGCTCGTGCGAGACGTCCACGACGAACGCGCGCTGCCGCGCCACCGCCTGCTCCAGCCGGTCGAGGGTCGCGTTGACGCTGGTCGCGAGCTTGCCGACCTCGTCCCGACGGGACGGCTCGGGCACCCGGCGGGCGAGGTCGGTGGCGGTGATCTCATCCAGCTCGCGGCGGATCTCGTCCACCGGGCGCAGGGTGCGGCCCACCGACCGCCACGTCCCGTAGCCGACGACGGTGGTGGCGGTCAGGACGCCGATCAGCAGCAGCAGGAACAGCTTCGGCTGCGGCACGAGGCCGGGCGCGGGCGCCAGCGCGAAGACGTACAGGGTGGACGGCCCCGTCCCGACGCTGTACTCGACGATGATGAAGCAGCCGTCGCCGGGGGCGTCGACGTCGCAGCTGCGGCCGTCCCGGCGGCCCTCCGGCGCGGCGGGCGGCGGGAACCGGACCGGCGGGCGGCCGCGCATCCGCGCGGACGCCGCGACGACCCGGCCCCGCGCGTCCACCACCTGGAGCAGCTCGTGGCCGGTGCCGCGGATCTCCGGGCGCAGCGTCCCGGCGTTGATCTCGGCGACCACCCGGCCGCCGTCCCGCGCGACGGTCCGGGTGGTGTCGACGATCGTCTGCTGCCTGCTGCCCGCCAGCACCAGCCCGGACATCGCCGTGGACAGGACGAACGCGACCAGCGTCGATGTCAGCGTCACCCGCGCCCGGATCTCCGGACCGAGCGGCCTGACTCGGATGGCGACCTCCCGGGTGCGTTCCTGCCAGTACCCGAGGTTACTTACCGGACCAGGGCAAACTCGACCGCGTTCGCCGGGTAAGAGATCGTCAGTTCTCGTCCACGCCCCAGCGGCGCCGGATGGAGGCGTCCGCCAGGCCGAACAGCCGGTCGATCACGATGCCGATGACGAGGATCACCAGCATGTAGGAGATCATGTCGGCGGTGTTGTTCAGCTCCCTGGCCTGCGACAGCAGCACGCCGAGCGAGGTCGTGTCGCCGATGACGACGAGCAGCTCGCCCGCCATCAGGCTGCGCCACGCGAACGCCCAGCCCTGCTTCAGGCCCGCGACGAACGACGGCAGCGACGCGGGCATGATCAGGTGCCGGTACAGCCCGATGCCGCGCAGCCCCATCACCTTGCCCGCGCGGAGCAGGATCGGCGGCGTGTAGTCGACGCCCGCGATCAGCCCGTTCGCGATGGACGGCGCCGCGCCGAGGATCACGACGAACAGGATCGCGCTCTCGCTCAGCTTGAACAGCAGGATCGCGAGCGGGAACCACGCGATCGACGGCATCGTCTGCAGCCCGGTGATCAGCGACCCGAACGCGCGGCGCAGCACCCGGAACTGCGACACCAGCGCGCCGATCGCCACGCCGACGACGACGGCGAACGCGAACCCGATGACGGCGCGCTGCATGGTGAGCGCGACCGAGTCCCAGAACCGGGACGAGGTGATCTGGTCCCAGAACACCGGGAACGTGTCGCGCGGGCCCGGCAGGACCCACGGGTCCTTCCACCCGCTCCACACCACCGCCTGCCAGGCGGCGACCGCGATCAGGACGGCCGTGAGCATCGGCCAGACCGCCGACCACGTCCGCTGGAGGAACTGGACGCGGATGCCGCCGCCGAGCTCCAGGGCGTCGAGGCCCGCGATCTCCCGGTCGAGCCGTCCCGCGGCCGTCCCGGCGGCGGCCTCGCCGGTCTCGTCGGCGACGTCGGTCTCGGGGACGTCGTCGGTCTCGTCGGCGACGTCGTCGCGCCGCTGGTCGCGGGTCGTCGTGTCATGCGCCATGGCGGCCTACCTCCTCGCGCAGCCTGTCGGTGATGGTCGCCGCGAGCGCGGCGACCTCGGGGGCGTCGATGCGGCGCGGCCGCTCCAGCGGGACGGGGAACTCCTCCACGACCCGGCCGGGACGGCTGCTGAGCAGCACGACCCGGTCGCCGAGCCGCACCGCCTCCCGCACGTTGTGCGTGACGAACAGCACGGTCAGGCGGCGCTCCCGCCAGATCCGCTCGATCTCGTCGTGCAGCAGGTCGCGGGTCATGGCGTCGAGCGCGCCGAACGGCTCGTCCATCAGCAGGACGGTGCTGCGCGCCGCCGCCTCCGCCGCGTCGACCGCGGACGCCGCGTGCTCCTGCTCGGTCAGCGCGAGGGCGCGGGCGAGCGCGATGCGCTGCCGCATCCCGCCGGACAACTGGTGCGGGCGCTTCTTCGCGAAGCCGCGCAGGTGCACCGTGTCGAGCAGCGCCCCGGCCCGGTCCCGCCGCTCGGCGCGGGGGACGCCGCGCATCTTCAGGGCGAGTTCGAGGTTGCCCGTCACGGTCAGCCACGGGAACAGGGCGGGCTCCTGGAACATCAGCGCGACCCTGGAGCCGGGCCCGCCCTTCCCGTCCCTGCCGCCCTTGCCGTCCTTACCCCCGGCGCCGTTCTGCTGGATCGTTCCGGCGCTCGGCCGGTCCAGTCCGGCCACGAGGTTGAGCAGGGTGCTCTTCCCGCAGCCGGACGCTCCGACCAGGCAGACGAACTCGCCGGGCGCGACGTCCAGGGAGACCCGGTCCAGCGCGAGGAGCGCGGACCGCCCGGTCCCGAACGCCTTCGATACCTCGCTGAGCCGTACGGCCGGCTCGGCGCTCACCTGAACGTCCGCGGTCATTTGTCGCTGACCTGTGCCTTCCCGCTCGCCTTGAGCACGTCGTTGAGGGTCTTCAGGTTGTAGATGCCGGCGAGGTCGGTCTTTTCGAGCAGGCCGATCTCCTCGGCGTGCTGCGCCCCGGTGACCAGCGAGGAGGCGACCGGGTCCGTGGTGAAGTCGATCTCCTTGAAGGCGGCGTCGAGGACGTTCTGCTTCAGCGGCTTGCCGCTCAGCTTCGCCAGCGCGTCGTTCGAGACCTTCTCCGCGTCGGCCTTGTTCTGGTTGATGTAGTCGGTCGCCTCGACCACGCCCTGGATCAGCTTCTTCACCTGGTCCGGGTGCTTCTTCTCATACGACTGGCTGACGATCAGGTTGGTGATCACGAACTTGCCGTTGGGCCAGAGGCTCTTCTCGTCGACGAGCTTCACGGCCTTGTTCTCCAGGATCAGCCGGGACGCGTACGGCTCCGGCACCCAGGCGCCGTCGATCTCGCCCTGCGCGTACGTCTGGAGCGTCTGCGCGTTCTCCTGCGGGACGATCTTGACGTCGCCGCTGCCGTCCTTGTTCGCGGTCAGCCCGTTCTGCTTGAGCCAGTAGCGGACGGCGACGTCCTGGGTGTTGCCGAGCTGCGGCGTCGCGATCTTCTTGCCGCGCAGGTCCTTCGGGCCCTTGATCCCGGGCTTGACGACGAGCGAGACGCCGCCCGAGGCCGCGCCGGAGATGATGTGGACCGCCTTGCCGTGCGACTTCGACCAGGCGTTGATGGACGGGTTCGGCCCGACGAACGTCGCGTCGATCGCCCCGGAGAAGAGGGCCTCGACGGCGGCCGGGCCCGCGTTGAACGTCGCCGTCTTCGGCGCGGTGCCGAGGTGTTTGGCGAAGATTCCCTTTTCCACTCCGACGAGCGCGGTCGCGTGCGTGATATTCGGGAAGTAGCCGAGGCGGAGGGGAGCGTCCGCGGCGGACTTTCCGTCGTCGTCGCCTCCACAGGCGCCGAGCGTCCCCGCCGCGACCAGGACGGTCAGTGACACGGCGGCGAACCGCCCGCGAAGTCCACGAAGCATGGTCATTTTCCCTACTAAGCAGGTCGGATTGGCTTGAACAGTAGATAAGGTAGGTAATGCCCACGTCAAGTGACCTGCTACACACGGTTTCGTAGGTGCTCGCCCCGCTTTGTGAGTCATCCGGGTGTGAACGGCGAGCCAGTTGGGCGGCGGCCGGGCGGCGCGGCTAGGCTCGTGGCCGCACCCGAGTGCGCTGCGCCGGTCGCCGCCGCAGCGCGATCAGCCGCTCTACCAGCAGGGGGTTCCCCGTGTCGTCGATCGAGGCCGTACTCGCCCGGGAGATCCTGGACTCCCGCGGCAACCCCACCGTCGAGGTCGAGGTGCTGCTCGCCGATGGGACCGAGGCGCGCGCGGCCGTGCCGAGCGGGGCCTCAACCGGCCAGTTCGAGGCCGTGGAACTGCGCGACGGCGGAGAGCGGTATGGGGGCAAGGGCGTCCGCAACGCCGTGAAGGCCGTCAACGAGACCATCGACGAGAAGCTCGTCGGGTACCCGGCGTCCGACCAGCGCCTGATCGACCAGTTGCTGACCGACCTCGACGGCACCCCGGCGAAGTCCGCGCTCGGCGCCAACGCGATCCTCGGCGTCAGCCTCGCGGTCGCCAAGGCCGCCGCCGACTCCGCCGACCTGCCGCTGTTCCGCTACGTCGGCGGGTCGAACGCGCACCTGCTGCCCGTGCCGATGCTGAACATCCTGAACGGCGGCGCGCACGCCGACACCAACGTCGACGTCCAGGAGTTCATGATCGCGCCGATCGGCGCGGCGACCTTCGCCGAGGCGCTGCGCTGGGGCGCCGAGACCTACCACGCGCTGAAGTCGGTGCTGAAGTCCAAGGGCTTCAACACCGGGCTCGGCGACGAGGGCGGCTTCGCGCCCGACCTGCCGAGCAACCGGGACGCGCTCGACCTCATCCTGGAGGCGATCCGCAAGGCGGGCTTCGCGCCCGGCCGCGACATCGCGCTCGCCCTCGACGTCGCCGCCACCGAGTTCCACGCCGACGGGCAGTACACCTTCGAGGGCGTCAAGCGGTCCGCGGACGACATGGCCGCCTACTACGGCGAGCTGATCAGCGAGTACCCGCTCGTCTCCATCGAGGACCCGCTCGACGAGGAGGACTGGGCGGGCTGGGAGGGCCTCACCGCCGCCGTGGGGGACCGCGTCCAGATCGTCGGGGACGACCTCTTCGTCACCAACCCCGAGCGTCTCGAACGCGGCATCAAGGCCCGCGCCGGGAACGCGCTGCTGGTCAAGGTCAACCAGATCGGGACGCTCAGCGAGACGCTCGACGCCGTGGCCCTCGCCCAGTCCAGCGGCTACCGCTGCATGATGAGCCACCGGTCCGGCGAAACCGAGGACACGACGATCGCCGACCTCGCGGTCGCGACGAACTGCGGGCAGATCAAGACCGGCGCCCCCGCGCGCAGCGACCGCGTCGCCAAGTACAACCAGCTCCTCCGCATCGAGGAGCTGCTGGACGACGCCGCCCGCTACGCCGGAGCCGCCGCGTTCCCGCGCTTCGACCCGCAGGCCTGACCGGCCGGGACGAGCGGGCACGGGCAGGGGCAGGACGGGCAGGGGCGAGCCACAGGCAGGGGACACGATGGCCGACGACCGGACGGGCTCCGCGCGGGGCCGCGGCGACGAGCGGGACGACGACGGCGACGGGTTCGGCGACGAGCCCGAGCCCGAGGCGGGTCAGCGCCGCGCCAATCCGGCGCTGACCAGCCGCGCCGCCATCCTGGCGGTGGTCATGTGCGCGATCGCGCTGAGCCTCGCCTACCCCGTCCGGGAGTACATCGCGCAGCGCAAGGAGATCGCCGACCTCCAGCGCCAGGAGGCGGCGTCCCGGCGGCAGGTGGAGATCCTCGCCCAACGCAAGCAACAACTAGGGGATAAGTCGTACATTGAGCGTGAGGCGACGCGAAGGCTCCATTACTGCCGCCCTGACGTAAAGTGCTACATCGTCCTGCGCGGCCGCGGGGACGACGGGCGGCAGGCCCGCAAGGACGGGCCGACGCGCACGCCGCCGTGGTACGAGACGCTGTGGCGATCGGTCGAGGCCGCCGACCGTCCCCGCTGACCCGCGCGCCGGCGGGACGGCGCCGGACACGCCGGGCGGACGGGGCGGCGGCGACGGCGGGGAGCCGCGCCGACCGTGGGGCGGAGCTGTCGGAGGGGCTGTCGGAGGGGCTGTCGGAGGGGCGATGTCGAGGACGGATCGCGAGATCCGCGGGTGGGGACGCACATGATCGACGCGCGTGACGGAGCCGGACGAGACACGGCCGCACGTGGCAGACCAGAACGTGGCACGGCAGAGCCCGAAGGGGCCGGGCCGGGGCTCGCCGAGCGCGACCGGGCCGCGGTGGCGGCGCAGCTCGGCCGGGAGCCGCGCGGCGTCCGCCGGGTGGCGAGCCGCTGCCCGTGCGGCAACCCGGCGGTGATCGAGACGGCCCCGCGCCTCCCCGACGGGACGCCGTTCCCCACGCTCTTCTACCTGACGTGCCCGAAGGCCGCGTCCGCCATCGGCACGCTGGAGGGCGGCGGGGTGATGCGCGAGATGCAGGCGCGGCTCGCCGCCGACCCGGAGCTGAAGGCCGCCTACACCGCCGCCCACGACGACTATCTGCGCCGCCGCGCCGAGGCCGCCCGCGCGGACGGCGTCGAGCCGCTCCCGCCGGGCACCCAGAGCGCGGGCGGCATGCCGGAGCGCGTCAAGTGCCTGCACGCGCTCGTCGCGCACGAGCTGGCCGTCCCCGGCGCCAACCCGTTCGGGCGCGAGGCGCTCGACGCCCTGCCCGACTGGTGGCGCTCGGGCCCCTGCGTCGAGGCCGACCGGGACCGCGAGGCCGACCGGGACCGCGAGGGGGACCGGTGACGCGGGTCGCGGCCGTCGACTGCGGGACGAACTCCGTCCGCCTCCTGATCGCCGACATCGTGCCGGGCGAGGGCGGCGGGACGCTGACCGACGTCGAGCGCCGGATGGAGATCGTCCGGCTGGGGGAGGGCGTCGACCGGACCGGGCGGCTGTCGCCCGCCGCGCTGGACCGCACCTTCACCGCCATGCGCGGCTACGCCGACCTCATCGAGCGGCACGGCGCGCGGGCGCGGCGCGGCCCGATCAAGACGCGGGTGGTCGCGACGAGCGCCACCCGGGACGCCGAGAACCGGGCCGAGTTCGTCAAGGGCGTCGTGGACATCTTCGGTGTCGTCCCCGAGGTGATCAGCGGGGACGAGGAGGCCGGGCTCTCGTTCACCGGCGCGACCCGCGAGCTGGCGGAGCTGCGCCCGGCCCGCCCGTACCTGGTCGTCGACATCGGCGGCGGTTCGACCGAGTTCGTCATCGGCAGCTCGACCGCCGACGTCGCGCGCTCGATCGACATCGGCTGCGTGCGGATGACCGAGCGGCACCTGCGCGACGACCCGCCGACCCCGCTGCAGATCTCCGGCGCGGCGGCCGACATCGACGCGGCGCTCGCCACCGTCCGCGAGACGGTCCCGGTGGACGACGCCCGCACCCTCGTCGGCCTCGCCGGGTCCGTCACCACGGTCGCCGGGATCGCGCTCGACCTGCCGGAGTACGACCCGGCCCGGATCCACCTGTCCCGCATCACCGCGCTGCAGGTGCACGACGTGACGCGGCGGCTGCTGCACGCCACCCGCGCCGAGCGCGCCGAGTTCGGCGTCATGCACCCGGGCCGCGTCGACGTGATCGGCGCGGGCGCGCTGATCCTCGACCGGATCATGCGGGAGTACGGGTTCGGCGCCGTCGTGGTCAGCGAGCACGACATCCTCGACGGCATCGCCTGGTCGCTCGTCTGACCCGCGGCCGCCGCTCAGAGCCTGAGCTGGGTGAGCAGGGCCGGGATCAGCACCGCGTTCGGGTTCTGCTGCGGGACGTACAGCACCGGCGCCGCGCTGCTGGTCTGCTGGATCCACACCCGGCCGCCGTCCACGGTCGCGCCGGAGATCGACGACCAGCTCAGCGACACCCGGTTCCCCCGGACGCCGCCCGGGTGGACGGTCAGCCCCTGCGCCACGTCGATCGACTCGCCCGCGCGGACGCGCCGCGCCAGCTCGGCGACGAGCCGCTGCTCGGCGTACTCCTGGCAGAGCTGGATGAGGCGCCCCCAGACGTGCTCGGGCTCGCCGTCCGGCCCGGCGGCCAGCGCGTCCTGCTCGATGACGACCTCGACGCGGGGCCCGCCGCGGAACGGGTACCGGCCCGCCTGGAAGATCCACTGGGTGCAGCCGGGCCGCCCGTACGCGGCCGGCCGCTCCGCCGCCCAGTACGCCACCCATTCGACGTGCGGCCACGCGAGCGACGCGGTCCCGTAGGCGACGAACCGGTCGTCGGCGTACAGGGGCAGCCCGCGGACGTTCTGGTCGAGCGGCCGGACGGCGGGACGCGCGTCCCAGGTCGGCTGCTGGAAGTGCGGCGCCGCGTAGTGCGTCCCGTACGCGGGTTCCTCGTCGGGCTGCTCGTCCTCCGGCGGGCGCTCCCGCGCGGGCGGAAGGCGCAGGCGCGGCGGGCGGTCCGGCTCGGGGTTGAGGCGCTCGGTCCAGGTCTGGCCGTCCCACCAGCGCAGGCTTCCAGTGCCGTAGGGGTCTGGATACCAGCCCGGTTGCGACACTTCCTGCCTCCCGCTTCGCCCATGGCGTGCCGGACACCCGCCTCCCCGACCGGCGAACGCATCGTACCGACCGCACACCGCTCCGTTGGGAGATGGGCGGAACCCGGCCACCGCCTGTGGCGTGCGACGATCGGTGGTATGCCGACCGCCCACGCCCCCTTCGTGCCGCCCGGTTCCGGGTGGCCGGAAGACCCCGCGAGCCCCGGAACCCCCGTCGCGCACGGCCCCGCCGACGTGATCGAGCTGGCCGCCGAGGCCCCCGGTCTCGGCGAGCTCTGCGCACGCCAGTCGGTGTGCCGGGCCTGCGACAGGCTCGTGGAATGGCGGGAGAAGGTCGCCGTGCAGCGCCGGCGCGCCTTCGCGGACGAGGAGTACTGGGGACGTCCCATCGCCGGCTGGGGCGACCCGGAGCCCCGCATCCTGATCGTCGGACTCGCGCCCGCCGCGCACGGCGGCAACCGCACCGGGCGCATCTTCACCGGCGACCGGTCGGGCGACTGGCTGTTCGCGTCCCTGCACCGGGTGGGGCTCGCGGCGCTGCCGACGAGCGTCCACGCGGGCGACGGGCAGCGGCTGATCGGCGCGCGGATGGCGGCGACCGTCCGCTGCGCGCCGCCCGACAACAAGCCGACCCCGGTCGAGCGGACGACCTGCCTGCCGTGGCTCGCGCGCGAGGTGGAGATGGTCGCGCCGAGCGTCCGCTGCGTCGTGTGCCTCGGCGGGTTCGCCTGGCAGGGCGTGTGGCCCGCGCTCCGGCAGGCGGGCTACGGGCTGCCGCGCCCCCGGCCGAAGTTCGGCCACGCGGTCGAGGTCGAGCTGACCGCGCCGCCGGCGGCGTCCCACCCCGAACCCGTGCTGCTGCTCGGCTGCTACCACCCGAGCCAGCAGAACACCTTCACCGGGCGCGTCACCGAGGAGATGCTCGACGCGGTCTTCGTCCGCGCCCGCGACCACCGCTAGGGGAGGCGCCCGAAGTGGTGCACGCGCCCGGTATCCGGGTACCGCTCCGGACATGCCTTCCGATCACACGCCGCCTCCCGATCACACGCCGTCCTCCGATCACACGCCGTCCTCCGACCGCGCGCGAGCGAAGCACATCCTGATCGTCGGCGGCGGGTACGTCGGCATGTACACGGCGCTCCGCCTGCAGCGCAAGCTGCGCCGCGAGCTGCGGCGCGGCGAGGTCGTCGTGACCGTCGTCGACCCCCAGTCGTACATGACCTACCAGCCGTTCCTGCCGGAGGCGGCGGCGGGGAACCTGGAGCCCCGGCACGTCGTGGCGCCGCTGCGGCGGGTGCTGCGGCGGTGCCGGATCCTGAACGGCTACGTGACGGGGATCGACCACGCCTCGAAGCGGGTGAGGGTCCGCCCGGCGGGGGCGCAGAGCGTCGGGGTGCCGGAGCGGGACGTCGCCTACGACCTCCTCGTCGTCGCGCTCGGGTCCATCTCGCGGACGCTGCCGATCCCCGGCCTCGCCTCCTGCGGGATCGGGTTCAAGACCGTCGAGGAGGCGATCTTCCTGCGCAACCACGTCCTGCACCAGCTCGACATCGCCGCGTCCAACGCGGGCGACGACCGGGTGCGCGGGCGGGCGCTGACGTTCGTGTTCGTCGGCGCCGGGTTCGCGGGCATCGAGGCGATGGCGGAGCTGGAGGACATGGCCCGCGACGCCTGCCGCTGGTACCCGACCATCGACGAGCGCGAGATGCGCTGGGTGATGGTCGAGGCGACGGACCGGATCCTGCCCGAGGTCGGGCCGGAGATGGGCCGCTGGACGGCCGAGGCCCTGCGCGCCCGCGGCATCGAGGTCAAGGTGGAGACGCTGCTGAAGTCCGCCGAGGGGCGGCACATCGTGCTCAGCGACGGCGAGGAGTTCGACGCGGGCACGCTCGTGTGGACGGCCGGGGTGAAGCCGCACCCCGTCCTGAAGGAGACCGACCTCCCGCTGGACGGCAAGGGCCGCATCAAGGCGACCGCCGAGCTGACCGTCGAGGGGCTGGACGGCGTCTACGCGGCGGGCGACAACGCGGCCGTCCCCGACCTGTCCGGGACGGGGGAGTTCACCGCCCCCAACGCGCAGCACGCGGTCAGGCAGGCCAGGCGCTTGGGCGACAACATCGTGGCGGACCTGCGCGGGCGTCCCAGAAAGCCGTACGTGCACGCCTACGTCGGCTCCGTGGCGAGCCTCGGCCTGCACAAAGGCGTCGCGAACGTGTACGGGGTGAAACTGCGCGGCCTCCCGGCCTGGTTCATGCACCGCACGTACCACCTGTCTCGGATGCCGACCGTCAACCGCAAGTTCCGGATCACCATGGACTGGACGCTCGCGATCTTCTTCAGGCGCGAGATCGTCTCCCTCGGCGAAATGGAATGGCCGCGCCAGGAATTCGAACTCGCGGCGGGCCGCCAGGAAGACCGCTGATCATCAAGACCGACGAGCCTGGCCACGGGCACGTTTCGTGCGTGAGCCGGACATCGGGGGCGACGTGGTCGCCGCGCTCGGCGCCGACGGCAGGCGCGACATCGTCCGCGCCGCCGCCGTGACGCTCGGCGCGGGCGGGCCCGAGCCGAAGCCGCCGCCCGAGGAGTTCGCCCCCCGGCGCCCGGGACGGCGCGGCCGCGGAAGCCGCTCGCGCCGGACGGGCGGCTCGTCCCGCGGCAGCCGGTGCGCCGATTACACGCGGACGCCGCGCGCCTGGGCGGCGGGCTTACAGGAGCATCGGGACGAGCGCGAGACCCTGGCCGGAGCCGGACGGTCCCGCGTCCGGCCGCTCCACCTCGCCGCGTCCGCCCTGGCCTGCGAAAGCGGTCGGCTGGACGGTCACGAGATCCGTGCGATTCGCCTGGATCGCCAGGACCGTACCCACCCGTAAGCGGTAAAAGGACGCATCGAGATGAGCCGCCGGCTCGATATGATTACGCCGCCCCTGTAGCCCAATGGCAGAGGCGGGCTCCCTAAAAGAGCCATTGTGTCGGTTCGAGTCCGACCAGGGGCACAATGGCCGGATCGACGCCTCCCCGGGTGTCGATCCGGTGGTGATCGGCTGATCGTCGTTGACATTCCGGCGCTTACACTGGAAGTCCGGGTCGGTCGAATGGAGGCACTGATGCAGAGCAGAAACCCGGCGTTCCGGGGGAATGCCTTCGGGCGGGGGACCAGCGGCGCGGCGTACGGCGCACCGGCCCCCGGCGCCCCCGGCTACGGGGCTCCGGGCCACGCCCCCGGGGGTTACGGCATGCACGGGGCGCCCGGATACGGCGTCCAATATCAGGGTCAGGGCGCCCCTCCCGGATATGCGCCGCCCGGCGCCGCGGGTCCGATGACCATGGACGACGTCGTCGTCCGCGGATTCCTCACGCTGGCCACTCTGGTGATCACCGCGGCGCTGGCTTGGGCGGTCGTGCCGACCCGGCTCGCCGTTCCGGTGCTGGTCGTCGCGCTGATCCTGGAGATCGGCATCTGGGCATTCATCACGTTCGGCCGTAAGGCCAACGCGCCATTGGTGCTGGCGTTCGCCGCGGTATACGGCGTGCTCGTGGGGATCGTCAGCCATTCCTACAACGACGTGTTCCACGGCGTGGTGTTCCAGGCGGTGATCGGCACCGCGCTGGCCTTCGCGGCGACGCTCGCCGCGTACTCGCTGCGGATCGTCCGGGTGACGCCGAAGTTCGCCAAGTTCGTCCTCGCGGCGGGGCTGGCGCTGGTCGGGCTGATGCTCGTGAACGTGCTGGCGCACCTGTTCGGCGCGGACGACGGGATCGGCATCCGCGACCCCGGCAGCCCGCTCGCCTACGTGTTCAGCGTCGCGGCGATCCTCGTCGGCTGCTTCTTCCTGCTGCTCGACTTCGACTCGATCGAGCAGGGCGTGCGCGGCGGGGCGCCGGAGAAGTTCGCCTGGTACTGCGCGTTCGGCCTCGTGCTGAGCCTCGTGTGGATCTACCTGGAGATGCTGCGCCTGCTCAGCTACTTCTACGGCGGGCGCGACTGACGCCCCGGGCCCGGACGCTGATCAGCCCCACGCCGCGCGGCGTGGGGCTGATCAACGTGGGATCTCCGCGCCAGTGTCGTGCGCGGCTCGGGCGGCACGACCGCGGGGGCATCCGCTGGGGGGATCCCACCAGGTCACAGATGAAGTTCAGGTAGCGGTGCTGCGCTCTCGGGGCGGTACCGGCGATCTCGGCTCAGTACCGTCGCGCCCGGCCCAGTCTCAGTAGTGCCTCGCACGGCGGGCGCGCTCGTGCTCGCGCACCAGCGCCGCGGCGTAGCCGTGGGAGAGGTTGTGCTCTTCGGCCAGCCAGGAGCTGCGTTCCTCGCAGCGGGTGAACGACGGGCCGTTCTCGATGGCGGAGAACCACTCGGGGATGTCACGTCCAGTGACTTGCGGAATGCGGGCGATCAGCTTGCTGTGCGTCTCCGGCGAGTGGTTCAGTGACAATTGGCACCTCCAGGTCGCGGGGCTCTTCCTGCTGACTCTGCAACAGGAGCCCGGATGTGACAACCCCCTAACGCGGACCTATCCGGGACGTTACGTTGATCTTTTGTAACGGGGATGTCCTCCGGAAACGCGCAGGTGGCCCGCCATGAGGCCCGCACGCGCCTCAGGACGGGCCACCCTGGTCCAGGCGGCTCGGACGGCGGCTAGGAGAGCCGCTCCACGATCATCGCCATGCCCTGGCCGCCGCCGACGCACATCGTCTCCAGCCCGAACTGCTTGTCGTGGAACTTCAGGCTGTTCAGCAGCGTGGAGGTGATCCGCGCCCCGGTCATCCCGAACGGGTGACCGACCGCGATCGCGCCGCCGTTCACGTTCAGCTTGTCGAGGTCGATGCCGAGGTCGGCGGCGGACGGCAGCACCTGCGCCGCGAACGCCTCGTTGATCTCGACCAGGTCGATGTCGTCGATCGTCATGCCCGCCCGCGCGAGGGCCGCGCTGGACGCCCCGACCGGCCCGAGCCCCATGATCTCCGGGGACAGCCCGGTCACGCCGGTCGACACGATCCGCGCCAGCGGCGTGATGCCGAGCTCGGCGGCCTTCACGTCGCTCATGACGACGACGGCGGCGGCGCCGTCGTTCAGCGGGCAGCAGTTCCCGGCGGTGACCGTCCCGTCCGGCCGGAACACCGGCTGGAGCTGCGACACCTTCTCGTAGGTGGTGCCGGGACGGGGCCCGTCGTCCTTGGCGACGACGGTGCCGTCCGGGAGCGTCACCGGGGTGATGTCGGTCTCCCAAAAGCCGTTGGCGAGGGCCTTCTCCGCGAGGTTCTGCGAGCGGACGCCGAACTCGTCCTGCTCCTGCCGGGTCACGCCGCGCAGGCCCGCCACGTTCTCGGCGGTCTGGCCCATCGCGATGTAAATGTCGGGGAGGGCGCCGTCCTCGCGCGGATCGTGCCAGCCGGGGCCGCCGCCCTCGCCCGCCTTGACGGTGCGGGCCTGCGCCTCGGCGAACACCGGGTTCTGCGTGTCGGGCAGGCCGTCGCTGCTGCCCTTGGCGAACCGGCTGACCGTCTCGACGCCCGCGGAGACGATCACGTCCGCCTCGCCCGCCTTGATCGCGTGGAACGCCATCCGGGTCGTCTGCAGGGACGACGAGCAGTACCGGGTGATCGTCGCGCCGGGGACGTCGTCCCAGCCCAGCAGCACCGACACCACGCGCGCCATGTTGTAGCCCTGCTCGCCGCCGGGCAGCCCGCAGCCGAGGAGGAGGTCGTCGACCTGGCCCGGGTCCAGCTCCGGGACCTTCGCCATCGCGGCGGTGACCATCTGCGCGGTGAGGTCGTCCGGCCGGATCTCCTTGAGCGATCCCTTGAACGCGCGGCCGATCGGGGAGCGGGCGGTTGCGACGATGACTGCCTCGGGCATGTCGGGAACTCCTGTCTGGCGGCGCCGATCGTGGTGGCGAATCGTGGTGGCGAGCGTGTTACCGGACGGTCACCAGCAATGTAACGGTTGCCTCTTGGACAGCCGCAACGCGGGCTCCCCAATATGTTGACGGTGAGTCCAACGAGCTCCGTGGCGCCCACCGGGACATGAATTCCCGGACGGGTGATGACTGACGTCCCGTGTGGGCGGGACCGCGCCGGCCGGACGCTACTACGCGACACGCCGGTTCTCGCCGCCGCTAGCGCGGGTGGCGGCCGGACGCCGGGGAGTCGGATGACCGGCCGGGGCTCGTCAATGGTGACCGGACGGGCCCCGGTCCTGTCAGGCCGGGTCCGCGGCGACGTCCGCGGACGGTCCCGGACCGGTCGCGGACCGCGCGCGGCGGCGCAGCAGGGCGGCCCAGCGGCCGCGCCCGCGGCCGGTGACGCGGCGCACCTCGGTGCCGGACACCTCCGCCGCCTCCGCCGCCGCGAGGTACACGGGCAGCGTGCCCTCCCCGAGCCGGTCGGCGACGTCGGGCTCCAGCCCGAGCGCGGACGCGACCGACGGCAGCACGGCCGCGCAGGCGGCGGCGTAGCCGCGGGCGGACGGGTGGTACCGGTCCTCGCTGAACATCGACAGCGGGTCGGCGGCGAACTCGTGTCCGAGCAGGTCGCCGAGGGACACCGAGCGGGCGCCGCACTCCACCGCCGCGATCGTCTGCGCGGCGGCGAGCTGGCGGCTGGCGCGCCGCGCGATCCACCGGAGCGGCTGCATCAGCGGCTTGATGGTGCCGAGGTCGGGGCAGGTGCCGACGACGACGTGCGCGCCCGCCGCGCGGAGCCGCTCCACCGCCTCCGCGAGGTGCCGGACGGACTCGGCGGGCGGGATCCGCCCGGTCACGTCGTTCGCGCCGATCATGACGACGGCGACGTCCGGCGCGACCTCCAGCGCGCGGTCGACCTGGCCCGGCAGGGCCTCCGAGCGGGCGCCCGGGCGGGCGACGTTCGTCAGCCGGACGGGCCGGTCCGCGATCGCCGACAGCCCCGTGGCGAGCAGCGCGGCCGGGGTCTCCGCGGCGGTGTGGACGCCGAGCCCGGCGGCCGTCGAGTCGCCGATCATGACGAGCGACAGCGCCGCGCCGCGCCGCCCGCCGCCGTAGAGGCCGTCCGCGACCGGCGGGTCGCCGTTCGGCGTCGCCGAGATGATCTTCCGGGCGAGCTTGGCCTCCACCACGAGGAGCCCGAACGTGAAACCGCCGAGGGCGGTGATTCCCCCGCCCCCGTAGGCCGCGGCCGCCGCGATGCGGCGCGCGGTGAATGCCCTCAACATGCTCCGTTGACCCTCCGTGATGAGGTTCTACCCTCGGCCTCCTTGTTGATGCCCAGGGCTCCCGGTCTCGGCTACCGTCGAAGAGGGGACCTTTCCGGACCCGCGTCCAGGCGGCCCGCCCCGCGGGCGGGCTGAGCAGGGGCGCACGGATGCGCGCACACACACTGCGCAACACACTGAACGACAAGGATGTCGCGGTGCAGGTACACGACTCGCTCGTCGAGCTGATGGGCAACACCCCGCTCGTCCGGCTGCGCAAGGTGACCGGCGACGGCGCGGACGGCGGCCGGGGCGCGCAGGTGCTCGCCAAGGTGGAGTACTTCAACCCGGGCGGCTCGGTGAAGGACCGCATCGCGGTCCGCATGATCGACGCCGCCGAGCGCTCCGGGGAGCTGCGCCCCGGCGGGACGATCGTCGAGCCCACGTCCGGGAACACCGGGGTCGGGCTCGCCATCGTCGCGCAGGACCGCGGCTACCGGTGCGTCTTCGTCTGCCCCGACAAGGTCGCCAAGGACAAGATCGACGTGCTGCGCGCGTACGGCGCGGAGGTCGTGGTGTGCCCGACGGCGGTGTCGCCGGAGCACCCCGACTCCTACTACTCCGTCTCCGACCGGCTGGCGGCCGAGATCCCGGGCGCGTGGAAGCCGGACCAGTACACCAACCCGCAGAACCCCGTCTCGCACTACGAGACGACCGGTCCCGAGATCTGGGAGCAGACCGAGGGGCGCGTCACGCACTTCGTCGCGGGCATCGGCACCGGCGGGACGATCAGCGGCACCGGCAAGTACCTGAAGGAGGTCTCCGGCGGCCGGGTGAAGATCATCGGCGCGGACCCGGAGGGCTCGGTGTACTCCGGCGGCAGCGGGCGCCCCTACCTCACCGAGGGCGTCGGCGAGGACATCTGGCCCGAGACCTACGACCGCGGCATCTGCGACGACGTCATCGCCGTCTCCGACAAGGACTCGTTCAACATGACGCGGCGGCTCGCCCGCGAGGAGGCGCTGCTCGTCGGCGGGTCCTGCGGGATGGCGGTCGTCGCCGCGCTGCGCGTCGCCGCCGCCGCGGGCCCGGACGACGTGATCGTCGTCCTGCTGCCGGACGGCGGCCGCGGCTACCTCAGCAAGATCTTCAACGACGAGTGGATGGCGGACTACGGCTTCCTCATCCCCGCCACCGAGGAGGCGCGGGTCGGCGAGGTGCTCACCCGCAAGGGCCGGACGCTGCCGGAGTTCGTGCACGTCCACCCGCACGAGAGCGTGCAGACCGCGATCGCGATCATGCGCGAGTACGAGGTGTCGCAGCTCCCCGTCATGAAGGAGGAGCCGCCGGTCATGGCGGCCGAGGTGGTCGGCTCCGTGGTGGAGGGCGACCTGCTCGACATCCTCGTGAAGGAGCGCGCGAAGCTGTCCGAGCCGGTCGAGCTGCACATGTCGCAGCCGCTGCCGACGCTCGGGTCCGGGGAGCCGGTGAGCAAGGCGGTCGGCGTGCTGGAGAAGTCCGGCGCGGCGGTCGTCCTCGTGGACGGCAAGCCCAAGGGCCTCGTCACCCGGCAGGACCTCATCGCGTTCCTCGCCGGGTCCACGTCCGGGAGCTGACGTCCGGGAGCCGACGCTTTCACCTGCGGAAACGGCGAAGCGCCGGAGACCTTCGCGGTCTCCGGCGCTTCGTTCTGCCACCATCGGCAGGTGTCGGGTTGCGGGCCCGGCCGGTGGGCGGCGTTTTCAGGCCGGCCCCGCAACCCGACGTCTAGGGGGCGGCCGTCACCGGTACCCGGACGGGAGGTAGTCCTCCCGCGTGTCGGCCGGCCGCACCTGCTTCTTCGGCTCGTCGCCGTGCCCCGGCCACCACGCCTTGTGCCCGAGCAGGGCGGTGATGCCCGGCACGAGGAACGTCGACATGACGAACGCGGACAGCGCGATGCCGATCGCGACGGAGAAGCCCATCTGCTTGAGCATGGACACCGGCGCGAGCATCATCACCGAGAACGTCCCGGCGAGGATGAGGCCCGCCGCGGCGACCGTCGGGCCGCCGTGCTGGACGGCGAGGGCCGCCGCCTTGCGGGGCTCGTTGCCCTCCTTGGCCTCCTCGCGGAGCCGCGCGGTCATCAGGATGTTGTAGTCCGTCCCGATGGCCAGCACGAACAGGTAGAGCACAATGGGCAGCTGGAACGTCACCCCGGCTTCTCCCTGCGCGCCCTGGAAGACGTACACCGCGGACCCGAGCGTCGCGGCGAAGCCGAGCAGCACCGCGATGACCAGGTAGATCGGCGCGACCACCGACCTCAGCAGCAGCGCCAGGATCAGCGCGATCAGCACCGCCGCCACCGGCAGGATCACCGACAGGTCGCGGTTGTTGACCGTGTTGATGTCGGCGAAGATCGCCGTCTGGCCGCCGACGTAGGCGCGGGTGCCCTCCGGCGCCGCCTTGTGGACGGCGGGCGTCAGCTCGTCCTTGACCAGGCTGATCGACTTGTTGGACGCCGGGTTCGTCTTCAGCACGAGGTCGACCCGGGCGACCGACTTGTCCTGCGCGGGGACGGCGGGCTGCACCCGGCCGACGCCCGGCGCGGTCCGCGCGGTCTGGCTGAACGTCGCGAGCTGCTGCTGCGTGAGCGGCTGCCCGTTCTGGTTCTTGATGAACACCTGGACGGGCGTGGTCAGGCCGGGCGGGAAGCCCTTCTCCATGTCCTTGGTCGCCTGCGCGGACTCGGTGTCCTGCGGGAACCCGGCGGCGAAGTCGTAGTCCGCCTTGAACCCGAGGGAGCCGAGCGCGAGCACGACCATGACGAGCCCGGCCGCGGCCGCGGCGACCGCCGGGCGGCGGCCGACGCCGCGCCCGATCGCGCTGGAGATCGAGCCCTTCGGCTCCTTCTTCCACGCCTTGGACGGCCAGAACACGGCCGTGCCGAGCAGCGACACGAGCGCCGGGAACAGCGTCAGGGCCGTGATGCCCATCACGACGACCGCGATGGCGAGGGACGGGCCCCAGGCGCTGAACACGCCGAACGTCGCGAGGAGCAGGACGAGGAACGTCACGGCGATCGCGGCGGCGGCCGAGGAGATGACCTCGCCGACCCGCTCCACCGCGGTGATCATCGCGGTCTTCTTGTCGTCCCCGGCCCGCAGCCGTTCGCGGAACCGGAACATCAGGAACAGGTAGTAGTCCGCCCCGATGCCGAAGAGCACGATCAGGATGATCGTACTGAGACTGTCGTCGCCGGAGAAGTCGAAGATCTTCGACGCGACTCCGATCAGTCCCATCGCGACCTGCATGGTCACCATGATCACGATGATCGGCAGCACCGCGGCGAGCGGCGCCCGGAAGATCAGCAGGATCAGTCCGATGATCAGCACGAAGGTGGCGATGCCGACGATCTCGAAGGACTTGTTGAAGGAGTCCTCGTTGTCGACGAATCCGGCGACGTCACCGCCGACCTTCGCCTCCATCCCGCTGCCCTTCAACAGGGTGGGGAGGTCCTTGCGGATCTGCTTGACCGCGTCGCCCTGCTTCTCGCTCTCGGCCTGGCTGGTGCCCTTCATCGGCACCATGATCACCTGGACGGCCTTGTTCGGCGCGACGGCCTCCGGGCCGGTGGCGAAGTTCTGCACCGTCGGCGGCTTGTGCGTGTTCAAGGAGGCCGCGGCCTGGTTGACCTTGGCGGTGTCCTGCGCGGTCAGCGGCTGTCCGTCGGTCCGCTTCACCACGATCAGGGAGGAGGTGTCCTCCTGCTGCGGGAACGCCTTCTCCGCGATGTTGAGCGCCTGCACCGACTCGTACTTCGAGGGCAGGAAGTCGCCCTGGTCGGACTCGGTGGTGAGCTTGGGGGACAAGGCGATGATGAGGATCGCGGCGACGAGCCACGCCCCGATCGTCCACCATGGATGTCTCACGACGAAGCGCGCGAGCCCAGCGAACATGCGTCTTCCTTAACTCAGGGTGTTCGGATATCAGAGTCAGAGCGAGCACTCAGGATGCGTACTCGTGATGGATATGGGTGCAAGGTCGTTCGGATACTCGTAAAACGGTAGAGAACGTTAAGGGGTGCTGTGGTCAACCTGCACGCCGAATTGAGGTGTGATACCTGCGGGGGAGCCCCTCATCCTCTAGGAGGGGAGGGCGCTGGATAGCCTCGTACCCATGGACAACGACGTTCACCGCGCTTCCGGTTCCCGGCACGGCTTCGACACCGTGGCCATCCACGCGGGGCAGGAGCCGGATCCCGTGACGGGCGCGGTCGTGCCGCCGATCTACCAGGTCTCGACCTACAAACAGGACGGCGTCGGCGGGCTGCGCGGCGGTTACGAGTACTCGCGATCGGCCAATCCGACGCGTACCTCTCTGGAGGTATGCCTCGCCGAGACGGAGGGGGGCGCGCGGGGGCTGGCGTTCGCGTCCGGCCTCGCCGCCGAGGACGCGCTGCTGCGCACGGTCTGCCGTCCCGGCGACCACGTGGTGATCCCGAACGACGCCTACGGGGGCACCTACCGGCTCTTCGCGAAGGTCGGCGAGCCGTGGGGGCTCTCGTTCGACCCCGTCCCGCTCGCGGACGTGGCGGCCGTGCGGGCGGCGATGCGCCCGGACACGCGGATCGTCTGGGTGGAGACGCCGACCAACCCGCTGCTCGGCATCGCCGACATCGCGGCCCTCGCGGCGGTCGCGCACGACGCGGGCGCGTTGCTCGTGGTCGACAACACGTTCGCCTCGCCGTACCTGCAGCGGCCGCTCGACCTCGGCGCGGACGTGGTCGTCCACTCGACGACCAAGTACATCGGCGGGCACTCCGACGTGGTCGGCGGCGCGCTCGTCGTCGCGGACGGCGGGCTCGGCGACCGGCTGGCCTTCCACCAGAACGCCATGGGCGCCGTCGCGGGCCCGTTCGACGCCTGGCTCACCCTGCGCGGGATCAAGACGCTCGGCGTCCGGATGGACCGGCACTGCGCGAACGCGGAGAAGGTCGCGGAGATGCTGGGACGGCACCCCGCCGTCCGGCAGGTGCTCTACCCGGGGCTGCCCGACCACCCGGGCCACGAGATCGCGGCCAAGCAGATGCGGGCGTTCGGCGGCATGGTCTCGTTCCGGATGGAGACGGAGGAGGACGCCGTCGGGGTGTGCGAGCGGACGAAGCTGTTCACGCTCGGCGAGTCGCTCGGCGGCGTCGAGTCGCTGATCGAGCACCCGGGGCGGATGACGCACGCGTCGGCGGCCGGGTCGCCGCTGGAGGTGCCCGGCGACCTCGTCCGGCTGTCGGTCGGGATCGAGGACGCCGATGATCTCATCCGTGATCTAGAGATGGCGCTGGACCCGCTCTGACCAGCGCGAACGTCCTGCCCCGCGGACGCCGAACGGGGGCAAACGGCCTAGTCTTCCCGTCACGGACTTGATCAAACATCTATCATTGGCGCTCCAGGTTTCGTGACGAAGGGGCCCGGGGTGCGAAAGATACTGGTCTGTGGTGCGGCGTTCGCCGCGACGTGTGTCTCCGCCGTGGCCGTCCCGGGCGGGGCGGCGGCGGCGCCGGCGCCGACGCCTCCACCGCCCGCCGCGTCCGTCGCGCCGAGCGAGGAGACGTCCACGTCCCCGCCGGCGCCGCCCGGCGCCGAGTCCCCGGCGCCGTGGACGGAGAGCCCGCCGCAGGGCCGGGCGCCGCGCGACGGGGAGCCGGACGCCACCGTCTCGGCCGAGGCCGTCATGGTCACGCCGCGGCTCCCGCGCGCCCGCAGCTACGCCTACGGCAAGGATCCGAACCAGCGGATCGACGCCTACTGGCGCAAGGAGGGCCCGCGGGCGAAGCCGCGCCCGGTCGTCCTGATCCTGCACGGCGGGTACTGGATGCAGGGCGACAAGGGCTCCTGGAAGTACTTCGCGCGGCGGCTGACCGAGGACGGCTTCGTCGTCATGTCCGCCAACTACCGGCTCGCGCCGAAGGCGCAGTGGCCCGCGCAGCGCGACGACGCGCTGTCGGCCCTCGCGTTCGTCAAGAAGTACGCCCGGCACTGGAACGCCGACCCGAGCCGCGTCGTCGTGCTCGGCGCCTCGTCCGGCGGGCACCTCGCCACCCAGGTCGGCACGTTCGGGACGGGCGGCGCCCAGGTCCGCGGCGTGATCGCGCTGTCCCCGCCGAACGACCCCTACCTCGCCTACCAGGACGGCGCCCTGTCCGCCGCGACGCCCAGCCAGCGCAAGCTGCGCCGGGCCGTGGTCGACCTCGTCCACTGCGTGCCCGGCGCGGTCACCGGCCTGCTCGCCGCGCCCGACTGCTGGCAGCGCCTCGACGACGCCAACACCACCACGCACGTGTCGGCGGGCGACGCGCCGATGCTGCTCATGCACGCGACGGGCGACTTCGTCCCGGTCGCGCAGAGCAACGGGCTGGCCGGGGCGCTGCGCGAGGCGGGCGTGCCGGTGACGGTGAAGACCGTCGAGGGCAAGCTGCACGCGTCGCAGCTGTTCGAGGACGGGCGCACCTACCCGACGGTCCTCGCCTGGCTGAAGAACCGGCTGCGGCCGGGCCGCTGACCCCGGGCCGCCCCCGGCGGCGCGGTCAGGCGTTCCAGACCATCAGGACGAGGATCACCAGCCAGATCAGCGCGACGACGCCGGAGATCGCGGCGATCCGCCCGCGCTCCACCTGGGCGACGTCCCCGCTCGGCTTCGCCCGGGGCTCCTCCCCGCCCCCGGCCGCCTCCGCGTCCTCCGCGTCCTTCGCGGCGGGCGGGGCCGCGGCGGCGGCCGCCGCCGTCTCCAGCAGGTGCGCGGCCTTGCGCTGGTCCCGCTCGACGATCAGCAGCAGGACGAGCGCGACGATGAACAGCGTCATCGACACCGACAGCCACGCCTCGGCCAGGTCGTCCCCGGCGAGCGCCATCCCGAACAGGAAGATCGCCAGCGTGCCGACGCCGTAGATCTGGGTGGTCCGGTGCAGGTAGCGGACCACGGTCACGTTGCGCTTGCGGATGTAGCGCGGCGTGGACATCGTCGCGGCGGTCAGCGGCCCCAGCGTGAAGATCGCGAAGCCGATGTGCAGGATGAGCAGCAGGCGGTCGGAAGTCGACATGACGCCGACCCTAGCCCTCCCGGCGGTGTTCGCGGGGGCGGCTCAGCGGCGTCCGCGCCGCACCCGCAGGTAGTCGCTGACGACGTACTCGCCGAGGCGATCGGCGTCCGGCGCGAAGACCCGGCCGCCGTTGCGGCGGGCGACCTCCTCCACGAACGAGACGAGCCGCCGGTCCTCGGCGAGCATGAAGAAGTTCATGCAGGCGCCGCGCCGGGTCATCTTGTCGACCTCGGCGAGGGTGAGGACGAGCGTGTCCGTGGACGGCGGGTAGTCGAACAGCGAGCGGCCGTCCGGGCGCAGGTGCGCGGTCGGCTCCCCGTCGGTGACGACGAGGACGATCGGCTCGAAGTCGGGGTGCCGGTCCAGATGGCGTCCCGCGATCATGAGGGCGTGGTGCAGGTTCGTGCCCTGCACCATGTCCCAGTCGAGGCCCGCCATCTCCGTCGGGTGCAGCACCCGGGCGTAGTTGGAAAAGCCGATGATCTGGATCGCGTCCTGCGGGAACTTGCTGGTCACGAGCGTGTGCAGGGCGAGCGTCGTCTGCTTGGCGACCGCCCAGGTGCCGCGCAGCACCATCGAGTACGACAGGTCGACCAGCAGGCAGACGGCCGCGCCGGTGCGCCGCTCCGTCTCGTGGACCTCGAAGTCGTCCACGCCGAGCCGGACGCCGTTCGCGCGTCCGGACGGCGCGCCCGGCTCGTCGGCGCCGGGCTCGATCACGACCGCCGGGGACGCGGGCCCCGCCGCGCCCTCCATCGCGCTGCGGCGGATGGCGTTGCCGACCGTCCGGACGACGTCGAGCGGCTGCTCGTCGCCGAACCGCCACTCCCGGCTCGCACCGGTCAGCTCGCCCGCCTGGCCCGCGTCGCGCTGCTCGTGGTCGCCCTGCCGCCCGGTGGTGAGCTGGGCGAACACGCGGCGCAGCGCCGTCTCGCCGAGCCGCCGGACGGCCTTCGGCGTCAGCTCCAGCTTGCCGCGGTTGCGGCGCAGGTAGCCCTGCCGCTCCAGCTCCGCCTCGATGCGGCGCAGCTCGGCGAGGTCGTCCACGGCCTGGCGGCCGAGCGCCCGCCGGACGGCCTCCTCGTCGATGTCGTCCAGCCGCGCGCCGGGGTAGTCCTGCCCGAGGGCGGCCTCCAGCTCGCTGAGGTCGGCCAGCTCGGCCAGCGCGGTCGTCGCGTCGCCCATGCCGAGCGGGTCGTCGCCGGTCATCTGCTCCGGCTGCCCCCAGCCGAGGTCGGGCCGCCGCGCCCGCAGCGCGTCGCCGAGCCTGGACATCTCCATGGCGAGGCCCGCGTCCTGCATGACCTGGTCCATCAGCCCGGCCAGCTCGGCGCGCTGCTCGGGGGAGAGGGAGGCGAGCAGGCGGTCCATCGCGGCGGCGCGGCGGGCGAGCGAGTCGACCAGCTCTTCGAGGTTTGCCGGGGCGTCGGGGAACATGTCCCCGTACTCGTCCATGAAGCGGTCGAAGTCCTCTTGGGTGTGCTCGCCGCGCGCGTCGCGGTCGAGCATCTCGTTGAGCGCGGCCATCATGTCCTTGACGCGTTCCATGGCGGCCGGGTCGCTGTTCTCCAGCGCCTGCTTCATGCCCTGGAACTGCGAGTCGAGGACCTCGCGGCGCAGCAGGTCCTTCAGCCGCTCGAAGGTGGCGCGGGCGGCGTCCGAGCGCCAGTCGTAGCCGGACAGCCGCCGGATCGCCTGGGACGTGTCGGACGGCAGCGTGTCGAGCTCGGCCTCCCGCAGCCGCGCGTCGTCGCTCGGGTCGGGGAACAGCTCGGCCCGCTCCTGCCCGATCGCCGTGTCGAGCAGGGCGCGCGCCTCTTCGAGCGTCCCGTCGAGGCGGCCCCGGTCGCGCAGGGCGCGGCGCCGCTCCCGCACCTGGCGGAGCATGTCGTCGAGCCCGCGGCGGTTCCGCGCGCCGGGCAGGCCGCGGCGCAGCAGCTCGCGCAGCGCGTCGTCCGGGCGGGTGCCGTCGAGCACCGAGTCGCCCATCGCGTCGAGGGCGTCCCGGACGTCGTAGGGCGGGGCGAGCGGGTCGGGCCCGTCCTCGTATGCGCCGTAGCGGTATCGGCTCATCGAATCCCCTTGCGGTGGAGACCTAGGGTCAGGGGCCCGGCCTGCGGCCGGGTCAGGTGCGGCGTGTCGTACGCGGCGGTGTCGTGTGCTTGTGCGCGTCGGTGTCAGGTCCGGTAGGTGGCGGTGCCCTCGGAGCCGCCCGCGCCGACGTCCTTGGACAGCCGCCGGGTCAGGAACAGCCCCTCCAGGGCGAACTCCAGCGCGGCCGCGGCCTGGCCGGGGGACTCCCCGCTCATGCCGAGCCGCTCCATCATCTTCGCGAGGCCGGGCACGGGCCCGAGGCGGCGCAGCAGCTCCGTCGCCGTCACCAGCTCCCCGGACTCGACGGTCTCGCCCGCGTCGAACTTGTCGAGCAGGCCGGTCAGGTCGGCGGCGCCGAGCGTCCGCCGGTAGGTCTCGGCGACGGCGCGGCGCAGCAGGTGCTCCAGGACCTCCTGCTCGCGCCCCTCCTCGCTGACCTCGAACTCGACCTTGCCCATCAGCGACGGGACGATCGCGGGCAGGTCGCAGACGCGGGCGACGGCGTGGTCCTCGCCGGTGAGGGCCGCGCGGCGCACCGCGCCCGCCGCGACGGTCTCCGCGCCCGCGAGCGCGAACCGCGCGGACACGCCGGAGCGGGCGTCCACCGCCGTGGACTCGCGGACGAGCCGGGTGAACCGCCCGATCACCTCGATCAGGTGGTCGGGCACCTCGGCGGGCAGGCCCGCGAGGTCGGCGAAGTCGGACTCCTGGCGGATCAGCGCGAGCTCGGCCTCCAGCGCGAGCGGGTAGTGGGTGCGGATCTCGGCGCCGAAGCGGTCCTTCAGCGGGGTGATGATGCGGCCGCGGTTGGTGTAGTCCTCGGGGTTGGCGGACGCGACGAGCAGCACGTCCAGCGGCAGCCGCAGCGCGTAGCCGCGGACCTGGACGTCGCGCTCCTCCAGCACGTTCAGCAGCGCGACCTGGATGCGCTCGGCGAGGTCGGGCAGCTCGTTGATGGAGAACACGCCGCGGTTGGTGCGCGGGACGAGCCCGAAGTGCACCGTCTCGGGGTCGCCGAGGGTGCGGCCCTCGGCCACCTTGATGGGGTCGACGTCGCCGATGAGGTCGCCGACGCTGGTGTCGGGCGTGGCGAGCTTCTCGCCGTAGCGGTCGTCGCGGTGCTTCCAGTCGACGGGCAGCTCGTCGCCGAGCTCGGCGGCGAGGCGGCGGCAGCGCACGCACACCGGCGCGTACGGGTGGTCGTTGATCTCGCAGCCCGCGACGACGGGCGTCCACTCGTCGAGGAGCCCGGCGAGGGTGCGGATCAGCCGCGTCTTGCCCTGCCCGCGCTCGCCCAGCAGGACGAGGTCGTGCCCGGCGAGCAGGGCGCGCTCCAGGTGCGGGAGGACGGTGTCGTCGAACCCGAGGATGCCGGGGAAGCGCGGCTGACCGGTTCGCAGCCGGTGCAGGAGGTTGCCGCGGATCTCGGCCTTCACCGACCGCTGGACGTGACCGCTGGTGCGCAGCTCGCCCAGAGTGGACGGGCGGGGTGCGGATTCACATGGTGTGGATTCACTCGGGTTGGAAGAACGCACGCGACCGACACTACGTCGCGGGTCAGCGGAATCGCACCCTTGACCCTAGGATTCGTCCGCTATGCCCTGCCTTGACGGCGTTTCGCGGTGCGGGGCCTTGTTCGTGCGGAGTCGCGTCTTGTTTGGGTGGATATGGCGTGGCGGGGGACACTGGAGGTGTGAAGCGAACCGGTGAACGGAGTGAATACTTTCATCGGACTCCGAGATGATCGAGATGAAGGCATTCGACTAGGGAGGCGGTGCCGATGGCGCGATTCGGTGATGGCCTGGCCCTCGGACCCGACCTGTCCAAGGCCGCCGCGTCCGCGGTCGAGCAGGCGCTCGCGCCGCTCAGCGCGGCGCCCGACCTGGTCTGCGTCTTCATGACCGGGGACGATCCGGAGGCGATCGAGGAGGCGGCGGCCGCCGCGGCGCGGGCGGCGGGCCCGGCCGTGCTGCTCGGCTGCAGCGCGTCCGGGGTGATCGGCGCCGGGCGCGGCGTGGAGGACGCGGGCGCGGTCAGCGCGTGGGCGGCGGTGCTGCCCGGCGCGCGGCTCGACCCGTTCCGGCTGGAGACGCTGAAGGCCGACGACCGGCTGATCGTGGTCGGCATGCCCGAGGGCCAGGACGACGACGTCGTCGGCGTCCTGCTGACCGACCCGTACAGCTTCCCGGTGGACGCCTTCGTCGAGCGCTCCGACGACGCGCTCCCCGGCCTGCCGCTCGTCGGCGGGCTCGCCGAGGGCAGCGAGCGCGGCGACGTGCGGCTGTTCGTCGGCGGCGAGGTGTACCGCGACGGCGCGGTCGGCGTCGTCATCGGCGGCGCCGTGACCGCCGCGACCGTGGTCAGCCAGGGCGCCCGCCCGATCGGGCCCGACATGGTGGTGACGCGGGCGGAGGAGAACGTCCTGTACGAGCTGGCGGGCGTGCCCGCGCTGGAGAAGCTGGAGCAGATCGTCGTCGGGCTGCCGGAGGAGGAGCAGGAGCTCGCCGGGCACGGCCTGCTGATCGGCGTCGCGATGGACGAGTACGCCGACGAGCACGAGCACGGCGACTTCCTCGTCCGCGGCGTCGTCGGCGCCGACACCGACAGCGGCGCGATCGCGATCGGCGACGTGGTGGACGTCGGGCGCACCGTCCGGTTCCAGGTCCGCGACGCCGGGGCCGCCGAGAAGGACCTCGCCGCCCTGCTCGACCGGTTCGACATGGCGCCGGTCGAGGGCGCGCTGCTGTTCTCGTGCAACGGGCGCGGGCAGGCGATGTTCCCCGACTCCGACCACGACGCGAAGGTGCTCGACCGCGCGTTCGGCCCGGCCGGGGTCGGCGGGTTCTTCGCCGCCGGCGAGATCGGCCCGGTCGCCGGACGCAACCACGTGCACGGGTTCACCGCGTCCATCCTCGCGTTCGGCCGGGCGGCGGAGCCCGCGTGACCGAGGCGTCCGGAGCGCCCGTCCTCGCGGTGGACGTCGGCGGGACGAAGCTCGCCGCCGCCCTCGTCGGCCCGGACGGGCGCGTCGCGGCGACCGACCGCGTCCCCACCCCGAACGAGCCCGGCGTCGACGGCGAGGAGCTGTGGCGGACGCTGGAGGCGCTGCTCGCCAAGCTCGTCGCGGACGCCGGCGACCCGCCCCTCGCGGGCGTCGGCGTCGGCTGCGGCGGGCCGATGACCTGGCCCGCCGCCGAGGTGTCGCCGCTGAACATCCCGGCCTGGCGCGGCTTCCCGCTGCGCGCCCGGCTCCGCGCGCGGTACCCGGGCCTGCCGGTCCGCATCCACAACGACGCGATCTGCGTCGCGGTCGGCGAGCACTGGCGGGGCGCGGGGCGCGGGCACGACGACGTCCTCGGGATGGTCGTGTCCACCGGCGTCGGCGGCGGGCTGATCCTCGGCGGGCGGCTCGTGAACGGGGCGAGCGGCAACGCCGGGCACATCGGGCACGTCGTCGTCGACCCGGGCGGGCCGCCGTGCGCGTGCGGCGGGCGCGGCTGCCTGGAGGCGGTCGCGCGCGGTCCGGGGCTCGTGGCGTGGGCGCGGGAGCAGGGCTGGCGGCGCGACGACGGCACGGCGACCGGGGTGGAGCTGGCCGCCGACGCGCGCGGCGGCGACCCGGTCGCGGTCGCCGCGCTGCGCCGCGCCGGGCGCGCCCTCGGCATCGCGATCGCGTCCGCGACGCACCTGTGCGACCTCCAGGTCGTCGCGATCGGCGGCGGCCTGTCGCAGACGGGGTCGCTGCTGTTCGAGCCGCTGGACGAGGCGTTCGCCACGCACGCGCGGATGGAGTTCGCGCGGCGGGTCCGGATCGTCCCGGCGGCGCTCGGGCAGACCGCCGGGCTCGTCGGCGCGGCCGCGCTGGTCTTCGCCCAGGAGCGCTACTGGAGCGCGGGCTGACCGCACGCGCGCGCGGCCGTGGTCCCAAGATCGCTTGGCGGGTGCGAGGATCGTAGGCATGCTCTCCCTCACCGTCGAGGACGTCCGCGCCGCCCGGGACGTGCTCCGCGAGGTGGTCGTGCCGACCCCGATGATCCCGTCCCGGGTGCTGTCGGAGCAGATCGGCGGGCCCGTCCTGCTCAAGTGCGAGAACCTGCAGCGCACCGGCTCGTTCAAGATCCGCGGCGCGTTCCTGCGGATCTCCCGGCTGAGCGCGGCCGAGCGGGCCCGCGGCGTCGTCGCGGCCAGCGCGGGCAACCATGCCCAGGGCGTCGCGCTCGCCGCGTCCATGCTCGGCTGCCGGGCGACCGTGTTCATGCCGGTCGGCGCCCCGCTCCCCAAGATCGCCGCGACCCGCGGCTACGGCGCCGAGGTCGTGTTCCCCGGCCCGACCGTGGACGACTGCCTCATCGCCGCCCGCAAGCACGCGGACGAGTCGGGCGCGGTGTTCATCCACCCCTTCGACCACCCGGACGTCGTCACCGGCCAGGCGACCATCGGCCTGGAGATCATGGAGCAGTGCCCGGACGCCCGGACGATCGTCGCCCCGGTCGGCGGCGGCGGGCTGCTCGCGGGCGTCGCGGCGGCCGCCAAGGGGATCGCGCGCGCGGCGGGCGGCCCCGGCGTCAAGATCGTCGGAGCGCAGGCCAAGCGGGCGGCGGCGTTCCCGCCCTCGCTCGCCGCCGGGCGCCCGACGCAGATCGAGATCGAGCGGACGATGGCGGACGGGATCGCGGTCGGCCGCCCCGGCGACCTCACCTACGCCATGTTCACCGAGCTGGTGGACGCGGTCGTCACCGTCACCGAGGAGTCCATCTCGCAGGCGCTGCTGCTGTGCCTAGAACGCGCCAAGCAGGTCGTCGAGCCCGCGGGCGCGGCCGGGGTGGCGGCCCTGCTGGAACACGCCTACGCGGTCGAACCGCCGGTCGTGGTGCTGCTGTCGGGCGGCAACATCGACCCGCTGCTGCTGTCGCGGGTGCTGCGGCACGGCCTCGCGGGCGCGGGCCGGTACCTGGTCGTCCGGTGCCGGTTGAAGGACCGGCCGGGCGCGCTGATGACGCTGCTCGGCGAGCTGGCCGAGCTGGGCGTGAACGTCCTGGACGTGATGCACGAGCGCGTCGCGGCGCGGCTGCCCGTCGAGGAGGCCGAGGTGCTCCTGCACCTGGAGACGCGCGGCGCCGACCACTCCGAGGACGTCATCGGCCGCCTCCGCGAACGGGGCTACACCCTCACGCTGAGCTAGCCGCCGCCCGAGCGGCCCGCCCAGCGTGAGGGCGGGTGAACCTACAGGCTCGGCTTGCCCTCGGAGTACAGCCAAGTCTTGGCCCAGGCGTCCAGGTTCCGGTGCGAGAGCCGCGCGGCGAAGCGGACGAAGTCCGCGGTCGACGCGTTCCCGTACCGGTACGCCGTGGGCCACGCCTCCAGCAGCCGGTAGAACGACCGGTCGCCGATCCTCTTGCGCAGGGCGTGGATGGCCATCGCGCCCCGGTCGTAGACGAGCCCGTCGAAGATGTGGTCGCGGCCCGGGTCGGCGACCTTGCCCTTCCAGAGCGCGCTGTCGGCGGGCGCCTTGTAGGTCTCGTCGAAGCTGGTCTGCACGGGCGTGCCCTCGAACTTCTCCGCGTACAGCCACTCGGAGTACGTCGCGAAGCCCTCGTTCAGCCAGATGTCGGCCCAGCGGGCGGGGGACACCGCGTCCCCGAACCACTGGTGGCCGAGCTCGTGCGCGAGCAGGCCGCCGCTCGGGATGCTGCCCGGCCTGCGCCCGAGGTCGTACACCGGACGGCCCTGCGTCTCCAGCGCGTACCCGACGCCGGCCTTCACCACGATCCCGCCCGTCGAGCTGAACGGGTAGCGCCCGTACAGGGACGCCTCGAAGTCCGTCACCTGCGCGGTCTGGTCGTGGAACTTCCGCGCGTCGCCCGCCGTCACGCCCTGGACGCGGTCGGTGGCGGTGAGGTTCGGCACGCCGCCCTTCGTCCGGCCGGAGATGGTGTCGTACTTGCCGATCGCGAACATCGACAGCTCGCTCGCCATCGGGTTGCGGACGTCCCAGCGGGTCGTCGTCCAGCCGCCCTTCGTGGACTTCCCGCGCAGGTCGCCGTTGGCGAGCGTGGTCAGCTCGCTCGGCGCCGACAGGATGAACGTGTACGTCGCCTTGTCGGACGGGTGGTCGTTCACCGGGAAGACCGTCGCGGCGCCGATCGGCTGGTTGAGCATGACGGCGCCGTCCGCCGTCGGGATCCAGCCGGACGTGCCGAGCGCGTCGTCGTTCACCGTCTGCGGGACGCCCGAGTACGCGACCGTCACCGTGAACGTCCGGTTCTTGCGCAGCCCGCTCGGCGGGGTGATGACCAGTTCCTGCGCGCCCGTCCGCTGGTAGGACGCCTTGCGCCCGTCCACCTTCAGGGACGAGATCTTCAGCGGGCCGAGGAAGTCCAGGTCGAAGCGGGACAGGTTCTGCGTCGCCCGAGCCTTCACCCGGGTCACGGCCTGGATGCCCTTCGTGGCCGGGTCGTACTTCACCCCGATGTCGTAGTGCGCGACGTCGTAGCCGCCGTTGCCCATGTCGGGGAAGTAGGGGTCGCCCGCGCCCGGCGCCCCGGGCGTGAACCGCGCGGCGGCGACGGCGGGCGCCGCGGGCGCGGCGAGCACCGCGGCGGTGCTCAGCGCCACGGCGGCGAGGGCTCTCGGGGTTCTGCTCATCGGCCTCGTCCTCGGATCGTCCTCGGTTGGCGGTCCGGCCCCCGGTTTCCGGCCCGGCCGGCCGTGGTCAGCTGTCATGACCGTGATCAAGACTTGCTCGTGATCCGCGTCCCGGCAAGCGCGATTTGGTCTCAAATCGGCTGAAAAAGGACGGAATCCATGGCCGGATCCGGCATCCGGAGACCGTTCGCGCGGATGGTCCGTCCGGTGGACCCGGTTCCGGCCCAGCGTCGCGGGCCTTTACGGGCGTCCGCCAGGAGACCCGCCGCTCTTTCCCCGGACTTGGCCGATCCCCGCCGCGCCGTCACCGGGACGGCCGGCCCTGCTCGTACAGCCAGTCGTTGAAGAACCCGTCCAGGCTTTTGCCGGAGACCTTGTTCGCGGTCGCGATGAACTGCGGCGTCGTCCCGCCCGCGTGCCTGCGCTCCTTCGTCCACGTCTGGAGGATCTTGTAGAAGACGTCCTCGCCGACCTTGTCGCGGAGCGCGACCAGCGTCATGCCGCCCCGGTCGTACACCGAGCGGCCGAACATCTGCTTGCGCCCCGGGTTGCCGGGCGGGACGTCCCACAGCTCCCGCGCCCCCGCGCTCCGGTACCGCTCGTCGAACTGCTCCTTGACGGTCCGCCCGCCGCTCTTCTCCTCCCACAGCCACTCGGCGTAGGTGGCGAAGCCCTCGTTCAGCCAGATGTCCTGCCACTTCGTGACGCTGACGCTGTCGCCGAACCACTGGTGCGCCAGCTCGTGCGCGACGATCGTCGGCTGCAGCCCGAACGCCCCGTACACCGGCCTGGTCTGCGCCTCCAGCGCGAACCCCACGTCCGCGTTGTCGATCAGCCCGCCGGTGGAGGAGAACGGGTAGGGGCCGAACAGCCGCGTCCACTCCTCGGTGACGTCGGAGTTCAGCTTGTGGAACCGGTCGATGTTCACCGTCATGAGGCTCTGGTCGACGGCGGTGATGACCGGGACGCCGCTCGGGGTCCGTCCCGTCCGGACGCCGAACCGGCCGACGTCGACCGTCGCCAGGTACGTCGCCATCGGCGCCTTCACGTGCCACCTCGACGTCGTGTCCGCGGTCAGCGACACCGGCTCGACGGACGGCAGGCCCGACCCCGGCGACTCGGTCGGCGGCGTCCCCGGCGGGTTCGGCGGCGAGCCGGGCAGGTTCGGCGGGAGCCCGCCGCCGCCGGTGTCGGCCGGGGGCGTCTCCGGCTCCCCGTTCGCGATCGCCGTCAGCCCCGGCGGCACCGTGATCTCGAAGTCGAACGTCGCCTTGTCGCTCGGATGGTCGTTGCTCGGGAACCAGGTGTGCGCCCCGCTCGGCTGGCATGCGACGAACACGCCGTCCGGGGTGCGGATCCAGCCGTACTTGCCGAGCGTCGAGTCGGTCACCGGCCGCGGCGTCCCCGCGTACTGGACGACCGTCGTGAACTTCGCGCCCTTCTCCAGCGGCTTCGCCGGGGTGACCTCCAGCTCGCTGCCACCGCGCTGCTGCCGCGCGGGCGCCCCGTCCACCGTGATGGACGACACGTCCAGGCCGGTCAGGTCCAGGTTGAACCGGGCGAGCCGCTCGGTCGCCAGCGCGGTGATCGTCGCGGTGCCGTCGAGCTGCCGCGGCCCGTCCGGCGTGATCTTCAGCTTCAGCGCGTAGTGCTGGACGTCGTACCCGCCGTTCCCGTCGCCGGGCACGTAGTCGTCGCCCGCCGTGGTCGGCCCCGCCGGACCCGACACCGCCCCCTCGGGCGGCGGACCGGACGACCCCGGGTCGTCGTCGCCGAACGGCGTCACCTGGCAGGCGGCGGTCAGCGACCCCGCGACGGCGAGAGCGGCCAGTCCCGCGGCGCCGCGGGACACGGGCCGCGCACCACGACGGGACGGGCTGGGGGAGTTTCCGGCCTTATGCACGCCGACAAGCGTGCCGTGCCACCACCACCCAGGCAACCTGGACGCGTCCGTTCGCGGTCAGCGGCGGTGCGCGTAGGGGTTCGGGGCGGCGGGGTCGGCCTTGACGACGACCGTCCGCGCGACCTTGCAGTGCAGGGCCTGCTTGCGGCGGTCCCAGAGGATCCAGGCGACGTCGATCAGGCCGATGCAGCCGCAGATCCCGCCGAGCACGCTGTAGAAGGCGGAGCGTCCGGCGGCCTGGCCGGAGGTGATCGCCTGCTGGTCGTCCTGCCGGACGACGCGGATGCGCAGCAGCATCTTGCCGAGCGTCTGCCCGAACCTCGCGTGCATCAGCCAGTAGTAGAGGAAGCCCAGCACGACGCTGATCGCGTTAGCGCCCGACTGCGCGCCGTTGAAGAACGAGTCGTTGGAGTCGGTGTCGAAGACGCGGTGCCAGTCGATGAAGGGGATCGACACCAGCCCGGACACGATGCCGACGAGGATCAGGTCGACGATCGCCGCGCCCAGCCGCGCCCAGCGGCTCGCCAGCCCCTCGGCCGGATCGGGGTACCCGCCCATGCCGCCGTAGGACGGCCCGTAGCCGGACTGGTCGGGATACCTCGGGTACTGCGGTGGCGGCTGCTGCTGCCCGTACCCCGGCTGCCCCCCGTATCCGGGCTGGTCCCCGTATCCGGGCTGGCCGCCGTATCCCGGCTGCTCCCCGTAACCCGGTTGGCCGCCGTATCCGGGCTGTTCTCCGTAGCCCGGTTGTTCTCCGTATCCCGGTTGGCCCTGGCCGCCGTAGGGCGGTCCGCCGTACGGGCCCGGACGGTCGGGCGGCGGCTGCCCGTCGGGCCGCCGGTCTTCCGGCTCTCCCCCGGACGCGGGGTCGTTCGGCGGTTGCGTCATGACCGTTGGATTGGCCGTGGCGCAGGCTTCCAAACATCGCCGCGTCCGGGAGGATCGGAATGTTTACCCCCGGAAGATCAAGAATTGCCGGGGCCGGACGGCGCCGGTGGGGGCGGCGCGGAGCGGGCGTAGGGGTTCGGCATCCACGGCGCGGCCTTCACGACCACCGTCCCGGCGGCCTTGTCGTGGAGGGCCTGGCGCCGCTGGTCCCACAGGATCCAGGCGTTGTCGAGCAGGCCCACGACGCTGAGGATCCCCAGGGCGGGCGACAGCAGGCTGACCGCCGACGTCCCCATCGTGATGGCGTACACGACCGCCTGCCGTCCGGCCGCCCGGCCGAGGCTCACCGCGGAGTGGTCGGACGCCCGCACCAGCCGGATGCCCAGCGCCTTCTTCCCGAGCGTCTGCCCCCACTTCGCGTGCGCGACGGTGAAGTACACGAAGCCCAGCAGGAACACGAACGCGTACCCGGCCAGCATGCGCGGGATGTTGTACAGGTCCAGGGGGTCGGTGATCGGCTCGCCGGACGAGACGGAGTCCTGCCACTTGTCCCAGCGGATCGAGAGCAGGACGACGGGCGTGGCGAACAGGCTCAGGAGCAGGCTGTCCAGGATCCCGGCGGCGAGGCGGTGGGCGCGCCCGGCGATGAAGTCCCGCGGGCCGCCGTGACCGGGCGGTCCGTAGCCGGGCGGTACGTGGCCGGGGTGGGCGTAGCCGGGCGGCGGATACCCGGGCTGCTGCGGGTGGCCGGGCGCCGGGGCGGGCGGCCCGTAGCCGATCGGCGGCGCGGCGGGCAGCGGGGCCGCGCCGGGCTGGGCGCCGTAGGTGCCCTGGTAGGGCGGCGGGCGCTCCGGCGTCGCGGGCGGGCCGGTCGGCGCGTCCGGGGAGGCGGTCTCGGGGACGTCCGGGGAGGGGGTCTCGGAGGCCTCCGGGGACCGCGGGTCGGGGGACGCCCATCCGCCGCCCTCGGGCCGGGGGTTCTCAGGCGGTTCGCTCATGGGCCACAGTGTGCCGTCAAACGGGCAGGACGGGTGCCGTCGGACGGACGTCCGGCCCTGGACGATGGCGCCGTCCAGGGCCGGGCGACCCCCCGAGTCCGGAGGGGGCGGGCGGCGGATCAGAGGTTGCCGCGGCGCTCCTGCTCCCGCTCGATCGCCTCGAACAGGGCCTTGAAGTTGCCCTTGCCGAAGCCGAGCGAGCCGTGCCGCTCGATGAGCTCGAAGAAGACGGTCGGCCTGTCCTGGACGGGCTTCGTGAAGATCTGCAGCAGGTAGCCGTCCTCGTCGCGGTCGACGAGGATCCGGCGCTTCTGCAGCTCCTCGATCGGGACGCGCACCTGCCCGATGCGCTCGCGCAGCTCCGGGTCCTCGTAGTAGGAGTCGGGGCTCTCCAGGAACTCGACGCCCGCGGCCCGCATCCGGTCGACCGAGGACAGGATGTCGTTCGTGGCGAGCGCGATGTGCTGGACGCCCGGGCCGCCGTAGAACTCCAGGTACTCGTCGATCTGCGACTTGCGCTTGCTCTCGGCGGGCTCGTTCAGCGGGAACTTCACCTTGCGGGTGCCGTCCGCGACGACCTTCGACATGAGCGCCGAGTACTCGGTAGCGATGTCGTCCCCGACGAACTCGGCCATGTCGGTGAAGCCCATGACGCGGTGGTAGTACTCGGCCCACTCGTCCATGCGCTCGACGTTGCCGACGCAGTGGTCGATCGCCTGGAAGTAGCGCTTCTCGACGGGTTCGACGATCGGGTCCGCGGCCTCGAACCCGGGCAGGTACGGGCCGGTGTAGTTCGACCGGTCGACCAGGGTGTGCCGGGTCTCGCCGTAGGTGGCGATGGCCGCGACCGTCACCTTGCCGTGGTCGTCCTCCAGGACGTGCGGCTCCTCAAGGCCCGTCGCGCCCTTGGCGAGCGCGTGCCGGTAGGCGTGCTCGACGTCCGGCACCTCGATCGCGAGGTCGACGACGCCGTCGCCGTGCTCGGCGATGTGCCGCCCGATCTCCGTGCCCGCCTTCACCGGGCCGCGGAACACGAACCTGGCGCCGCCGGACTCCAGGACGTGCACGGCCTCCTCGGGACTGCCGTTCTCCGGGCCGCGGTAGGCGACCCTGCGCATGCCGAACGCGGTCGAGTAGTAGTGCGCCGCCTGCTTGGCGTTGCCGACGGCGAAGACGACGGCGTCCATGCCCTTGACCGGAAACTCATCCATGTCACCCAATCTCCGCAACCGCCTACAAGGTGCGCAAGAGTCGTCTGAATCACTGGTCAATCTGTACAGTGGATAGCGAGAACGACCGGTCGCTCTGTACATCCTGACCACGAATGCGGGCGGCCTCGGCGGAGAAGGGGGCGGCGTGCCGATCGACGCGCTGGACGGACGGCTGATCGAGCTCTTCACCGCCGAGCCGCGGATCGGCGTCCTGGAGGCGTCCCGGCGGCTGAAGGTCGCGCGCGGGACCGTCCAGGCGCGGCTCGACCGGCTGGCCCGCGACGGCGTCATCGCGGGCATGGGCCCGGAGATCGACCCGGCGGCGCTCGGCTACGGCGTCACCGCGTTCGTGACGCTCCAGCTCAGGCAGAGCCTGGGGCAGGGGCACAGCGGGCACGACCCGGTGGCGGCGCGGCTCGCCCAGGTGCCCGAGGTGATCGAGGCGCACACCATCACCGGGCCCGGCGACATGCTGTGCCGCGTCGTGGCGCGCAGCAACACCGACCTGCAGCGGGTCATCGACGTCATCGTGGACGTCGCGGGCGTCGAGCGCGCGTCGTCGGTGATCTCCCTCGCGACCCAGGTGCCGTACCGGACGCTGCCGCTCGTCCGCGCCGTCGCCGCCGAGCGCGGCCGCTAGCCCCGGACACAGCGCCGCCGGGCGGGTTCTCTGCCCGCCCGGCGGTTCCCGGTTCCGCGATCAGCGCGGCCGGCTCAGGAGGACGCCGGCCCGAGGAATTACGGTCAGCCGGCCCCGTACGGGGTGGCGTCGAGGATCTCGACCGTCATGCCGCGTCCGTTCGGCAGGGTGTAGGTGGCCTTCTCGCCGACCTTCTTGCCGTTGATCGCCGCGCCCAGCGGCGAGTTGGGGGAGTAGACGTCGATGGGGGCGCCGACCTCCTCGCGGGAGGCGAGCAGGAAGGTGACCTCCTCGTCGTCGCCCTCGAAGGAGATCGTGACGGTCATGCCCGGCCCGACGACGCCCTCGGTGCGCGGCGCCTCGCCGACGCGGGCGTTCTCCAGGATGCCCTGGAGCTGCAGGATGCGGCCCTCGATCTTGCCCTGTTCCTCCTTGGCCGCGTGGTAGCCGCCGTTCTCGCGCAGGTCGCCTTCCTCCCGCGCCGCCTCGATCTTCTGCGCGATCTCGATGCGGCCCGGGCCCGACAGGTGCTCCAGCTCGTTCTTGAGCCGGTCGTACGCCTCCTGGGTCAGCCAGGTGACGTTGTCAGCGCGGGTCTCGGTCACGGGTACTCCTCATCCACATGTAGCGATCCTCCGCCCGCTCCCTGGGCGGATGTCACATCGACATGAAGTGCGGCCGGGTGAAACCTCTAGCCTATCCGGTGGTTGCGGGTAAAGGTTCCCTGATCTCGGCGTCTGCAATCCGCCATTCGTACTTCGGCCTTCACCGGGCGTATCGGGCGCCGGACCGTTACACCCGGCCGCCGCACCCGGCCTATACCGCGCCTACACCGCGCGGCAGTCGTGGATCCGCGCGCCGGTCGCCCTGCGTGACGTGTGCAGCGTCTCCGTCCCCTTGGCGCCGGACCGGCCCGCCGGGACGGTGACCTCCCGCTCGTCCAGCACCGTGAACTTCTCGTCGTAGGCGTCGACGGTGCAGCGGACGGCGTCGTCCTTCCCCTTGGCCACGGTGTAGTTGACCGTCACCGAGGAGTCGGCGATGTCGTAACTCACCATCTGCGCGACGATGCCGGGCGTCTGCCCCGCGTAGGCGGCGATGATGCCGAACCCGCCCGCGGCGAGGGCGGCGACCGCGCCGATGACGACCAGGCCGAGGCGTCCCCGCCGCGGCTCGGGCCGGCCGGGGTCGGACGCGGCTTCCTGCGGCACGCTCGTCGTCATGGCGGGGAATCTCCGTGCGGTGTCCGGACGTTGTCAGGGACAATTCTCGTCTGTGCTGTCGCGTGCCTCGAACCGGGGGCCGCTCATCGAGTCCGGAGAGGGAGATCCCCAGGTGTCCGAGGCGATCGAGGAAACGACGAGGCGGCCGGCCGGGGGCGACGAGCCGCTGCGCCTCATGGCGGTGCACGCCCACCCCGACGACGAGTCCAGCAAGGGCGCCGCGACGATGGCGCGGTACGTCGCGGAGGGCGTCGAGGTCCTCGTCGTGACGTGCACCGGCGGCGAGCGCGGCGACATCCTCAACCCGGCGATGGACCGTCCCGAGGTCAAGGCCGACATCGGCAAGGTGCGCGAGGCGGAGATGGCGCGCGCCCGCGAGATCCTCGGCGTCCGGCAGACCTGGCTCGGCTTCGTCGACTCCGGCTTCCCCGAGGGCGACCCGCCGCCGCCGCTGCCGGACGGCTGCTTCGCGCTCGAACCGCTGGAGACCGCCGCCGAGCCGCTGGTGCGCGCCGTCCGCGAGTTCCGCCCGCACGTGCTGCTCACCTACGACGAGAAGGGCGGCTACCCGCACCCCGACCACGTGAAGTGCCACGAGATCTCGATCGAGGCGTTCGACGCGGCGGGCGACCCGGAGCGCTACCCCGGCACAGGCGAGCCCTGGCAGCCTCTCAAGCTCTACTACCACATGACGTTCAGCAAGGAGCGCGTCCTCGCCCTGCACACCGCGATGGAGAACGCGGGCCTGGAGTCGCCCTACACCGACTGGATGAAGCGGTTCGACGAGGACGGCGCCGGCGAGCGCGCCAAGTGGGAGATCACCACGCGCGTCCCGTGCGCCGACCACTTCGAGACCCGCGACCGCGCCCTGCTCGCCCACGCCACCCAGATCGACCCGAACGGGTTCTGGTTCGTCGTCCCGATGGACGTCCAGCGCGAGGCATGGCCCACCGAGGACTACCATTTGGCCAGGTCCCTGGTCGACACCGAACTGCCGGAGGACGACCTGTTCGCCGGCGTCCGGGAGAAGGTGTGTCTCTGATGCCTCCCCTCGCCGCGCCCCTCGCGGGGCTTCCCCTGAACGACGACACGGTCAGCCCCGGCCTGCTCGGCTTCGGCGTCTTCGTCGTCCTCGTCATCGCGACGGTCTTCCTGTTCCGCTCGATGGGCAAGCAGCTCAAGAAGATCGAGGCGCCGCGCGAGGCCGATCTGAAGCAGCGGGAGTGGGAGCGCGCCGAAGCCGCGAAGGCCGCCGCCGGGCGGGCGGCTAAGATCGACGACGCCGCGAAGGGCGGCGGCGCCGGCGACGGGGACGGCGCCTGACGCGCGCACGACTCGACATCTGAAGAAGCGGGGGCGCCCATGGCGGAGGCGGCGGCGCACCGGCGGGAGGCCGCGGCGGTCCCGGGCGCGGGCCGTCCGCACAGGTCCGAAGCGATGCTGCGGGAGCGCGGCGAGCAGGGCGCGCGGGTCACGTTCTTCGAGCTGTTCTTCGACCTCGTCTTCGTCTTCGCGGTCACTCAGCTCTCCCACCTGCTGCTGGAGCACCTCACGCCGCGCGGCGCCGGCGAGACGCTGCTACTCCTGCTCGCCGTCTGGTGGGCGTGGATGTACACGTGCTGGACGACGAACTGGTTCAGCCCCGACCACCCGGCCGTCCGGCTGATGCTGGTCGCGGTGATGATCGCCGGGCTGTTCATGGCGGCGATGCTGCCCGGCGCGTTCGGGGGCGAGGCGCTGTGGTTCGCCGGCGCCTACGTCGCGATCCAGGTCGGCAGGACGCTGTTCGTCGTCGTGTGCACCTGGGGGCACCGGCTCGGCCCGAACTTCCAGCGGGTCCTGTTCTGGCAGGCGGCCGCCGGCGTGCTGTGGATCGGCGGCGCGCTCGCCGACGGGCACGAGGCCCGCGCGGGGCTGTGGGCGCTGGCCGTGGCGCTGGAGTACCTCGCGCCGTGGCACGGCTACGCGACGCCCCTTCTCGGCCGGTCCAGCACCGCCGAGTGGACGATCGACGGCGCGCACATGGCCGAGCGCTGCCAGCTCTTCCTGATCATCGCGCTCGGCGAGACGGTGCTGGTCACCGGCGCCACGCTGGCCGGGAACCCGCCGTCGGCGAAGGTCGCGGCCGGGTTCGTGTCGGCGTTCGTCGGCACCGTCGCGCTCTGGTGGATCTACTTCGACCACACCGCCGAGGCCGCCGCCGAGCGGATCGCCTCGTCCCCCGACCCGGGACGGCTCGGACGCTCCGCCTACACCTTCATCCACATCGTGATGGTCGCGGGCGTCATCGTCGGCGCGGTCGCGGACGAGAAGGTCGTGGCCCACCCCGGCGGTCACTTCGGCACGGCGTTCGCCGTCGTCGCACTCGGCGGCCCCGCCCTGTTCGTCGCCGGGCACGCGCTGTTCAAGCGGGCCGTGTTCGGCGGGTTCACACGCGCCCGGGTGATCGCGATCCTCGTCCTCGCCGGGCTGGCCGCGCCCGCCCTGCTCACCGACGCGTTCACACCGCTCGCCCTGCACGTGTGCGCGTCCGCCGTGGTGGTGGCGCTGGCGCTCTGGGACGTGCGCGCCTACCGGCGGCTGCGCCGAACGAACGCGCTGCCGGGGCCGTTCGCCGCCGGGTGACGTCCGGTTGGACCCGGCCCCCGCCGGGGAGGATCTTCGGCGTGCGCGCGAACTTCGAGGACGCCCACCGGGCGCTGCCCCCGGCGGCGGCGCGGCTGTTCCGGCTGCTGGGCGTGCTGCCCGGCGACGACGTCGGCCCCGCGGCGGCCGCCGCCCTCGCCGGCGTGCCGGAGGACGAGGCCCGGACGCTGCTCGCCGCGCTCGCCGAGCGCGGGCTCGCGGCCGAGTCCGCGGACGGCCGCTACTCCCTGCCCGGCCCGCTCCGCGCCTTCGCCCGCGAGCGCGCCGAGGAGGAGGAGACCGAGGCCGGACGGGAGGCGGCGCTGCGCCGCGTCCTCGACCACCTCCTCGCCGCCGCGTCGGCGGGCGAGGGCGGGCTCCACGCGGACGCGCTGGCGCTGCTGGAGCGGGAGCGCTGGGCCGAGGCCGCCGAGGAGTTCGCGGGGCGGCTGGAGGAGGCCGAGCACGACGCGGCCGAGCAGGACGGCGACCCGCACGCCGTCCTGACGGCCCGGCACGACCTCGCCCGCGCGCTGATCGGGACCGGCGACCTCGACCGCGCCATCGGCCTGCTCGGCCTGCTCCCGGACGAGTTCGCCGCCCTCCCCGAACCGGACCAGTACAACCGCGCCCGCGCGCTGGCCAGCCTGGGCGAGGCGTACCTGCGGGCGCGCCGTCCCGTCGCCGCGACGAACTTCTTCGGCCAGGCCCTGGAGATCCTGCGCAAGGAGGACGCCGTCGACCAGCAGGCCGGGATGTTCGTCCACCTGGCCGAGGCCGCCCGCCAGCGCGGCGACCGCGCCGCCGAGGGCGCGGCACTCGACCGCGCGGCGGAACTGTACGAACGGGTGGCCGCGCAGAGGTCGTGACGGGTCAGGCCTTGCGGTGGTCCCAGCTCACGACGCGGTCGGGCTCCATCACGATGAGGACGCGCTTGGCCACCGCCCGCTCGATGCCCTCGGCGACCACCGGGTCGATGGGCTCGCCGATCTCCGGGACGGGCAGCCCCGCCATCCGGGAGCCGACCACCATGCCGACCTTGTTGCGCGGCTCGGGGTCGTCGATGACGACGCCGCGCCCGTACAGGGCCACCCCGCGCAGCTCGTCGTACTCGACGCCGTCCTCCACCAGGCAGGTCATGGTCGGATTCCGGCGCAGGTTCAGCACTTTCTGCGACGCCCGGTAGGTGGTGAAGGCGATCTTGCCGTCGAGCAGCGCGTAGAACATCGTGACGAGGTGCGGCGCGCCGTCCTTGCCGACGGTCGCGACCTGCACCTTGTAGCTCTCCGCGAGGTAGGCCGCGACCTCGTCCGGCGTCATCCTGATCTGCTCGCGCTTGCCGCCTGCCAACGGGGCCTCCTCGTCCGGGCTCGGTGCGGACAGCATAACCAAGCGCTTGATCGTGCCCGGGAGGCGGCACCATGGGGGGATGTCCGCGCGAGATCTGACCGTCCTCGGCTCCGCCAGCGCGGTCCCGACCAGGACCCGCAACCACAACGGCTACCTGCTGCGCTGGGACGGCCACGGCCTCCTCTTCGACCCCGGCGAGGGGACGCAGCGGCAGATGACGCTGGCCGGGGCGTCGGCGTCCGACGTGACGTGGATCTGCGTGACGCACTTCCACGGCGACCACTGCCTCGGGGTGCCGGGGATCGTCCAGCGCATCGCCCGCGACGGCGTCGCGCACCCGGTGGACGCGGCGTTCCCGGCGAGCGGCGCGCGGTTCTGGGAGCGGCTGCGGCACGCCGCCGCCTTCCACGACACCGACGTGATCCGGGAGCGGCCCGTCGCCGGGGACCGGACGGAGCTCGACACGGGGGACGCGCCGTTCTCCCTTGTCGCGATGCGCCTGTCCCACCCGGTGGAGGCGTACGGGTACCGGCTTGAGGAGCCGGACGGCGTCACGATGCTGCCCGCCGAACTCGCCGCGCGGGGCGTGCGCGGGCCGATGGTGCGGCGGCTCCAGCGGGACGGCCGCGTCGTCACCCCGGACGGGCGCACCGTCACGCTCGACGAGTGCAGCGTGCGGCGTCCCGGCCAGAAGTTCGCGTTCGTCATGGACACCCGGCTCTGCGACGCCGTGGCGGAACTGGCCGACGGGGTCGACATGCTGGTCATCGAGTCGACGTTCCTCGACTCCGACGCCGCCCTCGCCGCCGAGTACGGGCACCTCACCGCGTCCCAGGCGGCGAAGGTCGCGGCGGGGGCGGGCGTCCGGCACCTGGTCCTCACGCACTTCTCCGAGCGGTACCGGACGGACGACGAGCCCCGGTTCGCCGACGAGGCGTCCGCCGTCTTCGGGGGCGAGGTCACGCTCGTCCACGACCTCGACCGGATCCCGATGCCGCCGCGTCGACTGACCGGCCGCCGGGCAGGGCAGGATGATGACCATGGCTGAAGAAGTCGATGTCGTGGTGATCGGTCTGGGCCCGGGCGGCGAGGACGCGGCGGGACGGCTCGCCGAGGCGGGCCTGTCCGTCGTCGCCGTCGAGTCGCGGCTGGTCGGGGGCGAGTGCCCGTACTACGCCTGCGTCCCGACGAAGATGATGGTGCGCGCCGCCGGGCTCCTCGCGGAGGGCGCCCGCGTCCCCGGGATGGCGGGCGAGGCGTCGGTCCGTGCGGACTGGGCGCCGGTCGCGGCCCGGATCCGCGACGAGGCGACCGACGACTGGGACGACAAGGTCGCCGCCGACCGGCTCACCGGCAAGGGCGCCCGGCTCGTCCGCGGGCACGGCCGCATCACCGGCCCGCGCGAGGTCACCGTGGACGGCCGGGTCTTCCAGGCGCGGCGGGGGATCGTCCTCAACACCGGCACGTCGCCCGCCGCCCCGCCCATCGACGGTCTCGCGGGCACCCCGTACTGGACGAACCGGGAGGCCGTCCAGGCGACGGAGCCGCCCGCGTCGCTGCTCGTCCTCGGCGGGGGCGTCGTCGGCGCCGAGATGGCGCAGGTGTTCTCCCGCTTCGGCAGCCGCGTCACCATCGTGGAGGCCGGCGACCGGCTGCTCGCCAACGAGGAACCGGAGTCCAGCGCGCTGCTCCGCGACGTGTTCGAGCGCGAGGGCATCGGCGTCCGCACGGGGGTGGGCGCGACCGGCGTCTCCTACGAGAACGGCGAGTTCACCCTCCGCCTAGGCGAGGAGTCCATCGTCGGCGACCGGCTCCTGGTCGCGACCGGGCGCCGTCCGAACCTCAGGGGCCTCGGGCTCGACGCGGTCGGCCTGGACGAGAACGCGCGGGACGTCCCCGTCGACGGCCACATGCGCGCCGCCGACGGCGTGTGGGCGATCGGCGACATCACCGGGATGGGCGCGTTCACGCACGTGTCGATGTACCAGGCGGCCATCGCCGTCCGGGACATCCTCGGCGAGGAGGGCCCGCCCGCCGTCTACCGCGCCGTGCCGCGCGTCACCTTCACCGACCCCGAGATCGGCTCCGTGGGCCTGACCGAGGCGCAGGCGCGCGAGCAGAACCTCCCCATCCGCACGGCCGTCTCCCCGATCCCCGAGTCGACGCGCGGCTGGATCCACAAGACCGGCAACGACGGCCTCATCAAGCTCGTCGAGAACACCGAGTGGGGGACGCTGGTCGGCGCCACCGCCGCGGGCCCGTCCGGCGGCGAGGTCCTCGGCTTCCTCGCGGTCGCCGTCCACACCGAGACCCCCACCGCCTCCCTCCGCGAAATGATCTACGCCTACCCCACCTTCCACCGAGCCATAGAACCCGCCCTCACCGCCCTCGCGGCGAAGACGTCCGGGACGTGAGCGGCGGGCCGGATCGGGCAGGATCGGAGGCATGAACCGGCTCAAGGACGCGACAAGCCCGTACCTGCTGCAGCACGCCGGGAACCCGGTCGACTGGTGGGAGTGGAGCGACGAGGCGCTGGCCGAGGCGCGGCGCCGGGACGTCCCCGTCCTCCTTTCTGTCGGATATGCGGCATGTCACTGGTGTCACGTCATGGCGCACGAGTCGTTTGAGGACGGCGAGACGGCGCGGGTGATGAATGAGCGGTTCGTCAACATCAAGGTCGATCGGGAAGAGCGGCCGGACATCGACGCCGTCTACATGGAGGCGACCCAGGCCATGACAGGTCAGGGCGGGTGGCCCATGACGGTGTTCATGACGCCGGAGGGCCATCCGTTCTACTGCGGGACGTATTTTCCGCGTGCGCAGTTCAGGGCGCTGTTGCAGGCCGTCCACAAGGCGTGGACGGAGCAGCGGGACGAGGTCGTCGGGCAGGGGCAGCAGGTCGTGGCCGCGCTGACGTCGCGCGGGACGGGGCTCGCGGGCGCGGGCGCGCCCGGCGAGCAGTCGCTCGCGCAGTCGGTGCAGGTGCTCGCGGCCTCCTACGACGCGGCGCGCGGCGGGTTCGGCGGGGCGCCGAAGTTCCCGCCGTCGATGGCGCTGGAGTTCCTGCTGCGCCACCACGCCCGGACGGGCGACGACGACGCGCTCGCCATGGCGGGGCACACCCTGGAGGCGATGGCGCGGGGCGGCATCTACGACCAGCTCGGCGGCGGGTTCGCGCGGTACTCGGTGGACGCGGGGTGGGTCGTCCCGCACTTCGAGAAGATGCTGTACGACAACGCGCTGCTGGCGCGCGTGTACGCGCACTGGTGGCGGGTGACCGGCACGCCGTTCGCGCGGCGGATCGCGCTGGAGACGTGCGACTGGATGCTCCGCGACCTCCGGACGGACGAGGGCGGCCTCGCCTCCGCCCTCGACGCCGACAGCGAGGGCGTCGAGGGCAAGTACTACGTCTGGACGCCCGAGCAGCTCCGCGAGGTGCTGGGCGACGAAGACGGCGCCTACGCGGAGTCCCTTTTCGAGGTGACGGGGACGTTCGAGCGGGGCACGTCGGTGCTCCAACTCTTGCGTGACCCGGACGACGTCGAGCGGTACGAGCGCATCCGTACGGCATTGCTCACGGCGCGCGCGCACAGGATTCCTCCCGCGCGGGACGACAAGGTGGTGGCGGCCTGGAACGGGCTCGCCATCGCGGCGCTGGCCGAGTGCGGGGCGCTGTTCGACCGTCCGGACCTCGTCCGGGCGGCGGAGGAGGCCGCGCGGCTGCTGGTCGAGGTGCACCTGAGCGAGGGGCGCCTCGCGCGGACGTCGCGGGCCGGGACGGCGGGCGCGAACGCGGGCGTCCTGGAGGACTACGGCGACGTGGCCGAGGGCCTGCTCGCCCTGCACGGCGTCACCGGCGACCCGCACCACCTGCGGCTGGCGGGGGAGCTGCTGAACACCGTCCTGGAGCGGTTCGGGGACGGCGAGGGCGGCTTCTACGACACCGCCGACGACGCCGAGCGGCTGTTCCGCCGCCCGCAGGACCCGACCGACAACGCGGCGCCGTCCGGGCAGTTCGCCGCCGCGGGGGCGCTGCTGTCGTTCGCCGCGCTGACCGCGTCGGACTGGCACCGGCAGGCGGCCGAGGCGGCGCTCGCCCCGGCCGCGAAGCTCGCCGACAAGCACGCCAGGTTCGCCGGGTGGGGGCTCGCGGTGGCGGAGGCGCGGGCGACGGGCCCGGTGGAGGTCGCGGTGATCGGCGACCCGGCCGACGAGCGGACGCGGGCGCTGCACCAGACGGCGCTGATGTCGGTGGCGCCCGGCGCGGTGGTGAGCGTCGGCCCGCCGGACGCGGAGGGCGTCCCGCTGCTGGAGGGGCGCGGGCTCGTCGACGGCGTCCCGGCGGCGTACGTGTGCCAGGGGTTCGTGTGCCGCCGGCCGGTGACGTCGCCGGGGGAGCTGAGCCGCGAACTACGTGGGCAATTGGACTGAGAATCCATTTTATGGCACCGTGATGTTGATCTCGTTCGGGCTTGGTGTTACCGACCAGTAGCAGGCCCGGGGCTGACCCAACGGGGCGTCGCGGACGGGCGTGGCCGGTGGTGCGCCGGGTATCTGGACGGTGGCCGACCAAGTGAGTCATAGTCGTGTATCGAGGACGGTCAAGACGCGCCGCGGCAGGCGACCTTCGAGGGAGTGCAGCAGTGGGAAAGCCGAACCGCCGGGCCCTGCCGACGATCATCGGCGTTTCGGTGCTCACCACGCTCGCCGCGAACGTGGCCGTGCTGGTGGCGCGCGAGGGCGGCGGCCAGGCGACGTCGCCGCGGGCCGACGGGCGCGCCCAGTTCGTGGCCGCGTCCGGGAGCACGGGATTGCCGACCGGGGTCGTCGCACCGCTCGGGAAGCGGCTCACGCCGCACGTGCTCGTCGCCGCGCCGTCCACCCTCCCGGCCGACTTCGTCGAGAAGGTCCGCGCCGCCAAGGGCGTGCAGGGCGTCGAGGTCGTGGACGCCGTCCAGGGCATGGTCGCCGGTAAACGGGTCGGGCTGATGGGGGTCAACCCGTCCACGTTCCGGAACTACACGCCGAAGCCCACCGCCAAGTCGGACGCGCTGTGGCGCAACGTGGCGTCCGGCGACGTCGCGATCTCGTTCACGATGGGCAACGACGGCGGCGTAGAGCTCGGCAGCCAGGTCCCGGTCGGCGGCAAGCGCAGCCCGTCGCGGCTGCGCGTCGGCGCGTACGCGACGATGGGCATCGGCGACGTCGACGCCGTCATCTCGCACACCACCGCGCAGATCCTCGGGATGCCGAGCGGCAACGCGATGCTGATCAGCGTCCCGAAGACCGAGCCGAAGGCGTTCGTCAAGAAGCTCCGCAAGTCGCTGCCGAAGCAGGCGAAGGCCGTCGAGGTGAACCCGGAGATCGACGTCCCGCAGAGCGGGGACGTGCCGCGGGCGAACGGCCAGGTGATGACCGCGCACCAGATCCAGACGGTGATCCGCGCCGCCTACACGCGGCTCGGCTGGCCGTACGTGTGGGGCGGCGAGTCCGAGGCCGAAGGCGGCTACGACTGCTCGGGGCTCATGCAGTTCGCGTTCGCGCGGGCGGGCATCAGGCTCCCGCGCGTCGCCGCCGACCAGGCGCGCGTCGGCTGGGTCATCCCCTACGCCAAGGCGCGGCCCGGCGACATGCTGATCTGGGCGAACGACCCGACCGCTCCCGGCTACATCTCGCACATCGCCCTCTACCTCGGCAACGGCAAGATGATCGCCGCGCCGCGCAGGGGGACGGTCGTGCAGGTCCAGAACGTCTACACGCGCAACATGCGCGGCGCCGTCCGGGTCAGCCCCAAGCTGGCCAACACCCTCGCCGGTTGAGCTAGAGCGGGCAGCCGCGGCCGAGGAACTCCAGGTTGCGGTCGATCAGGCCGGGCAGCTCGTCGTGCTCGACCTTGCCGTCCATGAACTGGTACATCGCGGCCTGCATGACGCCGAGGACGGCCCACCCGAACGCCTCGACCTCCGGGTCGTCGGCGGGGCGCCCGGTCCGCTCGGCGACCACCTCGTTGATCACCTTGAAGGTGCCCTCGCGCATCGACTCGAACGTGCGGGCGCGCAGCGCCGGGACGGTCGCGGTCAGCCGCATCCGCGTCTTGATCGTCTCGATCTCGGACGTGTAGAGCTGCGGCAGGACGTCGCGGAGCACGGCGCGCAGCGCGTCGAGCGGCGGCACCTCCGGCGGCTGCTCGCGGAGCAACTGCGCCATGACCGGGTCGTACTCGTCGGTGACGACGACGTCCTCCTTGGTGGGGAAGTAGCGGAAGAACGTGCTGGGCGAGATCTCCGCCGCCGCCGCGATCTGCTCCACCGTCGTTTCGTCGTACCCCTGCTCGGTGAAGAGCCGGAGGGCGTGGTCCTGGATGGCTCCCCGGGTCCGCAGCTTCTTGCGCTCCCGCAGCGGGAGGCGGGAGATCCGGTCCTGCAGCCGGTCGACGAGGCGGTCAGGGGACGACGTGCTCATGCGCCGATTCTCGTCCATCGGCGGCGGGCGCCGCATCCTCGCGCGCCCGTCCCGGCTGGAGCAGCCAGAGCAGGACGGCCACGGCGAGCGCGCCCGCCCCGCAGGCGGCGAGCACCGCGTCCATGCCGTGCGCGTAGGCGTCGCGGGCGGACGCGAGCAGCCCGCCGTCGTGGAGCCGCCCGGCGACCGCGACGGCGCCGCCGATCGAGTCGCGCGCCGCGGCCGCCGCGTCCGCGGGCAGGCCCCCGGTCGGCACGCGGTCCCGGTAGGTCGCCGACAGCAGGCTGCCGAGCCCGGCGACGCCGAGCGTGGCGCCGGTCTGGCGGAGCGTCTGGACGAGTCCCGACCCGCGTCCGGCCTGGTCGGCGGGGAGCGCGGCGAGCACGGCGTCCATCGCGGGGATCATGGTGAGCCCGGTGCCGGCGCCGATGACGACCAGCCACGGGACGGTCGCGGCGTACCCGTCGCCCGCGCCGGACAGCGCGCCCCAGCCGAAGCCCGCCGCGAGCACGAGCAGCCCGGTCACGATGATCGGCTTGTGCCCGGCGCGGGCGGCGATCCGGTCGGTGGCGACCGCGCCCGCGATGAGGCCGAGCAGCATCGGCGTCAGCCGCAGGCCGGTGCCGAACACGTCCGCGCCCTGGACGGCCTGCAGGTACTGCGGCAGGACGAACAGGACCCCGCCGAGCATGAGGTTGGCGGCGACGGCGGCGACGGTCGCCGACACGAACCGGGCGTCCCGGAGCAGCGCGAGGTTCAGCATCGGCTCGGCGGCCCGCCGCTCCCAGCCCGCGAACCCGGCGACCAGCAGCGCGGACAGGACGAACGAGCCGAGCACGACCGGGTCGGACCAGCCGCGCGACGGCGCCTCGATCACCCCGTACACCAGCGCGACGATCCCGGACATCGACAGCAGCGCGCCCGCGAGGTCGACGCGCGGCGCCGCCGGGTCCCTGGACTCGGGCAGCAGCAGCGCGATCGCGACCCCGCCGACCACGACGACCGGGACGTTGATCAGGAAGATCGAGCCCCACCAGAAGTGCTGGAGGAGCCAGCCGCCGAGCAGCGGCCCGAGCGGCAGCCCGAGCGCGGTGGACGCCGACCACACCGCGACGGCCCGCGTCCGCTCGGCGGGCGGGAAGATCGCGGGGAGCATCGACATGGACAGCGGCGTCACGATCGCCGCGCCGACCCCCATCAGCGCACGGGCCGCGATGAGCCCGGCGGTGCCGTCCGCGAGCGCCCCGGCGAGCGAGGCGGCGCCGAAGATCCCGAGCCCGGCGAGCAGCAGCCACTTGCGGCCGAACCGGTCGCCGAGCAGCCCGGCGGGGAGCAGCAGCGCGCCGAACACGAGCAGGTAGGAGTCGACGATCCACTGCAGCTCGCTGGTGCCCGCGTGCAGGTCCTCGGACAGCGTGGTCAGGGCGACGTTGAGGATCGTCATGTCGAATCCGAGCGCGAGCATGCTGAGCGCGAGCGCCGCGAGTCCCAGCCAGCGCCGGATGCCGCCGACCTCCATGAGGACCACCTCCAAATAGTTTCAGCTCTCAAATGAGAGTAACTATCAAAAGAAGGTGAATGTCAAACAGGGCCGAGGCTGGCGCCGGCCGGGATGGCGCTGTAATTTTGATTACATGAATACGAGTGAAGCGGCGGAGCAGGTGCGCGGCTGGTTCTCCGGACGGCTCCCGGACGACTGGTTCGACGGCCCGCCGGAGGTCGTCCTCGACCGCGAGGAGGTCGGCGTCGTCGGGCGGCTGCCCGTGCCGGACGCGGCCGCCGAGGTGTCGGAGGCCGAGCGGGCGGGCGTGATCGCCGGGCACGTCCAGCGCTTCCGCGAGGAGACCCGCGAGCGGCGCATCGGCATCGCCCGCGAGGCCGAGCGGCGCTTCGGCCGCAAGGTGTCCTGGGGCGTCGAGTGCGGCGGCGAGCGGGAGATGTTCACCACGCTGTCGGTGCCCGTCATGACGCGGCTCCGCCAGCCCGAGCGGCGCGTCCTCGACACCCTCGTGGAGGCGGGCGTCGCGCGCAGCCGCAGCGACGCGCTCGCCTGGTGCGTCCGGCTCGTCGGCAAGAACACCGACGCGTGGCTCGCCGAGCTGCGCAGCGCGCTGGAGCACGTCGAGCGGGCCCGCGCCGCCGGGCCGCGGGCGTGACCCGCGCCATCCTTACCCGATCTCGATGATCATTGGGTGTGATCATGGGCCTGACCTCGCCTAATGTGCCATGAAACGGTGGCCGGGACGGGATCGGGAGGTGGTCGGACGGTGCGCGGGCTGCGCTGCCTGGACGGCTCCGACCTCGCCGTCGTCCCGGTCGCCTCGCTCGACCGCGGCGGCAACCCCTTCGAGGTGACGCTGGAGCTGCGCCGGGACGGCGACTCCTTCGGCTCGGTGGGGGAGCGCTGCGGGTACTTCCTCGCCGACCTCGCCCGCCGGGTCGCCGAGGCGAGGACGGACGGCTCCGCGCAGGCCGCCCGCTGGCCCGACCCCGACGACCGGTTCCCCGACCCGTCCCCGGGCGACCCGTCCCGCGAGCCCGAGCTGTTCGCGTTCCGCTACCGCGACCGTGGCGACGTGATCAGCACCGGCGAGCTGCGCTGCGCGCTGCGGACGTCCTCGCTGTGGCTCGGCGGGCAGCAGTCCGCCGCGGGCCGGTGGCGGGTCGCGCGGCGGGCCGTCCTGGAGGCGTGGGGCGCGGGCGGGCGGGGCGTGCGCGCCGTGCTCACGTCCGCCGACCTCGCCCGGTTCCTCGCCGAGCTGCTGGCCCAGGCGGACCGCGAGGTCCCCGGCGGCGTGGGCGTCCGCCCGCCCCGCGCGGACAGGCCGGAGCAGGCCACCGCCCTCGGCCGCGGCATCCCTCGCGTTAGCCTGACATGACGGGAACGGCAGGAAAACTGTCGCGGCCGGGCCATAATTGAGCGTTCTCCCGCCAGGGACGGTCGCTCGAAGGGAAGCCCATGGGGGTTCGGCGTACGGGAAGGCCGCGCAGCGGGATGGCACGGGGCTCGCGGGGGGAGCGCGCGCGCCGCCGCCCGTCCGACGACGGCGGCCCGTTCGTCGCCGCGATCCGCCGCAGCGGGCCGTACGCGGCCGTCCGCGACGTCGTCTACCGGATGTACGAGCGGCGCGTCGAGAAGTCGCTGCCGACCGACATCACGCCCCGGCACGTCGGCGTGATCCTGGACGGCAACCGCCGCTGGGCTCGGTCGATGGGTCTCGCCGACGTCAACTCCGGGCACCAGCGCGGCGCCCAGAAGATCTCCGAGCTGCTCCAGTGGAGCGCCGAGGCGGGGGTCGAGCATGTCACACTGTGGCTGCTGTCCACCGACAACCTGAACCGTCCGGCGGCGGAGCTCGACCCGCTGCTTGACATCATCGAGAACACCGTCCGCAAGCTCGCGGACGACGGCTGGCACGTGAAGCCCGTCGGCGCCCTCGACCTGCTGCCCGGCAAGACCGCCCGCGTCCTCAAGGACGCCGGGGAGGCGACATCTGACGCACCCGGTCTGATTGTGAACGTCGCCGTTGGGTATGGAGGTAGGCGTGAGATCGCTGATGCGGTGCGCTCACTGCTCATCGAGCAGGCGAGCCGGGGCACCAGCATCGAGGAACTCGCCGAGGTCCTCGACGTGGAGCACATCGCGGAGCATCTCTACACGCGCGGCCAGCCCGACCCCGACCTGGTCATCCGCACCTCGGGGGAGCAGCGCCTCTCCGGCTTCATGCTCTGGCAGAGCGCGCACTCGGAGTTCTACTTCTGCGAGGTCCACTGGCCGGACTTCCGCAAGGTCGACTTCCTCCGGGCGATGCGCTCGTACGCCGCGCGGCACCGGCGCTACGGTTCCTGACGGCCGCGAAGCGGCCGCACCGCCCGCGCGGCGGACCTGCGCCACCGGCAGTTCCCCCATGACCAGGGAGATCGAGTGGCCACATCCTCCGCGCGCCGTCCCAGCCTGCCTGGGAACCCTTCCGGGACGGACGTCCCGGACCGGCGCACGTACGTCCTCGACACCAGCGTCCTGCTCGCCGACCCAGGGGCCGTGACCCGGTTCGCCGAGCACGAGGTCGTACTCCCCATCGTCGTCATCTCCGAGCTGGAGGCCAAGCGGCACCACCCAGAGCTCGGGTACTTCGCCCGGCAGGCCCTCCGCCTGCTGGACGACCTGCGCGTCCGGCACGGCCGGCTGGACGAGGCCGTCTCCGTGGAGGGACCGGTCGGCGACCAGGGAGGAACGCTCCGGGTCGAGCTGAACCACTCCGACCCGGCCGTCCTGCCGGACGGGTTCCGGCTCGGCGACAACGACACGCGGATCCTGTCGGTCGCGGCGTGGCTGGCGCGCGAGGGGCGCGACGTCGTCCTCGTCTCCAAGGACCTGCCGATGCGGGTGAAGGCGTCCGCGGTGGGCCTCGCGGCCGAGGAGTACCGGGCGGAGCTCGCCGTCGTCGAGTCCGGCTGGACGGGCATGCGGGAGATCGAGGTCCCCGCCGCGCTCGTCGAAGAGCTGTACGAGACCGGGACGACCGACATCGAGGAGGCCCGCGACCTGCCCTGCCACACCGGGCTCCGGCTGCTGTCCGAGCGCGGCTCCGCCCTCGCCCGGACGATGCCCGACAAGTCCGTGAGGCTGGTGCGCGGCGACCGGGAGACGTTCGGGCTGCGCGGCCGGTCCGCCGAGCAGCGGATCGCGCTCGACCTGCTGATGGACGACGACGTCGGCATCGTCTCCCTCGGCGGCCGCGCCGGCACCGGCAAGTCCGCCCTCGCGCTCTGCGCGGGCCTGGAGGCCGTGATGGAGCGCCGCAAGCACCGCAAGGTCGTGGTGTTCCGCCCCCTGTACGCGGTCGGCGGGCAGGAGCTCGGCTACCTGCCGGGCACCGAGAACGAGAAGATGTCGCCCTGGGCTCAGGCGGTGTACGACACCCTGTCGGCGGTCACCACTCCCGAGGTCATCGAGGAAGTTGTGGACCGTGACATGTTGGAGGTCCTGCCGCTCACCCACATCCGCGGCCGGTCGCTGCACGACGCGTTCGTGATCGTGGACGAGGCCCAGTCGCTGGAGCGCGGCGTGCTGCTGACCGTCCTGTCCCGGATCGGGGCGGGGTCGCGGGTCGTCCTGACCCACGACGTGGCGCAGCGCGACAACCTCCGGGTCGGACGGCACGACGGGGTCGCCGCCGTGGTGGAGAAGCTGAAGGGCCATCCGCTGTTCGCGCACGTGACGCTGACGCGCTCGGAGCGGTCGCCGATCGCCGCGCTGGTCACCGACCTGCTCGGCGACGTCGGCTGACCCTCGGCCGGCCGCGCCCCGGCCGTCCGCGTCCATGGACGGCCGGGGTCCGCGTTTCCGGACATGCGCCTATTTCGCCACTCATCGTGATCACCTTGGAGCATTTCGTGCTCTTGTGATGAAGGTCACAGGTTGCGGGGTGATCGGGGAGATCCCCTGGTCTGGTCGCGGTTTCGGCGCCCGGCCGGGCGAGTTGACAAGCGTCCCGGCGGAAGCATTTGTCTCGTTTCGGTTGCGGAGCCTCCCACGGCCTCGGGCATTGTGTCTCCCCGTAAGCACCCCCGAGCGGTGCCGGGCCGGAGCGCGCCCCCCTGAACGAACGCGCGCGACGGACGGGCGCCGGCCCTGGTCCGGAGCCGCCCGGCGGCACGCGGACCGGGGGTGAGGCACCTCGTGCGCGTGTCCATGCGCGTGCGACCGTCGGAAGGACCGCCTTGTACGGAGACCGTCCAGGGTCCCCTAGGCGAGACGATCGACAGAGCTTCGACACCGCGGAGCCGTGGCGGGCGGCGGCTCCCTCCCCGACCTCCGACCAGGCGCGGCACCCGGCCGAGGTGCCCCTGGTCACCCAGGCGCAGCCCGCCGCCCAGGACACCCTCGCCGCGCCCGCCGCCCCGCACGAGGACGACGTCAAGGTCGCGGGCGAGCGGCCCCGGACCGGCGGCGCGCCCTCCGGTAGCGCGCCCTCCGGCGACACGTTCGGCTTCGAGGCGGCGCCGCCCGCCGAGCCGCTCGGCGGCGGCTCCGGACCCGGGGACCGCGACGAGATCACCTCGCGCGGCCCGGCGCCGCGCCGCGCGGGCCGCTCCGGCGGCGGCGCGGGCAGGCGCAACGGGGTGCGGATCGCCGCGATCGCGGCGGGCGCCGCGGTCGTGCTCGGCGGCGCGACCGCCGGCGCGCTCGCGCTGACCGGCGGCGGCTCCGACGACGGCACGCAGACCGTCCGGCCGACCAAGCAGCTCGCCGACGCGGCGGCGCCGAAGGTCGACCCGAAGGTGCTGGAGGAGCAGCGGCGGCAGCTCGCGCTGGAGCGCGCCTCCCGCGAGACGCGCGAGGACGGCGGCAAGGGCCCGTCCCTGCTGCCGAAGGGCAAGCCGCTCCCCACGAAGACGCCGAAGCCGGGCGGCGGGGGCGGCACCGGCGGCGGGCCGACCGGCGACCCCGTCCCGGCGGGCGAGGCGCAGCGGATCGCGAAGGGCCTCCTGCCGAGCTACGGCTTCGGCGGCTCCGGCCAGTTCGGCTGCCTCGTGAACCTGTGGAACAGGGAGAGCGGCTGGAACACGCACGCCGCGAACCCGTCCGGCGCGTACGGCATCCCGCAGGCGCTGCCCGGCTCGAAGATGGCGAGCGCCGGCCCCGACTGGCAGAACAACGCCACCACGCAGATCAAGTGGGGGCTCGGCTACATCAAGAGCCGCTACAAGACGCCGTGCGGCGGCTGGTCGCACTTCCAGTCGGCGGGCTGGTACTAGACGCGGGCTAGGCGCTCGGCGGGCGGGTCATGCCGAGCACGTCGAGCGCCTCGTCCAACTGCTCGACGGTCAGCCTCCCGTCCGCGACGTAGCCGCGTTCGAGGACGACCTCGCGGATCGTCCGGCGCTCCCGCAGCGCCTGCTTGGCGACCTTGGCCGCCTCCTCGTACCCGATGTACCGGTTGAGCGGCGTCACGATCGACGGGGACGACTCGGCGTACTCGCGCAGCCGCTCGACGTCGGGCTCGATGCCGTCCACGCAGCGGTCGGCGAGGAGCCGCGACGCGTTCGCCAGCAGCGCGACCGACTCCAGCACGTTGCGGGCCAGCATCGGCAGCATCACGTTCAGCTCGAAGCTGCCGGAGGCCCCGCCGAACGCGACCGCCGCGTCGTTCCCGACGACCTGCGCGGCGACCTGCGCCACCGCCTCCGGGATCACCGGGTTCACCTTGCCCGGCATGATCGACGAGCCGGGCTGCAGGTCGGGCAGCCGGACCTCGGCGAGCCCGGCCCGCGGGCCCGACCCCATCCAGCGCAGATCGTTGGCGATCTTGGTGAGGCTCACCGCGATGGTGCGGAGCGCGCCGCTCGTCTCGACGAGGCCGTCCCGGGCGCCCTGCGCCTCGAAGTGGTCGCGGGCCTCGGTCAGCGGCAGCCCGGTCTCCCGGACGATCTCCGCGATCACCCGCGCCGCGAAGCCCGGCGGGGTGTTGATCCCGGTGCCGACCGCCGTCCCGCCGAGGGGCAGCTCCGCGAGCCGCGGCAGGACGGCCTCCAGCCGCTCCACGCCGCGCGCGACCTGCGCCGCGTACCCGCCGAACTCCTGGCCGAGCGTGACGGGCGTCGCGTCCATCAGGTGGGTGCGGCCGGACTTCACCACGGTCGCGAACTCGTCCGCCTTGCGGGCGAGCGCGGCGTGCAGATGGCGCAGGGCGGGCGTCAGCTCGTTCAGGACGGACGAGGTCGCCGCGATGTGGATGGACGAGGGGAACACGTCGTTCGACGACTGAGAGGCGTTCACGTGGTCGTTCGGATGGACCGGACGGCCGAGCCGCTCCTCCGCCAGCGTCGCGACGACCTCGTTCGCGTTCATGTTGGACGACGTCCCCGACCCGGTCTGGAACACGTCGACGGGGAACTGGTCGTCCCACCGGTTGTCGGCGACCTCCCGGGCCGCCTCGGCGATCGCCGCCGCGACGTCCGCGTCCAGCACGCCGAGCTCGGCGTTGACGACCGCCGCCGCGGCCTTGATCCGGCCGAGCGCGGCGATGTGCGCCGCCTCCAGCGTCCGCCCGGAGATCGGGAAGTTCTCCACCGCGCGCTGCGTCTGCGCCCGCCACTTCGCCGCCGCCGGGACCCGGACCTCGCCCATCGAGTCGTGCTCGACCCGGAACTCCTGCTCGTCCATCGGAAGCCTCCCCTAGCGTTCACCGCCGTCCTTCATGGCAGCCAGGCGGGTGGCTCACGCATTCCCCGGGGTGAGGCTCCTCACTCCTCGCGGGTCACTCCTTGTTGAGGGCGTAGCTGCGGCGCTCGCCGGGGGTGCCGAGGGGCTTGCGCAGGCCGTTGACCCAGACGTCGCAGGCGGACGCGTCGTAGATGACCGCGTTGATCCGGGGCTGGTCGTACTGGCGGGCCTCGCTCTCGCGCAGGGTCTCGTCGCTGAGCACGGCGCCGCCCGGGACCGACACGAAGATCTTGCAGGCGGAGTTGCGGGCGCGGACGACGAGCGTGCTGGTGGCGACGCCTGCCGGGACGTCCTGCACGCCGCCCGCCGGGGTCGACGCCTCGGTCGGCGACGGCCCGGGGCTCTCCCTCATCATCCCGACGATCAGCGCGGTGGCGCCGATCCCGCAGGACGCGACGGTCGCGCCGATCAGCCCGATCACGACCATCACCCGGTAGCGGGGCGTCGGCGGGCGGCGGCCGGTCCGCGGCCCGGCCAGGGCACGCTCCAGCCGGTCGACGGCGCGGGCGTGGCTGAGCCTGCGCGTCGGGTTCTTCTCCAGCAGCCCGGTCACGACCGAGGTGAGCGCGCCCGCGTTCTGCGGGGACGGCGTCGACTCGTTCGCGAGCGCGCTGAGCGTCGCCATCACGTTCTCGCGCTCGAACGGCGGGCGGCCCTCCAGCGCGGCGTACATCGTCGCGCCGAGGGACCACAGGTCCGAGCGCGGGGTGGCCTTCTCCCCGGCGGCGACCTCGGGCGCCACGTACGCGGGCGAGCCCATGAAGTGGCCCGTCTTCGTCAGGCTCGCCGAGCCGGACGAGAACGCGAGCCCGAAGTCGGTGAGGACGACGCGGTCGCCGTCCAGCAGGACGTTGCTGGGCTTGAGGTCGCGGTGGACGATCCCGGCCTTGTGCGCGGTGCTGAGGGCGTCCAGCAGGGCGCGGCCGATGTGCGCGACCCGCTCGGGCGGCAGCGGGCCCGAGCGCTCGATGAGCTGTTCGAGGCTCGGCGCCTCGATCATCTCCATCACGATCCAGGGCCGGCCCTGCTCGATGACCACGTCGTACACCTCGACGATGGAGTGCGTGCGCAGCTGAGCGGGCGCGCGCGCCTCCCGGAGGGTGCGGCGGTAGAAGACCACCCGGTCGTTCTCGGAGAGGTTCTCGGGGAGCCGCAGCTCCTTGATCGCCACGGCGCGATCGAGGAGCTCGTCGTGCCCTCTCCACACGGTGCCGTTGGCACCCTGACCTATCTCCGAGACCAGCCGGTAGCGCGTCGCTAGAACGAGGCGCTCTGACTGTGACATGGCGGAAAAGATACCGGAGTGGCCAGGCGGTCATCCGCGAGACCTCATGACCAACTTGGATTTCCGGCCGTTAAAGTGATCTACCAGCAAGAAACCGTCAGCGGTGGTCAAGCCGGAACTCGCCGTCCCCGGTTTCGGGCCTCCCCGCCAGGGAGTTCAGCGCCTTCCGATGGTGAGGACGGGCCCGCTCGTGTCGGCGAAGAAGTCCTCGCCCTTGTCGTCCACGACGATGAAGGCGGGGAAGTCCTCGACCTCGATCTTCCAGACGGCCTCCATGCCGAGCTCCGGGTACTCCAGGACGTCCACCTTCTTGATGCAGTCCTGGGCGAGGCGGGCGGCCGGGCCGCCGATGGAGCCGAGGTAGAAGCCGCCGTGCTCCTTGCACGCGTCCGTGACCTGCTTGGACCGGTTGCCCTTGGCGAGCATGACGAGCGAGCCGCCCGCGGCCTGGAACTGCTCGACGTAGGAGTCCATGCGCCCGGCCGTCGTGGGGCCGAACGAGCCGGACGCGTAGCCCTCGGGCGTCTTGGCCGGTCCCGCGTAGTAGACGGCGTGGTCGCGCAGGTACTGCGGCATGGGCTCGCCCGCGTCCAGCCGCTCCTTGATCTTGGCGTGCGCGATGTCGCGGGCCACGACGAGCGGGCCGGTCAGCGACAGCCGGGTCTTCACCGGGTAGCGGGTCAGCTCGGCGCGGATCTCGTCCATCGGGCGGTTCAGGTCGATCCGGACGACCTCGTCGTTCAGGTGCTCGTCGGTGGTGTCCGGGAGGTACTGGGCCGGGTCGGTCTCCAGCCGCTCCAGGAACACGCCCTCGGCGGTGATCTTGGCGAGGGCCTGCCGGTCGGCGCTGCACGACACCGCGATCGCCACCGGGCAGGACGCGCCGTGCCGCGGCAGCCTGATCACCCGGACGTCGTGGCAGAAGTACTTGCCGCCGAACTGCGCGCCGATCCCGAGCCTCTGCGTCAGCTCGAACACCTGGAGCTCCAGCTCCAGGTCGCGGAAGCCGTGCCCGAGCGGGGAGCCGCCGGTCGGCAGCGTGTCGAGGTAGTGGGCCGAGGCGTACTTGGCGGTCTTCAGCGCGTACTCGGCGGACGTCCCGCCCACCACGATCGCCAGGTGGTACGGCGGGCACGCGGCCGTGCCCAGGGAGCGGATCTTCTCCTCTAGGAACGCCAGCATCCGCTTCGGGTTCAGGACGGCCTTCGTCTCCTGGTACAGGAACGACTTGTTCGCGCTGCCGCCGCCCTTGGCCATGAACAGGAACTTGTAGGCGTCGCCCGGGGTCGCGTACAGCTCGATCTGCGCGGGGAGGTTGTTGCCGGTGTTCTTCTCGTCCCACATGGACAGCGGCGCCATCTGCGAGTAGCGCAGGTTCAGCTTCGTGTACGCGTCGTACACGCCGCGCGAGAGGTGCTTCTCGTCGTCGCCGTCCGTCAGGACGTGCTGGCCGCGCTTGCCCATCACGATCGCGGTGCCGGTGTCCTGGCACATGGGCAGGACGCCGCCGGACGCGATGCCCGCGTTCTTCAGCAGGTCCAGCGCGACGAACCGGTCGTTCGGGGACGCCTCGGGGTCGTCCAGGATGCGGCGGAGCTGGGCCAGGTGCGCGGGGCGCAGCAGGTGCGCGATGTCGCGCATCGCCGTCTCCGTCAGCAGCCGCAGGGCCTCCGGCTCGACCTGGAGGAACGTCCGCCCGCCCGCGTCGAACGTGGACACCCCGTCGGAGGTGAGCAGGCGGTAGTCGGTCTCGTCCGGGCCGAGCGGCAGCAGATCGGTGTGGGCGAACTCAGGCATCTCAGACAGTTCCTCGCGCGATCGACGTGTCAGGAGGGTATGGGCTCACAGGTTACGGGCTCGGGCGCCGCGGACTCACGGGGGCCGTGCCGGTCGCCGCGGGCGCGCAGGCCGACGACCACGCCCGCCGCGACCAGGGCGGCGCCCGCCAGGTCCGCCGGGCCCGGCCGGTCCAGCCCGAGCGCGACCGTCGTGACCACCGCGCTGACCGGGATCAGGCCCGCGAACAGCCCGGCGCGGTCGGCGCCGAGCCGTCCGATCGAGCCGTACCAGAGCAGGAACGCGACGGTCGTGACGATCACCGACAGGTAGCCGAAGCCCGCCAGCTCGGCGGCGGTCGGGGTACGGAGCGCGGACGTCCCGTCCGCGGCGAGGCCGACCGCGAGCAGCATCGGCGCGGCCAGCGCGGAGGAGTAGGCCGAGACCCGCAGCGGCCCGAGCCGCGGCAGCAGCGGGACGGCCAGCAGCGAGAAGCACACCTCGCCCGCGAGCGCGCCGAGCGACAGCAGCAGCCCCCGCGCGCTGCCGCCGCCGAACCCGGTGGCGAGCGCGGCCCCGGCCGCCACCACGCACGCCGCCAGGACGAGCCCGGGCGCCGGCCGCCGTCCCTCCTGCAGCGGCCCGGCCAGCGCGAGGACGATCGGCACCGCCGCGATCACGGTGCCGATGGTGGCCGGGCTCGTGTCCCTGGTGGCGGCGACGATGCAGACGTTGAAGGCGACGAGGCCCGTCCCGGCGAGCGCGGCGAGCAGCAGCCAGTCGCGGAGCGCCGGGCGCTCGGGCCGCCCTCCCGCGAACCGCGCCACCGCCAGCAGGATCAGCGCCGCGACCGCGTACCTGGCCGCCTGCCCGCCGAAGACCGGGTAGTCCGAGATGGTCGCCGACACGGCGGTCAGCGTCCCGACGAGGAACATCGCGGTCCCGGCGCCCGCCAGGCCGCGTTTGTACGCACTGTTCATGGAATGGAACGCTAGAAGGCGGTTGGTCCATGCAGAAGGGCCAATCGGCGCGTGCCGACATGGACCAAACGCCGTGTGGTGACGCGCGCACTCCGTCCTGACGCTGAGAGTCATGTGACCGACCTTCATCTCCCGCTCGACCGGACCGCCGGGCGGCTGGCGGCCCAGATCGCCGCCGGCTTCCGCGCCGCCGTCCGGTCCGGCCGGCTCACCGCCGGGACCCGGCTGCCGTCGAGCCGCGACCTGGCGCGCGACCTGGACGTCTCGCGCGGCGTCGTCGTCGCCGCCTACGAGCAGCTCACCGCCGAGGGGTTCCTCGTCGCGCGGCGCGGGGACGGCACCCGCGTCGCGCCGCTGGCCCGTCCGGACGAACCCGGCCCGGCGCCGCGGCGCGTCCGGCACCCGTCGTGCGACGCCACCCCGGAGCCCGTGGTCCAGTACGACCTGTGGCCGAGCAAGCCCGACCTGTCGGCGTTCCCCCGGGAGCGCTGGCTCGCCGCCGCCCGCGCCGCGCTGCGCACGCTGCCGCACGACGCGCTCGCCTACCCGGACCCGGGCGGCGTCGGCGTCCTGCGCGCCGAGCTCGCCGGGTACCTCGGCCGGGTCCGCGCGGCGCACGCCGACCCGTCCCGCGTCGTGATCATGAACGGGGTGGCGCACGGGCTGTCCGCGCTGCTGCGGCTGCTGCGCGCCACCGGGCACACGGTCCTCGCGGTCGAGGACCCGACGAGCGACCGGCAGCTCCCGATGCTGGAGGCGTCCGGGCTACGGATCGTCCGCGTCCCCGTCGACGGCGACGGGCTGGACGTCGCCGCGCTCGCCCGGACCGGGGCGCGGGCCGTCCTCGTCACGCCCGCGCACCAGTTCCCGACCGGGGTCGTGCTGTCGGCGCCCCGGCGGGCGCAGCTCATCGCCTGGGCGCGCGACGTGGACGGACTCGTCCTGGAAGACGACTACGACGCCGAGTTCCGCTACGACCGCGAGCCGGTCGGCTGCCTGCAGGGCGTCGACCCGGACCGGGTCGTCCTGCTCGGCTCGGTGAGCAAGTCGCTGGCCCCGGCGCTGCGCCTCGGCTGGGCGGTCGCGCCGCCGCGGGTGGCCGAGCGGCTCACCGCCCACCGCGGCGTGACCGACCTCGGCGCGCCCGTCCTGGAGCAGCACGCGCTCGCCGAGTTCCTCAGGTCGGGCGGCTACGACCGGCATCTGCGCACCATGCGGCGCCGCTACCGGGCGCGGCGGGACGCGCTGGCGGACGCGCTCGCCGTCCACCTGCCGGACGCGGCGGTTCGCGGCGTGTCGGCGGGTATCCACCTCTACGTGGAACTGCCCGCCGGGTGCGACGAGGAGGCCGTCGTCGAGGCCGCGCTGCGCGCCGGGGTGTCGGTCGCGGGCGCGCGTTCGACGTGGTCGCACGGCCGGGCGGACGGCGCGGCGCCCGCGCTCGTGCTCGGCTACGCGCGGCTGCCGGAGAGCCGCCTGGTCAAGGCCGCGCAACTGCTGGGTCAAGCGGTTGCGGGCGGTGCTCGGGGGTAGGAACAGCATCCCCGGTGTAGGAGGTATGCATGAGTCTGGAAGAGGCCGCGCGGCAGCTCAAGATGGCGGGCCACGACGCGCAGGTGGCCTTCGACTGCGTCGGCCTGGGCGACCTCGAAAGGGCGCAGGAGCACGCCGTCACGCTGCGGGCGGCGGCCGACGCCGCCGAGGTGGCGCTGAGCCGCGCCCTGACCGACCTGACGCCGGAACAGGCCCAGGCCGAGGGCGAGCGCGCGATCAAAGCCCTCGAAGACGCCTGACCCGCACGCCCGAGGGCCCCCGCCCGCGCTCCGGCGCGGGCGAGGGCCCTCGCGCACGCGTCACGCCATCGGACGCTCCATCGCCGGTGCGTCGGGCCGCGCCCCCTCGACCGGGTCCGGGGCGAAGCCCCGCGCCGTCGCGAACACGACCAGGACCAGCGCCGCCGGGACGACGAACGCGATCCGCAGCCCGTGGTCGGCGCTGAGCGGCGCGATCGCCCCGACCACGGCCGCGCCCAGCACGAACCCGACGTAGTTGAAGACGTTCACGCGGGCGACGGCCACGCCGAGGCCGGTCGGGTCGACGCGTCCGGCGGCGGAGAAGGACACCGGGGCGATCACGCTCAGCCCGAGCCCCGCGACCGCGAACGCGGCGATCGCGACGGCGGCGTTCGGCGCCGCCACCACGCCCGCCATCCCGGCGAGCCCCACCGCCCCGCCGAGCCGGACGACCCGCACCGCCCCCGACCGCCGGACGGCGAGGTCCGCGACCGCCCGGCTCACCACCATCGTGACCTGGTAGGCGACGTAGCCGAGCGGCGCGACCCAGTCGCTCGCGGACAGCTCGTCGTCCAGGTACTTGGCGCCATAGCTGGAGATCGCGGAGTCGGCGAGGTAGGCGACGGCCATCGCGGCGCCGACGACGAGGATCGGCCGCCACGGCACCCGGCGTCCGGCGGCCTTCAGCTCGGCGGCGGTCGGCCCGTCGCCCTCCTCGGCGCGCCGGTAGAGCCCGCGCCCGGTGGCGAGCGACGCGACGGCCCCCACCCCGGCGGCGATCGCGAAACCGGCGAACAGCGGCAGATCGATCTTGTTGGTGAGGGACGCCCACAGCCCGCCGAGGATCCCGGCGACGCTCCACACCGCGTAGAAGCCGGTGATCAGGCTGACCCCGTACCGCCGTTCGACCGCGACGGCCTGCGCGTTCATGGACGCGTCCACGGCCCCGACGAACAGCCCGAACGCCGCGACCGCCGCGTAGAGGGCCGCGTCGTTGTCGCCGGTGAGGCCGATCAGCGCGATCGTGACGGCGACGGCGGGCTGGGACGCGCGCAGCACCGGACCGCTGCCGAACCGCGCGAACAGCGCCCCGGACGCGACGCTGCCCACCCCGGCGATCAGCGGCACCATCAGCAGCACCAGCGACAGCGTCGCGTCGCTGAGCCGGTGCGAGTCCTGGATCCGCGGGACCTGCGTGACGAGCGAGGCGAAACAGAGCCCCTGGACCGCGAACGCCGCGTACGCGGCGGACCGGGCCCGGCGGTCCCGTCCGGTGACCGCCCGGCCCGTGCGGCTGCCCTCGCCCATGCCGCCCCGCCCTTCTCCGCCGCGCAACGTGAATAAGATTCGCGTCAGCGTAGGGACAGGTTACGGCACAGGTCAACGCCCCGTCCGGGACCGGTCCCGGACCGTCAGGCGATGAGCCGCCGGCGCATCCCGCGCACGGCGATCAGCCACATCAGCGCGGCGAACGCGATCAGCCCGGCGAGATGCCCGAGGTCGGCCAGCGGGTCGAGGCCGAAGACCGCGTCCCGGACCAGCTCCACGCAGTGGTAGAGCGGGTTGAGGTAGGAGACCTTCTGCGCCCACTCCGGCAGCGAGTCGATCGGGAAGAACGTCCCGGCGATCAGGAACAGCGGCGTCACGACCCCGGTGATCACGTAGTCGAACGAGTTGATCGACGGGACGACCGACGACGTCCACATGCCGAACAGCCCGAACCCGAGCGCGGTGAAGAACGTCACGAACGGGACGAGCAGCATCCCCGGCGCCGGGTCGAGGCCGAAGAACATGCCGACGACGATCGGCGTGCACGAGTACACCGCCGACTTCGCCGCGATCCACAGCGCCTCGCCCGTGACCAGCTCGTGGACGTCCACCGGCGCGGCCAGCATCCCGTCGTAGGTGTGCTGGAACACGCGCCTGATGTAGCCGTTGAACATCCCCGGGAACACCGACGTGAACAGCGCGGCCGTCCCGACCACGCCGGTCGCGACGAAGTCCAGGTACCGGTAGTTCCCGATCACCGCGACCATCGAGCCGAACCCGTAGCCGAACGCGAGCAGGAAGAACGTCGGCTCCACCATCGAGGCGAACGACTGCGACTTCCAGTACCGCTTGTAGAGGGCCAGCTCGTGCCGCCAGATGCCCCGCACCGGCGCCATCTCGAACCGCCGCAACCGCGGCGCCCGCTCAGTCTGGACGCTCATTCCCGCTCCCCGCGGGGGGACGACCCCCCGCACCCCCGGTTCGCTTCGCTCATTCCACTCGCTCCCCAGTCAGCACCACGAACACGTCCTCCAGGTTGGCGGCGCGGCGGACGCCGTCCGGGCCCAGCTCGTCCTCCAGGGACGGCGGGATCGACTCGGCCTTCAGCACCGACACCGACGGGCCGGTGCGGCGGGTCGGCAGCCCGGACGCCCGCGCCAGCCGCTCCACCTCCGTCAGCCGGTCCGGCGGCCCGTAGTGCTCGACGACCCGGTCGCCCGCGTACTCGGCGACGAGGTCGGCGGGCGAGCCCCGGGCGATCACCCGGCCGTGCGACATCAGCGCGCACTCGTCCGCCAGCCGCTCCGCCTCCTCGATGTAGTGCGTGGACATGAGGACGGTCGTCCCGCGCGCCCGCAGCCCGTCGATCAGGCCCCACAGCTCGGCCCTGACCTGCGGGTCGAGGCCGACGGTCGGCTCGTCCAGCAGCACCAGGGCGGGACGGTGCACGAGCCCCCGCGCGATCAGCAGCCGCCGCCGCATGCCGCCGGACAGGTCGTCCACCTTCGTGAACTGCCGCCCGGTCAGGTGCGCGATCTCCAGCGCGTCGTCCACGGCCTGCCGCCGCGCCTTCCGCGGCACCCGGTACAGGTGCGCGAACACCTCCAGGTTCTCGCGGGCGGTCAGCTCCTCGTCCAGGTTGTCCTGCTGCGGGACGACGCCCATCGCCGCCCGCGCCCGCTTCGACTCGCGCGGGACGCCGAACCCCAGCACCTCGATCTCGCCCTCGTCCGCGATCGCCTGCGCGGTCAGCATCTTCATCGTGGTCGACTTCCCGGCCCCGTTCGGGCCGAGCAGGCCGAGGCAGACGCCGGTGGGGACCTCCAGGTCCAGCCCGTCCACGGCGGTGAAGTCGCCGAACCGTTTCACCACGCCGCGGAGGCTGATCGCCGCCGCGCCGGAGCTCGCCTGGGCGGCGGCGATCCGCGCACGTTGCAAGGTCATGCCCTTACAGTAGGAAAATTCGTTGACATAACCCCAACCGTTTTCCGGTGGGGCCCCGGCCCGGCGCGGCGGCTAACCTTCTGGTGTGCCCCACCCCGAAGACCGGCCCCGCCCCGCGGCCGGGAAGGCGACGCCCGTGCGCGACCTGCGCGCGTCCGACGCCGACCGCGAGCGGGTCGCCGCCGTCCTCGGCGAGGCCCTCGCGGACGGCAGGCTCACCGCCGACGAGCACGCCGACCGCGCGGGACGCGCCTTCGCCGCCCGCACGCTCGGCGAGCTGACCGGGCTCACCGCCGACCTCATCCCGGCGGAGGCCCAGCCCATCCTGGTGGACGACCGCCCCGTCTCGGTCTTCTTCGGACGCACCCGCCGCGACGGGCGCTGGGTCGTCCCCGTGAAGCTCCCCCTGCTCGCCATGTTCGGGACGGTCGAGCTCGACCTGCGCGAGGCCGTCCTGCAGCGGCGCCACATCGTCGTCGACTCCCTCGTGCTCGGCGGGCGGATCAGGCTGCTCGTGCCGGACGGCGTCCGCGTCGACGTCACCGGCCGCACCATCCTCAGCACCCGCGACCTGCGCGCCCGCCCGGCGGCCGAGGGGCCGACGATCGAGGTCGGCGGCACGCTGATCTTCGGGTCGGTGCGGGTGCGGACGCCGAAGCGGACGCTGCGCTCGCGCGTGCGGGGCCGCCTCGGCCGCGGCCGCTAGCCGCCGCGCGCCCCGGGGCCTACACGGCGGTGTCGAAGTTGATCGCGCTGTAGGCACGCAGCTTGCTGAGCTGGTGCTCGCTGGAGATCGTCCGGATCGTCCCGCTGCGGGAGCGCATCACGAGCGAGTGCGTGACGGCCGTGCCCTTGCTGTACCGGACGCCGTCGACCAGCTCCCCGTCGGTGATGCCGGTCGCGGCGAAGAACACGTCGTCGGAGGTCACGAGGTCGTCGGTGGTCAGGACGCGGCCGAGGTCGTGTCCCGCCTCCGTCGCCTTGCGCCGCTCGGCGTCGTCCTGCGGCCACAACCGGCCCTGGATCACCCCGCCCAGCGCCTTGATCGCGCACGCCGCGATGATGCCCTCCGGGGTGCCGCCGATGCCGAGCAGCAGGTCCACGCCGGTGCCGGGCCGGGACGCCATGATCGCGCCGGCGACGTCGCCGTCCAGGATGAACTTGATCCGCGCGCCCGCCTCCCGGACCTCCTTGACGATGCCCTCGTGCCGGGGGCGGTCCAGGATGCAGACGGTCACGTCGTTCGGCGAGGAGCCCTTGGCGCGGGCGATCGCGCGGATGTTGTCCGCGATCGGCCGCTCGATGTCGACGGCGTCCGCCGCCTCCGGGCCGGTCACGAGCTTCTCCATGTAGAACACGGCGGACGGGTCGAACATCGACCCGCGCGGCGCCACCGACAGCACCGCGATCGCGTTGCTCATGCCGAGCGCGGTCAGCCGCGTCCCGTCGACCGGGTCGACCGCGACGTCGCACTCCGCGCCGGAGCCGTCCCCGACCTCCTCGCCGTTGTAGAGCATGGGCGCGTTGTCCTTCTCGCCCTCGCCGATCACCACCACGCCCCGCATGGACACGGTGTTGATCAGTTGCCGCATGGCGTTCACGGCGGCCCCGTCCGCGCCGTTCTTGTCGCCCCGCCCGACCCAGCGGGCGGCGGCCATCGCGGCGGCCTCGGTGACGCGGACGAGCTCCATCGCGAGGTTGCGGTCCGGCGCCGCGGGCTCGGTCGCGAGCGGGGACGAGACGCCGGTCTCCTCGGCGGGGGCGGAGACGGCGCCGGCGGAGGCGGCGGCGGAGGCGGGGTTGGACACGGCATCGTGCATGGCGGCGCGGCCCTTTCGGTCGGTGGTCAGTCGGATTCTCCGTGGGCCGGACGTCCGGCAACAAATTGGACCAGACCAGCCGCACCGCGGTGCGTACCGGCACGGATGGCCACGTACGGCCCCGAGACGGATTTGACGGTCGCCCGGGCAAGGGATCGTTTCCCCCTGGGAGAGGGCGTAATCTCAGGCATCATGAGCAGCCACATCGACGTGCCGTCCGGTGAGGTGACGCGGAACGGGGACGCGGCCACCGCCGACACCCCCGCGCGCACCTCCGATCGCGGGGCGGCCACGCGCGGCGCCCTGCTGGCCGCGGCCCGGGACGTCTTCTGCGAGTCGGGCTTCGCCCAGGCCGCGGTGACCGACATCGTCGCCAGGGCCGGCGCGAGCGTCGGCAGCCTGTACCACCACTTCAACGGCAAGGCCGACCTGTACCTGACGCTGTTCGAGGAGTTCCAGGCGGGGCAGCAGGAGCGCACCCGCAAGGCGATCAACGCCGTCCGGGAGGCGGGCGAGACCGACCCGATGCGGCAGTTCATCGCGGGCGCGGGCGCCTACCTCGACGGGTGCCTGGAGCAGCGGCACGTGTCCCGGCTGTTCATCTCCGGCGACGGCCCGCCCGGCTTCGACCGGGTCATGCGGCAGCGGCTCGGCAAGTGGGCGCGCCGCAACGCCGCCCTGTTCCACACCGCCGACGGCGGCGTGGACGAGGCCCTGGTCATGGTGCTGACCGGCGCGATGGCGGGCGCGGTCTCGGAGATCTCCCTGATGGACGACGAGGACGCCGCGCGCCGCCTCGCGGGCGAGATCATGGCCATCGTCGGCACGATCAGGAACCCCCGTACGGGACGGGGCTGACCGTGCGGGATGCTGGAGGGGTGACCGACAAGACCCCGTCCTCCGTCCCGGACGCCGAACCCGCCGCCGCCGAGGCCGCCGACGCCGCCGCGGGCGCGGGCGACGCGCCGCCGGAGGGCGCCTCCGGCGGGCGGCCCGTGGTCGAGGTGAGCCCGGCCGTGCACAAGCGGCTGACCACCGGGCTCGGCGGCTTCGCGATGGCGATGGGCGCCTGCCTGGTGCTCGTCCTCGCGATCTACCTGATCACGCCGCGCAGCGAGAGCGAGGTCGAGCAGTCCGTCGACTACGGCTCGCAGCTCTGGGCGATGCGCAGCGACGCGCCCTACACCGTGCACGCGCCGGAGGGGCTGCCGTCGGCGTGGCGTCCGACCAGCTCCCGGCTGACCGGGCTCGGCTCCGGCGGGAAGGAGCCCGTCGCCTGGCACCTCGGGTTCGTGACGCCGAGCGACGAGTACGCGGCGCTGGAGCAGAGCAACGAGAAGGCGTCGGAGTTCGTCCCGCGCATGGCGAACAGCAGCAAGCCGACCGGGACGCAGACGGTGAACGGCGTCGCCTGGACGACGTACCTCAACAAGGGCAAGAAGGCCAACACCCTCGCCCGCACCCTCCCGGACGGGACGAGCCTCGTCGTCACCGGCACCGCGTCCTACGCGGAGCTCGGGATCCTCGCCGCCGCGCTCAAGCCGCAGGCCAAGAGCGGCGGCCTCACCCCGTCGGCGACCGCGACACCGGGCTCTTAGAAGGGCGCCGCGCTCTTAGAAGGGCGCCGGGGCGTCGCCGTTCTCCGGGCGGTCCAGCGCCGCGGCGAGCCGTGCCCGCGCGCCCTCCAGCCACTCCTCGCAGACGGCCGCGAGCCGCTCGCCCCGCTCCCACAGCGCGAGGGACTCCTCCAGCGTCAGGCCGCCCGCCTCCAGCCGCCTGACGACGTCCGCCAGCTCGTCCCGCGCCTGCTCGTACGACGGCTTGTCCGCCGTCTCCTTGTCCTCGGCCACCCGACCCACCCTATGGCTCCCCGCGCTCGGCCACGGTCACCCCGAGGCGGCCTCCGGCGAGCCGGACGTGCAGCCGCTCGCCGTCCTTGACCTCCGCGGGCTCCCGCACGACCGAGGCGTCCTCGCGCTGGACGATCGCGTACCCGCGGTCCAGCGTCGCGGCGGGGGACAGGGCGAGCAGCCGGGCGCGGGTGTGCGACAGCTCGTCCCCGGCCCGGTCGAGGGCGCCGGACAGGCACCGCCGCGCGCGGTCGCGCAGCGCCGCGACCTGCTCGGACTGCCGCTCGACCTCGCGCACCGGGTCGGCCAGCGCGGGCCGCGAGCGGACCGCCGCGAGCCAGGCCAGCTCCCGCTCGACGGCCCCGGACAGGCAGCGCCGTCCCCGGTCCCGCAGCTGCCGGACGAGCTGGAGCTGCTCCCGCACGTCCGGGACGGTCTTCTTCGCCGCGTCCGTCGGGGTGGACGCCCGCACGTCCGCGACGAGGTCGAGGATGGGGGAGTCCTGCTCGTGGCCGATCGCGCTGACCACCGGGGTGCGGGCGGCGGCGACCGCGCGGACGAGCGCCTCGTCGGAGAAGGGCAGCAGGTCCTCCATGGCGCCGCCGCCGCGGGCGATGACGATCACGTCGACCTCGGGGTCGGCGTCGAGCGCGCGCAGCGCCTCCATCACCTCGCCGACCGCGTAGGTGCCCTGCACGGCGGTGTTCTCCACCCGGAACGCGACGGCGGGCCACCGCCGCCGCGCGTTCTGCAGGACGTCGTGCTCGGCGTCGGAGTCGCGCCCGCAGATCAGCCCGATCTTGCCGGGCAGGAACGGGAGCGGCCGCTTGCGCTCCGGCCGGAACAGGCCCTCCGCCGCCAGCACGCCCTTGAGCCGCTCCAGCCGGGCCAGCAGCTCACCGACGCCGACCGGGCGGACTTCGAGGACGCTGAGCGAGAACGTCCCCCTGTTGATCCAGAAGTCGGGCTTGGCGTGCACGACCACGCGGGCGCCGTCGGCGACGGCGGGCCCGGCCGCCTCGAACACGGCGCGCGGCCCGACGACCCGGACCGACATGTTCGCCACCGGGTCGCGCAGCGTGACGTAGACCGTGCCGCCGCGCGCGTTGAGATCGGTGATCTGGCCCTCGACCCAGATGCGGCCGAGCCTGCCGATCCAGCCGCTCACCGCCTGCAGGACCGTCCGCACCGGGACGGGGGATTCGGCCGTGGTCTCCATCGCCATGCGGGCAGCCTACGGTGCGCGCCGTGACCGGGCGCGCCATGATCCGGTGTGACGGAGGAGACACGCCTCCGGCTTCCAAAGCTTAGACAAGCTAACTTAGACTAGCTAAGTAATTCGAGGAGAGGGTCACGTGACCGCATCCGAACACGACCTCGCCGAACAGCTCAACCGGCTGCTCCGGGACGTCGTGCTGATGCTCAGGCGGGCCAACGCGGACCAGCCGATCACCAGCCAGCAGCTGTCCGTACTCGGCTCCCTGGAGCACGGACCGCGCCGGATGACCGAGCTGGCCGCCGAGCACGGCGTCCGGCTGCCGACTATGACCGCGCAGATCAACCGGCTCGAACGGGACGGCCTGATCGCGCGCGGCCGGGACGGGGCCGACGCCCGCGTCGTCACCGTCCGGCTCACCGGCGCGGGACGCGAGCGGCTCGCCGAGGGCCGGGAACGCCGGATCGGCTTCCTCGCGGACCGGTTCGCGAACCTGACGGACGCCGAGCACGCGGCGGTCGTCGAAGCGCTGCCCGCCCTGCGCAAGCTCCTCGGCCCACCCTGAACTTCTTGACGGAGGTGTCCATGCACGCGAGGCCCGCGGCCAAGGCGGAGAGCGCCAAGGCGGAGAACGCCACGGCTGGGAGCGCTACGGCCAGGGGCGGCGGCATCCTCAGGCAGCCGATGTCGGTGTGGGCGACCGCGTTCGCCGCGGTCGTCGCCTTCATGGGCATCGGGCTGGTCGATCCCATCCTGCCCGCGATCGCCGCGAACCTGGACGCCTCGCCGAGCCAGGTGTCCCTGCTGTTCACCAGCTACTTCCTGATCACCGCCGTGGCCATGCTGGTCACCGGCTGGGCGGCCAGCCGGATCGGCGGCAAGCGGACGCTGCTGATCGGGCTCTCGCTCGTCGTCGTGTTCGCCACGCTGTCCGGGACGTCCGACACGGTCGGGCAGCTCGTCGGCTTCCGCGCCGGATGGGGCCTCGGCAACGCCCTGTTCGTCGCGACCGCGCTCGCCGTCATCGTCGGCGCGGCCTCGGGCGGGGCGGAGTCGGCGATCATCCTGTACGAGGCGGCGCTCGGGCTCGGCATCTCGCTCGGGCCGCTCGCCGGGGCGCTGCTCGGCGACATGAACTGGCGCTTCCCGTTCTTCGGCACCGCGATCCTGATGGCCGTCGGCTTCCTGCTGATCGCCACGCTGCTCAAGCCCACGCCCAGGCCCGCGCGGAAGACGCGGCTGAGCGCGCCGATCAGGGCGCTCGCGCACGGCGGGCTGTCCACGACGGCGTTCACGGCGCTGTTCTACAACTACGCGTTCTTCACGGTGCTGGCGTTCACGCCGTTCGTCCTCGGGATGGGCGCGCACGGCATCGGGCTGGTGTTCTTCGGCTGGGGCGTGATGGTGGCGCTCGCGTCGGTGTTCGGCGCGCCGTTCCTGCAGCGGCGGTTCGGGACCGTCCGGGTCATGTACCTGGCCCTCGGGCTGCTGATCGTGTTCCAGCTCGGGCTCGCCCTGCTCGGGCACGACGGGATCATCGTCTGCACGATCCTGTCGGGGATCCCGATCGGGCTGAACAACACGGCGTTCACCGAGGCCGCCATGGAGGTCTCCGACAGCCCGCGGCCGGTCGCGTCCGCCGGGTACAACTTCGTCCGCTGGATGGGCGGCGCCCTCGCCCCCTACTTCGCGACGAAGCTCGCGGAGAAGGCCGACGCGGACGTCCCGTACTTCGTCGGCGCCGCCTGCTGCGCGGTCGCGATCGGGATCCTCGCGGTGCGCCGCCGCCACCTGAACGCCCTGGAGCGGGTCGACATCGACCACGCCTTCCAGGACGCCCCCTCCACGGCCTGACCCGCGTCCCCATGCGAAAGCCCCGGGACGCTCCGTCCCGGGGCTTCTCGCCGGCGGCGCCGCTCAGCCGTGGCCGTTCAGCTTCGCGATGCGGCGCTCGTACATGCGGACGACGTCCTCGCGGGCGGCGTGCTCGCGCTCGTACTCGCGCAGCAGCTTCACCTGGTCGGCGGACAGGCCGCGCAGGCGCGCGCGGAGCTGCGGCAGCGTGGCGTTGTCGTAGTCGGGCACCGGCAGCTCCGCGGCCTTCGGCTTGTCCGCCTTGGGCTTTTCGGTGGCCTTGGCCTTGTCGGCGGCCTTGGGCTGCTCGGCGGCCTTGGGCTTGTCATCGGCCTTCGGCTTGTCCGCGGCGTCGGCGGGCTTCGGAGACGGTGCGGGCTCCGGCTTCGGCTCGGCGGGCTCCGGCGACGGCGCGGGCTTCGCGTGGCGCCTGCCCAGCGCGCCGGGCCGGGCGGGCTTCGGCGGCGGGCCGGGACGGGCGTGCTTCGGCGTGTGCCGCGTCCCGGTGGCGCCGGATCCGGCCGTCTCGCCCGCCTTGGCCCCGGTACCGGGCTTGCCGACCGAGATCTCGTCCGCGGGCGGCCGCGCCGCGGGCCGCGGCTTCGGCCGCGCGGGCGGCTCCGCGACCTTGGCGCGGGGCGCGGGCGCGGGCTCCGGCTCGTGCTCGCGCTCGTCGCCGCGGACGCGCTCCACCACGCGTCCGACCACCTTTTCGGCCGTGCCCTGGACGTCGTCCCGCAGCCGGCCGAGCACCGGGCGGACGCCGCCGCCCTCGGTGATCTCCTTGTAGTCGCGGGTGACCCGGTCGCCGAGCAGGAGCGCCCGGCCGACCCCGAACATCGCGAGCCGGACGGCGTGCAGCGGGAGGTCGCGGACCTGCTCGCCCACCGTGTCCTGGAGTTGCTCCTTGAGGCGGCGCGGCGATCTCGTCATCGTCTTTCCTCTTCCTTGCCGTGCTGAGCACCGGGTCGGGTCGTGCGCCGGGTCACGCGGCATCTCTCGTCGACGTTCACTCTGCCCCATGGGTGCGATGGCGGTCACCCCGGGGTTAATGGATTTGTGTCCAAAAGCGGCGTGCGGTGAGTCACACGGCGGACGTCCCGGCCGCCCGGCGGGCGCCCCGGTCCGGGACACGTCCCCACAAAACCGCTGGAACCGCCCGCCATACTGCGGCAACGGCGCCGGACGCCCGTGTCCACCCTACGTCCCGTGCCGCGCGGAGCCCGGGAGGCGACTCGTACGATGGGGGCATGACCGCGAACAGCCAGCGCCGTGTCCTGCTCGCCAAGCCGCGTGGTTACTGCGCGGGCGTCGACCGCGCCGTGCAGGCGGTCGAGATCGCCCTGGAGAAGTACGGGGCCCCGATCTACGTCCGCAAGCAGATCGTGCACAACGTCCACGTCGTCAAGACGCTGGAGGAGCGCGGCGCGATCTTCGTGGACGAGACCGAGGAGGTCCCCGAGGGCGCCATCGTGGTGTTCTCCGCGCACGGCGTCGCGCCCGTCGTCCACGAGGAGGCGCAGGGCCTCAACCTGCGGACGATCGACGCGACCTGCCCGCTGGTGACGAAGGTCCACAAGGAGGCGGTCCGGTTCGCCGCCCAGGGCTACGACATCCTGCTCATCGGGCACGAGGGGCACGAGGAGGTCATCGGCACCACCGGCGAGGCCCCCGACCACATCCACCTCGTGGACGGCCCGGACGACGTCGCCAACGTGCACGTCCGCGACCCCGAGAAGGTGGCGTGGCTGTCGCAGACCACCCTGTCGGTCGACGAGACGATCGCCACCGTCGAGAAGCTGCGCGAGCGGTTCCCCAAGCTGACCGACCCGCCGTCCGACGACATCTGCTACGCCACGCAGAACCGGCAGACCGCGGTGAAGGAGATGGCGGCGCGGTCCCAGCTCGTGATCGTCGTCGGGTCGACGAACTCGTCCAACTCGGTGCGGCTGGTCGAGGTGGCCAAGGAGCACGGCGCCGACGACGCCCGCCTGGTCGACTACGCCGAGCAGATCGACCCGGCCTGGCTGGACGGCGTCACGACGGTCGGCGTCACGAGCGGCGCGTCCGTCCCGGACGAGCTGGTCCAGGGCGTCCTCGCGTGGCTGGCCGAGCGCGGGTTCGGCGAGGCGGAGGAGATCGAGTCCGTCCAGGAGAGCATGCGCTTCTCGCTGCCCAAGGAGCTCCGCAAGGACCTGCGCATCACGCCGGTCTGACCTCGGACGGGCTAGTCGACGTCGCCGTGGTGGAGGCGGCGGCGGTCCCGCGCCGTGCCGGGGGACTCGTCCCAGCGGACGGGGTTCTCGTTCTCCTCCTTCTCGAAGAGGCGGAACCCGGCGAGCTTCTCCCGCAGGTCGCGGATGTTCGTCCGCAGCCCGCGGGCCAGGCAGATGACGACGACGAGGACCGTCCCGAAGAACAGCCACGGCGCGGTGGCCGCGAGCGCCGTGAGCACCCCGACCGTGACGCCGCGCAGCAGCGACCCGTCGCCCACGGTGTCGGCGAGGACGACGAGGACCGTGGCGCCGAAGAACACCAGCGGCGGGCTCACCACCAGCGTGAGCAGGTCGGCCGGACGGGTGGCGAACGCGGCCAGCGCGCAGCCGATCGCGAACCCGGCCCCGGCGAGCAGCGGAACGCCGAGCCAGCGCGACAGCAGCCCGCACAGGACGCCCGCGGCGAACATGACGACGATCCCGCCGCGCCCGGTGAGGGCGATCGGCCCGCCCGCCGAGGACGCCGCGGCGCGGGCCCGCCGCGGCGATCCGGAGGCGCCGCGCTCACGTCCCACTGAACCCCCTGGAGCCGGCGACGCGCCGCCGGGCGCCCCGCGTACCGTGGTCGAACTCATGGCCACCTCTTCCCGGTGGGGGGACGGCTCTGCGTGCCCCCAGGTTCGCTCCGCTCATGGGTCGTTCGCCGATCAGTCTGCTCGGGGATGGCCCGTCCGCCGAAACCTATCGTTTCCGCGGCGGGGGCAGGCTGGGCGCGGCTCTCGTCAGGGGTCTCGCCGGGCTCCCTCTCATCGGTGTACGGCTCGTCGGGGGCGGTCAGTTCGGCGGCCGAGAGCGCGCGGGGGCTCTCCTCGACGGGGGACGGGCCGTGCAGGCCGTCGTCCACGACGCCCAGTTCGTTCAGTTTGCGCGCACTGACCAGGACGCGGGTTTCGAGCGACCCGACCGTCCGGTTGTAGGACTTGACGGCTCCGGTGATGGCGCGGCCCAGGTCGTCGACGTGCTGGCCCATCGTCCCGAGGCGCTCGTACAGCTCCTTGCCGAGCTCGAAGACCGCGCGGGCGTTGCGGGAGAGCGCGGCCTGCTGCCACGCGTACGAGGCGGTGCGGAGCATGGTGATGAGCGTCGTCGGCGTCGCGATGTGGACGCGCCGCCGCATCGCGTACTCCAGCAGGGCCGGGTCGCGGTCGAGCGCGGGCGCGAGGAACGCCTCGCCGGGGATGAACAGGACGACGAACTCCGGCGCCGGGGAGAACGCCTGCCAATACGACTTCGCCGCCAGCCGGTCGACGTGGTCGCGCAGGTGGCGGGCGTGCGCGTCCAGCCGCACCGGGTCGCCGCTCTCGGCGGCCTGGAGGTAGGCGGCGAGGGACACCTTGGAGTCGACCACGATGTTCTTGCCGCCGACGAGCCGGACCACCATGTCCGGACGGACGGTCCCGTCGACCGTCGCAGCGCTGGCCTGCTCGTCGAAGTCGCAGTGGTGCGTCATCCCGGCCAGCTCGACGACGCGGCGGAGCTGGAGCTCGCCCCACCGGCCGCGCGCCTCCGGCCGCTGCAGCGCCCGGACCAGCGACTGCGTCTCGCGCCTGAGCTGGTCGGAGCTCTGCCGGACGAAGTCGACCTGCTTCGCCAGCATCGCGTGCGACTCGCGGCGGCCCGTCTCGACCTCGCGGAGCTGCTCCTCCACCTTCGCGAGGGTCTCCTTCAGCGGCGCCACCAGGTGCTCGACGGCCTGCTGCCGGCGCTGCAGCTCGCCCGCCGCCTCGGCCCCGGCGGCCTTGAGGCGCGCGTCGGCCAGTTCGAGGAAGCGCTGGTTGCTCGCGTCCAGGGCCTTCGCGGACAGGTTCTCGAAGTGCTCGGCCATCCGCCCCTCGGCGTAGGCGAGCTTCTCCTCCGCCGCCCGCGCCCGCGCGATCAGCGCGCCCTGCCGGCTCGTCGCGAGCGCGTACCCGGCGACGACGCCGAACACGGCGCCGATGAGGAGACCGGCGAACAGCGCGACGTCCATCGCCTCATCGTGGCAGCGCCGCGCCGATCGGCGTCCGCGACGCGCCGTGTCGCCGCCCGTCCCCGGACATTTGGCCCAACCTTCACCCTGCCGCGGGCCGCCGGAGGTTCCGGGCAGCCCGAGAGGTTCGCCGACGCCCATAAACTTGCGGCCGTGAGCCTCTCCATCGGAATCGCCGGGCTGCCCAACGTCGGCAAGTCCACCTTGTTCAACGCGCTGACCAAGAACGACGCGCTGGCGGCGAACTACCCGTTCGCGACCATCGAGCCCAACGTCGGCGTGGTCGGGGTGCCCGACCCGCGGCTCGGCGTCCTCGCGGAGCTGTTCGGCTCGCAGAAGATCATCCCGGCGACGATGGAGTTCGTGGACATCGCGGGCATCGTCAAGGGCGCGTCCGAGGGGCAGGGGCTCGGCAACAAGTTCCTCGCCAACATCCGCGAGACGAACGCGATCTGCCAGGTCATCCGCGCCTTCGAGGACCCGGACGTCACCCATGTGGACGGCGACGTCGCCCCGTCCCGCGACATCGAGACGATCAACACCGAGCTGATCCTCGCCGACCTCCAGACGATCGAGCGCGCCCTGCCGCGCCTCGACAAGGAGGCCCGGACGAAGAAGGACAAGGACAAGCTCGCCGTCGTCGACGCCGTCACCGCCGCGCAGAAGCTGCTGGACGACGGCGTCACCCTGTTCGCGGGCGCCGCGTCCGCCGGGATCGACCTGGCGCTGCTGCGCGAGCTGCACCTGCTCACGGCGAAGCCGTTCCTCTACGTCTTCAACCTCGACGAGAGCGAGCTGACCGACGAGGCCCTGCGCGCGCGCCTGCGCGACCTGGTCGCCCCGGCCGAGGCCATCTTCCTGGACGCCAAGATCGAGGCCGAGCTGATCGAGCTGCCGGACGACGAGGCCCTCGAACTGCTGCAGGGCATGGGCCAGGAGGAGTCGGGGCTGTCGCAGCTCGTCCGGATCGGGTTCGACACGCTCGGCCTCCAGACGTACCTGACGGCGGGCCCCAAGGAGGCGCGGGCCTGGACGATCCGCAAGGGCGCCACCGCGCCCGAGGCGGCCGGCGTCATCCACACCGACTTCCAGCGCGGCTTCATCAAGGCGGAGGTCGTGTCGTTCGACGACCTCACCAAGGCCGGGTCGATGGCCGCCGCCCGCACGGCGGGCCGGGTCCGCATGGAGGGCAAGGACTACGTCATGCAGGACGGCGACGTCGTCGAGTTCCGGTTCAACGTCTGACGGTCTTCCGCGTCCGAGTCGTGCCGTTTCTGGGCAGGCGCGTGACCTCTGTGATTTTGGCTACAGATGGTTCTCGTGGTGCCCGTGGGCCTGGTGACCGCGCCGGGCGTGTCGTGGCGCCTCAAGGGGCCGCTGAGCTGGGACTTCTGCCGGAAATCATCCTGAATCCGATATAATGCCGGTTTCTGTCGGAAACAGATTGCGGTCGGGGGCGACACCCGGTGAGCAACTGACCGCCGACTCGTGCCGCTTGTCCGGATCCTTGACCTGCGCACTGTTCGGAGGCCCGGATAGGGGATCGTCACCGTTTGGCAATCTTCCCCGTTCCTGCTGAGGTGGATTGCATTATCCACAACCGCGTGCCGGGGCTGTGCTTCGCTGCGATGCGCTGGAACAATTGACGCTCGTGGTTACCCTGGGCCCGAGGTGGGTTCAGAAAGGCCACCGGGCAGGACGACCACGCACACACGACCAGGCATACACCAGCAGGCACACAGGACCGCGCCGACCGGGGGCGAGGCGCGAGCGGAGGCAGGATGGCTCGCAGGTCGGCCGCGGGACGCGGCCGTGACACCGCCGTTGTCGAGGAGGCCGCGGCGCCCGGCCGGGCGCTCGCCTCCGCCGACCCGTGGGACCTGCCGGGCGGCGACCGGCGCCGCGGCGGCTCGGACGGCGGCGGGCGGCGCGGCGGGCGCTGGGGCGGGTCCGGCGGCCGCTGGTGGGTCTGGCTCGGCCGGGCCGTCCTCTGGGCGCTGATCATCGTCATCCTGGTCAACGGCATCCGCGCGCCGCTCGAACGGTTCACCTCCGACGACTCCTCCGGCGGGTCCGGCGGGACGGCGACGCCCGGCGCGAAGCCCGCCCGCGGCGCCGGGTTCCCGACGAGCGCCGCCGGCGCGTTCGCCATCCAGTTCGCGAACGTCTACCTGAACTACGACCAGAAGGGCGCGCCCGCCCGCGAGGCGCAATTGCGCACGTTCCTGCCCGACGGCGCCGACGCCCAATTCGGCTGGAACGGTGTCGGCCGGATGCAGGTGCAGTCCGTCCAGGTCGCCGGAGTGGACGCCCGCGACGCCAACAACGCGACGGTCACGCTGCTCGCCCGCACCGCCGACAAGTGGCTCCGGCTCGCCGTTCCCGTGTACGCCGACAACGGCGGCGCGCTGGTCGTGTCGGCCCGTCCCGCGCTGCTTCCCCCGCCCACCAAGGCCAGGCTTCCCCAGGGCGGCGTGCAAGACCGCGACACCGCGCTCGAAGGCGAACTCCAGCCGTTCCTCAGCACCTTCTTCCAGGAGTACGCGACCGGCAACCAGGCCGCGCTGTCACGCTTCTCCGCCGACGGCGCGACCATTCCGGGGCTCGCCAACTCCGTGGCGTTCGTGCAGGTCAAGGAGGTCGTCGCGCCGAAGGGATCCGCGGGCGAGCGCACCGTCACCGCGACGGTCGTGTGGCAGCCCGCGGGCGGCGGCGGGGGCGAGCTGGAACAGGCGTACCAGCTCGCCATGGTCAAGAAGGGCGCGACGTGGCTCGTGCGCGACATTCGCGGCACCACCCAACCGAACGCATCATGAAAGGCCGCGATTTGAAGAAGCCGACCCCTGAATCCGCCGACCGAGGAAGGTAGCCAGTCGATGCTGCACCACATCATGGCGTCGATTCCCCATGAAATTCTGGCGGCGCCCGAGAACGACGAACTGAAAACAGACGATCTCGCCGACTGGCTGCGCCAGATTTTCGGTCCGCTGTTCCTGGTGATCGTCTCCATCGTGGCGATCTTCTTCCTGTTCACCCGGGAGATCACGCGTTTCGTCCAGTTCATCGTGCTGGCCATCGGGATCGGGGTGATCTTCTACGTGCCCAACATCATCGAGACCACGGCCAAGGCGATAGCCAAGGCCCTCGGCGTGGACGTCACCTGACCGCGAGGTCGGCGGACGGCACGGTGCTCGCGCAGTTAGGGGAGTAGGGGCGTGGATCTACCCACGTACACGAACATCTGGCGCATCGAGAAGCGGCTGTACAAGCTGTACGACCTGCGGCTTCCCATGCCGCTGCCGCTCGTCCAGATCGGCGTGTTCCTCGGGGTGTTCGTGCCCTGGATCGTGTTCCTCCGGGTCGTCGGCATCCCGTTCGAGTCCCCCTGGCACGTGCTGTACATCGTCCCGCCGGGCGTGCTGACCTGGCTGGCGACGCGTCCCGTCATCGAGGGCAAGCGGCTCACCGAGCTGCTGCTCTCCCAGGGGCGCTACCTCACCGAGCCGCGCACCTGGTGCCGCCTCACCCCGATCCGGGAGCCGCGCGAGGTCGTCATCGTGGCCCGCGTCTGGCGCCGCGCGGGCGCCCCGGCCCCGGTCGCCGCCGCGGAGCGCGCCGCGATCAAGTCCCGCCGCAAGGGCCGCAAGGCCGCCGCCGCACCGGCCGCCGCCCGGCTCGCCGAGCCCGCCGCCCCCGCCGTCCAGCCGGTCGCGGCCGCGGAGCCCGCCCTGGTGCCGCGCCCCGCCGTGGCCGCCGCGCCCCCGTCCCTCGGCGACTACGCCGCCCAGCACGACGTCCCCGCTCCGGCCGAGGCCCCCGCCGTGCCCAAGCCGTGGCGCCGCACCACCCGCGACATCTCGCACGAGGACGACGTGCAGTTCGCCCCCGCCGAGCACGAGCAGCCCCAGGCGGCTCCCCAGCTGGAGGCCCCCTCGGGCTCCGGCAAGCGCGCCCTGGCCTCCGGCGTCCGCCGCCCCGGCGCCCCGGCCGAGATCTGGCAGGCGGCCGTCCCGCCCGCGACGGCCCCCGACGTCCCGCGCCAGGCCCCCGCCCCGCGCCCCGACGTCCGCCGCGCCGCCGAAGAGATCGCCAACGCGACCCCCCACGAGGCCGCCGCACCCCCCGCGATCCCCGCCCCGGCGAAGCCGACCGCCCCCCAGCACCCCGCCGAAGGCCCCAACCCAAGCCGCCCGGAAGGCGCGAACACGCCAACCGACCGCGAAAACACAGCCGCGACGCCCGAAGCCGCAGAGTCGACAACCGCAACTGCCCCAAGCGAGCACGACGGCGCCACCGCCGTTCAGCAGCCGAACGTTCCGCAGCAGCGCGCCGAGGGTGCCAAGCCGGAGGTGGCGAGCGCGCCGGGCGAGCACGATGGCGCTGCCGCTGTTCAGCAGCCCGGCGTTCCGCGGCGGCCCGTCGAGGGTGCCAAGCCCGAAGGCGCGGGTGCGCCGGGCGAGCGTGACGGCGCCGCCGCCGTTTGGCAGCCGGTCGTTGCGCAGCGGCGTGCCGATGGCGCTACGCCGGAGGGCGCGAATGCGCCGGGTGAGCCTGACGGCGCTGCCGCCGTTCAGCAGCCGGTCGTTTCGCTGCGGTCCGTCGAGGGTGCCGAGCCGGAGGTGGCGAGCGCGTCGGGTGAGCGCGATGGCGCTGCCAGTGCTGAGCAGCCTGGCGTTCCGCAGCGGCCCGTCGAGGGGGCCGAGCCGGAGGGCGCGGGTGCGGCGGGTGAGGGTGACGGGGCTGCCGCTGGTCAGCAGTCCGGTGTTTCGCAGGAGCCCTCGGAAGACGTCGGGTCGGCGGGTGCGCGTGGTAGCGCTGCCGAGGGGGCTAGGTCGCGGTGGCCCGACGGTGCGGGTGCTCGGGGGCAGCGTGATGGGGGTGCCGTTGTTGGGCAGCCCGGTGCTCCCGGTCCGGAGGAGTCGGACGTTGAGCGTCGTCAGGACGACGTGGCGGCTTCGGAGGGTGGGCGCGAGCGGGTCAGGGGCGTTGCCGGGGCGGCGGACGGACCCCAGGATCCGGAGCGCGTCCGCGAGCGTGGGACGGGCCCGGCCGGAGAGCCGGGGGACGTGCGGGTGGGCGGACGCGGCCCGCAGGTCTGGTCGGCGGGGGAGACCCGCCGGGACGTCCGGCAGGAGCCCGGGGAGCCGCGCGAGCGGCCGGTCGGGCAGGACCTCACCAAGCGCGCGTTCAACGGCGAGGCCGGGGACAAGAAGGTCGCCGGGCAGCGCACGCCGCCGAAGCGGCCGGCGCCGCCCGCGCCGCCCGCCACGCGGCCCGACATCCCCGTCGTGCCGGGCGCGTTCGGGGCGCGTCCGCAGAACGGCGAGGGCGCGCGACCACCCGAGCAGCAGTTGCCGCAGACTCCTCAACTGCCGCAGAGCCCCCAGTTGCCGCAGACTCCTCAGCTACCGCAGAGCCCTCAACTGCCGCAGACTCCTCAACAGGCGGGTCCTCCACAGCCCCAGACTCCCCAACAGGGCCGGACTCCTCAGGAGCCGCCGCGGATGGAGCCGCGGCCGTGGTCGCAGGGGCTGTCGAAGCCGCAGCGTCCCGCGGCGGCCGAGCACACCGCGTGGCCGCCCGCCGCGCCCCCGCCGTCCGCCCCGCCCGCGCCGTCCGCGCCGCCCGTCCAGGAGCCGCAGGAGCAGCCCCGGGCCGCGGAGGCGGTCGGCGAGCAGGCGCCGCCTCGGGAGGTCAGGTCGCAGCCCGCGTCGCCCGTCCGGCCGCGGCCGCTGCCGCCGCCCCCGGCGCCGCCGCAGTCCGGGCCCGCGATCACCCCGCCGGACCCGGAGCACGAGGTCACCGGGGGCGGGCTCCGGCGGCTGTTCCACGCGGTCGGCGGCGGGCACGGCGACGTCGACGCCGACTACGAGCAGCGGCTCCAGCAGCCGTTCCACGGGACGCGGCACATCGTCGTCCTCGGCTGCACCGGCGGCGCCGGGCAGACGGTGACCGGGCTGATGCTCGGCCACACGTTCGCCCAGCACAACGGCGAGCCGATCGTCGCGGTGGACGTGAACCCCGGCCCCGGCGCGCTCGCCCGGCGGACGCGCAGCGACACCAACGAGACGCTCACCGGCCTCATCACGCGCGCCGACCAGGTCGGCAGCCTCACCGCGATGCGCCGCTACACCTCGCAGGCGAAGTCCGGCCTGGACGTCATCGCGGCGGGCAAGAACCCGCTGCAGGCGCTCGACGACCGCGACTACGCGCTCGCGATCCGCACCCTCGACCGGTTCTACTCGGTGACCCTGCTGGACGCGGCCGCCGCCGTGGTCGCGCGCGTCCTGCCCTACGCCGACCAGCTCGTCCTCGTCGCCCCGGCGAGCGCCGACGCGCCGCGCGCGGTGTCGATGACGTTCGAGTGGCTGGACGGCCACGGCTACGAGGAGCTGCGCTCCCGCGCGGTCACGGTGATCAACGGGGTGAGCCGCCGCAGCATGGACGACGTCGAGCAGGCCGAGGCCGTGGCGCGCGGCAGATGCCGGGCGCTGGTGCGCATCCCGTGGGACGATCACCTCAGCATGGACCGCGCGCCGCGCAACGAGCTGAAGTCGTTGCGGACGCCGACGCGCCGCGCCTATCTTGCCCTCGCCGGCGTGGTCGCCGGCGGCTTCACCGTCATGCCCGAGCGTTACCAGGAGTTCCAGCAGGAGCAGGAGGCCACCCGATGAGCGCCCCTCGCGGGCATCGAGCGGACATCGTCGTCGGACTGGCGGGCGCGCCTGATCTTGATGACCGTCCGGACGGCGAACACTCTCCCCGGCGGCCCTGCACGCCTCCCGGCGCGTCGGGACAATGGACCGGGGTTGGGAGGGGCGCGTGAGCAAGTCGAGCCGGTTGGCGGTGCGGTACTTCGACGACCGCGTCCTCCTCACCGACAACGCCGCCTGGGCGTACTTCCGCCTGCCGACCGTGTCGTACGAGTTCACGACGGGCGAGGAGCGCGAGGCGCTCGCCACCAACATCACGATCGCGCTCGCGGGCATCCGGATGCAGGACGCCGAGGTCCACCTGCGGATCGCGCACCGGACGTACCCGGCCGCCGACTGGGCGCTGGCGCTCGACCGGACGTCCGACGGCGGCGCCGGCTGGCGCGAGTACCTGGAGGAGACCTACGCCCACGTGTGGGCCAAGGACTTCTGGACCAAGGAGGTCTACCTCGGGGTGCGGCTCGGGCCGCGCGGGATGGGCGCGCACCTGTCCGGCGGGGTGCTGTCGCAGCTCCTCGGGTTCTACAAGCGGAGCGAGAAGGTCCTCGGCGTCGAGGACGACGCGATCGACAAGAAGGAGATCGCCCGCTGGACGGAGCAGGCCGAGCGCATCGGCCGCGCCCTCGGCGGGTCCGCCCTCTACGCGCGGCACGCGACGTCCACCGAGGTGGCGTGGCTGTTCCAGCACGCGGTCACGGGGTCGCTCGCCGACCCGCCGCCGTCCGCCGTGTCGCGCCGGACGTGGGGCAAGGGCGAGATCGAGTCGCTGGTCGAGGGAGCGATCCACAACGGCCGCTCCTACCTGCGGATCGAGCAGCCGAACTTCACCGGCGCGGGCGGCGGCGCGACCGCCGCGTCCTACGTCGCGTACCTGTCGTTCGCCCGGTTCCCCGACATGATGCCGTTCCCGGACGGCGAGCCCTGGTTCCACTACGCCGACGCCCTGCCGTTCCCGGTGGAGATCAGCGCGCGGATGAAGCTGATCCCGCCCGCGAAGGCGTCCAAGGACGTCTCGCGCAAGCTGGCGCACGCCCGCGACATGGACCAGCACATCCGGGAGGCGGGCGCGGAGGCGCCGATCGCGCTCGCGGAGCAGATCGACGCGGCGCGGATGCTGGAGCACGGCATCACGAAGGAGCGCCTGCCGTTCGTCTACGGGTGGCACCGGCTGATCGTGTCGGCGCCGACGGAGGAGCTGCTCGCCCAGCGGGTGGACGCGGTCGTCGAGCACTACCGCGACATCGGCATCGACGTCGTCAACTCGACCGGCGACCAGTTCTCCCTGTTCCTTGAGTCGCTGCCGGGCGACCAGATCAGGCTGAACGCCTACGCGCAGCGCCAGCCGCTGCGGACGATCGCGGGCGGCATGCCGATCGCGACCGTCGACCTCGGCGACCGCCCGGACGAGAACGACGAGGGCTGGATCGGCCCGTACGTCGGCGAGACGCTCGGCCGGGCCCGCTCGATCGTGCACTTCGACCCGCTGGTCGCGGCGGCCCGGAACCGGCCGACCGCGGTCGCGATCACCGGCGAGCCGGGCGGCGGCAAGACGACCCTCGCGCTGCTGCTGATCTACCAGATGGCGCTGCGCGGCGTGACGGTCGCGGCCATCGACCCGAAGGGCGACGCCGAGTCGCTGGTGGAGCTGCTGAAGGCGCGCGGGCGCCGGGCGCGCATCCTGCCGCTCGGCTCCGCGGCGCCCGGCCTGCTCGACCCGTTCTCGTTCGGCGACGACCTCGCCACGATGAAGACGATGGCGACCGAGACGCTGCGGCTGCTGCTGCCGCGGATGTCGGAGGAGCGCGAGTCCGCGATGATCCAGGCGGTCGGCGCGGTCGCGAACGCCGAGCGCCCCTCGCTCGGCCGGGTCGTCGACCACCTTGAGGCGTCCGACGACCCGGCGTCCAAGAACCTCGGCGCGGTGCTGCGGTCGATGTCGGAGATGCGGCTCGCGCGGCTGTGCTTCGACCCGTCCGGCGGTGAGCGCATCGACACCGCGGGCTGGACGACCGTGTTCACCCTCGGCGGCCTCACCCTCCCGGACGTCGCGATCTCCCGCGAGGACTACTCCTACGAGCAGCGGCTGTCGGTCGCGCTGATGTACCTGGTGTCGCAGTTCGCGCGGCGGCTCATGCACGGGCTCGACCGGCGGCTCCCGAAGGCCATCTTCCTGGACGAGGCGTGGGCCATCACCTCCACCCCGGAGGGCGCGAAGCTGATCCCCGAGGTGTCGCGGATGGGACGGTCCCGCAACACCGCGCTGATCCTCGTCTCCCAGAACGCCGGTGACCTGCTGAACGAGCAGGTCACCAACTGCCTGTCGTCGGTGTTCTCCTTCCGCTCCACCGAGCGGGTCGAGGTCGGCAACGTGATGTCGCTGCTCGGGGTGGAGGCGTCCGACGAGCACAAGGCCGTGCTGCGCAACCTCGGCAACGGCGAGTGCATCTTCCGTGACCTCGACGGCCGAGCGGGGCGCATCGGCGTCGACCTGATCTCCGAGGAACTGCAGCGTTGGCTGGACACCAACCCGACCCGGTCGAGACCGGGCTCGTCCGAACTGACCGTCGCGGGGGCAGAGGTCGAGGAGGTCGGCAGATGAGAACCCGCGACCGGATGGCGCGCCTGCAGCGCTCGCCCGGCCAAGGTCTCGACCGTTTCGTGCTCGCCTCGCCGCGGCGGCGGAGGCTGCGCCGCGCGCGGCGGCCGGTGCTGGTGATGCTGGCGGCGCTCGTGCTGATGGTCGGGCTGTCGCCGATGGCCAGCGCGAACCCGCTGGTCCCCGACGTCTGCAAACCGGCCGACAACCCGGCCCCCGAGCAGTACGGGTCGGGCACGGACGGCCTGATCAAGCCGCCCGACTACCCGAACCGGGAACTGCGCGGGACGCCGGTCGAGCGGCTCACCTACTACGACCGGTACGGGACGGCCGGGCAGACCTGGTACGCGGTCGACATGGGCTGCTCGGACGCCATGGCGCTGATGGGCAACGGCCTCGCCAACACGGTGTTCACCGCCGTCCGGGCCATCGACCGGACGACGATCAGCGTGTACCAGGCGGCCGCGTCGGACTCGCTGCTCGGCTGGCTGAAGGACACCGTCGACGGCGTCATCACCGACATGGGCAAGACGTTCAACGCCCGCTACTGGTCGTGGGTGGTCATCCTCGGCGCGATGTGGCTGGCGTGGTGGGGGCTCGTCCGCAAGCGGGCGAGCAAGGTCACCGAGGGCGTCATCTGGATGGTCGTCGCGATGGTCGCGCTGGTGTGGCTGATCGCGCGCCCGTCCGACTTCACCACGCTCGGGACGAAGACGTCGGAGGCGACGAGCGCCGCCTTCAACGCCGCCCTGCCGCAGAGCAACACCACGGGCGGGGTGTGCATACCGGCGCCCGGCGGCAGACCCGATCCGGCGGCGTCGCAGGACCTGGACGCGACGTCCCGCAACGCGAACCGGCTGTGGGTCGCGCTGGTGTGCAAGCCGTGGCTGCAGGGCGAGTTCGGGACGACCGACCCGAACGCCAAGGTCGTCAAGGACAACGCCGACAAGCTGCTGTGGGCGCAGGCCGTCGACCTGCCGGAGACCTACGGCGCGAACCGGGCCGACCTCGGCAAGAAGGCCGACGCGTACAAGGACGTCTCCAAGAACATCAAGGAAGAACATCCCGGGACGTATCCGCTCTACCAGGGCAAGAACTGGGAGAACCGGCTGGCCGTCGCGTTCGGCGGGCTGCTCGCCGCGCTGGTCGCGGGCCTGCTGATCATGGTCATCGCGATCGCGCTGATCGTGGTGAAGATCGCGTTCCTGCTGCTGCTCGTGGCGGGGCCGATCTTCCTCGGCATCGGCATCCATCCCGGCATCGGCCGGGTGATCGCCGTCCGCTGGCTGGAGCTGCTGCTGTCGATGCTGCTCAAGCAGGCCGCGCTGATCGGCGTGCTGTCGCTGCTGCTGTGGGCGTACGGGCTGATCCTCAGCGAGACGCTGCCGTGGGGGCTGCAGATCCTGCTCATCGCGCTGGTGACGTTCGCGGCGTTCATCTACCGCAAGCCGTTCCAGCACCTGTTCTCCGCCGTCGGGTACTCCGCGATCGGCGCGCGGGAGAAGAGCGAGGCGCAGCTCAACCGGTCCGTGACCGAGACGCGCCGGAGCACGATGGGCGTCGCCGCCGCGGTGCCCGGGGCGGGGCTCGTCCGCTGGGCGAAGCGGGAGGCGGCGTCCGAGGCCGTCGCGCCCGGCGCGCAGCGCGACACCTCGCCCGCCGCCGCGGTCGCGACCGACCGGCGGGCCGCGGTCACCGGGACGGGCGAGGGCCAGTCGCCGGAGGACGCGCCCGTCCTCGCGGCCAGGCCGCGCGGCGGCGGGGCCGCCGCGCACGGCCGGTCGCGGCGCGGCGCGCCG
>NZ_BCQP01000043.1 GCF_001552135.1 Actinomadura chibensis NBRC 106107 | reverse complement strand
GACCTCGACGGCTACACCCTCGTCCGCCACCAGGGCTGGACCGACACCGCCCCAACCCTGCCCCCCCACCCCTCCCGCTCCTAACCCACGCCTCCCCATCCAGCGCCGCACAAAACGCCCCGTTCCAGACCAGGGCGGAACCAGACCAAGGCGGAAGATGATCTACCAAGACGTGGAACCCTGACCGGGCAGGCGGCGCTCCGACACCGGCCAGCGAGTCTCATCGGCAACCCGAGGAACGCGGCTAGTAGGGCGCGCGGGCGCGTTGCGCGTACAGGTCGTAGCCCGCGCTGAGCATCGAGGTCGCGGCCAGGGTGCACCAGTACAGGCCGCTCACCGATCCGGTGACGCGGGCCAGTGCGATGCGGTTGCCCTTGGCCGACTGCGCGGCGGTGACCTGCTTGTCGAGCACGCTGAGGGTGCCGTGGGTGTCGCCGTGGGCCAGGGCGCTGCAGGCGCTCCAGATCAGTTCGGCGGTGTCGGCGGAGTAACCGGCGGCCGGTGCGGCGTCGCGGACCATGTCCTTATAGGAGGCCGGGGTCTTGTTCAGTGTCTTCTCGGCCTCGGCGGCGGTGACGCCGAGCGCGGTGGCCAACAGGGCGTACAGGTCGGTGAGGTCCTGCTGCAGGGTCTTGGCGCCGGGGTTGCTCAGCAGGCCACGGATCCGGTGGGCGGCGCGGATCTCGGCGCGCTGCATCGCCAGCCGCCGGGTGACGCGGCCGGGGCGGTCTGCGGGATGCAGCAGCCACACCGCTCGTGCGGCGTTCTCCATCCCAGCGCGTAGCAGGGTGAACTGGGCGTGGGTGTGGATCACCAGCCGGTCGGTGCCGTGAAGTGAGGAGTGCAGGCCCAGGAGGTGATCTTGGGCGACGGTCAGGGCGTGCCAGGCTCCGTGGCCGACGTCGTGCGGGTGCGACTTGGCCTCGTCGCCGGCCAGCGGGCTGCCGGGCTGGATCTCCCACGCGTGCGGGCTGGCTTGCACCTCTTGGTGGCGCTGATGCTCGCGGTCGAGCAGGCGCGCCAGCTTGTGCAGGAACTCCTGCTCATCACTCATGGTCACCGACGGTACGCCGACGTCCGGCAAGACAGCCAAGCAATTTCCCGGCCGTTCTACCTAGTTGGCGGGTCGTAGGTCGGTGACGGGTCCGGTGCTGGGGATGGTGGGGCGGTGGGGATGCTGCCGCCAGCCGCCAGGGCCGCCAGGGCCGCAGCGACGGTGAGCGCGAGGAACATGTTGGGGTAGCCGCCGAGTGCGGCCGCGAGGGCGGCTCCGGCGAACGGGGCGATCGCGGTGGCGGTGGTGACGGGGGCGGCCAGGATTCCGGACAGGGAGCCGTAGGCGGCTGTTCCCCAGCGGTCGGAGACGGCGGTGGCCTGCAGGAGCGTGGCGATGCCGCGGGTCGTCCCGGCCAGGAACGCCACGGTGATGAGCAGGGCCATCGGACCGGGGATGAGGGCGAGGGCGGCGGTGGTGGCGGCCGACAGCGACAGGATCAAGATGGTGCGGGTGCGGACACCGGTGCGGCGGGTCAGAAGGCGGTAGCCGAGGCGTCCGGTGACCTGGCCGAGGCCGCCGAGTCCCAGTGCCCAGGCCGCGACGCTGGGGTCGGCGCCGCGGGAGGTGAGCAGCGGGATGAGGTTGACCACGACCGCGAACGCGGTGAAGGCCGACAGGGTCAGCGCCGCGGTGAGCATGATGAACGGGCGGCTGCGTACCGTCCCCCATACGGCGGCTCGTCCCACGGCGCGGTTCTGGACGTGTGCGGTGCGGCCGGTCGCATCGTCACGCGGCGATGGCCACGGGCGGCGCAGGGCCAGCCCGTGCAGCGGGATGGTCACCACGGCCAGCACTACGGCCAGTGCGAGGTAGGCGCCGCGCCAGGACAGTTGCGCTGACAGCGCGTCGGTGAGCGGCGCGAACACGGTGCTGGCCAGCCCGGCGACCAGGGTGAGGGTGGTCAGTGCGGTGACGTGGCGGGGCGCGTAGTAGCGGGTGAGCGCGGCGAACGCCGGTTGGTAAAGGACGGCGGACATCGCCACCCCGGCCACCAGCCAGCACGCGGTGAACCACCAGAAATTGGGCGCCGCCGCGAGCCCCAGGACCGACAGCACGGCCAGCACCGATCCGCCGGTCATCAGGGCGCGCGGTCCGCGGCGGTCCAGGGCGCGGCCGACCGGGATTCCGCCCAGGGCGGCCACGACCAGCGCGGCGGAGAACGCGGCGGTGATGGTGCCGGTGGACCAGCCGGTGTCGCGGGTGATGGCGGGAGCCAGTACCGGGAAGGCGTAGTACAGGACGCCCCAGCTGGTGATCTCGGTGACGCACAACGCGGCCAGGGGGCTGTTCGCGGCCCGCCGCGCGTGGTCGCGTACCGACCGGGCTCCGGCGGCCGGAACCGCCGGAGCCGCCGGAGCCCGGTCTCGGGCGGCGGGTTCGGCCGCGTCAGGCATCGGCGCGTTCGGCCTCGCCTGAGTAGCCATGCACGATGCCGGTCGCAAAGCCCAGACCGGCCGGGGCGCCGACACCGATGCTGATCGGCTCGGGTGTGGATGCGCCGCCACAGCATGAGCCGCTCTCGGCCTCGGCTTCGGCGTTGGACGCGGCCTCGGGAGCCGACGGTGTCGAGCAGGACGTCCCGCATCCACCGTCCTGCGCGGTGGAGCCCGGCAACTGGTCCTCGGTGACCAGACTGGTCGAGCAGACGCCGGTCTCGGGCAGGTCGAGCTGAACGGTGTCGGCCGCCTCCCGGTCCCCGGCCAGCGCGGCGACGATCGAGCGGACCTGCTCATACCCGGTCGCCATCAGGAAGGTGGGGGCGCGGCCGTAGCTCTTCATCCCGACCAGGTAGAACCCGGCCTCGGGGTGGGCGAGATCGCGCTCGCCGTGCGGCGGCACCGTCCCGCACGAGTGGAAGTTCGGGTCGATCAGCGGGGCCAGCTTGACCGGGGCCTCGGTGCCGGGATCCAGGTCGAGCCGGATCTCGCGCAGCATGTCCAGGTCGGGACGGAAACCGGTCGCCGCCACCACGGTGTCGGCCGCGATGACGCTTTCCCCCTCCGCAGCGGTACCGGTGACCTGGACGGCTCCATTACTGGTGGTGAAGCGGGTGATGGTGAAGCCGCGGACCAGGTCGATCTCGCCGTCTTCCACGGCCGTCTTCAGGCGGGTGCCGAGCGCGCCGCGGGCGGGCAGGCCGTCGGCGTCGCCGCCGCCGTAGAGGCGGGCGACCGACGCTGCGCGCACGGCCCAGGTGATGCGGGTGCCGGGCTCGGTCTTGGCGAGTTCGGCCAGAGCGAGCAGGGTGTTGGCGGCCGAGTGGCCCATCCCGACGACCAGGGTGTGACGTCCGGCGAAACGGTCGCGGTCGCGGCCCAAGACGTCCGGCAGCGGCCCCGCCAGATATGGCGCGGCCTCCTCTTCGCCGGGCGCGGGCAGCCCGGAGTGGCCGAGGGGGTTGCCGTGGCCCCACGTCCCGGACGCGTCGATGACGGCGCGGGCGGCGAGGTCGGTGACTGTCCCGTCCGGGCCGACGGTACGCACGAGCAGCGGGTGCTCCTCGCGGCCGACGGTGCGGGTGACGTCCAGGCCCTGCCGGGCGACGGCGACCACGCGGGTTCTCGTTCGGATCCGCCCCGCCAGCTCCGGAACGCGGGCCAGAGGCGTCAGATAATCGCGGACCAGTTCAGCTCCGGTGGGCAGGGCGTCAGGGGTGGGCAGCGTCCAACCGGTCGGCTCCAGGAGCCGCCGGGCAGCGGCGTCGGTGTCGTACCGCCACGGCGAGAACAGCCGGACGTGCCCCCACTCGGAGATCGCCGCACCCACCTGCGCCCCGGCCTCCAGGACGATGAAATTCAGCCCGCGCTCGGCCAGGTGCGCCGCCGTTGCCAGCCCCACCGGCCCGGCTCCGACGACCACCACCGGAAGTCCCGTCTCCTCGGACTTGGCGTCGTGGACGCATCCGCATCCGGCCGCCGTCTTGGCCTCGGTCACGGTCACCGCCGGATCCAGGGACTGCTCGGCGTCGGTACAGCAACCGCCGACTCCGCAGCAGGCGCTCTCGCCTACCGTCCCGGTGCGCTCATGAGACTGGTTCACCTCGGCCATGGTGCCTCTCTTCCTACCTGCGCGGGCAGGGCGTCTTACGAAACACCCCAGATCCGCTTGCTTCGATGTTCTTCTAAGTAGAGGGCTAGTTTGCATCCTTGCATCGACAGGTGTCAAATTAGAGGCATGTCTAAGTTGATGGAGTTGGAAGACGTCACCGCCTCGGTGTGCTGCGAACCGCTTAGCGAGTCTGACCTGGGCGAGGCGGAGGCCGTCGAGCTCGCCGGGGTGTTCAAGGCCTTGGCGGACCCGATCCGGCTACGGCTGTTGAACATGATCGCCTCGGCCGAGAGCGGGGAGGCGTGCGTGTGCGATCTGACTGTCCCGTTCGAGTTGACCGCCCCGACCATCTCCCACCATTTGAAAGTGCTGCGCCAGGCCGGATTGATCGACGGCGAACGACGCGGGACCTGGGTGTACTACCGGGTGATCCCCGAACGATTGACCCGGCTGTCCGGCCTTTTCGCGCTGCCCAAGGCCGCCACCGCCTGAAGTCCCCACACCCATCGATCACCCCTTCCGAGCATGCCCCCCGCATCAGCCGGTGCGCCGCAGCAGCGGCGCCTCCTTGCGTAGGCGATTGAGAACATGGCGGGCGTCGGCACCGACACCACGCAGCGTCGCCGAGGCGAAGCAGCGCTGCCACTCCAGCCCCACATAGCCCAGCCCCGGGTGAGCGGTGGAGACACCGCCCTGGTGTAGCGGCTGGCCGCCTTCATCCAGCGCGCCCAACTCCTCCAGGTACCCCACGCCGGGCCGGAAGCCGGTGGCAAGCAGGAGCACGTCGAGGGGTTCTCGCGTCCCGTCCTGCCACACCACGCGGTCGCCGTCCAGGCGGGTGAACATCGGGCGTCGGTCGGGATTGCCGGTGGCGATCTGAGCCCGGTAGGTGCCAGTGTCGAAAACAGGCGTGCCCTTCCCGCCGGTGAGCAACCGGCGCGCCCAACCGGCCGTGTCCAAGCCGGTGCGCTGCAGCCACAGGTGCATGTCGACGCCCAGCACCCGCTGCGGCATGAACCGGAGCCGATGCCGGGTGGCGAGTGTGACTCGGGCGTGCCCGGCCAACTCGATGCCGATCTGCACCGCTGAGTTACCGCCGCCCACGATCACGACCCGCCGGTCGGCGAACTCCTCCGGTCGCCGGTAGTCCGAGGAATGCACGACCGTGCCGGTGAACGAATCAAGGCCCGCCAGTTCCGGACGGTACGGGCGGCTGAACGCGCCCGTCGCGGCGATCACGATCGGCGTGCTGAAGCCCTGCCCGTCCTCGACGACGACCTCGAACCGCCGCCCCAGCCTTGGCTCGGAGTCGGTGACTGCGACCTTCACGACGCGATGCCCGGTGCGGATGTCGGCGTCGAGGCGTTCGGCGTAGGCGGTCAGGTAGGCGACGACCTCGTCCCGGGCGGGATAGCCGTCCGGGTCGCCTGGAAACGGGGTCCCCGGCAGAGCGCTCCGCCGCGCCGGGGAGAACAAGGTGAGGCTGTCGTAGTAGTGCGGCCACGACCCGGCTGTGGACTGTGAGGCTTCCAGCAGCACCGGCGCCAGGCCGAGCTGGCGGGCGACGTGGGCGGTGGCCAGCCCGGCCTGCCCGCCACCGATGATGACGATGTCGGCGTCCATGCGTCCCAACATATTGTCATTTTGTTAAATGTCAATGTGACGATGGGTGCTCTAGGATCCAATACGGACGACGGGGGAGGTGACATGAACGAGCCGGTGGTCGACCAGGTATCGAGCACGCTGTCCGAGCCGACAGCGGACGCGCCCGGCTGCGGCACCGGTGAGGCCGCCCAGCTCGGTCAGCAGGCGCGGGAATTCCTTAGAGCACTGGCCAGCGAACAGAGGCAGCAGATGCTGGAGCTGTTCACCGGCGGGATCGAGCTCACCGTCGGCACGGTCGCCGAACGCCTGGGCATCGCCCAGCCCACCGCGTCCCAGCAACTCGCTCTCCTGCGTCGCGGCGGCCTACTCACCTCCCGCAAACACGGCAAGCAGGTCTTCTACCGCATCGACGCCGCCACCGTGGAGCACTCACTCAACGAGTTGCAGACCTACCTGCGCACCTGCTGCCCACCGGACGCTCAGCAAGATCCCTGACTCGTCCCCCCTCAAGGCACCGACGATTCGGGGCCGCTGCGGTGCCCGGTCGACGCCTGGCGCTATCGAGCCCATGCACGCTGCTGCACGGCCAGCGCAGATCCACCGTGATCGTGAAGCTCCACTGGCGTCCTAGCTCACGGAGTCGAGGGCCAGTGGGGCAGGCGGATCTTTACGGAAGAGGTTCGCCGGTGGCGAAGGTCGAGGTCACAGCCGATCTATGCACTCGCGGTCCCTTTACCTTTTCGGCCTGAGCACGCCCAACGACCTGCGTTCTCGCAGGTCACAGCAGATCTGAGCACATCGGCGCTCGGCCGTGAGCAGTCAGCGGCGCCGACCGAATGCCCATGGAACGCATATGCCGTAGCGGATACCTGACGTCGTCGATCCATCACGACCTTCGGGGGCGTCATGAGCAACCACCAGATCAGCGAGCAGCGCACGTCGCACACGACCGCCGGCGACCGGTCGGGTAACGCGCTGACCGTCGCGGAGCGTTCATTCGAGCTGCTGACCACCGGGCCGAACCCGCTGTCGATCGACGGACGGGCAGTGGGCTGCGGTCTGCCTGCGCGGGCGGTCGACCTGGCCGAACTACGAGCACTGCTGCTCGGGCAAGGCTCCTCCAACCACCTAAAGGACGCCGCGTGGTGCGAACTCGTCCAGCGGGCACGGACTGGGGACTCGGCCTGGGTGGTGGGCTGCGTCGGGGTGGCGATGCCCGGTCTGAAGAACACCGCCGCTCGGGTGCTCCGTTCGAGTCCGACTCGGCTCGCCGACGACATCGTGTCCGAGCTGCTGACGGAGTTCGTCGCGCAGCTGGCGCGTGTCGACGTCGAGCGTCCCCACATCGCCGCCCGCCTGATGCTGTGGGCACGCAAGGGCGCGCTCCGCGCGCGCGGCCGCGGCCTCCGCGACATGCCATGCGATCCGTTCGAGCTACCCACCGGGGCGTCAGGTCCGGACATCGACGCGGTCGTCCTGCTGCTGGACGCGGCACGTCAAGGGATCATCAGCCCGGCCGGTGTCGAGCTGATCAGCTCGACCCGCTTGGACGGCGTTTCCGTCCAGGATCTGGCCCGGGAGTGGGGCGTCCCGGCCAGCCGACTGTACAAACAGCGCAAAGCGGCGGAGATGCGTATTGTGACCGCAATTCGAGAAGGTCATATCTCGACTGCGCTCACCGCCGCGCCCATGCCATATGGGATCTGAGGTGGCCGCCACGTCATTTCAAGATCAATGATGGTGAAATGCGGCAAAGGGGTCGGTATGTCGAATTGGGTAACACCAGTACGGCCCCTGCGACTGGCGCCAGTGACATACTGTGACCAGGATCTTCAGCGCCGGGAGAGGGGGAGGCGTTCCGTGGCTGGCGGTGACGCCGCGTCAGAGAGGGCGGCCGAAGTTGTCGCGGCACCGCCTCTGGCCCGCAAGGTCGACTACCTGTTCCGGCGGATGCATCCAGAAGATCGTGGACCCTACTCCCTTCAGGAGGCCGCAGCCGCAATCGCCGAACTGACGGGAGAGAAGATCTCACACAACACCCTGTGGAAACTGCGCACCGGCAAGAACGACAACCCCACCAAGCGGGTACTTGAGGCCCTGGCAACTTTCTTCGGGGTCCCTCCTTCCTACTTCTTCGACGATGAAGTGTTCAGGACCGTCGAAGAACAGATCGAACTGCTGGCCATGCTCCGCGACACCGGGATACGTAGCGGGCACCTGCGCAGTTTCCTGCGGTTGTCGCCGGAGGCCCAGCGGATGGTCGGTGAACTGATCGAGTCGACCGCGCGCTTGGAGCAGCGTGCCAGGCCGGACGATCTCGATTCTTCTCCGGAGAGTTGAGCCACCTGTGCCATAATCACGTTCCGTAGTGGAATCGCTCCAGAGAGTCCGCTCATGAGTGTGGGCACTCAGCATGGGTCCGGGGAGGTGACCGGGTGCGGGGAGACACGCTGCGACGGCGGTGTCGTGCTCGTGTGGAGACTCTGAAGGTTCCCAAGCCGTGGGATTTTGAGCAGTTCTGTGCCCGCGTTGCTTCTCATACGGGCAGAACGTTGCGGGTGATCCTAGTCCCGGCCATGCCGGAGGGACTGTGCGGGGTATGCATCTCCACCGCTAGTGCCGACTACGTGTACACCCCGACAGGAACCACGCCGTTCCATCGGGAACACATCGCGCTACACGAGATCGGCCACCTACTTGCCGGCCACCGAAGTGGGGTCGAAGTGGCGGATCTGGCGAAGATGTTGCTGCCCGATCTGAACCCCGCGGTGGTGCGCGCGGTGCTGGGACGCACCAGCTACACCAGCGAGCAGGAGCGCGAAGCCGAGCACTTCGCCACCCTGGTCATGGAGCGGTCGCGCCCCAACCGAACCGGCCCACGGCCCGCCGTCGCCGACCCGGCCGTTGCCGCCGTTCTTGGCCGCTTGGAAGACACCTGGGGACGCCGCACTATGTCTCGACGGTCCGAGGCGGTCGGCTCGGCCACAGCCATCGGATCGCCCGTGGGCGATGCGAGAGGGGCTTAAGCCCCTAGCGGCTCTGGCGAACGGACGACCACTCACATCGGGGGCTGTTGGTGATCAACGTTGTTTTCTGGGCCGCGGCCGCGGCGGCGTTCGTTGCGGCGGCTTACAAGGCATATGGCCTCCGCAGTCCAGATTCGCCACCTGGGCTGGGTTCAATATGCCTGCTGCTCATGACGGCCGGCCTGGCATTGGTGCTTATCTCGGACAAGGCTCAACATGCAGAGAGCGCAATATATCCCAATCTGGGCCGCCTCTTGTCCAATCTGTGCACCATGGTCGCTGCTTTCGCAATCTTGACGTATCTCCTGAGCATTACATGCTCACGGGAAGAAACCCGCATACGCATCCGCCGGTGGCTGATGGTGTTGCTCGTCACTGTGACCGCAATGATCGGTCTTTTTGTCGCCAGCCCACTTCCTCCGGTTGTCGGAGACTTCGGCCCCATGTACCACGGGCATCCCACGCTGGTCGGATACATCTTGATCTTCGTCATGTTCATGGGATGGGCCTTTTCCAGTCTGGCCGTAACCACCGCACGGTACGCGGGACTGGCCCCGCGAGCTGCCCTGAGTGCGGGCCTGCGCATTGTGACTTTTGGCTGCGTGCTGGTGATCATCTACCTAATCGAGAAGACGGTGGTGGTGGTCGCGCTGTGGCTGCAACTGGGCACATTGGTGCCGGGGCACGACCGGCCCTGTCCCAGTCCGCTACATCCTCCCGGCTGTGTGTTCTCAGTCGGTCTGCCCGTGCTGGCAGCGCTGTCGCTCACGATCGGCATGACGTTGCCCGCGTGGGGACCAGCCGTCGCCGCCCCCGCGCGCTGGTTGCGGTACAGGCGGACCTACCGGCGCCTAGACCCGTTGTGGAGGGCGCTTGCGGCGGCGATGCCCCAGATCGTGCTACCCCGGAGCGGGCCGGATCGTCTGAGCTACCGCTACGGAGTCCACCGCCGAGTAATCGAGATCCGCGACGGACTGCTCATCCTTGGGCCATACCGAACCTCCGACGCGTCATTCCGAACAGAGAGCACTTCGTGTGGTGCTGAGTCGGAGACCCGAGAGATGGCGGCACAGCGAGAGGCGCTGTCTGTCCGCAGGGCCTTAGCCGCCTATCGATCCGGCCAGCCAGTCGGCGAACACGCCCGCAACCCCACACTCACCGAACCCGAGTTCCAGACCGGCCACAAGGGCAAGGACCCGATGCACAGCGAGGCCGGAGGCGATCTGGACAGCGAAGCCGACTGGCTGATGCGCGTGTCCTCAGCATTTTCCGCCTCCGCCAACCTGCCTGAAGCCGTGACTCAGGGCCCACGCCCGGTAGACGTCCATGACGCCCCAGGTCCCTCTGATCCCGATTGAGGAGTTCCTTGTGTTCGACGCCGACTTCCACCGCAATCCCTACCAGGCTTACGACAGGCTGCGCGCCCAATGCCCGGTCCAGCAGGTGAGAGTCTCCTCCCGCGGCCACCACTCCTGGATGATCACGGGGTACGAGGAGGCCCGCGCCGCCTTGGCCGATCCACGGCTAAGCAGAGACACCCGCCGATTCGGATATCTGTTCGGCGACCGCCGCGACATTCCCTCGGCCCTGCGGGCCAACATGCTGGCCACCGATCCGCCCGACCACACACGACTGCGCCGCCTGGCCGCTCAAGGGCTCACCTCCGCCGCTGTGAACCGGCTCCGGCCCCGCATCCAGAAGGTCACCGACCAACTGCTGGACACGATCGCGCCACGGGGCGCCGCCGATTTGATCAACGACTTTGCCGTGCCTCTGCCGGTCACCATCATCTGCGAGCTTCTGGGAGTCCCCGAGCGCGACCGGCCACAGCTTCGCCTCTGGTCCAACACGCTGTTCACCAACGCCGATGCCGCTACCCGCGATCAAGCCTCCCACGGCATCGCCGACTACATGGCGGACCTGGTCGACCGTAAACATCGTCGCGCAGTCGACAGCCCTGCTCCCCACGACGAGGACGGAGACTTGCTCAGCACCCTGATCGAGGCCCGCCATCGCGGTGACCGCCTCACCCATGAGGAGTTGGTGTCGCTGGCAGTGCTCCTCCTGATCGCCGGGCACGAGACGACCACAAACCTGATCGGCAATGCCACGCTGGCGCTACTGCTCCATCCTGCTCAGCGCACCACCCTGGCGTCTGAGCCCGGCCTGCTCGACGCGGCCATCGAGGAGTTCTTGCGCTACGACTCGCCCCTCGGAATCGCCACCGTCCGATTCACTACCCAACCGGTCGCCTACGGCCCAACCACGATTCCTGCCGAGCAGATCGTCATGATCAGTATCGGTGCCGCCAATCGTGACCCCGCCCATTACCCCGGCCCGGCCACTCTGGACTTCGCCCGCGCCGGGGCCGGGCACGGTCACCTGGCCTTCGGCCATGGTCCCCACTACTGCCTGGGATCCGGACTGGCCCGAGTTGAAGCCCATATCGCCCTGACCGGCCTACTCACCCGCTTCCCCCACCTACGCCTGGACACCACACCCGAACAGCTTGCCTGGCGCCCGAGCCGGATGATGCGCGGCCTGCGCACTCTCCCAGTCCGCTGGCACCTCGGCTCATGCTGAGCCCTGCCCAGACGAATGGTCGTTGGGGGCAAGCCCCGTCCTGAGCGGAGGCGCCGTAACCCGTCGTGTGATCGCGGGACGACGTGCAGATGAGTGTGATTTCCGCCCGCAGGGTGAGCTCAGGGGGCATGGCGGCCCGTAGTGAACCACCGACCGTCGCGTTCCCTCCTGCGTGGACCCACTTGGCCGCGTGTTCACGGATGCTCGTGTTGAAGGCGTTCCGGTGCCGCCACGACTTGAGGTGTCCGAAGATCCTCTTGGCGAAGCACGGCGCGGTCTCCTGGTCGGGCCACACCTTCAAGACCCTTGCGATGCCGCTCACGGGACGTCGAGAGATCGCATGGCGTCCTGCATCCCAGCTGCCGGGTGGGTCGCATGGTGCGAGGGCAGAGGCGAGGCGCGGGGCAGTCCATCACTTTCAGTCCAAACTCGACGAGCAGTCTGTGGCCCACTCGTTGACAATGAGTGCGAGAGTAACTACTCTCCGTAGCCGTCGCTTCACTTATAAGTGAAGAGCCATCGTTCAGCTGGCAACACTACGGGGGATACACCATGAGCCAAGCTGCTCACCCATCAGGCGAGGAAGCCGTCGGGGCCCGGACGACCCTTGACCCGGCCGTGCAGGCGGTCGCGCGGATCGTGGACGCCTACGCACCACCGCAGGCGTCGACGTTCCTGCCTCATCAGTGGAAGGGCCTGCAGGCCGACCCCTACGCTCTGCGCCGCGAGAGCGACGCACTGGCCGATCGCGAGGACCTCGACCTCGAACTGATGGCCATCGGCATCGCGGCCCAGGCCATCGCCCTCGGCCCCGAGCTGCACCGCATCGCCATGGCCACCCGCGGCCGCGTCCGCTGCCACACCAGCATGGGGGTGAGCTGGATCATGATGGCCGCGCCGCCCGCCACCGGTTCCGCGGCATACATCACCGCGTGCCGGTTGCTCGCTCAGGCGGGCGCCACCGACCAGCAGCTGCGCCGCCGGGGCCTGCTGCTCAGCCCGCCGCAGGTGGCCCAGTCCGCCTGACCACTCGCACCAGCCGCCTGGACTCAAGGCGCAGGGCAGGTGGAAGCCGGAGAGCTTGCCGGGGGCGCCATCCCCGGCAAGCTCCGCTGGATCGCTCTGGTGATCAACGCAATGACGGCGATCGGGTGATGTCTATAAGGAGCCAAACGGCCGGCTTCTGCGACTCACCGTCGCTCCAACTGATCTCCAGCGGCAAGACCCCGAGGAATGTGAGCATCATGACCGTCACGGTGACAAGCCAGGTCAGTATCTGCCACTACCCCGCCAAGCCCACGGTCGTAGGCATGGCTCGCGATCACACCTCTGCCGCTCTTCGTGATTGGCGTGCCCCGGTGTCGGTCGACGATGCCGTACTGGTCGTCAGCGAACTGGTCACCAACGCCATTCGCATCTCGGGGTCGACTGACCGCGTCACCCTCCGCCTGCAATGGATCGGCCACGGGCTTGTGCTCGGCGTCTGGGACGGCTCCACGGAAATGCCGACAGTCGACACTACCGGAGATCCGACACTAGACGAAATCGATCCCGACCCTGCAGCCCTTGGGTGCGGCGATGACCGAATGGGCGGATGGGGGCTTCCGCTAGTCCGAGCACTAACCGTCGCGTTCCAGGTAGAGCGAACATACTCGCCGATCGGTAAGTGGGTAACCGCGCTACTCCCCGTCCGTGGCCACGGCGACAAAGTCGCGGCGGCCAGCAATCTACGGAGATCACCTTGAGCAGATACGAGCGAACAGTAATCAGGTCCATGCTCCAACGCTGGTTGCTGCTCCCAGTTGCCATGGTTCTCCTAACAGGGTGCGCAGGTGAGAATGGTGCCGTTCCACTACCACCCGCTGCCGACTCGCCGAAGGCTCCGTCATCACCACGCTCTGATGTCGCGATCAAAGTTGCCTACGTCGCATTCATCGAGATCCTCGACCGCGCCGACTCATTGCCGCCAAGCACGCGGGGAGAACAACTCTCGATGTATATGACCGATCCTCAACTGACACGAGTGATCGGCAGAGTCCAAGCAATGAAGAGGGACAACCTCGCCTCATACGGACGAGCAGTTCCCCACGTACAGCACATTGAAGTCACGGGCGGAGACGCTACGCTTCGCGACTGCCAAGACTCTAGCAAGGCCGGGATTCTCAACGCACTCACCGGACACAGGATAAATCGCGGAATCGAGATGGAGGGCATTACAGCCTATCTTTCCAAGAGCTCTGACGGTCGGTGGCGCGTCACTAAGACGATCTCTCGAGGGAAGGGGTGTTGAACGTTGGCCACCTCAATCGCGCTTTTCATGGGTGCAACGGCACCGATCATCCTTGCGCCCACTTCATCTCTCCCCGAGAAGCCGCTCCCACCGGTCAGCCAAGGCAACATTCGTGGCTACTGGTTTGGAGCCGAGCAAGACGGAAGACCAGGCCGCTCCAGTGGCCAACCTCGATCACCGGCCGATGGGAAACCCGCCTCAGAGGGCGATGAGGAGGAATCGATCGGGCCCCATGAGTGCAAAACCGTGGGTGACAACGTTCAGGTCTGCCGCCCTGTCCCTGATGGGAAAAGCGGTTCTGGTCCGTCACCCGCAGACCTTGCGATTACAGAATGGGCGCGATTGCCGGTCCCGGCTCCGCGTGTGCGTACGGCTCCGCCACGACGGAACGCCGGACTAGTAGGGCTGCCGGAGTGGTTCTGGGCGGTGAACTGGCGGTCGTTGAGCGGGCGAGCATCGGCTGGCGCTGTGTGGGCCAGGGTGAACGCCCTCCCGCAGCGAATGACTATCGAGCCGGGTGACGGCTCGCACCCCGTCGAGTGTGCGGGGCCGGGCGCGACGTATGACCGATCCAAGCCTGCGGTCTCGCAACGTACGCGGTGCTCGCATACCTATGCGCGGTCGTCAGCCACTCAGTCGCGGGGCGCTTATCGGGTGCGGGTGACGGTCGTGTGGGGCGGGACGTGGACGGGCTCGGACGGGTCCGGCGGGGTGTTGCCGCCGCGGAGCCGCTCAGCGAGTTTCCAGTTGCGCATCGCCGAAGCCCAAGGCTTGTACGGATGAGGAGCGACATGTCGTCGAGCAGCAGGACGCGGTCGAGGCTGGGCCTGTCGCCGTCCGCCTCGTCGGGACGAGGGGACGTCGACGGCGGTGCGGGGAGGCGGTTGGCGCGCCAGCGGCGGCCGGGGTGGATCGCGGCCGGGCTGATGCTCGTTGCGCTGGCCGTCTTGACGAACGTGTATCTGTTTCGTTCGTCAAGTGATCGGGTGTCAGTGGTCCGGCTGGCGCGCGACGTCCCGGTCGGGCAGCAGCTCGTGCGTGCCGACGTCGATATCGCCTGGGTGGCGTTCGACGCGGCAGTGGCGACGGTCCCGGGTCGTCAATTGACGCAGGTCATGGGGAAGCGCGCGACGGTCGGGCTGTACAAGGGGACGTTGCTGGCGGCGACTCAGCTGACGGCGCAAGCGTCCCCGGGGCGAGGGCAGGCATTGGTGCCCGTCCCGCTCAAGGCCAGCGCGATGCCGCCGGGGCTGGCGCCTGGGTGGCGTGTACGCGTGGTGTTCACCTCGGACGCTCCAAGCCGGGAAGCCGTAGCTGACGCCGGGTCGGCTCGCGCTTCTGTGCCCGCGCCGGATGACGTCCCGGCGGTCGTCGACCAGGTGAGCGAGCCGGACGCCGACGGGCTCGTGACGGTGTCCTTGCTGACGTCCGAGACGGACAGCAGCGCGGTGGCACGTGAGGCGGCGGCCGAGCAGGTCGTGCTCGTGGTGAGCGAAAGGCGAGGCTGAGCATGGCGCTGTACTGCCTGGTTTCGGCCGGTGGGTCGCCGGGAGTGACGACGACTGCGCTTGGCCTCGCTCTGGCCTGGCCCGGCAAGGTGCTGCTGGCCGAATGCGATCCGATGGGCCGCCGGGTACTGCCCGGCTACATGGCCGATCGGCTAGAGGGATCGGCGGGGCCTGGCTTGCTCGGTCTGGCGACTTCGGCTCGTGCCGAGCCGGAAGGTTCGTTGTCCTTGGAGGACTACGTCTTTCCGATCGCCGACGACGGCCCTGTCGGGTTGCTGCATGGTGTCCGGGATCCTCGGAACGCATCGCAGCTCGTAGCGCTCTGGCCTCTGCTGGTCCAAGCGCTGACGGCTCGTGACGGGGATGCGATTGCCGATCTAGGGCGTGTAGGAGGTGCGGAGACGCCCGTCCCCCTTCTAGCGGCCGCCGACGTGGTGGTCGTGGTACTCAAGCCCACGCTCGTTCAGGTCGACGCGGTGAGACCGCGCCTGGATGTTGTGCGGGCCCTCGTAGCTGACCAGGCGTTGGTCGGGTTGTGCGTGGTCGAGGACGGGCCCTACCGCACGGTCGAGATGGAGCGTGCGCTGAAGGTCCCCGTGCTGGCTGAGTTGCCGCATTCAACGTCCGATGCGCGGGTGCTTTCGGATGGTGCGCGCCCGCGTCGAACGTTCCGCACGTGTCTGCTTATGCGTTCGCTCACTCGCCTGGCTACGCGGCTACGTGAAGTCGTCGGCCCTCCTCCTGCGCTCAGTTCCACCGCGGACGGTCCGTCTAACCCGGTCGGGCAGACGTTGGCGGGCGAGCCGATATGTCCCGAGCCGACGAGGAGCCGCTCGTGACCAGACCAACTTGGAGATCGTCGGCATCTTCGGCGGTCGCCTTCACGGGCGACGTGCCGACATCGGCCTTCCAAGCGCCCGCGATCGACCTTTGGTCCGCCGTGCGCGAGGTGTCGGCGCAGTTGGTGGACGCGCTTACCGACACCGTGGACCGAGTTCGAGCGCGGCAGCTGATCGAGGCACAGGTGGAGGTCTGGGCTCACGAGCAGATGTCGGCCGGACGCACGGTCGACGTCGAGCTTCAGCAGCAGGTAGCGCGGCTGGTGTTCGATCGCCGATTCGGGCTGGGTCCGCTACAGCCGTACGTGGAGCGCGCGGACGTGGAGAACATCGTCGTCAACGGCTGCGGAGAAACATGGGTGACCTACAGCAGCGGGGTGAAAGAGGCAGGTCCGGCGGTCGCCGAGACCGACGACGACCTCATCGAATGGGTGCAATTGCTGGCGCGACGCGGCAACACCGGCCGGGAGTTCTCGCACGCCTCGCCACTGCTCGACGTCGCATTGCCAGGTGGTGTAAGGCTGGCGGTCGTGGGGTGGGTGTCTCGGCGCCCGCATCTGGCAATCCGGGTGCACCGGCTCGTCGACATCACCCTGGAACAGCTCGTCGCCCGCAGAACTGTGTCGCCGTCGTTGGAACGGTTCTTGTCAGCGGCGGTGCGGGCGCGGCGGAACATCATCGTCTGCGGAGAGGTCAACACCGGTAAGACGACGCTGGTCCGTGCATTGGCGGGTGAGATCCCCGCGGCAGAGCGGTTGATCACGCTGGAGAGCGACTTCGAGCTGTTCCTGGACGACCCGGACCTGGCGCATCGACACCCGGACGTGGTCGCGATGGAGGCGCGCCAGGCCAACGCCGAGCGCGCCGGGCAGGTGCGCCTGGAGGAACTGGTGCCGGCGTGCCTGCGGCTGAACCCCGATCGGGTGATCGTGGGCGAGGCACGACACGGTGAGCTGGCACCGATGCTGGAGGTGATGTACTCGGGAGCGCGTGGATCGATGTGCACCCTGCACGTTCATCGTCCTGAGCACGTGTTCAACCGGGTGGTACAGCTCGGCCACCGCGCCGATCTGGGGCTGTCGCCCGAAGACTTGCATCTGATGTTCGGACTGGCAGAGCCACTGGTGGTGTATCTGCGGCGGGACCCGGCCAACAACGACCGGTTCGTATCGCAGGTCATGGAGGTCGGCCCGCCTGCCGACTCTTCCGAGCCGACTCGCAACCAGATCTTCGTCCCCGGCGACGACGGCCGTGCCACCCCTTCGGGTGGGCACGTCAGTGCCGCGCTGCTGGACGAGCTGGCCGAGCACGGGTTCGACCCGGATCTGCTGGCTGCCGAGCCCACCGTGAAGGGCGGTGGCTGGTCGTGATGGGACTTCTGGCCGCGTTCACCGGCCTAGGCGGCGCTGTGGGCTTCCTCGCGCTCGCCGTCGGCGTCCGGGGCACTGATCCGACGGTCAAGGCGGTGCGTCCGCCGTCGCGGCTTCGGCTGCTGGTGCGCTCGTTGACGTGGCCCGGACGGCGGAACCGCCTGCTGGCGGGGCTCGGTGCCGCTTTGACGGTGTTGCTGCTGACCAGTTGGCCCGTGGCCGCCCTGGCGGTCGCCGCCGGGGTGTACGCGTTGCCGCCGATGCTGTCGGGACGGACACCGCAGCGGCGGATCGCGCGGTTGGAAGCGCTGGCGCAGTGGTCGCGGCGGCTGGCGGAAATGATCGGCGCCAGCCGCGGTCTGGAACAAGCCTTGGCCGACAGCCTTCGCGTCGCTCCCGCCCCCATCCGCGCCCAGGTCGACGTGCTGGCGGGACGGTTGAACAACCACGCGGGGACCGAGCAGGCAATGCGCGCGTTCGCCGACGAGCTCGACGACCCGATCGGCGACCTGATCGCCTGCTCGCTACTCCTGGCGGCCCGCCGCCGAGGTCCCGGCACCCGCGAGGCGCTGGGCCTGCTCGCCGACGCGGTCGAGCATGAGGTCATCGTCCGCCGCGACGTGGAGGCCGAACGAGCCAGCTTGCGGACCACGTTGATCGTGATCGTGGCGTCCGTCGGCGCGTTGAGCCTGCTGTTCGCCAGCTCGCAGACACTCGCCGAGCCATATGGCACGCCGCTCGGGCAGATCGTCCTGGCCGTCGTCGCCGGAATCTACGCGGCGGGGTTGTGGTGGATGCAGCGACTCTCCGACCTATCGATCGGCACTCGCTTCCTACACACCCGCGATATCCGGACGGAGGTGTCACAGTGACCGCGATCGCTGCGCTGGCCGGGTGCCTGGGCGCGTTCGGAATCGTCCTCATCGTTCGGGATCTGCGTCCCGCGCCACCGCGGCTGGACGCGGCACTGGCCCGGATTCAGCCCACCCCAATGCTGTCCGCGATGTCCGGTGTCAAGGCGACGAGCGGCACCGAGAAACTTGGCCGGTGGCTTGCTGAGCACTTGGCCCGCCCGACCGGGATGCTCGCCGTTCCCCGCGCGGACCTGGCCTTGCTCGGACACACCGTCGAGCGGTTCATGCTCCAAAAGCTCGCGCTCTTCCTCGCCGGGCTCGCCGCACCCGCATTCGCCACGGCGCTCCTCACCCTGGCAGGCGGCTCGATGCCCTGGACGTTTCCTGCCCTGGCCGGATCGGCATTGGCCGTGGTGCTGGCGATGGTCCCGAACTACGGCGTCCGCTCGACCGCACGGCAACGCCGTCGCGATTTTCGGTACGCCTTCACCTCCTATCTCCAGCTCGTCGTCCTGGAACGGCAGGCAGGAGCCGCCCTGAACACCGCGCTGGAGGAGCCTACGAAGATCACCGACGGGTGGCCGTTCCAGCGCATTCACCGCGCGCTTTCCCGTGCCCGCCACGCCCAACAGCAGCCCTGGCATGTCCTGGCGGACCTCGGTGAGCAGATCAATGTGCCCGACCTTGTGGATCTGGCTCACTCCGCGCAGATCGCCGGTGCAGAGGGCGCGAAGATGCACGACGTCCTGATCGCCAAGATCGGCTCGATGCGTCACGAGGCGTCCGCCAACGCCCGCGCCGAGGCCAACGCCCGCACCACCGCGATGTGGGTGCCCACCTCACTGCTGATGCTCGGCTTCGTCATCCTGATCGGCTTCCCGTTCTTCTCCAAGCTCCTGGCGTCCGGCTGACGCCCCACGAAATCGGGGGATCATGAACACTCTCAACACCGTGGCGACGCACCTAGCGGTCGCCGTCCTCAACCGCATCTCCGCCGTGGACGTCCGGCGCGACCGAGGCTCGGGCGTGGTCGAGACGATCATCATCGTGGCCGGGTTCGCGGGTCTGGCCTTCGCCGTGTATGTGGCCGTCTCCGGAAAGGTGCACGGCTGGATCAACAAGATCCCCGGCTCCATCGGCCCATGATCCGTCCCAGTCTTCTCACCGCGCGAGACGCAGGCTCGGCCACCGTCACCACCGCGATCGTCTTCCCGGCCGTGGGGGTGCTGTTCTTAGTGTTGGTGCAGGCCGTGATGGTGTCGGTCGCCCGTGACGTCGCGCTGTCGGCCGCCGAAGAAGGGCTCCGCGTCGCCCGCGCCCACCACGGCACGGCAGCCCAGGGTCGGGCGGCCGCGACACGCTTCGCCCACGCCGAACCCGTCCTGCGAGAACCGGTGGTCACCGTGTCCGGTACTACGACGATCAACGTGCAGGTGACCGGGAGCGCTCCATCAATCCTGCCCGGCGTCACGATCGGGATCACTCGCACTGCTCGTGGCGTTCATGAGCGCTTCACCGTCGATACCCGCCGGTCCAATCCGAAAGGCGCGGTCCACCGTGGGTGAACTGAAGTCTGTTGGCCTGGGGACGCTTCGGCGCCAGCGCGCTATCCAAGCGGCCGTGAAGACTCGGGTCGGACGTTTAATGTCGCTCTCCGCGCGGGACGCGGGGAACGCGGCGGTTGAAGTCGCCATTCTTGCGCCGTTGCTCATCGCGTTCCTTGCCGGGTTGCTGGTGGCGATGCGGATCCAGCACGGCAGCGCGGTCGTGGCCCAAGCCGCTGCCGACGCTGCCCGGCAAGCCTCTATCGCTCGCTCAGCCGCGCAGGCTCAAGCGGACGCCACGTCCAGCGCGATGACCACGCTGCGGGACCGAGACCTGCACTGCATCCCGTCCGTCCGGCTCGATCTTTCCGGGTTCAACCGGCCCGTCGGGCAATCCGGGACCGTCGCCGCGAGTGTCTCCTGCACAATCCGGCTCTCCGATCTCGCACTGCCCGGCATGCCGGGCAGCCGCGCTGTCACCAAGACACGTCGGTCCCCGATCGACCCCTATCGGGGGAAAGCTCTCGGAATCGCGGATTGTGAACTGGTGGTCGCGCTGAACTGGGGGTGGGGGTCGTAATGGCCTCTCTTAGGGGCTCAGGTTTCCTGAACCGGTGCTCAGAGGGCGACGGGCAGGGTCTCGATCCAGCAGTGGGTGAAGTGTGGTTGAAGTTGTTGGCGGGCGTCTTCGGCGTCTTGTGGGGTGAGGAAGACGCCCGCGCCGGAAATCTCTGGGCCATCTGGTTCGTCCATTCGGGTCATGAGGACGTGGACGAGGCGGAATCGTTCTCGTCGTGCCGCTGCGGGCGATGCGATGGCGTTGATCAGGTCTTCGGTGGTGGCCTCGTTGAAGCCGGGATTGACTCCGCCCAGGGGCTGGGTGGGCCAGCGGGGGTCCCAGGGGCCAGCATTGTTGAAGAAGCTGCGCCGGGTGGGGCCGAGGATTCCCTCGTGCCAGCCGACGGCCATGCTGACGATGTAGCCGGTGGTGCCGCGGCTGTCGAGCAGGAAGACCCGATCGTCTACCGAGAGCGAATCGTCGGCGAGCGAGGCTTTGATCTGGGCCTCTTCGACGGCGGGGGCACGGCGGATGACGAGCCCGTGGAGGTCTGTTTCGACCTTGAGGGCGTCGACCGGCTTGAAGAGGATGTCGATCGTGGTCTCGTGGCTTCGGCCGAGCCCGTCGTCGCCCCAGTTGCTGCGAAGCAGCAACTGGCTGTGGCTGGCGGAGTAGGCCCACAGGGAGAAGCGGCGGTCACTGCGGAAGATCTCCGTCCCCGGCTCCATCTCATGCTCTTGGTTCAGCCACGTCCCGTCGGTCATGGGCTTGAGGATCTCGATCAAGTCGGGTTCTGGTCAACCGAGATGGGCCCTGATGGTCCGGCCGGCGAGGAGGCCGGGATGGTCCAGCGGCAGCAGAAACCGGGCGGCGGCCTGGACGCTGCGCCCCGACAGGACGACGGCAAACACACAGTGACCGTCATGGGCGCACGGGCACGCCCACATGGACGTAGGTGGCGCTCCGATGGCGGCAGCGTGAGCGTTCTCGCGGTCATCCTCACCGTGGTCGTGGTGATGTTCTTCGGCGCCGTCGTCGACTTCGAGCAGAAACTCGAGGTACGACAGGATGCCAACGCCGCCGCTCAGGAAGCCGCACGTGCCGGCGCAGGCCGCGTCGACCTCGACCGCGCCTACGCCCGCGGTGAATTCGTCATGGATGGCCAGTCCGCCATCCAGGCCGCGCGCGCCTACCTGCGAAGCGGCCGTTACACCGGCACCGTGACCGCGTCCGGCACGCACGCGATCCGCGTCCGGGTCTCCATCGACCGTCCCTCACTGTTCCTGCAGGTCATCGGGATCGCCAGTTTGCACGCCGACGCCACCGCCACCGCGAACCTCACCACCGGAGTGCGAGGAGCTCGCCAGCCATGACCCGCTCCACCCGATCGCGCACCGTCGAAGTTTTGCGAGGAGTCTGCGCCCTGCTGGTGTTCGCCATCCTGCTGGTGGGAGTGCCGGTCGGTCTGTACGCCGTGGCGGGAAATCCCCTGCCTCACCGGGACGTGTCCTGGGATCGCCTCAGCGCCACCTTGATGCAGCCGGATACCGATCACCGCCTGTTTCTGGCCGGGATGGGGCTTCTCGGCTGGCTGGCCTGGGGGCTGTTCACCGCTGTGACCTGCACCGAAACGATCAGCTACCTGGCCGGGCGATCCGCTCCCCGCCTGCCGCGTCCAGTCGGGCCCCTCCAACTCTTGGCCCGCGACCTGGTCGCCACCGCAACCCTCGCCTTCAGCGCCACCGCAACCCTGACCGCGCCCGCCTCTGCCACCGTCCACGTCACGGCTGAGGCGCAGCCGCTCCCTCCCCAGCAGCCACCATCCCGGCAGGACGCGTCCGCGGCCCCGAGGCCGCACTGGGAGCCGCTGCTCGGTGATGAAACGCCGCACAACACCGCTTCGGAACGGGAGGCTTGGCGGACGCGCATTATCCGGCGCGGCGACACCCTGTGGAACCTGGCCCGCCGCGCCTACGGCTCCGGTGACCACTATCCAAGGATCTTCAAAGCCAGCCGTGACCTCGATCAGCCCAAGGGAATTTCGAGCCTCACCGACCCCGATGAACTCCATCCCGGTCAGCGCGTCCGAATCCCTCGAGTTCGGGCCACCAACCCAACTCCTCCACCAGCACCCACAAGCCACTCCTCGAACGCTGAAGCCCCCTCGACAACTGAGCCGGAGCCCAGCCACGCGAAGCAGGTGCCGGATCCCGTCGTCGCACCACCAGTGGAGAACCCATCCTCCAACGGATCACCGCCCACACCGCACCACGCAGCCGAGGACCAGCCGTCGCCAGGAGTCACCCTGCCGTCCGGCTCCTACATCGGCCTTGGCCTTGCCGCAGTCCTCAGCCTCGCCGTTGCCGCCACCCGGCTACACCGCCGTCGCCAGGGCTGTAGCACGGACAGGGGGGACGTCCCCGCCGACGTCGCCGCGCCGCCGCCAGAGCCCGTTGCCAAGGCCCGCAAAGCTCACCTGGACCGCGACTACGCCGACCGCGACATTCCTATCCCGTCTGACATCGATGTCGTCGCCCAGGACCGCGCCGTCCCCAGCCCAGACCAGATCACCGTAGGAGTCCGCGACAACAGGCCCATCGCCCTGCCACTATCCGGACTGGACCTGGGCCTGATCGGGGACGGTGCCCACGCCGTCGTCCGTGCGCTCACCACCGAACTGCTCGGGCGAGCTCCGCGCGACCGTGTCGAACTCCTTATTCCTCAGTCCGACATCCAAGCCGTCTTCCCTGGGAGCGACTTCACCGATCCGGCCAGCACGCTGCCCGGCTTGACCATCACCTCGACAGTGAGCGCAGCCATCACCCACCTGGAGGCAGAGCTCCTCCGCCGTGCCCGGCTCCTGGAAGCCACCGACCAGCCCGACCTGGCTGCCTTCCGTACCACTGACCCCGCCGAGCCCATCCCCACACTGCTTCTGGCTGCCGCCATACCCGAATCCGCCACCGCCGCTCTGCACGCCATCGCCCAACTCGGGCGCCGCTACAGCATCGGTGCGCTGGTCCTCGGCCCCTGCCCAACCGGCACCACCGTGCGCATCAGCGACGACGCCACCGTCACTGAAGCCCAGGGCCCACACGCAAACGACCTACGCGGCGTACACCTGTTCCACCTGACCGCCGACGATGCCGACAGCATGCTCTGCACCCTCCGCACCGCTACCGGTGCTACGGACACCGCCGAGGCGCCACCACCAACAAACAACGTCCCCGAAGACGAGTCCGACGACGCCGCCCCCAGCACCGACAGCGCCTTCGTCCCGCCATCTTGCCCCTCAGCTAAGGACCACTCCCGCCCCATCCGCCTTGAGACGCTCGGCCCAGTTCACCTTCACACCGCCGACGGCCCCATCACCACCGGCGTCCGCCGCAGCGCCCGTGACCTACTCGCCTACCTCGCCCTGCACCCCAACGGCATAACCCGTGACCAAGGCATCGAGGCTCTCTGGCCCGACCACAGCGCAGACAGCGGGATCACCGCGTTCAACACCGCCGTGGCCAACATCCGCAAGGTCCTGCGTACCGCCACGGGCCTTCGCGAACCAATGTTCGTCATCCACGCCACTGGCCGCTACCGCATCGACGCCGACCTCATCGACGTCGACCTTTGGCGCCTCACCACAACCCTGACCAACGCCCATCACGCAACCAACGACACGGACCGCATCGACGCGCTCCGCCTCGTCGGCGACCATTACACGGCCGAGTTCGCCGCCGATCTCACCTACGACTGGACCGAAGCCCACCGCGAATACCTTCGCCGCACCGTCATCGACGCCCTCGCCCGCCTCGCCCAACTCGTTCGCCAGGACCACCCCGACCAAGCGCTGACCGCGCTCGAACAGGCCATCCACCACGACCCGTACGCCGAACCGCTCTACCGCACCGTCATGCAATTCCAAGCCCAACTCGGCCACCTCGATGCCGCAGAGCGCACCTATCGGCTCTTGGCGACCCGCCTCACCGACCTCGACACCGAGCCCGACGAGCAAACCCACCGACTCCTCCTGGACCTTCAACGCCCCCGAGCCCCTGATCGCCTACCCCAGCGCTATTGACTCCCGACGCGCTTTCAATAAAGCCGCATCGGTTTTCCTCAAAGGGGTCCGGAGGAGAGCGCCCGTAGGTTGCTGACGACGGTATTGCTGGAGTAGTCCTCGATGCGCTGATCGAGTTCGATGGCGAGGGGTTGACGGGCGTAGCGGGGTGCCGTGAGTTCGGGCCGCAGTTGGCGCAGTCGGTTCAGGACGGCCTCGATGCGCCGATCCGGGGAGAGGGCTAGGACGGGAGCGAGGGCGTCGGCGGCGGCGTCGAGTTGGCCGTTGCGCAGCAGCACGGTCGCCAGCACGATGCTGGTGCCCGCAACGTATCCGTAGTAGTGGTCCTCTCCGGGTGCGGGACCAGCCTGGTAGAGCTCTGCGGCCTGCCGGAGTTCTTGGATAGCTTCAGCGCTGGTATTGGGCAGTTCAGCCAGGGTCGACCCGGCCAGGAAGTGCTGAGTAGCTCGGGAGAGCCCGAATTCGCCGCCGATCTCCAGGACCTCGTCATGATGGTCTGCGGCGCGTGCCTCGTGTGCGGCTGTGATCGCTGCGCGGGCGGTGTCCGCGTCGCCCAACCGGGCGGCCGCGCGGCCGTATTTGAGGTGGAGTTGGGCGGCGGCTTGGCCGGTGTTCAGATACTCCAGGCCGGATCGGGCGAGTTCGCGGGAGTGACGAGGCCGCGGCCAGTAGACGATTCCCGCCAGTTCCAGACGCAACTGGGCCATCAGGGGCCGGTGATCGATCCCGGTGGCGTACGCCCAGCCAGCCCGGACCAGTTCTTCGGCGGCGGCCGGTTGGCCCAGGCTGTTAGCGGAAGCCGCCATCAACACGTGTAGGACGCCAAGCAGGAAGTACAGCTCGGTCTGGTCCCGTGGCCACAACCGCCGGTCCAGAGCCACCCACATCCTGCGCCGCAACTGGCGGGCGTCCCGGAAGACCGTGAACGGCTCACCGGTCATGTGTTCGTGAGACAGTCGTACGACGTCGGCGCGCATCTGCTCCAGGGTGGCTGCGCCGATATCGCGACGTTCCGCGTGTTCGGCATGCTCGCTGCTCTCGTGCGCGGCCATCGCCACCACCTCGCGCCAACCGGATCGACCGTCGGTGTCTGGTTCGTCCCATTCACGGTATGCGGTGGCTGGCGGGCCCTGCACGTCGGACTTGTCATTGCTGCTCGGGCGCGTGCTGTCGCGGAGCATGTCACGATAGGCGCGTCGGTCGGTGTCGGGCATCCGCGCCAGGTCCACGGCATCGACCACCTGGTCCAGAGTGGTCTCCCACAGCTCTGCGAGCTGGGCTAGTACCCGCATGCTCGGCCGGTCAGAGCCGGTATCCGGCCACCGCTCGTATGCACTGATACGACTTTCCGACATCGGCGCACCGCCGGAGGGATCGAAACGCAGATTGTACTTCTGCGCGGTGATCGCCTGAGTCCAGCCATAGGCATAGCGCCACGCCCGCCGGGATCGCACGCCCCACCGCCACACCATCTCGTTCTTGATCGCTGGCGTCGGCATCCCAGCCGCCATCAACTCTTCCCGTAGCGCGTCTCGTTCTGCCCGGGTACTGCGATCAACGACCTGCCGTCCTACAGACCATCCGCCGGGCATTGGAGTAGGCCGCGCATTCTGGCTGAGTTTCACACGGCGTGGTCCCGTCATCGCCTGGTCCTTCCCCCACGAGCGGATGGGCCTTCCTATTACGCAGTTTCCAACGATGACACGCACCTCCCGAACCGGGCTGACATCTCGGCGTGTCCGTGGAAACACGCGGTCGTTGAGGAGTTCTTGCGGGTCGATGGGCGGTCGGCGTCCGTAGTTTTGGCCGGTCCTCCGCGTCTGCCTCGGGGGGTTGATCGAGCGTTGACTGTGCGCCATCACCGTTCGCTTCAACCGGAGATCGTCATGACACGCCCAATGGGCTGCGGGGCAACGACGTCCTCACGTGTGACCTCGGCCGGCACTCGCCATCAACTGCCTGCTCCAAAGGCACTTAGGGCGGGAGTGGTGTCGTGGTGATCGATGGCCTAAGTGCGGCGAGCGTGCGGGACCGGTCCCCCGCATCGGCTGCCCTTCCCCGGCCCTTAAAAGCGACCGTTGGGGCAGACAGGACGCTCCAGAAGCCCTTCACAGATTATGGGCCTCTGGGCCATATGGCCTCACTACCCGACCCTTCGCCCCTAGAGCGGCGCCTCCCCAATTCTCGGCCTAGTGGAGTGCGTCGGGGCTGGTCAGGGCGGGCCGCCCTCCCAGGCGGTGCTCTGAATGCGGGGAGGATGTATGGACAGCAATAGCCCTGGGCCCGAGCCCGTCGGCCTGCTGTGGGTTCGCGCTCCCGGAGTGGTTGAGGCCCTGCTCGCGGAAACAGAGCTGGTTCCGCCGAGGGCAGTGACGGCGTCGGCCTGGCCAGACAGTCCGACCTGGGATCAGGTCGACCTTTGCCACGGACTCTGCCGCGTCCAGGTGGGTGAGCAGTGAGCGCGGTTGCGGTGGTCCGGGATGTGGTCCAGGGCTGGATGCCGCGGGTGCGGTGTGTCGTGGCGGACTACGGCGGGGTTCTGGATTTGCGGCCCGGCGCGGACGTGGGCGATGTTCCGTCCGGCTACGAGGGTGTCCTCTACGAGGCCTTCGGCCACCAGCGACAGGCGGGTAAGTCGTTCCCGGTGGCGCCCATGGCGGCCGAGGCGATCCGCGCACTACGTCGGCTCGGGTTGGGTGTGCTGGTTGCCTCCAACACGTTGCCGGGCCAGTCCCGCGAGCCCGCGCTGACGGCGGCGGGCGTGCGGGATCTGCTAGGCGCGGTGCTGCACAGCGCCGAGCTCGGCGCGGCCAAACCCTCGGCCGAGTTCTTCGACGCGCTCGCCGCAGCAGCCGGATCCAGGCCGAAGGAGATCTGCTACGTCGGCAACCGAGTGAGTCTCGACGTGCTCCCCGCCCTGGCGGCGGGGATGCGCGGAGTGCTCATCGCTCCGAGCTGGTCAGCCGCCCCGGACCCTGCGCGCACGGCCCGGGTACCGGACTGCGTCGCGGTGATCAGTCACGTGCGGCACCTGCCCGGCCTGTTCGCCCCGGTGACAGGAGCCGTCCGGTGATCACCGTCACGGCGGCCTACACGCTGCATGCCGACACCGCCGGGCGTGTGGAACGGTCGTCCGTGCTGGTGGCGCAGCCGGGCGTGGCGATGGTGCGGTACCTCCCCGCCCCCGGCTGGTCAGTCCTCGGCGGGAGCGTGCTCGTGGCGCCCGTCGGTAGAGGCGACAGCACGGTCCGTCGTCTTCCCCGTTGCTCTGGTCCCGCGATGAAGGCCCACTTCCTCAGGGTGAAGACCGCCATCAACTCCGCACCCGCCTCCTTGTCGACGTCCTCGCAGGTGGGTCCGCACCCTGCTACGACCTCACCGGTGGTGGCGGCGTCGAGGGCGCCGGGCGTGCCCGTGCTCGTGTCCACGGCCCATGGACAGCATCCGGCTGGGCTAGGCCGGCCCGTCCCGGTGACGGCCAGACCCAGGGCGGTAACTGGCTCATCGCGCCACCACCCCGCACCCGCCGCCGCGAGCGGACACGGAGCAGCCCAGCTAGAGCCGCGAGCCCGCGGCCACCCGAGCGTGGGAACTCCGGGCCCCCGCATCGGGGGTCTCCGGACATTGCGATCGAAGTCTCCTCGTCCCGCGCGTGGCCGCACCACGCGGGCCCGGCCTGCCGTTGTTTGGCCGCGTCGCCGCGCGGACCAGCGCCGTGGCCCCAAACGTTCGGCAACAAGTCCCAAGGAGTGTGAGCCGCTTCCAACAGATAGACCCGACCGTTCATCCACACCCACCGGCCTGGGCGGTCCACCTCCGAGGCAGAGCACCCCGTCCACGCCCTTTGGCAACCAAACCTCGAGACTAGAAACCCCGTAGATGACCAAGTCCCTTTTCCTGCGCGGCGCGGGCGTGTTAGCCGTGCTGTTCGGCCCCCACTTCGCCACAGCCCTCAATGCCTTCGCCGAACTGGCCGGTACCGACACCGACATCGGCTGGCCCGGTCTGCCAGGGCCGGTCAACGTCTCGGCCGTCAGCCTCACCGCCGCCGGGATCTGGCTGCTGATACGCGCCCGGCGCTGTTCGCAAGGCGGCGCGGTGTGGTGCGCGGCCGCCCTCGCCGTCGCTGGGGCGGTGCTGCTGCCGCTGGTCGGCCAGGCCGCCGACACTGCCGCAACGGTGCTGCTGACCGGTGCAGGTGCGTGGTTATGCTCCAGCATCGCCCGCGACGCCGGAATGCCGCTGTGGCGGGGCCGTCTGCCCAGCGAGATCGCAGGGCGCTGGGACACCGACGCGGTCGCGGCCTGCGCGGTCGTGCTGGCCGGGCACTCGGCCGCGATGATCTTGGATCCATGGTTCGCCCGGCTGGGCCCTGCCGTGACTGACCAGGCCGCGCAAGCCGACGTGACCGGCTTGCACAACCAGGTGCTGTTCGCCGTCCAAGCACTCGCCGCTGGGGTGCGGGAGGAGATCCCGCTTCTGGCGCTGCCCGTCGCGCTAATGCTCGGCACCCGCCGCCCGGCCTGGCAGATCCTCCTCACGGTCTGCGTGCTGCGCGCCCTTCCGCACGCATACCTCGGCGCCGCGGCCCTCTCGTCCGTCGCTTTCGCTGCGGCGGCCTGGTGGATGTATCGGGCCACGCGCAGGGTCGGCCCGATCATCGTCGGCCACACCCTGTTCAACGCCATTGCCATGTTCGGCGGCCCCGCTGGGTACGCAGCGCTGCTGACCGCGCCAGCCCTGGCCTGCGTGCTCCTTGCGAACGCGCCCAACGCCGCTCCCCGATGGTTCCGCAGATGGATCCGGGGCAGCCGGGATGGTTCACGAGTAGAGCCCAGCCCATGCCTGGCAGAAGGTGCCCCCCGATCACCGGCTTCGAGCCCAACGAGCCGCGCGGCCCTCTCCGAACCCAGAAACGGACACGAACAACAGTGATCAAGTTCAGTGAACACCCGGTCTCGGGCGTCGGAACCATCGGTGATGCCGGTCGGCTGGTGGACGCCCTAGCACGTGCTCACCAGGGGCCCGGCCGGCGGTAACACCTGGCTGCGGCGGTGCACCCGAAGAGGGCGCCGCCAGGGGCATGGCGGAGCGGGGGTTATCGGCTCCGCCCATAGCGCGGCTTCCGCTCCGCCACGCCTCTTCCAGATCCAACCAACTGTGAAACACCGACCGCGACCTGGCCGCCCGGGAGCGTGGAACGGCCGCATTGGGAGCATCACGTGACCATCAATAGCGAGCTGATCAGTGAGTCGCTGCGAATACGCCGCAGCGCTCACCAGTTCTTGGTCGGCTACGCGCCGCTTTGGTTCGCCTTGCAGGAGGAGTTCACCGGGCCGATGCTCGTGCCCCCATCGCTGCCCGTGGGGCCGGACGCCGAGCCGATGGAGCGCTCGGTGGCGCTCGCGGCAGACGAGGCCGAGCGGCTCGGGCACGCCGAACTGATCACCCTGGACCCTGGCGCCACCGTGGCCGCGACCTCCTATGGGGCTCGCCTTCAGGCCAGCGCCGCGGTGGATGCACTGGCAGGCCACGGGACGATCGCAGGGCATGGCATCGTCCCGCCCGCCACCGCAGGGTTTCTGCGCTGGGCAACACCGATCACCCGCGGCGCCGACGAAGCACCGATCACTGGCGTGCACTGGGGCCGCGTCACCACCCCGGAAACCTCCGGAGTGTGGCTGGCGTTCTGGGGCGATCTGTCCGGCCTGTTCGTGCGTGGACTTGCCGACATCGCGGCACCGCACTGGTTCACCCCGCAACTCGCCAACGACATGCTGACCGAGCATCTCCCGATCTACTACGACGAGTCATTCTTCCTGCAAGAGCGCGACATGCCGCTAGGTCCCGGCGCCACGCCCGACCCGGCCCCCGCCACGTTCCCGTTCACGATGCTGCGTTTTCTGCCGCTCACCACGCTGCCCGCCGAGCTGCCCGCCGACCGGCTCGATCCCGATCCCACCCTGGCCTACATCGTCCTGGCGTCGTGGGCGATGCTCACCCCCGACCCAGACGAGCCGACCCGGCCGCCGCACCTTGCCCGGCTCCCCGTCTCCGCGCAGGAGGCCGAGGCCGACCGGCAGGCCGGGCTACCGCCCGCACGCCACGTCACGGTGGTCAGCGCCCCCACCCTCCGGACCACCGATCCCCTCCCCGAGGGGGTGGACGATGACCTCAACCACCTACGCATGCGGATCGTCGCTCTCGTCGCCCCCGATGCACCCGACGGCCCCTCGCCCGATGAAGTAATCGCTGATCTGTTGGGCCGGTATGAGCCCGAGGTGGCGATGATGGCCTCCTACCACGCCAGCCAGCAGGTGCTGCACGCGCTGACCGTCAAAACCGGCACCACTCACAAGAAGGCCCTCACCCAGATCCTGAGGACTTTTGCACCCGGCACGGGCAAGCCTTTCGACGACCGGGCATGGCCCGCGCTGCGACACCTCCTGCTAGCGCAGCACCAAGAACCGACACTGCCGCCCCCCGAAATCGCCCCAGCCGATCTGCTTTGGGCGCTGGGGACCTTCCAGGCATGCGCGCTCATGCGCTTGGCAGGAAACGAGCACCGCAGCGACCGCTCCAAACACAAGCCAGCGACCCGGCCGCCCACCAAACGCGCCAGGAAGAAACGGCGTTGATCAGCCACCGAACCCACAGTCAACAACCGGAACACGAAAGTGAACACCTAAGCATCGCCTCACACCCGCTCAGCCTCCACCCCGCGCGCTATCAACTCGCGGCCGCAATGTCACCGACGACCAGATCGCACAATTGCCGACCCTGGTACGCCGACGACCAGCTCCCGGTGCGCGAGTGCAGCTAGGACCTCGGTCTCAAACCGGGCCCCGTGCGCAAGGCCACCCGCACAAGGCGGTCGAGGTCCTGGACGTCGGGCTCGTTCTGCACCAGAAGCCAGACCCCGGTCCCCCGTCCAAGGCGCTGCCGCACTACCTATACGCCGCAGTGCACCAAAGCGCCGTACGCTTCGACGCCGCCGACGCATCCCTCCCTCGCGCCCACCAAGGCCGCTAGACCGAAGCCGCCGACACCCTGGCCGCGCACCGCAGCATCGGCACCCGCCTCCTCGACAAACGCCAAAACAAGATCATGTCATTGCTCGAGCACGGCCTCACCCAACAGCCCACCCAGACGATCGAATCCAGCATCCTCACCCAACCCTGGGAGAAGACAGTCGCAGCGATCCTGCTCATCGCCTCCCGACCAAAGCCCCCGCCCACACCCCAACAGGAACTAGACCATCTCGTGTTGGGGCGCTCACGCTGGTCGCCGAACCCGAACCCGAACCCACGACCGCCGTATTCCGCACCTGCTCGGCCTGACCACGCTCGACCTGGCGACCGACCGACCAAGCCGCGACGCCGCACGGCTACGCGACGCGGTCATCAACCTCGCATCCTCCGACGCCTACGCGACCCGAGACGTCCTGACACATCAAGTCGCACGCTCTCACCTCCCCCCTCGGCAAGAACAAGAACTCACCGGTGTCCTCGCCACAGCAGGATTGGGCGTCAAGAAGCTTCCAACCGCACATGAACACCCTTGAAAAGGCTGCACACAGAGCGGAAGAACAACTACGGAGCCTGCTCGCCCAACCGCGCACCAACGGCAGACCTGATGCTGCGCTCACCGGGCGCAACGAGCATCAATGACGCCCCCGAACCAGCACAAGCGGGTCTGCTCCTCCCAACGGCCACAGTCCCAACCATCCCCGTCGCATGCGCGGGGATCACGGCACGCCCTGGACGTCCTGAAAAGCGCTCTGGGACCATCCCCGCGTGCGCAGGGCTGACTCACCCGCGACACCGTCCAGCATCCGACGAACCGACAACGCAAGGTGGAAATCCCAGACCAACTCGGCAACCGTGGCCGTGTCCAGCAAATGCTGCAACAGCAGGTTCGCCCGCCCACCAGCCCTGCCCGCACTCTTACCCTCACAGCACCGCCAGTGGGTTCCCCGCACTCGACGCCAACCACCCGGTACTCACAGAACGTAAGCTAGCCACACCCACTGACAAAACCACCCGCCCCACCAACCGAACCCACGACAACAGCACAAGCCCGGGGCCCTTCCACCAACCATGATCACAAACCAACCAAATGAAAACCCGCCCTCCCGCCGATAACGTTGCAGGTCAGAAAGTGTCGGCCCCGCGCACGCGGGGATGGTTCCATCGATCCCACGGAGTGGGCGGTCGACGTGGCGTCGGCCCCGCGCACGCGGGGATGGTTCTCACGGGGGCGCGACGCCGACGCATCGGAAGGCGTCGGCCCCGCGCACGCGGGGATGGTTCCCACATCCCCGCCGCCTCCGCGTCCGTGCGGGTGTCGGCCCCGCGCACGCGGGGATGGTTCTTCGACTGACCGCAGTTGTGTGTCGCGTGACGCGTCGGCCCCGCGCACGCGGGGATGGTTCGATCGTTTTTGATCGACTGGTTTCGAGTCACTGGTCGGCCCCGCGCACGCGGGGATGGTTCTGGACCCGATGCAGCCGATCAAGCACGGCATCCGTCGGCCCCGCGCACGCGGGGATGGTTCGCCGGAGTGCCCTCCGGCACGACCCCCGATGTAGTCGGCCCCGCGCACGCGGGGATGGTTCCACCCCGGGCGACGTCGCCGAGTACGTCAGGACGTCGGCCCCGCGCACGCGGGGATGGTTCCGAGTCGATCGCGCGCTGCACGGTTGCCACGAGGTCGGCCCCGCGCACGCGGGGATGGTTCCCCTGCAGCTCCCCGCGCAGCGCCGCGGACCGCGTCGGCCCCGCGCACGCGGGGATGGTTCCTGGGCTTCGTCGGCGACCAGGAGGAACCGGCCGTCGGCCCCGCGCACGCGGGGATGGTTCCGTCTAACACGCGCTGGTCGATTACGCGTGTGGTCGGCCCCGCGCACGCGGGGATGGTTCGCCGGGGACCAGGAAGAACCACGCGGATCCGGCGTCGGCCCCGCGCACGCGGGGATGGTTCGCCGACGCCGAAGGGCACGCCATGACTCGAAAGGTCGGCCCCGCGCACGCGGGGATGGTTCGGCGAGTGCCGATCTTCTTATCACCCTTGGCGCGTCGGCCCCGCGCACGCGGGGATGGTTCATTCTCACCCACCACTGCGGGTCAGCGGGCGTAGTCGGCCCCGCGCACGCGGGGATGGTTCCGGGCGCACGACCGCGTACCGGGCGACCGTCCAGTCGGCCCCGCGCACGCGGGGATGGTTCTCAATGAGGACGGCGTCCAATTGGTACGCCAACGTCGGCCCCGCGCACGCGGGGATGGTTCTTGATCTCAGTTGAGGCCACGATCCCGCCACGAGTCGGCCCCGCGCACGCGGGGATGGTTCAGCGCGTCGAGGGCGAGGTCGTAGAGGTGGGCGGGTCGGCCCCGCGCACGCGGGGATGGTTCCGCGGTTGTGTTCCTCACCGGCCACCTCGCGGCGTCGGCCCCGCGCACGCGGGGATGGTTCCTGGCCCGCGACGTGGTCGCGGCCGAGCATCCCGTCGGCCCCGCGCACGCGGGGATGGTTCGCCGATGCCCTCGCCGCCGAGCGCGTTGCTGCCGTCGGCCCCGCGCACGCGGGGATGGTTCCCGGGCACCGTTGACGATTGGGACACTATGGAAGTCGGCCCCGCGCACGCGGGGATGGTTCGACGTCGCCGAAGCGCCTTGTCTGCGTCAGGGGGTCGGCCCCGCGCCCGCGGGGATGGTTCCCGGTCACCGACGCCTGGCACGTCGCCGACGACGTCGGCCCCGCGCCCGCGGGGATGGTTCGCGTCCCCGGACCGGCCGGGTTCACGGGTTCTCGTCGGCCCCGCGCACGCGGGGATGGTTCGCGCAGACGCTCGACACGGAGATGCGTACCGGTGTCGGCCCCGCGCACGCGGGGATGGTTCCGCCATCGCCAGCGGAGTGCAGTTCCGCCGCGCGTCGACCCCGCGCACGCGGGGCGGACCTGTTGCTGCGAGACAACTCGCCCCCTAGCCGTGGACGATCCCCGCGTGCGCGGGGCGGACGGCCGGGGGCCCGACCTCCCGCCCGCCACGCTGGGACGATCCTCGCGTGCGCGGGGCGGACAGGGCCCCACACGGGGTGGGGCCCATTCTTCGCGGACGATCCCCGCGTGCGCGGGGCGGACGTGGAAGACGGGCAGGACGCGGTGCCCTAGCTCGGACGATCCCCGCGTGCGCGGGGCGGACTTCGCCTCCTCGGTGTCCGCCGTGACCTTCGTGGGACGATCCCCGCGTGCGCGGGGCGGACGGCACCGCTGGGCTCGCGGACCATGTCGAGTGCGGACGATCCCCGCGTGCGCGGGGCGGACCTAGCCACCGACCTCACCCCCGTCGGGCTGTCGGGACGATCCCCGCGTGCGCGGGGCGGACGTCCTCCTCGCGGCCGACGCGGGGGCTCCCGCCGGACGATCCCCGCGTGCGCGGGGCGGACGGAATGTCCCGCCAGACGCGCGCGGGCCGCATGGGACGATCCCCGCGTGCGCGGGGCGGACTCTTGGAACCCGCCGCCGAAATTCCCCCATCCGGGACGATCCCCGCGTGCGCAGGGCGGACCATCCTGCTGGGGGCCGGGGTCCTGGGGGCTCGGGACGATCCCCGCGTGCGCGGGGCGGACGAGCTAGCGGTGCGGACACCCCACTCGACGCGGGGACGATCCCCGCGTGCGCGGGGCGGACACTTGTCAACCTGGGGGTTTATCTGGTGGGGGGCGGGTTTTGGTTTGGTTGGTTTCGGTGGCGTGCAGACAGGATGAGGCCGTCGAAGTCGACGGGTTTCCAGCGGTCTTTGCCTGCGGTGCGGACGGTCCAGCCTTGTTCGTTGGTGGCTGGTTCGACGAGGATGGCTTGTCCGTCGCCGATGCGGGTGGCGAGTAGATCCCAGAGGCGGTCGCGGATGCGGCGGCTGGGGTTGCCGACGAAGACGCCGGCGTGTACTTCGACCATCCAGCGGGTGAGGTGGCCGCGGAGTCCTTGTGGTGCGGCGATGAGGACAATGACGGTGCTCATGTGGTGGTGCCGTTGGCAGGCGGGTCGAATTCGGGGCCGATGATGGCGACGTGCTGGTCGCCCATGCCGGGTTGGACAAGACCTTCGTGAGGGCGCGGCTCGGGTGGGGTTCTGTTGCAGAAGAACCCGCTCTGTGGTCGCCTCTTGATTCTGGTTCGGTGGAGCCAGGCACGGTTTTCCATCATGATGAAGGTGGTCTCCCGCTCATGGACGGGAGACCACCAGGCTCCGCCGTCTTTGACGACGGTTCTACCGGCCCGTTACGTGATGAGGCGGCGGAGCACCTCCCAGCACAGCCGCGCACCGAAGTTGATAAAGATCAACTTCGCTATGTCGCGCAGAGGCTGAGCGCTAATCAGCGGCTTTAATCGCTTAAAGATCACCGCCCTCCAGTTGATCTTGTTCGCTGGGACTCGGTCTGACACACATCCCCCTTAGGGACTTGGCGTCCCCGCACTGGACGCATCACACGAGGACTACACCACCCGAACGTGTGCCGCCAGGCGGTCACTCAGATAGGCATAGCAAGATGAAGACCAAGTGCCTGTCGATATGCTTAATAACTTAGAACATGTCTTGCCTCCAGAGTCCGCGGACCAAGCTCGGGCATGCCGCCTCAGCTTCGCTCCACTAATGCGGAGATTGTCCGTTATTGAGCACTTCGGTGGACACTTGCCCCGCTCTAGCGGGGATGAGATCGATGAACGTAAATCTTGTTCACCTTCGGTGAGAGTGCCGGGATACGGCTGAATTCTGTCGGTGGCCGGTTGTACAACAAAGGCATCCAGGTGAGGGGGTTTCATGGAGCCGCTGTCGGACGCGGCGCGTGCCGCGTGGGGCAAGACAGGGCTGGCGAGTCGGAAGAAGTCGGTTCCGGCGCAGGCGTGGCACCCGCTCGTCTCTCACCTCATCGACACGGGCAACGTGGCCGGGTGGCTGTGGCGTGAGTTTCTACCGCAGCCCCTCAAGTCGCAGCTCTACGCCGTGGTTCCTGGAGGGGAGGCTGAAGCGGAGCGGCTGGTGTGCTGGCTGGCGGCGCTCCACGACCTGGGGAAGGCGTCGGACTTCCAATCCAAGAGCGCATGGCACGCGCGGGTTGGGCGTCGAGCCGGGTTGCCGTTCTCCGAGCGGACACGCACACCGCACTCGTTGGTGTCGGCCTACTCGTTGCGGCAGTTGCTGGACGCTTCGGGGTGGGAGGAGGCGGACTGGGCGGCGCTCGTGCTCGCTGGTCACCATGGCGTCTTTCCCGGTCCGTTGTGGCGGGACGTCGCTGAGCGGGCGTTGGTCGGCGAGCATCCGGGCTGGGCCACGATCCGGCAGGAGTTGTTCCAGGCGGTGTCCGCTCATCTGGATGTCGAGCCAGGCTCCTGGGGCCAGGTGCGGCTTCCGGTTCCGTTGCAGGTGGGCGTCGCGGGAGTTGTCATCCTGGCGGACTGGCTGGCCAGTACCGAGAGTCTCTACAGCTACCAAGCGCCGTTCTCAGATGAGTATTTGCAGGTATCCCCGGCGACGGCGAGACGGACGAACGACGTGATGGGGCTGCGGGACGTGTGGCGGCCGGATCCGAGTCTGGCTTCGGCCGAGCCGCCGGCGTTCTTCGCCGTTCGATGGCCGGCCATTACCCGACCGCGGGATGTCCAGACGAAGGCGTTATGGCAGGCGCAGCGGGCCGAGGGGCCCGAGTTGATGATCATTGAGGCGCCGATGGGCGTCGGCAAGACCGAAGCGGCCTTGGCGGCGGCCGAGGTCTTGGCGGCTCGGACCGGTGCGCGTGGGATCTTCGTGGGTTTGCCGACGCAGGCCACGTCCAACCAGATGTTCGGTCGGGTGACCAAGTGGCTGGAGAAGCAGGAGGGTCAGACCACGGTCGTTCTCGCCCATGGCAAGGCGGCTCGGCGGGAGGAGTACCAGCAGCTGCTTCTCAACGGCATCGGGGTCGACGAGGGCGATGGTGGGCTCAGCGCCTCGCAGTGGTTGTCGGGCGGTAAGAAGCGGCTGCTGGCCCCGGTGGTGGTGGGCACGGTCGACCAGTTGCTGCTGGCGGGAGTGGCCGCGCGGCATGTCGCTCTGCGGATGCTCGGGTTGATCGGGAAAGTGGTGATCGTCGATGAGGTCCATGCGTACGACGCCTACATGTCGGTCATCCTTCGACGTGTTCTGTCGTGGCTCGGCGCTTTGCAGGTCCCGGTGGTGTTGCTGTCGGCGACCCTGCCGCAACGGACGCGCCGAGAACTGCTGGCGGCCTATTCAGGTGAAGCTGTCGAGTCGGCCGCGGTCATGCGGTACCCCCAGATCATCAGCGTGCGTCGTGGCGAGTCCCAGATGCGGGTGGCACCGGCACGATCCGCGGGCAGTGTTCCCGTGCGTCTGGATTTCCTTGATGAACCTGGCGAGGCCCCTGACGCCGTTGTCAATGCCATCACGGAATTGCTTGCGGAAGGCGGCAGCGCTCTGGTCATCCGTAACACCGTCGGGCGCGCGCAGCGGACCTGGCAGGCGCTGAAGAACAAGTTCGGTCCCACAGCGGTGACCTTGGCTCATTCTCGGTTCACGGTAGCGGATCGTCGAGTTCGCGACGATTGTCTGATCGCCGAGTTCGGCCCGCAACGGAAAGCTCGGCTCGGTCCTCGTGTTGTCGTCGCCACGCAGGTAGCGGAGCAGTCATTGGACGTCGACTTCGATGTGGGGGTCAGCGATCTGGCACCGGTGGACCTGCTGTTGCAAAGGCTCGGACGGGTGCATCGTCACCACGGAAGGGAGCGGCCAGAGCCCTTGCGGGAACCGCGCCTGCTGGTAGCGGGCTGCGCGCACGTCCCGGACGGGCCGCCGCGTCTACCGTTCGGCAGCGCCCTGGTGTATGGCGAGCATCTGCTGTGGCGGACGGCTGCGGCGTTGCGTAGCGGTGGCCGCGATCGGGTGAACCTTCCCGAAGACATCCCCGGCTTGATCAACGAGGTGTACGGCGACGAGCCGATCGGTCCGGATTCCTGGCAGCGTGACCTGCGGCGTGCTGCCGAGGACCATCAGGACACGTTGGCGTCGATGGAGCTCGCGGCACGTCAGATCATCCTGCCGCCGCCCGACTGTGACGCCCTGACCGATATCGGCAGCATCGGAGAGGCCCGAGACGAAGACGATCCGGAGGTTCAGGCCACCGTGCGTCTCGGCGCCCGGACCATCGAGGTCATCCTCCTGCGGGAGATCGACTCCGAAAGCGGCGCCAAGCAGCAGCCCGACCACGCCGTCCCTGTCTCTGCGGCGAGCGACCCGTCTCCCATCGCGTTACGACGACGCCCCGCTCCGGGCGAGATCGACACGATTCTCGATCAAGCCATCCGGCTTCCGCAGCAACTGACCGATGCCGCCCTGGAGCAGACGTTCACGCCCACGGCATGGCGCTGGACGCCCTGGCTGGCGCGGGCACGGGTGTTGTTGCTGCCGCCCGATGGCCCACTCCGCATGGCCGACCGCCATGTCAACTACAGCCCCGAAACCGGTTTGGAGGTCACCCGTGCCTAGCCCCCCGAGTGGCACTACCCCGCAGTCGTCTTCGGAATTGGCGTTCAATCTCGTGGACGAGCCGTGGCTGCCGTGTCTGCTCGTCGATGGCACCGCCAAGCCCCTGTCATTGAGACAGGCCCTCATTCGAGCTCACGAAATCCAGGACCTCGCTCTCGACGTCGCCACCCAGTACCCGCCGATCCTGCGGTTGATGCTGGCGGTGGTCCACCGAGCCGTGGGTCAATGGCCTCATCCCGGCCCCCGTTCCAGCCAAGAATGGATCTCACTGTGGGAGCCGGGGCGGCTGCCCGTCGACTCGATCAACCGCTATCTCGACACCGTCCGGGATCGATTCGACCTGTTCCACCCGCAGAAACCGTTCGGGCAGGTCGCCGGGCTGCGCAGCGGCAACGGCGAGACCAAGACGATCGCGTTGGCCATTCCCTTCCTGGCTGCTGGCAACAACGCGCCCATATTCTCCGCGGTTCGCGACCACGAGCCGCCGTCGCTGACCCCGGCCGAGGCCGCACGCTGGCTGCTGCACGCACACGCCTGGGACACCGCAGCCATCAAGACGGCCGCCGTCGGCGACCCCAAGGCCAAAGCCGGCAAGACCACCGGCAACCCGACCGGGCCCCTCGGCCAGCTCGGCGTCCTCATCCCGACCGGGCCGACACTCTGGCACACCCTGATGTACAACCTGATGATCTTGAACGGTACCAACAGCGGCTCTGGGGACATGCCGTCCTGGGAACGTCCCCCCGTGGATCCGAGCTGGCGGGAACGCACACTCGCCGGCCTGCTGGACCTGTACACCTGGCTCGGACGCCGAGTCCGCCTCGTCGCCGACATCACGCCCGACGGGCCACGGGTCCGACGGCTCGTGCTCTGCGCAGGCGACCGACTCCGCACACCCGACCTGTGGCAGATCGAGCCCCACACCGCCTGGCGACGCAGCTCCGTCCAGGAGAAGAAATTGGGGCGGACGGTGTTCATGCCGATCACCCACCGGCCGCAACGGCAGTTGTGGCGCGGCCTGGGTACGATCCTGGCCCACCAGTCAGTGACCGACACCACGCATGAGGAGTTCAAACCGCCCGAGGTGTTGGTCCAACTTCGCTTCCTGGCCAAGGGTCCCCTGGCGGGGCGGCTTCTGCTGCTGCGCGCATTCGGCATCGTCTACGGCGCCAAAAGCGCGACTATCGACGACACCTACGTCGACGACCTGCCCCTTCCCATCGCGGTCCTGCACTCGACCGGCGATCGTTGGGAGCATGTCGCCCTGAACGGTGTTCGGGACGCCGAGGCCACCGCGCGCCACCTGGGCACCCTGGCAGTCGATCTGGCCAAGGCCGCGGGTTGCAAGGACGACCGCGTTCTGAAGGGCCGCCGCGACGACGCTCGCATGAGTTTGTACGCGACCCTCGACCAACAGTTCCGCCGTTGGCTCGCCGGTCTGGGCGGTGACCGTCCCCCTCAAGAGGCAAGCGAACAGTGGGGGTCCACGATCCGCGCTAGGACCTATCAGATCGCCGACCGGCTACTGCTGCAGGTGCCACCGAGCGCCATTCGCGGCCGCCTGGTCCGTTCGGGCCGTGACCGTACGGAATGGATCGACGCCGCGCTGGCCGAACGCCGGTTCCGCAGGGACTTGGACACAGCCCTTCCCCGCCCGTCTGCAGAGGTTGGTTGATGACTTCTTCCACCACGGCCGTGCGGCCTCGTTGGCAGGCAGAACTGGCGGTCGTTCTCGACGCCTTCCTCGTCCGCCGAAATCAGGCCGTCGACTTCGACCGGGCCGGGCTGGCGGCGTGCCGCCGGGGCCTGAGCAAAAAGCCGATGGACATACCCGCCATGTTCCAGTACATCGCGCCGGTGAGCCTGGCGGTCCCCGCCCGCTGGGGGCCGCAGGCCCAGGCCCGGGTGGAGGCCGCCGCCCACTACACGCTGGCCCTGTACGCCTTCCACCAGCAATCACAGGATCGTCGGATGCACCAGCCCTCCCAGGGCCGGCAGAGAACCACCGTGGGCAGGGCCGCCGGGCGCCTGCACCAAGCGCTCCAAAGCACCTCCCCCGAAGGAGTGGACCGCCGATTCCTGGCAGCCGCGACCGCCGACAGCATCGAGGAGGTGGTCGGCCACCTGCGTGTCCTGGTCCCCCAACTCCGCCAGCACGCCATCCCTATGGACTACCTCGCTCTCGCCGCCGACCTGGAGTCCTGGCCCGTCCCGGAACTCCGCGCACAGACCCGCCGACGCTGGGGCCTGGACTACCGATGGATTCCCAGTACCGAAGACGACCAGGACGACACCACCGACACCTACAGTTAGGGGCTTGATCGATGACCTTCCTCGACGTCCATGTCCTGCAGTCCGTACCGCCCTCCAACCTGAACCGAGACGAGTCCGGAAGCCCCAAGACCGCGACCTACGGCGGTGTGCTCCGGGCCCGAGTGTCCTCCCAGGCGTGGAAACGCGCGGTTCGCGACGCCTTCCTCAACGACCCGAACCTGGCCAAGGACGGAGGTCTGCGCACCCGGCAACTCCCCCGCGTCATCGGCGACGCCGTCACCGCACGCCGACCCGCGTTGGGCGCGGCGTCCGACGTTATCGGCACCGCGGCGACACTCGCGCTGTTCAAGAAGGTGAAGCTCGCCAAGAACAAGCCGATCACCGAGTACCTGCTGTTCCTCGGCCACGACCAGGTCGAACGGGTCGCCGACGCGCTGGTGGCCGCCGACCTCGAAGAGGTCGTCGAGGATCCCGACCAGATCCGTGCCCGCATCACCGGCCTTGATCTACACGAACTCGGCATCAAAGGGCACGCCGGTGCTGTCGCCCTGTTCGGCAGGATGGTCGCCGATGCGCCCGAACTGAACGTCGATGCCGCCTGCCAGGTCGCCCACGCCCTCTCCACACACAAAGTCGTCAGCGACCAGTTCGACTACTTCACCGCCGTCGACGACGAATCCCGCCGCCAAGACGAAACCGGCGCCGGAATGATCGGCACAATAGAGTTCAACTCCGCCACCCTGTACCGGTTCGCCACCGTCTCGATGCGCGACCTGATCGCCAACCTCGATGGTGAGACCGACCGTGCCCTGGACCTCGCCTTGGCCTTCGCCAAGACCTTCGCCACCGCCATGCCCACCGGCAAGCAGAACACCTTCGCAGCCCACACCAGACCCGACCTGATCATGATCAATGTGCGCGCCGACCAGCCGGTCAGCCTCGCCGGCGCGTTCGAGGAACCCGTCCGCGCCCCCGAAGGCGGGATCGTGCCCGCGTCCGTCGCACAACTGGTCACCTACCACAGCGAACAAGACAAGATGTACGGCACCAGCCCGCTCACCAGCGCCCTGATCTACCCCGCCTGGCTCGGTGATCGGGTCAACGACGAAAAGCAGATCGAACTACCGCCCGCCCAGCCCCTCGACACGGCACTGGACACCGTCCGCGCCACACTGGGCGAACGGATCACACAATGAGCGTGCTGCTTCTTCGGCTGGCCGGCCCCCTGCAGTCCTGGGGCATCGCCAGCCGCCACAACACCCGCAGCACCCGCACGGCCCCCACCAAGTCGGGCGTGATAGGCCTGCTCGCCTCAGCCCTGGGCCGTCCCCGCGGCGCCGACCTGACCGACCTTGCATCACTCGACTTCGGCGTCCGCATCGACCAGCCGGGACAACTCCTCGTCGACTACCACATCGTCACCGCCGCATCTCGAAGCGCCGACCCTGCCCTGCAGCGAATGCCGACCGCGGCGGGCTCCACACTCCGTCCCCACGAATCGACCAAGGTCACCCGCCGCCACTACGTAACGGACGCCGTCTTCGTGGTCGCGCTGCAAGGCCCGCCCACGGGCCAACTCGCCGAGGCGCTGAAGACGCCGCGCCATCCCTTGTATCTCGGACGACGTTCCTGCCCGCCCTCTCGTCCAATACTGATCGAGCACACCGACCGCTACACCTCGGTCGAGGCTGCTCTCGCCGACCTCGAATGGCAGGCAGGCCCGGCCGAACAACGCCGTCGCCGCCGCAACGACGATCTCATCACCTGCGAAATCCTCGTCGACGACCGGACAGGCGACGGCCACATGACCGACATACCGCTGCCCTCTCCGCCCTTTCAGCGCCGCTTCGGCAGCCGGGGCGTCAGACACGATCGCGTGTTCCCGCCCATCCGCCCCGCCAACCACCCTCACGACCCCATGGATTTGCTGGGATGACCCCCTCATGTACCTGACGCGCGCCTATCTCAACCCGCGCCGGGCCGGCGCGATCCACCTGCTGGGCAGTCCTCAACGCATGCATGCCGCTGTGATGACGGGCTTCCCGCCCATCCTCGAGCCCGACGACCGCGTCCTGTGGCGCCTGGACACCGACTCCAGACACAAGGTCTCCCTCTACATCGTCTCCGCCCACCGCCCCGACCTCACGCACCTGGTCGAACAAGCCGGATGGCCCCGCTCCGACGTCCCGTCCTGGGCCACAAAGTCCTACGAACCGCTCTTGCAGCAACTCAAGGCCGGGCAACGCTACGCCTTCCGGCTCACCGCCAACCCCACCTACGTCGTGCCTCGCCACGGCCAACGCGGCATCCGCCGCCCCCACGTCACAGCCGAACAGCAAACCACCTGGCTCCTCGAACAATCAATAAAAAAAGGCTTCGAAATCCCTCCCGCCACCACCCCCCACCCACTCCCCACTGAACAAGCCCACAACCTCCGCCTGATAGAACGTCAGCGGATCAGATTCACCAAAGGCCAAGGAGAAAAGGTCGCCCTCCACCAAGCCACATTCCAGGGCCTCCTCGAAGTGACCGATGAAGCCGCCCTACGCGCAACTCTCATCTACGGCATAGGCCGCGCCCGCTCCTACGGATGCGGCCTCCTCACCCTCGCCCGCCCCACCACAGCCCCCACACCACACACCGGGTAAACCGTCAGCCCGGCTCCTGCATCACGAACACGCTTCTTCGTTGAGAGCATTCGCCGGACCCCACCCATGCATCAATGCTTCTCTCCGCGTTCCACCTGGCCGTCCTGCGCTCATCCCACGCACACGCAGCCAGTTAGGCGGAAGGCGGCGAAGCGCATAAGCGCGGAGCGTCGGCCCCGCACACGCGGGGACGGTTCCCCCTACGACGACGCCACCGGCGACCGCACCGGGTCGGCCCCGCGCATGCGGGGACGGTTCCCGATGGGGAGTGCTGGGCCCCGCCACCAGTGGTTGGCCCCGCGCACGCGGGGATGGTTCCCTGGCCTGCGCGCGTCGCAGCCGCGCGGTCCGGTCGGCCCCGCGCACGCGGGGATGGTTCCGTCATGAGGTGGACGCCCTCCGGGGACTTCCAGTCGGCCCCGCGCATGCAGGGATGGTTCCTCGCGACCGCAGCACAGGTCCCAGTAGCGCCCGTCGGCCCCGCGCACGCGGGGATGGTTCGACCTTCGGTGGCCATGCCAGCGGTCCTGAACCGTCGGTCCCGCGCATTCGGGGATGGTTCGGGTTACCGGAACCCTTGCCGGAAGGGTTAGGCGTCGGCCCCGCGCCTGCGAGGATGGTTCGCCTTGGTGGAGGAGGGCGAGCAACCCAGGCACGTCGCCCCGCGCATGCGGGGATGGTTCCTCCAGCCCGTTCTCGGGGTCGGGCGTCGTCCAGTCGGCCCCGCGCATGCGGGGATGGTTCTTCCTTTAGCGCGTCGCCGGTTTTGTCGATGCCGTCGGCCGCGCATGCGGGGATGGTTCTCGATTCGCGCCCGTCCGTGCCCGTTGCGTCGAGTCGCCCCGCGCATGCGGGGATGGTTCTCGAGCGAGATGACTCCTCCGCAGAAATGCCCCGTCGGCCCCGCGCACGCGGGGATGGTTCCGGCAAGAGCGTGCTCACGGACACGCTCACGTAGTCGGCCCCACGACACTTGCCGGTCGGTGACGAGAAGGCCCTGGTGCCGCCCTCCTACTACGACCCCACCTCGGCCGACACCAGTCAGCGGGCCGGCGTGGACCTGGACGCCGTCTTCCAGGTCATCGGAACTCGCCCGAAGGAGACACCGGCGATAACGGTCCTGGAGAGGACCGACCTGACCCGCGTCACGGCGCAGTCAGCCAATCTCTACCTCGCGACCTTTCAAGGGGCTCACCTGGAGTCGGCACGGTTCCAACGCGCACGCCTTTTCCAAGCGGATCTGCGGAACACCATCTCCTGCAACGCAAGTTTCTCGAATGCGGACATGCGTGAGGCTTCGATGTCGAATGCGTTCTTCGACGGCGCGGCCTTCGATGCCACCAACCTCATCAAGGCGTTCCTGCACCGGACGTCCATGAAGAGGGCTAATACTCCAGCTGTAGATCGCGATCTTGCTGGTCGGGGAGGCGGTTATGGGGACGGATCGATATCGGATCGCGTGAGGCGGTCGCCAGCTGGCACGCTGCGTCCATGGATCACGCGGAAGTACTGCTCATCGGCGGACGGGCCGGGGTCGGCAAGACCACGGTGGGGTGGGAGGTCTCGGCGTTGCTGCGTGCCGAGGAGGTTTCCCATGCGGTCATCGACGGTGACTTCATGGGGCAGGTGCATCCGGCACCGGAGGGGGACCCCCACCGTTCGGAGATCACCGAGAGGAGCCTGACTGCGGTGTGGGCGAACTTCGCCGAGAGCGGCTACCGCCGCCTGATCTACACGAACACCGCGAGCGTGCTGCCAGAGACGACGGGCATGTTCAGCCGCGCCATGGGGGCGGAGGTGCGGATCGTACGGGTTCTGCTCACCGCTTCGGACGCCACCGCCCGCGAGCGGCTGGTGGGCCGGGAGCTTGGCTCCGAGCTGGAGCACGAGCTGGAAGGCGGCGCGCGCAACGCACGGCTCCTGGACCGGCGGGCCCCAGCGGGAACGGTGCGGGTGGTGACGGACGGACGGCCTGTCGTGGACATCGCGCGCGAGGTGGTGGCCGCCACCGGCTGGGCCAGGCGGTATGCCGCCCGCTGCTGATGATCGCGCTTGTGGGCTGGTCCCCGAACAGATGCAGCCACCGTTGATCATCGGTGTGTGAAGACAGAAGATCAGACGGCGGCCACAGGTCACAGCATAGATCCTGGCCGCTGGCAGGAGACATTCGAGGTCCTGATGGGCCGTATCGCGGGGCGGTTCGCGCGGGTGGAACCACGGCGTCGGGCACGGGCGTTCGTGGTTGGGCTGCTGTCGGACCTGCCGCGAAGAACTGCTGGACGCTCGCCGAGCACGTCGGGGACGCGAACCCCTACGGCCTGCAGCACCTGCTGTCGCGGGCCAGGTGGGACGCCGCCGCGGTCCGCGACGACATCCGCGGCTTCGTCGTCGAGCACCTGCACGACACCGCGGCGGTGCTGGTCGTCGACGAGACCGGTGACCTCAAGAAGGGCGCCGCCACGGTGGGCGTGCAGCGGCAGTACACCGGCACCGCCGGACGCGTCGAGAACAGCCAGGTCGCCGTCTACCTCGCCTACTCCACCCGGCGCGGGCATGCGGCGATCGACCGGGAACCATGTGTCCCGCGCTCATGGACTGAGGACACGGCCCGCCGCCGGGCCGCCGGGATTCCCGACACCGTCGGGTTTGCCACGAAACTCGCACTCGCCGCCCGCATGATCGGCCGCGCTCTGGATGCGGGCGTCCCCGTATCCTGGGCGGCCGGCGACGAGGTCTACGGAGATAACCCGCACCTGCGGACCGCATTGGAGAAACGGCAGGTCGGCTACGTTCTTGCCGTTGCCCGTGACCACCAGATCGCCACCCGCGCGGGCAAGTTCCGCGCCGACGCCCTGGTCAAGAGGCTGCCGAGGCGGGCCTGGCAGAAGCTCTCCGCCGGGGCTGGAGCCAAGGGCCACCGCTTCTACGACTGGGCCCTGGCCAACATCACCGACGGCCGGCCCGGCCACCACCAACTGCTCATCCGCCGCAATCGGCGCACCGGCGAACCCGCCTTCTACCGCTGCTACTCAGCTACCCCGGTTCCGCTGTCTACCCTGGCGCGGGTTGCCGGACGCAGCTGGACGGTCGAGGAGACCTTCCAGTCCGGCAAGGGCCTGGCCGGACTGGACGAGCGCCAGGTCAGACGCTGGACGTCCTGGCACCGCTGGGTCACCCTCGCGATGCTCGCCCATGCCTTCCTCGCCGTCGTCCGCGCCGACGAACACGCCCGCCACCCCAGCCCGGACAAGCTGATACCGCTCACCTGCAACGAAATCCAGCACCTGTTCAACACGCTCGTCGTCCGGCTCGTCCACAACACGGCCCACCGAGTCCCACTGGCGACGCCGCCACCAGGCCCGATCCCAGACCAGCCATTACCAGCGACAAGCCACTCAAGCATGAGCATCGCGATCTACAACTGGAGTACCAACCTCAGCAGGGCCCACCTGAGCGGTGCGATCTTGGATGACGCCGACCTACGCGGCGCCAACCTGGTTGGTGCCGATCTGCGGGGGGCGAACCTCAACGGCGCCAAGCTGGAGGACGCCGTGACGGACAAGGGGACGCGGTGGCCTGATGGCTTTGATTACAGGGCTCGTGGCGTCAGGATCTGCGAGCAGCCCGTCGGGCTTTGCTGAGGGTCGTCCCCGACAAGATTGGAAACACTCAACTCGGCAACCGCGACCGTGTCCAGCAAATGCTGCAACAGCAGGTTCGCCCGCCCACCAGCCCTGCCCGCACTCTTACCCCACAGCACCGCCAGTGGGTTCCCCGCACTCGACGCCGACCACCCGATACTCACACAACGTAAGCTAGCCACACCCATCGACAAAACCACCCGCCCCACCAAACCCACCCCACGACAACACCACAGGCCCCAGACGCCGCCACCGGCCATGATCACAAACCAACCGAATGAAAACCGGCCCTCCCGCCGATAACGTCGCAGGTCAGAAAGCGTCGGCCCCGCGCACGCGGGGATGGTTCCGTGAACGTGCATTTCACCTCCTAGGCGCACGGGTCGGCCCCGCGCACGCGGGGATGGTTCCCGCTCCGCCGTGAGCTTGGGCGGGATCCGCCAGTCGGCCCCGCGCACGCGGGGATGGTTCGTCACGGCGCGTGATCGCCTCGACGACCTTGGCGTCGGCCCCGCGCACGCGGGGATGGTTCGCCGTGCCGGCGGCGTTGGTCGCGTAGCCAGCGGTCGGCCCCGCGCACGCGGGGATGGTTCTGGCGATCCCGTTCCTCGGGCATACGATCCGATGTCGGCCCCGCGCACGCGGGGATGGTTCGATCTGAAGGACGTCCTCATATTCTGCCCGGCCGTCGGCCCCGCGCACGCGGGGATGGTTCGCTGGTCTCCATGATGGGACTGATGAATGGGGAGTCGGCCCCGCGCACGCGGGGATGGTTCGGACGAGAACGACGAGGACTGGCAGGTCAACGCGTCGGCCCCGCGCACGCGGGGATGGTTCTCGCCTGGCCTGCTCCATCGAGCGACCCTAAGAGTCGGCCCCGCGCACGCGGGGATGGTTCAGGTGACCATTCCCGCCTCGACCGCGCCGCGCAAGTCGGCCCCGCGCACGCGGGGATGGTTCGGCTGACTGGTGGGACTACGCCATTGAGACCTAGTCGGCCCCGCGCACGCGGGGATGGTTCGACCAGGCCGACGACGACGCAGGCGATCGCGACGTCGGCCCCGCGCACGCGGGGATGGTTCCTTCTCGGCGAGGCGAGCCATGTCGATCGACTCGTCGGCCCCGCGCACGCGGGGATGGTTCTCGCGTAGCAGTCGACGATGAAGCCCGTGAGCTGTCGGCCCCGCGCACGCGGGGATGGTTCGCAGCGCCGACAGTCCACCTCCACGGACTCGGGGTCGGCCCCGCGCACGCGGGGATGGTTCGGAGATGGACGCGCGCCGGCGCGGTCTCCGCGGGTCGGCCCCGCGCACGCGGGGATGGTTCCCCGCAGCTCTGGTACGGCGGCTCCGCGCCCGAGTCGGCCCTGCGCACGCGGGGATGGTTCCACGTACCAGCCGTAGACGATCTCCATACGGAGGTCGGCCCCGCGCACGCGGGGATGGTTCGCAGCAGAAGGAGTGGGCAGACAAGTACACCCCGTCGGCCCCGCGCACGCGGGGATGGTTCGGTAGAGGCGGCGCACGTCCCGGTGTTCGTCACGTCGGCCCCGCGCACGCGGGGATGGTTCGACGAACGCGGGCGGCGGCTGGGACAAGACGTTGTCGGCCCCGCGCATGCGGGGATGGTTCCCCGCTGAACACCACGCAGTCGGCGCCGGGCGCGTCGGCCCCGCGCACGCGGGGATGGTTCCACCCATCAGAGCATGCGGCGTCCCACGGCACGGTCGGCCCCGCGCACGCGGGGATGGTTCGCATGTCGTCGGGGAGCTGAAGGAATGGGCGGAGTCGGCCCCGCGCACGCGGGGATGGTTCTCGTAGGTCTTTTCCTGCTGCGATCTTCAGGATGTCGGCCCCGCGCACGCGGGGATGGTTCCGGTCGTCACCAGGGCCACGGTGACGATCGCTGGTCGGCCCCGCGCACGCGGGGATGGTTCTCGGTGACCGGGCTGATCAACACCTATAATTTGGTCGGCCCCGCGCACGCGGGGATGGTTCGCCCATCACCGCCGTCGCTGCGGCGTTGACGGCGTCGGCCCCGCGCACGCGGGGATGGTTCTCAGTGGACGAGCCGGACACTGTGGCAGAGCCCGTCGGCCCCGCGCACGCGGGGATGGTTCGCTGTACCGGCGTGTTCGCCTCGTTCATCGCGCGTCGGCCCCGCGCACGCGGGGATGGTTCCGCGCGAGCGTAGGCGTCGTGCGCCAGCTTGCCGTCGGCCCCGCGCACGCGGGGATGGTTCGCCTGGTGAGCACGTCGTAGCCTTCGGGCCGACGTCGGCCCCGCGCACGCGGGGATGGTTCCCGCAGATACCCGGCGCCGTCCCCCCAGAGCAGGTCGGCCCCGCGCACGCGGGGATGGTTCCGACTACCTGGCCCGACTGCACCGGCTGCAGACGTCGGCCCCGCGCATGCGGGGATGGTTCGAGGTCGACGCGGTCGGCGGGCACCCGGCGATGGTCGGCCCCGCGCATGCGGGGATGATTCGTGGTGCTACAAGGCCGCGGGCGTGGACATCCCGTCGGCCCGCGCATGCGGGGATGGTTCGGCCAAGATGATCAACCAGCCGTACGGCCAGGCGTCGGCCCCGCGCATGCGGGGATGGTTCCGGGTCTCCTTCGGCTGGTCGGGCACGGGGCGGGTCGGCCCCGCGCATGCGGGGATGGTTCGCTGACGTTCATCGCGCTGGACGAGTCCCCGCTGTCGGCCCCGCGCACGCGGGGATGGTTCGCCGCCGCCGCAAGGATCCGGTCCAGGCTCTCCGTCGGCCCCGCGCACGCGGGGATGGTTCTTCCGGTGAGCTGATCATTACTCTCTGCGTACCGTCGGCCCCGCGCACGCGGGGATGGTTCCAGCCCGCGGGTGCGGTGGGTGGCCATGTGCTTGTCGGCCCCGCGCACGCGGGGATGGTTCGGTGGCCTTCACCTGCTGCTCCTCATGCCTGCGGCCAGCCCCCCGCGCGCGGGGATGGTTCCTCGATGACCTCGGTCGCGTCGCAGTCGGCCCCGCGCAGGCGGGGATGGTTCGGACGTCGTCCTGTCCCTGGGCGCGGTCACCCTGTCGGCCCCGTGCACGCGGGGATGGTCCACATCTTCCGCTGCTACAGGCTAAGGACAGAGGCCAGCTCATGGGCACCTAGCCGCGGGGCGCCGTGCGACCATGTCGGCTCGTTGTCTGCTCGGCGGTTTCGAAACGGACTGGCAGGGAGCGGGATGTAGCGGCACGGGGATGGTGCTGGATGCGGACAGAGCGGTACAGTCTGATACTCAGAGCGCTGCTCTGATACGAGAGCAGGCTTTTAATCCGTAGGTTGTGGGTTCGAGTCCCACGCAACCCACCCACCTTGACCAGGGCAAACACTGTCCACGGCGGCTGAGGCAGGCGCTGCCTGGGACCGCGCTGAGGCCGTCCTGGGTCCCGGTCATTCCAGGCGCATCGGACACCCGTCTAGCCCACCCCGCAGGCGACGACTCGCCTCCTCCGCCGGGCATGGCTGACCACCGCATCGGTCCTGAACTGGGCGATGCGGACACCTATTCGATTAGCCCTTCAAAGTGTCGGCGATAGGAACCGAAGGAGCCAAGGGCTCTGAAAGAGCATGGTCACGCCCCACGGCCGCTGCTTCAGCGTCGCTGCGGGCGGCTTATCTGCCGGGCCGGATGCGCCGCTGAAACACCTGGCCGAGATCCCGTCTTCCTGGCGCCACGGCGCCTTTTCCGGCCCGGTGTTCGGCGGCGGGTCCGATTGGTTCCTGGGACCACGCCTCGCGCTTTCATCACGTGAGCAGCGGTCTTCTCCGCTGCCTTGTGCGCGACCTCGGGGAGGACGGAGGTGTAGGTGTCGGCGGTCAGCACGATGCTGGAATGTCCGAGCATGTCCTGCACCACCTTGAGTTCTACCCCGGCAGCGAGAGCGAGGGTGGCAGCGCCGTGTCGTAGGTCGTGCAGCCGGATCGGCAGCAGCCCATGCTCGGCGATCAACGCGCGGAAGGTGCAGCTCAGCCGATCAGGGCCCAACGGATCACCGCCAGGGCGGGTGAAGACGTAGCCGCTGTCCCGATAGTCCTCCTGCGCCCGTTGCCGTTCGGCTTGCTGGCGGTCGCGGTGGGCGCGCAGGGCGCGGATGGTGGTGCGGTCCAGGGCGATGACACGGGCGCTGGAGGCTGTCTTGGGTGGGCACACCGTCAGATGTCCCTGGTGCTGTTGGATCTGCTGGGAGATCATCGCGACGCCCTGGTCCAGGTCCAGGTCGCACCAGCGCAGCCCTGCCGCTTCTCCGCGCCGCAGCCCCCGCAGCGCGATGAGATGGTAGGCGGCGTACAGGCGGTGATCACGGATGGTGTCGAGGAACTCGGCGGTCTGCGCCGCAGTCCACACCGCGACCGGCGGACGCTCCCCCGTCCGCTGCCAGTGCTGCACACGTTCCGCGGTCCACACGACCGCGCGCGGGCGCCGGGCCGTGGGCAACTCGACCCGGGACGCCGGGTTGTCGCTGATCAGCCCTCGACGGATGGCGGCGTTGAGAGCGGTCCGCAGCGTCGCCCGGATCCGGTTCAGCGTTGCTGGCGTCAGCGGCGTTCCTCGTGCTTGATGGTGGCGGGCGATGCTCGCGAACACCGCCTGCAGATGCGCGACCGACAACTCGGCCAGCACCACCGTGCCCAGATAAGGAGCCAAGTAGAGACGCACGTGACTCGCGTACCCACGGATGGTGGACGCCGCGCCGGTTCGGGTGGCCAGCCAGTGGTGGAGCCACTCGCCCACCGTGACCAGCCCACCGCCCGAACCGGACGGCGCGCGAAGCTGAGCCAAGGTCTCCTCAGCCGCTTTGCGTGTGGTGTACCCGCCACGGCGGATCCGCCGACGCCGACCATCAGAACCGACCGGCAGCTCCAACCGCAGATACCAACTCCCGTGCCGTCGACCGGCCGCCAACTTCGGGCAGTGGTCTCCCCACGCCTTCCCCGTCCGCGGATCCACGCACCCGCATCGCCGGTAGATCCCACCAGCACTCTTGGTAATCGCCATGCACGCTTCGTACACCAGCCTCAACCGCACAGTGGCGAGCTTCCTGCCGCACGCCCAAAACAGAACGGTCCCACTGGGAGCAACCACCACGATGCTCCTCTCCCCGCCGTGGCCACGCAGGTCTCGAGCCGCTTCACACAGCCCGGTACAGCTCAGCCGGCGTCAGCGCGGACGATTCCTGCGCCGGTTCCGCCGCGAGGTGGAGGCCGCGCGCCGGGTCGGCGGCGAATAGACGGCGCCCGTCCTGGACGCCAGCACCGGCTCGGCGAACCCGTGGGGCGCTACCGGCTACGTGCCGGGCCCCACCCTCGCCGACACCGTCGAACAGCACGGCCCGCTGCCCGAGGCACCCGTCCTGGCGCTGGCGGACGGGCTCGCCCGCGCGCTGCGCGCCGTGCACGCCAGCGACCTGATCCACCGGAACCTCAAGCCGCCCAACATGCTGGTGACGATCGACGGCCCCCCGCGTGATCGACTTCGGGATCGCCCGCACCGTGACGCGAGCGTCGCCCCCCGGACCGGCGCCCTGGTCGGCTCGCCGCCCTTCATGGCTCCCGAGCAGGTCCAGGGCGGCCAGGTCACCGCGGCCTGCGACGTGTTCAGCCTCGGCTCGGTGCTGGCGTACGCGGCCACCGGCCGCCGCCCGTCCAACTCAGGCGCCGACGGGCTGCACGCCCTGCTCTACCGCGTCCTGCGGCAGCCGCCGGACCTGGCGGGCCCGTCCGGACTGGTTCGGGACCTGGCAGAGTCCTGCCTGACCAAGGAGTCGGAGCGCCGCCACACCCCGGACGAGGTCCGCGCCACGCTGCCGCCCCCCGCACTGGCTCCCGGCCGCGATCACCGTCGAGATCGGCCGCATCGCTGGCCTGCTCGACCTGGAAGCCCCCACCCCCGCGCCCGCCCAGCCAGCGCCGTCCCCTCCGCCGGGGTCGACGCTCTCTTCCGACAGGGCCGGGTCACGGCGCTTGGCCACCCGGTGCTGGATGCTGCGGGGGCCGGGGGCACCGCCATCGCGGCCACGATGGCCCTCACCGTCCAGTGGGACGTCCACAAGGCGGACGGCGCCAGTGCGGGTACCACCTCCGCGGGCACGCCCGCCCGGGGCGACGTCCCCGTGGACGTGGTCGGAACCCAGAATCGAAGATATATTCGCAGCAAAAAAGACAAACCATGACTGCCGAATGGCAGATTGCGGCCATCTCCAAAGGAATGTGACTCCCCAGGGGACTATTCTTGATACTCCTGACAGCCTCAGCCAGAGCGGACGCCAGTCACCAACGCTTGGGAGGCCGCCTTGGAACAACCACGGCTGTGGTGGCAGGCGGTACAGCACTCCGATTGGGCGGTGTTCTCCCTCTCCGACGATCTGGCACGCGATCGGTGGACCGCGCTCCTAGCGGCACTGGAACGCTTGTCGACCCGCGGCCCCATGGCCGATCTCGATGAGATCACGGCCGAGATGCGCGAGATCGGGTTCCACGCTCCATTGTCGGAGCAGGATCTGCGTAGCGCCTTGGAACGCCTGGCAGGCGACGGGCTCGCCGAACCCTTCCGCGACTACACCGTCCCCGTCCGCAATTACCAAGGGCTGATCGTCAGGCAGGAGGCATGGGCGCTGACGCGCCGGGGCCGGACGGTCGTGGCGGCCGTACGGGACGCGGTCCTGGACGTCGGCCGCGCCTTGCAGTTGCCCAGCCGCCTGCTCGACAGCATCGCCACCACGATCCGAGAGATCATCAGGCATTTCGCGGAAGGCGACGACACCGCCCATGTCAGGGAGGGCAGGGGCAGGGGCCTGTTGCCGATGGACCTCGACGACGTCCGGACGCGCATCGGCGAACTCCAGCGTGTGACCGCCGACTTCTACGCCGCGCTCGGCCAACTGGTTCAGGCGGACGTCACCAACGACATGCTGTTCGGAGCGAACAGGGATCGTGTCATCGAGGCGCTGCGGCAATTCCCCCGCGAGTACGAGAGAGCGTTCGTCTCGGTCGAAAAAGCACTGGCCGATCTGGAGCGGGTCGGCCACCGCCAGGTCGCCGAGGCCGCGGTCGCCCACGCCGGGCTCATCGACGCCCGCGACCAACACCACTGGGTCGAGGAGCGGGTACGGCTGCTGTCGGCTCTGGGATCGTGGTTCGCCCCGGAGGGCACCGTCCAGCGGCTCATCTCCTCCGCGTCCGGCGCCGTCTACACGCTCCTCATCGCCATCGACCGCCGCTATTCGGCGCGCCGCCGCGGCTCCGACCTCGGGGCCGACTTCCACGCCCTGGCCCAGAGCCTGCACCGGCAGCGGTCCGACGAGGACGCGCGGCGCGTCCATGCCGCCGCCTTCGGCGACTGGTCCGCATGGCATGCGGTCACCCCCCGGGCCGAGGAGGATGTGGCCCACGGCACCGAGGCGGCAGGCCGCCCCGACCGCCACCGTGTGGAGGTGACGCTCCGGGAGCACGAGCGGCAAGGCCGGACCAGCGGCCGTCCCCGTGCGGTTCCTGACACCGCCGCCGACCGGAAGGCCGCGCTGGCCGAGGCCATGGCGGAGGCGGAGCGGAACCGCCGCCTGGCCGAGTTGCTGGTCACCTCCGGCGAAGTGGAACTCTCCTACTTCGCGGGGCTGGGCGCGGAGGCCGTCGAGGCCCTGCTGCGCGCCGTGGAGACCGCGCTTATGCGCCTCGACCCCGTGACGGGAACCGGGGCGGGGCACGTGGACGGGGCGAACGTCCTGGTCGAGATCCGCTGCATCGACCATGGCCCCACAGCCCGAGCGGACTTCGCCGAAGGGGCTCTGTCCTTCTGGGGACGCGACCTGCGCCTGCGCGTCACCTCGCTTGAGCCGGGTGCGTCCCCTCCCATCGAGAACGTGCCGTCCCGGCAGGGCATCGCATGACCGGGCGGCGCCTCGACCCCGACCTCAGCCCGGCCGCGCGCATCCTGAACGCCACAGGGCGGCTCCGGGCCGAGACCCACCCGGAGGAATACCGCACAGCGCTCAAAGGGCGCGAACGGCTCACCGCCTTCTTCCACGACGAGCTCGGCTGGACGCTAGAGGTGTCGGAGACCGCCTCCCTCATCCGACTGCACAAGCGCCGGGCGGACGTGCCGTCCGATCGAGGGCCTCGGCTCCAGCGTGCGCGCGGGGACGGCCCCCTCGCGTCCAAGAAGGTCCTGATCTGCTGTGCGCTGATTTGCGAGCAGCTGTGGCGGAGGTCGCGGATGAGCCTCCAGGAGCTCCTCCAGGCCATCGCCCAGACGTGCGCCACTGAGGAAGACGAGGGGACCCTCCCCCCGTTTCCGGTGGTTCTCGCCGAGGACGTGTCCAAGCAGCAGGCGCGGAGCAATCGGCTCTGCCTCGTGGACGCGCTGAAACTGCTGGTCGCCGAAGGTACGGCCACCGTCGACGACGACCTCGACCGCGTGGTGGACGACGAGGACGCCAACCTGGTGGTCACGGCCTCCCGGGAGCGTCTGGCCACCAAGTTCTCCTCTCTGTCCCCCCTGCTGCTCGGCCTCGCGTCACTCCCGCCGGAGCAGCACGCCGCGGCGCTGTCGCGGGCGACCCTGAGCGATTCGGCCGAGTCCGACGTGCCGTCGCTGGATGAACGGCGGGTGAGGCTGATGCGCCGGATCGCCGACGACCCCGCGACCGATCCGGTGGACGACCCCACCGAGGGCTCCCCCTACCTCCACACCCCCGCGGGGCGCGAGCGCGCGCTGGACCTCATCACCTCGTTCGGCTACATCGCCACGGTCCGCCGGGACTGGTGGGAAGTGACAGATCGCGACGGAACCGGAACAGGCATCGAGTTTCCCCACGGACGCCGCACCGAACGGCAGGCCGCCCTCGCTCTGCTGGCGGCGATCGTTCGCCGCACCGACCCCGCGGCTCCGCTGTCCACTCCTGAGGCGGTGGAGGTGCTGGAACTGGCGCGCCGGGATCGGCCCCGCTGGGCCGCCGCCTACGCCGGAAGGCTGCCGGTGCTCGCCCGTGTCGCCGCCGCCGAGCTGACCAACGTCGGGCTGCTGCGTCCCGATCCGCACCGGGGCGGCACCTGGCTTTCCACACCCGGCGCCCGCCTGTGGCATGTCAAGGTCCACTCCCCGCCGGTTCCCGCCGCCCGCAGGGACGCCGGAGCAGCGGTTCAGCCTTCCCTTCTCACCGACGAGGACTGAGGAGTCAGCCGTGTCCCCTGACGCAAACCCGCTCCACCCGGTGACCGAGACGGCGGTGCTGGGCGTTCCAGGTGCCGAGGGCCGCTGGCAGCCGACCCGGGCCGGCGCGATCAACTCGTGGGCCTGGTCGGACGAGGTCCTCTTCTTCGCCGGTGGCTGGCTCGCCCTCGCCGGGCCCAACGGCTCGGGCAAGTCGCTCACCGCCTCCATGCTGATCACCGTGCTGCTCGACGCCGAGATCTCGCAGAAGGCGCTGTCAGTGTCCGGAAAGGCCAGCGGGACCCTGGCCAGCAGGCACACCGACCGCAACGAGCAGGAGGACCGGACCGGCCTGTGGTGGCTGGAGTACGGCTACCGCGACGAGCACACCGGGCAGACCCGGTACATGACCACCGGGATGTGGTTGCGCTCGACTGGCGGGAAACTCCAGCGCGCCTTCTTCATCGTGCCAGCGCGCGTGGGCCACGAGCTGGCCCTGCGGCGCGAACGCGCCACGGTGAAGATCGACGATCTCGGCGGGCAGCTCGCCGCACTCGGCGGCCGGCTGTTCCTGTCCTCGGCCGTCCCCCGCTCGGCACTCGCCGACGTGCCGCTGAGCCTCGGGGACGAGCACGAGTTCCGCGACGCCGTCCGGAACCATCTGTTCGCCCCGTTGAACGAGATCCAGTTCGAGGCCCTCGTCGGTGTGCTTCGCAGCCTGCGCAGCGTTCGGACGGCTGAGGCGATCTCGCCCAAGGAAATGCGCCAAGTCCTCACCGACGCGCTGCCAGCGCTCGAACCCGATCGGCTCAAGGTCGTCGCCGATGCGATGGCGCGGATCTCCGAGCTGGAGAAGCAGCTCGACCAGTCCCGCAAGGAGGCGCGGCTGCTGGCCCAGACGGACAAGCACTACCGCAGCTACCGCAACGCGGTTGCCCAGCTCCAGGCCGCCGAACTGGCCGCGGCCAACAACGCCTACGACGAACAGACCCGCCAGGCGCGCCAGGCGTCCCGTGATCTGGAGAGGGCCCAGGCGACGGCTCAGGGCATCCAGCGGCGGCTCTCGCGGAAGTACGAGGGCATCTCCCGGCTGGAAGGCGAGCTGTCCGCCGCCGAGGGGATGCTCAGGGACCACGCGGGGGCCGAGCTGCCCCTTCACGAGGAACGCGCCGCCGAGCTGGACGACACCGCCGCCGACGCCGAGGCTCAGGCCGAGCAGGCCGCCACTGATGCCGGTACGGCGATGGACGGCTCCGCGGAATCGGCTTCCAGAGCACACCAGGCGCAGGGTCATCTGCTCGATTTCGCCGAGCGGCTGCGGCAGGACGGTGAACATCTCGGTGCCGCGTCCGCGACCGACCGCATGATCTCGGTCTACCGCGGGCTCTGTGCCGCCGAGCCGCACACCGAGCCGCCGGCGGTCGATCTGGACGAACTGTGCGCGACACCGCTCGCCTGGACCGAAGCGCGCACGGGCAAAGTCGCCCGGGTCCGGACCGCGCTGCGCCTGCACGGCGAGGCCCAGACGGCGGAACGGACCCTCGCCCAGGGCAGGCAGGAGGCCGAGACCGGGGAGTCCGTCACGCGCGAAGCCCTGGAAGGCGCCACCCGCGATCGGCAGGAAGCCGAGACCGTGTTGCTCGACGAGCTCGGCACCTGGTCCGGCCGGCTGCGCCACCTACGGCCACCGCCACCCGACCTGTGCGCACCGGATCAGGCCGCGGAGAACGACCGCCTGCCCGCGGACCGAATCCGGCGATGGCTGTCCGAGGAGGTGGCGGCCGCCAGCCTGCGCATCGACCTGACCGGGCATCGGGAACGTGCGGCGACCGCCGAGGCCCTCGTGAACGCCGCCGAAGTGCTCGCCTCCGACGCCCACGCCGCCCACCGCCGGGCACTTGGCGTGGTACGGGAGGAAGAAGGCGGCCTGCTGGACGCCCAGGCCGAGAACGCCGCCGCGGAACAGGCCGATGAGACCGAACTCGAGCAGGGGCGTGCCGACCACCACCGCGAGATCACCGACGCGGGGGCGGCCGAACGGGACGCTTGGCGGCGCCGCTCCGACGCCGCGGCCGCCGCGCTCCAGGCCGCCCGCGACTGGCTGGCCGGCGCTCACCGCTGGCGAACGGCGTTGGCCTACCTCGATCCCGGCGCCATCTCGCTCCCCGAGCCGTCGGCTCCGCTCTCCGACGAGGCGCTGCGCGGGGTCGAGCCCACGTCCGTCCGCCTGGCCGCCCACAAGGCCCACGCGGCGGCCGCTGCGGAACTGCACCATCAGGTCGCCGAGGCTCGCGAGGTCATTAAAACGGTCGAAGCAGGCATCGAGGAACTGCGCGCCGACGTGGTGCGAGCGCGCCGGACCGCCCCCGTACCGCCCGCACCGCAATGGCGGTCGCGCTCGGGCGACGACGGCGTCCCCCTGTGGGCCGTCGTCGACTTCGCCGGCCACCTTTCCGCCGAGGAGGCCGACCGGCTCGAAGGAGCCCTGCTGGCGTCGGGCCTCCTCGACGCGCTGATCAGGCCGGACGGTCGCCCGGTTGCCGGTGATCTCGTCCTCACCCCCACCGTGTCCGCCCCGCACCGGACACTGGCCGACTTCCTCCAGCCCGACGCGCAGGAGGGCGGCTCCGCCGAGGCGATCCACCGGCTGCTGCGCTCGATCCCGGTCGACTCCCCCGCGCCCGGCGCCCTGCGCAACGGGGTGCTCACCGCCGCCTGTCCCGAGGGCTACCAGGCGGCCTACATCGGCCGTACTGCCCGGGAACGCGCCCGGCGACAGCGCCTCGCCGAACTGGAGCAGCGCCTCGCCGAACACGAGCGGGAACTGCGACAGGCCGACCAGGAACTCAGCCGACGCGAAAGCCACGTCCTCGCCGCGGCCACCGAACGGGATGCCCTGCCCACCGACGAGGCGCTCTCCTCGGCCCGCCACGACCTCGCCAGCCGGACTCGCGAGCATTCCATCGCCGAGCGGCAGGCGGCGCAGCGCACCGCTCAGGCGGACCTCGCGCTCCAGCAGGTCATGACGACCCTCCGGCAACGCTCCGACGCACGTTCCGCCCGGCTCGATCGAGCCCGGCAGAGCCTGGAGCACGCCGAGCGGACAGCACGATCCGCCGGCTCCGCCGCGGCCAAGGCGGAGGAGAACGCCGCGGAACTGCGGCGATCCGCCCAAGAATGCGAGACCGCCCGCCTGGAAGCCACCCGCGCCCAGGAGGAGGCTGACGGAGAACAGAACGGGTTCCCCCACTCCGCGGTGAACGCCGTCCGCACCGCGCACAGCGCCGAAGATCGCGCTCAGGAGGCGCTCATCCGCGCCGAGACCGCCGCCATCGACGCCGCCGAGAAGCATGACGAGGCCACCAGGACGGTCCGGTCCGCACTGGGCGCCCTCAACAAGGCGGCCGCCCTCCCGGACGGTTCCCTGCTTCCCACGTCCCATGACGCCCTGGACAACCACGCCGGAGCGGTCGGCACGCTCGAACTGCTGGTCCGGGACGGCCGCATGGCGGCTCTCCGCTGCACCGAACTGATGCGGGCCGCCCGCCGCGATCACCAGACCGCCGCCACGGCCCGGGTCACTGCCGCCAGGATGTCCGACCGGGCCGGTCAGGCACGCGCCAAAGCGAGGAAGGCCATGGCCGCGGTCGAGACGATGCGCAGGCTCTACGGCGCCGAATACGACGACCTTCTCACCACCAAGAACCGGCTCTCCGAACAGCTCAGCCGGGTCAAGTCGGAGATCGAGACACTCCGCACCGAGAAGGAGGAAGCCGACAAGGAGCAGACCAGGGCAGAGGTCACCCTGGAGAACGTCGCTCCGCAACGCCGGGCCGCTGAGCAGCAACGCGACCGCTGCGTTCGCACCCTCGGCCGCCTGATCGACGAGGGTCTGGCCACGCTGCCGGACGGCATCACCGCCGACCCGTCCGGCCGGCCGGCCCACTTGACCGCCGCCCTGGAGTGGTCGCGACTGCTGCTGGCGGACCGCCACGCGCACGCGGACCGGCACGCCCAGCTCGTCCGGTTCCGTGACCGGGCACTGAAAACGGTCGAGAACAGCGCCCGCGACACCAGTGGCGAACTGGCCCGCTTCAACCGCCAGGTAATGCTCGTCTCGATCGAGGGGACCGAGTGGCGCCGCGCCGTCGTCGCCGAGCCCGACACCGTGCGCGGCGAGGACCTAAGCGATGCCCTAGCGTCTCTGGAGGCGAGCATCGCCCTGCTCGAAGAGGATCTGCGCGACGACTTCAAGCAGGCGATGCGCACCGGCATGTTCACCCGGCTCCGCAAGGACATCCAGATCCGCCGGGAGGCGGCCCGCGAGCTTGTCCGGCAGATCCGCGAGACGCTGGACGGCGTCCGCACGGGCGTGGCGAACGTCGGCATCCAGGTCGACTGGGACGTGCGCAAAGAGGACGAGGACGCGGTCCGCATGATCAAACTCATCGAGGAGGCCCCGACCGACCGATCCTTCGAGGAGATGTACACCGTCCTGCGCCAGCGGATGGACGCGAAGGCCGACGAGCCCTGGCCCGACCGGGTCGCCCACACCTTCGACTACCGCTCCTGGCACGAGTGGGACATCTTCGTGACCCACTCCTCCTTCGGCGACGGATCGTCGAACGAGGCATTCCGCAAGGTCGGCACGCGCTCCAACCCGCTGGAGACGCTGTCCACCGGTGAGCGCAGGCTCGCCACGATGCTGCCGCTGCTGGCCGCCGCCTGGTCCATGTACTCGGGCGACTACCGCGGGCCGCGCCTGCTGTCGATCGACGAGATCGACGCCGCCTTCGACGAGCCCAACCTGCGCCAGGTGCTGGCGCTGCTGCGCTCCTGGGACTTCGACGTGCTGGCCACCATGCCGTCCATCACCCCCATGATCAAACGGGAGTCGGGCCGGGCCATGGTCCACCAGGTCGTCGCCTCCGGCCGCAACCGCATCACCATCCCCTGGCTGTGGGAGGGCCACGGCGAACCCCGGCCGGTCACTCTGGACGGAATGGCATGAGCGGGATCCTCGCCGGGTTCGCCCGGGACCCGGACTTCGTCCCCTTCTGGAAGGCCCTGCACGACCGGCTCTGCGCGGGGCGGTCCGCCGACCAGATCGTCACCCTGAAAGTGACGGACCTTCCGCTGGGAGCCCTGGCCGAGCTACGTACATACCTGGACACCTCCACCCGGCGCCGCCGCGGCCGCTCCGCCGTCACCGTCGAGGGCACCACGACCGACGTGCCGCTGCGCGAACTCCTCCAGGTCACCGAGGCGTCCGCGAACGAGGTTGCTCTCCTGGCCGAGCAGGTCACGGGCAGGCCCGTGGTGAATCTGGCCGCCGACCGGCGGGAGGCAGCCGGGCAGCGCCGCGAACTCTGGGAGCACGCCGACGCGGCGTTCCCCCGCCTCCCCCGGCTGGTCCGCCGCTTGAAAGCCAGCGGCATCGGCGCCGACGTCCCCAAGGCCCGCCGCCTCATCACTGCCTTGGCCCAGGTCACCGAAGGCGTGCCCTATACCCCTCCGGTCAGTCTGCCGAAACTCGCCCACGACTGCGCGGGCGACCCGCACTACTTCGACCTGGGCGGATTCAACGGCGGCTGCTTGGTCTACGCGGTCATGGAGGTCACCGGCCACCCCGAGCCCACCCTTCCCCACCACACCCGTGCGCTGCTGGCCGAAGCGGGGATCTTCGCCGACCGGCTCACGTCAACCATCCTGTTGCACCGCATCCGTACCACCGCGGACGGTGTCATCGACCGCCGACTCCGCGAGTCCGACGTCCCGGTCGCCCTGACCCTGCTGGACCTGACCCGCGATCCCCCCACCCTGGCCCCGCAGACCGTGACGGTCGTCGAGAACCCGTCCGTGCTGGAGGCGGCCATGGCCTGCGGCTCCGACGTCCCGCTGGCCTGCACCAGCGGCCACCTGCGCGCCGTCGACCACGTGTTCCTGCAATTGGCCCGCGACCAAGGCGTCCGGCTCCGCTACGCCGGAGACCTCGACCATGAGGGCTTCCAGATCGCCGCCACGGTAGCCGACCAGTACGGGGCAGAACTGCTGGCCATGGATGCCGAGACCGTCACCGAAGCGGGCCCCTCCCCTTCCTCAGTCCCCCTCCGCGACCGCTTCGCCGCCTCCCTCCGGTCCGACCTCGGCCTCACCCACCACGCCGTGTTCCAAGAGCATGACGCCGTGACCCGCCGCATCCTGAGCCCCGACCTCCACGACGACACCTCGGGGCGCACCACCCTCCGAGCCCGCCCCTGAGCGCCGGGCCTCGAAGGCCATCCGCGGAAGTCTTCATCCCCAGTCCGGCGGAGAACCCCGCCCTACAGTGCCGAGAATTTCGTCCGTGCAAGTCAAGCGGCATGTTCGTCCTGGTTGAGGGTTTTCCGCCCTGGTGCAGGACTCCGACGTTCTCGCGTTTGGGTCTTGATGTCCGATTGCGAGTCCGAGGGTGGCGAGGCATCTGCGGGGTTCCGGTGGTGGTGTGAGCTTCCAACTGTTCCACGGCCACGTTGGTGTTGCCCCGGTTTCACGGACTCGCGGGTGAGGAGATCGGGCTCGACGGGTGGGTGGTTTCGAACTGTAACGGGCTCACGTAATCCAGGGCGGAGTGGCGTCGGTGGCGGTTGTAGAAGCCTTCGATGTACTCGGAGATCGCACTGGCGAGTTCGACGCGTGCTCGTGCCTGGGACAACACCCGCCGCCCCAAGCGGTGCCTGCTTCAGCGCGACGGCGAGTTGCGTGAGGTGGTTGCCGCCAGGCTTGTCGAGGGCTGGTCGCCCGAGCAGATCTCCGGCTGGTTGAAGGCCGCCTATCCCGAGCGAAAGGAGATGCGGGTGTCGCACGAGACCAATTACCGCAGCCTGTTCATCCAGGCCCGTGGCGTGCTGGCCAAGGAGTTGACCGCTCACCTGCGGCGACGACGTACGATGCGGCGTTCCAAGAAGGCCAGCGCCGCCGGCCTGCAGCGCGGCCGGATCCGCGATGCGGTCTCGATCCGGGAGCGCCCGGCCGAGCTTAGATAACGCTCCACATGTTCGGCGTAACCGGCCACCGCCGACGCCGCCCCCAGATGGTTCGCCAACCACCGCCCCAGCCACTCCGCCACCGTCAAGGGACTGCCCGTCGGCCCACGCAGCCGCCGCAACTGCCCCTCAGCCGCCTTCCGGGTGAGGAAGCCGCCCCGCCGGACTCGCCGACGGATCCCGCCCGGAGCGCTGCTCAGTTCCAGCCGCAGGTACCAGATTCCGTGGCTCGCCCCATCGCCAGCCGGGGGGCATCTGCCGCCCACCGCCCGGCCCGAAACCGGATCTCCATGCCCACACCGGCGGCACACGCCACCAGCACCCCGGCCACGTCCCATCCGACCATCGTGTGCTCCACCGGAACACCTCAGAAGGGACAAAACCACCTCAACCAAGCCAGACGTCACCAACGCCACCCGCTACGTCCACTCATGCACGACAGCCTTGAACCTCGTCACAGACAACCGGGCGGCTCAGTTCGCGCCGCTCCCTGCGTGCTGTCCCTGAGCGGTGGCATTCTGGTGCCGATGATGTGCAAGGTCCGTCTATCCAAAGCTGGGTGCATCTGTTCGACCGGGTTTCCGGGTTGAACGTCTTGCTCGATGACGTGCAGGTACGCCCCGAGCAGGTTTCCCGTGCCCCCCGTTACGTTTCGGTAGCGTTGACGAATGCCTGCGAGCTTCGCTGCGCCTACTGCTATGCGCCCAAGCAGGCTGCCGCGCTGGACGTGGACCGTGTGGTCGCCTGGGCGGTGGAGCTGGACGGTGCTGGATGCCTGGGCGTCGGTTTCGGAGGTGGCGAACCGACCGCTCACCGCGGGTTCGCCCAGCTCTGCGCTCGGGTCGCGGAGTCGACGTCGATGGCGGTGACCTTCACCACCCACGGGCATCGGCTGACCCCGGGCCTCGCCCATGCTCTGCGGGGGTCCGTGCACTTCGCGCGCCTGTCTGTCGATGGGGTCGGGGGCATCTACGAGCGGCTCCGAGGTCGGCCGTTCACAGCGGTGGTTTCCGCTGCCGCACTGCTTCGTTCAGTCGCTCCGATCGGCATCAACACGGTCGTGAACTCCGACACGATTGGTGTGCTTGACGATCTCGCCGAGTTCGCCGTCGACGTCGGCGCATCCGAACTCCTGCTGCTGCCCGAGCAGCCGACCGCGGCCACACCTGGTATCTCCGATGCCGATACAGAGCGCCTTGTTCGGTGGATACGCACTGCCAGGCCCGGGGTGCGGCTCGCGATCTCGCGTTCCGGGCTTGAGACCTCGGTGTCGGCCGTCGAGGTCATCCCAGGTGAACGTGCTTTGGATGCGCACATGCACGTTGACGCTACCGGCGTCCTGCGTCCCCACGCCTATGCGCCACAAGGAACGCTGATCGAGGGTTCCATCCTGGACGCCGTGCAAGCTCTGAGGGAGGCGGCATGAGGATCTGGCACAGCTACGGCTCGGAGCACTCGATGGATCTGGTTCTGATCGGGACGTTTGAGACGGTGGCCGGTGCGGAGGCGGCGATGGAGCGGATGGAGGCTTTGAAGCCCCTAGGCGAGGCCGAGTGGCCCGACAACGATTGGCGGCGCCAGGACGAGCGCATGCCCACCGCCCTCGCCGATGAGCTGATGAAGCTAGAGCTCTACGACATGGGGCGGTCCGATGTCGACATTTACGGCTACGACTACTCGATCGAACGCAACGGATCAACTGTTCGCATTCGGACCGAAGAGTCTGAAGTCCAGGGATTTTTGAAGGTCCTCATCCACCTTGGGGCGCGGGTCGAGGTGTTCTCTCGCCACGATTGGAACGAGGACGGAACGCCACGACCGAGGCAGGCAGCAGAGGCCGAGGGTGGATCTGACTGATCTGGAGCGCCTTCCTGGCGCCGCCGACAAGAACTTCGAGGTGCTCACCCGGGCGATCGTGTCCCGCCGCTACGGAGGGCTGGGCACTCTCCGAGAACGACGCAATCAGCCCGGTGTCGAGTTCTACCTGCGGATCGAGCACTCCGGAACACTCGGGGATCCGGGCCGAATATGGGGCTGGTCGTGCAAATGGTTCATCCTCGCCAAAGATCACGAGTTTACGGCGGGCCAACGCAAACAGATCGAGGACTCTGTCGATAAGGCGATCAATTACGTCGGCGGGCTGACCGACTTCGTGCTATGCCTTCCTCAGCGTCCGGCAAAAAAGGACGAGGAGTGGATCGATGGCCTTGGCCCCGCCCGGGGCATTTCCACGAAACTGTGGGCTGCGGAGAACTTCGACGCTGAACTCTCCGGGTATGACGAACTCCGCTCCACTTTCTTCGGGGAACTCGTCCTAGCCCCGGACACGCTTGCGAGGGCCCATAAGCGTTCTGTAGCACCGGTCGAGGCCCGGTGGGTGCCACGGCTGCATACCTCCCATCATGTGGAAGATCGGATCGACCGGCTTCTCCTGCGTCCTGCATCGTTCGGCTGGCTGTATGAGCGCGCCGAGGGCATCAACTTCCGAACGGGCGCGCTCCGGGACGCTCTCGCCGGCATCAGCGACGACGTGCGTGCCAACGCCGAAGAAATCGCCGATGACCTGGACCGGTTTGTCCGCGACCTGCGGGCGATCATCGATGCCGGACGAAGCCTCCGGCCGAACGAGGTTCGTGAGCGTATCGCCGACCTCCAGCCACCCGCCACATCACCGCGCGCTCTTCGCCGCTTCGTGCTCGAACTACGAAGACGGCGCCTGCCGGTGTCTCTGGCCGTTACCGGGCTCGGTGCGGAGATCCGTGACGTCGTCCAATGGCTGCGGGATACGCAAACGGACGCCCAGGCCCCATTGATCGCAGTCGTCGCCGCTGCCGGGCAAGGCAAAACGCATCTAGCCGCCCAGTTGACCGCTCCGGCTGACCGGCCAACAGCTGGGGTATTTATCCAAGGCGGACACCTGCAAGCCGGTGGAAACCTCAATGACCTGGCACGACGGATCGCTGGGCTGAGGGTCGAGCGCTTCGACGACCTCTTGGAGGCGCTGAACTCAGCTGGCGCCCGTGCTGGCTTCCGGATTCCCCTAATCATCGATGGGCTGAACGAAGCCGAGCGGCCTTCGCAGTGGCGTGTGCTCCTCGCTGAGCTGGCACCGGCACTTGGCGACTACCCGAACGTGATGGTGATCGTCACTCTCCGCGAGGTACTCGCAGCTCATGTCGTCCCGGACACGGCCACGATCATGGAGCTCGAGTGGTACCAGTCCGAAGCCAGAGACCTTGTTCAGGCCTACTTCAATGACTACCTGATCAACACTACTGATACCTGGCTACCGATCAGGATGTTCCGCAACCCGCTGTTCCTCCGCATGTACTGCGAAGCAGCAAACCACGATCGGAAGGAGCCGGTGGGGGCCGAGAAACTCCCAACCTCCCTGGTCGGCGTGTTCGAGCGCTACCGCCACGGCGTGACCCAGCGACTTGCCCAAGACCCCGCCCGTAGGACGGTGCCCGCTGACCAGATCAAGCGGCGCCTCGCCACGCTAGCCATGCGGATGTGGACGCGCCGCGTCCGCCGACTCCCGTCCGATGAGGCCAAGGCGGTCCTCGACGCGAACGAGAGCAACTGGGACGAGAGCCTGTTCCGGCGTCTAGAAGAGGAAGGGGTCCTCTTCCGCGAGGAGGTCGACGGAGGTGACGACACTCAGACCGGAATCCTGTTCGATCGCTTCGCCGGGTATCTCATCGCCGACGCGTTCCTTGAGCAGATGACCCGTGCCGAGACGGAGGAGCGACTCGCGGAACCGACCTTGTGGAAGTCCCTCCTCGGCGAAGGCGGCCACCCCCTTGGCGAGGACGTCGCCATCAACCTCGTCGGGCTGGTGCCCCGCCGGTTCACCACGCACCATCTCTGGCGCCTCGCCCCGGAACAGCATCGGTCGTGGGCGCTCGCGCAGGAACTCAACTCAGAGTCTGGATTTCTCGATGACGGTACGGTCGATGAACTCGCGACGTTGCTCACCACCACGGACTGGCGGCCCCCTGAGCCTCGCGGGTACGGGCGCCGACATCCGTTCGACCGACTCTGGGAGATCCGCAGATCCCCGGCGCACCGGCTGAACGCCAACTTTCTCGACCGGATCCTTCGCCTGGTGCCGCTACCGGAACGTGACCGCAGATGGACCGAATGGGTCCGCCATCGCACCGGTAACCCGCTCCAGGACGACATCGTGGACGACATCCAACAAGCGACCAGGCGCTGGAGCGAAACCCTGGACCGCCACGACAGCGACGATTTGGACGCGCTCGCGATGGCGTGGCTGCTGACATCCACCAATCACGACGTGCGGGATCTAGCGACGAAGGCACTGCAGCGCTACGGCCGCCCCGAGCCGAAACTACTGTTCGATCTCGCTACCCAGATGCTCGATGTGGACGACCCCTACGTTGTCGAACGCGTCGTCGGAGCCGCATTCGGTGCCGCCAGTGCCCACCAGATGCCAGATCCCGGTGGGCCGTTCGAGCGCGCGCTCGCCGGATGGCTCGTCGAACTACACGACCACTTCCTCACCGGCGGGTCAACCCCAACTTCCCATGAGCTGCTGCGCAGCTACGTACGGGCGACCTACGAGCTCGCCGGAACCTTGCACCCGGGTGCGGTCCCCAGCAGGTGCGATCCATTCGTGCTGACGTTTGCGACCAAACCGCCTGCATCGGTGATGGCCGACGACGACCCGAACGCCAAGGAAAGCGTTAGCACCTTCGGCATGGACTTCGAGAACTACGTGATCGGGTCCGCATTCGAGGACAGAGGAAACTACGACTTCGACCACGTTGACTTCCGTCGCGCCCGCGGCGAGGTCATGGCCCGCGTCTGGGAACTGGGATGGCGTACTGCGTTGCTAGGCGACATCGACCGGGCAATTGCCGAAGACTCGAGCCGGTTCGGGCGTGCCCGCGCGAAGGTGGAGCGCTACGGCAAGAAATACGGCTGGATCGCCTACTACGAACTCGTCGGCCGTCTCGCAGACGCAGGGCGTAACCGGGATCGGTGGTGCGTCGGAGGCGGGCGTCACGTGCAACCCGACATCGACCCGACCTTTCCTATTGAGCCACCAGCGGCGACCATCCAGCTTCCAGCGTGGGCCCCCACCAGCCCAATAGACAACGAGGTTTGGCTCCGGACCGGTGCCGTGAACGTGCCAGCGGAGCTGTGGTCGCCGGAAGAAATCCACGGCGTCACTGGGGGTTGGCTACTGGTCGAGGGGTTTCTGCAGCATCGACGTGAGGGACGAGCGGTATTCGCATTCTTCCGCACCCTCTTGCTGGACCCGGCGGATGTGGATCCCGCGCGTGACCTCGCCCGCGGGCTCGACTACCTCGGTAATCATTTCTTCCCCGAACTCCCGGCAATCCGGGGCGTGTTCGCAGGAGAGATGCCCTGGAGCCCAAGGTTCGCGGTGCACTTCGACGAAGATGACGCCTACTCGCGTCCGACGTTGCGTCACCGCCAGCAAGGCGAGGGCATCGCGCTGGGTCAGTTGGCCGTAACACTAGCGACCGGCGAAGGAGAGTCACCGACCGCCCTAGAGCGGTCCTACGACGTGGCGTCCTTCGAGTTCGCAGACCGATTCCGACTTCGTCAGCTCCCCGGCACCCTGGATCTCGTCGGCTTCGACGGTAGATGCGCCTCAGCAACCTTCCGCACGGAAGAACCGTGGCGCGGACACCTGCTGTTCCTCCGCCGTGACCTGGTTGACGACTTCGCCGAAGACCGTCAGATCATGCAGGTCGCCTGGGGCGAGCGCGAAGTGACCGTCGACTGGCGCTCGGTGCCTTCCTGGATCCATGACGTGCATCAGACCTTCGCGCACATGTGGCGTGAAGTCAGGGTGCTCGATAAGCCCGAACCACCACTCGGGTTTCCCCCAAGGCCAGCTAGTTGAGAGACCACCGAGTCACCGCCCCAATCGCTCGGCCAGTTCGGCTGGGCCGTCTGTACCGTCCCGATGATCGATACATGTTCATGGATGGGCCGCGGCGACAGCATGTCGGTTCGTTGTCGGCTCGGCGGTTTCGGGAACGGGACGCTGCGACATCGGGCTGCACCGCAACGGGGTGGATGCGGACAAAGCGGCGCAGCACGGCATTGGACCTGTCGGGCTGCTACGTCGGAAGCGCTCTTGATCCGTAGGTTGCGTGTTCGAGTCCCACGCAACCCGCCCCGACTGACCAGGGTCGACGTGGTACCGCTGGCGGTAGTGCGGTTTTGGGGATGGATACGTGCTTGCTTCCCGGTGGGTGAGCCGATGGAATTGCTCGGTGGACACGCAGCTTTCGTTCCCCAAGCTCGTCACGGCGCTGGGAAGGGTGGGCTTCTCCGGCGTCCCGCAGGCTGCATTCAAGGTTGCCGATGGCGGGCCTCTCTTCGTCCCTCCGACCATGGTGCTACGGGAGGAGTATCTGGGGCCCGGCGGGCTTGAGGCACCGGTGGTCCTGGTCTCCGCGCGCGGCGCGGCTGGCAAAAGCCGCACGGCCGAGGAACTGTCGTACCGGCTGGGGGCACCACTGTGGAAGTTGGAGCAGGACAAGGCCGTCAGTGGCACGTCGCTGTTCTATGTCCTTGGGCAGTATCTCGGTTCCGCAGACGTACCGGGGACGCTGGCGCAGCAATCTAGCCCGATGATCCTGATCGACTCGTTGGATGAGGCTCGGGCCCTGGTGTCGGGAACCTCCTGGGCCGATTTCGTGGAGTCGATCGCGACCGCACATCAACACGGCTGCCGGTTTGTGCTGTTCGGCCGGGAGCGTACCCTCGATGAGGTCTGGTTTGATCTGGCTGATGCGGATGTTGAAACCGCCTGGCTGGAGATTTCCCACTTCGGACCGCAGGAGCGCTGCGCCTACGTCGATGGCGTGGTGAGTCGGCGGTCGGGGTCGACCACGCTGGAGGGCACCTACTACCGGGCGGCCCGGGATGCGGTCTTGGACTCGGTGGCCGGGTCGGTGTCCGGCCAGGACGCCGAGACGTTCGCAGGCTATCCCCCAGTCCTTGACGCGGTGGCGGCGGTGCTGCTGCGCGAGGACAACCATTACGCGCTCGCGCAGAACTTCGGCTCGACGGGCCAGGGCACTGACCGTCTTATCGAACTGCAGCGCGTCCTGGAGGATCTGCTGAAGCGGGATCAGGACAAGATGGCCAAGCTGGCCGACGAAATCGGCCTGGACCCCGCCGTGGTCTACCCTCCCGACGAGCAGCTGCGGTGGCTGTGTCACGACCTGGAGAACGGGCCGGAACCCGACCTGGCGCACATCACCGACCTCAAGATCCGCCGCGAATATCGGGAGAAGATCCGCTCGTTCGTGGCCGACCACCCCTTCCGCAACGAGGGCCGCTGGGCCAGCACGGTTTTTGCCGCCTACACCGCCTCCCAGCTCCTCGGGTCGCTCATCAATGGCCAGCGCCTGATCGAGATCGGCAACAACTCCAGTCTGCTGTTTGACCTGGTTGCCCTCCAGGATGACCCGATGATCGACGACTGGGCGTTTGCGGCCCTGCACGCCTCGATCACCGCCGGTGAATTCAGCGGAGCCCTGGCGACGGTGACCGCGATCGAAACCGACGACGGCTACTACGAGGTCACCATGAGCCTCCAGAAGGCGGACGCACCCTACGAGAAGACCTTCACAATGATCCCCGAGACCGAGCAGGTCTTGCACCTGCATGGCCCGGTGGAAAACCTGACTGTCTCGACCTCGGCAACGCTGGAGATCCCCGCGCGCCGAACCCCGGTCGTGCTCGGCCCCGACGTCTTCCTCCACTGCAGTACCCTAACCATCAAGGGGATGGCGGTTGAGTTCGCTCATCGCGTGGGGCCGGCAGCCGATAACGGCGGCAGCGACGGCATGGTGACGATCGAGGTGGTGAACCCCGGCCTCGACCTTCCTCACATGATCACCAGGGAGCCGCGGAATGGGACCTTCGAACTGCGGGTCCCCGAGGGCACGACGCTGCACTATCCCTGGGTCGGCTACAGAGCGACGTTGGAACTTCCTCACAAGATCAACGCCAATGACCGTGCGGTCCGGTTCCTAAATATGTTCATGAACCTCACCCGTGCGCACGGTCACCGAGGCGAGCGCGGGACCTTCATCCACAAGCTGCGAGGACGTCAGGCCCTCAAGGGCACCGACTTCCAGGCCGCTGTCCAAGTCCTACAGACCCGCGGCATCGCGCGCCTGGACGGTCAGATGATCTATCTGCGCAAGAAGCACGAGCCGTACCGCTTCAGCGGCAAGGCGATCGACGGCCAGCGTCTGATCCAGGACGTCTGGGACCACTGGGGCCCGGCCATCGACGAGATCACCCAGTGCATCGACCGCCAACGGTAAGCCTTGCGCATGCCGAAAGGCTACGTCCACGCAGGTCAAGCATCATGTTAGTACCTCGGCAGCTCCCCCGACCGAACCATGGAAGTACGAACGGGCCCACCCCGAGCCCGTCCCAGGGCACCGACCAGCATCTGGCCGCTCTCGAACTCTTTCAAACCACACAGCTCCGCCGACGAGGTCCCCGACCTGCGCGACAAGGACGCTGCACCTCGCCGCAGCGGTCAATAAAGGTGTGCCGACCGGCCGCCGCGGGGATGTGGCGGCCGGGCCCGTGATCGTTGATCACGGTGGACAGCGGGCACAACCGGTGGTCTGCGGTGTGCTCAAGGAAGACCTCGATCTACATGACGCGGGCTGCGCTGCGGGAACCTGCGGGGCGCGCACCCTGTACCTACCGAAACTCCGTCCGTACAGGTCAGGCGAGGCCACCGTCGAACAAGCCACGCGATCAACAACAGCCATGGCGGCTCGTTGTCAGCTCGGCGGTTCTGAAACGAATCGGCATGCAGCAACATTTGACGGCAGGGAAATCGGGCGAGATGCGGACAATTCGGCATACAATGACACCGTGAAACCCGTTTCGACACGACAATTTCAGACTTTTAATCCGTAGGTTGTGGGTTCGAGTCCCACGCAACCCACCACCCCCCACCTGGATGAACCGAGAAAGTGTCCGGTTTGCTGGGTGCCTGGCCTGCTTACTTTGGCCCGAGTGGTTGCTGCGGCGGTGGCTATTGGCGTTTGAGGAGGCCGGTCAGGCCGGCGACCACGGCGGTGGTGAGCACCCATCCGGCCGTGATGAACGCCCAGGACCAGTACATGGCGGCACCGTGGGCCCGCCAGGCCCTCTGCTGGCCGAGGTCCACGATCGGCAACAGGACATCGAGGGTGTAACCGAGTGCGTTGAATCCCGAAGTGTTGGCGTCGACGGGTGTCAGGTCGTGGGGGTGGGCGTCGTTGAAGATCCAGGTGCCGAGTACGAGCAGGCCGAGCAGCCAGACGGCGGCCAGCCAGGTGCGGTAGCCGTAGCCAACGGTCAGGAACAGCAGCCAGTTCACCGCCTTGCCCGCCGGGTTGAGCGTTACGCGGCGTCGCCGCTGCGCGGCGACCGCGACATCGCGGGCCGCTTGCTCCTCTCCGGCACGCCGGTAGGCGGCGGCGAGCTGATCGTAGAGCTGCGCCGCATAGCCGTCGGGGTCGCGGGCCAGCCAGTCGAGCCGGGTACGGACATCGGCCTTGTCACTGCGCAGGCCAAGACTGTCGTAGGTGAATCCGCGCAGATGGACCGAGGCGGGCCAGGTCGTCGGGTCATCTTCGAGGATCCCGACGTGGGCGTTGGTGAGGTCCACACCACCCTCGGGCCGGTGGCGAGGCAACAGCACCAGGGCTAGTGCGGTGGCTCCCTCGAAATCCAGGGCCTGGCGGCCCGGCTTGGTGAGGATGGAATCGGACAGGTCGAAGTAGCCGTCGATGCGGGCCCCGGCCAGCAGCAGTTCTCCTTCTGCCCTGAACCCTCCCCGGCAGTGCAGGCCACCACCGGCCGACAGTCGGAAGGCGTACAGCGCCCAACGGCCCGGGTTGATCAGCGTGGCGGCTTCGAAGGAGAGCAGGCCGCCGACGCGGGCGCCGACCAGCCGGACTTCTCCCTCGGCGGTGAACCCGTCGGTGGCGTGAACGTCCCCGTCCGCGACGAGACCGTCGGCGTTCAGCGCCTGCCCGCCGGGGTTGGTCAGGTGGGCGCCGGCCAGCACCAGCACCCCGCCGACGCGCGCGCCGGGAAGGCGTACTTGCCCGTCCGTGGTGAGTCCCTCGCCCAGCACGCCGTCGTCGACGGTGAGTCGATCGGCGGTCAGCGCGGTGCCACCCGGGTTGGTCAGGTGCGCGTGCCCCAGGTCGAGTCGGCCACCGATGCGGGCGCCGGGCAGACGTATCTCGCCGTTGACGGACAGGTCACGGCAGAACATGTCATGGCCGACCGTGAGCCTGGCGGCCGCCAGCGCATCGGTGCCGGGGGCGTTGAGCCGAGCCTGGGTGAGGTCCAGGGTGCCGCCGATCGCGGCACCGCGCAGGTGAACCTCCCCGTGGACCGTGAATCCGTCTCGGCCGTCCAGATTGTGTTCGACGGTGAGGCCGTCAGCGGTCAGAGCATGCCCGCCCGGGTTGGACAACCGCGCGCCGACCAAGGAGAGTCGGCCACCGATGCGGGTGCCGGGGATGTGGATTTCGCCGGTGGCGGTGAAGCCGTCCCGGCACCACATGTTCTCGGTGACGGTGAGCGCGTCCGCCCGCAGCGCATGGCCGCCCGGATTGGTCAAGTGGGCCGCCTTCAACGACAGGCTCCCACCGATACGGGCACCGCCCAGAGTGACGGCCCCCTCAGCGGTGAGGCCATCGAGGACGAGGTCGCCGGTGGTGCACAGCTGGTCGGCGGCCAGCGTGGGCACCTGGCAGCCGGGCAGGCGGATCGCGGGCGCGGAGGCCCCGCACAGGTTAACCGGTTGCTCGAAACGGCAGTCGGCCAACAGCAACGGACAGGCCAGCTCGACCGCCTCCAGGTCCAGTTCGCCGGTGATGAGGGCGCCACGCAGTTTCACCGCCCGGATCCGGCCGCCCTCGGTGGTGTGTCGCCCGGTGAGCAGAGCGATCAGCACGCCGGCCCGCACGGTCCGCTCAGCCCCCCAGGCGGCCGCGTGGGCGGGATCGTCCCGCTGAACATCGCCGGTACGCAGGTCAACCAGCGTGCCGGTGACGGCGGCGTGCAGCAGTTGTCGTTCGGCGGCGCCCAACTCCTCGTCACCGAACTGGGGGTCGACATGCGGTCCGGTCATCGCGATGACGCTCCTTGGGAGGCTTCAACTGCTCGGCTGCTCGGCGGCCCCATGGGCCCGCCCCGCGCGGAGGAACCTACGCGCCTGCGCCGCCCGCTGCCGCCAGCCCGCGTCAGCAATCCCGATCAGCCGTCACCTCTTCGACCACATCGGCATCACCGATCTGGCCACCCCTACAAACCACTCACCCTCACTCCAGCGATCACAAACTCCAGGGAGTTCCCGCAACCGACCCCAGCCGAACTCGCCGCTTCGCGGCGCGGCGACGATGGTGGCGGCCCGCGCCTGTCCGGCGACTTCTTCATCCGCCTACACGACGCACGCCCGCCATCGCGCCGACGGGACGGCCCTGGACCAGAGGTGGTCGGAGCAGCGTTGCGCGGCGCACTGGGGCGACCTGGCCCGCCCGGACGCCTTCGGCCGCTGGACCGAACCCGGCCCAGGCGGCACGCCCGCGCGCTCGACTTCTTCCTCGAACACGACACCGGCACCGAAACCCTCGCCCGCGTCGCACGCAAGCTCGGCGGCTACGCCGACCTCGCCGAGGCCACCGGTACTACCACACCCGTCCTCGTCTGGCTGCCCAGCCTCGGACGCGAGATGGACCTGCGCGCTCTGCTCGGCGCTCCGGAGATCTCCGTCGCCACCGCCGTCCACACTCTGGCAACCGGCCGCCGGGACCGGACGAAAGCATCGGCTCGCCGAGCTCGCGACCTTTTGGGGACCGATGGAGACGAGGCGACGCGTTCTGGCCCCGACCGCTATGCGACCCGCGGGACGCTTGTTCTCCGGATGGCCGAGGCGGCAGGCTGTCAGCCGAGGAGAAGGGGGCCTGCGATGGAGCGAGCCGACGCGATGGTGCTGTTCGGGATCACCGGGAATCTGGCGTACAAGATGCTGCTGCCGGCGTTGTACCAGCTGACGGCGGACGGGGTGCTGGACGAGCCGATCGTGGGGGTCGCCAAGACCGACCTCGACCTGGACGGGCTGCGAAGCCGGGCCCGCGAGGCCTGCGAGGCCAAGCACGACAAGGTGGACGACGCGGCGTTCGAGAAGTTCGCCGAAAACCTCCGGCTGGTCGCGGGCGACTACAGCGACGGCGCCACCTTCGACGCTATCCGCGGCGAGGTCGGCGACGCGGGATTCCTCACCCACTATCTCGCGGTTCCTCCCGCGCTGTTCGCGACGGTCGCCGCGGGCCTGGCCAAGGTCGGCCTGAACAGGAACGCGCGGATGGTCGTCGAGAAGCCGTTCGGCAAGGACCTGGAGTCGGCGCGGGCGTTGAACGCCGAGTTGCTGAAGTTCTTCGACGAGGACCATCTGAGGCGCGTCGACCACTTCCTCGGCAAGGAGCCGATCGAGGACCTGCTGATGTTCCGGTTCGAGAACATGCTCCTGGAGCCGATCTGGAACCGTCACTACGTCGACAACGTGCAGATCACGATGGCCGAGGACTTCGACGTCGCCGACCGTGGCTCGTTCTACGACGCCAATGGCACGATCCGCGATGTCGTCCAGAACCACCTTCTGCAGATCCTCGCGCTCCTGGCCATGGACACGCCGCCGTCGACCGACGCACGCGCCTTCATCGACGAGAAATGGCGGGTGCTGCGCGCCGTCGAGGCCGTCACGCCCGGCGATGTCATCCGCGGCCAGTACGACGGCTACCTCTCCACCGAAGGCGTCCGCGAGGGATCGACCACCGAGACCTACGCCGCGCTGCGCCTGCGCATCAACAACTGGCGCTGGGCCGACGTCCCGTTCTACATCCGCTCCGGTAAGGCACTGGGCACCACCGACCTGGAAGTGGTCGCGCAACTCCGCACTCCGCCCATCGGTTTTTTCGACGGCGCCCCGGAGCCCAATCTGATCCGTTTCCGCATCCAGCCTGACGCGGGGGTCACATTCGACCTGCTCGCCAAGGTCCCCGGGCGTGACAGCACCCGGCAAGTCCCGCTCAGCGTGGACTTCACCAAGGTCCTGGGCCCGATGGAAGCGGCCTACCAGCGCATCCTCACCGACGCGATGACCGGCGACCCCCGCCGCTTCGTCCGCTTCGACCTGGCCGAAGAATCCTGGCGCATCGTCCAGCCCGTCCTCGACCTCCCCACCCAGCCCCTCCCCTACGCCAAAGGAACCTGGGGGCCGGACGAAGCCGCCACCTTCGTTCCCGGTGGCTGGCACGAAATCTCCACCACCTTCGACTGACGCGCACGGGCCTGAATATGGGCCCGAGGGTGCTGCAATGACGATGCCGACGTGCGTTCGATTCTCAATGGTCACCGGTGACCGAGGCCAGAAGAAGCCGCCGACATTTTTGGACGCTTTTGTCGTGCCGTTGACCCGACATGGGGGGAATGGGCACAAGGGAGCGCGTTTGTCGGCACGACTCCTTTACAAGCCGGAAGGGCCGATGCGCCGGTCCCACTACGATCGTGGCGTGGCACGCTGTAGGAGGTCTCCGTGCGAACGCTGATGAACGTTCTGTGGCTGGTGCTGGCCGGATTCTGGATGGCCCTGGGATATGCGCTTGCCGGGGTGATCTGCTGCATCCTCATCATCACCATCCCGTTCGGGATCGCGTCCTTCCGGATCGCCGGATACGCGCTCTGGCCGTTCGGGCGGACGACCGTGCCGAGACGGGACGCGGGCGCCGCCTCCGTCCTGGGCAACGTCATCTGGATCATCGTCGCCGGATGGTGGCTGGCTCTCGGGCACCTCACCACCGGGGTGCTGCTCTGCATCTCGATCATCGGCATCCCGTTCGGCATCGCCAACTTCAAGCTGATCCCGATCTCGCTGATGCCGCTCGGCCACCGGATCGTCCCTACCGGCGACCGCACGTCCTTCTGACCAACCCTCGCGCGCGTCCTTCACCGGTCGGCGCTCGGCTGACGGGCGACTTCGGGTGGGGCGGCGGGCGGCGATCTCGCGGGTCCTGAGCGAGACGAGACAGTCAGCGCCCCCCGGAGCCGCCAGGGGCAGGTGATGCCGCCTCCAGGTGGGCGCGGGCAGAGACACTCTTCGGTCCAGGTCGACCAGAGGCCGGAGGGCATGCTTCGGGCTTGCCGCCATGGCCCCGACACCCCGGCGAGCGAACCGCAACAGACGATCTTCGAAAACCTGTGGTGATCGGGGTAGATATTCGCGGCGGAGTGGGGTAGAGTTCCTGTCATCGTAGAGGAACAAGTCCATGAGACGCGGCAGAGGACGAACTGCCCGGTGAGATGGATCGCGCGGACCGGGCGTGCTGGGGTCGACGCAGTACCAAGGACCCCGGCGCCGGTCTGCGCACCCGGTGGCCAACGGGCCGCCGGCAGGTTGAAGGTAGTGAAGGAAAGAACGCAGGTAAGAGGAACACGGAAGGAGGGCCTCGGCACCACCGGGATCGCCCGTCGCAGGCTCCAGTCACGCCGCGCGGGTACCGCGATCCACACGTTCGACAGTGGTTCCGCGGTCACGCATCCGCGATCCCCCGCATCCCGGGCCTTCCGCGCCCGGTGCGGACAAGGACCGGCCACAGCGCCGGATAGTTGGTGTTGTACCTCATGGCCCCGGCGCTGCATTTTGGCGCCGGGGCCCCGTCATTTTTCGGAACACATCCGGCACACGCCCAACGCGCGCCCCCCACAGACAGTACGGAAGGTTTTGTGAGAGCAGCTCACCCGATTCAGACCGGCGCCGACCCAGCGCACGGTCCCACCCAGCCCGGACCGGCACCAGACGACGCTGACACCGACACAGGCAGCGAGCCGGAGACCGGGTTGGACGACAAGCTGGACGATGAGGACTACCCGGCTTACAGCATGGGCCGGGCCGCCGAGATTCTCGGGGTCACGCCGGGGTTCCTGCGCAGCCTGGACGCCGCCAAACTGTTCGTCCCGCAACGCTCGGCCGGTGGTCACCGCCGTTACTCCCGCTACCAGCTGCACCTGGCCCAGCGCGCCCGCGACCTGGTCGATGAGGGCACCGCGCTGGAGGCGGCCTGCCGCATCATCATCCTTCAGGACCAGCTCACCGAAGCCCAACGCATCAACGCCCAACTGCAGAAGCGCATCGACCAGGGCCCCGAACGGGACTGATCCCGCAGCGACTACCGACGCTTGCACCAGCGTCCTGTTGGACCTCCCGGAGCGACGCGGCAGGCCCTGAGCCGGTGCTGTGACAGAGCGGCCGTGCCGAGCGGGACCAGGACGGCGGCGAGGTGCTCGACGGGCTTCGAGCTGAAGACCATTGCCCTCCGCCAGCGGCCCGCGCGGCGGCTGGCGGTGACCGGACCTACCGGGCGAAGGATCCTGCGAGGTCCGCCCCATCCGCGCCGATGAGTTCGCGGAGACCAGGAGGTCTACGTCCCTGAGGACAACGATCAGGAGGTCTCGATGGGCGTCGTGGTGCTGCACAAGAGCATGTCGTTGGACGGCTTCGTCGCCGGACCGGACATCGGCGCGGAGCATCCCATGGGCAAGGGCGGCATGCGGCTGCACGAGTGGATGTTCACCGACCGGCCCGACCCGCGCGACAGGGAGGTCGTTGCCGCGATCTCGGCTTCGGTCGGCGCGGTCGTGGTCGGCAGGCGCACGTTCGACGTCGGCCTGCCCCACTGGCAGGACACCCCCTATCCGGCACCTACCTTCGTGCTCACCCACCAGGCCCGCGACGAACTCGCCATGAAAAGCGCCTCGTTCGCCTTCGTCACCGACGGTATCGAAACCGCCCTCAAGGCCGCCCGGGAGGCGGCCGGTGACAAGGACGTGATCGTGATGGGCGCCCAGACGGGACGGCAGTTCCTGAGCGCCGGGCTGCTGGACGAGATGCAGATCAACCTGGTGCCGGTCATGCTGGGCGCCGGAACCCGGCTGCTGGACGACCTCGGACACATCGAGCTGGAGCGCACCCAGGTGATCGCCTCCGACGCGGTCACGCACCTGCGGTTCCGGGTCGTGAAGTAAGGGAGGCCCGGCCACGCCACAGCGGTTCAGGGGGTCAGCAGATGCGGGGGAGTTGTTCGCCTACGAGCATGTCGACGACGCGGACGCCGCCGAGCAGGGTGCGCATGTGGACGCGGCCGGGGTGCTCGTCGGTGAGGGTGCCGATCGCGCGGGCCTCGGCGCCCTCGGGGCGGGCGCGCATCGCCCGCAGGACGGCGTCGGCCGCGGCCGGTGCGACGAAGGCGACCAGGCAGCCTTCGTTGGCGACGTGCAGCGGGTCCAGTCCGAGAAGCTCGCAGGCGGCGGCCGCGGGGCGCGGGACGGGGACGGCGTCCTCGGCGATGTCGACGCCGACCGACGAGCTCTCGGCCAGTTCGTTGAGGGCGCTGGCGAGCCCGCCCCGGGTGGGGTCGCGAAGGGTGTGCACGTCCGGTCCGCCCGCGTCGAGCATGGCGGCCACCAGCGCGTGCAGCGGCCTGCTGTCGGAGGCGATCTCGGCCTCGAAGCCAAGGCTCTCCCGGGCGCTGAGGATCGCGGTGCCGTGGAGCGCGATCGGTCCCGACAGCAGGACGGCGTCGCCGGGACGGCCCCGGGCGGCGGAGGGCGCCGCGTCCAGCCGGCGGACGCCGACCCCGGCGGTGGTGACGTACAGTCCGTCCGCGGCGCCGCGCGGGACCACCTTGGTGTCCCCGCTGACGATCGGGACGCCGACCAGGCCCGCCGCCCGCGCCGCCGACGCGGTGACGGCGCGCAGCTCGGCCAGCGGCAGGCCCTCCTCGATGATGTAGGCGAGGGTCAGCGCGACCGGCCGGGCGCCGCGCATGGCGAGGTCGTTGACGGTGCCGTGCACGGCCAGGGAGCCGATGTCGCCGCCGGGGAAGAACCGGGGCGTGACGACGAAGGAGTCGGTGCTGGTCACCACTTCGGCGGTGCCGGTGTCGACGACCGCGGCGTCCTCGGTGACGCGGTCCGCGCCCAGCTCGGCCGCGATCACGTCGTGCAGCAGCTCGGCCATCAGGCGTCCGCCGGAGCCGTGGCCGAGCAGGACCCGTTCGGTCTCGGCCGCCGGTGCGGGGCAGCTCAGGGCGGTCGGATCGGTCATCGTGTTCTCCCGGCGTTGTGGAAGGCGGCGCAGGTGCCCTCGCTGGACACCATCGGCGCGCCCAGGGGGTGGCGCGGCGTGCACCGCGTGCCGTACGCGGCGCAGTCGGTGGGCAGGCTGGTCCCCCGCAGGATCGCGCCGGCGATGCAGTCGGCGTTCTCGGCGGAGTCGAGCCCGCCGACGGCGAAGCGGCGTTCGGCGTCGAAGTCCGCGAACTCGGGGGCGAGCGACAGGCCGCTCGCCGTGATGGGGCCGATGCCGCGCCATGCCCGGGTGGTCACCTGGAACACGCGGCGCACCGCGTCCTGGGCGGCGGTGTTGCCGGAGCGGCGCACCGCGCGGGCGTACTGGTTCTCGACCTCGTGGCGGCCGTCCTCCAGTTGCCGGACGGCCATCAGGATCCCTTCGAGCAGGTCGAGGGGCTCGAACCCGGTGACCACGATGGGCACCCGGTAGCGGGCGGCGATGGGTTCGTACTCGCTCCAGCCCATCACCGCGCAGACGTGGCCCGCGGCCAGGAACGCCCGCACCTGGTTGTCGGGCGCGTCGAGGACGGCGGTGATCGCGGGCGGCACCAGCACATGGCTGACGAGCATGGAGAAGTTGTCCAGGCCGAGGTCGCGGGCGCGCAGCACGGCCATCGCGTTGGCCGGGGCGGTGGTCTCGAACCCGACCGCGAAGAACACCACCTGCCGGTCGGGGTCGGCGGCCGCGAGGCCGACGGCGTCGAGCGGGGAGTAGACGACGCGCACGTCCGCTCCCCTGGCCCGCAGTCCGAGCAGGTCGCCGCGTGTGCCCGGGACGCGGAGCATGTCGCCGAAGCTGGTGAAGGTCACCTCGGGGCGGGCGGCGATCGCCAGGGCGCGGTCCAGGGTCTCCAGCGGGGTGACGCAGACCGGGCAGCCGGGGCCGTGGATCATGCGCACCTCGGCGGGCAGCAGCTCGTCGATGCCCTGCCGGACGATGGTGTGCGTCTGCCCGCCGCACACCTCCATGATCGTCCAGGGCCGGGTGGCGGCGGCGTGGACGTCGGCGAGCAACCGCCGGGCCAGCACCGGGTCCCGGTACTCGTCGAGATATCTCATCCGGCCCTCCCGGACGGGTCGCCGCCGGCCAGCTCGGCGCTCAGCGCGTCGGGGATGGCGTTGAGCACCGCCAGGGTGCGGGCGGCCTCCTCCTCGTCCACCGTGCTGATCGCGAAGCCGACATGGACGATGACGAAGTCCCCGACCTCCGCCTCCGGCGTGTAGGCGAGGCAGACCTCCCGGCGGACGCCGTCGAAGTCGATCACGCCCATGCGCGGGTAGGAGTCGTCGGCCTCGACGATCCGTCCCGGAATGCCCAGGCACATGCCGTTCATCTCCTCTCCGGGGCGCCCGCCAGCCGCGCCGCCGCGACCGCCGCCTGCCCGTAGCTGATCCCGCCGTCGTTCACCGGGACCCGTTCGCCGATGAAGACCTCGAACCCGGCCTCGTCCAGCGCGCCGACCACGGCCGTGGCGAACGCGCGGTTCTGGAACACGCCTCCGGACAGGCAGACGGTGCCGACGCCGGCGTCGGCGGCGGCGCGGTCGCACAGCTCGGCGGTGACGGCGGCGAGGGTCCGGTGGAAGGCGGCGGCGATCCGCCCGGGCGGCTCGCCGTCCGCGCGGGCCGCGAGCGCGTCGCGCAGCGTGGCCGCGCAGTCGTACACCCACAGCCCGCCGCGCCGGACCAGCCTCCAGCCGAGCGGGTCCGCGGCGTCGTGTCCGGCGGCGGCCGCCTCCAGCCGCATCGCGGCCTCGCCCTCGTAGCGGTTGTCGTCGCAGATCCCGAGCAGCGCGGCCAGGGCGTCGAAGAGCCGTCCCGCGCTGGACGCCGGGGGCGAGTTCACCCCCCGATCGATCATGCGGCGGACGACGGCGACCTCCCGTTCGGGCAGCCGCGCCACCAGGTCGGCGGCGAGGTCGGCGGCCGGGCCGCCGTGGTCGAGGGGTTCGGCGCCGAACAGGTAGCCGAGCGCCATCCGGGCCGGCCGCCGCACGGCCGCGGCGCCGCCGCACAGCGGCGCACGGGAGAAGCGTCCGAGCCGCCGATACCCGGTGTAGGTGGCGAGGAGGATCTCCCCGCCCCAGAAGGTGCCGTCGTCGCCCAGCCCGAGCCCGTCGTAGGCGACGCCGAGGAAGGGGCCGATGACACCGTGTTCCGCGGCGGTGGCGGCGACATGGGCGTGGTGGTGCTGGACCGGTATCCGGCGGCGCGCTGGCCATCGCGCCGCGTGCTTGCTGGACAGGTACTCAGGGTGCAGGTCGTGCGCCACGTATGCCGGTTCCACGTCCTCGACGCGCAGGCAGCGCTCCAGCGCGTGCTCGAAGGCGGCGTAGGTCTCCGCGTCCTCCAGGTCGCCGGTGTGCGGTCCGACGATCGCCCGCCGCCCGTTGGCGACGGTGAACGTGTGCTTGAGCTGGGCTCCCAGCGCCAGGACCGGCTCGGCGGCGGCGACCGGCAGCGGCAGCGGGGCCGGAGCGAGACCGCGGGCGCGGCGCACGGTGGACGGCTTCCCGGCCACCACGCGGACGACGGAGTCGTCGTAGCGGGCGAGAATCGTCCGGTCATGGGAGAGGACGCCCTCGACGACCGGGCCCAGTCGGCGGAGGGCCGCGTCGTCCTCGGTCACCATCGGTCCGCCGGTGCGGTTTCCGCTGGTCACGACCAGCGGCCGGGCGACATCGCGCAGCAGCAGGTGGTGCAGGGGGCTGTAGGGCAGGAACACGCCCACGTCCGGCAGGCCGTCGCACACCTGCGCGGCGAGCGGCCCGCCCGCGCGCGGCGCCAGCACGATGGGACGGGCGGACGAGGTCAGCGCGCCGACGTCGGCGGCGGTCAGGTCGGCGAGCGCCCGCGCCGCCGCCAGATCCGGGACCATGACGGCCAGCGGTTTGGCCTCCCTGCCCTTGGCGACGCGGAGCCTGCCGACCGCCGCCGCGTCGGTGGCGTCGCACACCAGTTGGTAGCCGCCGATGCCCTTGACCGCCACCACCCCGCCGCCGCGGATCGCCGCCGCGGCGGTGCTCAGGGCCTCCCCGTCCCGCCGCCCGCCGGGATGCCAGCCGAGCCGGGGGCCGCACGCCGGGCACGCGATGGGCTCGGCGTGGAAGCGGCGGTCGGACGGGTCGCGGTACTCGGCCTCGCACGCCGGGCACATCGCGAAGGCGGCCATCGTCGTGCGTGCCCGGTCGTAGGGCAGCGCCGCGATGATCGTGGCGCGCGGGCCGCAAGCGGTGCAGTTCACGAACGGGTAGCGATACCTCCGGTCACCCGGATCGAACAGCTCCCGCAGGCAGTCCTCGCAGGTGGCGAGGTCGGGCGGCACGTCCCGGGGGGCCGACCCGGCCGCGGCGCTGCCGAGGACCGCGAACCCGGTGGGCGCCACCGTGTCGGTCAGCCTCGTCGCCGTCACCCCGGTCACCGCCGCGGCTCCCGGCGCCTCGGCGACGAGCCGGGCCGCGAAGTCGTCCAGCACCGGCGCCTCCCCCACGGCCGTGATCACCACCATCCCGCCGCTGTTGCGCACGTCGCCGCGGATGCCGCAGGCCAGGGCCAGCCTGTACACGAACGGCCGGAACCCCACTCCCTGCACGGTCCCGCAGACCTCGAACCGCCGCGCCTCGGTCGTCCCGCCGCCCTCGCGTGTCCGCGTACCGGTCATGCGGCGAGTCTCCTCCGCGTCCCGCGGCCGGGTCAGGGCCGCTCGGCCGCGAAGCCGGGGACGAAGGTCCCGGGCGCGAAGCCGCGCGGGGCCGCGCACCCGCGGACGACGAGCTCCGCCGTCCCTCCGGACGGGCGCGGTACCACCGACCCTTCGGCTGCCACGGGCCGACGGTAACCCGTAGCCGGATCTTGGGAAACACACGTGAGGTAAACACTCCCCCGCGCGCCCCCTCGGCAGGTGCTCAACAAGGGACGATCCGCGCGCGATCGACCAGCCGGACGGACTCGTCCTCGGAGACCGGCCTGAAGTCCAGGTAGAAGTCGCTCGCGGCCGCGAAGAAGACCGGGGAGAGAAGGCACACCACCTCGTCGGCGACCGTCTCCAGACGGTCGACGTCGGCCGACGACGCGGCGGGCAGCGCCAGGACGACACGCCCGGCGCCCTCCGCCCGGGCGTCGCGGCAGGCGGCGTCCACGACCGGCCGGGACGCCGCGCCGTCGCCGACCACGATGACGTCGCGGCCGGTCAGCGGGCGGCGCGGGCGACCCGCGCGAAGCCGCAGGCCGAGCGCCCGGGCGTCCGCGCGCGCACGCCGCTCCAGCGCGCGGATCCGCGCGTCGCCTACCCCGGCCCGCCGGATCGCTTCCTCGTCCAGGACGCACGCCGGGCTCTCGGCGACCGCGCCCAAGGGCACATCGGGAAGCTCCGGGAGCGCGAACTCGCACACGACGAGCACGTCCAGCGGAGCGCCGAGGAACGCGGCGATCTCGGCCGCCACCGGGACGCCGCCCCGATGAAGGCCGAGAACCAGCGCGTCGCCGCCGGTGTACCGGCGCAGAGCGGTCGCGAGTTGACGTCCCGCATCGTGCCGATCGGTGAACATCGTCCCACCTCACTCGCGGCCGTTGATTCGTGCCATTCGCGGGATCGACCGCTTTCGGGTCAGCCCGGCGGGCGGGTCGCGGAATGCCGTTCGATGACGGCGTCCGCGGCCGGGAAGAACGTGCTGACATGGCCGTCGTCCCATTCCACGACATAGGGCGGCGCGCCGTTCGCACCGTGGATTTCGAGGATGCGGGCCTTCCGGTCCGCCTCCCCCACCTGGTGGCCTCGCACGATCACCCAGTCGCCGTTGTTCGCCTTCATTGGACTTCTCCTGTCGTTTCACGAACGCGGGCCGAATGCCCCGCGTCGGCCGGAGCGTCTTCGACGAGACGGCGGCGAAGGTTGCGGAACTGCCGGTGCTGCATGATGAAGTGGGCGGGCTCCCCGAAGAGCCGGGCCACGACGCGATCGAGGGCGGCGGGCCTTCCCCGGCCGCGCGTCCGGACGATCAGCCGCGTCCCGCCGTCGGGCAGCGGCTTCAGGTGGAACGCCCAGATCCCGTCGGTGTACGCCTTGGGCATGGGGCCGCGCGGGTCGAACGGCTTCCCGGACGGGAACGCCAGGTCGGCCCGCAGCACGAGCGTCCGGGGCGGATCGAGCATCTCGACGAGGAAGTAGGACGCGCCGCCGGGCACGGTCGGCAGGCGGTCGCCGACCGCCGTCCCCTGCCACTCGGGAAGGATGCGGTCGGCGCTCGGCCGCCCGCCGTGGTCGAGCAGGTCCCAGCTGTACCAGCCGCCGCGCCCGCAGCCCATCTGGACCAGCCACGGCCAGACCTTCTCCGGCGGCGCGGGCAGGGAGACGGCCATGGTCGACCGTCCGGTCGGGTCCGCGACGAGATCGTCGCCCGGATACACGGCCGCCGCCTCCTCCGCCGTCGCGCCCCAGCGCAGCAGCCGGGGACGCACGAGAGCGGCGTAGGCGCCGGCGGCGAGAACGGGAAGCGCCGCTCCGCGAACGATGGTGCTCATCATCTTCGCCTCCGCAAGCGAGCTGTCACCTTCACCTTTTCTCCGGTCCCGACCGCGGCACAGGGCCTTTCGCACTCGGCGGCGAAGGACGTTCGTCCCTCTTTCCGCGGGCGGCGCCGTTCGGGACCTTCGGACACTTCCGGCGAGGACATCGGTCCGTTGTGGCGGACGACACCGCCGCGAGACGTTGACGATTGACGGTGTCCGATCGCCCTTGACGCGTGTCGACCGTGACAGCCACCCATTTACGACGGGCCGTTCATATTGGAAGAGTCGGAGGACGCAGCCATGAAATCGCCTAAATGGTGGTCAAGGGTCGATCGTTGGCGCCGCCGCTGCGGTTTCGACGACAACGACCTGCGCCGTCCCGTGGATCGCGTCCAGTGGCTTTCGGGTCTGTTCCTCCTTGTGGTCTTCCTGGCGGTCACTCCGGCGCTCTGCGTCCAGGCCGTCCACCATGCCCGGGACGCGGGGGCACGCGCGGAGCGATACGAGGCCACCGCGCGCCACCGTGTGGACGCCACGGTGGTGAAGGTCAGACGGCTGCAGAGCGGGCGCGAGGTCACCGTGATCTGGATCGACCGGGACGGGACGCTCCGAACCGGCCGCTACGTCACCTGGCACGGCGTCGAGTCGGGTGATCACCCCAGGGTTTGGGCAGGGCCACGGCACCGGGTGAGCGACTCGCCGCCGCAGAGCCATGCGCGCACGGTCGTCGAAGTGGTGGTGACCGCGACGGCGACCGCCGTGGCGGCGGGACTGTCGGCGCTTGGCCTCTACCTCCTGTTGCGCCGCCGCCTGGACCGCAGGCGCTACCGCGCCTGGGACCGGGCCTGGGACCGTTTCGACCAGCGCCGCCACCGCCCGGCCTGAGAGCACTCGGCCGCCGGAACCGCGGGGCGGGACCTTCGGCCCCCACCGGAGGCGACCTCCGCCCCTGTGGCGCCGACCCCGGACGGGCTGCACTGGTATCGGAATCCCCCGGACCACAGCGCGCCTCGGCGGAACTCAGGGCGCGCAGGAGGTGCACCATGCTTCTCAATCCGCTGGCCCTCGTGCCCGTGCTCGCCGCCACGCTGAGCCTCGGCTCCCTCGATCCGAGCCCGACCCCGACCGCCACCAGCCCCAGCCCGACCGGTCCGCCGCCCGCGGCCAGCGTGACCGTCACGCCGTCCTCGGTCGACGCCGGCGGCGCCTCCGTGACCGTCGGCGCGATCTGCGCCGACGGGACCGGCAAGGCCGTCGCCAAGTCCGACGCCTTCACCGAGAACGGCGCGTTCAACGGGGCCGCCAAGATCACGGTGAAGACCTCGGCCACCGCCAAGCCCGGCAAGTACACCGTCAGCCTGCTGTGCGACGGGACCACGGTCAGCGCCTCCACCACCCTGCTGGTCAACCAGGTGACGCCGACCACGCCGCCCGTCAGCCCGGCGCCCACCGGGCCGGTCCCGTCCGGTCCGCCGCAGACCGGCGGCGGCTCCACCGCCGCGCCCAGCCCGCTGCTGTTCGGCGGCGTGGTGCTGATCGGCGCCGGAGCCATGGCGGGCGCCGTCGCGCTGCGCCGCCGCCGCGAGGGCGGTGGCTGAGATGCGCCGATGGGGCGGCGTGTGGCTGCCGATCGCGGCCGCCGCCGTCATCATCGGGGTCGTCCTGGTCGTCTTCGGGTCCCATCGCGGCGGCGGTCCGCCGGACGTGCCCGGAGGCGGCCGGGACGGCTCCGCGGCGACGAGCCCGGAGGCGGCGGCGCCGATGGCGCGGTCGGCTCCCGTCCGCATCCGGATCCCCGCCATCGGCGTGGACGCGCCGGTCCTGTCCCTCGGGCTGAACGCCGACGGCACCGTCCAGGAGCCCTCCCTCACGCAGCCGTCGCTGACGAGCTGGTACAACGGCGGCGCCGCACCGGGCGAGCGCGGCCCGGCCGCCTTCTACGGCCACGTCGACACCCGCGCCACCGGTCCCGCCGTGTTCTACGACCTCGGGCGGCTCAAGCCGGGCGCCGAGGTCGGGGTCCTGCGCCGGGACGGCCGCACCGCCGTCTTCCAGATCACCTCGATCGAGCAGGTCCCGAAGTCCCGGTTCCCCACCCAGAAGGTCTACGGCCGCACCAGCGACCCGACCATCAGGATCATGACCTGCGGCGGGGAGTTCGATCCGAGCACCCGCCACTACCGGGACAACGTCATCGCCTACGGCGTCCTCACCGGGTCGACCGGATGAGGGGCGGTCGCCGGTCGCGCCCGGCTCGCGGTGAGAAGGGACTTTGGTCCCTTGGTGATCTTGGCGTTCCGGGTTCTCATGAGGGTGTTCGTCGGCGCGGCCGCCGCGGAAAGCACCACGTGCCCGGCGAGGATGGGCCCGCGTCGTCCTGGTCGGAGACGGTTCAGCGGTCGTTTCGAGAGGAGGTCGGTTCCGGTGGAGCATACGAGCGGCGTCACGGCCGGCGCGCTGGCTGAGGCGCGGTTCTTCGGCGGCATGCCCGAGGAGCGCCTCGCCGCGCTGGCGGCGACCGCCGAGGACGTGGCCGTTCCAGGCGGGCACCGCTTCTTCGACGAAGGCGGACCCGCCGAGCGGTTCTGGCTGCTCCGCTCCGGCAGGGTCGCGCTCGACCTCCAGGTGCCCGGCCGGGGCGCCGTGGTGGTGGAGACCCTGCCCGCCTCGGCGGTGCTGGGCTGGTCGTGGCTGTTTCCGCCGCACCGCTGGAGGTTCGGCGCCGTCACCCTGGAACCGGTGAGGGCCGTCCAGTTCGACGGGCCGGGCGTGCGGGAGCTGTGCGCCGCCGACCCCCGGCTCGGCCACGACCTGACGCTGAGGTTCGCGGCGGTGATGCTGGACCGGCTCGAAGCCACCCGGGTCCGGATGCTGGACCTGTACGCGCACCCCGAGGAAGCGCGATGACCCCGCGAGTGACACCGCAGGCGACCCCGCAGGCGACGCCGATGGCGCCCGTCCCGTACCGGGTGACGCGGAACCGCGCGGAGACGTCCGACACGGTGACGCTGACCCTGGAGCCCGTCGCGGCGGCCATCCCGGAGCCCGCGCCCGGCCAGTTCACCATGATGTACGCGTTCGGCGTCGGCGAGGTGCCGATCTCCGTGAGCCGGACGGGGCCGGTGCTGGAGCAGACCGTCCGGGCCGTGGGGTCCGTGACCAGGGCCGTGTGCGGGACGCGGCCGGGCCGGGTCCTCGGGCTGCGCGGGCCGTTCGGCACCGGCTGGGAGCCGGACTCGGCGCGCGGACGCGACCTCGTCATCGCGGCGGGCGGGATCGGGCTCGCGCCGCTGCGGCCGGTGGTGCTGCGGGCGCTGGCCGACCGCGACGCCTTCGGCCGGATCGCGGTCCTGATCGGCGTCCGCACCCCCGCCGACCTGCTGTTCGCGGGCGAGCTCGACGAGTGGCGGGCACGCGGCGCGCAGGTCGAGGTCACCGCGGACCGCCCCGCCCCGGGCTGGACGGGCCACGTCGGCCTGATCACCTCGCTGGCGGGCGCCGCCGAGGTCGACCCGTCCCGCGCCGTCGTGTTCGTCTGCGGCCCGGAGGTCATGATGCGCGTCACCGCGGAGGCGTTCATCGGGCTCGGGACGCCCGCCGCCGACGTCCGGCTGTCGCTGGAGCGCAACATGCGCTGCGGGCTCGGCTGGTGCGGGCACTGCCAGCTCGGCCCGCTGCTGATCTGCCGGGACGGGCCCGTCGTGCCGTACGAGCGGGCCGTACCGCTCACGACCGTCAGGGAGCTGTAGCGATGGGACGACGACCGACGCTCGCCGTGTGGAAGTTCGCCTCCTGCGACGGCTGCCAGCTCACCCTCCTGGACTGCGAGGACGAACTCCTCGCCCTCACCGGCCGGATCGAGATCGCGCACTTCCTGGAGGCGTCCAGCGCCGCCGGGGAAGGGCCCTACGACGTCTCCCTGGTCGAGGGGTCGATCACGACGCCCGCCGACCTCGAGCGGATCCGGCACGTGCGGGCGGTGTCCCGGACGCTGATCACGATAGGGGCGTGCGCCACCGCCGGAGGCGTCCAAGCGCTGCGGAACTTCGGCGACGTGCGGGAGTTCGCGTCCGTGGTCTACGCGCGCCCCGAGTTCGTCGCCACCCTCGCCGACTCGACGCCCGTCGCCGCGCACGTGCCGGTGGACTTCGAGCTGCGCGGCTGCCCGATCGACCGGCGGCAGCTCCTGGAGGTGCTGACGGCCCACCTCACCGGACGCAGACCCGACGTCCCCCGCCACAGCGTGTGCTTCGAATGCAAGAGCCGCGGGAACGTGTGCGTGATGGTCGCCCACGGCACTCCTTGCCTCGGGCCCATCACCCACGCGGGCTGCGGAGCCATCTGCCCGGCGTACGGGCGGGGCTGCTACGGCTGCTTCGGCCCCTCCCCCGCCTGGGGCGGCACCAGACCCAACACCCGCGCGCTGCTGCCGTGGCTCGACATGACCGAGGACGAGGCGCACCGGGTGCTGTCCACCTTCAACGTCGCCGCGTTCCGCGAGGAACCGTCCGTGCGGGAGGCCGACGATGACGCATCGCAATGACCGGACGCTGAAGGTCGGGGCGCTCGCGCGGGTCGAGGGCGAGGGCGCGATGTACGTCCGGGTGCGCGACCGGGACGTCGAGGAGGTGCGCCTCGACATCTACGAGCCCCCGCGGTTCTTCGAGGCGTTCCTGCGCGGCCGGGCCCACACCGAACCACCGGACATCACGGCCAGGATCTGCGGGATCTGCCCGGTCGCCTACCAGATGAGCGCCTGCCAGGCCGTCGAGGCGGCGTGCGGCGTGACCGTGGACGGCGTCCTGCGCGACCTGCGCCGCCTGCTGTACTGCGGCGAGTGGATCGAGAGCCACGCCCTGCACGTCTACCTGCTGCACGCGCCCGACTTCCTCGGCTACGCCGGCGCGGTCGAGCTCGCCCGCGACCACCGCGACGTCGTCGAACGCGGCCTGCGCCTGAAGAAGGCGGGCAACACGCTGCTGGAGGTCCTCGGCGGACGGGCGATCCATCCGGTGAACGTCCGGGTCGGCGGCTTCTACCGGACGCCAGGGCGCGATGAGCTGGGCCCGCTCGCCGAAACGCTCCGGCGGGCCCGCGACGACGCGCTCACCACCGTCGAATGGGCCGCCGGGTTCGAGTTCCCCGACTTCACCCACGACCACGAATACCTCGCGCTGTCGGCCGACCGCTACCCGCTGGAGGAAGGGACGCTCCGCAGCAGCGCCGGGCGCGCCTTCACCGCCGCCGGTTTCGAGGAGCACATCGTCGAGGAGCAGGTGCCGCACTCGACCGCCCTGCACGCCCGCTTCTGCGACGGCGGCATGTACCTCACCGGCCCGCTCGCCCGCTACTCCCTCAACCGGGACCGGCTGTCGCCGCTGGCGCTGGAGGCCGCCGACCGGGCCGGGCTCGGCGCCGAGTGCCGCAACCCGTTCCGCAGCGTCCTGGTCCGCGCCGTCGAAATCGTCTACGCGGTGGATGAGGCCCTGCGGATCATCGACGGCTACGAGCCGCCGCCCCGCCCGGCCGTGCCCGTGCCGCCGCGGGAGGGCACCGGCCACGGCGTCACCGAGGCGCCGCGCGGCACCCTCTACCACCGCTACGACCTCGGCCCGGACGGGCTCGTCCGGGCCGCGCGGATCGTCCCGCCGACGTCGCAGAACCAGGCCGCCATCGAGGACGACCTGCGCCGCTTCGTCGCGACCCGCCTGCACCTGGACGACCACGCCCTGACCCACCACTGCGAGCAGGCGATCCGCAACTACGACCCGTGCATCTCCTGCTCCACCCACTTCCTCGACCTCACCGTGGACCGGTCGTGACCATCGTCATCGGCGTCGGCAACGACTTCCGCCGCGACGACGGCGCGGGCCCGGCGGTGGTCGCGGCCCTGCGCGGCCGGGTGGCCGCGACGCTCGCGGTGACCGATGGGGAACCCGCCCGGCTCATCGCGCTGTGGGCGGGGGCGGACCTCGCGATCGTCGTGGACGCGGTCCGCGCCGAGCCGCCCGTCCCCGGCCGGATCCACGACCTCGGCGCCGAGACCGCGGCGCTCGCCCGGCGGCCCGTGACCGGCCACGCCCTCGGGCTCGGCGACGCCGTCGCGCTCGGGCTCGCCGTCGGGCAGATGCCCGTCCGGCTGCGCGTCCTCGCGATCGAGGGGCGCGACTTCGCCCTCGGCCACGGGCTGACCCCGGGGGTCGCCGCCGCCGTCACCGCCGTCGCCGACCGGATCGCCGCCGCGCTCCCGTCCGCTGTGAAGGAGAGCCGTCCATCATGAACGCCACGTTGGAACTGACCGGCCTCGGGCCGCTGCACGACGCGCTCCGCCGCGCCGGGTACACCGTCATCGGGCCGACCGTCCGCGACGAGGCCATCGTCCTCGCCGAACTGGACTCGATCGACCGGCTCCCGTACGGGTGGGGCGTCCGGCTCGGCCCGGGCGGCTACCGGCTGCGCCGCCGGGACGACGGCGCGGCCTTCGCCCACGCGGCCGGGCCGCAGTCCTGGAAGCCCTTCCTGCACCGGTCGAGGGTCAAGCTCTGGGAGGCGACCCGGACCGGGGACGGCTTCGAGGTCCGGGACCGGCCGCCCGAACCGGAACGGCTGGCGCTGCTCGGCGTCCGGCCGTGCGACCTGCGCGCCATCGCCGTCCAGGACCGCGTCCTGACCGGCGGCCGCCATGCCGACCCGTCCTACGCCGCCCGCCGCGACGGCGCGTTCATCGTCGCCGTCAACTGCACCGAGCCCGGCGAGACCTGCTTCTGCGTCTCCATGGGCACCGGCCCGCAGGCGGGCCCCGGATACGACCTCGCCCTGACCGAGCTGACCGGTGAAGACGGCCCGCGCTACATCGTGGATGTGGGCACCGACGCGGGCGCCCTCGTCCTGGACGGCATCGGCGCGGCGCCCGCCGACCCCGGCGACGTGGACCGCGCCCGCGCCGAGGTGACGGCGGCGGCCGGGCGGATGGGCCGGGAGATGCCCGCCCTCGGCCTGCGCGACCTGATGGCCGACAGCCTGGACGCCGCCCGCTGGGACGAGGTCGCCGAACGCTGCCTGAGCTGCGGCAACTGCACCATGGTGTGCCCGACCTGCTTCTGCACGCGGGTCACCGACACCACCGACCTGAGCGGCGACCACGCCGAGCGGTGGCAGCTCTGGGACTCCTGCTTCGACCCCGACTTCTCCCATCTGCACGGCGGCGACGTCCGCGCGTCCGCCAAGAGCCGCTACCGGCAGTGGCTCACCCACAAGCTCGGCACCTGGCACGACCAGTTCGGCTCGTCGGGCTGCGTGGGCTGCGGCCGGTGCATCGTGTGGTGCCCGGTCGGGATCGACCTCACCGTCGAGGTCGCCGCGCTGCGCGCCGAGGCCGCCGAAGCCACCGAGGCCGCCGACCGGGGCACCGGCTGAGCTTCACGCGGGCCGGGGGTCCCGCCGCGAAGGGCGCTTCGGCCCTGACAGCGCACCGTATCGCCGCGTAAGGATGAAAGTGGCATCGGAGGTGCGTTATGAAGCAGACCTTCAAACTGGGAACGCTCTTCGGCATTCCCGTCGGGATGCACTGGTCCGTCCTGGTGATCATGGCGTTGATCGCCGACCTCCTCGCCCGGTCGGTCCTGCCCCAGGCCGATCCCGCGGCCGCCGCCTCGACGCGCTGGGCGGTGGGCGTCGCCGCCGCGGCGGTGTTCCTCGCCTCGCTGGCCGCGCACGAGTTCGCGCACGCGCTCGTCGCCCGCTGGCACGGCGTCCGGGTCGAGTCGGTCACGCTGTGGATGCTGGGCGGCGTCGCCGTCCTGGCCGACGAGCCGCCCGACGCCCGCGCGGACCTGCGCATCGCCGGCGTCGGCCCGGCGGCCAGCGCGGCCGCGGCCGTCCTGTTCGGCGCGGCCGCGGCGGGCGGCGTCGAACTGGGCGTCCCGCACATCATCACCGCCTCGCTGGCCTGGCTTGCCGCGAGCAACGCGCTCATCGCCGTGTTCAACCTGCTGCCCGGCGCGCCGCTGGACGGCGGCCGCATCCTGCGCGCGATCCTGTGGCGCCGCGGCGGCGACCGGGCGAGCGCCGACCATGCCGCCGCGCGCGCCGGGACGGCGCTGGGCCGGGTCATGATCGGCGGTGGGCTCCTCGTCATGCTGCTGGTGAACTGGTTCAACGGGCTCTGGCTGGCCGTCGTCGGCTGGTTCATCGCCGGTTCGGCGCGGTCCGAGGACCGCTGGACCGATCTGCACGAGGCGGCGGAGGGGATGACCGTCGCCGACGTCATGACGCCGTATCCCGACCACGGGTGGGCCTGGCAGCCCGCGGGCGCGTTCGTCGAGGGCGTCGCCCTGAGGTCGCGGCAGTCGGCCTTCCCCGTGCTGGACGTGACCGGCGAGCCGGTCGGCGCCGTCACGGTGGACGGGCTCGGCCGCGTCCCGTCCGAGCACGCCGACATCCCGCTCCGGGACATCAGCGTCCCGCTGCCTCCCGACCGCGTCGTCGCGCCCGAGGCCCCCATGATCACGCTGCTTCAGCTGGCGCCCGTCGCGGCCGACCTGATCGCGGTCGTCACCGCCGACCACCGGCTGGTCGGCATCGTCACCACCGCCGACATCGAGGGGATGCTGCGCCGCGGCCGGCTCCGGCACGGCGACCCGGCGGCCGTGTGAACGCGGCGGCGCTCCTCCCGGCCGCCGCCGACCGTCGGGTCCCGGGCTCAGTCGCCGGCGAGGTCCCGGTGCTCGAAGAGCAGGTGCCCGGCCGCGGTGAGCAGTGCCGCCGCGGCGAGCATGACGAGCGCGGGGACGGGCCTGAACGGTTCGGCCGGGACGTTGGCCAGGTGGTGGAACGGCGACGCGTCGAGGACGAGGCGCGGCCAGTCCAGCGCGGGCCCGATCGTCTCGATCAGGTAGGCGGCGACCGCCACCGCCGCTGAAACGGGCACGGTCAGCCGTGGCCGCGCGCCGAACAGGAGCACCGCCAGCCCCGTGGCGAGGGCGGCGACCGGGAGCGGCGCGAGGGTGGCCGCGACCGTGTCGGCGAGGCCGACGCGGGCGTTCGTCGCGGCGGCGCCGGCCCACATCGCGACGGCGGCGGCCGACGCGAGCAGCAGCGCGGACGCCAGGGTCAGCAGGACGTGCCCGCCGAGCCAGCGGCGGCGCGTGACGGGCCGGGTGAGGACGTGGTCGAGGCGCCCGGCGGCCTCCTCGGCGCGGGCCGCGCCGATCCGCCAGCACGTGAACAGCGCGATCAGCAGGCCGATCAGGATGCCCATGGCGCCGACGAACCCGGCGGCGACGTCCCCGGCGTCCCAGCCGAGCGATTCGAGCACGCGCCGGTAGTCCGGATCGTCGGCGGCGAAGTCGATGACGGTCGCGATCAGGGCGCCGGCGACGAACGCGTACCCGGCGATGCCGAGCAGCCAGCCGACGAGCATCCCGCGGGCGCCGCGCCAGGCGAAGGCGGTGGGGCCGCCGAGCAGCCGGAGCCGCGGGTCGGCGCGGTCCGGCTCGGCGATCAGCGCGCCTCCGGCGTCACGGCGGGTCCGCAGGACGACGGCGACGGCGGCGAGGACGGCGGGAACGGTCAGCGAGACGGCGAGCGCCGCCCAGTCCGGGTCCCGGTAGGGGTGCAGCTCGTCCAGCCAGCCGAACGGGGTGAACCACCGCAGCCAACCGCGCGAGTCGGCGCTGTTGGCCGCCATCCGCAGCAGGAACAGGACGCCGAGCACGGCGGCCGACACGCCCGTCACGCGCCGCCGCACCTGGAACAGCTGGGCGGCCACGGCGGCGACCCCCGCCGACGTCGCGGCGAACCCGGCGAGTCCCAGCCCGAACAGCACCGAACCGGCCACGCCCGTCCCCGCCAGGGCCAGCGGGACGGCCGCCGCGGCGCCCGCCGCGACCGCCGCGCCCGCCAGCACGGCGAACTGGGCCCCGACGACCCGGACCGGACGCACCGGCGCGGCGAGGACCAGCTCGGCGCGGCCGGACTCCTCCTCGCCGCGCAGCAGGCGGCCCGCCGCCAGCAGCGCCCAGATGCCGACGATCGCGGCCAGCACCCAGCCCGCGTCCCAGACGATGTAGCCGCCGGTCGTCTCGATCGCGTGCGGAACGCCCTGCAGCATCCGCACGGCCGGGTCGTCCGCCAGCGCCGCCAGCTTCCGCCGGGACGCGGCGTCGGGATAGGTCCGCTCGTAGGTGGCGACCTGGACCACGACGTAGAAGGCGATGGCCGCCACCAGCCAGCCCACCCCGCGCCGGACGAGCCGTGCGGCCAGCAGGCCGACCCTGACTCCGGTCGCGCGGCGCCCCTCGGCGCGCGGTCGCGTGGCGAGGCGGCGCGCCGGTACGGCCCTGGTCATTTCGCCGCCTCGTAGTAGCTCAGGAAGATGTCCTCAAGCGTCGGTTCATGACTGCGCAGCCGGACCAGGGGGCACGCGCTCAACCGCGCCAGCACGGGCGCGGGCGAGCCGGTGACCGAGACCCGCACCCCGCCGTCGACGGCCTCCACCCCGGTCACCCCTGGCACTCCGGCGAGGTCCGGGACGGGCCCGTCCACGATCGCCTCCAGCACCGTCCCGCCGAGGGCGCGCAGCTCCTCCAGGGCGGCGACCTCGATCAGCCGCCCCTCCCGGAGGATGGCCACCCGGTGGCAGACGTCCTGGACCTCGTCGAGGATGTGGGACGACAGGAACACCGTCTGCCCCCGGGCGGCGGCCTCGGTGGCCAGCGCCTGGAACTCGGCCTCCATCAGCGGGTCGAGGCCGGAGGTCGGCTCGTCCAGGAGCAGCACGTCCGGCCTCGTCATCAGCGCCGCTATCAGCGCGAGCTTCTGCCGGTTGCCCTTGGAGTAGGAGCGGGCCCGCATGGCGGGGTCGAACCGGAGCCGCTCGATCAGCTCGTCCCGGAAGGGCACGTCCACGTCTCCGTGCAGGTTCCCCAGATAGGTCAGCGTCTCCGAACCGGTGAGCTGCGGCCAGACGGCGACGTCCCCGGCGACATAGCCCACGTGGCGGTGCGCGCGCTCGACGTCGCCGACGGGCACGTCCATGATCCATGCCCGTCCGGCCGTCGGCCGGGCGAGGCCGAGCAGCAGCCTGATGGTCGTCGACTTCCCGGCGCCGTTCGGGCCGAGAAAGCCGAAGATCTCTCCCCGGCCGACCTCCAGATCGAGCGAGTCCACCGCCAGGACGGACCCGTATCGCTTCGTCAGACCCTCGGTCCGTATCGCCACCCTGCCCATCGCGCCTCCCGCGTGCTCGCTCTGGACGCTACGCACGGGATCACCGCATGGCCGCGGCCAATGGTCCCTGCGGATCCGGCCGTTCGGCACCTGCTCCGGCGTCTGGTCAAGAACGACGGTGGTCCACCGCGCGTGGTCGCCTCGGGCGGGCTCGACATCGCGTCCGCCGCCGCGTTCGAACTCGTGGCAGGCCGGGGCCGCGCGAGTGCGTCGAGGACCGAACGTCCTCCGCGGAAGGGACCTTCGCGCGTACCCGGGCCGGCCGCACTCCGCGAGCCTGGAAGTGCAGGCCCTCGCGGGAGAAGGTGAGCGCGATGCGGAAGAAGGTCCTGGTCCTCGGCGGGAACTTCGGCGGGTTGACCGCGGCGATCAGCGTCAAGCACGCCCTGGACGGCGACGTCGACGTCACCGTGGTGTCGGCGTCCGACCGGTTCCTGTTCAATCCCTCGCTGATCTGGCTGCCGTTCGGCAAGCGCTCCGCGCGCGACATCACCTTCCCGCTCGGCCCGACCTTCGAGGCGCACGGCGTCGAGTTCGTGCACGCCGAGGCCACGGCGATCGCACCGCTCGCGAAGCGGGTGAGGACGACGGCGGGGACGTACGAGTACGACTACCTGGTCGTCGCCACCGGCTACCGCAACGACGCGGCCGTCCTTCCCGGGTCGACGCCCGCGAACGGCGTCCACACGATCACCACGCTGCCCGACGCCGAGGAGGCCGGTGCGGGCTGGCGCCGCCTCCTGGACGATCCCGGCCCGGTCGTCATCGGCGCGACGCAGGGCACGGGCTGTTTCGGCGCGGCGTACGAGTTCCTGTTCAACACCGCCTACCAGCTCAGGAAGGCCGGGCTCAAGAAGCGGGTCCCGCTGACCTACGTGACCGCCGAACCGTTCCTCGGCCACTTCGGCATCGGCGGGCTTCCCGGCGGCGAACGCCTCCTCAAGCTCTTCTGCAAGAAGGAGGGCATCCGGACGATCACCGGAACGGCACTCGCCGAGGCGTCGCCCGGCAAGCTCCTGCTGGCCGACGGCGGCGCCCTCGACTTCACCTACTCGGTGATCATCCCGCCGTTCCTCGGGCAGCGGGTCATCGCCGCGACGCCCGGGCTCGCCGACGCCAAGGGCTTCGTCCCGGTGCGCGACACCTACCAGTCGGTCGCCCATCCCAGCGTCTACGCCGTCGGCATCGCCGCCGCCGTGGACGTCCCGTGGACGACGGCGATCCCGGTCGGCGTGCCCAAGACCGGCTTCCCCACCGAGGTCCAGGCGCGCGTGGCGGCGGCCAACATCGCCGCCCGGATCCGCGGCGAGGAGCAGACCCGTCGCAAGAGCTTCGGTGACATCCCCGCCGTCTGCGTCATGGACGCGGGCAACAACGGCGTGATGATCCTCGCCGACCGCATGCTCCCGCCCCGCAAGGCGGGCGTGCTGATCCCCGGCCCCCAGGCCCACGCGGCCAAGCTCGCCTTCGAGAAGTACTTCCTCTGGAAGGCCCGCAACGGCCACGTCCGCCTGCCCTGAACCGCCGGCCCGCCCGGGCCGTGACCGCGAGGAGGCGACGTGAACGCCCGGCACGAGGTGACCGCGCCCCTCCGGCTGCTGCGCACCTGGCGGCTGCTCACCGCCGTGAACGAGCAGCTGCACGCCGACGACGCCGACGACGCGGGCGCGCACCGGGCGGCCGCGATGTTCAACGTCCTGCGGGACGAGGTGCTCCGCTCGGTGTCCCCGCCGTTGGCCGAGGAGGTGCGCGGGCTGCTCCCGCCGCTCGACGAGCACTCCGACGTCGCGGGCACGCGCACGGCCTGCGCGGCCGCCCTCGCCTGGCTGGACGGTCTCATGACCGGCGTCCTCCCCCACCTCGCCGAGGGCAACGGGAACCCGCCCAAGCGGCCGATGACCGGAAACCCCTGATCGACCCTTCAGCGGCTCGGACGGCCGGCGGAACCGGATCCGGCGTCGCCGTAGGCCCTGCCGGGCCCAGATAGGCGCCGTGGCCGGAGCGCGCGTGTAGATGGTCTGCCCGGACGCGGTGACCGTGCGCTCGGGGATCGGCGGGCCGGACTGGTAAGTCCGGTTATCCCATCAGGACCAGGACGAAGAAGCCGAACGGGACGACGAGGGCGGCCGCCTGGATCCGGCCGCGGCCGGTGAGCCGGTCGCGACGTCTGAGGGTCCGGGTCGCCCACTCCGGCCGAAGGCGACGGCGGAGGAGGTCAGCGGACGCCGGTACACGGCGAGCAGCACCTTCCACATGGCGGTCGTCAGCACCCGGAACCGCAGGGTGCTGCGGCTGAGCGCGGCCGCGTCGTCGGCCGCGGCCGCTTCGGCGATCTCGTCGGCGGCCATGGCGAGCCGGTCGAGGCGGCAGGCCAGGAAGCGGGTCACGGGGGTCTTCCGGCCGGTCCCGTTGAGAGAGCCGAGCACCACGGCGGCGGCCGCTCGCGCCTGCGCGAGGACCTCTTCGGCCGCCTCGCCGGCGGCCGCCGACCGCGGCCGCGCGGGGGCGCCGTCCACCGCCGTACTCAGCCGCGCCAGTCCCGCCGCGCATCGCCGGTGCTGCCGTCCCAGCGGCGCCGGAACCTCGATTACTTCTTTCACGGCCTGTCCCCTCGTCTGGTGGAAGCGCCGCTCGTGAATATCAGGATGGCCGGAGACCGGCCCGGCCATCAGAGTCGAAAGTCCCGAAAACGCGGTCAAGGAGCATGGGCTCCCGGAGATGATCGGGACGCCGTCTTATTGGAGTTTCGGCAACGCCCCGTATGGGACGGACGTTAATGGCGCGGCCGTCCAAATCCGAGCCGTACGCCGTCCATTACCGGAGCATGACGCCCTTGTCCGCGGACGCGCGGCGGCGGCGTCGGCGGAGTTCGTCGGCCGCCCAGACGATGATCGGGAACGCGGCGATGATGGCGAGGACGTCCCAGGGCAGGGCGGCGGTGCCGAGCAGGTTTTGCAGGGGCGGCAGGTAGATGAGGGCGGCGGCGAAGAGCACCTCGAAGCCGATGCCGGCCAGCAGGAGCGGGTTGGTGGTCAGCCCGACCTGGCGGAGGGAGGCATGGTCGGTGCGGGCGGCCATGGCGGTGCCGATCTGGCAGGCGACGAGCCCGGCGAACGTGGCGGTGGTCGCGGTCAGGTAGGCGTGGTGCAGGGCGTCGCCCTTGCCGGTGGGATCGCCGGGATGCCAGCCCGCGCGCCACAGCACGTAGAAGAACACCGACATGACCAGGGTGGCGGAGATCAGGCCGATGAAGCCCCAGGCGCGGAGCAGCATGTCCCGCGAGATCACCCGTTGGGAGGACGGGCGCGGCGGGCGGTCCATGATGCCGGGCTCGGCGGGTTCGCGGCCGAGCGCCAGCGCCGGGAGGGTGTCGGTGCCGAGGTCGATCGCGAGGATCTGCAGGACGGTGAGCGGCGGCGGCACCAGCCCGCCGCTGAGCGCGAAGACCAGGAACGGGACGATCTCCGGGACGGCGTGCGCGAAGATGTACAGGATGAACTTGCGGACGTTGTCGTAGACCCGGCGTCCGGACTCGATCGCGGTGACGATGGTGGCGAAGTCGTCGTCGGTGAGCACCATCGTGGACGCCTCGCGGGCGACGTCGGTGCCCGAGCGTCCCATCGCGACGCCGATGTGGGCCTGGTGCAGGGCGGGCGCGTCGTTGGCGCCGTCCCCGGTCATCGCCACGATCCGGCCGTGCGCGCGCAGCGCGTCGGCGACCTTGAGCTTGGTCTCCGGGGAGGACCGGGCGAAGACGATCTCGGCGTCGCCGGTCAGCAGCTCGTCCAGTTCGTGGTCGTGGATCCGCTCGGACTCGGCGACCACGTGCAGCCGGGGCTCGCCGATGCCGACCTCCGCCGCGACGGCGGCCGCGGTGGCGCCGTTGTCGCCGGTGACGATGTGGACGCGCAGGCCCGCGCCGTGGCAGCGGCGGACGGCGTCGGCGACCTCCGGGCGGGGCGGGTCGTACAGTCCGGCGAGCCCGACGAGGCGGAGCCCGGTCTCGGCGTCCTCCCGGCGGGCCGGCGCGTCCGCGCCGGGCGGCAGGTCCCGCACGGCGACGGCGAGGACGCGCAGCCCGCGCCGGGCGAGGTCGGCGACGACGGCCATGACCGCGTCGCGATCGGCGCCGGACGCGCGGGCCAGCACCGCCTCGGGCGCGCCCTTGACGTAGACGGTGAGACGGTCGTCGTGCCGGGCGACGGTGGACATCAGCCGCAGCCGCGCGTCGAACCGGAACAGCGCGCGGCGGCGGCCGTCCCGGGCCGCGAGCCGCGCGGGCAGGTCCGGGCCGCTGCCCTCGACCAGTGCGATCTCCGTCGGATCGCCCTGCAGCTCGCCGTCCTCGGTGTAGGAGGTCGTGGTGCATTCGGTCATCGCGCGCGCCAGTTCGGCGGGCGGCGTCCCGGAGGCGATGCCGGTCCGCGGGGTCCAGTACGCCTGGAGGCGCATCCGGTTCTGGGTGAGCGTGCCGGTCTTGTCGGTGCAGATGACGCTCGTGGAGCCGAGCGTCTCGACCGCGCTGAGCCGTTTGACCACCGCGCCCTGCTTCGCCAGGACCCGGACGCCGACCGCCAGCGCCAGCGTGATGGTCGGGAGCAGGCCCTCGGGGACGTTGGCGACCAGCAGCCCGATCGCGAACATCAGCGCGTCCCGCAGCGGGAGGCCGACCAGCGTGCCGATCAGCAGGAACACCGCGCCCATGCCGACCGCGACCGCGGCGATCAGCCAGGCGACCTTCTTGACCTGCGTCTCCAGCGGGCTGTCGCGGCGCGGGGCGCGCTGGCTGAGCGCGGCGATGCGGCCGAGCTCGGTGTGCCCGCCGGTCGCGAACACGATCGCCCGCGCCTCTCCCCCGGTGCAGGTCGTCCCGGAGAAGACCAGGTTCGGTTCGTGCACCAGCGTGACGCCCTGCTCCGACGGGGCGGCCACGCGTTCCACCGGCGCGGACTCGCCGGTCAGCATCGACAGGTCGATCTCCAGCGCCCCGTCGGTCAGCCGGGCGTCGGCGGGGATCTTGTCCCCTTCCGCCAGGACGATGAGGTCGCCCGGGACGAGTTCGGCCGCCTCCACCGCCTGCCGGCGTCCGTCCCGGACGACGTCGGCCCGCTCGGGTAAGTACGCCGCCAGCGCCTCGACCGCGCGCTCGGCCTGGTGCTCCTGGAGCAGCGCGAACACCGCGTTGATCACGATCACCGCCAGGATCGCCCAGCCCAGCACGTGCGTCCCGGCCACGAACGCGAGCGCGCCCGCGCCCCACAGCAGCAGCGCCAGCGGATGCAGGAACTGGGCGGACAGCAGGCGGGGCAGGGACCGCCCCTCGCGCCGCCGGACCCGGTTCGGCCCGTACACGGCCAGCCGCCGGGCCGCCTCGCGTCCCGACAGGCCGCGGTCGCCGGTGTGCAGTTCCCTGCGGAGCAGCGCCAGGGGCTCGCGCGGATCGGCGGTCGCCGTGCCCGGGTCCGCGGAGTGCCCGACGCCTGAATGGTGATTTCGCACGGTATCCCCCGGTCAGCGCAGGCGGCGCGGCAGGGCCGACGGGCGCGGTTCGCGGATCAGGCGGACTCGTCCGGCCACGGTGCTCGCCATGCCCCGGTTCGGGCCGAAGAACCGCAGGTAGAGGCTCTCCTCGCTCAGCCCGATGCCATCGGTCGGCAAGGCGAACGGCCACGCGTCCGAGGGCCTGTCTGTCATGCCCTCAGGATCGAACGGGCCGGACGCGCGGATCAGCGCCCCAAGGTCACCGGCCGCGGGGACCTTCGTCCCGCGCCATCGTCTGCGCCACGGGCGGCGGCGCCGGGCCCAACGGCCGGGTCCCCCGGGGCCAAGGTCCCTAGGGCCGACCGCCGCGCGCGGCCAAAGTTCATGTCACCGGCCCACGCGCAGAAGGAGGCTCCCAATGCCTGGCACAGTTCCAGAGCAGTTCGACATCCAGGTCACGGCCACCACGGATGTGGCCCAGGACGATGTGCGACGCGCCCACGAGATCGTCACCCGCGTGCTGGCGCACGCACCGCGCCCGGTCCTGCACGTCAGCGTGACGCTCAGCGTGCACCACGACCCCGCCGTGCCCAGGCCCAATCTGGTCTCGCTCCGCGTCGATCTCAATGGGGTCCCGGTCAACGCCCACGCCGCGGCGGCCTCGATGCAGGAGGCCATCGGCCTGGCCGGTACCCGGCTGCGGGCCCGCATGGAGAGTTCGGTCCAGCGCCGGGACACCTTCCGCAAGACCCCGCGGCACGCCGGGACGACCGGCAAGGGCGACCGCCGATAGCTCGGATGAAGGACGGACGCCGCCCGCACCGGGACAAAGGTCCCTACGGACGGGCGGCCGCGCGGCGGACGCTGGGATCGGCGAAGCGTCGGCAACGGGCGGCGCGCCAACGCAGAGGAGCGTCACGATGGCGAGGCAGATCATCCCAGAGTCCCCGGTCCTGGTCCTCGAACACCGGGTGGCGGTACTGGAGCGGCAGGTCGCCGCGCTGACCGAGGCGGTACGCCTGCTCGCCGCCGCCCTGGAGGGCACTCCCCTCGACTCCCCCGACAGCGGCGCGGCGGCCCCGGCGGCGCGGCGCGCGCACGAGCTGCTCCTGCTGCCGCCGCTGGCATCCCACCGACCGCACTGACCTGAGGAGACGGACATGTCCACGCGACGAACCACGATCCTGGCCGGAGCCGACGGCTCCGCGTCCTCCGACCACGCCATCGGCTGGGCCGCGGACGAAGCCGCACACACCGGCACGGCACTGCGAATCCTCCACGTCGTGGAGACGGCCACCCTGGACCGTCCCGGGCACACCACCGACGGCATCTCCGAGGCCCTGGTGAAATCCGGCAACCGGATCCTGGAGGACGCCCGCGCCCTGGCGCTGCGCCGCCGTCCGGCTCTGCGCGTCGAGACCATGCTCGTCCACGACCGCACCGTCGCCGCCGGGCTGCGCCAGTACGCCGACGAGGCCACCGCCGTCGTCGTCGGGCACCGGGGCCGGGGCGGCTTCACCGGACTGCTGCTCGGCTCCACCAGCCTGCGCCTGGCCGGGCACTACCCCGGCCCCGTCATCGTGGTCCGCGACGGCGGCGACACCGCCACGGACGAGGTCGTGGTCGGCCTGGACCTGGCCGAAGACCCGGCCCCGGTGCTCGACCACGCCTTCGCCGCGGCCGCCGTCCGGGGCGGGCTGTTGCGGGTGGTGCACGCCTGGCGCCCGCCGGCGCTGGCGATCGAGGCGCGGGTGGAGTGGCCGATCCTCGCCGACTCGCTGCGCGGCCGCCTGGCCACCGCCCTCGCGCCGTGGCGGGAGCGCTACCCGCAGGTCAAGGTCGTCAAGGACGTGGTCGCCGGGCACCCGATCGAGGCGCTGGCCACGGTCTCCGCGGGCGCCGCCCTGGTCGTCGTGGGCTCGCGCGGACGCTCCGTCCCGCTCGGCTCGGTCAGCCACGGCGTGATCCACCACGCGCACTGCCCGGTCGCCGTCGTCCGCCCCTACGAATGACCCGACACGACGAGGTGATCCCATGAAAGACCTGCTCCGCATCGCCGACCTCACCGCCGACGACCTCACCCTCCTGCTGGAGCTGGCCGACGGCTTCGAGGAGGAACCCGGATCCGCGGGCCACCTGCTCGCCCACCAGATCGTGCCGATGTACTTCGCCAAACCGTCCACCCGGACCCGCCTGTCGACCGCGGCCGCGGTCGCCCGGCTCGGCGGCACACCCGTCCCGGTCGGGCCCGGCGAACTCCAGCTCCGCCGGGGCGAGACCATCGGCGACACCGCCCGCGTGATGAGCTCCTACGCAGCGGCCATCGTCATCCGCACCTTCGCCGACACCGACGTCGCCGACCTGGCCGTGGCCGCGGCCGTCCCGGTCATCAACGCGCTCACCGACGGACACCACCCGCTCCAGGCCATCACGGACCTGCTCACCATCCAGGAGCACTTCGGGACCCTGCGCGGCCACCGGATCGCCTACCTCGGGGACGGCGGCAACGTCGCCCGCAGCCTGATGGAGGCCGCCGCCCTCGCCGGGATGGACGTCGCCGTCGCCACCCCGCCCGGATACGCGCCGCCGGACGCGGCCATCACCTTCACCGCCACCGAAGCGGACAGCGGCGGTGGCGGCTTCGTCCTCACCACCGACCCCGCCGAGGCCGTCAAGGACGCCAGTGTCGTCTACACCGACGTCTGGCTGTCCATGGGCGACCCAGACGGGGAACAGGCACGGCGCAGGAAGGCGCTCGCGCCTTACCAGGTGAACGAGCGGCTGATGGGACAGGCCCGCGACGACGCCGTCTTCATGCACTGCCTGCCCGCCCATCGCGATGAGGAGGTCACCGCGGGCGTCATCGACGGAGGCCGCTCGCTGGCGTTCCGGCAGGCGGCCAACCGGCTGCCCGCCGCCCAGGCGGTGCTGTACGCGCTGCTCACCGAGCGGCTGAAGGGGCGCCGATGAGGATCGTCACGGCTCTGGGCGGCGTGTCAGTTCGTACCCCGGTCACGCGTCCTTGAGGGGGACGCGCCAGGACAGCACCGTCCCGCCGCCGGGCCGTGGTTTGGCGGTGCACGAACCGCCCAGGCCGCTGGCCCGCTCATCGATGTTGCGCAGGCCGCTGCGGCGGCCGCCCTCGGGGATGCCGACGCCGTCGTCCTCGACCAGAACCGTGACGTCGTCGCCGACGTCGATCTTCACGGCCGCCTGGGTGGCCTGGGCGTGCCGAGCGACGTTGGACAGCGCCTCCCGCACCACGGCCAGGAGATGCTCACCGGTCTCGTCGTCGACGGCCGTGTCGAGCAGGCCGTCCAGCCGGACGGACGGGGCGAACCCGAGCTGCTCGGTCGCGGCGTCCACCAGCGCGTGCACGCGGCTGCGCAGCGACTCCTCCACTTCGGGCCCCTGCAAGGCGAAGATCGTGGAGCGGATCTGGCGGATGGTGTCGTCCAGGTCGTCCACGGCGCGCTGGACGCGCACCGCGACCTCCTTGCGCTGGATGAGCTTCATCGCCGCCATCAAGCCCATCGCGGTCGCGAACAACCGCTGGATCACCGTGTCGTGCAGGTCCCGGGCGATCCGGTCGCGGTCCTCCAGCAGGGTCAGCCGCTCGGCGTCACGGCGCCGCTCGGCCAGCTCCAGCGCGACCGCCGCCTGCCCGGCGAACGCCTCCAGCAGCCGCTGCGTCCCCGCCGAGAACACCGCGCCGCCCGGCCGGTTGATCACCGACAGCACCCCGCGCGCCGAAGCTCCGAGGCCGAGCGGCACCACCAGCAGCGGCCCGATCGGCACGTGCACCGGGACGTTCGCCTCCTGCGCCGCCTTGCTCCCATCGGCCAACCGCAGCGCCACGCCCTCGGCGAACACCGGACCGGCGACCGAATGGTCCAGCGGCACCCGCAGCCCTTCGAGCCCCTCGGCGCCTTCGCCGTGCGCGGACTCCACCAGGAAGTCCCTGCCGCCCTCCTCAACGAGCGCCACCGTCGCGAGGTCGGCGTCGGCGATCTCGCGGGCGCGCTGGGCGACCAGCGCGGTCACCTCATGCGGATCGGTCCCCGACAGCAGCGCCGTGGAGATCTCGCCCGAGGCCTCAAGCCACCGCTCCCGCCGCCGCGTCTCCTCATACAGCCGCGCGTTCTCGATCGCGACCCCCGCCGCGGTCGCCAGCGCGGTCACCACGACCTCGTCCTCCTGGTCGAACTCACCCCCGCCCGCCTTCTCGGTCAAATACAGGTTCCCGAACACCTCGTCCCGCACCCGGATCGGAACGCCCAGGAACGACCGCATCGGCGGATGATTCGCCGGGAAACCACTGGAAGCGGGATGCCCGCCCAAATCCGGCAGCCGCAGCGGATGCGGCTCGCGGATCAGCAGCCCGAGGATCCCGTGGCCTTCCGGCCAGTGCCCGATCGCCTCGATCTCGTCCTCACCGACACCGACCGTGACGAACTGGACCAGCCGCTCGCCCTCCTCACCGATCACCCCCAGCGCGCCGTAACGTGCGTCCACCAGCGTGATCGCGGCCTCGGTGATCCGCCGCAGCACCGACTCCAAATCGAGCTCACTGCCCACCGAGACAACGGCCTCCAGCAACGCGTGCACACGATCACGCGTCGACCGGGCCGCCTCCAACCGCGCCTGCAACTCGGTCAGCAAATCGTCCAGTTGCAGTTGCGGCAGGATCAGCCGCGCCCTGTCCCGCCCCGCGCCAGAATCCTCAGCCACACCGCCAGTATCGCCGACCGAATGTCGCTGGGTAAGAACCCAGAACGCCGCTCCACCCTGCACACACAGTCACCATTCGCGGCCCCGACTGCAGGGGCAGCGTCTCGAACCGCGGAAAGGGCCGGGGTTGACCGGGGTCACTCCGAGGGCGGCGCGTGCTTATACCTCGGCTCCGCGCAGAGCCCGGGCGATGTCGCACGCCCACGCGGCGACCTGGTCGCGGTCGCGGAAGTCGCCGCTGGACCGCTTGGCGATCTTGGACGCCAGGAATCCGCCGGCGTCCGGGGAGAGGCGTCCGCCGAACGTGGCGTGGCCGCGGGCGTGCAGCCGCCGGGCGAACTTGGCGACACCGGCCGTCGGATCGATCTCCCTCTCCTCGGCGGTGTGGTCAAGCGGCCCGCTGCTGAACAGCCACACCGGGCGATGCGCGAGCGCGTCCCCGTAGTGGCGGACGAAGTGCCGCGCCTCCCGATGCCACCGCCCCGCGTACAGGGCGCCGCCGACGACGGCGGCGTCGTAGCCGTCCAGCGCCGCGACCTCCCCGGCCGGGCGGACATCGGCGTTCAGCCCCGCCTCGCGCAGCGCGGCGCCGATCCAGTCGGCGATCTCGGCGGTCCCGCCGCGCTCGGACGCGTACGCCACCAGCACTCGCATCATGACTCCTCCGATTCCGGGTCGCCCTCGTGGACGACCGCGACGGGGCTCGGCAGCTCGTGCAGCACCGTCCTGGTGACGGCGCCGAGCAGGGTCGCGGGGGACGACCCGATCCCGTGGTCGCCGACCACGAGCAACGCCGCGTCCTGGGCATTGTCGGCCAGGACGCGCCCGGCGCGCTCCCTCACGAACCGCTCCTCGATCGCGACGTCGGGGTAGTCGACCAGGCACGGCCCGACAGAGCTGGTGAAGCGCGCCTTGGCCTGCTCCTTGACGGCCTGGGGGTCGGTGAAGGGGAGCCGGTCGGGCCCGGGCAGCGCGCCGGGGTCCCACCACGCGCACACCAGCCTCACCATCGCGCCCCGCAGCCGCGCCTCCCGCAGCGCGAAGCGCAGCGCCGCCTCGCTGGCCGGGGAGCCGTCGATCCCGACGACGACCCGCTTCGCGCGCTCGGGCCCCTCCCGGGCGGGCACCACGACCACCGGGCGCGCGGCGTGCGCCGGGACGTGCACGGCCGCCGACCCCAGCGGGAGCTTGTCGAACCCGCCCGTCCCCCGGGCGCCGACCACGATCAGCGCCGCGTCCGCCGACGCGTCCAGCAGCGCACCGGACGGCGTGCCGCGCAGCAGCACGGGCCGCACCTCCAGCCCGGGAGCGGCCTCCCGGGCGAGCCGGACGCCGTCGTCCAGCGTCAGCGTGCCCATGCGCCGGACGATCTCCAGCGCGTCACCGTCCTGGGAGCGCTGGGGATACGGCCAGTTCCACGCATGGCAGACCCGCAGCGGCACCCCTCGCAGGACCGCCTCGGCCGCCGCCCAGCGGACCGCGCTCGCGGCGGCGGGTGAAGCGTCGAAACCGACCAGGACCTCTCGTCCGTCCATTCTCGTCCACCTCCTTTCCTCTGAGCCTCACCGCCCGCGGACGCGTTGTTCAGAGGCCTGGGTCCGCCGATCCGCGGGACCTTCGGCCCTGGGAGCGCACGCGCGCGGGACGCAGGCTGGAGACGTCAGGAGGTTCCGCCATGAACATCGGGTACGCGCTGGCGATCGCCGGGGACGGCGACCGCTGGGGGCACATGGGAAACGACGGCTGGACCGGCTGGATGTGGCTGTGGGGAACGCTGATGACGCTGTTCTGGGTCGCCGTGATCGGTACGGCGGTATGGCTGGTCGTCCGCGCCGCGACGCAGCGCCGGGCCGAGCCGCCGCCGGAACGGGAACGCGCCCGGGAGATCCTCGCCGAGCGGTACGCGCGCGGCGAGATCAGCACCGAGGAGTACGACGAACGGCTCGCGAAGCTGCGTTGATGTACGGGCGGCACAGGGCCGAAGAGGGGGAGCCATGACCGAGCCGCTGGAGCGGCGCGCCGTCGCCGAACTGATGTCCCGCGACCTGCTCACCATCGCCGAGGACGAATCGGTGCTCATGGCCTGGGAGCTGATGTGCAAGGCCGAGGTGCACCACCTGCCGGTCGCCGACGTCCAGGGCGGCTTCCTCGGGGTCGTCGACGCCCAGACCCTCACCGCGGCCTGGAACGCCACCACCCCGCGCGACGCCCGGCGTCCCGTGACCACCCTCCTGCCGCACCGCCACCCCGCCGCGGTGCGCCCGCGGGCCACCGTGGCCGAGGCGGCCCGGGCCATGCTGGAGGCCGGCACCGACTACACGCCCGTGACCGACGAGCACGGCGCCCTGGTCGGCCTGGTCACCGCCCGCGACCTGATCGCCGCCCTCGCCGGTACACACCGTGAGATCGCACCGCGCAGCGCGGGCATGCCGTCCCTGTACCGGGTCGAGCCGGTACTCCCCCAACCCCCGGGCCACCCGGACCGAAGCCGAATAGGCCCCGACTGACCACTACACGGAGCCCGGCCCAGCAAGAGCAGACGATGGGCTCATGAAGACGGCCCGTCGCTTCCAGCTCAGTCGAGGTCGTGCCAGTCCCAGCGTGGGGACGGGGTGCCGTCCGGCTCTCGGCCGTACGGGTACAGCTCGGCGACGCGAGGGCTGATCGCCTGTGCGAGGTCGAACTCGCCGGAGTCGGCGGCCCGGTCGGCGAGGGCCTCGACCTGCCCGGTGAAGCCGTGTTCTCGCAGCGCGCCCGCCAGGTCGCCGACGGTTCCCCGGCGGGAGAGGCCGGCGGTCTCGCTGATCCAGTCGGCGAGGCGGTCGGCCTCCTGGAGTGCTCCGGCCGAGACGAGCAGGCCGAGCAGGCGGGGCAGGAAGTGGCGTTCCATCCGTGTGTCCGACCAGCGGAGGCACGAGGCGGGACGGCGTTCGAGCAGCGCCGTGACCTGCGCGCCGGCGTCCAGATCGAGGAGCGTGCCGAGCAGGTCCGCGACCTGATCGGCGGAGGTGAGGCCCGCGGTGGCGACGAGGCCGTCCGCGACGCCTGCGAACGGCAGGTTCAGTTCGTGCAGTGCTTCCAGCAGGCGGGGGCCGTTCAGCCGGATCTCGGGGGCCGGGTGTTCCAGCCGCCGGATGAGGGTGGTGATCTGGCGGGTCGCGTCCAGGTCGACGAAGAGTCGCAGGAGCGCGATGACCGCGTCCGTGTCGGCCATGGCGATGTGCCGCGCGGGATCGCGGTCGAGCAGTGCGCCGACGCGGTCGGTGCCGCCGGTGTCGCGCAACGCCGCGAGCAGGACGACGATCCCGGCGGGATCGTCGAGTCGGACGGTGGAGACGTCGACCTTCTCCAGAGCGGCCGCCAGGGCGTCGTCGCCGAGCTCGGGGAGGATTTGAGCCAGCACGGCCGGGTCGTCGAGGTCGGCCGTCGCGACGAGATGGGACCGCAGCCGCCCGGCGTCGGGCTCGGACAACACGGGCAGCACCCACTTCAACTCCTGGAGCTTGGTGAAGGGCCGCGTGGTGCCTGTCACCACCCGGTCGATCAAGCTCGTTCTGGTGTCGTCGTCCAGCGCCTCCAGCACCCAGCGGAGAGCTTCGAGGTGAGAGCCGAGGGTGGTGAGAACGGCGGGGCTGGCGAGTAGTTCCGGCAACGCGGCCTTGAGGACGCCCATCTCCAGGAGCCCGGCGAGGAGCTCGAAGGCATTCTCCGGAACGCAGTCATCGATCATCCTGCCCAGAAGCGACCGTGCCTGGTCCTGCGCACCGATATCGCCGAGGGTTCGCACGAGCCCCGCCGCCCACATCGGCTCGCTGATATCGACGGCCCCGACCGGAACGTCATCGAGATAGGCGCGGAGGGACTCGGGGGCCGCACGCTCCAAGTCCCGCAGGACCATCGCGAGGGCCCTCGGGTCCCGTGTGCCGGTCGTGTTCACGGAACGTATCGCCAGTCGTTCCGCGGCCTCCTCCCCCTCCAGGATGTACAGGGCTCTCCCCAACCTGTCGGGATCGCGGACGGCGGAGTCCGCGATGCGTTCCGCGAGAACGTCGGCCTGGTCGTGAGCATCGATCCGCCGCAAGGTCCGGAGCAGGGCGCGGGCCGCGTCCAGATCCGCGAGGGGCACGTGTCGCGCCGGATCGCGGGCGAGCAGTTCCGCCGCTTCCTCGCCGTGCAGATACTGGTCCAGCAGGTCACTCAGCGGTCCGGGCGAGCTCAGGCCGACCTCGGCGGCGACCCGCCGGGCGAACTCCCGAGCGAGGCCCGCCTTCTCCGGGTCCTCCCATCTGTCGATCCTCCAGAACAGCAGCGTCGCGTGCATCGCGTCCGACAGGCTGGAGCGCCGTACGGCCCAGGCCAGCGCGTCGGCCATCGTCTCCGGGGCGTAGTGCTGGATCCAGCCGACCGCCCAGTGTCCGCCGACGCCGCCGTCCGCCTCCGCGGCCCGCCTGCACCAACCGGTCGCGAACCTGACCAGACCCCGGATGTAGGCGGCGGGGATGAGGTCCTGCACCGCCTCTGGGGGTGCGGTTTCGGCGGCGGCGTACCAGAAGGTGTCCGGAGGGAGGACGGCCGCGCGCTCCTCCTGTCCGACCTCCTCCAGGGAATCGGCGAGCCGATAGACAGGACCGTGTTCCCGGAGCGAGCCCCTGGGCCGGACCTTGGCCAATGGCCCTGGTAGTCCGTGTACAGATGTCCCGGCGTACTCCAGGGCTTCGGAGAACCAGCCGTCCTTCGTTCGGCCCCATTGCGCGTCTGTCAGGTAGCCGGGGGTCGCCGCCTCCAGGAACGCTAGCGGCAACTCGGGGCCGAGACCGAATCGGCGAGCGTCCATGGCGGCGTGCAGGAGGACCTTCACCTCGAAAGGGGCGGTCTGGTACCGCAGGAGCAGTGCGGGCACGCCCGCGAGGTACTGCGTGATCTGCCCGCCGGACGCCTTCTCGACGGCCTGGGCGATACGGGGATCGTGGTCGGCGGCGCGCCGGGCCTGGAGCAGCGCGCGGCCCTCGAACGCGTCCGGAACCGCGATGCCGCGACCGGCGAGCAGCGCGCGAGCCGACCCGTGCAGGTCAGGGTCGCCGTCCTCGGGCTCGTCGGTGATCGTCCGCCAGTACTGCGGCCAGATGGTACCGAGCAGGAGGACGGGGGCCCGATCGGCGTCCCGGAGCAATTCCCGGAGCCGCGCCGCGACCCGCTCCCCCAAGCCGGCATGGAGCAGGTAGTGCTGCGATTCGTTCAGCCAGACCACCGTGCGGGGAACGACGCGGTCGAGGTCGGCGAGCACACCGTCGGGACGTCCGGGGCTGATCGGATGCCAGAGCCGCCAACCGTCCGGAAGCCGCTGGACGGCCTCCCAGCAGGCCCGCGTCTTGCCGGTGGACGATCCGCCGACCAGCACGGCGACGCCGCTGGCACCCCGCTCCGCACGGCTGACGACCTCGTCCAGTCGCTCGTCGTGCGGTCGTCGAACATAACTGGGCAGGACGTGTAACCCGGCCGACGCCTCGCCCAGGTCGATCGCCCGGTGCACCTCCAACTCCAGCGGATCGGCGGCGAACTCGTGGAGCGGACGTCCCGCCGCGTCCTCGGCCAGTGCCCGCGCGGCCTGCCCGCCGCGCACGGCGGCTCCCACCGCGTCGGCCCGCCGCCGGGCCTCCGCGTCATAGGCGTCGCGCCACGCGTCCGCCTCGAAGAAGGACGCCAGTTCGTCGTCCAGCTTGCCGCGCGCCTTCGCCTGCGCCCAGACGAGCTTGACGACCACCAGCACCGGATCGACCGTCTTGGGGAACTTCTTCCCGCCGAGCCAGGACGAGACGGTCGTGGGCGTCACTCCGACCCGTCTCGCGATCGCCCGGTTGGACGGCTCGCGCTCCAGCAGGCCGTCGCGCACCTCGACAAGCCGCTCGATGCGCCCGAAGTAGCCCGCCTCCGTCATCCCCGTCCACTCCCGTCCGCCCCCGGCGTACTGGACCCCCATCGACCCTAATGCGGGACGGCAGGTCAGCGGAGTGTGGAAGCGAACCTCATCGCGAAGGTGGGTGGACCCCCAGGTGGACCACCAGCGTCCATCCCCATGAGCAGCGTACAGATTCTTCTTCTCCTCCTCGCCCTGTCGGTCGCCTTGAACATCGCGTTCGGCACCGCCCTCACCTCCCGCGCCAACGGCGCCTCGGTCCCGGCCGCCGTCCTCGCCGGAGGCGGCGCCGCGGCGACGACCCTCATCATCTTCTTCACCGCCCTCCCCGCCTACCGCTAGCGCAGGACCGCACCGACCGCCTCCCAACCCCAGCACTGGGAGGCGGCCCGAGTGCCGCCGGACATGAATGCTCGCCAGCTCGCGTGGACGCCTATCCACAGGCGCCGTACGACCATTCGGCTCGTTGTCTGCTCGGCAGTTTCGAAAGGACTGGCAAGGACCGGGAGCTGGCGGCATGGGATGGCGCTGGACGTGGACAGAGCGGAATAACCTGATACTGACGCATTGCTCTGATCCGAGGGCAGGCGACTTGATCCGTAGGTTGTGGGTTCGAGTCTCAAGCAACCCACCACCCCCGACCAGGGCAACCGCGCTCTACGCCGCGCTGGTTGATCATGCCTGGGGCCGGGACGGGCCCCTGGGACAGGATGCAGGAACAGAAGCCCTACAAGACCTGGGCGGGGCACTGGTGTGGGTATCGGCGGTCAGCACGATGCTGGAATGCCCCAGCATCTCCTGCACCACCTTCAACTCCACACCCGCCGTTTGTAGGCACAGAGCAGCCTCATGCTCCTGGAGTTACCTTCTGCGGGCGTTACGGTCACTTCACCGTACGCAATCAATCCGCCCCGTCGCGCATTCCGAAGGCTTTATCCATATACGTGCGCATCACAGGGCCAGGCCTCCAGCGAGCGGGGGCGCATCAGATTCTCAAGCCAGTTCGTACAGCGTTCCGTGCTTACTGGTCATGGTGGCCTCGACGGCTCCTGCGAGGGCGGAGTCGCGTACGAGGAGGCCGAATTCGATGTTGCGGTTTTCGGCGCTGTAGGAGAAGTTGGCGCTGGTCAGCAGCAGTATTTGATGGTCGATGATGACGAACTTGGCGTGGCTGACGATTTGCCTGCCGTCCGGCAACGTGGCGGACTTATAGATCGTGGCGCGGGGAAGTTGGGCCTTGACCGTGGTCATATCGGCTATGGCACCGTCGACGTAGACGGTGACGGCGACACCGGGCTGCTCGGAGGCGTGCCTGAGCACCGTCCACATCTGGGAAGTGGGTTCGAAATTGTAGGTCGCGCAGGTGACGGACTGGCGGGCGGCTTGTACGAGGCGGTGAAACTCGCCGGTGAGGTGACCGGTCGTGGCCTCGTTGCCGGGCATGGTCCAGACCGGTACCAGATCATGCGGAACGGCCTTGGCCCCGGCGATGGCGTGGAGCACGGCGGCGGACCGCTCGGGATCGGCATGGCCGATCTGGGCGGCCTTCAGTAACTCGCGTACGCGGTCGCGACGGGAAACGCTGATGGCACCCAGCGCTTTGACCACATGCTGGCCGCTGGAAAGCTGGATCGCGAGGCCCGCGGCTTCACCGGCCGTGAGGTATTCACCGAGCGCGCTTTGGGGATTAGAGGTCACTGACGCTCCCGAAGAACCCGGGCACGGGCTCTCCCGTGGCGGTGGGGAGGCTGAGCAGGAAGCGTCGCTCCAGGAAGCGGTTGGCCTTCTCGCAGGAGGTTTCCGAGGCGAACGTGCAGCAGTGGCAGGCGGCTCCGTGCAGGAAGTCTTCCGGGTCGCTGGGGGTGCGCATCGCACAGACGGGGTCGGATGAGCATCGTGCGGCTCGGCGGAGTGCGGATAGAACCAATCTTTGCAGGCGCTGGGGTTCGGAGAGCGCGACGAGTCCGCCGAGTGTGCCTTCGCTGTCGGATGCGGTTGTGCAGATGAGGAGGCCGGCGGCGGCGTCACGTTGTGGTGTCCGAGCCCATCCGTAGATGCGTTCGCTGAGGCTGGCCGCGCCGTAGCCGCAGGACATCGCCATTTCGCGGATGAGGATGTGCGCGAAGGTGTGCAGCAGCCAGTAGCGGGGCGCGGGAAGTCGTGTGTCCGGGTCGACGCGTTCGGCGGTCTCGGAGAACCGTCGCTGGAAGTTGCGGCGGTGCGCTTGACGGTGTGCCCGCCATGTGGACGTGCCGAGAATCATCTGTTCCCACGCGTGGACTTTCTCAAGGTCGAGTTGCAGGAAGATGCCTTCGCCGCGGTCTTCGGTGGCGGGTACCCAGGCCGGTTTGCCTGAGCGGGTGAGCTTGACCAGCCGGCTCTCCAGATCGTTGACGCGGTCCATCTCGTCGAGACGGGTGAAGCCGAGAACGGCGTTGACGCGTTTCATCTGGTTGACCGCGACCACCCGGCTGATCCCGTCGTGCAGTTCCGGTCCGCGCGCCGTCTCGGTGACCATCAGGCCGCTTGAGTTCTGCTGCTGTGGGAACAGCGCTGGTTTCTGCAGGTACCGCCACTCGGGTACGAGCAGTTCCACGGGGTCCCAGTTGGCCAACTTCTCCTGGCGGACCTCCTCGGAGTCGGCCGGGGCGAGTACATGCGCGACCGCGCCGGCGATGTCCTCGTCGGTGACGTCGTCAACGTCGATGTCGCGCGCTTTGGCGAGTGCTCGGATCACCGGGATCTGGTCGCCGAATTGTCGCACCTGCTCGACGCCGAGTTCGCCGCGAAGCTTGGCGGCCAGTGCCTCCGCCTCCTCGGCATCGGTGCGCGGCATGACGATGATCCGCTGAGTGGAGGCGAACCACAGGTTGGACGCACCCATCATGATCATCGCTGGGCGCGCGTTGCAGCCGGTGTCGAAGGCGTTGAGGTGGGGGTGGCGGCCACGGCACTGCTGTGGGATGCGCCCGCGCCCGGTGGCGCCTTGGGCCTCGGCCATACCGCGGGTCGCGCCGCAGGGGACGCATCCGATGATCGAACCGACGCTCTTACCGACGTTGGCGTCGCGCATCTTCAGGTCCGGGTTCTCGGCCTTGGGGCATGAGGCGCCCCGGTGCACCCATAGCTTGTAGGGGAACTCGTCGAGGTGCCCATTGGCGCAGGTCATCAGGTGCGGGGCCGGGACCGCAGGGCTCTCTCGCCTGCGTCCAGTCGAGGCTGTGCGCTTCCCGCCTCGGCCTGGGCAGTTCTTATGGGTGAACTGGGCCAGATCGGGGCGGAAGGGGTGGGTGTTGGTGTAGCTGAACCTCGTCAGGGGGCCGAGGTAGTCGCACCCGGTGCAGCGGAACCACTGCGGGAACACGCGCGCCGGCACACCGAGGTCGTTGCCTTCGGTGGACGTCCCGCCGCGTTTTGGTTGCCATGGGTACGGCCTCAACGCGTCGACCTGCGAACCCAGATGCAGCCGGACGACCTTGAGCAGCCGGGGCTCCAGGATCGTCGGGACGTGCTCACGGCGTTTCCAGATCGGTTCCCAGTCGTCCAGACCAGCGGGCATCACGGAGAATCCCGGCAGGTCCATGATGGCGCCGGGACCGTAGGTGTAGAGCAGCGAGGACGGGCGTGCGGAACCGACCTTGGCGCGGTTCTTGGTGACGCCTTCCTCCACGTCGCTGAGCGGGTCGAGCACCTCCTCGGCGTCGTGCAGCATCTCCGATGACCCAGGGGCGGGAGTGTCGGCCATCAGTCGTCCTCCTCCGCGGGCAGCGTCCACTCCGGCGCGTCATCGGGTGTCCGCGCGAACAACCGTTCGGGCAGCGGGCTGACCAGCACGTTGACCTCCGGCTGAACCTCACGCATCGAGTTCGCGATCACGAACGGCGCTTGCGACGTGCGGCCCACGCCCGCTTGGGAGTTCTCTGGGCTGATGATCAAAGGCAGGTACTGGTCGCCGTCGCCGGTGCGTTCGTAGACGAGCGTCCTGCTGGAGTCGCTGGCGTGTTTGGCGCGCTGGCTCCATCTGTCGATGCGGTTGACCAGCAGGTCGCTTGCCTGCTTGGCGGCTTCGTCGCTCTGGGCGGCCGCGGCGATACGTGCCTTGAGCCGCTCGGCCAGTGCCTCAACGGCGTCCCGCTGATCTTTGATCCGCCAGGCGTTCCGCTCCGGTGACAGCCCGTCGGTGAGCGGCGCCTGTACGACACGCGCTGCGCTTACCAGTAGCCCATCGATTCCCCGTGCCAGTGATGTCGGGGAGTACGGCGTGACCGACAGTGCCTCGACCTGGGCGTAGAAGGTGTCGTGGTAGTGACGGAACTGCTCGAAATGCGCCAGGTCTCGGGGCCGTGCCCAATTCCCCAGGGATACGACCAGGCCAGGCCGTTCGGAGGCGTCACGCCCGACCCGGGACGACGCCTGGATGTACTCGGCTGTGTTCTTTGGCTGCCCGACTACCAGCATCAACCCCAGGCGCTGCACGTCTACGCCGACCTGCAGCATGGACGTCGCCAGGACGACATCGAACGGCATCTCGGTCCGTTTGGGCACCTTCTTGCCGGCCTCCTGTGCGGCCAGCCGGGCGCGGAGGGCCTTGGTCGTGTCGTAGCCGACGTCGAATTCGAGCCCGAGGCGGTCGAGGGTGCGGCCGACCTCCGCTGACGCGATCCGGGCGGTCAGCTCCCCAAGGTGGAGAAGTCCGAAGGAAGTGCCCAGGCGCGGAGTGAAGCCGGAGCCCTGACGGGGCCGCTTGACGCGCGTCTGCACGTCGTCGGCCATGTACCTGGCCATGCCCGCCAGTTCCCGGGTCGCGTTGAAATAGCCGACCAGGGTCATGTACGGGTCGGCCGCCGCCTCGGCACGGTCGAAGAGCAGCTGGCCGGCCGACAGCAGGACCTCCGACACCCGGATCTCCGCGCTCGACAGGCGCACTCCCTGCGCGCTCACACCGACGTAGAGGCGTCCGGGGTTGTCGCGGTCGATCGGCACTTCCTGCGAGAAGAACGTGTCGGCCACGTCCAGCACCTGCGGAGGGAAGATGTCCACCTGCCTGCCGTACAGGCCCCGCACCTGATCTTGAGCATTCCGCACTGTCGCGGTCGACGCCACGATCAACGGCCGCACCGGGTCACCGTCCGGGGTCTCCCACGATGACAGTGTCTCGACAGCGACCTCGAACAGGCCCACCGAGGTGCCGAGCGCCCCGGTGATCAGGTGCAGCTCGTCCTGAATGATCAGATCTGGCGGACGAAGTCGATCCACCGGCCGTACCGTCGCGGCCGGATGCCCGTCCTTGCTCTTCGGGTGCGTCGTGTTGACATCGCACTTGACGTAATCCGGGTGCACATACCCGTGCCTGCCGCAGCGCCGGCTCACGTACCCGAACAACGCCGCGGCCTCGCCCTCGCGGGCCAGCCGGGCGAACTTGTCGACCGTGGCGATCACGAATGCGGGGGCGAGCCGGTAGACCTCTTCGTCCACGGTGAGCACGGGCAGGCCTTCGCTGACGGCGCCGCCCTTGGCGAAGGGGCAGCGCGCGAGTTCGTCACCGCAGTACACGAAAACGCGCCGCACGGTGACATCCGTCTTCACCTGCGCCGCAGTGATCGGAGTGCCGCACCACGGACACCGCTGGATCTGCAGCACCGTCAACCGGTGCGAGCCGTACTCGTTGGCCTTGGTCAGTTGCTCATCGGCTTCCTCGAACCGCTTGGGGCTGACGTCCGTGCCGACCCACAGCCCGATCCGGAACGGCTCGGTACCCCACGTGCCCTCGTCTTCCAGCCGCGCCAACTCGGCGGCGCACATCAGGGCCGTTGCACGCTGGAACTGTTGCGCGGTCAGCAGCCGCAGTGTGTATCGCATCAGCACCGCGACACCGTCACGTCCATCCAACGGCCCATCAGCCGATGCCACGATGCCCCTGCGGCGGCGGATCGCGAACGTATAGGCCGCGAGCCCCAGGTACGCCTCTGTCTTACCGCCACCCGTAGGAAAGAACAGCAGCTCCACCCGCGCCTGATGATCGGCGCTGCGCAGCGGAGCCGTCGGATCGGTGAGCGCGCCGAGCTGCATCAAGATGAAGGCCAGCTGGAACGGACGCCACGACGCCGCATCCGCGCCCTTCGCGGCGACTTCGGCTTGTGCCTGCGCGATCGTGATCGCGGAGTCCGATGCGCGAGTCGCGGCGACCTGCGAGGCTATGCGCTGGTCACGCATCACCCGGTTCATGAACTGGAAGCAGCGCAACGCCTCCTGGTCGCTCGCGACTTGCTCGAGACCGTCCACCAGCCGCTGGTGAGCCTGCCTGGCCTCCCACAGCGCGAGCTCGGCGCTCTCCCGTAAGTGCGCGGGCAGTGAGGCGGCAGTCCGCGTCTGCTTGTCGAGCCAGACCTCGTAACCGTCGATCAGCGGGCGCAACCCTGCACGCACCTCGTCGGACGTCGCCAGCGACAGTGCGTCCATCGACATGACGGCCCGGCCGAGCAGCTTCACTTCCTCAGGTGCGTCGGCGGCCCGCGCATCGGCGGCCGACAGCGCCCTGGTCTGCGGCGTCTCGGCCACCGGCAACCAAGTAGTCGACACCTCGGTCGCCCGCCTGGCCCCCTTTCGCACCACCCAGTCAACCGAGCAGGTACGGCCGATCGCGAACTCCAGCCGATTGCGATACTGCAGATTGAGCCGCTTGACCTCGTCGTCATGCTCCGGCCAGACGTGGTCCATCACATCTCGGACGGGCAGGAACACCTCTGCTCCGCCCGCGTCGACGCGGAGCTCGGTTTGGAACATCCACATGTTGATCGGGATCGGCGTCGGCGTCTCACGGTCGTTGCACAACGCGATTTCCACGAGAACGCGCCCGAACTCCGGGTCCTCGTACCGGTCCACTCTCAGACAGATCGACTCGCGGAGCGAAACGGTCGAGGTACGACCGGGCTTCAGGTCAGCGAGCGTTATGGCGCGCCGCACCTTGATCGGGGTCCGTTGGTAGTGCCGGATCCGACGGCCGGCCTTGGTCACCTTGCCCGTCTCGATCGACGCGTAGGCCCCCCAAGACGCTGTCACTGTGAACGACTCAAGATCGGTCGGAACCTGAAACCGCAACCCCATCGACGCGGGAACCATCAATCCTTGCTTCGGCGTCCGGTCCTCAGTGTCGTCGTCTTCGGCGTCGGCCCCGGTCTCATCGGCGGCGAACGCTGGAACACCACGCTGGTCATGGGCAGCGTGATCATCAGTTCGCGTCTCGATCAATTGACCGCGCTCGGGGGACCCTTCCGAGCCATCGTCCGCCTGCGCGGAACCTGCGAGCTTGACCGGCGCGATATGACCCACGAGGTACTGCGAACGCGGACTGAACGGAAGCGTCTCCTCCGGCCCGCGGATCGGGCCGAGCAATTCACGCCGAAGGATGTCCACGAGGTTCTCGCGCACCGCATACGAAGAACCGTCTAGTTCGAAGTTCAGCTCGTACGGCGCCTGCGGCCCCGCGGCGTCAGCAGTTCCCTCCGTCATAGGTCACAGTGTGCCGCAAGGAGCCGACAACGAGTTAGCTCCTCGGTGGCCCCCTCCGGGAGACGGTTCGGTAGAGCGGAGATCAACCGCTATCATGCCGCTTCCAGCGAAGGAGAACACGCTCCTCATCGAAGTAGCGCCCTACGATGCCTCGGCGGATACGCAGGCTGTCCAGCTGGGATAGAAGAATCTCTCGCCGCGCTGCCTCGTCGGTGCCGGCTGCGTCCCAGCACACCTGAACGGTCGACTCCGCGAACTGCTCGTTCCCCCGCTCTGACAGAAGGCGCTGTACGAGGTAGGGGTCGAGCGTTGTTCGGCTTAGCGTCTGTTTGCACCTCGGACAGTAGAGGACAGGTCGCTTTTGATTTGTGCCTCGGCACATGTACACATCGCAGTCGTCGCAGTGGGCGACACGCGACAGGAACGGGCTCGTCCTCTCCCGGTCGCGCTGTTTGCGGGCCTGCGGGCTGGTGCGCGAGTCGAGGATGTGCTGCAGTTGAGAGAACTCCTCGACCGTGATGACGGCCAGCGACTTATTGACGACCGGGGTGCCTTGCTCGTCGCGGACCACCGCGAACGGATCCACGCGCTTGGCGCTCCGAGCTCGTCCCGGATTGTGCGGGGTCATCCCTGCCAGAATCGGGTTACGTAAGAGCCCGTCCACTGTTTGCCGGTTCCACGCAACGCCGCCTGCCCGCCGGTTGGTCTCCAGGCCATCGGGAAGTGGTGCGTTCTGGACGGTCAGCCACGTCGCGATGGAGTTGACGGTGGAGCCACGGAGGGCCATCGCGACGGCATCGATCAGCCACCCGATACGCTCAGGGTCCTTGACCAGCACCCGGCCTGGTCCGTCCGGGTTCGCTGCCGAACGGTAGCCATACGGGATGCCACCACCCACAAAGCGACCGTCCTTGATCAGCTGAGCCCGAGCCGCACGCACCCGTGCCCGGATGGCCTCGGCCTCCATCTCCCCGAACACGGCGAGCATCACCGCGAATGCGCGTCCCTGCGGGCTGGTCATGTCAATCGGGTCCTCGACTGCGACGAGACCCGCGCCCCGCTTCTGCAGCATCTCGTCCGCGTGGAGGAAGTCCAGTACCCGCCGCGCGAGCCGGTCCACCTTCCATATCACCACGGCATCGAAGTCGTCCGCGGCCAGGAGCGCGGTCCAGCCCTTCCGATCCTCGGGGCGGCTGGCGGTTGCGGAGACACCGTCGTCAACGAACTCGCCCACGACCTCCCAACCGCGAGCTTCAGCGTACCTGCGGCAAGAACGGAGCTGGCGAGCGATTGAGACAGACTCTTCCTTGGTGACGCTGAGCCTGGCGTAGAGGGCGCACCGGCGGGCGTGGTCGACGTTCATGATTCACACTGTCGCGCCATGTTCAGGCAATGATTGCTAGCCGTGAAGGTGCGACCTCTCTCTTGCGAAAGAACGGCACTCTGGGCTTGATCGCCACGAACACGGTGGCCCAGGGCGACACCCGCGAGGTCGGTCTGGACGCGATGGTCACCGACGGCCTCACCATCACCCGCGCCATCCAGTCCCGCTCCTGGCCCGCCGCCACCGCCAACCTGGAATACGCCGCAGTCTGGGGCACCC
>NZ_BCQP01000042.1 GCF_001552135.1 Actinomadura chibensis NBRC 106107 | reverse complement strand
TCGGCTCAGCCCGGCCGCCTCGCGCAGTTCACGCAGGCGGCGGGCCAGCAGCAGCCGGGGGACGAGCGGGTCACCGCCCTGGGGACCTGTGGACCGTCTCATGCCGGTGATCGCGACGGAGGCCAACGGGGACTCCTTCTGGGGGATCGGCGTGGGACGACCGCCTCACTATAACCTTCACGCACAGCGCCCAAGACGGAACGTTGAGCTACCTTTCAGTAAGGCGGCCCGGTGATCGGCCGGTGTGGCGGCGCGGTCTGAGATCGCCCTGAGTCAGGTTTTACGGGCGTCAGGGTTTGCGGGCGTCAGGGTTTGCGGGCGACGGCGCAGAGCGTCGGCAGCGGGGCGGCCTCGACGTCCACCTCCGGACGCCACGCGCCGCTCGTCACGAGCCCGGGCTCCTCGATCTCCAGCCCCTCGAAGTAGCCGCGGATGAACTCGGGGCTGCGCAGCCGGAACGGGATGGCGCCGGTCGCGTCGTAGGCGCGCTGGGCCGCGTTGAACCGCTCGTTCTGGTCGGTCGAGTCGTGCAGGATCAGGTAGCTGCCGGACGCCAGCGGCTCCATCAGCCCCCGGACGACCCCGTACGCCTCGCCCTCCTCGACGATGTGCCCGAGCACGCCGATGATCAGCAGCCCGACCGGCTCGGACAGGTCGAGCAGGTCGGCCGCCCGGTCCATGATCGTCTTCGGGTCGTGCAGGTCGCAGTCGATGTAGGCGGTGCGCCCCTCGGCCATCAGGGCGCGGGCGTGCGCGAGGACCAGCGGGTCGTTGTCGACGTAGACGACCTTCGCGTCGGCGGCGGCGCGCTGGGCCATCTCGTGGGTGTTGTCGAGCGTGGGCAGGCCGGTCCCGCAGTCCATGAACTGGCGGATGCCGCGCTCGGTGGCGAGGAACCGGATGGCGCGATCCATGAAGTAGCGGCCGGCGCGGGCGATGTCGACGATGCCCGGGTAGAGGTCGACGTACTGGTCGCCCGCGATCCGGTCGACCTCGTAGTTGTCGGTCCCGCCCAGCCAGTAGTTCCAGATCCGGGCCGACTGGGGAACGTCAGTGTTGATCTTCGCCTCCGGACCCTGTTCCGGGCCGGGGCTGGCATCCGTCATCGGTCTGACGCTCCTTTCGGCGGGACGGGCATGCGCGGTGCGGGCGCCGCCATTCGGGACCGCCGCCCGACGCCCACAAACCTAGACCCGTCCACCGGCGGCGGGTCAGGAACGTCGAATTTGGACCTGTCCACATTCGCATTCGAGACATTAAGGAATACTCAGCGTGCCCGTCCCAGGGAACCCGCTGTGACCCTCGTGACCAGCGAGACCCAGGGGATGCCCCCTTCTCCCCGATCATGGACGGCCGGAATCGGCCGCGCGCGGCCGCGTCCGTCCGTTCACCGATGGCCGGCCGGGCGGCCTCCGCATTTCACCAGGTCGACGCCGCGGCCATTCGGGACAAACCATCCAAAATCCGAGAAATCCGAATTAACCACGCTAAGTACATGAACCCCGGGCCGTAATCACAAATGGGGCGCGCCCCGCCCGGCGAGATTTTGCCCGGCCGCCCGCGGATAACCGAATGGCGCGCCGCGTCCCCCCACCACCAGGACGGTGTCAGGACGGGGAGGCGCCGCGCCTGCTCACCGACCAGGTCGCGATGGCGAGCGCCACCCGGTCCTCGAACTGGAGCGGGTTGCGGCCGGTGAGCGCCTCGATCCGGGACAGCCGGTGGCGCAGCGTGTTCGGGTGCAGGTAGAGGGCGCGGGACGTGGCGCCGACCGCGCCGCCCTTGTCGAGGAACGTGCGGAGCGTCTCGACCAGGCGGGTCCCGTGCGCGTCGTCGTAGTCGGCCAGCGGGCGCGCGATCTGGTCGATGAACGGGGCGAGCTGGTCCTGGTCGAGGCGGCCGAGCAGGGCCTGGAAGGTGGCGAGGTCGGCGGCGTGGACGACGCCGCCGGTGCGGCGCGCGGCGTCCAGCGCGGCGAGGCTCTCGGTCAGCGACAGCGGGAGGTGGTCGAGCGGTCCGGGGCTGCCGATGCCCGCGGGCTCCGGCCAGCCGCCGTCCCCGTCGGTGATCAGGATGGCGGTGTCGCCGTCCACGCCGAGGACGCCGGGCAGGTCCTCCTCGGGCGGCGGCATCGCGACCGCGAGGAGCGCCGCGGGGTCGAGGCCCGCGTCGTCGATCCGGGGGCGGAGCACCTCCACGGAGGCGAGCCCCTCCCCCACCATGCGGAGGAGGCGTCCGGTCTCCTCGCGCTCGTGCCGCTCGTCCCGCCCGGCGGCGAGCCGTTCGGCGAACCACTCGGTGAAGCTCAGGAACGGGACCTCGGGCGGCACTTCGAGGAGCGGCAGGCCGAGCCGGTCGCAGACCTCGCGCAGGTCGGCGGGCGCGGCGTCGGTGACGTCGCCGATCCCGTAGCCGATCGCGGCGCCGCGGCTCGCCTTGACGGACCCGGCGAACGACGCGCAGGCGGCGGCGTCCCGCAGCGCCGCGCCGACCGTCAGGACGATCTCGTTCCCGCGCAGGTAGGGCCCGGGGTCGAGCAGCTCGGTCGAGTGCGCCCAGCGGATCGGCCGGTCCAGGCCGTCCGCCCCGGCGACCAGCCGCAGCCGGAACCGCGGCATCTCCAAGAGCTGCCGGACCGTGAGGCGCAGCACCGTCGGATCGCTGGTCACGGCCTCAGCCTCTCACCCCGGGACGCGCGCGGACGGCGGCGCGTCGCCGTCTTTTGGGCAAGGACACGAGTTTTGGAGAAGAGCACGACCATTCGGGTGCCCCGCGGTGCGTTCGGCCAAGAAATCGCCGTCTCCCTTGTCACCCACCGTTATGGCGCGTTTGCCTGGGAGTTCCTCCCCGTCAGGGGAATGCCGAGCGGAGCGGAGGTCCCATGCCGGAACGACCGGAGCGCCGGGTCGCGCTCGTCACGGGGGCGGCGAGCGGGATCGGCGCCGCGATGGTGCGCGAGATGTCCGGGCGCGGCTGGACGACCGCCGGGCTCGACCTCAGCCCCGCGCCGGACGCCGACCACTCGGTGGGCGTGGACGTGTCCGACCCCGCGCAGGTGGGCGCCGCCGTCCGGCGGATCGAGCGGGAGCTCGGCCCGATCGGGGCGGCGCTGTGCGCGGCCGGGCACTACGCGATCGTCCCGGTGTCGGACATCGCGTGGCCGGAGTGGCGGCGCATGCTGCGCGTCCACCTCGGCGGCGTGGTGAACGTGTGCCGGGCCGTGACGCCGGGCATGGTGGAGCGGCGCGACGGCGCGGTCGTCGCGGTCACCTCCGAGCTGGCGATCGGCGGCGGCGACGCCGAAGCGCACTACGCGGCGGCCAAGGGCGCGGTGATCGGGTTCGTCCGGTCGCTGGCGGCCGAGCTCGGGCCGTCCGGGGTGCGGGTGAACGCGGTGGCGCCCGGCCCGACCGACACGCCGCTGCTGCCGCCCGACTCGTCCTGGCGCAAGGCGTCCTACCTGCAGACCCTTCCGGCGGGACGGCTGACGTCCCCCGCGGAGGTCGCGCTCACCGCCGCCTACCTGGTCGAGGACGGGACGTTCTGCGCGGGCGAGATCCTGTCCCCCAACGCCGGGGCGGTGATCTAGATGGCGGTGGCGCTGATCACGGGCGCGGGCGGCGGGCTCGGCGCGGCGGTCGCCCGGCGGCTCGCCGCCGACGGCCACCTCGTGGCGCTGAACGACCATCCCGACCGGAGCGTGGCGGCCCTCGCCGCCGAGCTGGACGGCGTCGCCGCGCCCGCCGACGTCGCCGACCCCGAGGCCGTCGAGGCGATGGTGGCCGACGTCGAGCAGCGGACCGGCGAGCACGTCGGCGTCCTCGTCGCGGGCGCCGCCTACATGACCATGGCGCCGTTCGCCGCGCACGACCCGGACGACTGGTGGCGGATCGTCGACGTCAACCTCGGCGGGACGTTCGCCTGCGCGCAGGCCGTCCTGCCCGGGATGGTCGAGCGCGGCGGCGGCCGGATGGTGCTCGTCTCGTCGGAGTGGGGGCTGATCGGCTGGCCGGAGGCGACCGCGTACTCCGCGTCCAAGGCCGGGATGATCGCGCTCACCAAGTCGCTCGGCCGCGAGCTCGGCCCGCTCGGCATCGCGGTCAACGCGGTCGCGCCGAGCGTGATCGACACCCCGCAGCTCGAAGTGGACGCGAAGGCCGCCGGGGTCACCCTGGACGAGATCCGCGACCGGTACGCGGCCCGCGTCCCGCTCGGCCGGATCGCCGCGCCGGAGGAGGTCGCGGCGGCGATCGCGCTGCTCGCCGACGACCGGCTGCCGACCCTCGTCGGCCAGATTTTGCACGTCAACGGCGGTACCACCCGATCCCGCGCCTAACCTGCGACTAACCCCTCACACACAGCGACCCCTTTTTTCAGCAACCCCCGCGAAAGGACATCGATGGAGCCGGTCGGACAGGTCAACGCGCTGGAGGTCCCGAGGTTCGCGGGCCCGGCCACGTTCGCACGGCTCCCCGCCCGCGCCGACGTCCCCCGCCACGACGTGGCGATCGTCGGCGTGCCGTTCGACGCCGGCGTGTCGTACCGTCCGGGCGCGCGGTTCGGCCCGGCGGCGGTGCGGCAGGGGTCGCGGCTGCTCAAGCCCTACAACCCGGCGCTGGACGTCCTGCCGTTCAAGTCCATGCAGGTCGTGGACGCCGGGGACATCTCCTGCAACCCGTTCGACATCGGCGCGGCGATCACCCACGTGGAGTCGGGCCTGCGGGACCTGACCGGGGACGGCGCCCGCGCCGTCGCGATCGGCGGCGACCACACGATCGCGCTCCCCGCGCTGCGGGCCGCGCACGCGCTGCACGGGCCGGTCGCGCTCGTCCACTTCGACGCGCACCTCGACACCTGGGACACCTACTTCGGCGAGCCGTACACGCACGGCACCCCGTTCCGGCGCGCCGCCGAGGAGGGGCTGCTGATGCGGGACGCGAGCGTCCACGCGGGCATCCGCGGGCCCCTCTACGACCCGCGGGACCTGGTGGACGACGCCCGGTTCGGGTTCACGATCGTCCACTGCGCGGAGGTGGAGGGCCTCGGGACGGCGGGCGTCGCCGAGCGGATCAGGGCCCGCGTCCAGGACGCGCCGGTCTACCTGTCGATCGACATCGACGTCCTCGACCCCGCCTACGCGCCGGGCACCGGGACGCCCGACAGCGGCGGCCTGACCAGCCGGGAGCTGCTGTCGATCCTGCGCGGGCTCGCGGGCCTGCGGATCGTCGGCGCGGACGTCGTGGAGGTCGCGCCCGCCTACGACCACGCCGAGATCACGTCCATCGCGGCGGCCACGGTCGTCTACGAGATCCTCAGCCTGCTGGCGAAGGACCGACCATGACACCGGCCGGGACGCGCCCCGCCGACCCGGTCCGCTGGCCGGGGGCGGCGACGTCGGCGGCGTCGTTCACGTTCGACGTGGACGCCGAGTCGGCCGTGCTGGGCGCCGACCCGGGCACCGCCCTGCGGCCGAGCGTCCTCAGCCACCAGGCGTACGGGCCGCTCACCGGGCTGCCCCGGCTGCTGCGGATCCTCGCGCGGCACGGGGTGCGGGCGACGTTCTTCGTCCCGGGGTTCACCGCGCACCGGCACCCGGACGCCGTCCGCGCGATCGTCGACGGCGGCCACGAGATCGCCCACCACGGCTACCTGCACGAGACCCTCATCGGGCCGTCCGGCCCCGTCGACGAGCGGACGGAGGCCGACATCCTCGACCGCGGCCTCGACGCCCTGGCCGAGGTCGCGGGCGTCCGCCCGGACGGCTACCGCGCGCCCATGTGGGAGCTGACCCACGCCTCGCCGCGGCTGCTGGCCGAGCGCGGGTTCCTCTACGACACGAGCCTCATGGACGCCGACGTCCCGTACGAGCTGGACGCGGGCGGCGGCGCGTCCCTCGTCGAGATCCCCGTCCACTGGGGGCTGGACGACTGGGAGCAGTACTGCTTCATCCCCGGCGTCTCCGGGACGGGCCTGATCGAGAGCCCGGCGAAGGCCGCCGGGATGTGGCGGGACGAGTTCGAGGCGCTGCGCGCCGAGGGCGGCTGCTTCGTCCTCACCGCGCATCCGTTCCTGTCCGGGCGTCCCGGCCGCGCCGCCGCGCTGGAGGGGCTGATCGAGCACGCCGCGTCCTGCCCGGACGTCTGGCTGGCCCCGCTCGGCGACATCGCCCGGCACGTCCGCTCCCTCGCCCTGCCTCCGCGCCGCCTCCCGCCGCCGCCCACGTCCGACCACCTCTCGGACGACGACCGCAAGGGGTCGCGATGACCACGTCCAGTAACGAGAAGGCGGGCGGCGCGCCGAGCGCCGCCGAGCACCCGCACACCCTCCGCAAGGGGTTCGACCTGCGGTCGGCGACCGCGCTCGCGTTCGCCGACGTGTCCCCGATCGTCGCGCTGTACGCGATCTTCACGCTGGGGCTGCTGGCGGCCGGGCCCGCGTTCTGGTGGGCGTTCCCGATCGTCCTCGGCGGGCAACTGCTGGTCGCCTGCGTGTTCGGCGAGCTGGCGTCCCGCTGGCCGTACGAGGGCAGCGTCTACCAGTGGGCCCGGCACGTGCGCGGGCCCGGCGCGGGCTGGTTCGCGGCCTGGGCGTACATGTGGGGGCTGACGATCGCGCTGTCCACGCTGTCGTACGGCGCGGCGGGCTTCCTGCTCCAGGCCGTCGGGGTGGACTCGCCCGGCAAGGCGGCGACGATGGGCACGGCCCTCGCGATCCTCGCGCTCGGCAGCCTCGCCAACATCGTCGGCCGCCGGACGCTGAAGATCCTCGTCGTGGCGAGCCTGGTCTGCGAGGTGCTCGCGTCCGTGGGGCTCGGGACCGTCCTGCTGCTGTTCTACCGGGAGCACTCGTTCGGCTTCCTGCTGGACGGCGCCGGGACGGCCGGAAGCGGCGGCTGGCTCGCGGGCCCGATGCTCGCGGCCGCCGCGTTCGTCGGCTGGTCGTTCGTCGGGTTCGAGTCGGCGGGCGCGATCGCCGAGGAGGTGGAGCACCCCGAGCGGGAGGTGCCGAAGGCGCTGATCTTCGCGCTGCTGGCGGTCGGGATCATCGTCATGTACTCGGCGGCCGGGCTGATCCTCGCGATCCCGGACCTGCCGAAGGTGATGGGCGGCGGCGTCGCCGACCCGGTCAGCGACACGCTCGTGTACCACTTCGGGTCGTCCATCGGACGTCCGCTGCTCGTCATGTTCGTGATCGGGTTCCTGGCGAGCTTCCTGGCCGTCCAGGCGGCGGTGTCCCGGGTGATCTGGGCGTCGGCGCGGGACAAGGCGCTGCCCGGATCCGGCGTCCTCGGACGGCTCGCCGGGCCGGAGCGGCTGCCCGTCCCGGCGATCCTGCTGACGGCGGTGGGCGCGGCCGTGTTCGTGCTCCTCTCCGGGTCGAAGCTGTACTCGGTGCTGGTCAACTTCACGACGGTCGGGTTCTACGTGGCGTTCGGGCTGCCGGTGTGGGGCGCGGCGCTCCAGCACCTGCGCGGCCGGTGGCGGCCCGGCTCGTTCAGCCTCGGCCGGTTCAGCGGCCCGGTGACGTACGCGGCGGCGGTGTGGCTGGCCGTCCAGACGGTCAACATCGTCTGGCCGCGCGACACCGGCGACGCCTGGTACATCGAGTGGAGCATGGTGATCACCCTCGCCGCCGTGGGCGCCGCCGGCGCCGCCCTCTACCTCGGCTGGTCCCGGCACCGCATCAGCCCCGCCTTCGGCGAGACCCTCCGCGACACCTGACCGGCGGTCAGCGCTACGGCCGCCGGTCGGACATGGCGAAGGCCTGCGTCAACCGGATGTGGTTGCCGGACGGGTCGCGGAACGACGAGTCGATGCCGAACGGCCGCTCCTCCGGCTTCTCCACGAACTCGACGCCCCGCGCGGTCAGCCGCTCGTAGGCGGCGTGGCAGTCGTCGGTGCCGAGGAAGAGCGTCCCGGCGAAGCCCTTGCCCATGAGGTCGCGCAACTGCCCTGCGGTCGCTGCGTCCATGACGGGCTCGCCGGGGATGGCCATGAGCACGATCGACACGTCCGGGCAGTCCGCCGGGCCGACGGTCAGCCACCGGAACCCGCCCATCTCCGCCATCGACACGTCGACGCGGACCTCCATGCCGAGCTTCTCCGTGTAGAAGGCGAGCGCCTCGTCCTGGTCGTGCACCCACAATTGCGCGCCGGTCAGCGTGAACATCGGTTCCTCCCCGTGGAGTCGGTCGGAGCCTCACGCTAGATCCGGGCGGCTCGACTCGTCTTCTCGAAACGTCCGGTGTTTCGGACGGCCGTAGGCGCGCAGCACGCACAGCGGGACGCGCGCGTACGCCGACGCGGGCGGGAACGAGGCGCGGTAGGCGGTCGGCGACATCCCGAACATGCGGGTGAAGCTGGTTGTGAACGAGCCGACGCTCTGCAGCCCGACGCCGACGCAGATGTCCGCGACGGACCAGTCGGTGGTCCGCAGCAGGGCGGCGGCGCGCTCCAGGCGGCGGGTCAGCAGATAGGCGTGCGGCGGCTCACCGAAGGCCCTGCGGAACCGGTCGCTGAAATGGGCCCGGGACAGCCCGGCGGCCGCCGCGAGGTCGGCCACCGTGAGCGGCTCGGCGTACCGCGCGTCGGCGAGATCCTTGGCGCGGAGCAGATGGCGCGCGGGCGGCACGGAGCCCATGGCGGCCAGTATGCCCTGCCCTTCCCGTGGCGGGCGCTGCCAGACTCCGGGCATGGAGATCGAGGAGGCCGTCCGGCGGATGGGGCTGGCCGACACCTACCGCGACCGCCACTGGAACCGGGCGGTCAAGGTGACCGACCAGGTCGTCCAGAAGGCGGAGCCGCCGTGGCTCGAAGGGCTGCTCGGGGCGCTGCTGCGGGTTGAGTCGCCTACCTACCCGATGCGGTACGGCTTCCCGGTGGCGCTGCGGCGGCTCGCGGACGCGCCCGGCGGCGCGGACCGGGTGCGGAAGGTCCGCGAGTTCGCCGCCGCAGGGCTGGCGTGGAGCGACGTCCGCTACGACCTGCGCGAGGTCGCGTGGTGGCTGGCGAGCGCCCAGCCCGCCGAGCACCTGCTCGCCGCGCTGGCGACCGCCGACCCGGCGGACGAGCTGGCCGCGTGCCTGCTCCAGGAGACCGCGCTGCGCCACGACGCGACGGCGGCGGCCGGGTTCGCCGAGCGGCTGCGCGCCGCCGGGCATCCGCTCGCGGGGCTGCCGCTGCGCGCCGCCCCGGCCGAGCGGGACCACTGGCTCCCCCGGTATCCGGGCCCGGCGCGTCCGGACTGGTCACGGCCCGGTTCGGACGCGCCGCCCGCCGACGGTCCGGCCGATCCCGGCGTGAGCGCGGTCGAGCTGGACTGGCCGGACGCCCGGCTCGCGCTCAGCGCCCACCGCGCCTGGGTATCGGACGACGGCTACGGCACCGAGGCGCGCCTGTTCCGGCTGGACGATGTGATCGCGCCCGGCGACTTCGGCGGGTCCGTCCTGCGGGTGCTCGGATTGGAGAGTGCGGGCGGTGCCTTCGCCGACACCCGGCGGGTGACGACCTCCGACGTCCTGCGGACGCTGTTCGCGGGGGCCGCGGGCGGCAGCGCCCACGGCCCCCGCATGTGCGGCGCGTACAGGCGGCTCGCCTCCTGGGAGGCGCTCGCGGCCCTCGTCGGCGTGGAACCGGACGGCCTCGCGGCCGTCGAGCGCGCCGCCGACCGCTGCGCCTGGGTCCTCTACACCTCGGACTGGCATCTCCAGGTGCACCCGTCCATGGACGTCGGCATCGCCGCCCTCCGCCCGGACCGCCGGACCGTCGCCGTCGTGGCCGCCACCGACAGCGACTGACCGCTAGTCGTCGCGGGCGCCGAGGGCGTCGGCGGGACGCGCGGCCATGGCCGTCCAGGCGGGCAGGACCGTCGCGGTCCCGGCGAGGACGCCGCCCCAGGCGAGCACGCCGAGGAGGCCGAGCGGCGGGATGTGCGCTCCGCCGCCGGTCATCCCCCGGCCGAACGCGGTGAGCGTCGCGAGCGCGATCGCGGTGCCGAGGGCGCCCGCGACGGCGACCACGGCCAGGGTCTCCCAGCCGAGCATCCGCGTGATCTGGCGGCGGGTCGTCCCGACGAGGCGCAGCAGCGCGAACTCGCGGGCACGGCCCGCGGTGGCCATCGCGAGGGTGTTCACCACGGCGATCGCCGTGAACGCGAGGATCAGCGCCATCGCGACCAGGTTGACCTCGGCGCTCGCGCTCGCCCCCGCCGCGGCGAGGGCGGCGGCGCCCGTCACGGGCAGGCCCGGGGGCGGCGTGCCCGCGATCAGCAGGGTGCCGCGCGGGTCGTCCACATGGGCGGCGAGCAGGTCGCGGGAGACGGTGAGGTCGCCGAAGCCGAGGCCCCGCCCGTATACGGCGATCACCGTGGGCGCGACCGGCGTGCCGTCGCCGAGGGTGAGGCGCAGCCGCTCGCCGGGCCGGACGCCGAGCCGGTCGGCGGCGGTCCGGCTCACGGCGATGGCGGACGGGTTCAAGTTCTGGAGCGAGCCTTCGCGGACGTCCAGGTCCATGGTCTTGTCCAGGCCCTCCGGCGTGACGCCCTGGATCGCGTAGTTCTCCAGGTCCACGCGGACGGTGCCGCGCAGGACCTCGGTCACGGCGGTCACGCCGGGCGCGCGGCGGATCCGCTCGGCCGTCGCGTGCGGGACCTTCGGGCCGAGGACGTGGGCGGCGATCGTGCCCTCGGTCGCCTGCCGCGTCGCGGCGTGGCCCATCGTCGTCTGGGCGAACAGGATCGTCGCGGTCAGCCCGGTCATCAGGGTGAGCGGCGTGACGACCGACGCGACCCGCCGCGCGCCCGCGCGGAGGTTCGCCGCCGCGAGGTGCCCGCCGACCGGCGACAGCCGCAGCGGCGGCGCCAGGACGGCGACGGCGGCGCGGACGACGGCGGGGCCGAGCAGCGCCACGGCGACCGTCCAGACGATCGCGGTCAGCACCGTGACCGGGCTGGACGCCGCCTCCGTGTGCAGCCCGGACAGCACGGCCGTCAGGACGGCGGCCCCGGCGGCGACCGCGAGGCCGCCGACGATCCGGACGGCGCCGAGCCGCCCTCGGGCGGGCGCGGCGTCGCCGAGCGCCTCGACCGGACGGATCCGCGCCGTCCGCCGGGCCGTGATCCGGGCGGCGGCGAACGCGGCGGCGACGGCCGCGAGCACGGCGGCGGCGGGCGGGAACGGGCCGACGACCAGGTCCAGGTTCGGCGGCAGCGCGCCGAGCCCGCGGAACCGGTCGCGCAGCAGGACGGCGAGCGGCAGCCCGGCCGCCGCCCCGAGCGGCCCGGCGAGCAGCCCGACGAGCAGCGCCTCCCGGCCGATCATCCGGCGGACCTGGCGCGGCGTGGCGGCGACGGCGCGCAGCAGCGCGAGCTCCCGGTCGCGCTGCTGGACCGACAGGGCGAACGTCCCGGCCACGACGAGGATCGCGACGAGCAGGGCCGTCCCGCCGAGCGCGCCGCCGAGGCTGATCAGCTTGATCCGGGACTTCTCCGCGCCGAGGAACTCGGCCCTGCCCCGGTCGGCGCCGGTGTGGACGGTCACCCCGGTGCCGCGCACGGCGTCCTCGACCGCCCTCCGCGGGCCGTGCGCGCCGATCGCGGTGACCATGCCGTCCCGGCCGGACAGGCGGCGCGCCTGCGCGGTGGAGAAGAAGACGGCGGTCTGGTGGTCGAGGGCCTGCGCGGTGACGCCGACGACGCGGTAGCGCCCCGGGACCGCCGACGCCACCTCCACGGTCGCGCCCGGCCGCAGCCCCTCGGCGCGGGCCGTCGCGGCGTCGATCACGATCTCGTCGTCCGCGCTCGGGGCGCGCCCGTCCCGGAGGGTGAACGGGGTGAGCGCGGCGGACTCCCAGCCGTGGCCCCACGACTCGCGGCCGTCCCCGCCGGAACCGCCGATCTCGGCCGGGAAGGTCACCTCGGTGACCACGCCGCGCACGCCGTCCGCGCTCCGGACCTCGGCCGCGACGGACTCCGGCAGCCAGGCGCGTTCCGCGATGGCCTTCGCCTTGTGCTTCACCTTCCCCTTCTTCTTGGCGAACGTCTTGTGGACGAACTGGTCCCCCGTGACGACGACCGGCGAGCCCGCGTACCGTTCGGGCGCGACCGAGCCGCGCAGTCCCGTGTCGAGCAGGACGCCGCACGCGCACACCAGCGCGGCGGCGCACAGGAGCGCGACGAACGCGCCCGCGAACCCCGCCTTGCGGTGCCGCAGCGTGCTGAGAACGAGCCACAGCATCAGTTCCACGCCCCCAGCCGCGTCATCCGGGCCGCGACCCGGTCGCTGGACGGGGCGTCCATCGAGTCGACGATCCGCCCGTCCGCCAGGAACAGGACCGTGTCGGCGTAGGAGGCGGCGACCGGGTCGTGCGTGACCATCACGACCGTCTGGCCCATGTCGTCCACCGTCTCCCGCAGCAGCGTGAGGACGTCGCGCGCCGTCATCGTGTCGAGGGCGCCGGTCGGCTCGTCCCCGAACACGACCTCCGGCCGCGTCACCAGCGCGCGGGCGATCGCGACGCGCTGCCGCTGCCCGCCGGAGAGCTGCGCCGGACGGTGCCCGGCCCGCTCGCCCAGCCCGACCCGGGCGACCACCTCGGCCAGCCAGTCCCCGTCGACCCGCGTCCGCGCCAGGCGCAGCGGCAGCGTGATGTTCTGCGCCACCGTCAGCGACGGCACCAGGTTGTACGCCTGGAACACGAACCCGACCCGCCTCCTGCGCAGCTCCGTCAGCCGCGTCTCGTTCATCCCGGACAGGTCGGTGTCGCCCAGCCGGACGGTCCCCGACGTCGGCGTGTCGAGACCGGCCGCGCAGTGCAGGAACGTGCTCTTGCCCGACCCGGACGGCCCCATGACGGCGGTGAACCGCCCGCGCGGCACCGACGCCGTCACCTCCCGCAGCGCCGCGACCGCGCCCCGGCCCCGCCCGTAGACCTTGCTGACCGCCTCCAGCCGCACCGCGGCCGCCGCGCGCGGCCCGCCCGCGACCCTCTCGTCCATGACCCTCTCGTCCATGCCCTCAAGTCTTCTGACCTGGGCGTTCACGGGCCAGAGACGTGCTCACCGGCTACCCGTGACCTCGTCATGGGTCGGGCCATGACGGCGCCGCTGGTACATATGGACGTGTGATCAAGGTGCTCCTCGCGGACGACCACCACGTCGTCCGCAGCGCCCTCGCCGGACTGCTCGGCCTCGAACCCGACCTGACCGTGGTGGCCGAGGTCGACCGCGGCGACCAGGTGCTGGCCGCGGCGCGCTCGGCCCGGCCGGACGTCGCCGTCCTCGACGTCGACATGCCCGGCCTCGACGGCCTCGCGGCGGCCGCCGCGCTGCGCGCCGACCTGCCGGAGGTCGCGACGCTCGTCCTCACCGGGCACGGCAAGCCCGGGCACCTGCGCCGCGCCCTGACCGCCGGGGTCCGCGGCTTCCTGCTGAAGACCGCGCCGCCGGAGGAGCTCGCCGCCGGGATCCGCGCGGTCGCCGCCGGGGAGCGCGTCCTCGACCCGAAGCTCGCCCTCACCGCCTGGGACAGCGCCGACAACCCGCTCACCCCGCGCGAGACCGACGTGCTGCGGCTCGCCGCCGAGGGGGCGGAGGCCACCGAGATCGCCGAGCGCCTCCACCTGTCCGCCGGGACGGTCCGCAACCACCTGACCGCCGTCGTCGCCAAGCTCAACGCCCGGAACCGCACCGACGCCGCGCGCATCGCCGGCGAGGCGGGCTGGCTCTAACCCCGCGGGCCGATGCTCGCCTCCAAGCGGAAGCGGCCCGCGCCGTCGGCGCGCGCGCTGAGCGTCCCGCCGTGCGCGGCGAGCCGCGTGGTCAGGTTCCCGATGCCCGCACCGGGCGGCATGCGGGGCGCGTCCGGGTCGACGCCGTCGTTCTCCACGACCAGCCGTACGGCGTCGCCGTCCCGTTCGGTCAGGATGGCGCAGCGCGTGGCGGCGCTGTGCCGGAGCACGTTCGTCACGGCCTCGCGCAGGACGGCGCCGAGCACCGCCGACACGGCGCCGTCCACCCGGCCGTCCAGCGGGGCGTGCTCGGCGTCGGTCTCGACGCCCGCGGCCGTGAGCACGGACCGCGCGGACGCCACCTCGCCGTCCAGCGAGAGGTCGGCCTCGCCGCCGGTCGCGGCGCGCAGGTCGCCGCGCGCCCGCTCGGCCATGTCCACGACCTCCGCCAGCTCCCGGCGGGCGCGCTCGGGGTCGGCGCCCGCCAGCCGCCGCGCCAGCTCGCATTTGAGGAGGATCGCCGCGAGGCTGTGGCCGAGCAGGTCGTGCAGGTCCCGGGCCGCCCGCAGCCGCTCCTGGACGGTCGCGGCCCGGGCCAGCTCCGCGCCCGCGATCTGCAGGTCGCGCACCAGCCTCGCCAGCCGGACGAACCCGTACACGACGAGGCCCGTCACCAGCGTGCTCACCGTGAAGTTGACGGTCGCCGCCGTCCCGAGGCCGAGCGCCGCCGCGCCCGCCCCGGCCCCGGCCATCGCCGCCGCCACCAGCGGGACGGCGGCCCGCGCCGGGAGCCCGACGAGGAACGTCCCCGCGAGGACGCCCGCGAGGCCCAGCCACGCCTCCCCGAACACCGGGACCGGCGCGATGCTGAGCACCGTGAGGACCAGCGGCCACCAGCGGGGACGGCCGGTGCCCGTCCAGAAGAGCTGCGCCACCGCGACCAGCGCCAGGACGACCGCTGCGGCGGCCCAGCGCGGCCCCCACGGGACGAGCAGCAGGCCCTTGACGCAGAACCCCGCCAGCACGGTCGCGAGCAGGGTCAGCGACAGCCGGTACGCCGCCTGGTCGGGGACGCTCACCGCCCGGTCCCCGGCGTCGACGACGGCCTCCACCGCGAACCGGCCGTCGTCGCCGAGCCCGGCGGAGAACGCGCCGCCCGCCGCGCGGACCCGCGCCGCCGCCTCCGCCAGCCCGTCCGCGCCCCGCTCCGCCGTGCGCTCACCGTCGTTGACGACGCGCAGCGTGACGGCCCCGTCGCGCTCGGACGTCTCGACCAGGCAGGACCGCGCCGTGCCCGCCCGGACCACGTCCGTGACGGCCTCCCGCAGCACCAGCGCCAGCAGCGCCCCCGCCGGGCCCAGCGGCTCGCGGTGCCCGGTCCGCACCTCGGCCCGGACGTCCGCCGCCTCCAGCAGGGCCCGCGCGGCGGTCGCCTCGGGCGCCAGCGACATGCTCCGGAAGTCGGCGGCCGCCGCGCGGGCGTCGTTCAGCGACCGCCGCGCGACCGCCAGCACGTCCCCGATCGCCTCGGGCCGCGTCGCCGCGCGCCGGGCGCCGTCGGAGATCGCGCGGAGCCCGGCGCCCAGGCCCCGGTTCAGCTCCGCCGCGATCCGCAGCCGCTCCCGGCCGACCGCCGCCATGGTGAGCGGCAGCCGCGCCGCCGCCGCGTCGTCGGCGCGGTCGGCCAGCCGGACGAGCCCGTACAGCACCAGCGCGGCCAGCAGGCACGTGATCGTGACATCGACGCTCGCGCCGCCCCGCAGGACGTCGATGACCGTCGCGCTGCCGACGACCCCGGCCGCCAGGGGCCACGCGACCGCGGGACGCGGGACGCCCGCCGCCAGCAGCGACCCGGCGACGAACGCGAGGATCACGGCCGACGTCCCGAACGCGAGCACGACCGTGTACGCGGCCAGGGCCTGCGCCGGGACGACCCAGCCCCGCCGCCACCGGCCGAGCCGCGGCACGACCCAGACGAGATGAAGTGCGAGGACCAGCGCCACCAGCGCGACCGCCGTGCCGATCCGCGCGGCTCCGTCGGTCCGCGCCGGGGCCGCCAGCGCGTACACCCCGGCGAGCGCCGCCGGCACGGCGCCGACGACGACCCGCGCGATCCGCGGATCCGGCCCCGCCTCAGCCAAGAACTTCGCTCCCCATCACAAAACGTTCATTTTACCGGGGCGGTGGAGCCGTGGCGCGGGACGGGTGCCCGCGGTGGTCGATCGCGTAATGCGATGGCGCCTTGATCGGAAATTTATTTTGCTCTGATATGATGGAGAAAATGGCATATAGGCTCCCCTTCGACGAAAGGGGAGCGGTTACATGGACGAGGGAAAGCCCAGCGCGACCGCGCTCTCCGCGGCGGCGGCGCGGGCCGCCCACCTGGTGGCCGACGCCGAGCCGAGGATCTTCGCCGACACCCTCGCCGCGCGCCTGCTCGGCGGGCGCGCGGAAGAAATGATCGGCTACCACCGCAGGCAGGGCGCGCATATCATCCTCGCCGGGACGCGGGCCATCACCACCGTGCGGAGTCGGTATACCGAAGAACGGCTCGGAAGACATACCCAGTACGTCATTCTCGGCGCCGGTCTCGACACCTACGGCTATCGCGGCGGCAGCGGAATCACCGTGTTCGAGGTCGACCGCCCGGCGACGCAGGAATGGAAGAAGGGCCTGCTCGAATCGGCCGGAATCCCGGTGCCCGCGTCCGTCGCGTTCGTCCCGGTCGACTTCGAGTCGGACGATCTCCTCGCCCGGCTCGAAGCCGCCGGTCTCGACGCCGAGCGGCCCGCGCTGGTGAGCTGGCTCGGCGTCAGCTTCTACCTCACCCGCGACGCCCTTTCCGCCGCCCTCGCCCGTATCGGCCGTCTCGCGCCGGGCAGCGAACTCGTCATGGACTACGCGCTCCCGCCCGGGATGCGGGACGCCGAAGGCGACGCCTACGGCGAGATCGCCGAGCGGGTCGTCGGGGAGTCCGGCGAGCCCTACCGGAGCGCGTTCGCCCCCGGCGACATCGACGCCCTCCTCGGAGGCCACGGCGTCGATGTCGCCGAGAACGTCCGCCTTGCCGACGCCGTCCCGCCGCGCCTGTGGCGGCGTGCCGACTCATTGCGCCCGTTCGACTATTTCCGCCTGGTCAGAGCGACCGTCACCGGCTGAGCGCCCTCAGCGGGCCTCCTCGTATTCGCGCTCTTCCTCGTCCAGGGCCTCCTCGTGCGTCCGGACGACCTCGCTGTCGTGGATCTCTCCGCGCCAGCCCTCGACGTCGTCGGGGTGCGTGAGCGACTGGGTCATCACGTACCGGCGGAAGTGCTTCAGCTCCAGCCGGACGCGGCGGCCCTGCGCGCGCCAGAGGTTGCCGGTCCGCTCGACCAGCCCCTGCGGGTGGTATTCGAGGACGAGCAGCACCCGCGTCAGGTTCCGCGACAGCTTGTGGAAGCTGACCGTCCCGTCGACGTGGCCCTTCGGACCCTTGGAGCGCCAGACGATGTGCTCGTCCGGGACCTGCTCGACGATGGTCGACTCCCACGTCCGGCTGGACCAGAAGACCTTGGCCTTCCAGTTCAGCTTCGTCTCGTCGGCCTGGTCGACGCTGACGACCTTCTTCATGAAGGACGGGAAGTCCTGGAACTGCGTCCACTGGTCGTAGACGAGGCGGCGCGGCGCACCGATGTCGATGTGCTCGACGATGTTGGTGACCTTCACCTTCTTCCCGCCCTTGCCGCCGCCCTTGCCCTTGCCGTCGCCCCCGACGCCGGGCAGGGCGGACGGAAGGGAGGAGGGCAGGGCGTCGGACGCGGTGTCCTTGAGCCGTCCGAGCAGGCCCGAGCCGTTGTGCTCGGCGTCCGCGCTCCCCTTGCCGTTCGACTTGCCGGACTTCTGCTTGCCGGACGTGTCGTCCCGCTGGGCGGACGAGTCGCGCCGCCCGCTGATCGCGCGGCCCGCGGCGACCGCCGCGCCCGCGCCGAGCAGAACGCCGCCGGCCGTCCCGGCGGTCCGCCCGCCGCCGGGCACGTTCTTCGCGATCGCGCCGAGGCCGGGGACCCGGCTCCTGCGGCGGCGGCCCGGCAGCCGTCCCGCGACGTTCCCGATGTTGTTCCCGATCTTGCCGACGGGCAGTCGGCCCGTCCGGCTTCCGCGTTTCATCCTTCGCTCCCTCACTCCGGGGTTGTGACGACCTCGCCGCCGCGGATCTCGCCGCGCCATCCCCCGGCCTCGTCCGGCCCGGTCAGCGCGCGCGACGTCACGTGGCGGCGGAAGTGCTTCAGTTCGAGGCGGGCGCGGCGGCCCTGCGCGCGCCAGAGGTTGCCGGTCCGCTCGACCAGCCCGCGCGGGTGGTATTCGAGGACGAGCAGCACCCGCGTCAGGTTCGGCGACAGCTCGTGGAAGCTGACCGTCCCGTTCACATGTCCCTTGCGGCCCTTCGAGCGCCAGACGATGTGCTCGTCCGGGACCTGCTCGACGATCGTGGACTCCCACGTCCGGCTCGACCAGAAGACCTTCGCCTTCCAGCTCAGCTTCGTCTCGTCCGCCTGCTCGACGCTCACGACCTTCTTCATGAAGGACGGGAACTCCTGGAACCGCGTCCACTGGTCGTAGACGAGCCGGCGCGGCACACCGATATCGGTCTGCTCGACGATGTTGGTGACCTTCACCTTGCGGCCGCGGCGGCCGAAGACGCGGGCGAGGGTCTCCTTCAGGGCCGTCCAGCCGAAGCTGAGCAGCGCGCGGAACGGGGACTTCCCGTCGTGCAGCGCCGTCACCCCGGCCAGTGCCGCCCGCGTGAGCGGCCCGCCCTCCTCGGCCGCCGCCGTCAGCCGCCGGACGGCCCGTTCGAGCCGCCCCTCCAGCCGCCGGACGGCGGCGCGCGCCACCCGCCCGGCCAGGCTCCGGGCCGACAGCACGGCGGCGGCGCCGCCCGCGCCGGCGGCCAGGCCCGTCCGGAAGTTCATCTCGGCTCCGTCTCGTCCATCTCGTGCGCTGTCGTCTGGTCGCGTACGGCGGCCGAAGTACCCGGTCAAATAGCGGCAAAACAGGCGCCAAGACAGCGGCGGGGGGACGACCCGCGGCGACCGCCCCCGATGGCCGCGACCGGACGGACGAGTGAACGGCGCGTGTGCGCTCAGAGTGAACGGAGGGACACTCCTGTTCGGCCGACCAGACCAGCCCAGCGTGCGCACCAGACCAGACAGCCCACCTCAGGATGGCGCATAACGGTTAAGACTCTTGCGTAATCGAACCCTTGAACTGGTACGGACCAGTGTTTATCTTCATGGCCACAACGCGCGTTTGTGTTCAGTGAGCATTCACATCGCGCACATTTTTTCATGCGCGAAGGGGGGCGCCGGGGCGGGTCCGGGATCGCCGGACGCACAACGTAATCATGTGATTCCCGACCGCAGTACTCGGCTCCCCGGGGTTGACGGAGCATTCGGAGCCGATCACGGCAGGACGACCTCAGCGCAGGAAATACGGCACACCTCAGCACGGGCGCGCCCACGTGCGTCCACCATTGCAAGGCGGAGAAGGCGGGGACAGATGAAACGGCACCTCCTGGGCGTCGTCGCCGCGGGTCTGACCGTGGCGCTCGGCGTCAGCGGATGCGGCAAGGGCAGCTCATCGGACAGCGGCTCCGATGGAAAGACCATCAAGTTCGTCGCCGCGATCTACGACGACAACACGAAGCCCTACTGGGACGCGCTGATCAAGGACTTCGAGGCCAAGAACTCGGGCTACAAGGTCAACCTTGAGATGGTCGACTGGTCCCAGATGGACGCGAAGGTGAAGACCTACGTCCAGACCAAGCAGGTCCCCGACATCCTGAACTACAACGCGTTCTCCGACTTCGCCCGGGACGGCCTCATCTACAAGGCGTCCGACGTGGTGTCCCCCACGACGCTCAGCGACTTCACCCCCACGTTCGTCGAGCAGGCGAAGTACAACGGCGAGCAGTACGGCCTGCCGTTCATCTCCAGCGCCCGCCTGCTCTTCTACAACAAGGACCTCTTCGAGAAGGCCGGCATCAAGGCGCCGCCCGCCACCTGGGACGAGGTCAAGGCCGACGCGAAGAAGATCAAGAATGGCAGCACGATCGGCTACGGGCTGCCGCTCGGCCCCGAAGAGGCGCAGGCCGAGTTCTACTCGTGGGCGATGAACAATGGCGGCGGCTGGGTCGACGCGTCCGGGAAATGGGCGATCAACCAGAAGGCCAACATCGACACGCTGACCTTCCTGAAGGACCTCAACAAGTCCGGGCTGACCCAGCCGAACCCGGAGAGCACCGACCGGAAGACGGTGTTCAACCAGTTCGCGCAGGGCAAGATCGGCATGGCCATCGGCGGCCCGTTCACCAAGGCCGGATTCATCGACCCGGTGAACAAGAGCCTGAACTTCGGCGTCGCGCCGCTGCCGAGCAAGAGCGGCACCGAGCACAACACGCTCGGCGTCATGGACGTCCTCGCCGCGTTCAAGAAGGACGGCAGCAAGAACCAGGACGCCGTGAAGAAGTTCCTCGACTTCTTCTACCAGAAGGAGAACACCTCGAAGTTCCTCACCACCGAGGGCTTCCTCCCGGTGACGAAGTCGGCCGGTGACGCGCTCAGCGCCGACCCGTACATGAAGCAGTTCGTGGACGCCCTCCCGACGTCCAAGTTCGCCCCCACGTCCAACCCGGCGTGGTCCGCGGTCGCGGGCGCGGTCAAGCAGGACCTCGGCAGCTCCGTGGCGAACAAAGACCCGAAGACGGTTCTGGACAAGATCCAGGAGACCGCCGAGAAGGCCGGCTGAGTGCAGGACCTCAAGACCAGGCGGCGGGGGGTCGCCACCTCCCAGGCCCCCCGCCCCTCCCTGCTCCGCCGGACCGGACGGGCGCTGACCCCGCTGGCGTGGCTCGGCCCGTCCCTCGCGCTGATCTGCGTCGTCGTGCTGTGGCCCGTCATCGAGATGGTCCGGACGTCGCTGCAGGACATCACCTCGTCCGGCGTCACGCTCGGCTACAACGGCACCACCAACTACACCGACCTGTTCGACGAGGACGACCTGGTCCCCGTCGTGCTGCGCACGCTGCTGTGGGTCGGTGGGATCGTGGTCATCACGATGACGCTGTCCCTCGCGCTCGGCCAACTGCTGAACGCCCGCTTCCCCGGACGGCGCGTCGTCCGCTGGGCCGTCGTCGTCCCCTGGGCGGCGTCGGTGCTGATGACGGCGCTGATCTGGAAATGGATGCTGGACAACTACTCCGGGCTCGTCAACCGCGTTCTGCTCGACCTCCACCTCATTGACGAACCGGTGAACTGGCTGGCGCATCCGGGCCAGGCGATGCTGTGGATGATGTGGGTCGCGGTGTTCGTGTCGCTGCCGTTCACGTCGTTCGTGATCCTCGCCGGGCTCCAGACGATTCCGGAGGACGTGTACGAGGCGGCCCGCGTCGACGGCGCGAGCGCGATCCGGACCTATTTCGGCATCACGCTTCCGCTGCTGCGCCCGGCCATTCTGATCGCGTCCATCATCAACGTCATCAACGTGTTCAACTCCTTCCCGATCATCTGGGCGATGACGGCGGGCGGGCCGGGCAACGACACCGACACCACCACAACGTTCATGTACAAACTGGCCTTCTACGACCAGCACGTCGGCGAGTCCGGCGCCATGGCGGTCGTCAACTTCGCCCTGATCCTCGTCATGGTGCTCTTCTATCTGCGGGCCGCGCGCTGGCGGGAGGAGGTGCGATGACGCGCCGGGTCGTTCTCACCGGAATCGGCTGGCTGGTCGCCTTCGTCTTCCTGCTGCCGTACCTGCAGATGTTCATCACGGCGCTCAAGCCGGAGAAGGAACTGACGAAGTCGCCGGGCACCTACCTCCCGTCGCATTGGACGTGGTCGAACTTCATCGACGTCTGGTCGGCGGCGCCCGTCTGGACATATCTGCGGGTCTCGCTCACCGTCGCGGCCGCCGCGACGATCGTGACGCTCGCGTGCGCGATGCCCGCCGCGTACTACACCGCGCGGAACCGTTTCCGCGGCCGGGGGGCCTTCCTGCTGCTGGTCCTCGTGACGCAGATGTTCGCGCCGACCGCGCTGGTCATCGGCATCTACCGGGAAATGGTCGCGCTCAACCTGACCGACACGCTGCTCGCGCTGATCCTGGTGAACGCGGCGTTCAACCTGCCGTTCTGCATCTGGATCCTGCACGGCTACTTCTCCAGCATCCCGAAAGAGCTGGAGGAGGCGGCGTTCCTGGACGGGGCCGGCCGCGTCGGCGCGCTCACCCGCGTCACGCTGCCCATTTCCATGCCGGGCGTCGTCACCGCGATCGTCTACACGTTCATCGCGGCGTGGAACGAGTACATCGTGGCGCTGACGGTCACCGCGTCGCCGGACCGGCGTCCATTGACGGTCGGCGTCCCGTCGTTCGTCACGCAATACCAGGCGCACTGGCAGTTCCTTTTCGCGACGTCGCTGATCGCGATCGTGCCGGTCGTCATCCTGTTCATCTTCATCGAGCGCTACCTCATCGGCGGCCTCACGGCGGGCTCGGTGAAATGAGCCTGATCGGACTCGACGTCGGCGGGACCACGATGAAGGCCGCCATCACCCGGGACTCCGCGGTGCTGGCGACCGAGTCGTGGCCCACCGACCACGCGGACCCGGTGGGCGGCATCCTGGACTTCGCCGCCCACCTGGTCGCGCGCGCCGCCGAACTCGGCTCCCCGGCCCGCGCCGCCGGAATCGCCGTTCCCGGGATCGTGGACGAGAAGGCGGGCGTCGCCGTCAATTCCGCGAACCTCGGCTGGCGTGACGTGCCCATGCTGGACCTGGTGCGGGAGCGCATCGGAATCCCCGTCGCGATCGGCCAGGACGTCCGCACGGGCGGCCTCGGAGAGGCCGTTCTCGGCGCGGGCCGCGACGCCGGGGACTTCGTCTTCGTCGCGATCGGCACGGGCATCGCCGCCGCCCTCGTCATCGGCGGCACGCCCTATCCGGGCGTCGCCGGATGGAGCGGCGAGATCGGGCATGTGGTCGTCCGGCCGAACGGCGAGGACTGCGCGTGCGGAAACCGGGGCTGCATGGAGACATACGCCTCGGCCGCCGCGATCTCCCGCCGCTACGGCGGCAACGTCCCGGCCGAGGAGGTCATAGCCCGCGCCGAGGCGAACGAGGAGAAGGCCGCGCGAGTCTGGTCGGAGGCCCTCGACTGCCTGGCGGACGGCCTGGCCGCCGCGACGCTCCTCATCGACCCCGGCCTGATCATCCTCGGCGGCGGACTGGCGAAGGCGGGCCGGGAACTCCTCGAACCGCTCGAATCACGGCTCGCGTCCCGGCTGACGTTCCGCCCGCCGCCCGGCCTCCTCCACTCCGAACTGGACGACCGGGCGGCCGTGAAAGGCGCGACGATCCTGGCCGCCCGTTTGGTGGAGGACTCGCCCTAAGCCATTCCGCGCCCGCCGCTCTCGACGAATCTCGCGAGGTTGTCCAAGGCCATCCGGGTGCCGAGTTCGTTGTCCGCGGCGGGCACGCTGTCGGGCATCCCCTCATGCAGGATGGTCACCTCCGTGGCCCCGTCCGCGTCGGCGAGCGTCGTGGTCATCGTCATCTCGCCGTTCAGTTCCGGGTCGTCGGTCTCGAACCGGAAGACCTCGACCACCTGCTCGTCCGGCACGAGTTTCACGAACCGGCCGTGATAGGTGTCGGTATGGGCGGACGTCTTCCCGGCGGCGGTCGGCTCGTCATAGGTCAGCGAGACGCGGAAGGCGCCGCCTTCACGTCCGTCGAACTCGTGCACCCGGCTTGTCATGCCGTCGGGCACCCGCCAGGCCGCTATCGCGTCCGCGTCGAGAAGCGCCCGGTACACCACCGGACGCGGCGCGTTGATGCGACGGGAGACTCGCGTCGAATACATGGACCCAGCTCTACCACGATGACCACGCCCGGCGACCCGCCCGCCGTGCTCAGGGGCCCGCCTCGGCCGGAGGCGGCGGGCTCTGGCTCGCCCGCCGGACGGCGGTCGTGTCGATGCCCGCCGGGGCACCGCGGGAGTCGGTGGCGCGGAGCGGGGCGAGCGGGAGCCCGCTCTCGTCGACGAGGACGGAGTGAGCCTCGTCCGGGGCGAACGCGTGCCGTTCGCCCCACTGGCGCATGGCCACGATGACGGTGAAGAGGTCGCGTCCCGCGTCGGTGAGCGCGTAGACCCGCCGGCGTCCCGACGGCGCGGTCCGCCGGTCGAGGACGCCGCGCTCGACCAGCCGCCGGAGGCGGTCGGTGAGGATGTTGCGCGCGATCCCGGTGCGCTGCTGGAAGTCGGTGAACGAGCGCGCGCCGTCCATCGCGTCGCGGACGATCAGCAGGCTCCACCGGTCGCCGACGAGGTCGAGCGTGCGCGCGACGGGGCAGGCGGAGTCGGTCCAGTCCAGGTCGGCGAGGCGGGCGGCGGGGATCATGGCTCCTCCCGATGAGTTGCGGATTGAAACCATTGTGCCGTACGGTCGAATCAGTTGCAATTTGCTACTGATTGGAGGCCTGGTGGATCTCACGTTCGGCCGGAGGGTGCTGCTCGCGGCGATCTGCGCGGTCAGCGTCGCGACGATCTACGCGGCGCAGCCCGTGCTCGCCCGGATAGGGGACGACCTCGGGGTGCCGGAGGCGGGCCTCGGCTGGATCGTCGCGGCGGGCCAGGTCGGCTACCTGGCGGGCCTGGCCTTCCTCGTCCCGCTGGGCGACATGCTCGATCGGCGCGGGCTGATCGCGGCCCATCTGCTCCTCGCCGCGGTCGGGATGGCGCTGGCGGCGGTCGCGACCCACCTCTGGCTCCTGCTCGTCGGGCTCGCCGTCACCGGCCTGTTCGCGGTCGTCGTCCAGACCACCGTCGCGTTCGCGGCCGACCTGGCGACGGCGGCCGAGCGGGGCCGGGCGCTCGGATTCGTCACCTCCGGCGTCATCCTCGGCATTCTCGGGTCCCGGGTGTTCGCGGGCGGCCTCGCCGCGCTCTGGGGCTGGCGAAGCATCTATGCGGCGCTTGCCGTGCTCCTCATCGCGCTCGCTCTTCTCGTCCTGAAACTGCTGCCGGCCGACAATCGCTCCACCGACGCGACATACGGTGAGGTGCTGATCTCGCTCGGCCGCCTTTTTCGCGAGCGCGTCTTCCTCTCGCGCGGCCTGATCGCGTTCTTTCTGTTCGCCTCCTTCGGGACGCTCTGGAGCGGGCTGGCGCTCCCGCTCGCCGCCGCACCGTGGCATCTGAGCACCGCGCAGATCGGCCTGTTCGGAATCGCGGGCCTCGCCGGCGCCCTGGGCGCCGCGCGGGCGGGACGATGGGCCGACGCCGGCCGCGCCAACCCCGTCACGGGGATCGCGCTCGCGCTCCTGGCCGTGTCGTGGCTGGCGTCCGGGCAGGCGACCTGGTCGCTGTGGCTGGTCGTGGCCGGTGTCGTCGTCCTCGACCTCGCCGTCCAGGCGGTGCACGTCAGCAACCAGCACCTGCTCACGACCGTCTACGAGCACCGGACGAGCAGCGCCATCGGCGGATACATGCTCTTCTACTCGTTCGGCTCGGCCCTCGGCGCGACCGCCACCACGACGGTCTACTCCGCTGCCGGATGGACCGGATCCGCCATTCTCGGAGCCGCCTTCGCCCTGTGCGGATTCTCCATTTGGGCCGTCAACTCGCTAAGAGCCGGGCATCATCCCCGCGAACGCGCGGTGGCAGGGGTCAGGTGACCGGTCGGGGTGCGGCCGGGCCGGTGCCGGGGGGCCGTCCGGCGCCGTTCGCCGCGCGTCCAGCAGCGCCCGCGCGGCGAAGACGGTGACGAGCAGCATCGCCCCGCCGACCGCCCATCCTCCCAATACGTCGGTCACCCAGTGCTTGTTCAGATAGGTGCGCGTATATCCCTCGACGTAGGCGAGGGTGACGATGGCGCTCCAACTCCACATCCGCGCGGCGCGGCCCGCACGCGAATAGGCCAGAGCGAGGAACGTGATCGTGCCGTAGACCACCAGAACCCGCGCGCAGCCGCCGGACGGATACGTGCCCAGCGTGGTCGGCGGATGGCCCCGGTCGACGACCTTGGCCAGCGCCGCCTGGTCGAATTTCTGCACCAGCACGGACGTACCGACGAGAAAGCCGGGAACCCAGGCCCGCTCTCGCCGCCACAACGCCAGCCCGGTGAGGACGACGATCGCCGCGAGGGCGACGAACCGGGTCTGCCAGACGTTGCCCAGCCGTCCGACCAGCTCGACCGGGTCGGCCCACCGCCGGTCGTAGTGCGCTTCCATCAGGTCGAAGACCGCCCGGTCCACGGGGCCCTCGACGCGCTGCACCAGCTCGCCGAGGGCCAGGCCGCCCGCCGTCAGCACGAACATCCCGGCTCCGTAGAGCGTCACGAACGCGCCGACGGGACCGAGCGTCCCGGCTAACTGGGTCCGGGCGAGCGCGAGGCGCCCTGGCGCGGACGTCCCGCCGAGCCGGTGGAACAGGAGCACCGAAACAATGGACACAAAGTGTACAGAGGTCATTGCCAACAGTATGATGATCTCCATGACAGAACATTAGCAGTACTGTCAGAAGCCGCCGGACCCGGCGATTCCCGGAGACCGCGCCGGTCGCGGGTCAGGTGAATAGGCGTTGGACGAAGAAGACGGCCAGCGAGGCCATTATCCCCGTCACGTATTGCAGGATGGTCGCCGTCTTTATCGGGAGGCGGCGCAGGGTGCGGAAATGGGTGTACGCCTGGAACGCGCCGGGGAGGTCCTGGGAGAGGAGGAGATGGCCGGGCGGCCGGTGCGTCTGCGCCATCAGCGGGTCCACGATCGTGTCGATGTGGCGGCGGACCAGGTGCGCGAGGGTGACATAGGGCTGGACGCCCACATACAGCGCCGTCACCACCGCCAGCACGGGGAAGCCGATGTAGAACCCCTCCATCAACGCGCCCGGACGGTCGCTGGTCACGCTCACCGTCGACACCTCCGCCAGCAGGACGCCCAGGGCCGTGGCGACCGCGACGCGCGCGTACACCCGGCACAGCTGGACGATCGCCGGGGTGTGCGCCGGGTCCAGCCACGCCATCTGCAGGTCCCCGCAGCGGTGCAGGCGCAGCGGGACCTCGGCGAGGGTGTAGAGCCAGTAGACGACGCCGCCGCCGATGAAGCCCGTCCAGGCGCAGCACACGTAGATCCACGCGCTGACCGCGACGGAGTCGGTGTCCTGGTGCGACATCGCGTAGGCGAGCAGGGACGCGAGGACCGCGCCGCCCGCTCCGGCCGCGAGTTGCGGGACGAGCCCGCGGCGCGTCCGCAGCCAGGCGAGGAACGCCCGCCGGTCCGCCGATGCCGCGAGGAGGTCGGAGACGCCAGCGGCGAGCACCGCCGCCCAGCGCCACGCGTACCAGCCGAGGCCCAGCATCAGGACCGTGGTGACCGACGCCGACAGCACGAGCAGCCCGCCGGTGTCGCCGCGCAGCGGATGGTCCTCCACGAGGCCGCCGGCGACGAGCCCGAGCACGCCCGGCCAACCGGCCATGACCAGGACCGACAGCGTCGCCGTCAGCGCGGACACCCGGCCGGGCAGAAGGCGGGCGACCGCGCTCGCGAGCAGCACCACCAGGACGCGCGTGCGGCCCTCGTCCGCGAAGCGGTTCAGGTCGTCGGCGGCCGCCGCGTCGGGGAGGCGGCGCCGGTCGATGGCGGCGAGCCGCCCGAGGATGTCCCCGGAGTCCAGCGGCTGCCCGGCCGCCGGCCCTCCGGCCGTCCCGTCGCGGCGTTCGTCGCCGCCTGTGCGCTCGGTCGCCTCTAGCCCCATCGCGTCCGCCCTGCCGTCGCCCCGCCGTGGCACCACGGTGGCGATTCCCGTCGGCGCGCACAACCCGCAGACCGGACCTGGACGAACCGGGCCCGGCCGAAGGGGTCAGCCCTTCTGCGCGGTGATCCAGGTGGCGATCTGCGCGCGCGACGAGTAGCCGAGCTTGGCGAGGATGTGCTCCACGTGCGAGTCGGCGGTGCGCTTGGCGATCGTCAGCCGCTCGGCGATCGCGCGGTTGGACAGGCCCTCCGCGACCAGCGCCGCGACCTGCAGCTCGCGGTTGGTGAGCGGGCCGCCGGTCCGCGCCCCCTCGCCCTCGGGTCCCTCGCCGAGGGCGTCCTCGACCGCGTCCGCGAGCGGGAGCCGGCCGCCCTCGTCCAGCGCCGCGCGGAACGCCTCCTCGCCGAGGGCCTGCTGCGCCCGGTCGATGTGGATCTCGCGGAGCAGCGCGTGGTGCGGGCCGAACCACGACGTCTGCGTGAACTCGCGCAGCCGGTCGGCGGCCCCGAGCAGCCGCACGGCCCGCGCCGCCTCGCCCCGGCTGGACAGGCACGCGGCGATCGACTCCAGCGCGAGCGTCGTGCCGAGTTCGTCGTCCAGGTCGCGCTTGATCCGCAGGGCCCGGCGGAGCTGCTCCATGGACGCGTCGAGGTCGTCGGCCAGCCACAGCGCGAGCCCGCAGACGAGCATGCCGTAGGAGCGGACCCACAGCTCGCCGCGCTCCGCCCCGGCCCGCGCGGCCGCGTCCCCGTGCGCGACGGACGCCGTGAACTCGTTCTTGAACAGGTAGGCGACACCGCGGAACACGTCGATGAGGAGGAAGAGCAGGTCGTCCTCGCCGCTCTCGCGGGCCAGCTCGCCGGCCGTGCCGAGCAGCCGCAGGACGAGGTCGAAGTCGCCCTCGAACAGCGCCACGATGCCCTTCGCCGAGATCGCGAGCGCGATGCCGCGCCGATCCTCCTCGGCCCTGCCCTGCTCCTCCGCGCGCCGCAGCAGTTCGCCCGCGCCCGCCAGGTCGTTCTGGAGCGTCAGCACCAGGGCGGCGACGGCGAGCAGGCCCGCCCAGCCCGGGCCGGTCGTGTCGCGCGTTTCGAGGACGCGGTCGATCCAGTGCCGGCCCTCGCCCATCGTGCCGCGCAGCGCCCAGAGGCGGCCGAGGGTCTCCAGCGCGTCGCGGAGCGTCTCGGTGTCCGCCGTCGCGACGACGTGCCCGAGCAGCGCGCGGATGTTGCCGCGCTCGCAGTCGTACCACTCCAGCCACTGGATCTGCGCCGCGCTCGGCAGCTCCGCGCGGGCGCGCCGCAGCTGCCCGGCGTACCAGGCGAAACACGCGTGGCGGAGCCGGTCCTGCCCGCCGAGCCCGGCGAGGCGCTCGGCGCCGTACTCGCGGAGGGTGTCGAGCATCCGGTAGCGGGCCTCACCGCCGCGGTCGGCGCGCTGCACGATCGACTTCTCGACCAGGCCGGTCAGGACGTCGGCGACGTGGTCGAGCGGGAGCCCGTCGCCGCCGCAGACGCTCTCCGCGGCGGCCAGGTCGAAGCCGTCGGCGAACACCGAGAGCCGCGCCCAGAGCAGCCGTTCCTCCGGCGAGCACAGCTCGTGGCTCCAGTCGACCGCGGCGCGCAGCGTCTGGTGGCGGCGCACGCTGGTGCGCCTGCCGCGCACCTGGAACAGGTGGGTGCCGAGGCGGCCTAGCACCTGGTCGAGCGAGAACGCGCGGAGCTGGACGGCGGCGAGCTCGATCGCGAGCGGGATGCCGTCCAGCCGGTCGCAGAGCCGGACGGCGGCGTCGCGGTTGCCGCGGGTGAGCGTCCACCCCTGGACGGCGGCGGCGGCGCGCTCGGCGAACAGCCTGACCGCGTCGCACTCGCCGTCGGCCGCGCCATCGCCGTCGCCATCGCCGTTGCCGTCGCCGTTGCCGTCGCCGCCGCTCGGCCGCCCGAGCGGCGCGACGACCACGGTGTGCTCGCCCATGACGTCGAGCGCCTGCCGGCTCGTCGCGAGGACGCGCAGGCCGGGGGCCGTCCGCAGCATCGCCTCCGTCAGCATCGCGCACTCGTCCAGCAGGTGCTCGCAGGTGTCGAGGACGAGCAGCAGCCGCCGGTCGGCGAGGTGGTCGACGAGGCAGCCGACCGCGGACTCGCCCGCCTGCTCGGCCAGCCCGAGCGCGTCGCAGATCGTCTGCGCCAGCAGCGACGGCTCGGTCAGCCCGGACAGGCCGACGAAGTAGACGCCCTCCTCGAACGCGTCCTCGGAGAGGGCGGCGGTGCGCACGGCGAGCCGCGTCTTGCCGACGCCCGCCGGTCCGGTCAGGGTCACGAGCCGGTGCTCGCCGACGAGCCGCCGGAGCCGGCCGAGCTCGGCGTCCCGGCCGATGAAGCTCGTGAACTCCGCGGGAAGCCTTCCCGTCTGTCGTTCCAGCGTCGAGTTCCGCACCACGGCTGCCTCCGAGTCAGCTTCCGCCGGAAGCCCGGCTACGAGGGGACGTCAGGATTGTAATCGCGCCGCCACGGACAGCGACCTTGATCGTCCGCGCCGGGTAGGGAGGTGTCCACTCCCGGACGGGTCGCCCGCGCCCCGCCGAGCGGTTTCGGTACGGGCGATCGGTGTAACTACCGATGTGCCGCCGCCGGGTCCCCGCGAGGATGGGCACCGGCCGGACGGGGGCGCGGCCCGTCCTCGGGTTGGGGGATGGGGCGTGGCGCGCGCCTTCGGACGGCCGTCCACCCGGCGATCCCGCGCGGTCCGCCGAGACCGGCGGCCGGGGGCGGCTGCGGAGGCCCCGGCCGCCGGGCGCCGGGCGCCGCGCGGAGGGGCGGCCCGGGGCGCGGTCCCGGGCGGGTGGGCGGGCACGGCCGGACGAAGGGGTCCAATGAAGACGGGGACGAACGCGAACCTGTACAGCTGGGACGTGCGCTGCCACGACGCGCGGCGCGCGGGCCCCGGCGGGATCAGCGCCGACCGGCGGCGCGCGGTGGCGGCGCTCGCGGAGGCGCTGTCGGCGGAGCGGGGCGGCGCGTCCGGCGCGGTGTGGGCGGTGCGCCTGAAGCTCGGCCGGCATCCCGAGTACTCCTACGACGGGTTGATCGCCAAGGGCTTCTGGGACCCGGCGTCCGGCGCGGTCACCGTCGAGGCGCCCCGGTCGACCACTCATGCGTAGGCATCTTCCTACGTTTGACAGGTAGGGAATCACCTACGTATCGTCCGGCACATGAACATCACGCATGTGCGGCTGCTGACCGTTCCGGTGTCCGACCAGGACGCCGCCAAGTCCTTCTACGCGGACACGCTCGGCTTCGAGGTCGTGGCCGACCAGTCCACCGGACCGGTCCGCTGGCTCCAGCTCGCCCCGAAGGGCGCGCGGACGAGCGTCGTCCTCGCCTCCCACGTCCCCGGACACGAGCCGGGGAGCCTCCACGGCCTGATCCTGGAGACCTCCGACCTGGACGACGACTGCGAGCGGCTCCGCCAGGCCGGGGTCGACGTCGACGGCCCGCAGGACCTCCCGTGGGGACGGCAGGCCACGCTCGCCGACCCGGACGGGAACGGCCTCGTCCTGGCAGAGGCGTGAGCGCGGACGTCTTCGCGGCGCTCGCGAGTCCCGTCCGGCGGGAGCTGACCGCGCTCCTGCTGGACGGGCCGCGCCCCGTGAACGACCTCGCGTCCCACTTCGCGATGAGCCGGCCGAGCGTCTCCGAGCACCTGAAGGTGCTGCGGGACGCCGGGCTCGTCACCGAGCAGCGCAGCGGGCGGCAGCGGATCTACCGGCTGGAGCCGGGGCCGCTGCGCGAGCTGTCGCAATGGCTGCACCCCTACGAGCGGTTCTGGCGCGAAAAGCTCTCCGACCTGCGCAAACTCCTCGACGAGGAGGAGGGCGCACGATGACGCCCGTGCTGGAGGCCGCCGGGCTCGCCAAGCGGTACGGCCCGGTGGAGGCGCTCGCCGGGCTCGACCTCGTCGCCGAGCCCGGCCAGGTGGTCGCGCTGCTCGGGCCGAACGGGGCGGGCAAGACGACGTTCGTGCGGTCGGTGGCGACGCTCGTCCGGCCCGACCGGGGGACGCTGCGGGTGGACGGCGTCGACGCCGTCCGGCACCCCGACCGGGTGCGCCGGATCATCGGGCTCGCCGGGCAGCACGCCGCCGTGGAGGCGGCGATGACCGGGCGGGAGAACCTGGAGATGATCGCCCGGCTGTTCGGGCACGGCCGCCGCGCCGCGCGGGACGGCGCGGCGCGGGTGCTCGACCGGCTGTCGCTGGGCGAGGTGGCCGACCGGCTCGTCCGCACCTACTCCGGCGGACTGCGCCGCCGCCTCGACCTCGGCGCGTCCCTGGTCGGAGCGCCCCGCCTGCTGCTGCTGGACGAGCCCACCACCGGCCTCGACCCGCGCAGCCGCATCGAACTGTGGGACGCGATCGGCGACCTCGTGTCCGGGGGCACCGACGTGCTGCTGACCACCCAGTACCTGGACGAGGCCGACCGCCTCGCCGACCGGATCGTGATCGTCGACCGCGGCCGGGTCGTCGCGGCGGGCACGCCGCCCGAGCTGAAGTCGCGGGCCGGGGGCGACCTGGTGGAGGTGCGCGTCCGCGACCACGCCTCCGTCGCCGTCGCGGCCGCGGCGCTGGAGCCGTTCGGCGCCGTCCAGGCCGACCCGGCGTCGCTGCTGGTCACGATGGCCGCCGCGCACGGCACCGACGACCTGATGAGGGCCGTCCGCGCGCTGGACGAGCGGCGCGCCGCCGTCGAGGACATCGCCCTCCGCCGCCCGACCCTCGACGAGGTCTTCCTCACCCTGACCGGCACACCGGAACGGAGCCCGGCATGACCGCCGCACTACCAAGACCTGGGCCTGCATCCGGGTCGGGGCCGGGATCTGACTCCGGGGCGGGGTCGGGGCCGGGACCTGACTCTGGGGCCGGGCTGGTGGCCGCGAGCTGGGCGGTCGCCCGGCGCGGCGTCCTGCGGACGGTGCGGACGCCGCAGATCATCGTGATGGGGCTCGTCCAGAGCGTCGCCTTCCTGCTGATCTTCCGGTACGTGTTCGGCGGGGCGATCGGCGGCGCGACGCGCGGGCACGGGCTGAGCTACGTCGACTACATGATCCCCGGGCTGCTGACGGTGAGCGGGCTCTTCGCCGGGATGAGCGCGGCCGTCGCCGTCGCCGACGACCTCGGCTCCGGCTACCTCGACCGGCTGAGGTCGCTGCCGATGCCGCGGCTCGCCGTCATCGCCGGGCAGGTCGCGGCGGACACCGCCCGCGTCGCGCTGATCCTCGCCGTGTCGGCCGGGCTGTCGTTCGCGGTGGGGTTCCGCGTCCACGCGAGCTGGGGTTCCGCGCTCCTCGGGTTCGGGCTGTGCCTGCTGTTCGGCTTCGCGTTCGTGTGGGTGTTCGTCGCGCTCGGGCTGCTCACCGCGAACCCGCAGGCCGCGCAGGGCGTCGGGTTCCTGGCGCTGCCGCTGAGCTTCGTGTCCGGCGCCTACGTGCCGGTGGACACGATGCCCGGCTGGCTGCGCGGTTTCGCCGAGCACCAGCCGGTCACCGCCATGATGGACGCCGTCAGGACCCTGACGCAGGGCGACGTCCTGGACGGCGGCAGCCACGACGTCGCCGTGGCGCTCGCCTGGACGGCCGGAATCATCACCGTCTCCGCCGCCGCAGCGGTAACCCGCTTCCGCCAAACCTGACCCACCCCCAACCCAACGCCAACCTGAAGCCCGACCCGACGCCCGGCCTGACGCCCAACCCGACGCCCGGCCTGAAGCCCGACCCGACGCCCGGCCTGACGCCCAACCCGACGCCCGGCCTGAAGCCCGACCCGACGCCCGGCCTGAAGCCCGACCCGACGCCCGGCCTGACGCCCGACCCGACGCCCGTTCTGAGGAGGGGCCTTGAACGCGAAGGAGGAGGACGACGGTATGAGTGGTGAACCCGCGTCCATCGAGGTGGACGAGTTCCTCCCGCATCCGCCCGCCAAGGTGTGGCGGGCGCTCACCGACCCCGATCTGCTGGCCCGCTGGCTGATGCCGAACGACTTCAAGCCCGTGGTCGGGCACCGCTTCGCGTTCACCACCCGGCCGATCCCGAACATCGGTTTCGACGGGATCATCGCCTGCCGCGTCCTGGAGCTGGACGAGCCGCGGCTGCTGCGGATCGCCTGGGGCGGCGGGGGCCTCGACACGACGGTGACGTGGCGGCTCGTCCCCGAGGGGCGCGGCACCCGCATGCTGATCCGGCACGCGGGCTTCGACCTGGACGACCCCGTCCACGCCTTCGCCTTCCGCGGCATGGGCAGCGGCTGGCGCTCCCACATCCTCCGCGCCCTCCACCAAACCCTCACCAACCTCCCCTGACGCCCGGGGTATGGCGGGCCGGTTCATGTGGAGGTGGGGTCGGCCGGGGTGTGGCGGGGTGGGGTGGGGCGGGCCTGGTCAGGTGGGGGTGGGGTCGGCCGGGGTGTGGCGGGGTGGGTCAGGTGGGGGTGGGGTCGGCGTAGATGCCCTTGAGCATGCCCGTGGCTTCGCCCACCTCGATGAGGTGGCCGTCCGGGTCGCGCATGTAGCAGCGGATCTCGGCCTTGCGGTCGATCGGCTCGGTCAGGAACTCGGCGCCCAGCGCGCGGGCCCGTTCGTAGAACGCGGCGATGTCGGCCACGCGGACGTTCATGAACGCCGAGACCGGGTCGCCCGGCTCGGGGGCCGTGAGGACGACGCCGGGCTTGTCGGGGGTGGGCCCGCCGCCCGGGTTCATGATGATCCAGGTGTTGGCGACCTTGACGATGGCGGGGTTCTCGTCCAGCACGACCTCGCCGCCGAGGACGTCGGCGTAGAACGCGCGGGAGCGGGCCACGTCCCGCACGGTGAGGAAGTGCGTCAGCACCAGCCCTTGCTCGGGTGCGGGCAGTTGGCTCCGGTCGACCATTTCCGCGTCCTTTCCGCGTCCTTCCGCGCGTCGGCTCCGTATCACGTCACGGCGTACTCCTCCCCCTAGGTCCCTTCTCCAACCGCACGTCAGACGGCGGGTTCGAGGGGCGGGCGCTCGCTGAACTGGGTGCGGTAGAGCTCCGAGTAGCGGCCCTCGGCGGCGAGGAGCGCCTCGTGCGTGCCGCGTTCGACGATGCGGCCGTCCTCGACGACGAGGATCTGGTCGGCGGCGCGGACGGTGCTGAGCCGGTGCGCGATGACCACGGCGGTGCGCCCGTCGAGGGCCTCGGTCAGCGCCTCCTGGACGGCGGCCTCGGACGTCGAGTCGAGGTGGGCGGTGGCCTCGTCCAGGATGACGACGCGCGGGCGGGCGAGCAGCAGCCGGGCGATCGTGAGCCGCTGCCGCTCGCCGCCGGACAGCCGGTAGCCGCGCTCGCCGACGACGGTGTCGAGCCCGTCGGGCAGTCCCTCGATGAGCGCGTCGAGGCGGGAGCGGCGCAGGACGTCCCACAGCTCGTCCTCCCCGGCCTCGGGACAGGCCAGCAGCAGGTTCTCGCGGATCGTCTCGTGGAAGAGGTGGCCGTCCTGCGTGACCATGCCGAGCGTGTCGCGGATCTCCTGGAAGGACAGGTCGCGGACGTCGACGCCGCCGAGCCGGACGGCGCCCGAGTCGACGTCGTAGAGGCGCGGCAGGAGCTGCGCGATCGTCGACTTGCCCGCGCCGGACGACCCGACGAGCGCGATCATCTGCCCGGGCTCGGCGCGGAATGACACGTCGTGCAGGACGTCGACGCCGCCGCGCGTGTCGAGCGTGGCGACCTCTTCGAGCGAGGCCAGCGAGACCTTGTCGGCGGACGGGTAGGCGAACGTCACCCCGTCGAACTCGACGGAGACCGGCCCGTCCGGGACGGGCCGCGTCTCGGCCTTCTCCGCGACGAGCGGCTTCATGTCGAGCACCTCGAAGACCCGCTCGAAGCTGACGAGCGCGCTCATCACCTCGACGCGGGCGCTGGCGAGCGCGGTCAGCGGCGCGTAGAGGCGGGTGAGCAGCAGGGCGAGGGCGACGACGGCGCCCGCGTCGAGGTGGCCGCGCAGCGACAGCACGCCGCCGAGCCCGTAGACGAGCGCGAGCGCCAGCGCGGACACCATGGTCAGCGCGGTGATGAAGACGTGCTGCACCATCGCGGTGCGGACGCCGATGTCGCGGACGCGCCGGGCCCGCGCCGCGAACTCGGCGGACTCCCGGGCCGGACGGCCGAACAGCTTCACCAGCGTCGCGCCGGGCGCGGAGAAGCGCTCGGTCATCTGCGTGCTCATCGCGGCGTCGTGCCTTGCGGCCTCGCGTTCGAGCCGGGCCAGGCGGCTCCCCATCCGCCTGGCCGGAAGGACGAACACGGGCAGCAGGACCAGCGCGAGCAGGGTGATCTGCCACGAGATGCGGACCATCACCGCGAACGTGAGCAACACCGTCACAAGGTTGCTGACCACACCGGAGAGGGTGTCGCTGAACGCGCGCTGCGCCCCGATGACGTCGTTGTTGAGGCGGCTGACGAGCGCGCCCGTCCGGGTGCGGGTGAAGAACGCGACCGGCATGCGCTGGACGTGGTCGAACACCGAGGTCCGCAGGTCGAGGATCAGCCCCTCGCCGATGCGCGCGGACAGCCACCGGTTCGCGAGCCCGAGGCCGCCCTCCGCGAGCGCCAGGAACGCGATCAGGACGGCGAGCCAGACGACCGTGGCCGAGTCGGACTTGTCGACGATGGCGTCGACGACCTGCCCGGCCAGCACGGGCGTCGCGACCGCGAGCACCGCCATCAGCACGCTGAGCGTGAGGAACGCGGCCAGCGCGCGCCGATGCGGGCGGGCGAAACCGGCGATCCGGCGCAGCGTCGCCTTGGAGAACGGCCTGCTGTCGCGCGCGTGCATCGCGTGGTGCAGCGACATCCACGCGGTGACTTCCATGTCCATGAGGAACCCCGTTGATCGTTAGTCTGGTGGGAGCCAGCCTGCGACCTCAACGATGGTTGAGGTCAAGTCGCCGCCCGTCGACTCAGGGTCGCGCGGGGGTACGACATTTTCGCCGGGGCCGCCGGGACGCTCCCGCCCGCGAGGCTCCGGGACCCTCAGCTCCGACGAAAGGGCGCATGTGGACATCGACGGTCTCCGAGCCGACACCCCCGGCTGCGCGAAGGTCGCCCACCTCAACAACGCCGGCGCGGCGCTGCCGCCGCGTCCCGTGATCGACGCGGTCGCGGACCATTTCGCGCTGGAGTCGACGATCGGCGGCTACGAGGCCGCCGAGCAGAACGAGACGGCCATCGCCCGCTTCTACGGCGCGATCGCAGAGCTGATCGGCGCGCGCGCGGACGAGATCGCCTATGTGGAGAACGCGACCCGCGCCTGGGACCTGGCCTTCTACGCCATTCCCTTCACCGAAGGCGACCGCATCCTCACCACCACTAGCGAATACTCCAGCAACGCCATCGCCTACCACCAGGTCGCCTCTGCCAAGGGCGCCAGCGTGGAGGTCGTCCCAGACGACTCGGACGGCACGATCTCGCTGGACGCCCTCCAAGCAGAGCTGGCCAAGGGCGATGTCCGTCTGGTGTCGCTGAACCACATCCCGACCCACAACGGCCTCGTCAACCCGGCCGCCGAGGTCGGACGGCTGTGCCGCGAGCACGGTGTCCTGTTCCTGCTGGACGCCTGCCAGTCCGTGGGCCAGCTCACCGTGGACGTCGCCGAGATCGGATGCGACATGCTGTCCGCGACCGGGCGGAAGTTCCTGCGCGGCCCGCGCGGGACGGGCTTCCTCTACGTGCGGCGCGAGATCGTCCAGACGCTGGAGCCGCCCTTCCTCGACCTGCAGGCCGCCACCTGGTCGGCGTCCAGCGGCTACGAGATCCGCGAGACCGCGCAGCGCTTCGAGACGTGGGAACGGTATGTCGCCGGGCAGATCGGACTGGGCGTCGCCGCCGACTACGCGGCCGCCCTAGGCATGCGCGCCATCGAGGACCGGGTGATCTGGCTCGGGTCCCGGTTGCGGGAAGAACTGTCCGCCCGGCCTGGGATCACCGTCCAGGACAAGGGCGCGTTGCAGTGCGGCATCGTCACGTTCACCGTGGACGGGACGGAGCCCGGTGCCATCAAGAAGGCCGCCAAGGAAATCGGGGTCAACGTCAAGGTCACCGATCCGCTCGACCACGGATACGACGCGGGCGCCGTCCCCCACGCGGTACGGGCCTCGGTGCACTACTACAACACCGAGGACGAGTTGGACCGGCTGCTTTCCGTCCTGCCCTGACGCGCGAGGTCGCCCAGCGTGACGATGCCCACGGGGCGCCCGTCCTCGATGACGGGCAGGCGGCGCACCGACCGCTCCCGCATGATCTGCGCGGCCCGGTCGAGGGAGTCGTCCGGGCCGACGGTCACCGTCGCGCTGCTCGCGATGCGGCCGACCGGCGCCTCCTTCGGGTCCCCTCCGGCGGCGAGCCCGCGTATCACCAGGTCGCGGTCGGTGACGAGCCCCATCAGCTCGTCGCCGTCGGCCACCAGCACGGCGCCGATCTCCTCGTCGCGCATGGCCCGCGCCACCGTCACGAGGTCGAGCTCCGGAGACACCGAGGTAGGGGAACCGGTCATGATGTCGCGGACCTTCGCTGCCATCGCACACTCCTCCTAGAGCCTCGTGGGGTCCGCCTCCGCGGCCCGGGAACGAGGCGGGCCCTACCCGGCAGAAACCGGCTCATTCCTTGGCCCGTACCCATCGGGCGGGGGCGGAGGGCCGTGTGCGCGGTGCGACATCGGCGCGGCCTGTGCGAAGTCTGCCGAACCTTCTCGATAAACTTCGCATCCTCACATATGCACGGGGGTTGTCGGGGGAAAGACGGCTCCGTCTGCCTGGGATGCGCCAGTCGAGGAGGTCGGGGCCGTGGACGACGCCAACCAGGAACCGGTGACGTCCGGCTCCGAGGAGAACGACGCGCAGGACGACGAGCGCGAGTCCGCGCGGACGGCGACCGCCGAGTTCGCCGTCCCGAAGAACGTGTCGCTGACCAGGCCGGACATCTCCATCCAGCGGCCCACCGCGCCGAAGCCCGAACCAACGCCGAAACCCGAACCGGAACCCGAGCCGGAGCCGGAGCCGGAGCCGGACGAGCCCGAGGACGAGCGCGAAGAGGAGCCCGCCGCGCCCGCTCCGCCGCGGGGCCCCTGGTTCGTCCAGCTTCCCGAGCCCGCGCGGGACGAGCCCGAGACCGCGCAGGACGCTCCCCCGCCCACCGGGGCAGGGCCGACGCGGGTCGAACGCCTGCCCGTCCTGCCCGCGTCCGGCCAGCCGCCGCAGGACTCCCCGGCCGTCCGATCGTCCGGCCAGTGGGTCGTCCCCTGGGACGGGGCGCCCGCCGCTGCCCCCTCCCCCGCGGCCTCCGTTCCGGCCCCTCCCACGCCACCCGTCCCCGCACCGCCCGCGCCACCCACACCGCCGCTCCCGCAGCCCCCGCCCGAACGCGCGCCCAAGCGCGGACGGCGCGGCCTCGTCGTGCTCGTCGCCGCGCTGGTGCTGGTCGTCGGGGTCGTCGCGGGGCAGCTCGTCCGTCCCGTCCCCGACCCGACGGTCAAGCAGCTCATCGCGTCCAGCCACGCCTTCCCCGGTCAGGCCCCGGCGTTGCCGTGGCCGACGGTGGGGCAGGCGGTGGTCCACGTCGAGGGGCTCGGGACGATGGGCATGTCCGGTGGGGCGACATCGATCCCAACGGCGAGCGTCGCCAAGGTCATGACCGCCTACGTCTACCTCCGCGAGCATCCGTTGAAGCAGGGCCAGCCGGGCCCGGTGCTCACGGTCTCGCCGCAGGCGGCCGCGCAGATCCCGGCGCGCAAGAAGCGCGGGGAGTCGCTGCTCGGCGTGACCGCCAACCAGAAGCTCACCCAGCGGAAGGCCCTGGAGGCCCTGCTCGTCATCTCCGCGAACGACATCGCGCATGAGCTGGCGCGCTGGGATTCCGGGAACGAGCAGGCGTTCGTGGCGAAGATGAACGAGACCGCGAAATCGCTCGGGATGACCGGCACCCGCTACACCGACCCGAGCGGCTACGACTCCGGGACGGTGAGCACCGCCGCCGACCAGGTGAAACTGCTGCGCGCAGCGATGTCCATCCCCGCCTTCACCGAGGTCGTGAACAACCGCGCCTACGTCCCGGACGACGGCACCCCGCCCCGCGAGGGCGGCAACTTCCTGCTCGGCCAGTACGGCGTCGTCGGCGGCAAGACCGGGTACACCGACGCGGCCGGAGGCAACTTCGTGTTCGCGGCGCGCAAGGCCGTCGGGGGCGTGAACGTCCTGATCGTGGGCGCGGTGATGGGCCAGCACTCCCCGACGGCGGCGGGCGCGGTCAGCGCGGCGGAGCGGCTCGTCTTCGCGGCGGAGGCGGCGCTGGTCCCGGCGACGCTCGCGCCGAAGGGCGCGCGGGTCGCGCGGGTCGACGACGGGCTCGGCGGGACGACGCCGCTGCGCGCCGCGGCCCCGGTGACGGTCGTCGGCTGGCCCGGCCTGACCGTGCGGATCGCCGTCAAGGGCAATCCGCCGCACGAGGCGCCCACCGGCAGGAAGGTCGGCGCCGTCAAGGCCGGAGCGGCGGTCGTCCCCCTGCAACTCGGGCAGACGCTGGAAAAGCCGTCCATCGTGAAACGCCTCATCCGCGTCAACTGACGGCGGCGCCCCGGACTACCGCGCGTAAAGCACGGACAGGAAGCGGATCAGAAGCGCCTCGCGCGTCGCGGGCGGCAGGACGTCCAGAATGGCGTTGACCGTCGCCATGGACGGCGCCGCGCCGCCATTCGAAGAAGGATCGACGCCGACCGACGCGAGCAGTTCCCCGAACCCGGCGTCGTCGAGACCGTCCAGGTCAAGCCCGGCAAGCGCGTCCGCGAGGCCGGCCGGGACGTCCGGCGGCCCCGCCGCCCGCGCCGCCTTGACGGCGTCGGAGAGCGCCCCGAGAAGGGCCTCGGCGTCGCTGACGCCGGTCAGCGTGAAATGCAGGTTCGGCGGAATTCCCTGATACGAGAGCTGCGGCTGGAAGAACCAGCCGCGCGCCCGCGCCTCGTCGGCGATGACGAACACGTCGAGCTCCGGGTCGTCCGACGCGACGGCGACGAGCGGAACGGCGGGCGTCCCGAGCACCCGCAACCCGGGAATCTCGGCGACGCCCGCGATGAGCCGTTCCGCCGCTTTCATCGAAGTCTCGGCGAGTTCGCGATATCCGCGTGCGCCGACCGCGTTCAGCGTGGCCCAGGCCGCGCCCAGCGGCCCGGCGCTCTTGCTGCTCTGCACACCCGCGTTGATGACGGTGTATCCGGGCCATTCCGCGGACGCGAAATAGGCGCACCGGCGGAGCGACTCGTCCGCGAAGAGGACGACCGACGCGCCCTTCGGCGCATACCCGTACTTGTGCAGGTCGCAGGAAAGGGACGTCACGCCGGGCACGGACAGGTCGAACGGCGGCACGTCGCGTCCCGCCTCCCGCAGCCAGGGCAGGACCCAGCCGCCCACGCACGCGTCCACGTGGCACGGCACCCCGGCGGACGCGGCGACCGCCGCGATCTCGGGAACCGGGTCCATGACCCCCTGCGGATAGGACGGCGCGGACGCGACGACCAATACCGTCCGCGCCGTAATCGCGGCAGCGACAGCGGCGGGATCCGCGCGGAACGAAGAATCCACGGGAACCTGCACGACCTTCGCGCCCAGATAATGCGCCGCTTTGTGAAAGGCCGGATGCGCGGTCGTCGGCACCACGATCTCGGGCCGTCCGCCGTCCACCGGACGGGCGTCCCGCGCCGCCTTCACCGCCAGCATGATCGACTCGGTGCCGCCGCTGGTGAACACGCCGGACCCGCCGCCGAGCCGGTCCGCGACCGCGCCGACGACCTGGCGCTCCAGGGCGACGATGCTGGGGAAGGCGGTCGGGTCCAGGCAGTTGACCTCCAGCATTTCCTGGAAGGCGGACGCGGCGAGGGCGTGCACAGCCTCGCGTCCGGTGTCGTAGACGTAGGCGGTGACCTGGCCACCGCGCACGGGGAGGTCGGCGTCCCGCAGCCGCGCCAGCTCGGCGAGCAGCTCTCCGGCGGGACGGCCGAGTTCGGGGAGACGGTCAGACGGCATGTCCCTGCTCTTCCTCCAGTTTTCCAACCCCGCCCGGACGGCGGTGGACGGCGGCGGCCCGCCGGTAGGCCAGCGCCAGCGGCACGCTGAGCGACAGCAGCACCGCGGGCACGACCGAGAACCCGACGCTGAGCCCGGTCAGCGCCGACCCCGCCTGCACGACGGGCTCGTCGAGGTCGGACGACCGGAACGACGACACCGTCAGGATCAGCGCGTAGATGCCGGGCCCGACGGCGAACGCGCCGGTCTCGGCGGCCGTCCACAACCCGGTGAACGCGCCGGACTGGGCGTGCCCGGTGCGTCCGGCGTCGGCGTGGACGGTCTCCGGCAGCAGCGACAGCGGCAGCAGTTGCACGGCCGCGTAGCAGAAGCCGGTCAGCGCGCTGAGCGCCAGCACCCCGGGCACCGACCCGATCAGCGGGTACACGGCGACGGCCGTCGCCGCGAAGATCACGAGCGCCGCCAGGTAGCAGTCGATGTAGCCGTACCTGCGCGACAGCCACCGCCACACCGGGACGGCGAACGCGGTCGGCCCGACCATGCACACGAACATCGCGGACGTGAGCCCGTAGTCGTCCAGCCGGTAGGTCGCCACGTAGGGCGCGCCCGCGAGCATGACCGCGACGGCGAGGGTGTGCCCGACGTTCGCGCCGAGCAGCAGGAAGAACGGGCGGTTGCCGCGCGCGGTCCGCAGCGCGGCGCCGAGGCCGAGCGGGCGCGGCCCCGGCCGGGACGGCACCCACCGCGTCGCCAGCGCGCTCGCGACCATCGCCGCGCCCATGAGGACCCCGATCACGACGCCCATCAGCGCGTACCCGGCTCGCCCGCCGCCGCCCGCGTCCGCGATGGCGGGGGCGATGCCGCCCGCGAGCAGGATGCCGACCGTCAGGCACACCACGCGCCAGGCCATCGCCCGGCCGCGCTCGGCGGGATCGTCCGACACCTCGGCGGGCAGCGCCACGTACGGCACCTGGAAGCAGGCGAACGCGCTCGCCGCCAGCAGGAACGCGACCCCGGCCCAGGCGGCGGCGAAGCCGGGCGAGTCGACCGGGACGGCGAACATCGCGGCGAACAGCACCGGCACGGTCACCGCGCCGAGCAGGAGCAGGCGGGTGCGGCGTCCGGTGCGGACGGCCTCCCGGTCGCTGGCCGCGCCGACGACCGGGTTGAGCAGGACGTCCCACGCCTTCGGCACGACGAGCGCGGCGCCCGCGACGGCCGCGGACACGCCGAGCACGTCCGTCAGGTAGTAGAGGAGCAGCAGGCCGGGAACGGCGGAGAACACGCCCGTCCCGATCGAGCCGACGCCGTAGCCGAGGAGCCGGCGCCGCGGCAGCGGCGGCGCGGCCGCCGGGGTCATCCGGCGGTCCGGGCGGGCAGCCCGACCGCGGTCGCGACCAGACGGCGGACGTGCGCGCGGAACCTGGCCAGCTCGCGCGGGTCGTCCATGCCGCGGCGGCGCCCGTCGCCGTCCAGGACGCCTCCGGCGCCGAACCCGTGGGTGCACCAGACGATCGTCCACACGACGTACTCGACGTCCACGCCGTCGGGCACGATCTCGCGGGCGGCGGACACGACCAGGTCCATCAGGGGCCGGACGTACTGCTCTTCGAGGTGCGCGACGTCCGAGGCGTCCGACAGCCAGCGGTGCATCCACAGCGCGGGGATCTCCGGGTGCTCGACGCAGAAGTCGACATAGCGGTCGGCGAGCGCGACCATCCCCTCCGCGTCGCGGGGCACCTGCGCGAGCGCGCCTTCGAGCGCCGCCCGTTCGGCCTGGTGGGCACGTTCCATGACGGCCAGGTACAGGTCGCGCTTGCCGCCCGCGTGGTAGGCGACGGTGGCGACGTTGAGCCCGGCCGCCTCCGCGATCATGCGGGTGGACGTCCCGTCGTAGCCGAGCGCGGCGAACAGCCTGGTGGCCGCGTCCAGGATGCGCTCCCGGCCGGTGTCGCTGCTGGTCATCCCCCCACGCTAGGCGCTCGACCAAATCCCGGTCAAACGCTTGATGGAGAGGGGCGGGAGGCTACGAGCGGCGGGCGGCGGGCCCGGCGAACAAGGCGGCGGCGCCGAGCCCCAGGTAGACGAGCCCGGTCGCGTACCGCTGCCGCCGCCGGAACACCGGACGGGCCCGCAGCCACGCCCCGATCGACCCCGCCGCGACCGCGTACACGATGTCGCTGACCAGGCCGATCAGCGCGAGGACGACGCCCATCACGGCGATCTGCACGGGCACGGCGCCCGCGTCCCGGTCCACGAACTGCGGCAGGAACGCCAGGAAGAACAGCACGACCTTCGGGTTCAGGACGTTCACCAGCACGCCGTCCAGGTACACGCGCCGGAGCGGCTGGGGCCTGAGGTCGAGCCCGTCCGGCTCGTCCCGGCCGCGCAGCGTCCGGTAGGCGAGGAACACCAGGTAGGCGGCCCCCGCGTAGCGCAGCACGCCGAACGCGGTGGCGGACGCGGCGACGACCGCCGACAGCCCGGCCGCGGCCGCCGCGATATGCACCAGCGTCCCGGTCTCGACGCCGAGCGCCGACACGACCCCGGCCCGCCGCCCCTCCCCGATACTGCGGGTGGTGATGTACAGGTGGTTCGGCCCGGGGATGGCGACGAGCGTCAGCGCGGCCAGCAGGAACAGCAGAGGATTCGTCACGGCTCGGACGCTAGGACCGCAATGGCCCACCCACCAGATCCAATCAGCCCGCTACACCGTGGACCAATCTAGGACGGGCGGCCCTCCGTGAGGGCGCGGCGGATGCCGGACAGGCCGTACTCGAAGGCGCGCTCGACATCGCCGCCGAGCCGGAAGGCGCCGATGAGCTCCATCTCGATGAAGCCGGTGGCCCACGCCGTCACCAGGCGCGCGGCCTCAAGCGCCTCCCGCTCGCCGACGAGTTCCCTGGAGGCGTCCAGCACCGGGACGGAGGCGCGGGCCAGGGCATCGGACGGCGCGTCCGGGGAGAGCATCAGCCGGAACCCCTCCGGCCAGGTCCGGGCGAACCGCCGGTAGGCGCGCACCAGCCCCTCCAGCGACCCGTCGGTCTCCGCCAGCCGGGCGGCCAGGTCGTCGACGGTCGCCCCGGCGACGGCGGTCAGCAGGGCCGACCGGTTCGCGACGTGCTTGTACAGGGACGGGGCGCGCACCCCCACCTTCTCGGCGACGCTCTGCATCGTCAGCCGCCGCTGGCCGCCGGCCTCCAGCAGCTCGCGCCCGGCGGCGACGATCCGGTCGAGCGAGGTCTTCTCAGGGGTGGGCATCGCCCGTCCTCCCGCGACGAAGGCTATTTGACGTAGCCATCATAGCTAATTACCGTAGCTATCAACAGTCTCGCCCAGGTCACAGGCAGGAAGACCCATGAAGCTCGCACCGCATCTGCACCGCCTCGGCAACGACATCGTGGCGTGCTACCTCATCGACACCCCCGACGGCATCACGCTCGTCGACGCCGGACTGCCCGGCCACTGGCGGGACCTGCAGGACGAACTCCGCTCCCTGGGCAAGTCGGTCGATGACATCCGGGGGCTCGTCCTGACCCACGGCGACTCCGACCACATCGGCTTCGCGGAGCGCCTCCGCAGCGAGCACGGGGTCCCGGTGTTCGTGCACGCCGCCGACGCCGACCGCACGCGCACGGGCGAGAAGCCCAAGGTCGCGTTCGGCCCCATGCGGCTCGGTCCGACGCTCGGGTTCTTCGGCTATTCCATCCGCAAGAACGGCCTGCGCCCCCGCTACGTCAGCGAGGTCACCGAGATCAGCGACGGCGACGTCCTCGACCTGCCCGGGAACCCGGTGATCGTGGGCATGCCCGGGCACTCGCCGGGGAGCGTGGCGGTGCACGTCCCGATCGCCGACGCGCTCTTCGTCGGGGACGCCCTGACCACGCGGCACGTCCTCACCGGACGCGGCGGCCCGCAGCCCGCGCCGTTCACCGACGACCCGGCCCAGGCGCTCGACTCCCTCGACCGCATCGCCGGACTCCAGGCGTCCTGGGTCCTGCCCGGCCACGGCGCCCCCTGGCGCACCTCCCCGGCCGAGGTGGGCGACGCGGTCAGGAACGCCTGAGGATCCCTGGGGATCTAGGACGGGGCGGGCGCCGCGAGGGCCCCGGCGAGCACCAGCCGCCCGGCCGTCCGGACCATCGCCGCGACCTCCTCCACCGGCTGCCGCAGCGACGCGAGGCTGATCAGCGCGGCGAGCAGCACGTGCCCGAGGACGACCTCGACGTCCTCCCGCTCCGGCACCGGGTCCCCGATCGCCGTCGAGAGCCGCTCGCGCAGGAACAGGAACAGGACGTCGCGCGGTTCGTCCACGCTGGAGTCGTCCGAGGTCACGGCCTGGATGATGGCGGACGTGAGGGTCGGCTCCGCCGCCGCGACGTGGACGATCCGCTCCAGCAGCGCGGTGAGCCGTTCCAGCGGCGTGTCCCCGACCGCGAGCGCGTCGACGTCGTCCGTCACGCGGTGCGCCCAGGTGGCGGCCACCTCGGTGAGCAGGTGGTCCTTGGTGGCGAAGTAGCGGTAGACCGTCGCGCGCGCGACCCCGGCGCGGTCCGCGACGTCGTGCATGGTGACCGCCGGATACCCGCCCGCCAGCGCCAGTTCCCGCGCCGACTCGATCAGCCGCTCGCGCCGCTCCCGCTGATCCCTGGTCAGCGTCCGCGTAACGGTGAACCGCCCATCACCCGTCAAGACCGGCCTACCTCCCCACAGTCCCCCGACCCAGAATCAGCCCCATTCTTCCGTACCTTCCTCCTGAACACCCTCATAGCCCCACCTACCGGACGTCCTCCGGCGCGGAGGGCTTTGCACGCTCGCGCCGCCTCCGCGCTCTTAGTAGGTGACGCGCGGCCGGTTCGGCCGGGAGCCTGGGAAGGGATTCGCGGATGGGGACAGGGCCCGGGGTGGTGGAGCGATGAGTCCGGAAGAGCACGCGGAACCTCCGCCGCCGGAGGAGTTCGAAGCTCGCTACGGGAAGCTGATCGACGCGCAATGGCCCCGGCTGCTCGCCCTGTGCCTGGCGTCCGGCCGGTCTCGGGCGGAGGCCGAGGACATCGTCCAGGAGGCGTTCCTGCGCTTCCACGAGCGGCACGCCCATATCGATCGTCCGGAGCCGTATCTGCGGGTGACCGTCGGACGGTTGCTGCTCCGGCCCGTCCGCGAATATCCCCGTTCCGATGTGGACGCCACGACGGTCACCGACCGGTGTGACATCGACGAATTCCTCGGGCACGACCTCATTCGCACGGCGCTGGAGCAACTCCCGAGTCGGCAGCGAAGGGTGTTCGCCCTCGCCCTCGCCGGATTCACCGGCGGGGAGATCGCCGACCTCTTATGCGCCGAGCCCGCGACCGTCCGATCCAACCTCCGCCACGCCAAGGCGACGCTTCGCGCCTGGTGGGCCCAGCACTGGGGGGAACCACATTGAACATCGAGGACGCGCTGAGCGCCGATCTCGACCGGCTCGCCGACGACATCCGCGCCACCGCGGACATGGACCAGGTGAAGGCGGGGATTTACGCGGCCATGCGGGGCCGTCCGCCGATCCCCGACCGGGACACGGGCGGGGTGGACGGCCCGCGCGAAATGGCGGTCGACGAAGCGGCGGCCCTGGCGATCCGCGCTCACGACGGCCAGCGGGAAATGTACGGCGCGCCGTACCGCGACCACCTCCGCACCGTCGCGGAGGCACTGGCGCCATTCGGCCCCCGGCTCGAGATGGCCGGGTGGCTGCACGACATTCTGGAGGGGACGGAATGGACCGCCGACGAACTGCGCGCGGCCGGCGTCCCGGGCCACGTGGTGCGGATCGTCGAGCGCGTGACGCGGGCTCGCGGCGGCGACTACCTGGACTCGATCCGCCTCATCACGCACGACCCGGAGGCGACCCTGGTGAAGATCGCGGACAACGCCGACAGCATCTATCCCGAGCGGACCGCCGTCGTCCCCGGGGCGGGCGAGCTGCTCGCCAGGTTCGAACAGGCCCGCGCCATCCTCTGGGCGGCCGCGGCGCCCGAGGACGTCGCCGCGATCGTCGGCCGGATCAACCCTCCCCTGCTCGGACGGCGATCCGCCGACCAGCCCTGAGAGCATGCCTGCCAGGGCTCGCGGGGCGATTCCCGAAAGCCCTGGCGGGTCACTTGCCCGCGGGGGTGGAGACGAGCTTGTTCCAGTCCTTGGGGTCGGCGAAGGCGTGGACGGGAAGCCCGTGGGCGCTCTGGAACTTGTTCAGCTTGGTCCGGGTGCGCGGGCCGAAGTAGCCGGTGATGGGCAGGTCGTCGTTGTAACGCCACTTGTTGAGCGCCACCTGCAGGCCCTTGACGCAGTCGTTGCGCTCGCCGTAGGAGAACCCGCCCTTGCCGGTGAGGCTGAGCCAGGTGGAGGCGCCGACGATGCCGTCGACCTTGTTGCCGTTCTTGTACTGGAAGCTGCGCACCGCGGCGTGGGTCTTCGGGCCGAAGTGCGAGGGCACGGCCACCTTGTCGCCGTGGCAGTTGAGCAGCCACTGCAGGGCCCGGACGTTCTCGCTCGTCTGGCCCTGCCGGAGCACCGGCCAGGTGAGCCCGTTGTAGGTGGGCTCGGGGTCGGCCGAGGCGGGCGAGGCGAACACCGCGCCCCCCAGCACCATGCTCCCGGCGGCGAGCCCGGCGACCGCGATCCGCTTGAGGTTCATCCTGTACTCCCCGGTGTGTAGTGGGTTACGCCAGGTGAGAGGGCCGCCGGACGGCGGTGGTTCGGGGACGGCGCCCCGCTGTCCGGTCACGGTCATACGCGAACATTCCGGCGAGATACACCGTCCGCCGGGAATGTCGGCGTCACCCGGGTAGTGGCCCGATGGGGTCGTCACCAGCTCAAGAGTCGCGGCGCTCTGGGCTGATGACGGCGTGCGTCGGCGAGCGGGGCCGGGACGTTGCGGCGGAGTGTCCGCACGCCCAGTGGGACGAGCACCACGCACAGGCCGCTGGTCACTACGACGTCGAGGAGGGTGCTCTCCTTGAGCACTCCCATGAACACCACACCCGATGCCAGGAACAGCAGGCAGCGGGCGAGGCCGAACGTACGCGATCGGAACGCGGCGATGGTCATGAGCAGGACGCCCACGTAATGGCAGAACGCGGCCGCGACCGGGATTCGCCACGGGCCGTAGGACAATCCCACGTACTGGTCCAAGACGGTCCGGGTCGTGTGTTCCCAATCCTGAGTTGTGGACAGTTCGAAGGCGCTGTGGTCTACACCGGCGTAGTACAGCCGGGCGAACAGGCCCATGATGACGAGCGTCCCGCCCCAGCGGGCGAGACGGGGTGATCCAGTGGCGGTGATCCGCGCCAATGTGCAGATCGCGGGCCATAAAAGCAAAGCACCGGCGACGAATACCGCATAGCTGGCCGTAACCAAAGTCGGATCGCGGGCATAGGCGGCCAACTGGCCGCCCGCGGGATGAGGGGGCCGGGAAACCAGGTGTCGTTCTCTGCATCGGTCATCCCCCAAGACTGTGGATCACGGGCCCCGGGCGTCACATCGGCCGATGGTCAACCTGGTGGCGTCACTTTAGTCGGGTGGCGTCCGCCTAGCCGGTCTTGAAGGTTCGCATGGCGAGTTCGATGAGTTCGTCGCCGCCGGTGTCCTGCTCGTTGACGATGGCCGAGTCGTAGATGAGTTTCCAGAGCTGTCCGTCGGCGTTGTAGTACACCTCTTTCTTGCGCCAGAGTTCTCCGCCGCCGGGGCGGTAGGTCATGGTGAGGGCCTTGCTCTTCCGTCCGTTCACCAGCGCGTCGGAGACCGTGATCTGCCGGTCGGTGAATTTGGGATCGTTCGCGAATTGCCGGTACCAGTAGTCGGCCCTGGCCGCTGGGGAGCCGTCCACCAGGTCCCAACGAAGGAGGATGAGCTCGCGGTCTACCTGGCCCTCTTCCGCCTGGAAGACCACGCCGCCTCCGTGGTCGAACAAGTCGCGCGCCTTGTAGTTGCCCGGGACGGCGATGGAGGCGCCGAGCTTGTGATGCACCGTCCAGCCTTGAGGGATGTTTGCGGCCGTCTGCCCGGACTCCCCCGGCCACATCACGGCCGCGACGGCGGCGCCGGTCACGACCGACGCGGTCAGCGCCGCGACCGCGGACCGTCCCCAGCCAGGGCGGTTGACCACGGGTTCGGTCCGCCCCTGGTCCGGCCCTCGGCCTCCCACCAGCAGGGTCTGCGGGCTCGCGGCCTTTTCGAGGACGTAGACGATTTCCTCGCTCGGCGGCCGCCTTTGCGGCTCCTTGTTCAGCAACGCCATGATGAGTTCGGAGAGTGCACCGGCCTGCGAGGGAGGCGGCGGCTCAGCGCGCAGGACGGCTTGGTGCGTCGCCTGCCATGTCTGGCGGAGGAAAGGCGAGAAACCCTCGATCGCCGTGTAGAGCAATACCCCGAGTGAGAAGAAGTCCGACGCGGGCCCCGGCAGGTGGCCGAGAATGCGCTCCGGCGCGGTGTACTCGGGTGAGCCGATCAGAGTGCCTTCCCGAGTCAGGGGCCTTTCGCCCTCGATGCTGGCGATACCGAAATCGGTCAGCACGATGCGATCGGACACCTCGATCATGATGTTCGCCGGTTTCACGTCGCGGTGCAGGACCTTTCGGGCATGGGTCGCGGACAGCGCGTTGACGACGGGCAGCGCGATTCTGGCGGCCTCCGCCGGAGGCAGCGTGCCCTCGGCGAGGATCTCGGCGAGGGACCGGCCGCGGATCAACTCCATGATGATCCACGGCTGGTCGTCCACCGACACCACGTCGTGAATGCGGACGATCGAGGGATGGTCGATCTGCGCGGCGGCACGAGCCTCCCGCTCCAACCGCGCGAACGCCGCGTGCCTGTCCTCATCGGGCACGTGCCTGGGCAGGCGGGGTTCCTTGATGGCGACATCGCGGCCGATCACCAGGTCGCGGCCCTTCCACACGGTGCCCATTCCGCCCTGGCCGAGCCGTTCCACCAACTCGTACCGGTCCCCCAATAAATGGCCGGGACCGGGGCGAGCATGGCGACCCCGTGCCGCTTCGTGCGCCCGCGCCCGAACGTGGGCATCCAGGACCACGTCCGAGCTGGACATACGACGTCCCGCGTCCCCCGGCGTCTCCGTTGCCGCCTTCGCGTCATTCATGGGTTCATAATTCACGCCACACGCTGATCACCTCAAACTTTCCCCCAGATCCGTCCCCCCAAGGCGACCCCGCTCCGCCTACGGCGTCCTGGAGATGATCAGCGGCAGGCGGATGCTTCGCCATATTTCCGGCAAGAGAATCCCATCGACGCGGAGACGAGCGACGGAAGCGCCGGGAATCACGAGCGCGCCATCTTCGAGATCCAATGTCCCCATTCCCAATGGGAAACGGCGCGCGGGGCGGGCTCGGGGCGGGAGGTCGTCCGCGTTGTGGTGGGTTGATCCGGTACGTTCCTGGGCTGTGGACGGGATCGTGGGCACTCTCGGCACGGCGGCGGGAATGTTCGCCGGGACGAATGTGGACGACATCATCGTGCTGACGGTGCTGTTCCTGTCCTCGCGCGCCACCGGCCGTCCCCGGACGTGGCAGATCTGGGGCGGCCAGTACGCGGGGATCGCGGTCCTGGTGCTGGTGTCCGTGGTCGCGGCGCTCGGGCTGACAGTCGTCCCCGACGACTGGGTCGGGCTGCTCGGCCTGGTGCCTCTCGCGCTCGGCGTCAAAGGGCTGGTGGCAGCCGTCCGGGCGCACGACGGCGAGGACGGCGCCCCGCCCGCCGTCGCGACCGGCCTGCTGCCGGTGGCCGGGGTGACCATCGCCAACGGCGCGGACAACATCTCGGTCTACACACCCGTCTTCCGCACCATCGGCACCGCCTCGACCCTCGTCACCATCGGCGTGTTCGCCGTCGGAGTCGCCCTGTGGTGCCTGGCCGCGTCGTGGCTCGGCTCGCACGGGAAGGTCATCGCGATCGTCGAACGCTATGGCCAGTGGCTCGTCCCCGCCGTCTTCATCGCCATCGGCGGCCTCATCGTCATCGAGTCCGGCGTGCTGACCAAGATCGTCTGACCATCGGCCTACCCCGGTGGCGGCGGGGCGTTCGACGCCGCCGCCGCCGACACCGCGGGGGCGATGCCCGCGATCAACGCGAGAGCGGAGAGGAATAACACTCCCTCACGCATGGACCCTTGTTCTTTCCGCAGGAGGTTGTTCGGAGACGGGCGACCCGGTCAGGGGCAGAGCTTCCAGGTGTAGCGGTAGATCGTCTTGATGGTGTTGTCGAGGGAGTCCACACCGACGAAGCTGACCTTGGTCGGGTCGGAGGTCCCCGGGTCTACCCGCACTTCGGTCTTGATGTTGAAGTTCCGCTCCTCGCCGCATGGCGACCATACGAGTTGCGAGACCGGCACGCTGTCGTTGAACTGCCAGTTCTTCTTGAGAGGGCCGACGAGCGAATGCGGGATCGCCGCGGTCTCCGGCTGGCCTTGGAAGTAGTAGGTGGCGACCTGCGTGCCGTTCGCACCGGGTTGCAGGGAGGCGTAGCCCCGGTGTTCCGTTGACGAGACGGAGTAGCTGTACCCGTGTGGGACATGGACGTTCAGGACGAGCTGGCAGCTCTTGCGGGAGTCGATGGGCGTGGCCGTGCCGCCCGCCTGGGCGATGTACTTGGCGTAGGTGATCGTGAACGAGTCGGCGGTGGGCGCTATGGCGACCTCGGCGGTGTCCTTCGGACAGCCGCTGCCGTTGTAGTTCACGATTTTTATGGTGACTCCGGTCGGACCGTGGGCAAGCAGACGCTCGGACGCGGCAGCGGCAGCGGGAGTGACCGACGCCGCGGTCATGACTAACGCCGCGGCGGCCGCAGATAAGGCGATCCCTTTACGCATGGCATTCCTAACTCGGGGGGAGACGTGGAGACGGCGTCGGGTCTCCGGATAGACCGAACGCCGCCAATGAAGACAGACCCGGGATCTGCTTAAATGCTAACTTTTATGGTCAAGAACCGTCAATCAGAGTTTTTCAACTTCCGAGCGCACCGCGATTGCCAGGTGGAGTCGCGTCCGACTCAGCTTGATCGTCGATTATCGACAGTCAACGCCGACCCTTTGACAAAGAATCGTTCCAATCACCGTTTCAAGATCACGACGGGGCGCTGAGCAGGCGGTTAACACGTCCGGGAACGACCGGAAGTGGCCGCATCACCGCTCCGGGATCGCTCCCGTGCCGCGTTCGTCCCCGACCAATTCGCCGGTCACTCCGGCCGAGTTATGGGTGCATTCCGGCCCGAGGAGGGACGGGCAATGAGCGCGGTACCGCCGAGGTTGCCGCGCTGAAGCTCTCATTCGCGGGCTCCTCGATCACCCTGCGCGGTTGGCTCCGCAGCACGTTTCGCCGCGACCAGTGCGCCGATCCCGTCCAGGATCCGGTCGAGCCCGAAGGTCACGTCATCGTCGGCGACGTCGTCGGTGTAGTCGTCGCCGTCCATCATGGACGCCAGGACCGAGTGTCCGCGTTCGCGCAGCCGGGGCAGGAGGAACCTGGTCACGGTGTCCGACTGCGTCGGAGTCGCGGTGCTGTACCGCAGGTCGCGACGCATGCCGCCGATCTGCCGCGCATAACCGTCCAGCACGAAGGCGCACCCCAGGGCCTCGGTGGGGGTCAGCCCGGCGCCGGTCAGCACTTCCAGGATCGCCTCTGCCCAGTCCAGCATGTTCGGCGTCACCGGGGCCCCGCGGACGGGGAGATCGCACAGCCAGGGGTGGACGTCGCACCGGTCGATCATCGCCCGCGTCCACACGTTCGCCGCATCGCGCCAGCCTCCCGTCCCGGACGCGAGGTCCGGCGCCGGACCCCAGGCGGCCTCGGCGACCAGGACCAGCAGTTCGTCCCGGGACCTCACATACCGGTAGATCGCGTTGGCGGTCAGCCCGAGCCGCTGGGCGATCTTGGGCATCGACAGGGCGCCGAACCCGTCCGCGTCGGCCAGCTCGACGGCCGCGCCGACGATCTCCTCGACGCTCTTCGACGGCTTGCGCCCGAGCTTGGTCGTCTTGGCGGGCAGGCCCCACGCCAAGGCCAGGCCCGGCGGCAGGTCGGAGTCGTCCGTGACCGGCATCCGGTGACCTCCTCCGCTCGACCGGGGATCCTGTCCGGCCGACTCTACCTTGACTTCGTGCGTGCCCCACACTTAATTTAGTGTGGACCCCACACAAATAAGTCTCGACAGAGGGAGCACGACATGGAACTGCTGCATCGACACCACGCGCCGGGTCGGCGCGCCCTACGGCTCGGCAGCGTGGTGGTGCTGCTGACCGCGGCGTCGCTCCCCGGCTCGATCGTCGGCGGAGGGGCGGCCGACGCGCTGTCACCGCATCGCGGCGGCAACAGCCCAGCCGCCTCTACCGTGGTTCGGACCGATGCGGGCGCCGTCCGCGGCAGGGTCGATTCGACGGCCAGGGTGTTCCAGGGGATTCCATACGCCGCGCCACCCGTGGGCGACCTGCGCTGGGCCTCGCCGCGACGGGCCAAGCCGTGGCGGGGCGTGCGGGACGCCACCAAGCCCGGCAACCGCTGCGCCCAGGCCGCCGGGCTGATCGACGAGCCCAGCACGACGGAGGACTGCCTGTTCCTCAACGTCACCACGCCGCGCGCCACCGGGAAACGCAAGCTGCCGGTGATGGTGTGGATCCACGGCAACGGGTTCCTCAACGGCGCCGGAAGCCTGTACGGCGCGCGGCGGCTGGCCGCTGACGGCGACGTGATCGTTGTCAGCCCGAACTACCGGCTGGGAGTCTTCGGATTCCTGGCCCATCCGGCACTCGACCACGGCAAGGCCCGGAACCTGTCCGGAAACTTCGGTCTCGAAGACCAGCAGGCCGCGCTGCGCTGGGTGCGGCGCAACGCCGCGGCGTTCGGCGGCGACCCCGGCAACGTCACGATCTTCGGCGAGTCCGCGGGCGGGACCAGCGTCTGCGCCCAACTCGCCGCGCCGACATCGGCGGGCCTGTTCCATCGGGCGATCGTGCAGAGCGCGCAGTGCACCGGTGAGAAGTGGTCACCGGGGCCTGCGACCTGGTTCCCGCTGCCCCGCGCCGACCGTCAGGCGAACGGTCTCAAGGTGGCGGCCAAGGTCGGCTGCACCAACCCGGTGACCGCGGCGGCCTGCCTGCGCGCCAAGCCCGCCAGCGAACTGGCCAAGTGGTCCGACGTCGGTGTCGGGTCAGGTCCCACCGTCGGCGGGGGTTTCCTGCCACTCAGCCCCGAGCGCGCATTCGCGACCGGCCGCTTCAATCGCGTCCCCGTCATGCAGGGAACCACGCGGGACGAACACCGCCTGTTCACTGCGGCGATCGAGGTCGCCACCGGAAAGGTCACCACCCCGGCCAGCTATCGCGAGCAGCTCGCCGCTCTGTTCGGCCCGGCCGACCTGCGGCGAGTCCTGGCGCGGTATCCGGTCGCCAAGTTCCACTCCGCGGGCGAGGCACTGTCCACGGTCGTGACCGACTGGGCCTGGGGATGCCCCGCCCAGGACCGGGACCGCGCACTCGCCGCGCACACCGCGGTCTACGCCTACGAGTTCGCGGACGAGACGGCCCCGTGGTTCGGCACCCTGCCCAAACCCAACTTCCCGACCGGCGCGTTCCACGGAGCCGAACTCCAGTACCTGTTCGAGGACGACCAACTCCCCGGCCCTCAGACGCCTGCCCAGCGGCAGCTCTCCACGACCATGATCAGCTACTGGACCCGGTTCGCCGCCACCGGAAACCCCAACAGCAGCGGACACCCCCACTGGATGCCCTTCCAGAGCAACGGTTGGGTGCAATCCCTCGCAACCACCAAGACCGGCCAAACCGACCGCAACACACAACACCAGTGCACCTTCTGGAAAACCACCCACTCATAGCCCGCCGCCCCCCGGCGTCGGTTGATCAGAGGGTGCTGCGGAAGGACGGTGATGGCGGCCGTCGTCATTCTGGCGGCGGCTCGCCCGTCGTAGACACACACCGACCTAAGTCACACGGCGGACGGCTTTAGGAGCGGTGTCGGCGGAGCGTCCAGAAGAGCCAGTTTCCGGTGCTGGAGCAGGACGCCACGTCCCAGCCCTGACGCCCAAGGTCGGAGAGTAGGGCCACTATCTCCCTGTGGCTGCCCTGATACATCTCCTCGTAGTCGCCCGGCAGGTTGACCTGGATGGTCTCCTGGTCCCACAACCACTCGATAGTGCCGAACTCGTAGGTGAAGATCGCTCGCTCCGTTCCATCGACCTCCCGCAGAATAGCGCGGCACGAGACGCCACCCGACTGTCTGGCGTGCGCGAACGTCAGCGCGCCTTGAGCACCCCGACGAGGCGGCGGAAGTCACGTCGGCTCACCACGAGCTTCGGCCCGCCGGGGTCTTTGCTGTCGCGAAGCGCTACCGCGTCCTGGACGCTGGCGACCTCGACACAGTTGTCGTTCTGAACCGTGCTACGCGACGCCTTGCGCCACACCCCGACTTCAATGCAAGCATCTCCATCTTCGTGACTGCGCGATGCTTTCCACCAGACTAATGCATTCATGACCTTGCCAATTCGTCAGGATGCCGGACTACAGGTTCTTGAGGACGTTGGCGAGGTTCCGGAAGTCGCTGCTGCTGATGACGATTCTTGGGCCGTCCGGGTCCTTACTGTCGCGAATGGCAACGGCCTCAGGGGTTGGGGCCATCTCGATACAAGCGTCCCCGGACTCGTTGCTGTGGGACGCCTTCCTCCACACTACGGCGCTTGGGGTGGGCGCTATCTCGACACACGCGTCGCCCGAGTCATTGCTGCGGGAGGCCTTGCGCCACACGCCGTTAGTCAGGTCCATGTCACCTCATGACTTTGCTAACCAGTCAACGCGTCGGGCTAGATGTTCTTGAGGACGTCGGCGAAGTTCCGGAAGTCGCTGTTGCTGATGATGAGCTTGGGACCGTTGCGGTCCTTGCTATCACGGATAGCTACGACGTTCGAGACACCAGCAACCTCGACACAGCTGTCGTTCTGAACCGTGCTACGCGATGCCTTGCGCCATGATGCATCGGTGGACGTCAACTCGATGCATTGATCGCCGTCGTCGTGGCTGTGAGATGCCTTGCGCCAGATGGCGTTAGTCAGGTCCATGTCGCCTCATGACTTTGCTAACTGGTCAACGTGTCGGGCTAGATGTTCTTGAGGACGTTGGCGAGGTTGCGGAAGTCGCTGTTGCTGATGATGAGCTTGGGACCATTGGGGTCCTTGCTGTCACGGAACGCAACGGTGCTCGGGGTCCCGGCAACCTCCACACAGCTGTCGTTCTCAGCCGTGCTACGCGACGCTTTGCGCCACACCCCAACTTCAATGCAAGCGTCTCCATCTTCGTGACTACGCGGCGCTTTATACCAGACTAACTCGCTTAGATTCATCCACTCATTCTTTCGTCAATTCATCAGGATGCTGGTTAGAGGTTCTTGAGCGCGTTAGCAAGGCTCCGGAAGTCGCTGAGGCCGAGAAAGAGTCTGGGTCCGTCGGGATTCTTGCTATCACGTACTGCAACAACGCCGGAATTGATGGCCAACTCTACACAGTTAGAGCCGTCCTCTTTGCTTCCTGATGCCTTGCGCCAGGTGGGGTTACGCAGGTCCATGGCACCTCCTGATCCGCCAACTAGCCACTGCGCCGAGCTAGAGGTTTTTGAGGATAGTTGCGAGGTCCCGGAAGTCGCTGTTGCTGATGACGAGCTTGGGACCATTGGGGTCCTTGCTGTCGCGGAACGCTACGATGCTCGAGGCACCAGCAACCTCGATGCAGTTGTCGCCCTCTGCCGTACTTCGCAACGCCTTCCGCCACACCAGCTCACTCAGGTCCATCTTTCCTCAATCACCTTTCTGATCAATGCTCGGGTGTCTCTCACATTGAGGGCCTCCGCTTGCAGACTAGCGAATCTCTCGTTCAGGTTGGCAAGCTCGTCTGGATCTGCGCTGGTCAGCCCTCCAGTACCCGTTACGAGATATGCGGCCTCGCTGCGATCCCGCTGGGTGGCGATGGCGAAGGCGGCTCGCGCGTCCTCCACATAGACGGTCGGCAGCACCTGAAGGCGGATGCCAGGCCGTTCGGAGAGCTCCAGGAGATATTCGAGCTGCTCGCGCATTACCTCCCGGGTGCCGATCTGCCGGTGGAGGACGCTTTCCTCAAGGACTACGAATATTTTCGGCGCAGGGTCGCCCATAACTTGCTTCTGCCTGTTCATCCGTGTGTTAAATATGTCCGGGTCTTTGATGATTACCTTGGCGTATGCTTCCGTCTGGAACAGACCGTTGACGATGTGCGTCTCGTAGTCGCGAATCAAACTGGCTGTTGACTCAGCCCTCGGGAAGTCGATGAAGTAAGCCGCGTACTTCACGGACTTGATCGATTCAATCAACTCGTTCCATGCCGAGACGATCTCACCATTGGCGTGCAGCGCACTGTCTAGCCGCTTGGCGAAGTCGAGTCGGCATCGGGTTTTGCCGAGCTCGACATGGCCGATGTAGGCGCGGGAGACGTTCACCGCGGTAGCAAGCTCCACCTGCTTGAGCCCTGCCGCCTCGCGCAACCTTCTCACCACGGCACCGAACGACCGCAACTCCGGGGTGTGCCTACGGTTCTCGATGGTGGATGCCATGTCGATCTTCCCCTCTCCGCCAGCAAGGGTGGCGCTACCAGAGGCAACCCGATTGAGGGTCTTCCCCGGGTTTCCTGAGAGCCTAAGGCTTTCCGTGGCTCAATGGTGGTCGTTCAGTAACAGAGGGTGATTGCGGCGGGTACTTCTGGTTTGGGGTGTTGGGCCCGTTCGGGATCAGCCGTTGTCCAGGCTGGAGGGGTTGCCGATGCCAGCGGTGCTGGTCGCGCCGGAGTCGCCGGCGCTTGTTCTGGAGCCGTGCGAGCATGCGCCCGCGAAAGCGCGGCGCTACCTGACCGAGCGGTTCGCCGAGCTCGGCCTCGCCGACGACTTCGTGGGTCGGGTCGTGGTTACCGAGCTGGTCACCAACGCTTACAAGCACGTCGGCGGCGGGCGCATCGTGGTGCGCGTCCTGCCGGACGTCCGCCCGAACCTCACGGTCATCGAGGTGTGGGACGAGGGAGCCGCGCTGCCCGTCGTCCGGGACGAGAGCGGCGACGCCGAGGACGGGCGCGGGTTGCTGCTGATGGCGCAACTCGTCCACGACTGGGGCGTCCGGCGGATCGGCGGGGAGGGCAAGGTCGTATGGGCCCGTTGCGCTCGATGAGCGTCGAAGGCGCCCGGCGGTTGCTGCGGTGGCGAGAGCGGCCCGGGCGCGGTGCGGTCGTCGGGCATCTCGATGGGCTCGCAGTCGCTCTCGCGTCCAAGGGGTACCGGCATATCAAGCTTTATCAAGCCGCCGAACTCCCCGGGCGTCCGTTGCTCTTGTGGGTGTTCGTGTTCGGCGTGGAGGGGCATGTGCGGGTCGCCGTTACCGTTCGCGCTATGGACGGTGGGGCCTGGGCCTATTACGAGGCCGGGCACGGCGAGGAGAAGTTCCTAGGCCCGTGTGGGGACGCTCAATACGCCGCCGAGCGGGTGGATGCTCTCTTGAAGCATCGAATGTTTCCGTCCACCTGGTAGGCGGCGGTGAGTTCCGATCTCTGCTGGGACGGTGAATGGAGCGCCTCGTTATGGGCGTTCCTTCCCGACCGGTGTATCGACGCCAGGACCGCGGCTGTGCTGGCCGAACGGCTTTGTGATGCCCTGACTCAAGACAAAAGGCGGCCGGACGGCACCTGGACCGCCGGGCGGCGGTAGTGCCGCCGGCCCGTTCGGTCCTCCCGCTCCGTGGAAGGACCGAACAGGCCCGTGCGGGCGGGTCTCAGGCGACGTCCAACTCCCGGCGCCTCTCGGCCCATTGCAGGGAATGGCGGATGGCGTCCTCGATGGTGTATTCGGGCTTCCAGCCGAGCAGTTCCAGGGCCTTCGCCGGGTTCACGAAGGCGCCGACCACGTCCCCGGGACGGGCCGGGGCGTCCACCGCCTGGAAACCGTCCCCGACGACCTCGCGGAAGGCGGCGACCAGTTCGCGGACGGTGGTGCCGTCACCGGTGCCGAGGTTGATCACCTGGTAGCGGGGCGTGTCGCCGAGCGGCGGGACGATCGCGTCGAAGCGGGCGACCGACTCGTAGAAGGCTCGGGCGATGTCCCAGACGTGGATGTAGTCGCGGATCGCGGTGCCGTCGCGGGTCTCCCAGTCCACTCCGGTGATCGTGAACGGGACGCCGTTGGTGTGGCACTCGATCATCTTCCCGAGCGCGTGGGTCGGCTTGCTGTTCTGCAGGCCGGTGCGCAGCCGGGGGTCGGCGCCGATCGGGTTCAGGTAGCGGAGGGAGATCACGCGCAGGTCGTAGGCCTCGCAGAAGTCCCGCAACAGCAGCTCCGCCATCATCTTCGAACGCGTGTAGGGGTTCTGCGGTTCGAGCGCGGACGTCTCGGTGACCGACAGGTCGGGCTCGGGACGGTACATCCCGGCCGTGGACGCGAAGATCATCCGGTCGCAGCCGTTGCGGACGAGGTGCCCGGCGAGGTCGAGGGTCTTGGTCAGGTTGACCCGGTAGTACCGCAGCGGGTCGGTCATCGAGTCGGGTACGACGATCAGCGCGGCGCAGTGGACGGTCGCGGTGATGTCGGGATGGTCGCGGAAGATCTCGTCGACGAGGTCGCCGTCGCCGATGTCGCCCCGGTAGAAGATCTTCCCGTCGGCGAACTCGGAGCGGCCCGTGACGAGGCTGTCGAGCACCACGGGCGTGACGCCGCGTTCGGCGAAGGCGGAGGCGATGGTGCTGCCGATGAACCCGGCTCCCCCGGTGATCAGGACTTTCATTTCATTTCCCCTGATACGGCCATTGCGTCCCCTAAACGGTCACGGCCAGGATCAGCAGGCGATCGCGGCCGGTCAACGGCGGGAACTCCAGGTGACCGGCACCGGACGGGGGTGAACCGCGCGGCGCGGGGCGGCGTCCGCGCACGCGACCTCCGCGCGCGTCGCCCGCGCGGAACAGGGGTGCGCGAAACGACCCGAACCCCGCCGGAACAGGACGGACGCAGTACAGCATTTGCAGGATCCGCCGCGCGTCCGCAGCGTTCATCTTCGGTGGATGGAACCGATCCGCGTCCTCATCGTGGACGATCACGCGCTCTTCGCCGAGGCGCTCGCCGCCCGGCTGGGCCGCGAGCCAGACCTGGTGATCCTGCCGATCGCCGCCGACGTGCGGCGCGCCCTCGCGCTCGTCGCCACCGAGCGCCCGCGGGTGCTCGTCCTCGACCTGACGCTGGGCGCGGAGAGCGGCCTCGACGTGCTGGACCAGGTCCGCGAGACGCATCCGGACGTGCGGGTCGTGGTGCTGACCGCGACGAGCGGGCTGGACGCGCTGGTCCAGGCCGTCCGGGGCGGCGCGGTGGGGTGGCTGGAGAAGACCGAGGGCGCCGCCATGGTCGCCCGGGTGATCAGGTCGGCGGCGCGCAAGGGCGGGTGGATCCCCCCGGACGTGCTGGGCGAGGTGCTGCGCCGCCTCCGCACCGAGGAGGCCGCGCCGGACGCCGGGACGCGGCTGCTGGCGGAGCTGACGCCCCGCGAGCGCGAGGTGCTCCAGTGCATGGTGGACGGCCTCGGCCGCGCCGAGATCGCGGACCGGCTCGGGCTGTCGGCCAACACCGTCCGGACGCACACGCAGAACCTGCTGGCGAAGCTCGACCTGCACTCCGCGCTGGAGGCGATCACGCTCGCGATGCGCGCCGGGATGCGCCCGTCGAACCGCTAGCCCCTGGTGCAAACAGCGTAGGCGGGGGTCGTCTTTTGGGCGATTGCGCCGAATAACCGCGTTCCTACGCTCGCCGTGACGAAGCCGGAGGAATGATCGTGGAGATCGACGAAGTCGCGGCGCGGGTGGTCCGCACCTACTGGGCGCTGCTGCTGGTCATGACGGTTCTCCCGTTGACGCTGGTGGCGCTGCTGATGAGCGGGCAGGAGCCGCCGTCGGTGGCGAAGTCGCGGCTGCAGGCGAGCAGCAAGGCGACGGACGCGGCACCCGGGGACGCGGGCGTCAGCATCGTGGTCAGCCAGGTGAAGGCGTTCGCGACCAGCGAGAACCTGCTGTCCAGGGTGCTGCGGGCGCAGCGTGTGGACCGTTCGACGACGAAGGTCGCGAAGGCGATCGGGGTGACCGGGCTCGGCACGTCCACGGTCGTCGAGCTGTCGGTGAAGGACGCCGACCCCGCCGTCGCGCGGAAGCTGACCGACGCGATCGGCACGGAGGTCGTCCGGGAGATCAACCAGTCGAACCAGGGGTCGATCAAGCAGCAGATCGACCAGATCGACGCGCGGGTCCGGACGCTGGAGCGGCGGCTCGGCCCGCTGTCGCGGCGGGCGGGCGCGCAGCCGAACCCGGACGTCGGCGCGGCGAACGAGCGCGAGCGCGTCCAGGCGGAGCTGACCGACCTGCGCTCGAACCGCTCGGACCTGCAGACGCAGCTCACCTCGGCGGGGACGGCGTCGGTCGTCCAGCCCGCGGTGCTCGCGCCGAAGTCGGACCCGGTCGTGATGATGTCCGCCATCGCGGGGCTCGTCGGGCTGATCGGCGGGATCCTGATCGCGGTGGTGGCGGAGATGGTCCGCCCGACGATCCCGGGGCAGCGGCGGGTCGCGCGGCGGCTCGGGGTGCCGCTGCTCGGCTGGGCCGACCAGGGGCCCGCGCAGCTCGCCGACCTCGGCCGGCGCGTCCGGCTGGCCGCGAAGAAGGAGGGCGTAGGACGGGTCACGCTGGTCGGCGCTCCCGGCCCGCTGCCCGCCGAGCTGGTGTCGTCGGTGGCGGCGGCCGTGTACGGGGACGCGACGAAGGTCGTCACCACGGCCCAGCCGGGACGCGACGAGGGCGGCGACGACGATGACGCCGCGCCGCCGTCCGGGAAGGGCGGGGACGGGCCGTCGCTCAACAGCAGCGGCTCCACCGGGAAGAGCACGTCGGTGGTGCGGGCGCGGCCGGGGACGGCGGTGCTCGCGAAGAAGTCCACCGCCGTGACGTCGACGGAGACCACGCAGCCCGTCCCGGTCCGGCAGCTGTGCCACGTGCACGCCTTCGAGGACATCGACCCCGGCGCCGACGACGAGGTCGGCGTGGTGGTGGCGGTCGGCCCGGTGACGACGGTCGCCGGGCTGGAGACGGTGCGGGATCTGGTCGCCGCGTCGGGGTGGCCGCTGCTCGGGGTCGTCGGCACGTCCCGCAAGTCCGCAGCGCCGCGCAGGAGCCGCCGCCCGTAGCACCGCGTTCGTAGAGCACCGCGTCCGTCAGACGTTTCGCTAGATCAAGGGGTGGTCCATGAGTTCGTCCGTTCCGTTCACGGTCCCGTCGGTGGCAGGCGAGGTGTCGGACGCCGTCGTCAAGGTGCTCGACTCGGGGTGGATCACGACGGGGCCGCAGACGGCCGCGTTCGAGCAGGAGTTCGCCGACTACCTCGGCGCCGCGCACGTGGTGATGGTCGCGTCCTGCACGACGGCGCTCGAACTGTGCCTGCGCGCGCTCGACCTGCCGCCGGGCTCGGCGGTGCTGACGCCGAGCCTGACCTTCTGCGGCGCGATCAACGCGATCCTGCACGCGGGGCACCGCCCGGTGCTGGTGGACATCGACGAGGACACGCTCGTGCCGAGCCCGGCGACCGTCGCGGCCGCCGCGGAACGGTCCGCGCCGGCGGCGATGATCGTCCAGAACCAGGGCGGGTACCCGGTGGACGTCGCCGCGCTGGCCGAGGCGGCGGGCCTCGACCGGAGCCGGGTCGTCGAGGACGCGGCGCACGGACCCGGCGCGCGCCGGGACGGCAAGCCGGTCGGGGCGGAGTCGCAGGCCGCGTGCTTCTCCTTCTACGCGACGAAGAACATGCCGATCGGCGAGGGCGGCGCGGTGGCGTCCGCCGACCAGGAGTTCGCCGACCGGGTCCGCGCGATGCGCATGCACGGGATGAGCAAGGACTCCTGGAAGCGCTACCTGCCGGGCGGGAGCTGGCGGTACGACGTGAAGACGGTCGGGCTGAAGGCGAACATGACCGACGTCCAGTCCGCGATCGGGCGGGCGCAGCTCGCCGCGCTGCCCGGCTGGCAGAAGGACCGCGCCGACCTCGTCGCCCGCTACGACGCGGCGCTGCGGGACCTGCCGGGGCTCGTCCTGCCGCAGCGGAACCTGGACGGCGTCACGCACGCCTGGCACCTCTACCAGGTCCGCGTCCGGGACCGGGACGCGATCAGCGCGGAGCTGGAGGCGGCGGGCGTCGCGACGTCGGTGCACTTCATCCCGGCGAACCAGATGACCGCCTACCAGGCGATCCTCGGCGCGGAGGAGTGCGCGGCGGTGCCGGTGACCGACCGGGTCGGCGAGGAGCTGCTGTCGCTGCCGCTGTATCCGGGGCTGTCGGCGGACGGGCAGGACCGGGTCGTCGCCGCGCTCACCGAGGCGCTGCGGACCCGGGGCTGAGGGGCTGACCGTGCGCAGGTTCCTGCCGCGCCGCGCCGCGGCGCCGCCGCCGGGGCCCGTCCCGGTCAGCCCGCTGGCGCTGCTGATGGGACGGGACGAGGTCGTCCTCGCGGGCGACCGCGGACGGCGGCTCGTGCGCGGCCGGCGGGTGCTCGTGACCGGGGCGTGCGGCACGATCGGCCGCGCCCTGTGCCGCCAGGTCGGACGGCTGGAACCGGCGTCGCTGTGCCTCGCCGACAAGGACGGCGAGGCCCTGGAGCGGCTCGGCGCGGCGTGCCTCGCGGACCCGGCGTGCGGTCCGGTGACGCTCGCCGAGGTGGACGTCCGGGACGGGGACGGCGTCGCCGGGCTCGTCCGGGACGCCCGCCCCGAGCTGGTGTTCCACACCGCCGGGCGGAGCGACCTCGCCGACGTCGAGCGGGACCCGTGCGGCGGCGTCGCCGCGAACGTGCTCGGCACCCGGCACGTCATCGACTGCGCGGTCCGGCACGACGTGCGGCGGCTCGTGTTCGTGTCGTCGGACAAGGCGGCCGACCCGACGTCGGTGCTCGGCGCGACGATGCGGCTCGGGGAGCTGCTGCTGCGGACGGCGACCGGCGGCCCCACCTGCTTCGCCGCCGTCCGCGTCGGCAACGTGATCGGCGAGGCGGAGCCGCTGCTCAGCCTGCTCGCGCACCGGATCTCCTCGGGCGAGACCGTCACCATCACCCACCCCGAGGTGGCGCGCCACTTCATGACGGTGGCGGAGGCCGCCGGGCTGCTGATCGAGGCGGCGGCGATGGCGGAGGAGGCGGAGACGTTCGTTTTGGACATGGGGCGGCCCGTCCCGGTGGTCGAGCTCGTCCACCGGTACGCCGAACAGCTCCGGCTGCCGGAGGTGACGATCCGGTTCAGCGGCCTCGGCCCCGGCGAGAAGCTCGCCGAGAAGGCGTTCGCCGACTCCGAGCGGCGGCTCCGCACCGCGCACCCGAAGATCTGGGCGACCCGCCCGGCCGCGCCGCCCGCCCGGCTGCCCCGGCTCCTCGACGAGCTGGAGGACGCCGCCGGGGCGGGCGACGACGACGCCGTCCGGCTGCTGCTGCGCCGCCTGCTCCCCGAGTACCACCCGGTCCGACGTCCGGCGCCCGCCGGGGACCCGGCCCCGCCGGTGCCGTCCCGGCTCTGCGACGCCGGGTGCAGCCCCGACCCACCCCGCCTGTGAGGTGCCCGTGAGTACAGCCAGGAAGCTCAGAGTCGCCACGGTGATCACCCGGTTCAACGGGGGCGCCGGGCAGGTCGCGCTGAACGGCGCGCTGGCCCTGCCCGAAGGCGACTACGAGCGCGCGATCGTCACCGGCGGCGTCGGCATGGACAGCAAGGCGCGCGCCTCCGGCCCGGCCTCCCCGGACGCCGCCTCGTCCGCGCGAAACGGCGTCCTCTACGGGGACGAGGCCGTCGCGAACGCCGCCGCCGGTGACCTCACCCCGCGGGCCCACGCCGCGGGGATGGAGATCGTGCAGGTCGGGCCGCTGGTCCCGCAGATCTCGCCGCGCGACGACATGGCCGCGCTGAAGACGCTGACCCAGGTACTCGCGGACGGGCGGTACGACGTCGTCCACACCCACAGCGCGAAGGGCGGCGTGATCGGACGCGTCGCCGCCGCGCGGGCGGGCGTCCCGCGCATCGTGCACACCTGGCACGGGTTCCCGTTCAACGAGTTCCAGTCGTGGCCGCGCCGGCGCCTTTACATACGCCTCGAACGGATCGCGGCTAAGCGCACCGACGCGTTCCTCGCGATCGGGTCGGAGACGGTGACGACCGCGCTGCGCCTCGGCCTGACGACGCCGGAGCGGGTGCGGCTGTCGTGGCCCGCCGTGGACGTCGCCGCGTACGCGACCGCGCCCGGGTCCCGCGCGCAGGCGCGCCGCCGCCTCGACCTGCCGCTCGGCGTGAAGGTCGTCGGGTCGGTCGGGCGGCTGACGTTCCAGAAGGGCCCGGAGATCTTCGCGAAGGCGATCGCGCGGCTGCCGGACGACGTGTTCGGCCTGTGGGTCGGCGGCGGCCCCATGGCGGACGAGCTGGCGGAGCTGACCGCGAAGCTCGGCGTCGGCGACCGGATGCGCTGGCTCGGGCACCGCGACGACGTCGCCGACGTGCTGCCCGCCTTCGACGTGATGGCGATGGCCAGCCGGTGGGAGGGCCTGCCGTGCGTGCTGGTCGAGGCGATCGGGGCGGGGATCCCGCTGGTCGCGACGGCCGTCCCGTCCAACCAGGACCTGGTGCTCGCGGGCGAGACGGGGATGCTCGTGCGGCCCGAGGACCCGGAGGGCCTCGCCGGGGGGATCGCCGCGCTGCTGGACGACCCGTCCGCCGCCGCGCGGATGGCGGACCGGGCGCGGGAGCGGGTCGGCGACTGGTTCTCGCCCGCGCACCTCGGCGCCGTCCTGGACGAGACCTACCGAGGGAGCTCGCACCGCCCATGACCGCGACGATCGACGCCCCGGCCCGCCCGGCGACGGAGCCCGCGCCGCCGCTGAAGCGGCGGCCGCTGGCGACGTCGGTGGCGCTGGTCGCGGGCATCGCCTCGCTGCCGCTGCTGATGCCCGCCGGGCTCCCGCCGGGACCGGGCAACACGGGGCTGCCGGACGTCGCGCTCATCGGCCTCACCGCGACCATGCTGCTGTGGGCGGGGACGCGGCGGCTGCCGGTGCGCTGGCCGTTCCTGCTCCCCACCCTGCTGACGATCATCGCGGGCGGGATCGCCGCCGTCGTCAACGACGCGGGCGCGCTCACCCTCGTCAAGGACCTGTTCGTGCTGCTGTGGGCGGTGAGCATCGCGAACCTCGGACGCGACCCGGCGCTGCTGAAGGTCGCGCTGCGCGCGTTCGTGTGGATCGGCACGTTCTACGCCCTCGTGATGATCGTCGGGTTCGTGCTGGGGATCGAGGCGCTGTCGGGCAAGCAGGTCGACGGCGAGCGCGCGATGTTCACGTTCGGCGACGCGAACTACGCGTCCAACTGGTTCATCTGCGTCTTCTTCATCGCGCGGGCGACGCGGTTCCCGGCCACGCCGTGGCGGCGCTGGACGGTCTGCGGCGTCCTGCTCGCCGCCGAGATCCTCACCGGCTCCAACGGCGGGCTCCTCGCGCTGGTCGCCGCGATCCTGCTCGGGTACCTGTTCCGGCTGTTCCGCGAGGGGAAGGCGCACCACGCGATCGCGGTCGGCGCGCTCGCCGTGTTCGTCGGGGGCGGCGGCGTCGCGGTCGTCACGCAGGTGGACGTCCAGCCGCTGCTGGACCGGGCCAGCGAGGCGTCCCCGATCCTGCGCGACTCCATCGGGCGGACGACCGGGGAGAGCACGAACTCGCGCAGCACCGTCCTCGCCACCACGATCCAGATGATCGAGGACCAGACGCATCCGTGGGGCATCGGGCCGGGCCGGACCGAGGCGGAGATGCTGATCCGGCAGGAGACCTACGTCCGGGAGGCGCACAACGACTACGTCGCGTCCGTGCTGGAGCGCGGGTTCCTCGGCGGCGTCGCGCTGATCCTGCTCGTGTTCGTCCTGCTGCTGAAGTGCGTGCGGATCGCGCGGCGGAACGCGCTGACGCGGGAGTACGCGCGGCTCGTCCCGCGCCCCGAACTGTTCGGCGCGCTGGTCGCGGTGTTCCTCATCTCGGGACTGTTCTACGAGACATTGCATTACCGGCACGGATGGGCGTTCTTCGGGCTCATCGCCGCCCTGGACCTGTTCGGACGGAGGCAAGTGGCGCCCGACGCGGCGGCGGTCACGCCGGAGAAGCAGAAGCGGCGGAAAAGGCGCGGCGAATTCCGGGAGTCGGCGCCGCCATTGGTGAAACCCGTCGTCCCGGATGAGCCGGAGAAAAAGCCGGAAAAGGCGCCCGAGAAGGAGCCGGGGGAAGCGAGCGCGGCCAAGCTCAAGCGGCGGCTGATCGCGCTCGTCGCCGGGAACATGGCCGGGCGGATCGGCGCGCTCGCCTCGCTCGGCCTCGCGACGATCATGGTGGCGCGGATCGGCGGGCCGAAGCTCGTCGGCGCGTTCACGCTGGTCAGGATCCTGCCGGGGCTGCTGTGCCAGTTGTCGAGCGCGGGGCTGCCGGGCGCCGCGCCGTTCTTCCTCGCGCGCGACGGCTACGACCAGAGCCGGGTGCGGCCCACGCTCGCCTGGCTGACGGTGATCGGCGCGACGATCTCCGGGGTGGGCTGGCTCGCGCTCAGCCCGCTGGTCTTCCTCGTGTTCTTCAAGTCGTTCGGGATCTGGGTGACGGTCGCGGCGGCCGTCCCGTCGTTCACGCAAGGGTTCGTGTCCGTCGGCAAGGGCCTCCTCCAGGGGACCGACGACCAGCCCGGCGCGAGCCTCGCCATCGCCGTCGAGGAGTTCGTGTTCCTGCCGATCTACCTCGTCCTCCTCACCGGCTGGTACGGGCCGGGCGCACTGATCGCCGGGCTGGTGCTCGCCGACATCGCGGCCGCGGCGTGGATCGCGCGGCGGCTCGCCCGGCGCGGCTTCTTCGCCGGATGGGGGCGCCCCGACCCGAGGCTCGGCCGGTCGATCGCCGGGTACGGGTTCCGCGGCTACCTCGGCCAGCTCATCGACCTGCTCCAACTCCGGTTCGACATGGCGCTGCTCGGGGCCCTCGCCGGGCCGAAGGTGCTCGGCGTGTACACGGTCGCCAGCAAGTTCGCGGAACTCGTGCAACTCCCCGGGCTCGCGGTCAACTACGTCCTCTATCCCGACTTCGCGAAGGAAGACCGGGAGACCGCGACGAAACGAACGTCCCGGCTGATCCTGCCCGCGCTCGGCGTCTCGGCGCTCGCCGCGCTGCCGCTCGCGCTCGTCGCCGGGACCGCGCTGCCGTGGATCTTCGGGGACGTGTTCGACGACGCGGTCGTGCCCACCTACATCCGGCTCGCCGGGGTCGTCACGTTCGGCGTCACCGGGCTGATCATGGCCTACCTGTACGGGGTGGGACGGCCCGGCGCCGCGTCCACCGGGCAGGGCATCGGCCTCGTGGTCGTCGTGGTGCTCGGCGCCGTGCTGATCCCGACGCACGGCGCGACCGGCGCGGCGATCGCCACGTCCCTGTCGTTCGTCGCGACCACGGCGGCGCTGCTGGTCTGGTTCCAGCGCGTCAAGAACACGTCCCCGAAGTCCGCGTCCGTGAGAACCACGTCTTCTACAGGCAAGGGGTGACCCCATGTCCGAGGACCACGCCGCGCTGCCGAGCCGTCCCGTCGACCCGTCCGACGGCGTCGCGCCGTCCAGGGCGCGCCGCGTGCTGGACGTCGCCGGAGCGGTCGCCGGGCTGCTGCTGCTCAGCGTCCCGCTGCTGGTCATCTTCACGCTGGTGAAGCTGTCCAGCCGGGGGCCGGGCGTGTTCCGGCAGACGCGCGTCGGGCAGGGCGGGCGGCCGTTCGTCATGTACAAGTTCCGGACGATGCGCCAGGGCGTCGGCGGCCTCACCGTCACCGCCAACTGCGACCCGCGGCTCACCCGGATCGGCAAGCTGCTGCGGCAGTGGTCGCTGGACGAGCTGCCGCAGCTCGTGAACGTCCTGCGCGGGCAGATGACGCTGGTCGGGCCGCGTCCGGAGACCTACGACCTCGCCGTCCACTACCCGCCGGACTGCCGCTGGATCTTCGACCACCGGCCCGGGCTGACCGGGGTGTCGGAGGTCCGGTTCCGCGACTTCGACGTGCTCGGGCCGGGCGAGGAGGTCGACCTCGTCAACTACATCGAGCGGATCGTCCCGGCGCGGGTCGCGGTGGACGCCGTCTACCTGACCGACCCGTCGATGCGCGCCACGCTCGGCGCGATCTGGGACACCGTCAAGCACATCCTCGGCTTCACCGTGCCGCCGCTCCAGGTGGAAGGGGCGGGGGCCGTCCAGGAGACGGCGCCGCACGCCGCCGCCGCGAAGGAGCCCGGCTCCGCCGCCTGACCGCCCGCACTCGGGGAGGACGCCATGGACATCCGGGACGTGCCCGTCAAGGTCTGGGCCGTCGCGGGCGCGCTGCTGCTCTCGGCCGGCGTCCTGCTCTACGCGCAGCACAGGTCGTCCGGTTACGAGCCGTACGACGGGCCGCTCGCGACGCCCGGCACGCCCGCCGCGAAGCCCGGCGAGACGCGGCGGATCGCGCTGAACACCCAGCCGTCCGACTACCCCCGACTCCAGGCCCTCGGCTACGACCTCGTGGACGTGAAGCCGGACCCGTCCCTAGTCGCGGGCGTCCCCGCGGGTATGCGGGCGCTGCTGTGGGTCGGCAACTTCACCTGCGGCGACTTCGAGCTGGACTTCGAGGACTTCCAGCAGGCCGTCCAGCGGTTCGGGCACGACCCGAAGGTCTACGGCTGGTACCTGTCGGACGAGCCGAACACCGGCGAGTGCCCGGACGTCGCGAAGGAGATCCGGCGGCGCGCCGAGTACGTGCGGCGGCACGCGCCCGGCCAGGTCTCGTTCATCTCGCTCACCGACTGGCCCATGAAGCCGCTCGCGCCGGGACGCGTCGGCGTCGACCTGATCGGGCTCGACCCGTACCCGTGCAAGGGCTCGACGAAGGCCGAGGACCGCTGCGACATCGGGGCGATCGACCGGATGGTCCGGATGGCGGACGAGGCGGGCATCCCGCGCGCCAAGGTCGCGCCCGTCCTTCAGACGTTCGGGCAGAGCTGCTCGAACGGCGACAAGAAGTACTGGATGCCGACGCAGGATCAGTTCAAGCAGATCCTCGCCCGCTGGGACCGGCTCACGCCGCGTCCCCCGCTGGAGATCTCCTACTCCTGGGGGCGCCAGCACGAATGGGCCTGCCCCACCCTCGCCGACGCCTCCGGCGGCGCCCATCCGGACCTGCAGAGCATCATGAAGGCCCGAAACAGCCAGTGACCTGGGAAGATCCGGAAAGACCCGGGGAGACCCGGGAGATCAGTCGCCGGGATTATCGGCTATGGCCGGGTGCTCCGCCCCGGACGGCACCAGGAAGTCCAGTGACCCGAGCTTCACTGCCAGGATCTCCATCACACCGACGATCACCACGAAGGCGACGACCATCAGGCCGAGCTTCGTGCGGTTCAACCCGCGCAACCCTTACCCCCCACACGAACAGGCAAGAAACCTAACACGGCGTAAGCATGGTCATATGCCGGACACGCCAAAAATGCGGCACCCCCCGGCCCCTGTGCGCTCGGGACCGGGGGACGCCGCATGCCGGGCCGTTTCGCGAGACGCGAACGCGGATCGGGAAACGGCCCGGCATGCGTGACGGGGGTTCCAGGGGGTCGCCCCCTGGGCGACTCAGCTCAACCGATTCTGCGGCTGGTGAGGTTGGCGGCGCGGGCGTTGACGCATTCGCCGGTGGCGAGGTCGAAGGCGAAGTTGTGCGCCAGGCAGTGGATCCGGCCGTCCCGCAGGACGGCCCCGACGGACAGGTCCTCGCCCGCGTGCGGGCAGTAGCGGGGGATGTCGTAGCGGCCGCCGTCGCACTCGACGGTGATCCGCTCGGACTCGTCGCGTCCCGTCTCGTACGCCTCGACGGCCATCAGCGCGGGCGCGTTGGCGTGTTTGAGCAGGCCGACGAGGTAGTCGTTGTAGACGTCGGGGTCGCGGTAGAGGGTGAGGCGGAACGAGATGAGCAGGTCCTCCCAGGCCATCCGGCCGGTGAGGACGCCGTCCAGCCAGCGCCCCGCGGTGGTGATCCGGTAGTGCGGGCGGACGTCCGGGGACGCCTCGGCGACGGTGAGCCCCTCCGGCCGGAAGTCGACGTCCCACACGCCGCCGTTCGGGCCGGTGATCTCGAACCGGACGACCATCGCGATCTGCCGGAGGAAGTAGTCGCTGAGCCCGCCGAGCCGGTGGAAGTGCGCGGCGAACCGGTCGAACAGGCCGGGGTCCGGCTCGGGGTTCTCGGCCAGCACCCCGGCGATCGCGGCGGCGCGGTCGGCGGCGTACCGCTCCAGGTACGCGGGGCGGTCGGCGTCCGCGAACGAGAACTCCGCCGACACCGGGTCGCGGACGACGTCGCCGGTGTCCAGGTCGAGGACGTCGCCGGGCTTGAAGTAGTCCCAGCGCTGCCCCGGCAGGTGCTCGCGCAGCCACTCGGTCGAGACCTCCGGGTCGCAGAACGCGCCGTCCCTCTGGTCGAGCACCCGGTTGAGGCCGGCGACCTCGTCGTCCAGGAAGCAGGGCGGCCCGGCGAACGGGACGGCGAGCTCCGGCGCCGTCTGCCGGACGAGCCGCTGCGCCGCGCGCAGCTTCGACACCCGCTTGTCCATCGAAATCTTGGCCATTTCGGCGGGCGGGTACTCGTAGCAGATCGGGTGCCAGGAGGCGCCGGACGTCTGCAACGCCATCAGGTCCAATCGGCCGCCCGCGAGATGTTTGGCGCGGCGCGCCTGCGCGGCGGTCAGCCTGGCGTCGTTGCAGTGCAGGATCCCGCGCCCGTCGGCCACGACGAGAAAGGCCGCGTCATGGCACATCGGGGAGAGTTCCGGAATCGCGGTGATCCAGGATCCCTGATTGTCCAGCGGGAATTTCTCCCAGTCCGCCAACTCGATTACCTGGCGGCCGCCCGCGGCCGCCGTCATCCGCTCCCGGAAGGCCGGTCCCGGATAGCGCGGAATGAGGATTCGGGTCCGCGCCGGAAGCCGGTCGATGACCCACGGGTCGAAATGATCTAGGTGTTCGTGCGACACCGCGACCCAGTCCGCGTCCAGCATCGGGACGAGATCCAGGTGATCGTTTCTCGGATACTGGTGCCAGGCTCCGAGAAAGGCCCCCGTTGGAGCGAGCCACGGGTCCGCGAGCAGGTGGAACGCGGCCGCGTCCACCGCCACCCCCGCATGTCCGAGAAATGTGACCTTCGGCATGTGCAGATTGTGCGCCGACGGGCCCGCGGGCGCACCCGCAGTAATGCGCAAAGCGGCTACGCCGTAGGCATGAAAGAAAGGCCGACAAGTGAACTGACAATCCCGTCGCGACGCACCGTCAAACAGAAAGGTTCACCCTCTGATCTGCATGTCCACTTCTGGTCAGCCACTGGTCTGTTGCGGTCAATTGACTGGACATAGGCGGCGGCGCCGGGCGACCGTCATAGACGTGCTGGAATAGCGGACGGGGGTTCGTCATGGACATGGGGCGGTCACGGTCGTCCCCGGCGCGCGGCAGGGTGGGCGTGGGGACGCTCCCGGCCGGGCCGGGACCCGGGCGCCACGACAGGCCGCCGCCCGCTTCGGACGGCGGGCACCTGCTCTGGCGGCGCAGGCTCAGACACGACATCCGCCACGAGCTCGGCACGATCATCATGCTGGCCTCGGCCGTCGTCGTCGCGGAGGACGTCGGCGACACCAGCCGGGCCCGCATCGAGCAGCTCCTCGGCGAGACCAGGTGGCTCGACCACCTGCTGCGGCGGCTCGACGAGGACGACGCGGAGGAGAACGGCGACGCGCGCCCGCTGCCGAGCCCGGAGCGCATCCGGGTGGACGACCTCACCGCCGAGGTCGTGACCGGGATGCGGCTCTCCACCACGCACGAGGTGTGCTTCGCGGGCGGCGAGGCATGGGCCCACATGGACCCGGTCGCGCTGTGGCGGGCGGTCCGCAACGTCCTCGACAACGCGTGCCGCGTCGCGGAGGGGCGCGTCGACGTGCGGGTCGAGGCCGACCAGGGCTGGGTCGCGATCCAGGTCGACGACGACGGCCCCGGCTTCGGCGCCGCCCCCGCCGCCCCGCGCGACACCGGCGCGTCCCGCAGCGCTGGCGCTTCCCGCGCCCCGGAGTTCCCGCGCGGGCGGGCGCGGCGCGGGCTCGCCTCGCTGGGGCTCGGCATCGTCCACGACCTGATCTCCGGGTACGGCGGCAGCCTGGAGATCCGCACCTGCGAGATGGGCGGGGCGCGCGTCCGCATGCTGCTGCCCGCCGCGCCGCCGCCCGACGACCCGGTCGGCCCGCCGACCGCGACCGGCTCCCCCAGCGCCGCGGGACCCCCCGCCGACCCGCACGGCGACGACTGGCGGCGCCATCCATGAAAATGATCATCTGCGACGACCACGCGGTCTTCGCCGAGTCGCTGTCCCTCGTCCTCGCCGACGCCGGGCACAGCGTCCTCGCGGTGACCTACTCGCCCGCGGAGGCGCTGCCGGTGCTGCGCGCGCGGCGGCCGGACGTCTGCCTGATCGACCTGCAGTTCCCGTCCGGCACCGCGCTCGACTGGATGCCGCGGCTGCGCGCCGCCGCGCCCGGCACGCGGTTCGTCGTCCTCACCGGCTTCCTGGAGCAGCCGGTGCTGGACGCCGGGGTCGCCGCGGGCGTGCGCGGGTTCGCGCACAAGGGCCAGCAGGCCCGCGACATCCTCACCGTGCTGCGCCGCGTCGAGGACGGCGAGGTCGTCGTCGACCAGGCGGCCCGGCGCGGCGGCGCCCGCCCGCGCAGCCAGGCCGAGCAGGTCGCGCGGTTCCTCACCCCGCGCGAGCGCGAGGTCCTCACCCGGCTCGCGCGCGGCGAGTCGACGCAGGCGCTCGCGAAGGCGATGGGGGTGACGCGCAGCACGGCGCGCAGCCACGTGCAGAGCGTGCTGAGCAAGCTCGGCGTGCACTCGCAGCGCGAGGCGGTGATCGAGGCGGCCAGGCACGGGCTGGTCAGCGTCGAGACGGGCGAGTGGCTCGCGGGTTGACCCCGCCCCGCCGTATGGGACGGCCGAATCCGGCCCTTCAGGGTTCGGCCGTGACGCGTTAGCGTCCGCCTAGAAGAGGAGGTGCCCATGCCTCAACGGCGAGGTGTCCTGCCGACCGCACTGCCCATCACCGACGCGGGCGCGCTCGACCGCGCGGACACCTACGCCCGCGGCATCCCCCACGACCGGCTGGAGCGGCTCCGCGCCAGGACGCCCGTGGTGTGGCTGGACGGCCGCGCCGCCGGACGCCCCGGCTCCTGGGCGGTGCTGCGCTACGCGGACGTCCAGCACGCGCTCGTCCACCCGGAGCTGTTCGCGCCGCAGGGCGACGGCGTCGTGCACGGCCCGGCGACCCGCCCCGACCCCGGCGTCGGCGGCCACTCCCCGGACGGCGGGCCCGGCGACGCCCACGACGCCGCGCTCATCGACATGGAGCCCCCGGCGCGGGCGATGCTGGCGCGCGTCCCGTCCAAGGAGCCGGTGGACTTCGTCGGCGAGGTCGTCGGCGACCTTCCCGAGACGCTGCGGAACACTCTCGCCGGGGGCCTGTACGCGTTGCTCCGCCATCCCGCGCAGTTCGCCCGGCTCCGCGAGCAGCGGTTCGACGACGGCCTCGTCGACAGCGCCGTCGAGGAGATGCTGCGCTGGTGGACGCCCGTCCTCCAGGTGTGGCGGGTCGTGCAGCGCGGCACCGTGATCGGCGGCGTGCCGCTGCTCGCCGGGGAGCGGGTTACGCTTTGGCTTGTGTCCGCGAACCACGACGACGAGGTCTTCGCCGAACCTCGGCAGTTCCTCCCCGAGCGGTTCCTGCGGGACGTCCGGTCGCATCTCTGCTTCGGGTTCGGGCAGCGCGCGTGCCTCGGCGCGCGGCTGGCGCGGGTGCACCTGCGGGCCCTGCTCGACGCGGTGCTGGAACGCCCCGGGCTGCCGCAGCTCGCGGGCGAGCCGGTGCTGGTGCGGTCGAGCGCGCGGCACGGGTTCGAGCATCTACCCATTCGCTGGACGGCCTGAACTCCGCCCGGCCCGAACACCGTAGGTCTTCGAGTGGGACTGACGAGCTGGGGGACGTTCGGCCTGCTGGCCTTAGCCGCGGTCGGATGCATGGCCGCGGTCGTGGCCGTCTGGCCGAAGGCGGCCGCGAAGCGCGGACGGGCGGTGGCGGCGCGGGCGGCGATGCTCGCCGGATGCCAGCTCGTCGTGGTGCTGGCGCTGGTCGCGGGGTTGAACGCGCACTACCTGTTCTACGGGTCCTGGTCGGACCTGTTCAGCGCGGCGGGCGGCGGCGTCGGGCCGCCGGGGACCCCGGCGCCCAACGCGGGCACGACCGGCGGGGACGGCTCGCGGATCACCGTCCGGACGCCCCGCCCCGACCTGTCCCCGGGCTCGCGCGGCGACCGCTCGCCCGCGAAGGACGGGCAGGTCGAGCGCGTCGTCGTCCAGGGCGTCCGCACCGGGCTGTCGGCGGAGGAGTACGTGTACCTGCCGCCGCAGTACTTCCAGTCGGCGTACGCGTCCCGGCGGTTCCCCGTCGTGCTGTTCCTCGCCGGGTACCCGGCGGCGGACCGGCTCGTCTGGATCAGGCGCGGGCACATCCCCGAGGACGTGGCGCAGGCCCAGGCCGCGCACCGGATCCAGCCGATGATCTACGTGATGGCACGGCCGACCGTGGTCGCCGGGTGGGACACCGAGTGCGCCGACGTGCCGGGCGGCCCGCAGGTCGAGACGTTCTTCGCGCAGGACGTCCCCGAGGCGGTCGCCGCGACCTACCGGGTGGCGCGGGACCGGAGCGGCTGGGGCGTCGCCGGGTACTCGACCGGCGGCTTCTGCGCCGCGAAGCTCGCCATGCTGCACTCGGACCGGTTCTCCGCCGGGGTCACCATGGCCGGGCACTTCCACGCGCTGCTCGACACGACGACCCGCGACCTGTACGGCGGCAGCCCGGCCGTCCGGCGCAACAGCAACCTGATCTGGCGGGAGCGGAACCTCCCCCCGCCGCCGGTGTCGCTGCTGATCGCGTCGGCGGACGTCGGCGAGAAGACGTTCCCGTCGGCGCGGGTGTTCATGCGGGCCGCGCGGCCGCCGCTGACCGTGGACGAGCTGCTGCTGCCGTCCGGCGGCCACAACTTCAAGACCTTCCGCAAGTACATCCCGCCGTCGATCAGATGGCTGAGCGCGCGTCTGCGGGGCGAGTGACATGGAGCCCGTGAGCGTCGCCTTCATCGGCCCGGTGTGCCTGCTCGCGGCGGTCGCCGTCGGCGCCGCGCTCGTCCTGTGGCGGCGCGCCGCCGGGCCCGGCCCCCGCGCGGTGCTCGCCCGGACCGGGCTGCTGCTCGCCGCGCAGTGCGCGCTGACCGCGTCGGTCGTCCTGCTCGCCAACCGGTACTTCGTGTTCTACCCGACCTGGGACGACCTGCTCGGCAACACCCCCGAGGGCGCGCGGGTGGCGCACGTCCAGGTGCAGGGGCCGCGCGCCGCGCCCGCGAAGCGCACCGGCACCGAGACGCGCTCCGGCGGCGGCCGGGTGGACGTCCTGGACGTCCGCGGCGCGCGCAGCGGGATCGACGACAAGGCGCGCGTCTACCTGCCGAGGCGCTACTTCGAGCCGGGCGCGGAGACGCTGCCGGTGGCCGTCGTCCTGACCGACGGCGCCGCCGCGCCGCCGATCCCCGCGGACGCCCGGCCGACGATCTACGTGGCGGTGCGGCTGCCCGGCGGCCGCTGCCGGGACGTGCCCGGCCGCACCGGCGGCCCGCTCGCCGAGACCTTCCTCGCCGCCGACCTGCCCGCCGCGCTCGCCGGCGCCTACCGCGTGCCGCCGACCCGCGCCGGCTGGGGCGTCGCCGGGGCCGGCCCGGCCGCCGGGCGGTGCGCGGCCCGGCTCGCCATGCTGCACTCCGACCGCTTCACCGCCGCCGCGACCCTGGACGCCCGCTTCGACGAGCCGCGCGGCGACCCCGCCCTCTACGGCGGGAGCGAGGCGGTGCGGCTGAGCGACGACCTGCCGTGGCGGCTGCGGCACGTCCCGCCGCCGCCGGTGTGGCTGCTCGCCGCCGCCGACCAGGACGGCCCGGAGGCGGCGCAGGCGCGGCGGTTCGTCTCGCTCGTCCGGCCGCCGATGCGCGCCGAGACGCTCCCGCTCGCGCGGTCCCGCGGGGAGTTCTCCGACGTCCTGCGGCGGCTCGGCGACCGGCTCCGGCTACCTCCCAGGGAGTAGGGGCGCCGCCTCCCGGCGGCCGACGCGGGGCCGGGGGCCGATGTCCTACCGTGCAGGCATGAGCACCTCACCGGTCCGTCCGCACTGGCCGCGCCCGTCCGCGTGGCCGGTGTGGGTCGTGCCGGCGCTGCTCGCGTTCGTGCAGGTCGTCGGGTCGCTGGGCGCGCAGCACGGCGGGCCGGGGCACGGGTCGTCCGGCCCGCCCTGGGCGGACGGCGGGCCCGGCGGGTCCGGCGGGCTCGACGTCGGCCACCGCGAGCTCGGGCCGCTCGGCCTCGCCCTGCTGCTCGCCGGTCCGGCGCTGCTGCTGCTGCGCCGCCGCCGTCCGGTGTTCACGCTCGGCGCCGTCGCCGCCGTGACGGCCCTCTACCTGCTGCGCGCCTACACCTACGGGCCCGCGCCGTTCTCCCTCGCCGTCGCGCTGATGGCGGCCGTCGTCGCCGGGCACCGGCTCGCCGCCTGGGCGGGCGCCGGCCTCGGCCTCGCCGCCTACCTCGGGCTGACCGCGCTGATCGGCGGCCCGGAGCGGGAGCGCGGCCACGGCGGCGTGTTCCCGGTGGAGCGGCCGACCCTCACCGACGTGACGTTCGTCGTCGGCTGGGCGCTGGTCGTGCTGGTGACGTCGGAGCTCGTCCGGACGCGGGCGCAGCGGGCCGCGGAGGCCGCCCGGATCCGCGCCGAGAAGGAGCGCCGCGAGGCCAGCGAGGAGCGGCTGCGGATGGCCCGCGAGCTGCACGACGTCCTCGCCCACAACATCTCGATGATCAACGTGCAGGCGGGCGTGGCGCTGCACCTCATGGACCAGAACCCCGAGCAGGCCCGCACCGCGCTCGCCGCGATCAAGGACGCCAGCAAGGAGGCGCTGACCGAGATGCGCGGGGTGATCGGCGCGCTGCGGGCCGAGGGCGAGACCGCGCCGCGCTCCCCCACCGCCGGGCTCGACCGGCTCGACGACCTGCTCGACCGCGCCCGCTCGGCCGGGCTGCGGGTGCACGCCGAGGTCACCGGGGAGCGGCGGCCGCCGCACTCGGGCGCCGACCTCGCCGCGTTCCGGATCGTCCAGGAGTCGCTGACGAACGTGGGCCGCCATGCCGGGCCGGGGCCGGTGACGGCGCGCGTCCGGATCGCCTACGGTGAACACGACATCGAGGTGCGGGTCGAGGACGACGGCCGGGGGGTGTCCCTGCTGGACGACGACCCGGACGGCACCGGCTCCGGCATCCGGGGCATGCGGGAGCGGGCGGCGGCGCTCGGCGGCGAGTTCGAGGCCGGGCCGCGGCCGGGCGGCGGGTTCCGGGTGCGGGCGCGACTCCCCCTCGGCGACGAACCCGGCGGCGAATCCGGCGGCGAGGCGCCGAACGGCGCGCGGTGAGGCGGGGAGGACGGGACATGCGCTACTCCGACGGGTCGGCGGCCGGGGACGACGGCTCCCCGATCAGGGTTCTGCTGGCCGACGACCAGGTGCTCGTCCGGGCCGGGTTCCGCGCCCTGCTGGACGCGCAGGCCGACATCGAGGTCGTCGGCGAGGCCAGCGACGGCGCGGAGGCCGTCGAGCGGGCGCGGTCGCTGCGTCCCGACGTCATCCTCATGGACATCCGGATGCCGGGCCTGGACGGCCTTGAGGCGACCCGGCGGATCGCGTCGGACGACCGGCTGTCCGGCGTGCGGATCGTGATCCTCACCACGTTCGAGTTGGACGAGTACGTCTTCGAGGCGCTGCGCGGCGGCGCCAGCGGGTTCCTCGTCAAGGACACCGAGCCGGTCGAGCTGCTCCACGCGGTGCGGGCCGTCGCGGAGGGCGACGCGCTGCTGTCCCCGAGCGTGACCAGGCAGTTGATCGCCGAGTTCGCGGCGCGGGCGAAGGAGCCCGCGCCGTCGCCCCGGCTGAACGCGCTCACCGAGCGTGAGCGGGAGGTGATGGCGCTCGTCGGGGAGGGCCTGTCCAACGAGGAGATCGCGGCGCGCCTGGTGGTGAGCCCGGCCACCGCGAAGACGCACGTCAGCCGCACGATGGTGAAGCTCGGCGCGCGCGACCGCGCGCAGCTCGTCGTCTTCGCCTACGAGTCGGGGCTGGTCAAACCGGGCTGGCTGCCCTAGTAATTCTTACTCCGGGGCGATTCACTGTTGTCGTCCGATCGGTGTGGCAGGGTGGACGGCGGGGCCGCGGGGCATCCGGCGGCGGGCCGTCATCGACGCGAAGGAGTCCGGTGCCGAACGACACGAGGATCCTCGCCGTCGACGATCGCGCGGAGAACCTGACCGCCCTCGCCGCCGTCCTGGACGCCCTGCCGGTCGAGGTCGTGCCCGTCACCTCCGGCCAGGCCGCGCTGAAGGAACTGCTGAACGACGAGTTCGCGCTGATCCTGCTCGACGTCGTGATGCCGGAGATGGACGGGTTCGAGACGGCCGGGCACATCAAGGCCAGGCCGCGCACCCGGGACGTCCCGATCATCTTCCTCACCGCCGGCGGCGAGGCCGGGGAGCAGGCGTTCCGCGGCTACGCGGCGGGCGCGGTCGACTACCTGACCAAGCCGTTCGACCCGTGGCTGCTGCGCGCGAAGGTGTCGGTGTTCGTCGAGCTGCACCGGCGCAACCTGCAGCTCAGGCGGCAGGCGCGGCTGCTGCGGCAGACCCTCGCCGAGGGCGCCGGGGAGTCGGTCATGGCGGCCTGCGACCGGCTGCTCGGCGCGCTCGACGAACGCCTCAAGCGCGTCGAGGACGACGTCGACCGGCTGAACTCCGGCGAGCCCGCCACCGACCTCGGCGGCCACGTCGCCGACCTGCGGCTCGCCCTGGACGCCCTCTCCCCCGGCGGCTGACGCTCGGCGGTCAGGCGGTGGCTGTCAGGCGGTGGCGGTGATCGCGGGCGGCGTTCCGGCCGCGCCGCTCTTGAGCTTGCCGCGCAGGATGAACGCGCCCGCCAGCACCGCCGCGACGACGAGGACCACCGCGATCGTGACGATCAGCACCGTCCGGCGGCGCTCCGTCCCGCCGTGCCCCGCGCTCTGCGCCCCGTGGGCGGGCGACGGGGGCGGCGGCTGCTGCCAGTTCGCGTACTGCTGCGGCTGCTGCCACGGCGGCGGCGTCTGCGGAGCGGACGGGAGGGCGGGCGGCTGGCTCGGCGGCTGCGTCGGCGGGCGGCCGAGCGCCGGATGCCGCGACGGCGGCTGCTGGGACGGCGGCTGCTGGGACGGGGGCTGCTGGGACGGGGGCTGCTGGGACGGCGGGGGCGCCCACTCCGTCTGCTGGAACGTCCGGGACTCGGAGTCACGCGGGTCCCGCGCCGGATGCGGGCTCCGCCCGTGCACGCCGTTCTGGTCCGGCTGCCGGAACCGGCCGGGGTCGCGCCGCGTCACCGGCTCCCGCTCGCCCGGGTCGCGGCGCGTCACCGGCTCCGGCTCGGGTCCGTCGAGGTCGCCGGGGTCGCGCCGGGTGACCGAGTCGAGGTCGGCCGGGTCGAGGACGGTCTCCGACGCGTCGTCCGTCCGGGTCGTGGGCGCGAACCGGCCGGACGGCTCGTCCGCCACCGTCTCGCCGACCGGCGGCGACGGCGGGAGGGTCGCGACCCGCGTGAGGAGGGGATTCGCCTGCGCCGCCGTCATCCGGTTCACCGGCTCGCGGGCGAGCAGGCCGTCCAGGACGCGGGCGAGCGGCCCCGCGTTCCGCGCGGGCGGGACGGGCTCGGTCAGCGCGGCCTGCAGCGACGCCATCGCGTCCGACCGCTCGTAGGGGGAGCGTCCCTCCACGGCCGCGTACAGGGTCGCGCCGAGCGACCACAGGTCGGACGCGGGCACCGCGCGCTCGCCCTGCGCCCGCTCCGGCGGGATGTAGGCGGGCGAGCCCATGACCAGGCCGGTCTGCGTGAGCGTCGCGTCGCCCTCCACCTGCGCGATGCCGAAGTCGGTGAGGACCACGCGCCCGGTGTCGGTGATCAGCACGTTGCTGGGCTTGACGTCGCGGTGCAGGATGCCCTTCTCGTGCGCGTGCCGCAGCGCCCCGAGCATCTGGAGCCCGATGTCGGCGACCCGGCGGTGCTCCATCGGCCCGCGCTCCAGCAGGTCCTGCAGGGACGGCGCGAGGACGAGCTCCATCACGATCCACGGGCGGTCGGACTCCTCGACCACGTCGTGGACGGTCACCACCCCGGAGTGGTTCAGCCGCGCCGACGCCCGCGCCTCCCGGAACGTCCGCTCGTACAGGACGTGCCGCTCGGAGTCGGACAGGCCCGGCGGCAGCAGGACCTCCTTGACCGCGACCTCGCGGTCGAGCATGACGTCGAAGGCGCGCCACACGGTGCCCATGCCGCCGCGGCCGACCACCGAGTCGAGCCGGTAGCGGTTGCCGAGCAGACGTGCCTGTGCCATGGCTAGAGGGTCCCCCCGCTGGTCATCCCACCCCGGAGGGACGGAACGTGTCGAGAACATTCTTCACGAGCGTCTCGTTCTCGTTCCACTGGGACGCGGGAACCGCGACGATGACAGCGTACGCCCGGCCGTCCGCCATCACACCGCGGTCGCGCGCCCGGGTGAGGCCCCCCGACCGGGACCAGGTGAACTCGATGTCGGCGGCGGGATACCCCGCGGCCGTGGTGCTGGTGATCGGCGCGACGCGCTGGAAGCCCTTGAGCTTGCCGTCCGCGATGGCCTCCCGCTCCCAGGTGACCCAGTGCTGGTAGGGGTCGCCCGTCCACGGGGTGCGGTCGACCTGGACGTAGGCGCTGGTCACGGGATCGGTCCAGACGACGCTGCTGCCCTGCTCGGAGCGCCGCCACCCGCGCGGGACGCCGATCGTGTAGCCGGTGCCGGCCGCCGGGGTCATGCCGTCCGGGAGGGGCGTCCGCGGCGGGACGGACGGCGTCGGCGGCGGCGCGCTCGGCGTCGTCGGCGTCGTCGGCTGCTCGATGACGGTCGGCGACTGGCCCGCGCCCCGCGCGCCGCCGGAGGCGTCCTTCTCCGGCCACAGCAGGAACCCGGCGACCGCCAGGACGGCCGCCGCCGCGACCGCGCCCGCCACGACCGGGACGACCGCCGACCGCCGCCGCGGCGCCGCGGCCGGGTGGGCGGGCGTCCACTGGCCCCCGGTGCCCGGCGGGTACTGCGTGGTCATGTGGTCGGGCGGCGGGGGCACGGGGACCGACAGCGGCGCCGGCGGGAAGGTCGGCGGCGGGGGCGGCGCCGCGTGCCCGACCGTGGGGCCGTCCACCGACGTGGCCTCGTGCGACGCGATCTGGACGGCGGCCAGCCCGGCGGCGTGCCCGTTCGCGACCGCCGCCAGCGCGTCCTCGGCCTCGGCGCCGCTCATCCGCCGGACCGGGTCGCGGTCGAGCAGCCCGGTGAGGACGGGCGCGAGCGGCCCCGCGTTCCGCGCCGGCGGGACGTCCTGCGTCATGATCGCGGCGAGCACGGCCATCGCGTCGCTGCGGTGGTGCGGGGCGCGGCCCTCGGTCGCGGCGTAGAGGGTCGCGCCGAGCGCCCACAGGTCGGACGCGGGGATCGCCGGGTCGCCGTTGATCCGCTCCGGCGACATGTACGCGGGCGAGCCCATCACCATCCCGGTGGCGGTGAGCGTCGCGTCGCCCGCCATCTGCGCGATGCCGAAGTCGGTGAGCACGGCGCGGTCGTCGTCGCCGACGAGCACGTTCGCGGGCTTCACGTCGCGGTGCAGGATGCCGATCGCGTGCGCGGCGCGCAGCGCGCCCGCGACCTGGCGGCCGATCGTCGCGACGCGGCCGGGCGGGAGCGGGCCGTCCTCGTCGACGATGTCCTGGAGGGAGCGGGCCCGGACCAGCTCCATCACGATCCAGGGGCGGCCATCCTCGTCGACCACGTCGTGGACGGTCACCACGCCCGGGTGGTTCAGCCGCGCGGACGCGCGGGCCTCCCGCAGCGTGCGGCGGTGCCGGTTGTCGCGCTCCTCGTCGCTCAGCCCGGCGGGCAGGACGACCTCCTTGACCGCGACCTCCCGGTCGAGGGTCTCGTCGCGGGCCCGCCACACGGTGCCCATGCCGCCGCGGCCGACCACGGACTCCAGCCGGTACCGACCGGCGAGGACGCGCCCCTCCATCAGTCGCCCGCGGGCGTGAAGAGGCGGTAGACGGGCTGCAGGTCGGCGAGTACCTTCTCCCAGTCCTTGTCGGGCGCGCAGAGCAGGATCGCGTAGCCGTGCCCGTTCGCGACGAAGCCGCGGTTCAGGATGTGCATGCGGCCGCCGTCCGCGTCGAAGGTGAACTCCCAGTCGGCGGACTTCTTGCCCTTCCCGGTGTCGGGGACGGGCGGGTGGTCGCCGGTCGGCCTGATGTCGATCTTCTTGTAGCCGCGGAAGCCGGCGCCGCCGCGCTCCTGCCGCCGCCAGTCGCCGATCGCGCTCTTGCCGGGATCGTCGGTCTGGTCGATCTGGATGTAGGTTCCGCGGCCGGGCGCGTAGTAGAAGTCGCCGCCGTTCCTGCGCTCGGGGCCCGTCCACTTCTCCGGGACGGAGAGGCTGTAGCCGCTGCGGTCCTTGTGCGTCCGGTACCCGGCGGGGACGCCGACGCCCGGCGTGCCGCTCGGCTTCGCCGACGGGGGCGGCGCGGCCGAGGCCCTGCCGCCGGTCGCCGGGGTGGTCGCGCCCTCCTTGCGGGCCCGCTCGCCGCCCTTGCCGCCGCTCGCCAGCGCGATCCCGGCGACGACCATGATGATCACCAGCACCGCCGCCGCCACGATCAGCACGTTGCGGTTGGACGCGAGCGCCGGGCGTCCGCCGCCGCCTCCGTGCGTCGTCGGCGGGAAGTGCGTCCCCTCGTGGTCGGCCAGCCCCTGGTCGGCTGCGCCGGGCGCGCGGTTCACCGCCCCGCGGCGGGTGGGCATCGTGCTGCCGACCGGCTCGGTCCGGGGACCGGACGACGACCGCCAGGACGACACGCGGTCGGGGTCGGGCGTGGTCTCGTTCGGCCCCGCCTTCCCGGCCTTCCCCGCGGGCGCGGGCCCGGACGCGGCGGCGCCGGGCGGGAGGTCGAAGCTGGTCAACTGGTCGGGACGGGCGCCCGCCGCCCCGGCGGCGGGCGGCTCGACGACGGTCTCGGCGGGCGAGCCCGCGCCCGGCCCGGCGGCGGGCGGGAGGTCGTCGGCCGTGTACTCGACGGCCATCGTGCGCTGCGTGTCGATGGTCTCCTGGCGGACGATGTCGTCCAGCAGCGCGCCCGCCTCGATGGCCTCCATCCGCTGGTCGGGGTTCTTCTGCAGCAGCCCCTCGATGACCGGGATGAGCCGGCCGCCCTTCTCCGGCGGGTCGGGCTCCTCGGAGATGACCGCGACCAGCGCGGCCATCGGCTCGGGACGCTCGAACGGCGACTTGCCGTGCAGCATCGCGTACAGGGTCACGCCGAGCGACCACAGGTCGGACGCGGGCCCCGCGACACGCCCGCGCGCACGCTCGGGCGCGATGTAGGCGGGCGAGCCCATGACGAGGCCCGTCTGCGTGAGGGTGGCGTCGCCGGACGCGGTCGCGATGCCGAAGTCGGTGAGCACGGCGCGCTCGCCCATGCGCCCGGTGCCGGTGATCAGCACGTTGCTGGGCTTGACGTCGCGGTGCAGCACGCCGGCCTCGTGCGCGGCGTGCAGCGCGGCGAGCATCTGCCGGCCGATCTCCGCGGCGCGGCGGGCCTCCAGCGGGCCCTCCTGTTTGATCACCTGGTCGAGGGAGCGCGCCCTGATCAGCTCCATGATGATCCAGGGGCGGTCGTCCTCCTCCACGACGTCGTAGACGGTGACGACGCCGGGGTGGCCGAGCCGGGCCGCGGTGCGCGCCTCACGGAACGTGCGCTTGTGGTGGACGGCGCGTTCCTCATCGGTGAGACCATGCGGGAGGATGACCTCCTTCACCGCAACGTCACGACCGAGGACCTCATCGTGCGCCTGCCAGACCGTCCCCATGCCGCCCCGGCCCACCTGGGTCACCAGGCGGTAGCGGCGGGCGAGCAACCGCTCACCGGTGGGTTCATTTGGCATATCCGCGACCATATCGACTTTTGCTGACAACCTTGGACCGAGCTTGCAAGCCACATCCCCCTACTCGTACGACGTCCGGCCCCACCTTGAGGTTCGCCGCCGGACGGGCACGCGCCGACGGAAGCGTGGTGGACGTGACACCCGTGACGAATAAGAAGGCAGCACCGCACGGCGACCGGGGGAACGCGCCGGGACGGGACCCGCACGACCCGCACGAGCCGCGCGGCGGCCTGCGCGGCGAATGGGGACGGCTGATCCAGGCCGCACCGACGATCTTCTTCTGGTACACGCGCCTCTCCGGGATCCTCTCGCTCCTCGCGTGGGTCTCCTATGGTCTCATCCTTGAGATAGCCGATATCTGGGCGTTGCGCTGGATCGGCTACCTCGGCTGGTTCCCGAGCGTGCCCATCGGGCTCGTGTGGATCCTGCTGTCGATGGGGATCAGGCGGCGCAAGAAGGCCGCCTGGCGGATCCTCGTGGCGATCTTCTGCCTGCCGACGGCGCTCGGCGTGACGGCCCTGCTGACCACGCTGATCAGCCCGGAGAAGCCGACGCCGATCGGCCTGATCGTCAGCGCGGGCGTCTACCTCGCGGTGCTCGTCCTGCTGATCTCCGCGCGCGGGCAGTTCACCACGCTGCCGGACCGCGCGAACCGCAGGCTGGCCACGCTCGTGTTCATCGGCACGCTGATCGTGACCCTCGGGATCGGCACGCTGCTGGTCAACATGACCGACCGGAACCGGCACGGCGACCTCTGGACGCACCCGCTCTACGCGATCTCGCAGACCGTCCTCGGGCCGCGGGTCAGCGGCAAGCCGATCAACGTGAACGTCCCGTTCGCGGTGGACGCGATCCTCTGGGTGCTCGGCACCGGGCTGCTGCTCGTCACGTTCTGGGCGCTGTTCAAGCCGGGTCGGCGCGACCCCGTGCTGCGCCCGCGTGAGGAGCTCGCCGCCCGCGCGCTGCTCGCCGAGTACGGCGACCAGGACTCCCTCGGCTACTTCGCGCTGCGCCGCGACAAGGACATCATGATCGCGCCGAACGGCAAGGCCGCGATCGCCTACCGGGTGGAGGGGTCGGTCTCGCTCGCCAGCGGCGACCCGCTCGGCGACCCCGAGTCGTGGGACCAGGCGATCGAGGCGTGGCTCGCCGAGTGCCGCGCGCACGCCTGGATCCCGGGCGCGGTCAGCGTCGGGGAGCGCGCCGCGCACATCTACCGGCGGCACGGCTTCGACGCCCTCGAACTCGGCGACGAGGCCATCATCGACCTCACCGACTTCAACCTGGACGGGCGGGAGATGCGCCAGGTCCGCCAGGCCGTCCGGCGGGTGGAGCGGGCCGGGTACACCGTCCGGATCAGGCGGCACTCGCAGATCCCGGCGTGGGAGATGGCGAAGCTCATCCGCAGCGCGGACGCCTGGCGCGGCGACGACACCGAGCGCGGCTTCTCGATGGCGCTCGGCCGCCTCGGCGACCCGACCGACGGCCGCTGCGTCATGGTCGAGGCGTTCGACGCCGAGGGCGAGCTGCGCGGGCTGCTCAGCTTCGTCCCGTGGGGGCGGACGGGGCTGTCGCTCGACCTGATGCGCCGCGACCGGCTCGCGGAGAACGGCCTGAACGAGTACATGGTCGCGAAGCTCGCGGAGAAGGCGGCGGCCGTCGGCGCGCAGCAGCTCTCGCTGAACTTCGCGATGCTGCGCAAGGCGTTCGCGCAGGGCTCGTCGATCGGCGCGGGGCCGGTCGCGCGGCTCTACTACCGGTTCCTGTCGTTCGCGTCGAAGTTCTGGCAGCTCGAATCGCTGTACCTGGCGAACTCCAAGTACCTGCCGCACTGGCGGCCGCGCTACGTCTGCTACACGCACGGCCGGGACGTCCTGCGGCTCGGGCTCGCCTACGCCCGCGCCGAGGGGTTCCTGCCGAACCTGAACCGGCCGAAGCTGGACCGCGCCGCCGCGATGGTCCCCTCCGCCGACCTCGTCCAGCGGATCAAGGAGATCGAGGACGCGGCCGACGCCGCCCGCGCGCCGCAGCGCCGGCTGTCGGAGCAGGAGCGGGTCAGGCACGCCAAGCTGGAGGAGATCCGGGCCGCCGGGATGGAGCCGTACGCGCTCGGCTTCGAGCGCACCGACTTCGCCGCCGGGATCCGCGAGCGGTTCCCCGACCTCGCGCCCGACGCCCGCACCGGGGAGCGGGTCGCGGTCGCCGGACGGGTCGTCCTCGCCCGCGAGCACGGCAGGCTGATCTTCGTCACGCTGCGCGACGAGACCGGCGACCTCCAGGTCATGCTCACCGCGGACGCGCTCGGCGACGAGTCGCTGCGGCACTGGAAGAAGCTGATCGACCTCGGCGACCAGGTGGGCGTGAGCGGGGAGGTCGTCACGTCCCGGCGCGGCGAGCTGTCGGTGCGCGCCGAGTCGTGGCGGCTCGCGGCCAAGTGCCTGCGGCCGCTGCCGAACAAGAGCAGCGGGCTGTCCGACCCGGAGGCCCGGGTGCGGCAGCGGTACGTCGACTTCATCGTCAACGACGAGGCGCGCCGGATGCTGCGGATGCGCGGCGACGCGGTCGCCGCCGTCCGGGACGGGCTGCGCGCGCGCGGCTACCTCGAAGTCGAGACGCCGATGCTCCAGCCCGTCCACGGCGGCGCGGCCGCGCGCCCGTTCACGACCCGCATGAACGCCTACAACCTGCAGCTCTACCTGCGGATCGCGCCCGAGCTGTATCTGAAACGGCTGCTCGTCGGCGGGGTCGGACGCGTCTTCGAGCTGAACCGCAACTTCCGCAACGAGGGCGTCTCGCCGAAGCACAATCCCGAGTTCACGATGCTGGAGGCGTACGAGCCGTACGGCGACTACGACACGATGGCCGAGCTGACGCGCTCGCTCGTGACGGACGCGGCGCGGGCCGCGCTCGGCACCACGGTCGTCGTCCGGGACGGGGCCGAGCACGACCTCGCCGAGCCGTGGCGGGAGATCACCGTGTACGGGTCGGTGTCGGAGGCGCTGGGCGAGGAGGTCACGCCGGACACCCCGGCCCCGGTCGTGCGCGGGTACGCCGAGCGGCGCGGGCTGAACGCCGACCCGCAGTGGGGGCAGGGGAAGATCGTCCAGGAGCTGTTCGAGGCGCTGGTCGAGGGGACGCTGGCGGCGCCGACGTTCGTCCGGGACTATCCGGCGGAGACGTCCCCGCTGACCCGGCCGCACCGGGCCGACGCGCGGCTCGCCGAGAAGTGGGACCTGATCGTCTTCGGGATGGAGCTCGGCACCGCCTACTCGGAGCTGATCGACCCGATCCTGCAGCGGCAGCGCCTCACCGAGCAGTCGCTCCAGGCGGCGGGCGGCGACCCGGAGGCCATGGAGCTGGACGAGGACTTCCTCCGCGCCCTGGAGTACGCCATGCCCCCGGCGGGCGGGATGGGCATGGGCATCGACCGGCTGCTGATCACGCTGACCGGGCGGAGCATCCGCGAGACGATCCCGTTCCCGCTGGTCCGCCCGGGGTCTTAGAGCGTGCGGGGGGCGGGGCGGTAGCCCTGGGCGGCGAGCCAGCCGCGCGCCGCCCCGCGCCGGGCGTCCTCCCCTTCGGGGAGGGGCAGCGGCGGGATCGGCAGCCAGCGGTCGGCCTCCTCGGCTGGGTCGGCGGCGGGGTCGTCGGCCTCGTCGGCGGGGACGACGTCGCCGCGCTCCAGGTCGAGGAGGGAGCCGCCGTCGTCCAGCGCCGCCGCCACGGCGCCGAGGTCGGCGGGCAGCGGGACGAGCGGCGGCGCGGGCCGCCGTCCGAGCGCGGCGGCGAGGTCGGCGGCCAGCTCGGGGTCGCCCGGCAGGCCGCGTCCCTCCAGCGCGTCGAGGCAGGCGCGGGCGAGCGGCTCCGCGTCGGGCTCGGGCTCGTGCTCGGCCAGCGCGAAGGCGAGCACGTCGCCCGCGTATTGCAGCACCGGGGCGAGCGGCCGCCCGCGCAGCGCGCCGAGCCCGTCGCGGCCGTCCCCGCGGTGTGCGGCGGCGCGCAGCCGCGCCAGCGATTCCCCGTCCCATTCGGTCACACCGACATTTGTACAGACTTCGTCTGACACGGGGCAGGCGATTCGCCGGAAAACCATTATGGATATTCGCCGGGCCTCAGTAGCGTTGACCGTGTTCCTGACGGGAGAAGGTGAGATGACCCATGGCAAAGCTCAACCAGATCATCGCCATTGAAAAGGGCGTGAAGAGCCGCGCCCAGCGCGAGGTGGCGGACGTTCTGCGGCTGCTCCAGAAGCCGGTGCTGCTGTCGGGGATCTCGCGCGTCTACCGTCCGAAGGACGAGGAGGGCGAGACCCTTCCGCCCGAGTCGACCAAGGTCCAGGTGAAGTCGGAGAACGCGCTCCGCGACGTCTCGAAGACGCTCACCCGGCTGTTCGACGTCGTCGCCACGAAGGACTGGGCGAACCGCGCGGCGAGCGCCGACGTCGTCGTGGACGGCCGCACGGTCCTCGCCGACGTCCCGGTCACCTACCTGCTGTTCCTGGAGAAGCAGCTCAACGAGCTGCACGCGGTCCTCGACAACCTGCCCGTCCTGGACGCGGCCGAGTCGTGGACCTACGACGAGAGCCAGGACGTGTGGCGCGCCGAGCCGGTCGAGACGTCCCGGACGAAGAAGGTCCCGCGGGCGCACGTCCTGTACGAGGCGACCGACAAGCACCCGGCCCAGGTCGAGACGTTCACCGAGGACGTGGTCGTCGGCACCTGGACCAAGGTCGCGTTCTCCGGCGCGCTGCCCGCGCGGCGCCTGAACGAGCTGCGCGACCGGGTGGACCGGCTGCAGGCCGCGGTGAAGTACGCGCGGGAGGAGGCCAACACCGCCGAGGTCGACGACCGGCAGGTCGGCGACGCCGTCTTCGCGTACCTGTTCGCGTAACCCATGGACTCCCCCGCTGGAGCGCGGGGGGCCGCGTCCCCCGTGGACGCGGAAAGCTGAGGATGACGCTCAGTCTGAATACGCAGGCTCAGACTCTCGCTCCAGACTCAGCATTCGCCGTTACCCACCGGCGGAGGCGACCGGTCTTTCCCGTAGTTGTCAGTTCGAATCTGACCCGCGGCTCTCGTGCCGCGGTAGCTCAACGGAAGAGCGCGGCGAAGGAAAACTGACCCGGCGCCTGATCATCGCCGGTGGGCGCATTCGACGGCTTCCGGGCCCCGGGGATCGGGTAATCCCCGGGGTCCACCTGTCGCCATTCCGCGAGGTCATCCCGTCCAGGCCGGGAGGCGCACCTCGTGCGCGGCGTCGGGGTCGGTGAACTCCAGAAGGCTCGCCGCCTCCGCCTCGACCGCCCGCTCGTCCGGGATCGGGGCGAACGCCTCGACCGTCAGGACGGCGCGGCGCGCCTTCCTGTCGTGCTTGAGCGTCCACAGGCCGTGGACGCGTCCGTCAACGAGGAGGGTCGGCTTCGTCTCCGAGCCGACGCAGACGAGTTTGCGGTGCTCGTCCGTCATCAGGCGGGTCCGGTCGGCGTAGGCGAGGACGAGGTTGTCGAACCCCGGCAGGAACCGGACGGGCGCGTCGCCCCCGCCGTCCGGGAGGCGGGCGTCGGGGAGGTCGAAGAGCTCCACGCCGTTCTCGTCCCGGCAGACGCGCAGGTCGGGGCGCATCCCGTCGAAGACCTCCGCCATCCGGCGCAGGCCGGACCAGATCTGGAAGTCCTTGACTGACGCGGGCCCGAACGCCGCCAGGTAGCGGCGGACCAGCCGCTCCGGCCCGGCAGGGTGGAACGGCCTGCCGATCCACTCCTCCGCGAGCGCGAACGGCGTGGCGCCGCCGACGTTCCACGTCCCGCTGGGCGGCGGGTGGACGACCGACAGCAGCGCCTGGACCGTCCAGCCGATGACCGTCCGGTCGCGTCCCGGCCACATCTCGGCGAGCCTCCCCGCGAGCTGCGGGCGGGTCATGACCTCGCCCTCCAGGAGCCCGCGGGCCGCGGCGGCCAGCTCGTCGAGGTCCCAGTCGCGGGTGGCGCCGCCGAACGCGCCCTGCCGCGCGCGCAGGATGCTCTCCTGGACGAGCGGCCGCAGCCACAGGTAGTCGTCGGCGAGGGCCATGTGCTGCGTCCCCCGGAGGATCGACCCGCGCACGACGTGCCGCCCGGTCATGAGGTCGGTGAGGTCGTCGCGCCGGAAGCCCGCCAGCCGCGTCCAGAGCGTGTAGTAGGGGACGTTGTTCTCCTGCGCCTGGAGCGCGACGAGGTGGCGGACGGCGTCCAGGGCGGACATGTCGGCCCGCTCCAGGAGGTGCTGGCGCTCCAGCGCCGCCCGGTTGAGCGTCCGTCGGTCGAGCGTCCGCATGACGGCCCCCTTGAATAGGAACAAAGCATTCCGTTCTACCGTACCAGAACGGAATGTTCTATTCCTCTATGGAGCTAGCCGGACCCCGACTGCTGCTCCCGGTACGCCTCCACGGCGTAGCGGAGCCGGGCGCCGACGAGGAGCGCCTCGTCCTCCGGGCAGCCGAGGAGCCGGGTGACCAGCTCGACGATCTGCTCGTCGGTGAGATCCGGCTCGCGGGCGGCGATGCGGCCGACGATCTCGACCAGCTCGGGACGCTTGTAGCCGACGATCGACCGTCCGCGCCTGACCTGCGCCGGGGCGTCGGGCGGCGGCTGCTCTTCGCTGGGCGGGGGTCCGGGCTGCCCCCAGATCGCCGGGACGTCCGGACGTGTCCGCGTGGACGGCTCCGGCCGCTCGGTGGGCGGCGGCGGACGGCGTCCGGGCGCGTCCAGGCGCCGGGGCGGCGGACCGCTCCCGGGCGGGGACGCACTCGGCTCCGACCGCGCCCCGCGCGGCGCGTCGAGCCGCCGCGGCGGCGGCTCATGCCCCGCACCAGCGGACGAACCAGACCGCTCGCCCCGCGCAGGTTGCGGGGGTTGCGCGGGTTGCGCGGGTTGCGGGGGTTGCACCGACTGCGCGGGTGGCACGGGCCGCGGGGAGTGCGCGGGTTGCGGGGGCTGCGCCGGTTGCGGGGGCTGCGCGGGTTGCGGGGGCTGTGCAGGTTGCGGGGGCTGCGCGGGTTGCGGGGGCTGAGGCTGCGCGGGTTGGGCGGCGGGGGGTGGGCGGCGGTCGTCCGTGCTCGGGCGGGGCGTGGGTGGGGACTGGACGCGCGGGGGCGGGCCTGCCTCGTCCAGGCGTCGGGGCGGCGCCTGCCGGGGCGTGTCCGGAGGCTCCGGGACGTCGGCGGGCTCGGTGGTCAGGGCGGTGAACAGCGGCGCGGTCGGGGTGATCACGCCGTGCAGGTGGGCCGGGAGCAGCGTCGACGGCGGCGGGCCCTCCAGCGGCGGGAGCGGCGGCCCCGGCGGGCCGACGAGGATGATCCGCGGCGCGAGCCAGAGCAGGAAGAGCGCCTCCGCGCCCGCCTCGTGCTCGCCGTCCACGATCACGACGTCGAACGAGTCGGGGACGGGCGGCAGCGCCTCCGGGACGCGCCAGAGCGGCAGGATCCAGGCCGGGATGTCGCTGGAGGCGGGCGGGTTCTCGCGGGCGGCCGTCCAGGCGCGGGCGGCGGCGAGGTCGGCGCGGACGTCGGCGAGCCGCGCCTCGGCCTCGGCGAGCGCCTCGCGGAGCCGGTCCGCCTCCGGGACGCTGCGCTCGGCGAGCCTGCGGGCGGCGGTCCGGGCCCAGGCCCACGCCTCGTCCCAGCGCCGGGCGCGGTCGTGCCAGGCCGGGTCGCCGTCGGTGGCGACCATCAGGTGCGCGAGGTCGGGATGCACGGCCCGCACCCGCGCGAGCAGCTCCTCGCAGCGGATCTGCAGCGACCGCTCGTGCCTGGCCTCGGCGAGCGCGCCGAGGGCGCGGCCGTAGGCGGCGGCGTCGCGGTCGTCGATGGCGGCGAGCGCGGCGCGCAGTTCGGGCGGGTCGCCGGGGACGGCGGGCCCGATCGAGTCGCGCAGCGCGTCGAGGTCGGCGGCGGCGCGGTTGACGCCGAGCCCCTCCAGCGCGTTCTGCAGCGACGACGCGTACCCGTGCCACTGCACCGGATGCCCGAGCGGGACGGCGAGCCCGCTCCGCTCCAGCAGCGCCTTCGTCTTCTCCACGGCGGGCATGGCGTCCAGGACGCGGCCGAGCCGCGCGTGCGCCCGCAGGAACCGGGCGACGCGCTCGCCCGGCGGCAGGTCGGCGGGGAAGGAGATGCCCGCCGCCTCCCACACGTACTGGAGTTCGCGGCAGGTGATCCGCACCATGAGGTCGGTGTGGACGAGGTCGAGCAGCTCCGCCGTCGTCGGCGCCGCGCCGTCCACGGTCACGGCGGCGAGCAGCGGCTCCGCCTGGCGCTGCACGGCGGGGCGCAGCGGCCCGCGCTTGAGCGTCCCGCCGCCCGCGAGGTAGCCGCGCAGCTCGTGCGCGGTGGCGGCGAGCGCGCGCAGGTCGGCGCCCGGCGGCAGCTCGATCCGGTGTCCGCGCAGCTCGCCGAGGGCGCGCTCGGCCCACCGGGCGCGGGCGGTCATCTCCGCGACCCGCGACCAGATCAGCGGGCGGCGCCCGGCGAGGGCGTCGGCGAACGCGCGGACGGCGAGGTCGGCGGAGTTCCAGCCGCCCGGGTGCCCGTCCAAGCCGAGGTCGCGCAGCGCCGCCTGGACCACGGACGCGTTGCCGTCGAGCCGGGCGAGGAGCGTGACGTCGGCGTCCCGCAGCCGCCGGGACAGGTCGGTCCTGGACCGTTCGGCGCGCTCGGCGGCGGCGGCCTCGGCGTCGATCAGCGTCCGGACGTAGGCGGCGCTCGGCAGCGCGCCCGGGTCGACGTCGCGCTGCTCGGTGCGGGCCTTGCGCTCGGCGGTCTCCTCGGCGAGCAGGACCACCAGCTCCGCCGCCTCCGCGCGGGAGATCGGCGGGCCCGCGGGCATGCCGTCCCGGACCGGCATCCACGACAGTTCGGGCGCCTCGCCGCGCAGCCGCTCGTCCGGCCGCTGCTCGGGGGCGTCCGCGGCGCCGCTCCGCACGCGCTCGCCGATCTCGGCGACCCGGCGGGCCGCCGCGCGCTCCTTCGCGGCGAGCGCGTCCAGGTCCGGCGCGGGTTCGGCGGCGCGGGCGCGGACGCCGTCGGCGACGCGCGCGGCCGTGGCCGGGTCGGCGACGGTGAGGCCCGCGAGGCCGGGCGGGAGCGCGGCGCGCAGCGCGCCCGCGGCGGCGGCGCCGGAGGTCGCGACGAGCACCCGGTGCCCGCGCTGGAGCAGCCCGGCGAGCAGGTCGGGGACGGTCTCCGGCGCGCGTTCGGGCACGTGCATGACGTGCGGGCGGCGGCCCGGCGTGACGAGCCGGGCGAGGCCGTCCGGGACGCCGCGCACCAGCAGCCCGAGCAGCCGGGCGTGGTAGTCGGCGACGGCGGCCCGCCCCGGCGGCCGGACGACGAGCGCGGGCGCGAGCCTGACCCGCGGCACCGGCGAGGGCGCGCCCGCGTCGGGCGTCCAGTCCTCGCGGAAGTCGGCGGGGGCCGACAGCGCGACCGAGCACCATTTGCGCAGCACGTCCCCGGTCGAGGCGTTGAGCCCGAAGCCCTGCCCGGCCTGGACGGCGTCCGCCACCCACCCGGCGGGACGGTAGGCGGGATGCCCGGCGAGCAGCTCGCGGTCGCGCAGCGTCGTGTGCCCGGCGAGGACGACGTCGATGCGCTCGGTCCGGTCGTCGACCACGATGCGGACGGGCGTGTTCAGCAGATGGTCGTGGACGGCGGGCCGCCACGACAGCAGCCCGGTCGCGAGCACGACCTCCTGCCCGGCCAGCTCCCGCAGGATCCGGTACCAGTTGCGGAGCGCGAGCCAGCCGTCGAACTCCTCCAGCACGACGGGCGGCGTCAGCGGGATGACCGGGACGCTGAACAGCACGTCGCCGGGCCCGGCGTCCGTCTCGACGTAGACGTCGCCGGGCAGCTCGCACAGCCAGTGGACGTGGTCGTGCCCGGACAGGTCGCGGGCCGGGCGGCGCCGCGCCCGCGCCAGGTCGCGCAGGTACCGCAGCAGCCGCGCCGCGTGCTCGGCGTCGCGGCCGGGCTCGGCGTCGCGGCCGCCCCCCGCCGCCGGTCCGACCTCCGCTGGCACCGCGGCTCCCTCCCTCCCGGGAAAGCTGGTGCCACGATCTAACACCCACGGGCGGGCCGGGTCGAGCGCTATCGGTTGATCTTGTGTTACCGCGCCCGTTACCGGGCGCCCGCGAGGTGCCGGTCCTCGTTCGGCATCATGACCCAGAGCACGAGGTAGACGACGAACTGCGGGCCCGGCAGCAGGCACGACAGCAGGAACAGGACCCGGACCGTCAACGGCGACATGCCGAACCGTTGCGCGAGCCCCGCGCAGACGCCCGCGATCATGCGGCCGCGGCGCGGACGATAAAGGCCGTTCATCTCTGTTCTCTCCCCGATTCGTCGGATGGGTGTCGCGGCCGCGGACCTCGCGGCCACACCACCCACGCTACGAACCGGGCGCCACCGCCCGCATCGGCCGTTCGACCTGTTCGCGTCCCATACCCGGGGGCTAGGGGACGTCCCCTAGGGGCTCCGCGTCTGAGGCTGGCTCCGCGGCTAGGGCTCGGCGTTGTGCATGGCGACGAGCTTGGGGAGCGCGGCGAGGTCGTCCAGGACGAACAGGCACCGGCGCAGCGCGTCCGGGTCGTCCTGGATGTGCCCCCACGGCCCGCGCCGCAGGAACGCGACCTGCATCCCGAACGCGAGCGCCGGGCGGACGTCGTTGTCGATGCGGTCCCCGACGTACAGGACGCGGTCCGGCGGCACGTCCGCGATCTCCGCGCAGCGGGCGAAGAACTCGGGGGCCGGCTTGCTGACGCCCCACACCTCGGAGATCCCGACGACGTCGGCGTCCAGGCCTAGCGCGGCGAGCTGCCCGGCGGCCTCCACCGGCTGGTTGCCCGCGATCCCGACGTAGAGGCCTTGGTCGCGGAGGCCGGACAGGCAGGCCCGCGCGTCCGGGTACAGGTCGTCCGGGCCGAACCCGTTCGGGACGCCCGCCTCCGCCCTGGCCCGCTCCTCCGCCGCCAGGTCGAAGCCGGGGCGGAAGTGCGCGAAGACGTCCATGTGGGAGCCGCCCGTCGCGAGCACCGCGCCGAGCTTGGCGAGGAACGTGTGCCGCGGGACGCCCAGCCAGTCGGCCCAGCGCCCGTAGATCTCGCCCTCGTTGATCAGCGTCTCCCCGACGTCCAGGAAGACGGCCTCGATGACGGGGGCGGCCTCGGCCGCGCCCCCTCCGGGGACCGTCACGCGTCCGCCAGGTCGACCGAGGTGCCGGGGACGAGCCGCCGGAAGTCCGCCCCGATCTCCTCGCCCGCCTTGGCGACGTGGTTGCCCATCACCGTGAGGCCGATGTCGTTCAACAGCCCGTCGTGGATGACGAAGGCACGCTCGGGCCTGACCTCACGCGCGTACGCGTACAGTTCCGGGATCTTCATCCAGGGCGCGTTGCCGGGCAGGCACAGCGTCGGGACGGGCTCCGCGGGGACGGTCAGCGCGTCCCCCGGATGGAAGACCTGGCCGTCGATGAGGAACCCGGTGTTCGGGATGGGCGGGACGTCCGGGTGCAGGATCTCGTGGTCCTCGCCGTAGACGTGGACGTCGAAGCCCGCGACCGTGACGGCGTCGCCGTGGCCGACCTGGTGGACGCGTCCGCCGAGGTCGGCGAGGCTCTCGGCGACGGTGCGGGACGTCCACACCTCCAGCGCGGGACGCTCCGCCATCGCCTTGCGCAGCGCGTCGGCGTCGAAGTGGTCGAAGTGCTCATGGGTGACGAGCACCGCGTCCGCGGCGGCGAGCGCGTCCGCGGCGCCGTCGCTGAACGCGCCGGGGTCGATGACGATCGCGCGGTCGTCCCTGGTGATCTGGACGCAGGCGTGTCCGAGCTTGGTGAGACGCATCCTCCGAGCCTTTCACGCGGCGCGTCCCGTCTCACCGGCCACCCCTGGCCCGGGCCGGGCGATCTGCCAGACTGGCGGGCGTGACGACCCCGCCTTCGCCCGACTCCCCGGACGCGGGACGGCCGTCCCGGAAGGAGCTCGACCGGCAGGTGCGCGACCGCTACGGGACCTGGCGCGACCAGCCGCGCGGACTGGCCTGCGCGGTCGTCGCCGCGTTCCTGATCCTCACCACGGTGGCGTTCGCGCTCGCCGCGCTCGCCGTCGTCGAGGCCATGTACTAGGCGTACCTAGGCGTACCGGGACGACCCGGGGCCGCACGACAGAGCCGGAGCGCCCCGCCTGGTGCGCTCCGGCTCCGCCCTTCCCCTCATCGGGCCTAGGTAGGGGTCCCTCCGGTCCCCTCCGCGATGGTGAACGCCACGTCGCCCTGCGGGTCGACCTGGGCGTCGAGGGTCTTGTCGTCGAGCATCTGGGCGACACCGGCCTCCAGGTACACCTTCGCGCCCTCCTCCTCGACGACCTGGTCGCCGGCTTCGGGGGCGGGGGCGACGGAGAGCCGCAGGGCGTCCGAGCCGTCGAGCCCGGGCTCGATGCGGATGCCGGTGTCCGGCGGAAGCTCCGGGTTCGCGGTCACGGTTCGGATGACCTGCACGGCACCGTCGGTCAGCGTGAGCACGATCAGCTCCTCACGTCTTCATTCTCGGATCGGATCTGCCCCACCCTCCCCGATCCTCACACCCGCAAACATGCGAGCCGTATCCGAATGGTTTCAGTCCGCGTCCGGCGCGAGCGCCCGCACCGCCTCGGCCGGCGACAGCCCGCCGCCCGGGACGACGGCGAGCACCGGCGTGGTCAGCCCGTTCGCCCCGTACTCGCGGACGCGGGCCCGGCACTCGGCGGGCGTCCCGTGCACGAGCAGGTCGTCGACGACCTCGTCCGGGATCGCCGCGAGCGCCGCCTTCCGGTCGCCCGCCGCCCACGCCTCGTGCATCGGACGCAGCGCCTCGCCGCGGCCGAGCCACTCGTGGAACGCCCGGTACACCGGGACGGTCAGGTACGCGGCGATCATCCAGCGGCCGATCGCGCGGGCCTCCGCCGCGTCGGCGGTCGGGCAGACGAACAGGCGGGCGATCAGCTCGGGCCCGTCGCCCAGCACGCCGCGCACCGCGCGGACGTCGCGCGGGCCGAGCCAGTTGGTGATCGCGCCGTCCGCCTCGCGGGCGGCGAGCCGCAGCATGCCGGGCCGCAGCGCCGCCAGCACGACGGGCGGCGGCGTCGCGGGCGGCGTCTCCAGCTTGAACCCCCGGACGGTGAACGTCTCGTACTCCTCCTTGACCTTTTCCCCCGCGAGCGCCGCGCGGAGGAAGCGGAGGGTGTCGCGGGTCCGCTGGTAGGGCTTGTCGAACCGGATGTCGTTCCAGCGCTCGACGATCGTGTCGGACGACGTCCCGATGCCGAGGACGAACCGTCCGGGCGCGAGGTCGGCGAGCGTCGCGGCGTGCTGGGCGAGCAGCGCCGGGCCGCGCGTGTAGACCGGCACGATCGCGGAGCCGAGCCGCACCTCCGGGCCCCACTGCGAGGCGAGCGCGAGCGGGGTGAAGGCGTCCGCCCCCGCCACCTCGGCGGACCACGCGTCGGTGTAGCCGAGCCCGGCCAGCCCGGCGACGATCTCGCGGTGCCCGGCCAGCGGAAGCCCGGTCAGCGGGATGGTGAGCCCCCAGCGGTTCATGCGCGCCTCCTTGGGCCTAGGCGAGGGACGGGCGGATGGTGGCGCCGCCGTCCACGACCAGGGTCTGCCCGGTCATCCAGGACGCGGCGTCCCCGGCGAGGAAGACGGCGGCGCTCGCGATGTCCTCGGGCTCGCCGAGCCGTCCGAGCGGCGTGGCCTTGCTGATCTCCGCCTCGTGCGGCTCCCAGAGCGCGCGGGCGAGGTGGGTCTTGACCAGGCCGGGCGCGATGCAGTTGACGCGGACCTTCGGCGCCAGCTCCATCGCGAACTGCCTGCTGAGGTGGATCACGGCCGCCTTGGTCGCGTTGTAGTAGCCGATCCCGTGCTCGGTGATCAGGCCGCCGACCGACGCGATGTTGATGATCGCGCCGCCGCGCTCGGCGAGCGAGGCGCGCAGCGCGTGCTTGGTCCAGGTGATGACCGCGAACTGGTTGACCTCGACGGTCTTCGCGGCGGCGGCGGCCTCGATGTCGGCCATCGGCCCGTAGTAGGGGTTCGTCCCGGCGTTGTTGACGAGGACGTCGAGGCCGCCGAACTCGGCGACGGCGGCGTCCACGCACGCGGCGGCCTGGTCGGCGTCGCCGACGTGCGCGGCCTTCGCGAGCACCCCGGCGTCCGGGTACGCCTGGGCGATCTCCTTGGCGGCCTCGTCCAGCGCCTCCTGCTTGCGCGAGGACAGGACGACGTTCGCGCCCTCGGCGGCGAGCGCCGTCGCGATCGCCTTCCCGATGCCCCGGGACGCCCCGGTGACCAGGGCCGTCTTGCCTTGCAGTCCAGTCCGCATCCGCGTTCTCCCTCCGGTTGCGCACCCGAGGCGCGGCATCACCAGAATCCGACTCGGTTCACTGTAGCGAGGTGACTGACGAGTCAGTCAGCGGGTGCCGGACGCGGGCCGGGCCATTCTTTCTAACGATTGTTTGATTGGTACAGTGCGCCGGAGAGACGAGGAGGGCCGCGTGGCTACGACCAAGGAACGCCGTCCGGCGATCGACGGCTGGTTCGGCACGGCCGAGGGCGGGGTGCGGCTGCTCGGGACGCGGTGCGCGTCCTGCGGGACGCCGTACTTCCCGCGCAACGAGCTGGCCTGCCGCAACCCCCGCTGCGCCGGGCCGAAGGACGGCTCCGAGCTGGAGCGGTACGCGTTCTCCGGACGCGGCCGCGTCTGGTCCTACGCCGACTCGCGGTACAAGCCGCCGCCCCCCTACGTCGCGCCGGAGCCGTTCGTCCCGTACACGGTCGCGGCCGTCGAACTGGAGGCCGAGCGCATGGTCGTCCTCGGGCAGGTCGTGCCCGGGTGCACGGTGGACGACCTCGCCGTCGGTATGGAGGTCGAGCTGACCGAGGGCGTCCTGTACGAGGACGACGAGACCGAGTACACCGTCTGGATGTGGAGGCCCGTGCGATGAGCCGCGACGTCGCCGTGCTGGGCGCGGGCATGCACCCGTGGGGGAAGTGGGGACGGAGCTTCGTCGAGTACGGGCTCGCGGCGGCGCGGGCCGCGCTCGCCGACGCCGGGCTGGCGTGGCCGGACGTCCAGTACGTGGCGGGCGCGGACACCATCCGCAACGGGTATCCGGGGTTCATCGCCGGGGCGACGTTCGCGCAGGCGCTCGGCTGGACCGGCGCCCGCGTCTCGTCCAGCTACGCCGCGTGCGCGTCGGGCGCGCAGGCCGTCGACACGGCGCGGGCGCGGATCCTCGCCGGGCTCTGCGACGTCGCGCTGGTCGTCGGCGCCGACGCCGCGCCGAAGGGCTTCTTCAAGCCGGTCGGCGGGGACCGCCCGGACGACCCCGACTGGCTGCGGTTCCGGCTGCTCGGCGCGACGAACCCGCTGTACTTCGCGCTGTACGCGCGCCGCCGGATGGCCGTGCACGGCGCGACGCCGGACGACTTCGCCGCCGTGAAGGTGAAGAACGCGCGGCACGGGCTCGCGAACCCGAACGCCCGGTACCGCAAGGAGGTGACGCTGGAGGACGTCCGCGCGTCCGCCGTCGTCGCGGACCCGCTGCGCCTCCTCGACATCTGCGCCACCAGCGACGGCGGCGCGGCGCTCGTCCTGTCGTCGGTGGAGTTCGCCCGGCGGCACGGCGTCGCGGACCCGGTCCGGATCTCCGGGCTGTCGACGGTGACGCCGACGTTCCCGAAGACCGTCCTCGACCTGCCGGACTTCGCGACCGACTCGGCGACGGCCGTGCCGGAGCCGGAGCGCCCGTTCCGCTCCGCGATCGCGCACGCCGCCTACGAGGAGGCCGGGATCGGGCCGGACGACCTGTCGCTCGCCGAGGTGTACGACCTGTCCACGGCCCTCGAACTCGACTGGTACGAGGACATCGGCCTGTGCGAGCCCGGCGGCGCCGAGGCGCTGCTGCGGTCGGGCGCCACGGCGCTCGGCGGGCGCGTCCCGGTGAACCCGAGCGGCGGGCTCGCCTCGTTCGGCGAGGCGATCCCGGCGCAGGCGATCGCGCAGCTCTGCGAGCTGACCTGGCAACTGCGCGGGCAGGCCGAGGGCCGCCAGGTCGAGGGCGCGCGGACGGGCATCGCCGTGAACCAGGGCCTGTTCGGGCACGGGTCGGCGGTCGTCGCCGTCCGGTAGCCGCATGTCCGGTGGCTACTTGACGGTGAAGCCGTCGCAGCCGATGTAGTAGGCGTCGCCGTTCGGACGGACGTGGAACCACACGATCGTCCAGACGCCGGGGAACAGCGTGCCCGTCCCGCCCTGCGACCCGCGCCAGTTGAAGTCGTCCGGGTAGGTGAGGTCCAGGCCGTCGCTGCCTGCCTCCTCGCCCTCGGGATACAGGTGCGGCTTGCTGTTCACCCACGCCGGGCCCGCGCTGCCGGACGGCCCCGGATCACGGACCTGCGCGGCGATGTAGTAGCCGTTCGGCCGGTCGTACTTGATGCGCGCGGTGAACGTGACGGACTTCCGCGTGTACGGCTCGCGCGGCGCCGAGACCTGCAACTGGGAGGCGACCCGCTCGTCCTCCTTCTCGGGCTTGATCGCGGGCAGGCAGGTGTAGTCCTTCTGGGAGAACTTGGTCATCTGGTAGTCCATGGTGGGCTGCTTGATGAAGATCTCGTCCGGGGGGCGCCCGTCCGGGCCGGGCGTCCGGCCGCCCGCCGGTGAGCCCGCGGGCGTCGTCGGCGAACCGCCGCCCTGGACGCCCTGCCCGGCCCGCGCCCCCTGCCCCGCCTGGGCTCCGCCGCCGGCACCGTTGTTCCGACCGCCCGAATCGTCCCCGTTGAAGACCGCCCGCGCGGCGAACGCGCCGCCGAGGACGACCGCGACCACCGCGGCGCCCGCCGCGATGACGGCGGCGCGCGAGCCCGGGCCCCTCCCGCCCGTGACGGTCGTCCTGGTGCGCTCCGGCGGGACGAGCCCCGACGTCGCCGCGTCCGCCACACTGACCGGCACCGGCCGCGGCGCGCCGACGAACCGCCGGTAGTCGGGGTCGTCCGCGACCGCGACCGTGGACGCGGCGATCTCCAGCAGCCGGTCGAGCGTGATCCGGTCGCCCGGCTCCTTCGCCGCGCAGAGCCGGACCAGCTCCGCCACCCGCGGGTCGACGCCGTCGAGGTCGATCTCGCCGCTCAGCGTGCGGTGGATGATCGCCTCCATCCGCCCGCCGCCGAACGGCGGGCGCCCGGTGGCGGCGTAGGCGATGGTCCCGGCGAGGGAGAACACGTCCGACGCGGGCACCGGCTCCTGCTCCCGGACGACCTCCGGCGCGACGTAGCCGGGCGTGCCGTTCCACGCCCCCGTCTGGGTGATCTGCGTCTGCCCCTCGCCGCGCGCGATGCCGAAGTCGATCAGGCGCGGGCCGTCCGGGGCGAGGATCACGTTGCCGGGCTTCAGGTCGCGGTGCTGGACGCCCTGCCCGTGGATCTCCTGCAACCCGCGGGCGAGGGCGGCGAGCAGCCGCAGGCAGGTGTCCGGCGGCAGCGGCCCGTGCTCGGCGACGGCCTGCCGGAGCGTCGGCCCGGGGACGTACTCGGTGGCGAGCCAGTACGGCGGCGCGTCCAGCCCGGCGCCGACCATCGCGGCCGCGAACCGGCTGCGGACCCGCTCGGCGGTCGCGACCTCGCGGCGGAAGCGGGCGAGCGCCTGCGGGCCCTCGAAGCCCTCCCGGATCACCTTCAGCGCGATGTGCCGTCCGCCGCCGGTCAGCCCCAGGTACACCTGGCCCATGCCGCCCGCGCCGATGCGCGCGATGAGGGGGTAGCCGCCGATCTCCGCGGGGTCTTCGGGACGCAGTGGTTCCACGTCGGAAAGCCGTCCTCTCACCGGGGGGATGTCGCGCATGATCTCACTTCGGGCCCTCCGCGGTCACCCGCGACGCCCCGGTCCGAGGCAACTGCCCGAAATGTAGTGATGTGACCGAAATCACCGCCCTCTATCCGTGTGACCTGCGGCGGAGCGGTGAGCGTGGTAAGTGTCACCGTCCGAGCGGATCCGCCGAAGCCTCCGGATGGGGTTGAACCCGAACCGACTGTCGGCCCGGGTTTCTGGGAGGCGGCGATCACCGAACGCCCCGACGGCTGACTCCGGGGACGGCCGCCGCGGCCGGGGGGACCGCCGCGACCGTCCCCGGGCTGTGTTCGCCCAGGGGGGCGACCCCCTGGAACCCCCGTTGCGGCGCAGGCGATCCTCACGACCTTGTTGGGGTCTGTCTTGCCTGTGGCGGGTGGGTGCGGGGTCGCTGCGGTCGCCTGCGCCGGCGGGTCGGGCGACCGGAGGCGCTGGGGCGCCTCCGGCCGCCCGACCCGTGGCGGTGGTTGAGGTCCCCGTGGCGGTGGTGGGGGTTCCCGTAGCGGTGGTTGAGGTCGCCGTGGTGGTGGGGGCTTAGGGGAGTTTGCGGATTTCTTCGATTACCGCCGGCATTACCTCGTTGTTGTGGCGGATCCAGTCGAGGAGGACCGCGATCTGGTCGTCGGTGTAGGTTTCCAGGCGGTCGCGGAAGGCTCGGGCTATCGGCTCGAAGTAGCGGCCGAACTGGGCGACGTTCTCCTCCACCAGCTCGACGATCACGCGGCGGCGGTCGTCGGGGTCGCGGGTGCGGCGGACGTACCCGGCGCGCTCCAGCCGGTCGATGACGGCGGTGATCGCGCCGCCGGTCGTGATGCCCATGAGCTGGGCGAGCTGCCCCGGCGTCTGCGGGCCGTCGAGCGTCAGGGCGTTGACGCACTGCGCGTCGGTGACGTTCATCCCCGCCTTGCTCGCGGTGGCATGGTGCAGCAGCACCGTGAACATCGTGCTGCGCTGCATCGCCATTCGCAGCTCGCCCGCCATCCGCTCGCGTTCCGGGGTCGACAACGCCTGCCCTCACTTTTCTCTCATGACGAGACACTCATTTCAAGAGCGACTCTCCACGGGAGATTCTAGTGGGCCGAGCCGGGGCGGGGCCAGGTGGGGCTCTCCTCGGCGATCCGCTTCGCCCAGCGGTAGTCGGCCTTGCCCGCGGGTGACCGCTTCATCTCCGCGACGAAGGCGTAAACGCGCGGCACCTTGTAGCCGGACAGCTCCTTGCGGCAGTGGACGTCCAGGTCCTCGGCGGACGGTGCGTCCTTCGACGGCTGGACGACCGCCGCGACCTTGTTGCCCCAGCGTTCGTCCGGGACGCCCGTCACCACCGCGTCGTACACGCCGGGATGGCCCTTAAGGACGGCCTCGACCTCCTCCGGGAAGACCTTCTCGCCTCCCGTGTTTATCGCCTGCGAGCCTCGGCCGTAGACGGCGATCGACCCGTCCTCCTCGACCGTGGCGATGTCGCCGGTGAGGAGCCAGCGGCGGCCGTCCACGATTGGGAACGTCTTGGCGGTCTTCTCCGGGTCGTTGTAGTAGCCGAGGGCGATGTGGCCTGTGCGGGCGACCTGGCCGATCACGCCGGAGCCCGGTTCGACCGGGCGGAACGCGTCGTCCAGGACGGTGACGTCGTCGACGTCCGGCGCGAACCGCAGGCCCTTCTCCGGGGTCGACCCGGCGACCGCCTCGGCCGTCGAGCCGGACTCGGTCGAGCCGAACCGGTCCAGGATCATCGTGTTCGGCAGGAGTTCCTGGATCCGGTCGCGGACTGTGCCGGTGAAGATCGCGCCGGTCGAGACGAAGGCGAACAGGGACGATGTGTCGTAGCCGGTGCGGGCCAGCTCGTCCGCCATCGGGATCGCCATCGCGTCGCCCGTGATCGTCAGCGAGTTGACCTTCTCCCGCTCGATCGTCCGCCACACGTCGGCCGCGTCGAACTTGCGGGTGTAGACGAGCGTCGCGCCCATGAACCAGGCGATCCACGACGCGACCTGCGCCGCGCCGTGCATGAGGGGCGGGACGGGCATCATCACGAGCGGGCCGCCGGTCCTGGCCATCTCCACGATGTCCTCGGGCCTGGTCGGACGCGGCAGCGTCGGGTTCCAGAACGCGAACAGGATCTCCTCGGTCGTCCACATGACGCCCTTCGGCATGCCCGTCGTCCCGCCGGTGTAGATGATGTAGCGGTCGGCGGCGGAGCGCTTCGGGAGGCCGTCGCGGGTGCCGTTCGCGTTCTCCAGTGCTTCGTCGTAGGCGACCGCGTTGTGGATGAATGGGGTGCCGCCTACGGCTATGAGGTGTTTCAGGGCGGGTGCGTCCGGGACGGTCGCGGCGACCCGGTCCTCGAACTCGACGTCGTAGAGGAGCGCCACGCTGTCGGAGTCGCGGTACACGTAGAGCAGTTCGCTCTCCACGTACCGGTAGTTGACGTTGATGGGGACGGCCCTGATCTTCAGCGCGGCGATCAGCGCCGCCGCGTACTCGACGCCGTTGTAGAGCTGGACGGCGACGTGCTCCCCCGGCCGGACGCCCGCGTCCATGAGGTGGTGCGCCAGCCGGTTGGCGTGCTCGTCCAGCTCCGCGTAGGTGAGCCGGCGGTCGCCGCAGGCCAGCGCCACGCGCTCGGCGATGGCGTCCGCGACTTCCTCGAACAGGTCAGCGTGGTTGTACTCCATCGGGCGCCCCCTCAGGGCTTGTCGCTGCCGACGATCCACATCGCGAAGAACTGGGCGCCGCCGCCGTAGGCGTGGCCGAGCGCGCGGCGGGCGCCGTCCACCTGGTGGTCGCCCGCCAGCCCGCGCACCTGGAGGGCCGCCTCGGCGAACCGGATCATCCCGGACGCGCCGATCGGGTTGGACGACAACACGCCGCCGGACGGGTTCCACGGGATGTCGCCGTCCAGGGCCGTCGCGCCCGCCTCGGTGAGCTTCCAGCCCTCGTGCTCGCCGCAGAAGCCGAGGTTCTCCAGCCACATCGGCTCGTACCAGGAGAACGGGACGTACACCTCGGCGCAGTCGAGTTCGCGGCGCGGGTCGCTGATCCCGGCCTGCCGGTAGACGTCGGCCGCCGCGTCCTTGCCGCCCCGCGGGCTGACGGAGTCGCGTCCGGCGAACATCATCGGCTCGGAGCGCATCGACGTCCCGTGCACCCAGGCCGGTTTCGCCGGGGCCTTCCTCGCCGCGTCCTCCGAGGCCAGGACCATCGCGCAGGCGCCGTCCGAGGACGGGCACGTCTCCAGGTAGCGGATCGGCTCCCACAGCATCGGCGTCGACTCGACCATCTCGCGGGAGATGCCGGGGATCTTCAGGTGCGCGTACGGGTTCCTGAGCGCGTTCTCCCGGTCCTTGACGGCGACGAGCGTGCCGATGTGGTCGGGCGCGCCCGACCGGCGCATGTAGGCGCGGATGTGCGGGGCGAAGTAGCCGCCCGCGCCGACGACCAGCGACGTCGTGAACGGCGAGTTGACGGTGAGCGCCCACGTCGCGTTCGACTCCGACTGCTTCTCCCACGCGATCGTGAGGACGCGCTCGTGCACCCCGCCCTGGATCAGCCCCGCCGCGACGATCGCCGTCGACCCGCCGACCGACCCGGCCGTGTGCACCCGCATGATCGGTTTCCCGGCGGCGCCGAGCGCGTCGGCGAGGAACGTCTCCGGCATCAGCACGCCCTCGAACAGGTCGGGCGCCTTGCCGACCACGACGGCGTCGATGTCCGTCCAGGTCAGCCCCGCGTCGTCGAGGGCGCGGCGGGCCGCCTCGCGCAGCAGCCCGGGCATCGACACGTCCAGCCGCTTCGACCTGTAGGCCGTCTGCCCGACGCCGATGATCGCGCAACGCTCACCCATGCTCTTCTCCCGACAGCACGCAGACGAGGTTCTGCTGGAGGCAGGGGCCGGACGAGGCGTGCCCGAGCGTCCGCGCCGCCGTCCCGTCGTGGATCCGGGACGCCGCCTCCCCGATCCGGATCAGGCCCGCCGCCATCATCGGGTTCGCGGACAGCGCGCCCCCCGACGGGTTGACGGCGACGTCGCCGCCGCGGTCGTCCAGGCCGAGGGCCTCCTTGAGGATCAGCTCCTCGTGGCTGAACTGCGCGTGCAGCTCGGCGACCTCGACGCCCGCCGCGCCCGCCTTCTCGCCCGCGATCCGCGCCGACTCCGAGCGGGTCAGGTCGCGGACGCCCGGCGAGTGCGGCTCGGCGCGGTGGTCGATCCCGGTGATCCAGGCGGGACGTTCGCACAGCTCACGCGCCTTGTCCCCGGACGCGAGGACGATCGCCGCCGCCCCGTCGGTGATGGGCGCGACGTCGTACGGGCGCAGCGGGGCGACGTCGTATTCGTCGCCTTCGGGGTCGGGCAGGTGGAGGGCGAAGGGGTTGCCGCGTCCGGCCTGGCGAGAACGGGCCGCCACTGCGCGCAGGTCGTCCTCGGTGGCGCCCGACCTTTCGAGATAGGCGCGGGCTTGGAGCGCGGCTAGCGATACCGCGTCGATTCCGAGTGGCGCCAGGTAGTACGGGTCGAGCTGCTGGGTGAGGATCGTGCGCAGATCTCCTTGGGACGATTTCCCGAACCCGTAGACGAGCGCCGTGTCGATGTCGCCGTGCAGCAGTCTGACCCACGCCTCGTACAGGGCCCAGGCGGCGTCCATTTCGACGTGGCTTTCCGAGATCGGCGGCCAGGCCCCGACCGCGTCCAGCGCCGACACGAACGCGAACGGCGCCCCGGCGAGGTAGTCGCACGAGCCTGAGCAGGTGAAGCCGAATTGTCGGAGGCCGGTCTTCTGCTTTATTTCGGTGATGACGGGGGCGAGCATCTCGATCTCGGCGAGGCCCTCGTCCTCGGCGCTGTGGCGGGTCTGCGCGAACGCGACCACGGCGATCTCGCGCGTCATGTGTATTCCCTGATCCGCTCGAACGGGACGTCCGGTTCGTCGAGCGGCTCGAACCATTTGATGTTGCCCATGCTCGGCTCCCATTCCTCGCGCGGGCGCCACGCCGCCTTCACCCGCATGCCCATCCGCACCTGGTCCGCCGGAATTCCCGCGACGAGCGTGAGCATCGTCAGGCCCGCGCCGTCCAGCAGCACGTAGGCCGACACGAACGGCACCTCGGGCGCGCGCGGATCGGGAATGTTGTTGACCGCGAACGTGGTGACGGTGCCGGTGTCGGGCAGTTCCACCTCTTCCGTCGTCGGGACGCCGTCGCGCGGGCACAGCCCCTTCATCGGCACGATGACCTGCTCGCACACCGGGCACCGGTGGCCGAGGATCTTCCCCTGCGAAATGCCCTCAAGGAAGCGCTGCAGCGCCTTCCCGCCTTTCAGCGAGTACTCCAGGCGCGTCGGCGCGTTCACCATCGTGACCTCGGGCTGGAAGCATTCGATGTCGCCGATCCCGCCATTGCGCTCGGCGCGCCAGCGGGGCCGCACGCGCATTCCGGTCTTGAGGAAACGCGGCGGTTTCGCGCCCTCCGCGAAGACGCCGACGTCGAGCGCGTGCAGCAGCGCGGTGTCGGCGCCGTCCGGCCGGACCAGCGCCCACGCGAACGGGCGGTCCAGCGGATGCCCTTTCGCCGGGCGCGGCACCCACGACCACGTCGTGACCGTCCCGGCCGGGCCGACCTCGACGAACTCGCCGGTCACGTCCTCGCCGGTGTCCGGGTCGTGCTCGGACGGCGGGACGAGCACCCGGCCCGCCGCCGTCCGGACGCCGACCAGCCGCCCGTCGCGCAGCTCGCTGAGGAACCGTCCGATCACCGGGCCGACCGAGCGCGTGTAACCGCCCGGGAATTCCAGGACGTGGTTGACCTCAGATCGCCCCGTGCTAGATGGCACTGTCTCGGTCCTTCCAGTACGGCTCCCGGAGTTTGCGCTTGAGCAGTTTGCCGTTCGGCTCGCGCGGCATCGTCTCGATGAAGTCGATGGACTTCGGCCATTTCATCCTGGCGAGCCGTCCCTCCAGGGAGGCGAGGATCTCGGCGGTCAGCTCGGGACCGGGCGCCACGCCCTCGGCGGGCTCGACGACGGCCTTGATCTGCTCGCCCCATTCGTCGTCCGGAATGCCGAAGACGGCCACGTCCGCGACCTTCGGATGCAGGACGATCTCGTTCTCGATCTCGGCCGGGTAGATGTTCGCGCCACCCGAGATGATCATGTCGGCCTTGCGGTCGGACAAGAACAGGAACCCGTCGTCGGTCAGGTAGCCGATGTCGCCGACGGTGAAGAAGTCCTTGAGCCGGTTCTTCTTCGTCTTCTCCTCGTCGCCCTTGTACTCGAACTCGACCCCGGCCATCTTCATGTAGATCGTGCCGTGAGTGCCGTTCGGGACGGGGTTCCCGTCGTCGTCCACGATGAGCAGTTCGCTGATCGGCCACGCGTTGCCGACCGTGCCGGGGTGGGCGCGCCAGTCGGCGGGGCTCGCGATCGTCCCGCCGCCCTCGGTCGCCGCGTAGTACTCCCAGATGCAGTCGCCCCACCAGTCCAGCATCCGCTGCTTGATCGGCACGGGGCAGGGCGCCGCCGCGTGGATCGCGTGCTTCATGCTCGACACGTCGTACCTGGACCGGACGTCCTCCGGCAGCGCCAACAAACGCTTGAAGTGGGTCGGGACCATGTGGGTGTTGGTGACGCGATGGTCCTGGATGAGCCTGAGGGTGTCTTCGGCGGTCCACTTGTCCATGTAGACGAGGGTGTGGCCCATGTGCAGGGCGGTGCCGCCGAACTGGGTGACGGCGGTGTGGTAGTTCGGCGAGGTGATCAGGTGCGCCTCGTGCTCGCCCCCGGCCGGACGTCCCGGCGTGATGCCGAAGAAGCTCAGCAGGAACGTCATCAGCTCGGCGCTGTCGTCCGGGTCGATGCCCATCAGGGCGCGCTTGACGCCCTTCGGGCGGCCGGTCGTCCCGGACGTGTAGTGCATGGTCGCGCCGTTGGTCCGCTCGTCGGGGAGGGTGTCGGGGTGCCCGTCGACCAGGTCCCCGTACGGGCGGAAGCCGTCGACGTCCCCGAACGCGAACCGGCGGTGCGCCTCGATCTCCTCGCCCGCCCGCGCGCCCTCCGCCGCGTACCGCTCGTGAACGAAGAACGCCTTCGCCTCGCTGTCGGCGACGATGTACCCGATCTCCGGCCCGGTCAGGTGCCAGTTCACCGGCGTGTAGTACCAGCCCGCCTGGAGCGCCGCGAGGTACAGCACCAGTCCCTCGGACCCGTTCGGCACGAGCCCGCAGAACCCGTCGCCCGCCTCCAGGCCGAGCCCGCGCAGCCCGTGGACGAGCCGGTTCGCGCGGGACAGCAACTCGCCCGCGGTGTGCTCCGTCCCGTCCGGGTCGACGGCCGCGACCCACCCGGGATCGGCCTGCGCCAGCCGCCAAAAGCCCAATGACCCCATCGGATCTCCCTCGATGACCACGGTGAGCGCCGTCCCCCGGCGGACGCCCCGGCGGGCAAAAGTAGATCACGTTCTCGTTTTGCATATCAAGCCCTACCGGCCGGGGATCACCTTAACTAGAATCTGTTCTCGTTTGACATCCACGCTGGAGGACCCATGGCGGACCGGCTGCCGATCAGCACCGAGCACTGCATCGTCGAGCGCGACGGCCACGTCGTCACCGTCACGATGAACCGTCCCGAGGCGCGCAACGCGCTCAGCTCCGCCATGCTGGTGGGCCTCGCGGACGCCTGGACCTACATGTCCGAGACGCCGGACGTCCGTGTCGGCATCCTCACCGGCGCCGCCGGCACCTTCTGCGCGGGCGCCGACCTGAAGGCGATGGCGCAGCAGCCGTCCGACCCCCGGATCCGGGAGCGGATGGCCGAGATCCCGAACTTCCACTGGAAGGGGCTGCTCCGCGAGGGACGTCCGACCAAGCCCCTGATCTGCGCGATCGAGGGCTACGCCGTCGCGGGCGGCACCGAACTGCTCGTCGGCACCGACCTGCGCGTCGTCGCCGAGAGCGCCACCCTCGGCCTCTACGAGGCGAAGCGCGGCCTCTTCCCGATGGGCGGCTCCGCGATCCGCCTCCCCCGCCAGATCGGCTACGCCAACGCGATGGACATCCTCCTCACCGCCCGCTCGGTGACCCCGCGGGAGGCCCTCGCCATGGGCCTGATCAACAAGATCGTCCCGGACGGCACGGCCCTCGCCGCCGCCCGCGACTTCGCCGACCAGGTCGCCGCCTGCGGCCCGCTCGCCGTCCAGGCCATCCTGCGCACCTACCGCGAGACCGAACACCTCCCCGAAGAGGCCGCCCTCAAGGTCTCCGACGAGCACGGCTGGCCCGTCATAGCCTCCGAAGACGCCAAGGAGGGCTCCCGAGCCTTCAAGGAAAAGCGCCCCGCCGTCTTCAAAGGCAACTAATCAACAGACCGTAGTCAGTCCGTCACACTTCGATGGTATGTTCGACCAGGAGGACAGGCCCCAACGCCCCCGCGGCACCCCCTGGATGGAGAACAAACCATGAGTACGCTGGCGACCATGAGCGTGGAACCGACCGGATCCCCGTCGAACGTCCCCGGGACAGACGAGTACGAGGTCATTCACCTAGGCGGCGAGGCAGCGGCGATCGTCCCCCTGGATGACCTCAGAAGGCTCAAAGCGCTGGAACGGGCCGCCACCCCGGAAGCGCTGGAGGAGGCCGAGGCTGCGGCCGCGTTCGCCGCGCTGGACGAATGGGAGGCCGCCGGGCGTCCCGGCGCCGTCTCCCACGAGGAGTTCATGGCGGAGATCCTCGGCTCCGACAAGTGAAGATCGAGTGGTCACAGCACGCCCAGGAGACAATGCGCCGCTACATGCATGATCAGAAGGGCATGCACGCCATCGCCACCGCGGTGGGCGAACTGCTCGATAATCCGAGACCGCCAGAGGCGTTCGCCTGGGGAAAAACAGACTTCAGGCTTCGGGTCGGGCCGTACCGGGTGTTGTACCGCGTCAGTGACGGCATCGTCTACATCGCCCACGTAAGCCGCACGGTGAGTTGAGCGGCTAGGCCCCGGCCCTGTGAGCCGGGGCCTTTCCCATATTGCTCAGACCTGAGCAAGTGGTCGTTATAAGGGCCGATTTGAAGGTTACGGGCTGTCCGGAATGGGGGGCGGGTTTGCGAAGGGTCGTTCGTGGCAGCGGTTAGGGCGAAGCGAGTCACGGAAGGACTGAGCGAGCCATGGCCTTGCATATCGGACGTAGGCGGCAGGAGCCACCGGCGGATGAGGCGGTGCCGCGGCGGAGCCTCTGGCGGCGGCGGACGGCGGCGGCCGGGGAGCCGACGAAGCCGGGAGCCGGGCGGCGCGGGACGCCGCGGTGGCTGCGCAGCAGGCACAACCCGGTCAGCGCGATGATCCTGGCCGCGGGCTGGGCCGCCGTCGCGATCCTCGCCCTCGGCATGCTGCTGACCTGGGGAGACGCCAACCCGGGCAACACGCTCGTGGACGCGACGCTCGACGCCGGACGCTGGCTCGCCACCCCGTTCCACGACGTCTTCACGCGGAACGACCCCGACGAGCAGCTCTACATCAACTGGGCGCTCGCCGGAGTGGTCTACTACGTCCTCGCCCGCACCCTCTCCTGGATGACAAGGTTCTGACCCCCGAAGCCCCGGCCGCGACCAGCACGCAGCCGGGACTCCAGCGCCCAGAAGCCTGCGTACGCTGGCGACCATGAGCGCGGAACCGACCCGACCCACGTCGGACAGCCAGGGTCGGCCCGGGGCGATGTCCCACGAGGAGGTCACGCGCTTCCTGCTGGACGAACCCGAATGAAGATCGAGTGGTCGCCCCAGGCGAAACCGCACGCTTCATGCGTGACCAAGAGGGCCTGCGTCGTCGACTACGTCGATCGGGGCACCCGGCACGATGGTTGACGCCTGTCACGGTGGGCTCCGGTCGTCGGGGGACGGCCGGAGGTTTCTGCGGGTTCAGTCGGAATCGGTGATGGTGTTCAGGCGGGTTATCGCTTCCACGTATTCGTCGATCAGGTCGTAGATGACCTGGGCGGACGGTTTTATCTGGTTCATGGAGCCGACTATCTGGCCCACGGGGAAGGTGACCAGTTCGCCGTCGCCGGAGCGGGATATGCGGGGGAGGGCGTCCGCGATCAGCATGAACTGCATGGGCATCGGGAGGTAGCCGGGGGAGTTCTCGCTCTCCCACGCGTCCGTCCAGGCGGTCTTGAGGAAGCGGGCGGGCTTGCCCGTCCAGGCGCGGGAGCGGACGGTGTCGCGGGACGTGGCGTTGAGGAGTTTCGGGAGGGCGCGTTCGGGGGTGTCGGCTTCGGCGACCGTCAGCCAGATGGAGCCGGTCCAGACGCCGTCGGCGCCGAGGGCCAGGCCCGCGGCCATCTGCCGGCCGCGGCCGATGCCGCCCGCGGCGAGGACGATCGTGTCCTCGCCCACGGCGTCCACGACCTCGGGGATCAGGACCATCGTCGCGACGTCGCCGGTGTGGCCGCCCGCCTCGGTGCCCTGCGCGACGATGATGTCGACGCCGACGTCCACCTGCTTGCGGGCGTGCCGGGCGTTGGACGCGAGGCCCGCGACCTTCACGCCCTGGCGGTGCGCCTGCTCCACGACGTCCGCCGGGGGCGGGCCGAGGGCGTTGGCGAGCAGGGCGATCGGGTGCTTGAGCGCGACCTCGACCTGGGGGCGCGCGGTCACGTCCGTCCAGCCGAGGAGGGCCTTGCCCGCCTGGTCGGTCGGCGGTTCGACGCCGTGCTCGGCCAGCAGGTCCTCCAGGAACCTCTTGTGCTCGGCCGGGATCATGCCCTGGAGTTTCGCGAGCAGTTCCTCGGCGTCGCCCATGTCGGCGCCCTCGTACTTGGCGGGCATGACGACGTCCACGCCGTAGGGCCTGCCGCCGACGTGCTCGTCGATCCAGGCGAGTTCGAGTTCGAGCTCCTCGGGGGTGAAGTGCAGGGCGCCGAGGACGCCCATGCCGCCTGCGCGGCTCACCGCCGCGACCACGTCGCGGCAATGACTGAACGCGAAGATCGGGTACTCGATGCCGAAAAGTTCGGTGACTCGTGTCCGCACGCTCCCGACCCTAGGCGCGGCGCACCGAAACTGCAACAGGTTCTAGTTGGGCGAGGCGTCAAAAGTCGACGTTGGGGCTTCGGGTAGAACGCGTATCAGTCGGAGGTGGTGCTGCTCGCCGCCGGGGCCGGTGGGCCCTCGGCCGGGGCCGGGTCGCCGAACTTGCCGTCGGGACGGCGCGGGGTGGCCGGAGCCGGTGGGGCGGCGGGCCGGGCGAAGGCGAGGGAGACGCCGACGAACAGCAGGATCAGGCCGAACAACACGCCCGCCCCGGGGATGTAGCTGCGCAGGAGGTCGATCTTCAGCGCGGTCGAGTTCGCCAGGTCGACGAGGCTTTGCTGGTCCTTGTCGACGGTGACGAGGTCGGCCTGCGCGACGATCATCGAGCCCTTGCCGTTCGGCGTCCGGACGGTGCTGCGGATGTTCTGGCGGTGCTTGACGGGGATGCCCGTACGCGGGTCGACCCAGACGGTGTTGTACGCCTCGGCGTACCGGTCGACCTTCTGGTTTCCCGCCTTCTCGGGGAGGCCGAGCATCTTCGCGGGCATCTTGACGTCCAGCCGGGCGGTCTTCGTCAGCGGGATCGTCTGGGTGAAGCGGTAGGCGGTGAGGCCGTGGACCTCCTCGACCGCGTTGAACCGCATCGGCGCCGGCCGCCGCGTCGTCATGTCGTAGAACGGGTAGTCGCGCTTGTGGACGTTCGCGATGGGGAAGAGCAGCCCGTACCCCGACATCCGGACGCGGTTGTCGCCGTCCACGTTGGAGCCGCAGCAGTTGGTCAGCTTCCCGGTACGGCGGTCGAACGCGATGCGGAAGCCCTGGATCTGGATGGGCTTGTCGGGCTTGGCCCGGTTGTAGATGTTGGTGGTGGAGTCCCAGACGGCGATGTCGCCGTTGCCCTCGTTCGCGCGGACGTCCCCCCGGACGGTGTTCTTCGCCAGAAGGGTGACGTTCTTCTTCAGCTTGAGGTCGGACTCGTCGAAGTACGTGGAGCCCTTCGATTCGAGGGACGTCACCTGGTAGCGGTTCAGCGGCGCCACGACCACCCGGTCGGCCACGTAGAAGCGGACGAGGGGCGCGAGCGTCAGGAAGAACGCGCCCAACCCGATCAGGATCAGGCCGACGGGTCGCCGCATGGACCACCTCCACGGGGGGCTACTGCCGGGTACCCTACCTCCTGCCAGCGCCCCCACCTCCAGTGATCGCCCCGCTCCCCCGGACCCCAGCGAGGTGCCCATGCCGTCCACCGAGCGCCGTGCCACGCTGGGACGCTCGGTGCGCCTGCTGAGCGCATTCCGCAAGGAGCAATCCGACCCGGACCATTTCTACGGCCTGATGGCCCGCGACACCGTCGCGCTACTCGGCTCTTATACCGACCTGGACGGGGCGACCGTCCTCGACGTGGGCACCGGCACCGGGCATTTCGCGCGGGAACTCGCGGATGCGGGAGCCCGGTGCACCGGTGTCGACCATTCTGTCGCCGAATTGACTTCGCTCGGCGCTCCGACCCCGAACGCGATCGCCGCCAGTGCGCTCGCCCTTCCGTTCAGGACGGGTTCCGTCGACGTGTGCTTCTCGTCGAACGTGCTGGAGCACGTCGTCCGGCCGTGGCGAATGGCGGGTGAAATGGTGCGCGTGACGAAGCCGGGCGGGACGGTCTTCCTGTCGTTCACCAATTGGCTGTCCCCGTGGGGCGGGCACGAGACCTCGCCTTGGCACTACTTCGGCGGCGAGCGGGCGGCCCGCCGCTATGAGCGGAGGAAGGGGCGTCCGCCGAAGAACCTGTACGGCCGGAGCCTGCACCCGGTGTCGGTGTCGGCGGCGCTGGCGTGGGCCCATGGGCGCGATGACGTGCGCGTTCTGGACGCCCTCCCCCGCTACCACCCGCGCTGGGCGGAGGGGATCGTCCGCGTTCCCGGGCTGCGGGAGATCGCGACGTGGAACCTCGTCCTGGTGCTGCGGAAGAAGGGAACGTGAAATCCGCGGCTGAGAAGGCCGGGACGGCGGCGCCGCCGATCTCCGGGCATCAGAATGCCTTCGACGGTCTCCGGGCGGTGGCGGCGTTGTGCGTCCTTGTATTCCATGTGGCGAGCGCGGCAGGATCCATGACGAACCCGGCCGGGGCGCGGTGGCTGTACAACGGCGGGCAGGTCGGCGTCCCCGTTTTCTTCGCGCTTTCCGGGCTGCTGCTCTACCGGCCGTGGGCGGCGGCCGTCCTGAACGGGCGGCCCGCGCCGCGCGCGGCCGAATACCTGCGAAAGCGGGTCTTCCGCATTCTGCCCGCCTATTGGCTGCTGATCGTCGTCTATATGCTCACGGCCGGACGCGATCACGCCGGTGACCCGTTCACCTGGGCGTCGCTGCTCACGCTCACCCAGACATATCCGCCGGACGCCTGGTGGGACGGCGACCTCGGCCCCGCGCACCTCGGGCAGATCTGGAGCCTGGCCGTCGAGGCGGCCTGGTACGTCGCGCTGCCGGTCACCGCCGCGCTCCTCGCCTGGTACGCGCGGCGCGGGCCGGGCGGCGGCGCGGACGTCCGCGCGCGGCGGCTGCTGACCGGCATCGGCGTGTACGCGGCACTGTCACTGGCCTGGACGGTCGTCATGTTCGTCCCGGAACGGCATTCGCAGGCCGGACTGTGGCTCCCGCGCTACTTCGCCTGGTTCGCCATCGGGATGGCGCTGGCCGTGGTGACGGTGTGGGCGCGGCTGGACGACCGCGCCGCCGTGCTGTGCCGGGCCGTGTCCGACTCGTGGGCCGCGTGCTGGACGGCGGCGGCCATGCTGTACGTGGTCGCGGCGACGCCCGCCGCCGGGCCGCTCGCGCTCCGGGCCCCGGACGCGTTCTGGACGGCCGCCCTGCACGTGATCGTCCTCGGGCTGTGCGCGGCGGCGCTGGTCGCCCCGGTCGCGCTGGCCCCGGCCGGGCATCCGGCGCTCGGCCCGCTCCTCGGCAACCCGGTGATGCGGTTCCTCGGCCGGATCTCCTACGGCGTGTTCCTGTGGCAACTGCTGATCATCGTGGCCTGGTACGAGGCGGCGGACCGGGGGCTGCGGGGGAACGTGGCGACGGACCTTCCGCTGCTGGCGGCGGCGTCCATCGCAGCGGGGAGTCTGAGCTACTACCTGGTGGAACGTCCGGTGCGGGCGCTGACCCGCCGGGATCAGGCCCGCCGGGAGGACCCTGCCCCGGCGCCGTCCAGTTGAGCGCGATCGGCCCGCCGGGGCCGCCGCCGGACGGCCGGGGCCGCCACAGCTCGGCCGCGACCCGGCCGACCACGGCGACCCCGAGGAGCTGCGGGACGACGTCGCCCAGCAGGCCGGACGGGGAGGCCGGGTCGGCGATCAGGTCGAGCCAGGCCCCGGCGGCGAGGCAGCCCGTCCCGGCGAGCATCGCGACCGCCACCGGCCACGGGGACGCGGCGGCCCGCGCGACGGCGGACCCGCGCCCGCGCGCGGCCCCGCATCCGGCCGCGACCGCGGCGGCGACGGCGAGGCCGGGCGCCCCGGCGATCCAGCCGCCGAGCGCGGCGGCGAGCCCGACGGCGGCCCAGGCGGGCCAGCCCGTCCCCGCCACGACGGGCGCGCCGCGCCGGTCGCGCGCCCGCCCCGGCCAGAGCGCCGCGACCAGCAGCATGAGCAGGAGGGACAGCCCGCCGGCGACCGCGGCGCGCTGCGCCCGGTCGGGCCCGTAGGTCAGCGTGACGACGCCGCGCGTCCCCGCCGGGACGACCCAGCCCTGCTTCCACCCGTCCAGCCGGACCGGACGCAGCGCCGCCCCGCCCACGCTCGCCCGCCACCCGTCGTTGAAGTTCTCGTTCACGGCGAGGAACGAAGCGGCGGCGGCGCTCACCTCCACCCGTCGCGAGCCCGCTCCCCACTCAAGCACCTTGACCTGCCCGGACACCCCGGCAGACCCGCCCTGCCCGCTAGACGCGGCGGGCTTCGGGCCGAGGGTGAGGGTGTCGATGCGGAACGGGTCCAGGGGTGCGGCGGTGAGGTGGTTCCGGCCCGGCGTCAGCGTCGCCCGTTCGCATGCGCTGAATCTGAGCGGGCGTCCGGCGAGGAGGTCGCCGAACGTTCCACCGGCCCGTGTCGGGATGGAGGTCGTGCCGATGCGAAGTGTCGGGCCGAGACCGCATGGCAGACGCAGTGGAACGTCGCGCACGTCTGGCAGCGGCCGCACGCCCGGCACGCGCAGTTCGGTGAGCTGGAGCGGTTGCGGTTGCGCCTCCTTCAGGAAGGTGAGCGTGAGGCGGTCGGTGGTCATCGGGGCGAAGGTCAGCCTGCCAGAGGCGTCCGACAGTCCTTCGCGCGTCTCGCCGCCGTCGCCCTCGACCCGGATCCGGAGCGGGCCCGACGCGCCGGGCGGGCGCTCGGCCGTGACCTCCGACACCCGCTTGCGCCCCTTCCAGCGCACGCTGTACCGGGGCCGGTCGTCGTCCTCCGCCGCGATCCAGGACGTCGAGGGATCGCCGTCGAAGCCGGACCGGGCCTGGGCGGCCGGGTGCCGCGACAGCGTCGAACTCGCCGCGACCGCCGCCTGCCCCCGCACCGCCGTGTACCGCTCGACCAGCGCGGGATCGGTGAGGACCGCCGTCCCGGTGACGGGCGCCCGGCCGCCCGCCGCCGACGTGAACGTGCGGTCGAACCCGGCGCCCTCCTCGTCCGCGGAGCCGAGCGAAGGCGAGCACACCCAGCGGAGGCTGCCCTTCATGCAGTCGGGCACGGCCCCGCCCGTCCGGCCCAGCACGTAGGTGGCGGGCCCCGCGACCCGAGGCGGCGCGGGCAGGACGTACGTGCGGCTCGGCTCGACCCCGCCGACCGACACCTCCGCCACCGCCGCCCGCGCGAAGGCCGGGACGATCGGCTCCGCCGCGAGCCGCGCGATCCGCAGCCGCAGCCAGCGGGTCGGGCCGTCCGGCGCGCGGAGCGGCTGGGCGTCCGCCGTGCGCCGGACGTCCTGCTCCACCGTCCCGCGCTCGGTCTCGACCGCGACGCGCGCGACCGCGGGCCCGAGCGCCGGGTCCTGGACGAACGCGGCGGTCAGCCCCCGCACGTCGCGCGGATGGTCGAAGTCGGCGCGCAGCCACTGCCCGACCGGGCCCGTCCAGCCGCCGGTCCGCCACGCCGTGAACCGGTTCCCGTCGAACGCGGCGAACGGGACCGCGCCCGGCTCGCGGGCCTGCGGGATCACGTCGTCCCCGCCCGCCGACGTGGACGCGGTGACGTCGCGGACGCCGCCGCCGTAGGCGGCGCGGGTGGCGTAGCGGTCCCAGCCGCCGGCCAGGACGTCGGCGGCCTCGCGCCGCCGCGCCTCCGTCAGCGTCTCCGACGTCTGGTGCAGCTCGCCGAAGTCGCGGCGCAGCAGCCGGGGCGAGTCGGCCACGACCGGGGCGCCGCGCAGGTCGGGCGCGTCGTCGTCGAGCAGGACGGGACCGTCCGGCAGCGCGCCGTCGTCCGCCATCGCGAGCAGCGACTCCGGCCCCCCGTACACGCGGACGGGGTCGGAGGCGGGGGCGAGGCCCGCGACGCCGGCGGCGCCCGCGACCTCGTAGACCTCCAGCGCCGGGTACGGCTGGTCGACCGCCGACACCGCGTCGTCGGCGGTGGGCCCGCCGGTCGGCGGACCGAAGGCGGCGGCCCTGCGCAGGCCGGGCGAGTCGTCCAGGGCCTGGTGGACGCGGGCGGGCCAGGCGCCGCGCAGCGTCTCGCGCCGCAGGTCGTTGCGCACCAGCAGGTACCGGACGCCCATCCGGCCGAGGAACGCGCTCAGCCCCGGCGACCCGCGGCCGGAGCGGACCTGCCGGTCGATCGCGTCCAGCGCCCGCGTGTACCCGGGCGACCCGGCGGGGACGAGCTGCCGCACCCCCCACCGCGCGTCCAGCAGCGGCTGGACGACGTCGTCCATGGGACGTCCCCACAGGTACTCGCCGAACGGCGCGCCCGGCACGGCGAGCACGCCCTGCCGCCCGGCCCGCGCGTTGATCCAGGACGCCGCGTCCCGCCAGTACCGGGGGACGTCGGTGAACTCGCCGGGCCCGGTGAGGCCGTGCGAGGCGGCGGTGAGGCCGATGCCGCCGAGCCCGACCGCCGCCGCGACCGGCAGGCTTGCCAGCGACCTCCACCGCAGGGCGGGCGCCTTGGCGGACGTGAGCAGGTGGGCGAGGCCGAGCGCGAGCGGCAGCCGGACGACCGCGTCGAACTTGTGCAGGTTGCGGAGCGGGGCGAGCGGGCCGTCCAGCAGGTCGCGGAGCTGCCCGGCGAACGGGCCCGGGATGTCGCTGAGGTGCCCCATGGACGCGACGGCCAGCCCGGCGAGCAGCGTGACCAGCAGGAACGTCCGCTCGGGGAGGAGCCGTCCGAGCAGCCCGGCGAGGCCGAGCGCGGCGACCGCGCCCGTGCAGAGGACGGGGAGCGGGCCGAGCGAGAGGGCGTGCCCGACCGGCCACCAGACCTGGCCGTCCACGGCGAGGTAGTTGACCCACCGTTCGGCGCCGCGCAGCACGTTGACGAGGCCGGTGGGCCCGGTCGTCGTGTCGGCCTTCTCGGTGTAGGTGAGCCAGGAGAACCCGTACCTGCCGGTCAGCAGCAGCGGGACGAGCCACCACGCCGCTGCCGCGCCCGCCGCCGCCGACCACCAGGCGAGCAGCCTCAGGCGGTGCGTCCCGCGCGGCCGCGTCAGCACGTACACCGCCGGGACGACCAGCACCGCCACCGTCGCGGTCGCGTTGATCCCGCCGCAGCAGGCGATCGCGAGCCCGGACCGCGCCGCCGCGCGGACCCGTCCGCCCTCCCCCGATGCGGCCGTGACCAGCGGCAGGACGATCCACGGCAGCATCGCGACCGGCAGGTACTCCGAGGAGATCTGGCCGAGCGTGGCGAGCGCGTTGGGGGCGAGCGCGTAGGCCGTCCCGGCGAACGGGCGCGTCCAGGGGCCGCCGACGCCGAGGCGTCCGGCGAGCCGCCACGTGCCGGTGAACGCGAGGCACATCAGCAGCGCGAGCCAGAAGCGCTGGGTGATCCAGGCGGGCATCCCGGCGACGTCGCCGAGCGCGAAGAACGGGCCCATCGGGAACAGGTAGCCGACGGCCTGGTTCTGGAGCTGGCCGAACTGCTCGGGGTCCCACAGGCGCACCGCGCGGCCGAGGAACCCGACCGGGTCCACCGGCATGTCGATCTTGGTGTCGGCGAGCAGCGCGCCGGGCCGGGTGCCGAACGCGAGCGCCGTCAGCGCCAGGCAGCAGGCGACCGCGCGGAGCCGTTCGCGCGCCCGCTCGTACGCCCGCGCCGCCGCGTCCGGGGCGGGTCGCGGCGGCGCGCCGGAGCGGGGCGGGTCCGCCTCTCCCACCGCCATCGGGCCCCCTCGCCTCCTCCGTCAGTCCGCGTGCGGGTCACCGTACCCGCGGTCCCGCTCGGCGCGGACGGCGGCGGCGACGAGGTCGCGGACGCGGGCGGCCGTCCGCGCCCAGTCGAACCCGTCCGCCCAGTCCCGGCAGGCGGCGGCGACCTCCGCGCGGCGGACGGGATCGGACAGCTCCTTCAGCGCCCGGTCGGCCACGTCCGCCTGGTCCTCCCCGGCGCGGACGAGCCAGCCGGTGACGCCGTCGCGGATGGCGTCGCGCAAGCCGTCCACGTCGGGCGCGACCGTCGGGACGCCGAGCGCCGCCGCCTCCAGCACGCTCAGCCCCCAGCCCTCGCCCTGCGACGTGCTGAGATGCAGGTCGGCGCGGGCGACGAGCGCCGCCTTGACCTCCTCGGGGACGTGCCCGTGCGGGACGACGACGCCGTCCAGGCCGCGCGCGGCGATCGCGGCCCGGAGCGCGGGCGCCGCGGGGCCGTCCCCGACGATGTGCAGCCGCAGCCCCGGACGGCTCTCCGCGAGCCGCTCCGCCAGGTCGAGGAGCAGGTGCGGCCGCTTGTGCGGGACGAGCCGGTTCACGCACACCAGGTCGGGGTCCCCGGCGGGGCCCGGCGGGACCGTCCCGGCGGGGTCGGCGACGTCCGTCCCGTTCGGGACGACGTGCGCGGGCCCTTTCCAGCCCAGCCTTTCCCGGACCGCGCGCAGCGTGGACGGCGAGACGACGACATAGGCGTGGCGCCGGTACGTCCGGTTGCTCACCGGCCCTTCGAGCCGCCGTCCGAGCCACGACAGCCAGCCGGGGAAATACAGCCCGAACTGGTGCTCGTGCACATGGTGAATGACGCAGAACACCGGCACGCTGCGGGGCAGCACCCATGGAGTGAAGAAAGGGATGCCGTTCTGGCAGTCGATGACCGCGTCGAACCGTTCCGCGCGGCG
>NZ_BCQP01000041.1 GCF_001552135.1 Actinomadura chibensis NBRC 106107 | reverse complement strand
CCCTCGCCGCCGCCCCTCGTCCCTGCTTCTCGCCGCCGCCTCTCGTCGTCGGCTTTCGTCGGCGCTTCGATCCTCTGAATTGATAAGCATCCGGTCGTGGGTCCGACTGGGCGCTTCGCGCTCGCAAGGCCGCCGCTCGGGGCCGGGAATGAGCAAGCTTGGCGCCACGGGGTTGGAGACGACGGGGCAGGGGCGGGTCGGGGTGTCGCGCAGGTTCTGGAGGTGGGACGGTCCTCGACCGGTGGTCCTGAGGAGTTCGCTGCGCTGCGGAGCGCTCGGCGATCTGTTCAGCGGGCCGCGGCCCTAATCACGGGGGCTGGGCCCTGTCGTCCAGTCGGGGGCCTTGTTTACCGTTTGCCAGCGTCTGAGGGGGCGTGGGTGGTGGGTCTCGAGCACGTGCTGCTTGGTGGTCGTCTAGCCAGGTGCGCTTGTCACCGGTGGTCTGGCCGAGGGGGTTCCCGGTGGTCTGGCCGAGGGGGTTCCCGGTGGTCTGCCCGAGGGACCCGGTGATCTGCCCAAGGGGGACCCCTGTTGGTCTGCCTGAGGGGGTCCTCTGATGGTCTGCCCGAGGAGGCCCGGTGGCTCGTCGACGATGGTCAGATCAGGCCGATGACGTGATGTTCGTGGGATTGGTCATCGCGTCTGGCTGGTGATGGGGCGTCTGAGGGGGCGGGCTTGGTTCTTCGGGGGGCCGCATGGGTGGGGGCGTTTGGGTTGCGGGTTTGGTTGGGCGGAGGGGGGCGGTTCGTTGGGGGTGGTGGGGCGGTTAGGGGGAGGGGGCGGCTTGCGGTGTTGTGACGCCGGTCGCTTTTTGGCGTTCGGGGGTTGAGGGGGTTCCTACGCTTCCGTAAGTTACGCAAACGTAGGTTGGGCTCCATCCGGGAGGCATCGTGGGTGCGGCATCGCGGCGGGCGGGGCGGTTCGGTGGCGGGTCCCGGCGGGTCGCGGCGGTCGCGCGGCGGCTCACCACTCCGCTCCTGCCCGAGGACTATCTCGGCCTGGTCAATCCGCTGTGGTCGGCGGACGAGCTGCGCGGACGGGTCGATGCCGTCCGGCATGAGGCGCCCGGCGCGGCCACGCTGGTGATCAAGCCGGGTCGGGCCTGGCGGGGGCATCGTCCGGGGCAGTGGGTCAAGGTCGGCGTGGACGTCGACGGGGTGCGGCACTGGCGGACGTTCTCCCTGTCGTCCCCGCCGCGCCGGGACGGGCGCATCACGATCACGGTGAAGGCGGCGCCGGACGGAATGGTCTCCGCGCATCTCGTCCGGAACGTCCGACCGGGGGCGATTCTGCGGCTCGCGGCGGCGGATGGGGACTTCGTGCTGCCCGCGTCCGTCCCGCGAAGGCTGCTGTTCGTGACCGCGGGCAGCGGGATCACGCCGGTCATGGCCATCCTGCGGCACCTTCGCGGGACGAAGGACGCGGTGCTCATCCATTCCGACCGGACCGCGGGCGACGTCATCTTCGGGTCCGAGCTCCGCGCGATGGACGGGCTGCGCCTGCACGAGCGGCACACGAAGGCGGACGGGCGGATCAAGCCGTCCGACCTGGGGCAGATCTGCCCGGACTGGGCGGAACGGGAGGCATGGGCCTGCGGTCCCGGCGAGATGCTGGACGATCTCACCGCGCACTGGCGGGCCGCGGGGGCCGAGGAGAGGCTGCACGTCGAGCGGTTCCGGACCGTCCTGGACGGCGGGGAGGGCGGCGAGGGCGGGCGTGTCCGGTTCGCCCGGAGCGGCGTCGAGGTCGAGGCCGACGGCGAAACCCCGCTGTTGGTCGCCGGGGAGGAGGCCGGGGCGCTGCTGCCGAGCGGCTGCCGGATGGGCATCTGCTACTCCTGCGTCGGACGGCTGTGCTCGGGCAAGGTCCGCGACCTGCGCACCGGCGAGGTGCATGGCGGGGAGGGCGAGATCGTGCAGACGTGCGTCTCGGCCGCCGCCGGTCCTGTGGAAATCGAACTCTGAAGGAGGACGGACGGACATGACGACCACCACGGCCCATCTCACGGCCGCCGACTACGACGCCATCGCCCGCGAACTGGACGCCCTCCGCGACGAGATCACCGCCGACCTCGGCGAGCGCGACTCCGCCTACATCCACCGGGTGATCCGCTGGCAGCGCGGGCTGGAGGCGGGCGGCCGGGCGCTGCTGATGGCGTCGTCGGTGCCGCCCGCGTGGGTCGCTGGGACGACCGCGCTGACCGTCGCGAAGGTCCTGGAGAACATGGAGATCGGGCACAACGTCATGCACGGCCAGTGGGACTGGATGCGCGACCCGAAAATCCATTCCACGACCTGGGAGTGGGACAACGTGTCCCCCGCCGCGCAGTGGAAGCACACGCACAATTTCGTCCACCACACGTTCACCAACGTCCTCGGCAAGGACCGGGACGTCGGTTACGGGCTGCTGCGCATCGCGCCCGAGCAGGAATGGCGGCGCATCCACCTCGCGCAGCCGGTCTTGAATGTGCTGCTGGCGATGTTCTTCGAGTACGGCGTCGCCATGCACGACCTGGAGGTCGAGGAGATCCAGGACGGGACGCACGACCCCGAGGTGACGAGGGAGAAACTGCGCGCGATCGGACGCAAGATTCGCCGCCAATGGGGCAAGGACTACCTGGCGTTCCCGCTGCTGAGCGGCCCGCAGTTCTTCTCGACGCTGGCGGCGAACTTCACCGCGAACGTCGTCCGGAACGTGTGGGCGCACACGGTCATCTTCTGCGGCCATTTCCCCGGCGACATCGAGTTGTTCGAGGAGGAGCGGCTGGACGGCGAGACGAAGGGCGAATGGTACGTCCGGCAACTCCTCGGCTCCGGGAACATCACGGGCGGGAGCCTGTTCCATCTGATGACCGGCAATCTCAGCCACCAGATCGAGCACCATCTGTTCCCCGACATCCCGAGCAACCGCTACGCCGAGATCGCGCCGCGCGTCCGGGCGCTGTGCGAGAAGTACGGACTGCCGTACCACACCGGGTCGCTGTCGAAGCAGGTTGCGAGCACGTGGAAGAAGATCTTCCAGTACTCGGTGCCGCCACGGCCCGCCCGGCGGCACCGGCGCAAAGGTAAGGCGCGGCTTCAGCCGAGGGCCTGGGCGACCGGCAGGTAAAGGCGGGACGGGTCCCCGGAGATTGGCGCCCCGTATTCCATCACCGTTGTCGTGAATGCGGGACGCAGGCCGTGTGATTCGGCCCAGGCGACCAGTTCCGGGTGGCGGTGGTCGATGTCGAGCCGGGTGATCCCGTCCGGCGGGACGACCTCCTCGATGAGCGTGATCGCGGTTTCGGCGTCCTGGGCGATGACGGGGCCGATGACGGCCTGGTCGCCGTTCCTCCATATGCCGCCGAAGCCTTTGATCCCGGAGCCGTCCCGGACGACGCGGAACGATTCGCAGAACGCCGGAAGGCCATTGAGCATCTGCGAGCGGTCGGCGCCGAACACTTCCGCGTCCAAGGCATGGATGGCGGGCATGTCGGCGTCCTCGACCGGGACGGATACTCCGCGTCCGGCGAGGGTCCCGGCCTGGCCCGTATAGGTGGTGCAAAGGCCGACCGAGCGGAATCCGAGGCGTTCGTAGAGGGGACGTCCGTAGTCGGTGGCGGTCAGGCAGAGGCTCTTCGTCCCGGAGTTTTCCATGGCGTGGCGCATCATCCGACCGCCCAAGCCCTGCCGTTCGTGGCGTTCGGCGACCAGCACCATGCTTATGGCGGCGACGTCCTTGCCGTATGACGTGGACACGACCGTTCCGGCGAGTTCCCCGCCCACATCGTCCACGCCGTAGACGTCGCCCACGGAGAACAGGAACCGCCATTTGCGGTCCTCGGGGCCCCAACCGCGGCCGATGGCGAGCCGCTGGCAGGCGGCCAGGTCGTCGAGTCCCAGCAGCCGCACGGGCCGGTCCGGCGGGTTCGGCGGGGTCGGCGGGTTCGGCACCGGTGAATTCATGCCCGGGACGCTAGGTCACCCGCGTCCCGGCGCACAACTGGGATTCAGTACACCTCGGCGCCGAAGGCGCTCAGCACATCGGTGATCGGCTGGTAGTACGACGAGCCGCCCGAAGCGCAGCCGCCCTGGCCGCCGATTCCGATACCGAGGGCCATGTCGCCGTTGAAGTAGGGCGAGCCGGGATTGTCGCCGGGTTCGGCGCAGATGGACGTCATCGCCAATCCCGTGATCGTCCCTTCGGGGGTGTTCACTGTGATGTTGAGCGCCTTCACGGTGCCGCAGCGCCTGCCGGTAGTGGAACCGCTGGTGCAGACCGTCTGCCCGACGGTGGCGCGGCCCGACCGCGTGATGTCCTGGGACCCGGGGAAAAGGTGGACGCTGCCCGGCCTTTCCACTTGCGGGTCGACATAGCGGGCGAGCCCGACAAGGCCCTTCACGGCGGCGACCGTTCCGAGTTCGGTGGTGAGGCCCGGGTCGGCGTAAAGCTTCAGCCCTTGCTTCGCGCATCCGCCCGCGGTCAGGAAGTAATAGGCGCCGCTCTTTCGCACGTTGAAGGCCAGCGTGCAGCGGACGCCGCCGGGCGCGAAGACCGGGTCACCGCCCTCCGGACCGGACGGAGCGGACGCGGTACCGGCCACAGGCGCCGTACCGGACACGGGCGCGCCACCGGACGCGGGCGCGGTATCGGGGACAGGCGCGCCACCGGGCATGGGCGTGGTGCCGGGTGCGAGCGCGGTACCAGGCGTGCGCGCGGTGCCGGGTGCGGGCGCGGTACCGGACACGGGTGCGGTACCGGACACGGGTGCGGTGCCGGGTGCGGGCGTGGTGCCGGGTGCGGTGCTGGGCGTGGCGGACGCGCTCGGGGCGAGGGCGACGAGAACGGTGGCGACGCCGGCGGCGAGCGCGGCGATTCGGAATCTCACAGGGCCTCCTGCGGGGATCAGACGCCCAGGACACGGGTTTATCCGGAAGGGTGCGGAATTCCGGCGGCCCCGGCAAGGGGACGAAAGTGCCAAGATCGGCCGCGGCCGTATATCAAGATCACGCCGTGGGACGCGGAAAGCGCGGTCAGCCCTCGTCGGAGTTGTACATCGCGTCGTGCTGACGGCGCGGCGAGCAGACGGATGCGGACGGGCAGGAGCAGCGTCCGCCGCCGCTCAGCCGGACGGTCACCGTGTCCGCCGGGACGTTCCGTCCGATCACCTGGCCGGGGCCGTTCGGCGTCTCCACGCGGGAGCCGAGCGACGGCATCCTTTCGTGCGCCTTCACGTAAAGCGGGTGCTCGTATTTCAGGCAGCACATCAGCCGCCCGCACGCTCCCGCGATGCGCAGCGGATTGACGGGCAGATCCTGGTCTTTCGCCATTCGGACGGAGACCGGCTCGAAATCCTTGAGGAAGGTGGCGCAGCAGAGGTCGCGTCCGCACGGGCCGATGCCGCCCTGGAGGCGGGCCTCGTCGCGCGGGCCGACCTGGCGCAGCTCGACCCGGGCCTTGATCCCCCGGGCGAGGTCGCGGACGAGGGCGCGGAAGTCCACCCGGTGCGGCGCCGTGAAGTAGATCTTGAAGACGTTCTCGGTGTCCAGGAAGTCGACGCCGATGACCTTCATCGGCAGGTCGTGCTTGCGGATCAGCCGCTTGGCGATGGAGCGCCCCTCGGCGCGGCGGCGGCGGTTGACCTCGTCGCGGGCGAGATGCTCGTCGGTGGCGGGACCGGCGCATTCCGGCAGGTCACCGATGTCGTCGGAGACCCACTGCGGCGCCCACACGCATTCGGCGACCTCCGGCCCGGAGTCGGTGGGGACGAGCACCTTGTCGCCGACCTTCGGACTGTGCGGACCTGGGTCGAGGTAGTAGAGCCGGCCGTAACGGGTGAAGCTCACTGCCATCACCATGCCCACGGTTTCGCTCCGTTCGCCCGGTTCCGTGCGTCCCACTTTAGGACGTTCGCACGCGTCCCTAACCAGGACATCCGGACCGAACAAAGACGATCATCAGGCGGGCACCCGCCAGACGACATCCAAAAGGCGGCATCCTCCAGGCCGTGATCGGCCAGGGCATGGGTCTGGGGTGGTGGGGTTGGGGTGGGTTACCAGGCGGCGTCGGCTAGGTCTTTGCCGGGGATGGGGCGGGTGTCCTGGGTGTAGAGGTCGCCTGCCGATGCCAGTACGCCCTTTCCGGTGTGGGCGGGGTGCAGGGCGGTCAGGGCGCCGTTCACGCGCTGGCGCCACAGCACCCTGCCGGGCCTGCCGGTCAGGGTGAACGTCTGAAGGGTGAGTTGTGAGTCCCGGGCGATGCCCGCGATGAAGCCCCGTCCGTCCCGGCTGAGGACGGCCGTGGAGGCGCCCTTCGGGAGGGTCAGGGCGACCTTGCTGACCTTGAGGTCGCCTCCGGCGCCGCGCAGGTCGAGCGCCCGCACCTGATGTCCGGCCTCACTCGAAGCACCGACGGGGCTCCAGACGAACGAGAGCGTCGTCCCGGCCCAGGACAGGGCGCTGAGCCGTCCCGGCGCGCGGGTCGTCCACGCCTTGCGTGCGCCGGACGCGGCGGACACGACCGTCACGCTGCCGCGCTTCCCCTGGTAGGTGACGTAGGCGACGTGTTCGCCGTCCGGGCTGACGGCGAGGTCGGACCAAGCGGTGGACGCGCCCGCGACGGCGGCCTTCGGAAGCTCCTGGAGGTCTTTCGGACGTCCGTCCGCGTCGAGGTGGAGGCGGTGGAAGGCGACCTTGCCCGCCGCGTACGACGCGACGACGTACGAGCCGTCCTTCACGGCGGCGACGCGGTGGAAGCGGCGCCCCTGCGGCGCGGCGACGGGGAGCCCCACGTCGGCGCCGGTGCGGACGTCCCGGACGAGCAGCGCCGTCCCGGTCGCGGCGACCCCGACGACGAACCGCGGCTCGGTCTTGCGCGCCTCGGCGGCGGGCTTCGCCTCGTGCTCCTCCTTGGCGGCGCGCTGATGGCGGTGCACCACGTCGAGTCCGCCGGCGACGAAGAGCGCCAGCGCCGCAGCGGCCCCGAGCGGGAGGGCGCCCCGCAGCGAGCCGAGAGCGAGACGTGTCCCGGGGGATGGGTCATCGTGCTTGCCGTCCATGGGGTCGCCCCGCACCTGCCTCTCTGAGTTCGCCCGTCGTTTCTATCTCATCTACCTCGCGACAAACAGCCATCAATGCGGAGTTACCGCGTCGCAATGAAGGCGCGCCGCTCGCGTCAGCCGAGCGCCGCGCGGGCGGCCTCGGCCAGAGTGGCACCATACGACGTGCCGAACAGCACCACATGCACAAGCAGCGGATGCAGTTGGTGCAACGGGACGCGCGCGCGCCATCCGTCGGCGAGCGGGGCCGCCTCGTCGTAGGCGGCGAGGATCCGGTCGAGCCGCGGCGTGCCGAACAGCGCCATCATCGCGAGGTCGGTCTCACGGTGGCCGCCGTGCGCCGCCGGGTCGATCAGGAGGGCGCGCTCACCCGTCCACTGGACGTTCCCCGACCACAGGTCGCCGTGGATGCGGCTCGGCGGCTCGGGCGGACCGGCGAGCGTCCCGATGTCCTCGATGACCCGCTCGACCAGCCGGATCTCGCCGGACGACAGGTGCCGGGCGCCGTCCCGCAGGTACGGTTCGAGCCGCCGCTCGGCATACCAGGAGGGCCAGTCGCGACCGTCGGAGAGGGTGTTGTCGAGGGGCAGGTCGGCGATGAAGCCGTCCCACGGCGCGCCGTACTCGGCGGGACGGCGGCCGGTGTGCAGGGCGGCCAGCTCGCGTCCGAGCCGTTCCGCGGCGGACGGCGTCGGCGCCGCGGGCTCCAGCCACGGCAGCACGAGCATGTGCTCGTCGGCGGCGACCACGTCCGGGACGGGCGTGTCCGGCCCCGCCTCCCCCAGCCAGCGCAGCCCGGCCGCCTCCGCAGCGAACACTCCCGCCTGGTCGGACGCGGCCTTCACGAACACCTCGCGACCGTCGGCGAGGGACGCCCGGTGCAGCGTCCACGCGTGGTTGGAGCCGAGGCCGCGCACGTCCTCGACGTCGACGCCGAGGAGCCGCGCGAGCCGGGCGCGCACTCAGCCCTCCTTGAGCGCCGCGCGGATCTCCTCCAGGAGACCCGGCATCGCCGCCTCCACCTGCTCCAGGACGAGGTCGAAGCCCGCGTCGTCGCCGTAGTACGGGTCGGGGACGTCGAGGTCGGGGCCCGCGTCCGGGTCGAACTCGCGCAGCAGCCGGATCTTGCCGCGCGCCTCCTCGTCGGGCGCCATGGCGCGGAGGGCGGTGAGGTGCCCCTCGTCCAGGGCGACGATCAGGTCGTACCGGTCGAACCAGCCGGGCTCGAACTGCCGGGCGATGTGCGCCGACCGGTAGCCCGCCCGGCGCAGGGTCTCGACCGTCCGCTCGTCGGCGCCGTCGCCGACGTGCCAGGAGCCGGTGCCCGAGCTGTCGACCTCGGCGTCCAGGCCCTCCTCCGCCACGTGGTGGCGCAGGACCCACTCGGCCATCGGGGAACGGCAGATGTTGCCCGTGCAGACGAACGTGACTCGGTACGGCATGCCCCCCATCATGCCCGAGAGCCCCCACAACCGAGCCCACCGCTCAGGCCCGGGTGCTCAGGCCGGGCGGTCCAGGACGACGGCCTCTACGCCGGGGACGCCCGTCATCGCCGCCTTCACGGCCTTGGCACCCTCCTCGTCCTTCACCTGAACCTGGAAGGAGTCCGGGATGTCCGCGGGGCGGACGCTGGCGATCAGGTCCTTGTCGTCGGCGAACTTCCGCTTGAAGATCGCCCACGCCTGCTCCTGCGACACGTACGCGACCGACCTGACCTTCGGCAGGCCCGTCAGCCGCTTCCTGATCTCGTCCTTCTGAAGGTCGGTCGCCGCCCCCTGCCCGCATTTCGCGGGATCGGACGCTTTCACGCACAGGAACACGTTCACCTTGCGTCCGGCGTCGTCCTTCGCCTCGTCCTTATGCATCGTCCGGTCGAACACCAGATAGGTGCCCGCCGCCATTCCCGCGACGACCACGACGAACACCGCGATCAACGCGGCCAGCACCAGCGGCCGCGGCGATCCACCCGGCCGTCCTGCGGGCGGTCCCGCGGGCGGTCCCGCGGGCGGTCCCGCGGGTGGTTCCGCCGTGTCGCGTCCAGCGTCCTCGCGGGGCTCGGTCACCGGGGCTCCCTCCGATCCGCGAAATTCCGGGGCGTCGCCATGGTCGCACGGAACGTGGTGACCCCTCCCGAAAAAGACGGCCCCCGGCCTGAGCCGGGGGCCGTCGACGAAGGGACGGTCAGCGTCGGACGGCGTTCAGCGCGTCCACGATGCCGTTGCCGAAGAACCCGTTCTGCCCCTTCGAGCCTTCACAGGTCTGGGTCGACGTGTGCTTGACCCACTTGCCGTCCTGCTGGGTGTACCAGACGTACTCGAACGCTCGCGGGTCCGGGCAGGGCTTGGCGGTCGCGGTGCCGCGCAGGACGCCCTCGACGACGCGCGGGTCGAGCGTGAGGCCGCCGTCGCGGCGGTCCCGGTGCCCGTACCGGCTGACGATGAGGGCCGCGACGCCGACCGCGTGCGGCGACGCCATCGACGTCCCCTGCAGCGACTGGTAGTAGGCGCACTTGTCGCCCTTGCAGCTGCGGATGATGTTCGGCGTCTTCGGCGTCCCGTCGGCGTTCAGCTCGCCGCGGGCCTTCGCCAGCCGCTCGGGGTAGGCCGCCCAGATCCCGGCGCGGTCGTCCGGACGCTGGTCGGTCGTGTCGACCTTGTCGCCGCCGGGCGCGGCCACCGCCACGTACCCGTTGCCGAAGCTGCTGTAGTACGACTTGCGGGTGCTCGGGCCCGTCGCCGAGATCGGGATGACGTGCTCGCCCTCGGTCGGCATCGACACGCAACTCGCCGGGACGGTCCGCTCGTACGGCTTCTCACCCGGCTCGGACGCGAAGTCGGGGCTCGTGGTGTCCACGTTGGTCTTCGTGTAGTCGACCTGCTCGTTGCCCGCGGCGGAGATCAGCGTGACGTTCCGCTCGTGCGCGAAGTCCAGCGCGCGCTGGACGGCCGTGATGATGGTGCGCTGTTCGAGCTGGTCCTCGGGCTTGTCCGCCGGGTTGTCTGCGCAGTTGTAGAGCCAGGGGTCCACGTAGTACGACATGTTGACCACGTCGATGCCGTTCTTCGCCGCGTACGTCAGGCCGTCGACGGTCGGCTGCAGGAAGAAGTAGCCGGAGTCCTGGCCGACGCGGATGTTGACGATCGAGACGTTCGGCGCGACGCCCGCCATGCCGAGCCCGTTGCGCGGCGAGGCGATCGTGGACGCGACGTGCGTGCCGTGGTCGTTGTCGTCCCAGTCGTTGGGGTCGACGCAGGACTTGAACTCGCACGGCCCGTCGACCTCGGCGCCGTTCGCGTCGGTCGGGATATCGGTCGTGAAATTGCGGCTGAGTTTGCGATTGAAGTTCGGCGCGATATCGGGGTGGTCGCCGTCCACGCCGGTGTCGAGGACGCCGACGAGCACACGCTTGTCGCCGGGCTCCTTCTTGTACGAACCGTCCGCCGTCGCGTGGATCTGCTTCATGTCCCACTGCAGGTCGGCGAGTGGTTCCTTGTTCTTGGACGGCTTCCCGGCCAGGGCCGTCCCGGTCTTGGCGCCGACCGTCCGCTCGACGTTCGCGGCCTTCTTCTTCGGCGTCTTCGGGGCCTCGCCGATGACGCGGTTGCGCGCGGCACCGTCCAACGCCCGCTCACGCATCACCGCGTGGATGAACTCGGGGTTGCCGGAGCGGACGGTCGCGACGCCCACGTCGGTGTTCTCGCGGACGATCGAGCCCCCGGCCGACCGCACCGCGCGGTGCGCCGAGTCCGGGGAGACGCCCTCCTTGTACAGGACGACGTACTCCGACACCTCACCCTTCGCCTGCGTTGGGTTCGGAGCCGCTGACGCTGGGAAGGCGAGCGCCGTCACCGTCGTGACCGCGCACGCCGCGGAAATCAAGGCTCGCCGCAAAGCAGACCTCCTGGCCGTGGGGGAGCAGACCCGGAAAATCGGGGTCCAAGCGAGGCGAAGGTACGCGAGTTCCCATTGAGAGATGCGAACGGTTATGTAACGAAAAGGGAGATCTCGTGTAAGAGATGATTTCGGACGTCCGCCCGACCCCCGAAAACCCGCCCAACCCCGAAAGCCGCCCGGCCGGGCCTCAGCCGGGCCTCGGCCGGGAATCGGCCGGGAATCGGCCGGAATCAGCCGGGCTTCAGCCGGTGCGGAGGGCGAGGGTGAGGGCTTCGACCGCCAGCAGCGGGTTGACGTTCGCCTCCAGCCGCTCCCGGCACGCCATGATCGCGTCGAGGCGGCGCAGCGTGTCCTCGGGACGCCCGTTCCGCGCCGCCGTCCGCAGCTCGGGCCCCAGGTCGGCGTTCACGAGCTCGCTGCCCGCGCCGAGCTGCAGCGTCAGGACGTCCCGGTAATAGGACGCGAGGTCGAGCAGCGTCCGGTCGAGCGCGTCGCGCTTCACCCGCGTCGCCCGCGACTTCTGCCGGTCGGCGAGCTCCTTCAGGGCGCCCGCCGTCCCGCGCGGCATGCGGCCCTTCTCGCTCTCGCCGAGGGCCTTGCGCAGCGCCGTCGTCTCGGCGTCGTCCAGCTCCGTGGTCTGCGCCGCCGCCTCCGCCTCGGCCGCCTTCACGATCGCCTCCGCCGCCGCGACCGCCGGGCCCACCGACGTCAACCGGCGCGGCACCGCCATGACGGCCTCGTACCTGCCGCGCGCCGCCGGGTCGGTCGCGAGGCGGCGCGCCTGCCCGACGTCGCCCTGCGCCATCCGCGCCGCCGACTCCGCCGCCCCCGGGTCGACGCCCACCCGCTGGACGAGCATGTCCGCGACGGCCCGGACCGGCGGCGTCCGCAGCGTCACCACCCGGCAGCGCGACTTGATCGTCACGAGCAGGTCGTCCGGGGACGGGGTGCACAGCAGCCACAGCGTCCGCGGCGGGGGCTCCTCGATCGCCTTCAGCAGGACGTTCGCGGCCGGTTCCGTCGCGCGGTGGGCGTCCTCGAACAGGGCGATCTGCCAGCGTCCGCCGCTCGGCGCCGTCGACGCGCGCAGCACCAGCTTCCGCGCCTCCGCCGCGCCGTAGGACAGCCCGGCCGGACGGATCACCTCGACGTCCGCGTGCGTCCCCTGGAGGACCTGGTGGCAGGACGGGCAGTGCCCGCAGCCGCGCGGCGTCTCCTCGCACTGGAGCGCCGCCGCGAACGCGCGCGCGGCGGTGGAGCGCCCCACGCCGGGCGGGCCGGTGAACAGCCAGGCGTGCGCGAGGCCGCCCTCCCCCGCCGCGGCCGCCGACAGCTGCGCGATGACCGGCTCCTGGCCGACGAGGTCGTCCCACACGCTCATGGTTCAAAGGCTAGCCGGGCGCGGCCCCGGCCCGTTCAGTAGTCGGTGATGACCGGGAAGCTGCCGGTGACGTCCTCGGCGCCCGCGGGCACCGGGTCGGGGAGGATCTCCCGGATGCGGTACTGGATCTCGCGGCTCAGCTCGTTCTGCGGACGGCTCGCGTCCAGGATCAGGTAGCGCTCGGGGTCGGCCTCGGCGAGCGCGCGGAACCCGGCGCGGACGCGCTCGTGGAAGTCGTGCGACTCGGACTCGATCCGGTCGGCGGGCGCGGACAGCCGCCCGAGCCCGGCCTGCGGCGGGATCTCCAGCAGGACGGTCAGGTCCGGGACGAGCCCGCCCGTCGCCCACGCGTTCACGCGGGCGATGTCCTCGACCCGCTGCTGCCGTCCGAAGCCCTGGTAGGCGAGGGACGAGTCGACGTACCGGTCGCTCACCACGATCGCGCCGCGGTCGATCGCGGGCCGGATCACGTTCGCGACGTGGTCGGCGCGGTCGGCCGCGTAGAGCAGGCTCTCGGCGCGGTCGGACAGCCCGGTCGTGTCGCGGTCGAGCAGCATCGCGCGCAGCCGCATCCCGATCTTGGTGGCGCCGGGCTCGTGCGTCGTGACGACGTCGTAGCCGTGGTCGCGCAGCCAGATCGCCGCGAGCCGCGCCTGCGTGGTCTTGCCCGCGCCCTCGCCGCCCTCGAACGCGATGAACACGCCGCGCTCGCGCCGGGCGGGCCGCTCCGCCGCCGGGGCCTGCTCCGGCGGCGTGTAGATCTCGCCGCGCAGCGCGGCGCGCAGGTCGGGGACGAGCGGGATGCCGCGCCGGTCGTCCAGCCGCCGGAACCCGACGAGCCCGGCCAGCAGGGCGAGCACGGCCGCGATCAGCATCGCGGCGCCCGTCCCGTCGAAGTCGTACACCGAGTCGCCGACGTCGAGCCGGTGCGACCCGACCGCGCCCGCGACCAGCGACACGGCCGCGAACGCGACCGTCGCGGTCACCACGGCGACCGACCGCAGGTAACCGGCCGGGCGGGTGTCCTCGGGCGCGTCGGGGTCGGTGAGCGCGATGGTCCCGGTCGCCCACGCGGCCCCCGCGAACACGCCGAGGAACCCGGTGGTGAACACGGCGACGACGAGGTTCTGCACGAGCGCGATCACGACCAGCGCGAGCGCGGCGGCGATCACCGCGAGGCCGAGCAGCCTCCGGCGGCTGAACGGGACGAGGACGCGCGGCCCGAGGAACAGCCCGAACCCGAGCCCGATCGCGAGCCCGGCGAGGACGCTCCCGTACCCGGCGTCGCCGCCGCCCAGCTCGCCGGTGTGCACGCGGGCGACCGCGACGACCGCGCCCGCGGTGAGGGACGCGGCGGCCACCGCGACCCCGACGCCGCGCGCGGCCGCCGTCCCCGGGCCCTGGAAGATCGCCTTCACCGGCGCGGCGACGCGGACCTGCTCGGACGCCGGGATCTCGCGGACCAGCGCGACGGCGGCGGCCGACGCGAGGAACACGGCGGCGGTGACGTAGAGGGCGAGGTCGGCGCGCGAGCCGCGGCCCAGCGTCCCGTTGGCGATCAGCGCGAGGACGGCGAACAGCAGCGCCGCGACCGGGGCCGGGCCGACCAGGACGCGGTTCGCGGTGCGGTGCGCGCCGGGGCGCAGCTCGTCGTCCGGGACGAGGGCGGGCAGGGACGCGCGGGCGGCGGGCGTCCAGAGCAGGCCCGCGCAGGCGACCAGGAACGCGGCGGCGAACGTCCACGGCAGCGTCCCCACCAGCGGAACGGTCAGCACGACCACGAACCGCAGCACGTCCGCGACGATCAGCATCAGCCGCCGGTCGACGCGGGCGGCGAGCGCGCCGCCGACCGGGGCGAGCAGGACCGCGGGCAGCACCAGCAGCACGAGCACGCCGCCGACCGCCCGGACCTGGACGGCCGCCGCGTCGTCGCGGGTCAGCAGCGCCGCCGTCGCGGTCAGCGCCGGGACGGCGAGCCACAGCCCGAGCCCGGACAGCGCGAGCGCCGACCGGAGCCGCCGGAACGGCCCGATCGAGGAAAGCGGGGAAACTCCCGGCGGCGGCGACGCTGCGGGGTGCGGCCGGGATGCGCCCGTTCTGGTCATGTCGGTCAGGGTATCGGCGTGGATGTCCCTAGGAGCCGGACTTTGCGGAGGTTCGACGGCGCGTTGCCGGCTTCTTCTTCCCGCCGCCCGCGGCCACCTTCTCACGCCGTTCCGCCAGCAGTTCGGCGGCGCGCTGGATGGTGATCGACTCGACCTCGTCGCCCTTGCGCAGGGACGCGTTCGTCTCCCCGTCCGTGACGTAGGGGCCGAACCGTCCCTCCTTCACCACCACCGGCTTCTCGCTGGACGGGTCGTTGCCCAGCTCGCGCAGCGGCGCCGCCGCGGCGGCCCGGCGGCCGCGCTGCTTCGGCTGCGCGAACAGCTCCTTCGCCTGCTCCAGCGTGACCGTGAACAGGTCTTCCTCGGACGAGAGCGAACGGCTGTCGGTGCCCCGCTTGATGTAGGGGCCGAAGCGTCCGTTCTGGGCGGTGACCTTCTCCCCGTCCAGCTCGCCGAGCGTGCGCGGCAGCGACAGCAGCTTCAGCGCGTCGTCCAGCGTGATCGTGTCGAGCGACATCGACTTGAACAGCGAACCGGTGCGCGGCTTCGGCGCGTCGGCCTTCTTCGTGCGCCGCTTCTTCTCGCCCTCCGCCGGAGGCGCCTGCTCGGGCAGGACCTCGGTGACGTACGGGCCGAACCGCCCGGACTTCGCGACGATCAGGTGCCCGGTCTCCGGGTCGGTGCCGAGCTCCCGGTCGCCGGACGGCTGCGCCATCAGCTCCTCGGCCTTCTCGGCCGTCAGCTCGTCGGGCGCGATGTCGTCCGGGATGTTGACGCGCTCGCCGTCGCGGTCGAGGTAGGACCCGTACCGGCCGACCCGGACCACGATGTCGGAGCCCTTGATCGGGAACGAGCTGACGCCCTTGGCGTCGATGTCGCCGATGTCGCCGACCAGCTCCTTCAGCCCCTCTTCGCCGTTGTCGCCGAAGTAGAACCGGGTCAGCCAGCGGACGCGCTCGGCCTCGCCCCGGGCGATCTCGTCGAGACCGTCCTCCATGTGGGCGGTGAAGTCGTAGTCGACCAGGTTGCCGAAGTGCTGCTCCAGCAGGTTCACCACGGCGAACGCCAGGAACGACGGGACGAGCGCGGTGCCCTTCTTGAACACGTACTCGCGGGCGATGATCGTCCCGATGATCGAGGCGTAGGTGGACGGCCGCCCGATCTCCCGCTCCTCCAGCTCCTTGACCAGGCTGGCCTCGGTGTAGCGGGCGGGCGGGCGGGTCGAGTGGCCCTCGGCGTCCACGGCGTTCGCGGTCAGCGGGTCGCCCTCGGCCAGGTTCGGCAGGCGGCGCTCCTGGTCGTCCCGGTCGGTGGACGGGTCGTCCGCGCTCTCGACGTAGGCCTTCAGGAACCCGTAGAAGGTGATCGTCTTTCCGGTCGCGCCGAACTCGGCGCGCTCGTTCTGGGTGGAGTTCCCGACGACGCGGATCGACACCGACTGGCCCAGCGCGTCCTTCATCTGGGACGCGATCGTCCGCTTCCAGATCAGCTCGTACAGCCGGAACTGGTCGCCGGACAGGCCCGTCTCCCCCGGCGTGCGGAACGTGTCGCCCGCCGGACGGATCGCCTCGTGCGCCTCCTGCGCGTTCTTCACCTTCGACGCGTACACGCGCGGCTTGTCCGGGACGTACTCGCCGCCGAACAGCGCCGCCGCCTGCCGCCGCGCCGCCGTGATCGCCGTCTCCGACAGCGTGATCGAGTCGGTTCGCATGTAGGTGATGAAGCCGTTCTCATACAGCTTCTGCGCCACCGACATCGTGTACTTCGCGGAGAAGTTCAGCTTGCGCGACGCCTCCTGCTGGAGGGTCGTCGTCCGGAACGGGGGGTAGGGGCGGCGCGTGTACGGCTTGCGCTCGACCGTCGTGACCTCGTACGGACGGTCGCGTAGCCGCTCGGCCAGCGCGCGCGCGGCGGGCTCGTCCAGGTGGAGGGCGTCACGGGTCTTGAGCGTCCCGTCGGAGGCGAAGTCGCGCCCCTGCGCGACGCGCTTGCCGTCGACCGAGACCAGCCCGGCCTTGAAGACCTTGGGCTCCTCGTCCTTGCCGGTGTCGAACTGGGCCGCGATGTCCCAGTAGTGGGCCGGGACGAACGCGATCCGCTCCCGCTCCCGCTCGACCACCAGCCGCGTCGCCACCGACTGCACCCGGCCCGCCGACAGCTTCGGCATGACCTTCTTCCACAGGACGGGGCTGACCTCGTACCCGTAGAGGCGGTCCAGGACGCGGCGCGTCTCCTGCGCGTCGACAAGCGGCATGTTCAGCTCGCGCGGGTTCGCGGCGGCGCGCTGGATCGCGTCCTTGGTGATCTCGTTGAAGACCATCCGGTGCACCGGGACCTTCGGCTTCAGCACCTCCTGGAGGTGCCAGGCGATCGCCTCGCCCTCCCGGTCCTCGTCCGTCGCGAGGTAGAGCTCGTCGGCCTCGGCGAGCAGCTTCTTGAGCTTCTGGACCTGCTGGCGCTTGTCGGAGTTGACGACGTACAGCGGTTCGAACTCCCGCTCCACGTTCACGCCCAGCTTCGCCCACGGCTCGCCCTTGTACTTGGCCGGCACCTCCGAGGCGCTCCCCGGGAGGTCCCGGATATGGCCGATACTGGACTCCACGATGTAGCCACGGCCCAGGTACCCCGCGATCGTCTTCGCCTTCGCGGGCGACTCGACGATCACCAGACGGGTACCGGCGCCGTTGCCCCGGCCACGATCCGCGGTGCCGTTCTTGGCTGGCACAGTCGCTCCAACCTCGCTGTCTCGGTCCTTTTGAACAGGCTCTTTCTTACCGGCTTCGTACAACGTCCCGGGACGGCGCGTTCATGCCCGCCGGGCGTCTCCGTCCACCTCACCGCCCCAGGAGGCGGACGGGATTCTCACCGCCGCGCGCCTCAGACAGGATGACATGCCGCCGGAGGCCGCGCGGACCGGGTCGCCACCGTACGGTGCCGGACACGCGGTAGACCAGTAATAATGGTCGCAATGGCGGAGTACACCTACCTCGTCCTGTCACTGCCCCGCGGCACCACGCGTGACACCGCCCGGCAGATCCTGACCGAGCACGCAGAGCGCGGCGGCTGGGAAATCGATCGGTTGCGCCTCTACCCGGACGGCCGCCGCCGTATTCAACTCCGCCGCAAGGTCATCCGCGTCGTCCGCACGTTCTGACCGTTCCCGGCAGTCCGCCGGGAGTGTAGCACTACGTACGGTCACTTCGGCGCACCGTGCCGTCGGACGTCCCGAGCCCCGTGAAGGGCAACGCCGGAAGGGCTCGCCGCATTCCGGACGGCGTCCGGCCCGGGCGTCGCGCGACTCCGCTCCGTAACCACAGGCGGTCATGGCGGTGGGGTCGCGTGGTGGCGGCGGCCGGGCTTCGCCTTCTGGGACGTGCGTCGCGGTAGCACGAATATCCCACCGAGGTAACGCCACTACCTGCCGGAACGCAGTGATGGCACGGACAGACGCGCCCCACCGAAAGGTAACCGGGCTCGCTCCCCCAAGTGGTACACGCCTTGGAGGCGCAACCGGGCGCGGGGTGTGCACCAACGGAGAGTGCTTGTACCCCTTGCGGCAAGGCGCTCATGACGCACGAGCCCCCACGAAACGCCCACAGCACGCGCCTACGCCCCGCGGGTTGCGGCCCGAGTGTTGTGGCCGGGGGTGTTGTGGCCGGGGGGCTGTAGCGAGCGGGTGTGGCCGGGGAGTGTGGCACTGGGGGTTGTGGCCGGGGGTTGTGGCCGGAGGGCTGTAGCCCAGCGGGTGTGGCCGGGGAGCTGTAGGCCCGGGGGATTGTGGCCCAGGGGATTGTGGCCCAGGGCATGTGGCCTGGGGTTGTGGCCGGGGGGTTGTGGCCCACGTGGGTGCGGCCCAGGGCGTGTGGCCGGGGTTGTGGCTCAGGGATGTGGCCGTGGGGTTGTGGGCGGGGTTGGGTGCGGGTGGGCCGCCGGGAGGTGGGGTGGGCCGCCGGGAGGAAGGCGCCGCCGGGAGGGGGTGGCGGTGGGCCTGGACCTTCCGGCGGCCACCGGCCTCCCGGCGGCCCCGGTGCCGCGGCGCGCGCGCCGCGGACCGTCCTACCGGCGGCGGACGGACGCCGAACGGTGCGCGGGCGTCCGCCGGACCAGCGTCAGCGCACCGGCCATGAACGCGACCATCCCGGCCGCGGCGACCGTCCAGCTCGACCCGTGCCGCTTCTCGATCGGCTCGACCGCCGAGACCTTCTTGATCGGCCCGATCTCGGTCGTCGCCGGGACGACGGGCTTCGCGGGCAGCGCCTCACCGCTCGGCACGCCGGGGACGTGGCGCTTCGCGGCCAGCAGGGCCCCGAGGTCCGTCCCCTTCGGCTGCGCGCCGTCCTGCAGGTGCCCCTTGGGCAGCCCCGCCCGGGTCGCGCCGCCGCTCTTCGGCAGCGCGCCCTTCGGCACGGCGCCCTTGGACAGGGCGCCCTTCTTGACGAGGCCGTCCACCTTCGGCAGGCCGGACGTGCCGCCCGCCGCCTGCCGACCACCGGCGCCGCCCACGTCGGACAGCTTCTTCGGCAGGATGCCGAAGGGGCTGTCGATCAGGCCGCCCGGCTTCGGCAGGCCGTTCGTCCCGGGCGTGCCGCCGGTCAGCCGGGCCGCCCTGCCCTGTCCCGCCGAGAGGCCGCCCACCGCCTCGCCCAGCGCGTCCTTCTGCAGCACGACGCCGTTCATGGTCAGGGGGCCGTTCTTCGGGAGCGGGTTCCCGACCTGCTTGGGCGATCCGGTGTCGAGCAGGGAGACGGCCGTCGGCTCCTGCCGGTCAACGGACTTCAGAGCGGCGACGGTGTCGATCAGGGCGACGTTCTGCAGCGAACCGTCCACGACGCCGGACGTCCGGCGGTACGGGTTGTCGTACGGGTCCTGGGTGGGGTTCTGGTAGGGGTCGTCCACGCACAGCGGGGCCGCCACGCCGACGACCGCCGCCGCGTTCCCGCACACGTCGGCAGGGGCCGTGACCGGCGCGCCGCCCTGGTTTCCCGCGAGGACGCCGTCCACCCCGGACGTGTGCTGGTCGCCGCCGTGCCCGCCGTGGGTGTGGGCGCCGCCCGTGCAGAGCGCGGCGGCCTGCCCGACGACCGCGGCGGCGTTGCCGCACACCTCCGCCGGGGCCTCGACCGGCGCGTTTCCCTGGTTTCCGGCGAGGACGCCGAAGGTGCCGTCGGTGGTCTGCCCGCCGGGCGCGGTGGGCGCGCCGGAGCCGCCGCCGCTGCCGGTGGACGCGCCGCCCTCGCAGGCCGCGGCCGCGTTGCCGACCGCGTTGCCGCAGACGTCGGCGGGCAGGCTGATCGGCGCGTTGACCTGGTTTCCGGACCCGGTGCCGAACACGCCGGACGTCGACTGCCCGGACCCGGCGCCGCCGCCCTTGACGACGGATCCGCCCTTGCATCCGGCGCCCGCCACGCCGATGACCGCCGCCGCGTTGCCGCACGCGTCCACGGGGGCGGAGATCGGCGCGTTCACCTGGTTGCCCGAGATGACGCCGCCCGTCCCGTCCGTCTTCTGGCCGCCGCCGTCGGCGACCTTGGCGCCGCCCTGGCAGCCCGCGACCGCGCTGCCGATCACCGCGGCGCTGTTGCCGCAGGCGTTCACCGGGGCGTTGACGGGCGCGTTGACCTGGTTACCGGACCCGACGCCGAAGGTGCCGGCCGTCTGCTGCCCGCCACCGCCGCCGTTCTGGCGGACCTTCGCGCCGCCGCCGGAGCCGGCGAGCGACTTCCCGAGGACGGCGGCGCCGTTCCCGCTGGCGTCGACGGGCGCGGAGATCGGCGCGTTCACCTGGTTGCCGCCGAGGACGCTCCCGCTGCCGTCGGTGGTGTCGGCGAAGGCGTTCGCCGGGAGGGCGCTGACGCCGAGGGCGACGACGCCCGCGGCGAGCACGGCGGCCCGGGACGTGCTTTTAGCCCACGTTCGCATGATGCTCCGTTCATTGGTTGGGGGTTGAGACTGAAGGTCTCGTTGTGAGGGGGGTGACGTGCCGCGCAGAGCGCACGACACGTCCCGGACCTGGCCCCGTCAAGGCGCGGGGCGGGCCCGGAGACTGTGCTCGGTGATCAGTCGGGCGCGAAGCTCGGCTCGTCCGCGGCGGTGCGGACGGCCGGGGGAAGCGCGCCGAGCGCGCGCGGGACCGAGGCCCGCGGCGGAGCCGGCGTCCATGCGAGGACGTTCGGGAAGCCCGCGATGACACCGGACGAGGCGGTGCCGCCGATCGTGGAGTGGTCGCCGGGCGGGGCGGGGGCGCGCATCGGCGCCGGATGCTGCCGGACGATCCGGTGCGCCGCGCGTCCACCGGCGGCAGGCGCCACGTGGCCGATCTTCACGGCGCGGCGCTGCTGAATCAGGGGCGCTGCCGGGGCGGAGTGGCCCGCGGGGACGGCCCTGCTCTCATGCGCTTTCGCTGCGGGACGCGGAGTCTCCGAGATCCCGGAAATTGCCGGACTTTCCAAGGGAGGCGGGGGCGGCGCGAGCGTCACCGGTTCCCGTTCGACCGGCGCCTTCTCCGACACCTCCTGGACGACGTGCCCGACCGGGCGCGGCGCGGTCTCGACCGCGGAGCCCAGGACCGGCGTCCCCGCGACGACCCGCGACGGGACCGCGGGCAGCTCGTCGGCGTGGGCCGCCGCCTGCGCGGCGCAGCCGAGCAGCCAGCCGGCGACCACCAGCCCGGCCAGGACGAGGACCCGGCGGACGGCGCGACGCGCGAGGACGGATACCGCCCCCGGCCACGCCGCGCCGCCTGCCACCGAAGAACCCCCGTCGCACCCAGATCGTCCGCAGGAAATGAACACTTTTCGCCTGGGCCGTGCGTGTGGGACCACCCAGGACGAAAAGCGTTCAGTGTGACGATAGCACTACGGAGTGCAATGGCGGGCCCGATTCAAGACCGATCAAGAAATGCGTCAAGGACCCGGACGCCGAAGCGCAGCCCGTCCACCGGAACGCGCTCGTCGATTCCGTGGAACATTCCGGAAAAGTCCAGTTCCGGGGGAAGCTTCAGCGGCGCGAAGCCGTAGCAGCGCATTCCGAGCCGGGCGAACGCCTTGGCGTCCGTCCCGCCGCTCAGGCAGTACGGCACCGGCAGCGCGCCCGCGTCCTCCGAGATCAGCGCGGCCTCCATGGCCGCGACGAGCGCCCCCTCGTACTCCGTCTCCAGCGCCTGGTCGTGATGGACGAAATCGCGCTCGACGTCCGGCCCGAGAAGTTCGTCCACGGTCGCGAAGAACTCCGTCTCGTGCCCGGGCAGAAAGCGCCCGTCGACCTGAGCCGTCGCCGACTGCGGAATGACGTTCGTCTTGTACCCGGCGTCCAACCGCGTCGGATTGAGCGTGTTCCGGAGCGTCGCGCCGATCATTCGCGCCAGCGGACCGATCTCCGAAAGGCACTTTTCCGGATTATCCGGGTCGAATTCCACCCCATACGCCAGGCAGGCACGTTCCAGGAACGCCCGCACCGTCTTCGTCAGCCGCACCGGGAACTCGTGCGACCCGAGCCGCGCGACCGCCGCCGCCACGGCCGTCACCGCGTTGTCCGGATGCACCATCGACCCGTGCCCGGCCGTCCCCTTGGCAGTCAGGTTCATCCACGCGATGCCCTTCTCCGCCGTCTCGATCAGGTACATCCGCCGGTCGCCGGGCACCGTCAGGCTGAACCCGCCGACCTCGCCCACCGCCTCCGTGCACCCCTCGAACAGCTCCGGATGCTCCTTCACCAGCCACCCCGAGCCCCACTTGCCCCCGGCCTCCTCGTCCGCCAGGAAGGCCAGCACCACGTCCCGCGGCGGCCTGCGCCCCTCCCGCAGCCGCTGCCGGACGACCGCGAGGATCATCGCGTCCATGTCCTTCATGTCGACGGCCCCGCGCCCCCACACGCAGCCGTCCGCGATCTCGCCCCCGAACGGATCGCGCGACCAGTCCTCCTTACGCGCGGGCACGACGTCCAGATGCCCATGCAGAAGCAGCGCGTCCCGCCCCGGATCCTCCCCCTCGATCCGCGCGACCAGACTGGCCCGCCCCGGATGCGACTCGAAGATCCGCGACTCCAGCCCGACCTCGTCCAGCCTCTCCGCGACGTACTCCGCCGCCGCCCGTTCCCCCGGCCCCGAATGATCCCCCGGATTGCTCGTGTCGATCCGGATCAGCTCCTGGCAGAGCCGGACGACCTCGTCCTCAGCGGTCGGCCCCTGGGCCACAGTCATCACCTCGTGTAGTCGCGTACCGTCCCATGGTGCCCCGCCGATCGACTTCGCCGCGACTCGCCACCTTTGGTATGGTGAACCCCGCCGCAGCCACACTGCGGCCTGCAACCGGTCCGGGTGGCGGAATAGGCAGACGCGCTAGCTTGAGGTGCTAGTGCCCTTCACGGGGCATGGGGGTTCAAGTCCCCCCTCGGACACACAGTTTCGACATAACCGAGCATTTCCCGGCATTCCAGAGCGCCCCTCGGCGCCGGTCTGCACCTGAGGGTCGGCCTTTCGCCACTTGATCACTCCCGTCCGCCGTCGCTGTATGCCGTGAGCACACGGGCCGCGACCCGCGTGCCAGAAACGGCGAGTCCAACGCCGTGAAGCGTTGTGGTGTCAGCGTTTCCTGTCGATCGCCGCCAGCAACGCGGGGGCCTCAGAACGACGCGCCCAGGGCAGCGCCCGAGTGTGCTCGATATCGAAATGCTCGGCCACAATTCGCTCGTGCTTACTTGCCAGCTTGGTGGTCTGATCATGCTGGTGCGCCCGCGACGTACCGGGTCTTGGTGATCCTCGGTCGACATCCGCACGTAGTACGCGAACCGTGATCCGTCCTGCCGCGGCTGTGTCGCGTGGCGGTTCCCCGACCGCTCAGCCCACGCTGGGAGAGTCCACCTCGGCCTTCCTCCCGGGTGCGCTCAATGGCCTCGCAGCCATGATCTGCGCTCCTCATGCCGGAATATCTTTGCCATTTGGTGATGACTCGCTCGTGCCAGCCGTCCCCGGCTACCCGTGTGCGATTTCTGTCATTGCCTTGGCCGGTGGGGCGTGTTGGGTCAGGTCGGTGAAGAAGCGGGCCGGGTCGATGATCGCTTCGGGTGGGTGGACGCCGGGCCGGGTGACGGTGCCGTCGACCAGTTGGGACAGGCCCAGTGCGGCCGGGATTCCGGTGGCCTCGGCCATGTTCTGCATGAGCGTGCCCGCCTGGGTCAGTTGGGTCAGGACCGTGGTCGCACGGTCGTCCTTTGTGCCGGTCGCGGCGGCGAAGAACATCGGCAGGGACCCGGGGCCCCTGAACCTGGTCGCGCGGACGGCGGCCCGGATGGCGCGGAGCATCGTGGGTCGGGCGAGGTCGGCGGCGGCCGTCTCGTTGGTGAGCCGCCCGGCGTCGATGTCGCGGCGCAGGACGTCCAGGTAGGCGACGGTCCCGGGGGTGATGACCATGAGGTTGGCGGAGTCGCCGGACGGCCGGAGGGTGCGTCGCAGGGTCACCGGCTCGGGATGTCCGACGGTGTAGGCGGTGCCCCCGCGGCCGCCGGGCAGGTCGAGCGTGACCGGCCGGAGCGGCCGGCGCTTCACGAGCTCCCCGTCGCGCACCTCCGCGATCGTCCCGCTGATCTGCTGCATCCAGTGCACGGCGGCCGCGAGGGGACGCCCGTCGCGTCCGCGCAACTCGGTGTCGTCGGCGCCGGAGCCGGGGACGTCGACCGGCCAGGCGGTGTAGATGTCGGTCACGGTGTCGAGGCGCGACGCCGCCCTGGCCGCGAGCAGGTTGCTGACGCCGGGGCTCGCGCCCATGCCGACCACGGCGCACACCCCTGCCGCACGGGCGTCACCGTCGAGATCGAGCATCGACAGGGTGGGCTCCCAGTCGTCGCAGATGTCCAGGTAATGGGTGTGGGTGCGGATCGCCGCCCGTAGTACGGCGGGGCCGAAGCGATAGTACGGGCCGACGGTGTTGAGGACGATGTCCGCGCCGTCGAGCAACGCGTCAAGCTCGCCCTCGTCGGTCACATCGACCTTGCGCGCCCTGAGCGTGACCGGCGAACCGGCCAGGGAGCGGATGAGCCGCCGCGCCGCGTCCAGGTCGCGGTCGGCGACGATGATCTCCCGGACGCCGGGCAGGCGGGTCGCGGTGCGGACCGCGACCCGGCCCATCGCACCGGGCCCGCCGAGGGCGAGAATCTTCATGGCCGCTCCGATCATTGCATGAACGTTCGATTTCTATACGATCGTGACAACTATGAGCACATCGGTGATCGCGCTGTTCCGCGAGCGGCCCGCGAGTCGGTTGACCGTCGTGGAAGGGGCGGGCGCCGTGCTGTTCGCCGCGGTCACCCTGCCGGTCTCGACGCCGGATCAGCGCAGGGTGCCCGACTGGGTCCAGCTCGCCGGGCTGGTGATGCTCCTCGTCCTGTACGGGACCGCGCTGCACACCTGGCGGGCGGTCATGGTCCGCGGCCTGCGCCCGGGCCCCGCGATGCGCCGCCGCGCCGGTGACGACCGGCGGCTCCGCGTGCTCGTGCTGTCCTATCCGGTGCTCATCGCGCTGCTCGTCCCGATCCCGGCCACCTGGACGCCGTTCTGGTTCTGGCTGACGCTCGCCGGCGCGATCGGCGGCGCGGTGTCGCTGACGCGGACGGCGGTGGCGGTCAACCGCCGCGCCGTTCCAGATACCGGCGCTGGTCACGCAGGTATCCCCGGACGAACAGCGACCTGGGCGCGGCGATGGCGGTCACGACGGTCCTGAAGCCGGAGTCCTCGATGTCCTTGCGCACCAGCGAGTGGGTGGCGTCCGGATAGCGCAGGACGCGCAACTGCCCCGGCGCGCGCAACGTCCGCCGGTATCCGGCCTCGGTGTCGGCCACGTCGACGTTGATGTCGTGGCCCCCGAGGACGAGCAGCACCGGCACCCGCACGGCGGCCAGGTCAGCGGACGCGTCCGAGGTGTAGTTCTTCGCGACGAACGTCCACCGGTCCCGCGACATCCCCCGCACGTCACCGCCCGCGGCCTTGTACTGCTCGTAGGTCTGGCCGTCCTTGAGCGCGCGGCGCATGCGATCGCTCTCGGCGATCTCCGCCCTGACCTCGTCCGGTGAGACGTGCCGGTCGCGGAGTTCGGCGAGCAGGTTGTAGCGCCCCTGCCGGAGCCAGTTGATCGCGGGCGAGACCGCGACGACGAACTTCACGTCGGGCGTCCGCCTCGCCACCTTGGGCATGACCCATCCGGCCTGGCTGGCGCCCCACAACCCGATCCTGCCCCGGTCGATGTCGGGACGCCGCTTGGCCCACTCGATCGCCGCGAGCGTCTCGTCCGCCCGGTCCCGCATGCTCTGGTGCAGCCAGTTGCCCGGCGCCCCGCCGACGCCCGGCTTGTTCCAGGACAGCGAGGCGTAACCGGCCTTGGCCATCGCCTCCCAGATCGGCCGGTAGAAGGTGTCGTGGGTGGCGTCGACCGGGCCGTCGCCGTGGACGAAGACCACCAGCCCGTACGGGCCGTGGCCGCGGGTCGGCAGGGCCAGGACCCCCTTCAGCGGCTGCGCGCCGCCGGTGATCGTCACCTTCCGCTCGCCGAGGTCGTAGTCGTTCTGGTGGATCACCCAGCCGGCGGCAGCGGTGACCAGCACCAGGACGGCCAGCGGCGGCACCCAGATCCGCTTGCGCACGTCCACCTCGTTTCGTTCATCATTAATACGATCGTTTTGAAAACGAGCGTACTATACTTGCCGCCATGCGGGAGATACCGAGCCGGGTGCTGGTGGAGGCGATGGTCCGCGCGGACGGCACCGTGGACTGCGGCGACCTCTACGCGGTGGCCGGGCTGCTGGGGATGACCGACCAGCAGGTGCGGCTGTCCATCAAGCGGCTGGTGACCGACGGCCGGTTCGTCCAGGAGGGACGCGGGCGCAAGGCCCTCCTGCGGGCGACCGCCGAGACGCGGCGGCGGATCGAGCCCGACGTCGAGTTCGTGCGGCTCATGTACCGGCAGGACCGCGGCGACGCGCCGTGGGACGGGACCTGGCACCTCGCCGGTTTCGCGATCCCGGAGCCGGCGCGCGCCGCACGCGACGCGCTCCGCGAGACGATCGTCTACCTGGGCGGCGCCCCCGTCCAGGGCGGCCTGTACGTGTCCCCCAACGCCTGGGAGGACCTGGTCGAGGCCGAGGCCGCCAGGCTCGGCGTCCAGGACCACACCACGCTTCTCACCAGCCGCGACCTCCGCGTCGGCCCCGAGCGCGACGCCCGCGCCCTGGCCCGCGCGCTCTGGCCGCTGGACGAGATCGCCGAACGCCACACCCGCCTCGCCGGGGTCGCCGCGGAGCACCTGTCCCGGCTGCGCGCCGGCCCGCCGGAGCGAGAGCGGCTGACCATCACCATCGAACTGGCCGCCGAGTTCACCCAGGCCATGGAGCCCGACCCCCTGCTACCGCCCGAGCTCCTGCCGCACCCCTGGCCTGGCGTCGAGGCGCGCAACCTGGTCGCACGATGCTGGGCGCAGCTCCTGGACAATCCACCCCAGAACGCACTGCGGCTGTACGAGACCTACACCGAGGTCGCGCGCTCGCTCACAACCTGAACCGGCATGGGCGACCAGAGCGACGAGGCGACCTGGCCGCCCTTGACGCCCCCCTTCGCCAAGTCAGCGGGGCGGTGTGTCGGCGGTGTGGAGTCGGGGTAGGGGGGTCGGCCAGGATTCGGCGAGATCGATGCGGTTCGCGACTATCTCGGTGCGTAGTTGTTCTCCGGTGAAGAGGGGTCCGCCGACAAGCATGCGCAGGCTCGTTGCGCGGCGTACTTGCTCGGCCAACTGGACGGTGGCGAGTTGCGCCGTGGCGTCGGGGGCGGCCGGTTGGAGCCGGACGATGTCCAGACCGGCGTCGGCGAGGTGTTCCAGGGCGTCCACGAGCGCGTCGGCGCCGGTTCGGTACGGCGTCGTCCGAGGCCAGCCCAGGTCCACGGCGACCAGGCGTAGGTGCGCGCTGTCCTTGCGGAGGACGCTGACGGTGTCGGCGAGGCGGCGCAGCGAGTCCAGGTCGGTCGAGGAAGCGGAGAGGTCGAACTCGATGAGGCGGAACTCGGCCTCGACGGCCCTGTCGTGCGCCGCCTGGTCGTCGGCGGCGATCCGGACTCCGAGCATGGCCGGTGTCAGGGCGGACACGCGCCGATTGATCTCGCGCCAGGAGCCGGCGTCGAACTTCGTGGCGGTGAGGTCGGCGATGACGGCGGCGGCGCCGCAGAGGGCCAGGCCGCCGAAGAACGTGAGTTTGGCGTCGTGATCGCGCGCCGGGTCGACACGGAGGGGCGGCTTGGTGACGACCAGCCGGCTGGGCAGGACGTCGTCGCGGACGCGGATCGGGCTGCACAGCGGGTCGTCGGTGCGGTCGCCCACCCCGGTCGTCGCCGCCACGGCGTCGTCGAAGCCGGCGCGGACGGTCCGCGCGAAGTCGGGGAAGAACGCCCGGACGCGGTCGAAGGACAGCGCGCCGGTCCGGGTCAGGTAGTGGAAGGCGAGGTCGGCGGCGTCGCAGTCGAGGCGCCCGCCCATGGTCTCCCACCAGAGCTGGCTGGCCTCGGCCCGCATCTGGAGCCGTTCGACGATCGGGCGGCGCCGCTCCTCGAACCGCTCGAAGGCCAGCCCGGTGTGGGGTTGGGTGGTGAGTTCCGCGGCCAGGGTGATGGCGTCGTCCATGGCCAGGGTGGTGCCTGATCCGACCGAGAAGTGGGCGGTGTGTGCGGCGTCCCCGATGAGGACGACGTTGCCGGCGCTCCAGCGCCCGCAGCGGATGTTGCGGAACCGGGCCCAGCGCGAGTTGTTCGCCTGCAGCCGCGCTCCGCCGAGGTCCGCGCCGAACGCCTGTTCCAGGTAGCGGCGGCTGGCCTCGTCGCTGGTGCCGGGGGCCGCCGCGGCGGTGTCGAACCCGTCCAGGCCCGCGTTGCGCCATGTTCGCTCGTCGGTCTCGACCAGGAAGGTCGCGAGCCCGGGGGCGTAGGGGTAGGCGTGCGCCGCCCAGGATCCGTGTTCGTTCTCGACGAAGCTGAACGTCATCGCGTCGAGATCGAGGTCAGCGCCGAGCCAGATGTACATGGCGCTGCCGGAACCCTCGTCGACGTCGAGCTGTTCTTGGAGCGCGGCGCGCGTGTCGCTGTGGACGCCGTCGGCGGCGACGACGACGGTGGCGGACCTCAGCTCGGCCAGGTGCGCCCGCCGGTTGAAGACGATGCGGGCTCCGGCGTCGGCGGCCTGCTCGCGGAGGGTCGTGAGCAGGGCCTGCCGCGCGATCGCCGTGCCGCCCTGCTCGCCCCAGCGGATGGTGGTTCCGCGATGGCGCAGTTCCATCCCGTGGCCGGGGACGCCGGCCGCGGCGAGGCGGCGGTGGGTGTCGGGGTCGACCTCGGCCAGGTTCGCCATCGTGCGGTCGCCGAGGCCGATGCCGAACCCGACCGTCGCGTCGGCCGGGTGCTGCTCGTAGACGGTCACGTCCCAGCTCGGATCCATGAGACGGACGAGGCGCGCGAAGAACAGCCCCGCCGGGCCCCCGCCGAGGCAGGCCACGCTTTTCGTTGACAACTCTTCTCCATTCCGACCTGAACATCGAGCGCGCGTGTCGGGCGCGGTCACGTCCCGCCGAGCAGGCGCCCGGCGCCGGGGACGACGGGACGCAGCCCGAGCCCGGTCAGCATCTGGTGCACCGTGGCCGTCGCGGCCGTCACGACCGGGAGGCCGCAGGCGTCTTCGATCTGCTGGACGACCGGCAGAGAGGGCATCTGCACGCAGGCGGACAGGACGAGCGCGTCGCAGCCGGTCAGGTCGAGCTTGCGGTAGTGGCCGACGAGGTCCCGCGGGTCCAGCCGGCCCACTGCGAGGTTGTCCGCGACGCCGAGGCTCAGCGCGTCCCGGACGGCGATGCCCTCGGCCGCGAGGTAGTCGCGTACCAACCCGGTCAGCGAGTCGACGTAGGGCGTCACCATCGCGACCGTCCTCGCGCCGAGCACGCCGAGCGCCGACACGAGCGCGCCGGCGCTGGAGATGACCGGGGCCGGCGACCCGTTCCGGGCGGCCGTCTCGGCCAGGTCGCGTTCGGCGCGACGGTGGTAGCCGCCGCCCGGTGCCATGATCGCCACCAGGCAGGCGTAGGCGTAGACGTCGCAGCGGGCGTCGGACAGCTCCTTCACGCACCGGGTGCCGCCGGCGTTCATCCGGCTGAGTTCCTCGGCCGTGACGTGCCGCATGCGCATGCGGCTCGAATGGACGGTGAACTCCTCGTCCGGGACGAGGGACCGGCGGCGCGCGAGCATCGCGGGGATCTCGGTCTCCATCGTCGTGTTCGAGCTCGGCACGATGAGGCCGAGCCGGTACCGCGCGGTCATGACCGGGGCTCCCGCGCGCGGTACACCCCGCCGATGGAGCGTCCGAAGTTCGCGACGTAGATGGTGTAGAGCTCGACCAGCCGTTGGTGGCGGTCGTTGGCGTCGACGGTCCAGTCGATCCACGGGTCGTCGACGAATGCCCTCGCCAGGGTGATCGGGATCTGGTCCGCGTCGGCGTCGTTCGCCAGTCGGATCGTCATGGGGTCATGCCTTTCACTGGTTGTCCGGGACCGTCGTGAAGACGGGGAGGGGCGGAGCGCCGGGGCGGTCGCGCCAGGTCACCCGGACCTGGTCTCCGATGGCCGCCGGGCCTCCGACGATGTTGCTGACCAGGCGTGGCCCCTCGGCGAGCTCGACCACCGCGACCAGGTACGGCGGGTCGAGCCCGTCCAGGACGCGGACGCGCACCTCGGTCAGGGAGTGGACGGCACCGGTCCCGGCGGCGGCGACCCAGCGGACGTCGGAGCCGTCGCAGGCGAGGCAGAACGGGCGCGGGTAGAACTGGTGGGCTCCGCATTCCGCGCATTTCTGGATGCGGAGTTCGCCGTGGCGGCAGCCGTCCCAGAAGGGGGCGGTGAGGGCATCGCCGTAGGTCTCGTCACCGCTCATCGGGCCAGCACCACCGTGGAGGCGGTCGAGTTGTAGCCGCCGACGCCGTGCGCCACCGCGATCTCCGCGCCGTCCACCTGCCGGTCTCCGGCCTCGCCGCGCAGTTGCCGGACCGCCTCGACCAGCAGCAGGGCACCGAGGGCGCCCGGATGGTTGTAGGACAGGCCGCCGCCGGACGTGAGGGCCGGAAGCCGTCCGCCGGGGGCGAGGGTCCCGCCTTCGACGAACGCTCCGGCCTCGCCCTTGGCGCAGAATCCGAGGTCTTCCAGTGCCATCAGCACCGTGATGGTGAACGAGTCGTAGGGTTCGAGCACGTCGACGTCGGCGGCGGTGATCCCGGCCATGCCGAACGCCTCGCGCGCGGACACGACCCCGGCGGAGGTGGTGAGGTCGGGCATCGAGGCCAGGTGCCAGTGGGTGTGGCTCTCGCCGGCGCCGAGCACCTTGACGGCCCGCTTGGCCGCGTCGCGGGCCCGGCCCTCGTGCGTGACGACCACGGCGGCGCCGCCGTCGGTGACCAGGCAGCAGTCGTGCCGGCGCAGCGGGGTGGAGATCATGCGCGAGGCGAGCACGTCGTCGATCGTGAGGGGATCACGAGCCCACGCCTTGGGGTTGCGCTGGGCCCAGGCCCGCGCCGCGACCGCCACTTCGGCGAGGTGCTCCGGCTTGGTGCCGTACCGGTGCATGTGCCGGGCGGCCATCATCGCGTAGTGGCCGATGGGCGCCGGGAGCCCGAAGGGCGTCTCGAACTGCGCGGTCAGATCGGCCGAGTCGGCCTCGCCGGACATCCTCCGCTGCCTGCGCGTCCGCTGCCGGGACGCGAAGCCGATCAGCGCCACCTCGCAGCGTCCCTCCGACACCGCCAGCATCGCGTGGTGGACGAACGCCTCGAACGCCGCGCCGCCGAGGTCGGAGGAGTCGGCGTACCGCGGCGCGGTGATCCCGAGGTACTCGGCGACCCGCACCGACCCCTCCTCGCCCATGTAGTTGACGAAGACGCCGTCGACGTCGCGGAGCGTCATGCCGGCCTCGGCGAGCGCCTCGCGCGCGGCGAGGGCGAACATCGACAGCTCGGTCTGGCCGTGGACCTCGCCGAGTGCCGTCTCGGCGACTCCGGCCACGTACACGGGACGACGGCCCCATGCCTTCCTGGTCACGTTGTCCCCTCTCATAGATCAGGTCAGGCTTCGCCGCCGGGCAGGCGCCCGGCGGCGAGCTCTCCGTCCTTGACGACCGCCCGCACCCGGTCCCGCAGCGTGTCCAGCTCCAGCGGGTCGCCTTCGACCACCACCAGGTCGGCGCGCTTGCCGGGCTCCAGGGTTCCGAGTTCGTCGCGCAGCCCGAGGAGCGACGCGGCGGCCGAGGTGGCCGACGCCAGGGCCTCGGCGGGGGACATCCCGCCGTCCCGCATCAGCGCGAGCTCCTCCAGGTTCCGGCCGTGGGGGTAGCCGATGGCGTCCGTGCCCATGGCGATCGGCACCCCGGCCGCGACGGCCCGGCGGAAGGAGTCGCGGTGCGCCTCGATCACCTCCTGGACCTTCGACAGCGCCGACTCGCCGACCGCGGCGCCGTTCTGGACGGCGTGCAGCACGCTGTACGGCGCGATCAGCGTCGGTACCAGCACCGTGCCGCGCTCCAGCATCATCGAGACGGCGTCGTCATCGAGGTAGATGCCGTGCTCGACGGAGCGCACACCGGCCAGCACCGCGTTGCGGATCCCGGCCGTGGCCTGGGCGTGGGCCATCACGCCGAGCCCGGCCGCGGACGCCTCGGCGACGGCCGTCCGCAGCTCCTCGGGGCTGAACTGCGGGCGCCGCGGATCGGTGCCCGGGGACATGACGCCGCCGGAGGACGCGACCTTCACCCAGTCCGCGCCCGCCCGGACAAGCTCGCGCACCCGGGTGCGCATCTGGTCGACGCCGTCGACCACTCCGTCTGGCAGCGCCGGGTTCCCCGGCGGCACCGGGACGCGGTGTCCCGACGGCAGCCACGGATCCGCGTGCCCGCCGGTCTGGCTCAGCATGGTGACGGCGATCCGCAGCCTTGGACCGCGCACCAGGCCCAGGTCGACGGCCCGCTTGGTGCCGAGGTCGGCCCCGGCCGCGTCCCGCACGGTGGTGAGCCCGCAGTCGATCAGCAGCCCCAGGTTCCGCGCCGCCGAGTAGTACTGGAGCGAGTACGGCGCCTCCAGCAGCCGCACGACGTCGTACTCGCTCACCATGACGTGGACGTGGCAGTCGATCAGGCCGGGGAGCAGCGCGTGGCCGGTCAGGTCGACGCCCGTGTCGCCGTCGAGCCCGGCGCCGACGGCGACGATCCTGCCGTCCTCGACGACGACGTCGCCCGCGCGGGGGGCGGCGCCGGTCCCGTCGAAGATCTCCGCGCCGTGGTAGAGCGTCCTCATGACGGGCTCGCCGGATCGAGGAAGTGGTCGATGTCGGGAGGGGTCAGCAGGCGTCCCGGCAGCTCCTCGGCCAGGGCCTCCACGGTCCAGCGGCCCTCGGCCCGGACCCGGGACGTGACGCGCGGCATCGACACCACGGCGACCTCGCTCCCCGAGCAGTGGAACACCTGGCCGTCCGCCGGGCAGCCGGCCGACGCCAGCCAGCAGATCAGCGGGGAGACGTTCTCGGGCGCGGCGGCGTCGAAGCCCTCGGCCGGAACGGTGTCGTCGTCGATGCCCGCCGTAATCCGGGTCCGCGCGCCGGGGGACACCGCGTTGGAGCGCACGCCGTACCGTCCGCCTTCGAGCGAGACGCACCTCGACAGCGCGAGGACGCCCAGCTTCGCCGCGGCGTAGTTGGCCTGTCCGACGTTGCCCGCGAATCCCGCGATGGACGTGGTGTGCACGACGCTCGCGTCGGCCGCCTCGCCGCCCTTCGCCCGCCTGCGCCAGTGGGCGAGCGCATGGTGGGTCGGGGCGGCGTGTCCTTTGAGGTGCACGCGGACCACGGCGTCCCATTCGGCCTCGCTGAGCGCGGCCAGCGTCCGGTCGCGCAGGATCCCCGCGTTGTTGACCAGCGCGTCGAGACGGCCGTAGGTGTCCAACGCGAGCTCGATCAGCTCTCCGGCCTGGCCCCAGTCGGAGACGTCGTGGCCGCTGAGCACCGCCTGACCGCCGCGGCCGCGGATCCGGGCGACGACCTCGGCCGCCGGGGACGGGTCGGCGCCCTCGCCGTGCAGGTCGGCGCCCAGGTCGTTCACGACGACGCGTGCGCCGAGCTCGCCCGCCAGCAGGGCGTGGGCCCGGCCGAGGCCGCGCCCGGCGCCGGTGATGATGACGACGCGGCCGTCAAGCGTGGTCACAGGGTCTCCAGAGTTCGTCGGGTGGTCAGGTGGCGAATCGGGCCGAGAGCCAGTCGCACACGATCGGGTCGGCCTTCTCGAAGGCGGTCCCGGGCTCGATCGGCCCGCCGAAGTGATCGGCGCGGACGCGCACGTGGGTCTTGTCGCGCGAGCCGAGATCGTCCACGATCCGCTTGGTCTGGCTCGGGAAGACGCAGTTGTCGCCGGTGTACTCGACGACGAGCGCCGGGCAGGTCACGCTCGGCGCCGTCCGGGCCATGTCCGCCTTGCTGGACAGGCCCGACCACGTCGAGAGCCAGGCTTCGGGCGTGGTCATCCGGCCGAAGCCGAGCAGCCCGTAGTTGGTCACGTGCGGGCGGCGTCCCCAGACCGAGCCGTACCGGCGGTCGGACGGGTCGAGGCTCAGGTCGACCGTCCTCGGGTCGGCGTCCGTCCGGTGGACGAGGACGACGGGCTGATGGGTGGCCAGCCGCTGGTCGGCCGCCCCGCCGCCCTTCTTGAAGCGGGCTCGGGCCGCCTGGCGGCGGTCGATGCACTCGCGGGCGTACGCGTCGATGCGGGCGATCCGCGCGCGCTGGGCATCGCGGTACCGCTGGAGGAACGACGGGTCGTAGCTGGAACTCGCCGGGGGCGGGGCGAACCCGTTCGCCGGATCGAAGAGGTCCAGCGAGCCGTCGACGGAGAGCGGGTCGCTCTCATCGGTGACGGACGGGTCGACGCATCCGAGCAGCAGCGCCCCCTGGCCCGGGTGCGGAGCGACGTAGACGATGCCGTCCACCCCGGGCAGGTCGGCGTCCGGAAGCCCGACCGGGCGTCCGCCCGGCGTCACGGCGATCCGTTCGGAGGCGTCGCGCGCCGCCTGGTCCAGATAGAACGTGTACAGGCTCGCCCCGCCGGAGTTCGCCAGGCACACGATGTGCCGGTAGTCCCGTTCGCGGAGGAACGCCATTCCCGCGGCGATGTCCAGCAACGCGTTCTCGTGCACGAGCCGCAGGTCGCCGCCGCCGGACCGGCCGAGCTGCGTCCATACCGAGAACCCGCGGTCCAGCAGGGACGGGATCAGGTAGTGCCGGGAGGCGTCCGCCCGCGGGTGCATGATCGTGACGACCGTCCGGGCGCCCGGAACCTCGTAGAGCACGCCGGTCACGGCCGCCCCGTCCGCGGTGAACAGCACGTGGCTGCTCTGCGTCGCGTGCGCGGGCGGCGTGTCCGGGTACCAGTCGCCGTTGAGGACCGGGCGGGCGGACGCCGGAGCCGATGCCGTCATCGCCGTGCCGGCGCGATGCGGATCTCGTCCGCGTCGTAGCGCAGTAGGTCGCCGCTGAAGCCGCCGCCGAGCACGCTGAACCAGACGGCGTCGCGGAAGCTCGTCGCGGCGCGGTCGATCACGATCTCGCCGTCCGCCGCCACCTTGAGGTAGGCGCCGACCCGCGTGCGGGTGATCGGGGAGTCCGCCGTGGCGGCGTCGGCCAGCGGGGCGAACTCTGGGACGTCCAGTACGTAGAGCGCGGTCATGTCAGCCCTCGTCCTTCTCGTCGTGGCCCTCGACGAGTTCGGCCTTCTCGACGAGTTCGGCCTTGCGGCGCCAGACCTTCTCCAGCGTCGGGTCGTCCTCGCCGAGGACGTCGAGCAGCGCTTCGAGCGACAGCCGGGCGTCCCGCTCGTCGCGCTCGTCCAGCTCGCGCAGCGGCCGGGTGACCTCGAAGATCATGCCGTTGGGGTCGCGCACGTAGATCGACTCGATGGTCTCGTGGGCGACCTGGGCGATGACGCGGATCCCGTGCTCCTCGAACCGCGCGCGCCAGTCGAGCAGGTCCCGCTCGGTGCGTACGTGGACCGCCAGGTGGTAGTCGGGGCGGGGTGCGTCGGGGTCGGGATCGGCTCCGAAGTAGTAGAAGAACGCGAGACGGTCGCCGTCGCCGATGTCGAAGAAGAAGTGCACGAAGTCCGGATGGCCCTTCGGGCCCCAGCCCTTCGCGGTGATGATGTGCGGCGTTCCGAGCCCCATCACGTCGCGGTAGAAGCGGATCGTCCCCGCCGCGTCGGTGGTGACGTATGCCGCGTGGTCGACCCCGCGGAGCCTTGCCTGCAGCGTTCCGGGCATTGCCGCCCTCCTCTCATCTTACTTGTCGATTATTCTACGTATACGTCAAATCGTCAAGCGGCCTGGACCCCAGCCGATCGGCCGCGTGTGCCGGGAAGCGGGGAGCCGCGAGGCGGGCTCAGCCGGTCTGGGCCCGCTCCTCACGCAGGCGCTCGGCGATGAGCTCGCGCAGGTCCTTCTTGGAGATCTTGTCGACGTTGGTCCGCGGGAACTCCTCGACCACCTCGACCCGCTCGGGCAGCTTGTACTTGGCCAGCCCCTTCGCCAGCAGCAGTTCGGCGAAGTCCGCCACCGTGGGGGCGGCCCTGCCCGCGGAGAGCACGACGAACGCGCACACGCGCTCACCGAGGATGCGGTCCGGCATGCCCACCACCGCGACCTCCGCGACGGCCGGGTGCTCGACCAGGAGGGCCTCCAGCTCGTCGGCGTGGATCTTCTCGCCGCCGCGGCTGATGTTGTCGGTGATGCGGCCTTCGTGCGAGTAGTACAGGGTGCCGTCGATGAGGTGCGCCCGGGCCAGGTCGCCCGTGCGGTAGAACCCGTCGCTGGTGAACGCCGTCCGGTTGCGCTCGGCGGCCCGGTAGTAGCCGCGGATCGTGTACGGGCCGCGCGCGGTGAGCTCGCCGATCTCGCCGACCGGGACCTCCTCCTCGGTGCCCGGTCGCAGCAGCCGCACCTCGTCCAGCGGCGAGAGGGGGCGGCCGCACGTGCCGTGCCGGGCCGCCTCGGGTTCGGACTCGTCCGCCGTGAGGAAGATGCCCTCGCCGGTGCCGTACAGCGGCACCATGGGGCAGCCGAACATCTCCTCCGCCTGCCTCGCGATCGACGGGATCGACGGCGCGAAGAACATCCGCCGGACCGAGCCGAACCTCATGCCGGCGAGGTCCGGATGCTCGCTGATCTCGGTGGCCAGCCCGGCCCCCATGAGCGTGTCGGTCACGCCCTCCGCGGCGATGACCCGCGTCAGCTCCGCCAGGCGTGCGCGCGGCGCGAGCGCCAGCCGCGCACCGCTGAGCAGGGCGGCGTTCACCGCGCAGGTGATACCGGCGTTGTGCATGATCGGGGTCGCCTGAAGGACGACCGAGCCCGGCCCGAAGCCCCAGGTCTCGGCCCAGGCCCGGGCGTTGTAGGCGTACTCGCAGTGCAGTCTCGGGATCAGCTTCGGCACGCCGGTGGTGCCGCCGGAGAGCTGGAAGACACCGACCGACTCGGGGTCGATCCGCCAGGTGCGCACGGTCGCCGCGGCCTCGTCGGCGTCCACCGCCTGGACCAGCTCCTCGTAGCGGTGCTGGCCCTCAAGGCCCGGCCCGCCGAACACGACGACGGCCTTGATCGACGGGTTGCCGGCGGCCATCTCGGCGGCGAAGCCGGGCAGGTCGTAACCGCGGAAGCGATGCTCGACGAGATGGAGGCGGGCTCCGGTGTGCTGGATGAGGTATCCGATCTCCCGGGACCGGTGCTGCGCGAGGCTGCAGATCGGCACCAGCCCGGCGCGGAGCACGCCGAAGTAGGCGACGACCGTGGTCACCTCGTTGCCGAGCTGGAAGATCACCGGATCGCCCGGCCGCAGGCCGAGGCGCCGCAGGGCGACCGCGAACCGGTCGGCCGCCCGGTCGAGCTCGCGGTAGGTGAGCCGGGAGGTGTCGGAGGTGACCGCCTCGCGCTCGGCGAAGCGCTCGGCGGTCTCGTGCAGCTCTTCGGCGAGCGTGAGCGCTCGCCAGTAGCCGGCCTCCCGGTAGCGCCGCGCGAACTCGTCCGGATACGGCACGACATCGGCGGCGCAGGAGCTGGAGGGGCTGGACGGGCTGGACGGGTCAGCGGTGGTCATCGGACTCCTCACATCACACGGGTAGGTGGTCGCCGTTCAGCCGGTGAGGGGCTGCCGCGCGGGTACGACCTGGGTCAGCAGCGCGGTGAAGCAGCCGGGGCAGTAGACCTGGCGGAACACGACCTCGTCGTCGACGTACGTCGAGGCGTCCGGCCAGGCGCCGGGGCCCGCGCCCTCGGGTCCGGTGACCTGCCGCGGCAGCCGGGACAGGTGATCGCCGTCGCGTTCGCCGAGCAGTTCGCCGCAGTGCCTGCAGCACAGCCGCTCGGGCTCACCGCCCTCAGCGGGCAGCACCGCGATGTTGTCGTCCAGGGGGCGTGCTCCCTGGACCCCGCAGGTCCGCGCCCGCCGGTCCGGGGATCCCGCGCCGGTACGGCGCCGCTGGATCAGCTCGGCCCGCCGCGCCGCCGTCGCGGAGTGGTCCGCTTCCAGCGACGACTCGTCCAGGACGACCCCGTACACCTCGTGCGCCGCGGTGGCCGAGATCTTCCCGGCGGCGAGGTCGGCGGCGACCGAGGCCGGGTCCCGGCGCAGCGGGTCGCCGTACCCGCCGCCACCGGCCCACTGCAGATAGATGGCGCCCGCGGGCTCGACCCGCAGTTCGTCGTGGGCCTGGACGATCTGCCGGGTCCCGGCGAGCTCGTCGAGACTCTGCGGGATCTCACCGGCGCGCAGGGCCTCGTGCGCGCGGCTCTCGTGCACCACGATGTCGAGCTGGGTCCCGCCCGGGTATCCCCCGGCCAGGCCCGGGCTCATCGACGCCGCCTTGCTCGCCCCGGTGAACATCGCCAGCATCGGCCCGCCGACCCCGTGCGGGACGGCGCAGATCGAGCCGCTCACGCCGCCGCGCTGCCGTCCCGGCCCTCCGGTGTCGGCCTCCTCCCGCCGCCACAGGTACAGCAGCGGCTGGCTGAACTCGGTCATCTCCACGTCCGGCGCGCGGCCCATCGGGATCACGAACAGGCCGCCGGTGTCGACGCCGTCGGCGTCGACCTGCGCCCCGTAGCCCGAGGCCATCGAGTCGGCGAAGCCGCCGAAGAACGGCTGCCCCTCCTCGTCGACGCCCATCAGGCCGCACCCGTCGTAGGTTCCGGCGCATACCGACTGGACGCGCGGCCGCTGGTCCTCGTCGGTGTCGAGCATCCGCGCCAGGCAGTCCGCGACGAGGTTCGACGACGCCCATGCCGGGCCCACCGGGGCCTTCGCCACCGCGGCCGGGAAGGTGGCGTTGTTGATCGTGCCTTCCTCGCTGACGATGTCGAAACAGCGCATGAGCCCCCCGGCCGCCCAGGGGATGTCGCCCGCCAGGATCGGCAGCAGGGCGAACATGACGCCCGCGCGCATGCCGGAGTAGGGGCAGTTGATCATGCCGGTCTGCGGGTCGGTGCCGGTGAAGTCGAAGGTCAGGTGGTCCGCGCGCTTGGTCATGGTCAGCGCGATCTTGTGCATGCCGCGGTCGCCGAGCCCGGACTGCTCCTGGTAGCCGACGCTGGACCAGGAGCCGTCCGGGAGGGACGTCAGCTTGGCGCGCAGGCGCCGCTCGGAGTCGTCCATCATCCGCTTCATGACGGCCTTGACCTGGTCCGGGCCGTACCGGTCGATGAGCGCGAGGAGCCGGTCCCTGGCGATGTTGTTGGCGCCGATCTTGGCGCGCAGGTCGAGCCCCACCATCTCCGGGACGCGGGACCGCCGCAGGTAGAGGTCGACGACGTCCTGCTGCAGCCGGTGGCCACGGACGATCTTGACCGGCGGGGTGGGCAGCGACTCGGCGAAGACGTCGGTGGCCGTCGGCGAGAACGAGCCGGGCGCGCTGCCGCCGAGGTCCTCCACGTGGCAGATCGCCGTCGTCCAGGCGAAGAGCCTGCCGTCGTGGAACACCGGGGCGAGGATGGCGACGTCGTTCTGGTGCAGTCCCCCGCCGACCCACGGGTCGTTGCAGAGGAACATGTCGCCTTCCTCGATCCCCGGGCTCTCGCTGCGGTGCAGCAGCGTCCAGTAGATGGCGAGGTCCATGGACGCGACGAGGCCGGTGTTGTAGAGGCCGACCTGCACCTCCTGCCCGATCTCGTCGCAGATGGTGAAGTCGAAGTCGTTGACCTCGGTGACCGAGATCGACCCCGACATGCGCTTGAGGGTGTCGCCCATCTCCTCGGTGATCGCCCAGATCCGGTGGCGGATCACCTCGTAGGTCAGGGGGCCGATCTCGTCCCCGGCCTCCGGCGGGACGTCGTGGAGCCGCAGCGAGGACGGGATGCTCCGGCGCAGCTCGTCCGGTGCGATCGGGCGGCTGGTGAACGCCGAGGCACCGGTGATCTTGAGTGGTGGGGTCATGGGATATGCCTCCAGGCCGTCAGGCCAGGTCGATGCCGTCAGGCCAGGTCGATGACGAGGTTGCCGAGGTGGTCGACCCGGGCCGTCGTCTCCGCGGGGACGACGACGGTGGTGGTCGGCACCTCGACGATCGCCGGGCCGGTCAGCACGTGTCCGGCGCGCAGCCGCCGGTAGTCGTAGATCGCGGTGTCCTGCCGGCCGCGCTGGAGGTCGAGCAGGACCGGGCGGCGCCCGGTGATCGCCACGTCGCTCGAACTCCCGTCGGCGGCGGGGGCGTGCGGGATCGTCGGGGTGAAGGGCAGGATTCCCGTCCCGTGCACCCGGTAGGTGATGAGCTGGACGCCGGCCTCGCGATACCCGGAGCCCTCGCCGAAGCGGGCCGCGTAGGCCGACTCGAAGTCGTCGGCGATCCGGTCGACCGCGGCCTCGTCGAGCGGCCCGCCGGGCACCCGGGTCGGGACCTCGGCGAGCTGCGGCGTGTACCGGGCGTCGACCTCCCGGCGGACGCGGACCTCGACGAAGTCGAGATTCTGCGCGGCGAGGACGTCCCGTACCCGCGCTTCGAGCCGGTCGAAGTTGCCCTGCACCCGTGCCGGATCGATCGGCAGGACCGCCGGGTCGCTGAGCTCGGCGGAGACCACGATGTTCGTCGCCGCCAGCCCGTAGGCCGAGAACACGCCCGCGCTGTGCCCGAGCGGCACCACGAGCTCGGAGACGCCGAGCTCGGCGGCGTAGGCGAACGCGTGCATGGGCCCCGCGCCGCCGAACGCGTAGACCGCGAAGTCGCGCGGGTCGTGGCCGGCCTCGACGACGACCTTGCGCGCGAGGTCGGCCGTCTGCGAGTTCTGCACCGTGAAGACGGCGGCCGCCGCGCCCTCGGCGTCGAGCCCGAGATGGCGGCCGACCCGCTCGGTGAGCGCCTTGGCCGCCAGCTCCGGCGACAGCGTCTTGCGGCCGCCGAGGAAGTTGTCCGGGTTGAGGATCCCGAGGACCAGGTCGGCGTCGGTGACCGTCGGGTCGAGGCCGCCCTGCCCGTAGGCGGCCGGCCCCGGCCAGGCTCCGGCGCTGCCCGGCCCGACCCGCAGGTTCCCGCCGGAGTCGACCGACGCGATCGCCCCGCCCCCGGAGCCGATGGCGTGGACGCGCAGGGTGGGCGTGTTGATCGGATGCTGGTTCAGCACCGAGCCGGTCGTCGCCTCGGGTTCGCCGTCCACGATCAGTCCGGCGAGGAACGTCGTGCCGCCGACGTCGGTCGAGACGACGTTGCGGTGCCCGAGCTGCTCGGCGAGCCGGGCGGCGCCGGTGACGCCTCCGGTGAGCACCGACCCCACGGTCGTGATGGCGATCTCCGGGGCGTGGCGGGCGGTGACGGTGCCGCCGGACCCCTGCATCACCAGGAGCGGTCCGGCGAGCCCCTTGGCCTTAAGGCGGCTCTCCAGCGGTTCGAGGTACCGGCGCAGTGCCGGGCCGACCTGCGCGTTCATGATGGTCGTCGCGTTGCGGGCGAACTCGCGGATGCGCGGGCTGATCTCGCTGGACAGGCTGACGTACATGCCGGGGGCCTGCTCGTGGATCAGTGCCTTCAGCCGCTTCTCGTGGCCGGGGTTGCGGAACGACCACAGCAGGCTGACGGCGATCGCGTCCACACCCTCGGCGATGAGCTCGGCGATGGTGGCGCGCGCGTCGTCCTCGTCCAGGCGGACGACGACGTTCCCGGAGCGGTCGACCCGCTCGGTGACCTCCCGGGCCAGCCGCTTGGGCACGAGCGGGTCCGGCTTGCGCGTGTTCAGCGTGTCCTGCACCTCGTGGGGCGGGAGGCCGAGATAGCGCCCCTCGACGTTCATGATGTAGATCGAGTCGCGGTGGCCGCGCGTGGTCAGGAAGCCGACGCGCGCGACGTTGCCGGTGACCAGCGCGTTGAGGGCGGCCGTGGTGCCGTGGGCGAGGTAGGCCGTGTCCGCGAGCAGCTCGCGCACCGTGCGGCCGGCCCGCTCGGCGAGCTGGTCGATGACGTTCTCGAACCCGACCGAGAAGTCGGGGGGTGTCGACGGCGCCTTCGCCGCGATCACGGTGCCGGTCTCGTCGGCCGCGATCCCATCGGTGAAGGTGCCGCCGACGTCGATGCCGATGACGTAGGGCATTGCACCGTCCTCGTGTCAGAGCTGCGGATGTCCAGAAGTGCTCCGACACATTGGACAACTATTTTACGTTCTCGTCAATAGATTCACGGGCGGCCTCGTGCCGCCTCGCTCGCGGCATGTCCCATCCGCGGGCCGAATCACTCGCGGGACGCGTCCGTCTCGCCCTGAGCGGCGAGTACGCGCTCAAGGTATGCGAGGTCCTCGCGGATCAGCCCCAGGGCGCCCGCGACGCCGTCGCTCTCCGGCGCCCGGTCCCCGTGCCGGAGGAGGCCGTGCGTGACCATGGCGACCATCTCGTCGGCCACCTCCTCGGGCGTGTTCGGCCCGTCCTCCCGGAACCACCAGGCGATCCAGTTGGTCATCCCGATGATCGCGAAGGCGACCGTACGCTCGTCGACCGGCCGAAACTCGCCGCTCGCGACGCCGTCGGCGATGATCCCCGACAGCTCGTCGAGGATGCGCACCTTGCTCTTGCGGTGCTCGGCGAGGATCGCCTCGGGCAGTTCGGCCTCGTTGCGCTCCAGCACGCGGAACCTCACCGGGCTCCGCGCGATGCCCTCGGCGGTGCTGCGGACGAGCGACGTCAGCTTCTCGGTGGGGGTGAGGTCGGTACGGCTCCGCAACCGCTGGATCTCGGCCGCGCCGACCCCGGTGACCCCCGAGACCAACTCCTTGAGCAGGGCCTCCTTGCTGGGGAAGTAGTAGTACAGCGCCGGACGGGTGAGGCCCATGGCATCGGCGATGTCACGGACGCTCGTCCCCGCGACGCCGCGTTCGACGAACAACTGCGCCGCGCGTTCAAGGAGCTGGTTCGCCACCAGCTCCTTGCGCGACTGCGATGGCTCCTCGGGGTTCGCCATGGCGGCTCGGTCTCCTCTTCTTCGGCGGAAAGAGAAGAGTCTAAGACTCGACACAGGTGTCAAGAATCAGGACGGCCGCTCGACGATCATGGCCATCCCCTGGCCGCCGCCGACGCACATCGTGATCAGGCCGACCGTCGCGTCCGCCTCGGCGAGGGCGTGCAGCAGGGTGACGGTCAGCCGCGCGCCGGTCATCCCCGGCGGGTGGCCCATGGCGATCCCGCCGCCGTGGACGTTGAGCCGCTCCGGATCGATCTCCAGGTCCCGCATGCTCGGGATCACCTGCGCGGCGAACGCCTCGTTCAGCTCGACGAGATCCACGTCCCGGATCGACATCCCCGCCGCGGCGAGCGCCCGCCGCGACGCCTCCACCGGCCCGAGGCCCATGATCTCCGGGCTGAGCGCGGAGACGCCCGTGGACACGACCCGGGCCAGCGGCTCCGCCCCGATGCTCCGGGCGAGGTCGGCGCTGGTGATCAGCAGGGCGGCGGCGCCGTCGTTGACCGGGCAGGCGTTGCCCGCCGTCACGCGGCCGCCCGGACCGAGCACCGGCTTGAGCCCGGCCAGCGCGTCGAGGGTGACGCCGCGGCGCGGGCCGTCGTCCGCCGTCACCAGGCTCCCGTCCGGAAGCCGCGCCGGGGTGATCTCCGCCGCCCAGAACCCCGTGTCGCGCGCCCTCTCGGCCCGCTGGAACGAGCGGAGCGCGAACCGGTCCATCTCCTCGCGGCCGATCCCGCGGTGCCGGGCCACGTACTCGGCCGTCTGGACCATCTCGACGTAGGCGTCAGGACGGTCTCCTCCCGCCCGCGGGTCGCGCCAGGCGAAGTCGTTCGACGCCGCGGCCTCCGAGCGCTCGCGCGCGGCGGCATAGACGGGATTGGGTTCACCGGAGCTCTCGGCGTAGCCGTGGACGTACCGGCTCCCGCACTCGACGCCCACCGACAGGAAGGCGTCTCCTTCGCCCGCGCGGATGGCGTGCATGGCCATCCGCGTGGTCTGAAGGCTGGACGAGCAGTGACGCGTGACGGTCGTGCCCGGCAGGTTGTCGTGTCCCATTAGCAGCGCGACCATCCGGCCCAGGTTCCACCCCTGCTCGCCGCCCGGACTGCCGCATCCCAGCAGGAGGTCGTCCAGGCGCGCCGGATCGAGTTCGGGCACGGCCGCCAGCGCGGCCGTCGCGATCTGCGCCGCGAGGTCGTCGGGCCGGACGTCGCGCAGCGCGCCCTTGCCCGCCCGGCCGATCGGCGTCCGCTTCGCCGCCAGGATCACCGCGTCGCGCATCACGACTCCACCGCCGCGGCCGGCACGATGTCCGCGGCCGTCGGATCGTCCGCCATGGACGCCAGCAGCCGGCGCGTGTAGGGATGGGTGGGCCGGTGCAGCACGCCGTCGCGCGGGCCGTGCTCGACGATCTCTCCCCCGTACATGACGTTGACCGTCTCGCACATGTAGCGCACGACGGCGAGGTCGTGGGAGATGAAGAGGTACGACAGGTCGAGCCGGGCGTGCAGGTCCCGGAGCAGGTTCAGGACGAGGGCCTGCACGGAGACGTCCAGCGCCGAGGTCACCTCGTCCAGGACGAGGACGCGCGGTCGGGCGGCCAGCGCCCGCGCGATCGCCACGCGCTGCCGCTGGCCGCCGGACAGCTCGTGCGGGTACGCCCCGGCCGAGCGTTCCGGCAGCCCGACCAGGTCGAGCAGCCGCCCCGCCTCGGCTCGCGCGGCCCCGGCATCGGCCGCGCCGCCGCGCGCCACCTCCGCGATCACCGCGCCGACCGGCATGCGCGGGTTGAGCGACCGGAAGGGGTCCTGGAAGACCATCTGGATCTCGCGGCAGACGCCGGAGCGCCTGCCCGCCGTCCGGACGACGCGTCCGTCCAGCAGCACCTCGCCCGCGCTGGGCACCACGAGCCCGGCCACCACGCGCGCCAGGCTGGACTTCCCGCAGCCCGACTCGCCCACCAGGCCCACCCGGCCGCCCGCCGGCACGCGAAGGCTCACATCCCGGACCGCGACGGCCGACCTGCGTCCCCTGCCGTACCGGACGCTGATGTTCCGCAATTCCAACCCGCTCATTCGCCCCTCCCAGGGGAAAGCCCGGCGCCGGTGTCGACGGCCCAGCACGCGACGCGGCGTTCTCCGAAGTCCACGAGCGGCGGCGCCTCGCTCTCGCATCGAGCCATCGCCGCCGGGCACCGGGGCGCGAACGGGCAGCCCACCGGCCGCTCCTTGAGGTCGGGCGGCTGCCCGGGAATCGCGGCGATCGGCGCGTCGACGTCCGCCTCCATGTCCACCGAACAGGCCAGCAGCGCCTTCGTGTACGGGTGCAGCGGCCGTCCGGCCACCTGCGCGGTCGGGCCCTGCTCGACCACGCGGCCGCCGTACATGACGACGACGCGGTGGCACAGTCCCTTGATGACGTGCAGATCGTGAGACACCAGGACGATCGCGGTCCGGTGTTCGGTGTTCAGCCGCCGCAGCAGCCGCAGCACCTGGCTCTGCACCGTGACGTCGAGCGCGGTGGTGGGCTCGTCCGCGAGCACGACGTCGGGCTCCGTCATCAGGCCCATGGCGAGGACCACGCGCTGGCTCGTCCCACCCGACAGCTCCACCGGATACTGCTTGAGCCGCCGCGCGGGGTTCGTGATGCGCGCGTCGGCGAGCAGCGTCCGGGCACGGTCCAGCGCCGCGCTCCGGCCCATCCCCGTGTGGGTCCGCACGCCCTCGACGAGCTGACGACCGACCGGAATCGCCGGGTTGAGGGCGGACATCGGATCCTGGAAGACCAGCGCGAGCCTCGTCCCGAGAACCGTCCGGGCCGCGCGCCGGGGCAGCGACGTCACGTCGTCGCCGCCCAGCCGGAGGCCCGCGCCCCGCGGCCGGGCCGGGTAGGGGAGCAGACCGGCCATCGCGAGCACCGTCATCGACTTGCCGCAGCCGGACTCGCCGACGATGCCGACCGTCTCCCCGCGCTTGACCGTCAGGGAGAAGTCGCTGACCAGCTCGGCGTTTCCGGCCGGTGTCGGGACCTCGACCGTCAGGTTCCGCACCGACAGCACGCTGTCGTCGTCCTCGGCGGCGGACCGCGCCGGCCGCTCCTCGGCGCGACGCGGAGACCGCCTGACCCGGCCGCCGGGCGCCGCGTCCACCGTCCAGACGACCGGGTTGAGGGCGCGCGCGAGCGCCTCGCCGAAGAGCCCGAGCGCGAGCCCGGTCAGGGCGATCAGGGTCGCCGGGGCGACCGCGGCCAGCGGATCGACGTAAAGGACCTGCACGCCCTCGGTGAGCATGGATCCCCAGTCCACCTGCGGCGGCTGGACGCCCACGCCCAGGAAGCTCAGCGACGACACGAAGACCAGGCTCTGCGCGGCGAGGACGGACAGGCTCACCACCAGGGTGTCGGCCATGTTCGGGAGCACATGCCGGCCGAACACGCGCGCCCGTCCCAGCCCGGCGCCGCGCGCCGCCGCGACGTAGTCCCGTCCCGTCACGCTCGTCGCGAGCGTGCTCACGATCCGGGCCACGTACGGCACCGCGGCCGCGCCGACCGCGACGGCCGCGCCGCCCGCGCCGGTTCCGAAGACGGCCGTCAGGAAGATGGCCGTCAGGATGGGCGGGAACGCCAGCAGCCCGTCGATGAGCCGCCGGCCCACGACCTGCGTCCTCGGGCCGAGCACCGCGACGAGCCCGCCGAGCGCGAGCCCGGCGCCGGCGGCGATGGCGGTGGCGAGCAGGGCGAGTTCCATCGACGTCCGGGTCGCGAAGGCCACGCGCGCGAGCACGTCCCGGCCCAGGCGGTCGGTGCCCAGCCAGTGCTCCGAGGAGGGCCCGGTGGGGCCGAGGTCGGGACGCACCTCGTGGGCCTGGACGTCCCACACCATCGGCGCCACGACCGCCAGGACGGCGAGCAGGGCGAGCACGGCGAGCCCGAAGACTCCGGCGGGCGCCTGCCGGACCGCCCGCCAGCGCGTCCGCGACGCCCCCGCCCCGGTCATGACCGCCTCAGCGACGACTGCCGGTCCAGCATGCTCAACGCCGCCTCCACGCAGAGGTTGACGACCACGATCGAGAAGCCGAGCACCAGCACGGTCACCTGCACCAGCGGGTAGTCCCTGACCTGCACGGCCTGGACCAGGCTGCTGCCGAGGCCCGGGACCGCGAAGACGTTCTCGACCACGACCGTCCCGCCCAGCAGGCTCGCGAAGATGAGCCCGCCGACGGTGAGGGCCCCGGTGAGCGAGTTCGGCAGGACGTGCAGCCCGTAGGTCCGCAGGACGGACAGGTGCTTGGCCCGGGCCGTCCGGACGTAGTTCTGCGCCAGGACGTCCAGGGTCTCGACGCGGACGATGCGGGCGAGCACCGCCGTCGGCGCGAACGCCACGGCGAGCACGGGCAGGACGTATCCCTGCCACGAGACGGCGCCCGCGACGGGCAGCAGGCCGAGCCACACCGCGAACACCAGGACCAGGACGGTGCCGACCACGTACTCGGGGATCGATCCCAGCAGCGACGTCGTCGCGGAGAAGCCCGACTCGACCCGGCGATGGCGGCCCTCGCGGGTGATCGCCGCCATCCACACGCCGATCCCGATGCCGATCCCGAACGTCAGCGCCATCGCGCCGACGACGATCTCCAGCGTGACCGGCAGCCGGGCCGCGATGATCGAGCTCACCGGCTCGCCGGTCTGGAACGAGTTCCCGAGCCGCCATCTCGCCACGTCGCCGATGTAGGACGCGAACTGGGCGAGCAGCGGGCGGTCCAGCCCGAGATCGTGCCGGACGTCCGCCAGCCGCTGCGGGGTGGCGTTCAGCCCCGCCACCCGCACGGCCGGATCACCGGGCGTCAGGTGCAGCAGCAGGAACGTGGCCACGACCAGCCCCGAGAGGACCGCCATGAGATGGGCGACCTTGGGCGCCACGAAGCCCGTGACCCTGGCGGCGCGGGAGCGGCGGCGCGCGTCGGCGGGCGCGGCCGCCTTCACGATCCCGCCGCCGTCGTGACGGTGTGGATGTCCAGGGTGGTCGCCCCGTCGGCCAGCCCAAAGCGCACCGGGACCGAGCTGAACCAGTGGGTCTTGAGGTGGACGAGCGGGAAGACGTTCGCGTTGTCGTGGAGCGCCTTCTGCGCCTCACCCCACGCCTCGCAGCGCTCCGTGCCGAGCGCCGAGAGGGCCTTGGCCGCCGCGGCGTCGTAGGACGGGTCCTTCATCGCGGCGAAGTTGGTGCCGTTCGGCGCGGCCGGTCCGGTGACGAACAGGCTCAGCGCGCTCGGGGTGGGGGCAGGGGGCGTGAACGGGTACACCGTCGCGTCCCAGTCGCCGGTGCCGAAGAGCGTCTCGGCCAGCGTCTTCGTGTCGCCGTCGCGCAGCGTGACATCGGCGCCGGCCGACCGCAGCTGGGCCTGCACGTACTCGAAGCCCGGCCCGATCTCGGCGGTCCCCACCAGCTTCAGCCGCAGGGGTTTCCCGGCCTTGCTGAGGATGCCCGAGCCGCCGGACCAGCCTGCCGCCGTCAGGGCCCGCCTGGCGGCGTTGACGTCGGCCGCCATCGGGCCGGGCATCACGGCCTTGTAGCAGGGCATCATCGGGCTGAACACGCTGCGCGCCTCGGCCGAGGTCCCGTACATCGCCGCCTTGTTGAACGACGAGGCGGAGACCGCCAGCGCGAGCGCCCTGCGGACCGCCGGATCGGCGCCGGGGCGCCCGGCGGCCTGGTTGAAGACAAGGAAGTAGGACCCGTTGGTGAGCTGGGACGTCCTGGTCACCGACCTGTTGGACTGAAGGCGCTGGATGTCGGCACCGGAGATGGCACCGATGCCGAGCTGGCCGGTGGTGAGCAGGTTGGCGGCCGTGCTCTGGTTCGACACCACCCGGAAGGTGACCTGCCGGGGGTAGTAGTGCGCCTTGCCGGTCTGCGGGCCCCACCCGTACCCGGACCGGGCCGTCAGCGTGTACTGCGAGCCGCGGACGGACTTGGTCAGCGTGTAGGGCCCGCTTCCGGCGGGCGTCGCACCGAGCGCGTCCGGCTTCTTCAGCCCGGCCGGGCAGACGATGGAGGCCATCGGCTGGGCCAGACCCTCCAGCAGGTCGCTGTACGGCTTGGCCGTGCGCACGGTGACCTGGTTCGCCTTGTCGTCGGAGGTCACGGTGTAGCCGGCCGACCCGAAGACCAGTCGCGCGTACGGCGCCTTGGTCTTGGGGTCGCCGAGGCGCTTCAGCGAGTCGGCGACGACACCCGGCGTCAGGGCCTGGCCGTCGCTACAGGTCGCCCCGGACCGCAGGGTGAAGGTGACCGAGTCGGGGGTCTGTTTCCACGACGTCGCCAGGTAGGGCACGACCTTGCCGTTCCCGATCGCGACGAGCCGGTCGTACAGCGACTCGATCACCTGAAAGGCGTAGGTGCCCTGCGCCTTGGCCGGATCCAGCGAGTCCCAGTCGGATTCAAGCCGAATCGAAAGATCGCCGACTTTCCCCCCGGAGTCGCCCGGCGATCCCTGACCGCCACACCCGGCGAGGGCCAGAAAGGCGACGCATGCTCCAGAGCCCCACACCGATGCCGTCCGCCGGTTGACCTTGTTTCGCATGCGGCCCTCACCTCATGACGGTTGCGTTGGAAAATCGACGATAGTGTCAGCCCACTGACCGGTCAAGGGTCGGCGACGCGATCGCACAACCGCCGTGACCATGGCTTCGACGGCCCGAGGGCCGGAGCGCAGCCGATCGACTCCCCCGGCAAGCCCCCCAACGCACGAACAGCGAACGAACCCCAAGCGAGGGGGTTGCCACATGGTGTCGAATAATCTACCTTTGCGTCGAAGAGCGCTCCCCGGGCAGGACGGCCGGGGAAGAAAAGCCCTGACCGGGGCGGCGGCCGCCTGCCGAAAAGACCCGTCGATTCAAGCCGCCATTCGTTGCCGCTCCGGCATCCACGTCCGTTCGAGCGAGGATGGAATCGCCATGGAAATGGTCAGCTACACGCGCATGAAGGACATGACCGCGCACGACATCGAGCTGATTGAAGCCGACTTCCGCGCGGACGCCGCCAAGTTGCCGGAGCGCATTCTCGCGGCCGTACGCGTTCTCGGCGACTTCCAGGGGCCAAGCCGGGTGACCCGCCTTGAGCACTCCCTCCAGTCGGCCACCCGCGCACTGCGGGACGACCGCCCCGAGGAATACGTCGTGGCCGCCCTGGTCCACGACATCGGGGACGAACTGGCCCCCTACAGCCACGGGCCGTTCGTGGCCTCCATCCTGCGTCCCTTCGTCTCCGAGCGGATCGCCTGGATCATCGAGAAGCACCCGCTGTTCCAGGCCTATTACTACGCCCACCACATCGGCGCCGACCGCCACGCCCGCGACAAGTACAAGGACCACCCCTACTACGCCGACTGCGTAGTGTTCTGCGAGCGCTACGACCAGAACTGCTTCGACCCGTCATACGACTCGCTCGACCTCGACTACTTCAGCGACATGGTCCACCGCGTCTTCAAGCAGCCAAAAGCGGGCTCCAGCATCCAGGCCGCCTACTAACCCGCCCCCACCCACCAAACAGCTGGAGCGCCGATCACCCACGCAGCGCCAGCCAGCGCACCGTGCCTGCTGCACCCCGTTACTGGTCCTTCCGCGTGGGCGTCCGTCGGCGGTGTCTTCTCCTGGGGGGTGGTTAGAAGGTCCAGGGGTGGGGGTTGTGGTTTTTAGGGGTGTAGTCGCCGAAGTGGCCGCTGAGGAAGGTTAGGGGTGGGCCTTCTCGGTCGCAGGTTCGTTCTACCGCGCCGAATACCACGATGTGGTCGCCGGCCTTGGCGGTGCGGTCGACGGTGCATTCGAGGTGTGCGAGCGCGTTCGGGACGACCGGGACGTCGTGTTCGCCGTAGGTCAGCGGCAGGCCGGCGAAGTGGTCCTCGCCCCGTCCGGCGAACCGCAGCGCTATGGGTTCCTGGCGGGCGGCGAGGATCGAGACGGCGAAGCGTCCGGACTCGGCGACCGCGACGGCGGTGCGGGCGCGGGTGTTGAAGCAGACCAGCAGGATCGGCGGTTCCAGGGAGACCGAGGTCAGGGAGTTGAGGGTCATCCCGTGCGGGTCGCCGCGCCCGTCCAGGGCGGTGATGACGGCGACGCCGGTGGCGAAGCGGCCCATCACGCGGCGCATCGTCGCCGGGTCTACGACATCCGTGGGGCCTGCGGTTGCGGACATGGCGGTGCCTTTCATCGGACGCGGTAGCGGACCTCGAAGGTGAGGCATCCGTCGTCGCTGCGCCACGGCCCGTGCTCCATGCCGGGCGGGCGGCACGCGTACATCCCGGGGGTGAACGTCTCCCCGAGCCGCAGGTCGGTGATCGATCCTTCGAGGATGTAGACCTCCTCCCAGAAGTCGTGCTTCTGGACGCCGTTGGGGGTGGTGTCGGTGCCGGGTTCGAAGCGCAGCATCCGGGTCGCGACACCGGACGCGGCGTCGGCGGCGAGGATGCGCTCGGTGAGCTGCGGGACGTCCCCCTCGCACGGGGTGAAGCCGATCTTGTCGGCGGGGAAGAACTCGTGTTCGGGCTTGGCCATGGTGGTCTCCGGACGGGTCAGGCGGCGGAAGTGTCGGTGTAGCCGGCCAGGAAGGCGTCGACGTCCGCGATGGCCTGGTCGTAGCCGAAGTTGCGGTAGGCGTAGCCCTTCGCGACGAACGGGGCGCCGGCGTAGAACATCTCGTACTGGTGGTGGCGGCCCGCGAACTCCGATCCGATCGCGTCCCAGACGAGCTTGAACAGCTTCACCCGTTCGACGGCCTCGACCCCGGGCGACTGGACGTAGCGGTCGATGTCCGCGCGCGTCGCGGGGTTGTGCAGGTCGGCGACGCTGGACGGCAGTTGCAGCACCCCGCCGCCCGCGAGGTCGCGCAGGATCGCCAGGACGCGCGGGTACAGTTCGGCTTGCAGGCCCATCGCGCCGTAGACGGCGCGGGCGTCCGGCCGCCACATGCCGTTCCCGTCGGGCGCGGCGCGGTACTCGGCGGCGAGGACGGCGGACTCGACCAGCGACGCCAGCCCGGCCAGTTCGCCGAGCTTCTCCTGGACGCCGGGGATCCGGCCGACGCCGTTGACGTCGGCGATCTTCCCGGCGAGCCCGGCGACGAAGCGCAGTTTCACGGTGAACCGGATCTGGGCCTGCCAGTTGCCGAGGACGTGCGCGCCGGTGGTGAAGAACTGGCGGCGCAGGCCGTCCACGTCCCGGTCGACGAACACCCGCTCCCAGGGCACGAACACGTCGTCCAGGACGACGAGCGCGTCGGTCTCGTCGTAGCGGGTGGACAGCGGGTAGTCGTAGGGGCTGCCGGTGGTCGCGTACGGGCGGCGGCAGTACAGCTTCAGCCCGTCCGCCGAGACCGGGACGGTGAAGCCGACGGCGAAGTCGCGGTCGTCCGGGGTGAGCGGCTTGATGCAGGAGACGAAGATCTCGTCGGCGACGGCGGCGCCCGTGGCGAGCATCTGCGCGCCGCGCACCACGACGCCGTCCGGGCGTTCCTCGACGACGCCGGCCTGGACGAAGTCGCCGTCCCACGCGTGCGCGGTCGTCGCCCGCGACACCTGCGGCGGGATGATCGCGTACGAGACGTACAGGTCCTCCTCCAGGAGCCGCCGGTGGTAGCCGGTCACGCTCGCCGACAGGTCGCGCCGCTCGGTGGCGAACGACTCGGGGGCCGAGGCGAACGCCGCGAGGAACGACCCGACGTGGTCGGGGCTGCGGCCGACCCAGCCGCGGGTGTGCCGCGCCCACGTCTCGATCGCGTGCCGCCGCGCGGTCAGGTCGTCGCGGCTGCGCGGGATCGTGAACACGAGGTTCGCCTCCGCGCCGGTCTCCGGCGCGTGGCAGGTCATCTTGTTGGCCGGGTCGGCGGCGAGGTCGAACAGCTCGGCCATCGTCGCGGCGATCGGCGCGAACGCGGGATGGTCCGTCACGTCCGCGACGCGCTCGCCGTCGAGGTAGATCTCGCGTGCGTCCTTCAACGCGGTGAGGTACTCGGCTCCGGTGCGCATCGCTACGCCCTCCGTTCTGTCTTGTAGTCACAGGTCAGGGTGGTGCCGTCGACGGTGAGGGAGAGGCGCCAGCGGCGGCCGGGGACGAACCCGCCGTCCAGCAGCGGCAGGGTCCCGGCGAAGACGACCAGGTCTCCGTCCAGGTCGCCGAACTCGGCGGCGAGCCGATCCAGCAGGTCGGTGGGGGTGCGCAGCTCGGCGAGGGTGCCGGACTGGTACGGACGGCCGTCGACGCTGCACTCGACGCGGACGCGGTCCCACGCGTCGTCCCCGGGCAGTTCCACGAACCGGTCGCCGACGGGTTTCGGGCAGGCGGCCTTCGCGGCCGCGACGTCGGCGCGTTCGAGGTCGCGGTCGGTGTGGTCGGAGCCGACGCCGAGGTAGTGCCGTCCGGCGCGGCGGACGAGGACCGGCTCCACCTCCCCCGACGTGTTGCCGCCGGGCACCGTGATCGCGGGGCCGCCGGTCAGCAGGCCCGGGTCGAGCGGGTAGAACGCCGGGACGGACGGGGGTTCCGGGACGCCGATCGCGGCGAGCTCCTCGATGTGCGCACGGGTCGCGGTCTCGTCGCGTCCGGTGTATCCGGCGACGATCAGGTGCCGGGGCGAGCAGGGCAGTTCGTCCGCGCCGACCCGCAACGTCAGCCCGCTCACCGGCCGGCCTCCGCGACCTCGGCCTGGACGCGCACGGACGCGCGGCGGTCGCGCAGGACGGGGAACTCCTCCCGGGTCCGCTTCACCACATCCGGGTCGACGACCCAGCGCAGGATCTCTTCGGCGTCGCCCGCTTCCGCGAGGACGGTCCCCCACGGGTCGACCACGCGGGACGCCCCGCCGAGCGGCACGTCCTCCTGAACGCCCACCGCGTTGCAGGCGAGGATCAGCATCTGCTGCTCGACCGCGCGGGCCTCGGTGAACAGCCGCCAGTGGCCCCGGCGCCGCGCGGGCCACGCGGCGGGCACCGCCGCCGCCTCGGCTCCGGCGTCGACCAGCGCCCGCCAGATCTCGGGAAAGCGCAGGTCGTAGCAGGTGGTGGCGCCCATCGTGCCGAGCGGGGAGGCGACCGTGCCGACCGTGTCGCCGGGCGTGAGCAGGTCGGCCTCCCGGGACCGGTACCCGAACACATGGATCTTCCGGTAGGTGTGGACGACCGTCCCGGCCGGGTCGATCAGCACGGCGGTGTTGTGCAGGCGTCCTTCGGGCGTCCGCTCCAGGACGGTGCCGAGGTGCAGGAAGCAGCCCAGGTCACGGGCCCACTCCCGCCCCGCGGCGACGGTGTCGCCGTCCAGCGGCTCGGCCAGCTCGGCGTACCGGTCGAACGCGAAGTAGCCGGGGAGCCACAGCTCGGGAAGCAGCACCAGCTCGGCGCCGCGGGCGTCCGCCACCATCCGCCCGACGCGCTCCCTGCGCCGCGCGGGCGGCTCCGTCCCGGGGCTCTCGACCTGGACGAGCGCGACGCGGGTCATCGCCCGTCCCAGTTCGCGACCGAGGGGAGGCGGAGGACGGTGAGCGTCCCGTCCAGGTGCGCGGCGAGGGCCTGCCCCGCCCGCAGCGGGTCGCCGGACCGGATCGCCTCGACGATCGCGCCGTGCTCGGCGAGCACGACCCGCGCCCGGTCCTCGGCCGCCGCGATCGCCCGCAGGCCCATCCGCACCTGCCGGTCGCGCAGCGACTCGTAGAACTCGGCCAGCACCGGGTTCCCGGCCCTCCGGACGATCGCGCGGTGGAACGCCCGGTCGCACTCGATGAACTCGACGGGGTCGTCCAGCAGGCCCTCCTGCCGGGCGACCAGCTCGGCCAGTTCGGGCGCCAGCTCCTCGGCGAACGGCACGGCGCGCTGCACGCACCAGTCCTCGACCAGCTCGCGGGCCTGCATGACGGCCTCGATCTCGGCGTCCGACACCGGCGGGACGAAGGCGCCCTTCTTCGGCATGATCTTCAGGAAGCCCTCGGTCTCCAGCCGGAGCAGAGCCTCCCGCACCGGGGTGCGGGACGTCCCGGTCGCCTCGCACACCTCCGCTTCGGTGAGGAACGTCCCCTCCTGCCGCGGCAGCGACCCGATATGGCGCTTCAGCCACCGGTACGTCGTGTCCTGCGCGCTCTCCCGAGAACGGCCCTGTTGTGTGCGACTCATAGACGTAATGTATACAACACGTCGACATGGGTGCAAGGACCCCTTTCCGCAGCGCATACGGCCTCCAAGCAGGCGATGGGAATGACTACGTTCAGCCCGTCTCCGGTCAGGACGTGCTGCGCGGGAGGAGGACGACGGTCTCCGGTAGGAGCATCGCCTCGGCCGGGACGTCGCTGTCGTCGCTTCTGGTGAGGGTCAGCCCCAGCCGCAGCCGTTCTCCGGGCGCCAGTCGGAGGTGGACCGGGTAGATCTCGACCACGAGCCGCACCGGTTCGCCGTCCGGCACGGGTTCGGCCGCCTCGTGCGGATGCCAGGGCAGGACGATCTCGCCACCGGGCGCATGCTCGCTGCGATCCTCGTCTAGCGCGCGGTGCGACGCGCGGAGCCGTCCCTCGGTCAGTTGCCGGACGCCGCCGTCGGGCTTCACGATCGACAGTCGCGCGTTGAGGTCGAAGTCGGAGCAGCCCTCGGCGGCCAGCACCGCGTGCAGCGCCACCGGTCCGAGCAGGCGCACCGGCTCCCGGCAGGCTTCGGAGTCGAACGTGGCGGCCTCTCCCCACAGCCGCCAGCCGGAGTTGGTCGAGACGTCCACCATCAGGTGAACCTCAGTGGGGGGCGGGGGCGGCACGCTGGTGATCGACGGCAGGATCGGTATCGCGGTCGGTTCGTCGACGGGCGTCCATCGCCACCAGTCGATGTCGGAGGCGGCGGGCCATCCTCCGCGCCGGTGGAATTCGTCCGCTCCCACGCACCACAGGACGGCGTTGTCGTCGGGCGCGCAGGGGTCCTCGCCGATGTCGCGCAGCCAATAGCCGAGCCATCGCGACAACTCCAGCCGCCGTTCCTCGGTGAGGAACGGTTCATGGCTCCACGGGCCGATCTGCAGGCGCTTGGGGCCGGGCAGCGACCGGAACGCGCGGACGGTCCCCGCCAGGAAATAGTCGAACCAGCCGGTTCCGAAGAAGGCGGGAACGCGGATCGAGGAAAGGTCCGCCGAACTGTCCCGGAAGAGGTCGCCGTCAAACTCGGCGCCGACGATGTCCTGGTAGAACGCTCGCAGGATGTCCGCCCGGGCCTCCGGCCGCTGGCTGTTCAGGAACACGCCCGCGCCCCAGGCGGTGTGCGAGGGGATACCGCCGCGTTTCCACATGTCGCGGTAGGTGTCGGCGGGCGCCACCCACGGCGCGACGCAGCGCAGGCCCCTCGGTTCGCGTTGCGCGATCAGCAGCTGGTTCAGCCCCGAGTAGGAGCCTCCGACCATCGCGGTCCGGCCGGTGCAGAAATCGGCGGCGGCGATCCATTCCAGCAGTTCCACGCCGTCGTCTATCTCACGCGGCGATAGGACACCGCTGTAGGTTCCGGTGGAGCCGCCGAAGCCGCGGACGTCCGCCACGAGCACCTCGTAGCCTTCGGCGATGGGGCGGGCGAGCAATTCCATGTGCATCGCCGATTCCTTGCGGTACGGGGTGATCACCACAACCGCCGGGGCCGGTTCGCCGGTCGACGACGGATAGCGGAGCGCCGAAAGGCGCGCTCCGTCGCTCATCTCGACGGTGAGCAGGAGCGGTCGGGGAATCCGGCGGGAATGCACGGTCTCCGTCAACGCGAACCCTCACCTTCGCTCAATGGTGGGACTTCCCCCGCAGGGGCCTCGCCCAGTTTCTCGGCGAAGAACGCGACCGCCTGCGCGACCAGGGGCTCGACGTCCACGCCGAGGAAGCAGTGGTCCGCCCCGGGGACGATCGTGAGGCGGCTGTCCGCGCCGCACCCGTCGAGCGCGCGGTGCAACTGCTCGCTCTGCCCGACCGGGACCACCCGGTCCGCGGCTCCGTGCGCGAGCAGCAGCGGCGGCGCTCCGGCGTGCGCGTAGGTCACCGAACCGGCGGCCCGGGCGGCGTCCGGCGCCGCGGGGACCGGCGCGCCCAGCAGCAGGCTCTCGGGCGAGTCGGCGGCGTCGTGGTCGATGACCGCGTCCGGCCCGGACTGCCCCTGCATCGTGCGGAAGTCGCTCGGCGCGTACCAGATGACCCCGGCCTGCACGGCCGCGCCGCCCGAGGCTCCGTCGTCGGCGCCGGTGAACGCGGCGTCCGGCGCGAGGCAGGCCAGGGCCGCCAGGTGGCCGCCCGCCGATTCGCCCCAGACGCCGAAGCGCGCCCCGTCGATTCCGAGTTCGCCGGAATGGCGGCGCAGCCACCGGATCGCCGCGCGGACGTCGAGTATCTGGGCGGGGAACTTCGCCTCCCCGCTGAAGCGGTAGCTCGCGTGCGCGACGGCGAAACCGGCGTCGAGCAGGTGCTCGTCGAGGCGGGCCGCCCGGAGCGGCGGGGGCATCTCCCGGTGCGTGCCGCCGAGGTAGGCGCCGCCGTGGATCCAGACGACGAGCGGGACCGGCTCCGCGCCGACCGGACGCAGCAGGTCGAGCGTCAGGTCGCGGTATCCGGGGACGCGCGCCACCACGGCGTCCGCGTACAGGTCGTGGGGCGGTGCCGCGCCGGTGATCCGCCGGGGACGCGGCGGCGGGCCCGGCTCACCCGGCGGGGGCCCTGGCAGGAGGGGTGCGCCGGTCATGCGCGGGTCCTGGACGGAAGGTCGCGCGGGTCCTGGCCGGTCTCCAGGCTCCAGGTGCTGTCGATGTGCATGGTCGCTCTCGTTTCCGGGGTGTAGGGCTCCCAGGCCGGGATGTCGGCGTGCCCGGGTTCGCCGTTCCGCGCGAAGGACGTCCACGCCGACGCCATGCGCGTGGAGACGTCGCGACGGTCGCCGCGGTCGCCCGCGAGCGGGGACAGTTCCGCGTTGTGGAAGACGAACGGCAGGTCGAGGCTATGCGTCGCGCCGAGCAGCCCGCCGAGGATCGGCGTCCGGTAGGCGAACTCGTAGCAGTAGACGGGCGGCCGAGCGGAGCTCGTCGGTTGAATGGCGGCGGGCGGGGGCTGGAGGACGGTCCGGCTCGTGGACAGGTGCGAGGCGAGGTTGATCGCGGTCGGTGCGAAGGTCGTGTCGGTGACGATCCGGGCCAGGCGCAGCCGCGCCGGTTCCGGGCCGACGCGGTCCTGGTAGGCGGTGGCGAGGGCGTCGGCGCCGATGTCGAACCGGCCTTCCGTCCAAGCACGCAGTTGGGAATCGGAGAACGTCGCGTACTCCGGCGCGTTGCACAGGATGAGCGAGGCGTCGTGGCTGGTGTGGCCGACGAGGACGGGAACCCCGGCGCCGTCCGGAGCGGGCGACGGGTCGAGGTGGGGCGCGAAGGACGCCTGGGCCGCGTCCAGAAGGTCCTGGTCGAGGGTGAAGCCGCCCATGACGTCCCCGGTGAGGGCGCGTTGGAGTTCGAGGAGCGACCCGGTGTCCCAGGTGGTCAGTTCCCGGGCCCGGGACCGGCCCAGCCCGGAGAGGCGGACGGCCTGCTCGGCGAGGTCGCGGGCGGCGTCGGCGGACGTCGCCAGCGGCCCCGGCGAGCTCTGGATGATCGCCTTGTGGAACAGGCCGGAGGCGGACGGCATCGACATCAGGGTGCGTACCTTGTCGCCGCCGCCCGACTGGCCGAACACGGTGACGTTGCCGGGGTCGCCGCCGAAGCCGTCGATGTTGTCGCGTACCCATTCGAGGGCGAGCACGAGATCGAGCAGCCCGGCGATCCCGGCGTGCTCGAACTCCGCGCCGAGGAGCGCGTCCAGGGCCAGGTAGCCGAAGATCCCGAGCCGGTGGTTGACGGTGACCACGACGACGTCGCCGAGCCGCGCGAGGCGGTCGCCGAGGAACATCGACTCCGATCCGGCGCCGTGCTGGTAGCCGCCGCCGTGGAGCCAGACCATGACCGGCCGCCGTCCCGGCGGCGCCGCCTCCGGCGTCCAGACGTTGAGGACGAGGCAGTCCTCACCCATCGGGACGCCTTCGAGCGCCGAGCCGGTCCGCGGGTAGAAGTAGTCGATCGCCTCCACCCACGACCCGGTCGCCGCCAGCCGGATGTCGTTCTGCGGCGCGGCGCGGCCGAAGACCGTCGCGTCGCGGACGCCGGTCCAGGGCTTCGCCGGTTCCGGCGGGCGGAACCGCGCCGGGCCGCCGGTGGGCGCGCCGTACGGGACGCCGAGGAACGACGCGACGCCGCGGTGCCGGACGCCGCCGACCTTCCCCGAGGTGGTGTCGGCTATGACTCGCTGCTGCATGAAGGGGCTTTCTCGTGCGGGATGGCCTGCGCGGCCCGGGGGATCGCGGCGATGAGCCGCTTGGTGTAGTCCGCGCGGGGATGGTCGTACACCGACCGGGTGGCGCCGGACTCGACGACCGAGCCGCGGTACAGGACGACCAGGTCGTCCGCGAGGTACCGGACGACGCCGAGGTCGTGCGAGATGAACAGGTAGGCGACGCCCAGATCGGCCTTGAGCTCGTTGAACAGGTTGAGGATCTGCGCTTGCAGGGAGAGGTCGAGGGCGCTCACCGGTTCGTCGCAGACGATCAGCCGCGGCCGCATGACGAGGGCGCGGGCGATCGCGATGCGCTGCCGCTGGCCGCCGGAGAACTCGGCCGGGTAGCGGTCCGCCGCCGTGGCCGGCAGGCCGACGCGTTCCAGCGCGTCGAGCACCCGGTCCCGGACGGCGCGCGTGCCGATGGTCCGCTGGGCGCGCAGCGGTTCGCCGAGCGTCCGGCCGATCGGCTTGACCGGGTTCAGCGAGCCGTACGGGTCCTGGAACACGACCTGGATCTGGGCGCTCAGCTCCCGGCGTTCGCGCCGACCGGCCCGGGTGATGTCGCGGCCGTCGAAGGTGATCGAGCCGCCGGCCACCGGGACCAGGCCGAGGATCGCCTTGCCGAGCGTCGATTTCCCGGAGCCGGACTCTCCGACGAGGCCGACGGTGCGCCCGTGCCCGGCGGTGAGCGAGACGCCGTCCAGCGCGGTGACCGGCCCGCCGCGCCGGCGCGGGTAGCGGACGGTGAGGCCGTCGATCGACAGCAGCGGTCCGGTCATGGCTTGGCCTCGATCACGTGCGTGGGCAGCGCGCGCACGCAGCGGCTGCGGTGGTCGCCCGTCCCCGCCACGGCGATCGGGTGCGCGGTGCACGCGTCGGTCGCGTAGGGGCAGCGCGCGGCGAAGTGGCAGCCGGGCGGCCATTCGCCCGGCGCGGGGACGCCGCCCGGCATGACGTGGAGCGGCACGCCCGGGGTGCCGAGCTGCGGGTTGGCGGCCAGCAGCCCCTCGCTGTAGGGGTGCCGCGGCGCCGTGACGATCGTCGCGGTCGGCCCCGACTCGACGACCTGTCCGGCGTACATGACGAGGGTCCGCTCGCAGAGTTCGCCCACCGCGCCCCAGTCATGGCTGATCAGCAGGATCGCCATTCCCGTCTCCCGCTGGAGCGTGCGCAGCAGCCGGAGGATCTCCGCCTGGACGGTGACGTCGAGCGCGGTGGTGGGCTCGTCGGCGATCAGCAGCCGGGGACCGCCCGCGAGCGCGAGCGCGATGGCGACGCGCTGCGCCATCCCGCCGGACAGCTGGTGCGGGTACGCCTTCGCGACGCGCTCCGGCTCGGGCAGCCGGACCTGGGCGAGCAGCTCGACGGCCCGCCGCCTGGCCTGGGCCCGTCCGGCGCCGGTATGGACGCGGACGGCCTCGGCGATGTGGCCGCCCACGGTGAACAGCGGGTCCAGGGCCGCCATCGGCTCCTGCGAGACGAACGCGATCGTCGAGCCGCGCAGCCCGGCGCGCTCGCGGCGGCCCATGGCGGTGGCGTCGGCGCCGTCGATCCGGATCGAACCGGCGGTGACGTGCGCGCCGTCCGGCAGCAGGCCGAGGACGGCGCGTCCGGTCATCGTCTTGCCGCAGCCCGACTCGCCGACGATGCCCAGCGTCTCGCCTGCCCGCAGGTCGAACGACACGTCGTCGACCACCCGTGCCGTCCGCCCGCCGGGGACGGGGACGGCGACGGTCAGGCCGTCGACGCGCAGCAGGATCGGCGGGCCGTCCGCCGGTGCGGCGTTGCCCGGCCGCGGGCCGCGCTCACGTCCCGCCGCGGCGGCCCGGGGTGATCGGACGCGGGCGCGGGCGGCCGGGCGGGCCCATCCCTCCGCCGTCGCGTCGCGGACGCCGTCGCCGAGCAGCACCAGCGCGATCACCGTGCCCGCGACGACCGCGCCGGTCGGGACCAGCATCCAGTTCTGCTGGTTCATCGCGGCGGAGGCGTCGGCGACCATGCCGCCCCAGCTGGCCTCCGGCAGGTGCACGCCCAGCCCGAGGAAGTTCAGCCCGGTCTCGGTGAGCAGCGCGGTCGCGGCGACGAGCGACAGGTTGACGAGGACGGGGCCGGTGACGCGCGGCAGCACGTGCCGCAGCGCGATGGCGAGCCGGCCGAACCCGTACACGCGGGCGGCGGCGACGTACGGCTCCCCCGCCACGGTCAGCGCGGCGGCGCGGACGACGCGGACGAGCCCCGGCGCGGTGAGCACGCCGAGCGCCGCCATCGCGGCGGCGAGCTCCTGGTCGAAGGTGGCCAGCACCATCAGCAGCACCACGATCGCCGGGATGGACATGAGCAGGTCGACCAGCGGTGACACGATCCGGTCCGCGCCGCCCGACAGCGCCGCCGCCAGCCCGGTCGGGATCGCGACGGCGGCCGCGACCAGGACGGTCACGAGCACGCCGGTCAGCGCCGGACGCGCCCCGAACATCAGCCGGGAGGCGATGTCGCGTCCCAGCGAGTCCGTGCCGAGCCAGTGGTCGGCCGTCGGCGTCGCGAGGACGCGGGTGAGGTCGGCCTCCTGCGGCCCGTACGGGGCGAAGGCCGGGGCGAAGATCGCGAGCACGACGACGGCGGCCAGGTAGAGCAGCGCGCCCACCGCGAGCGGGTGGCGGAGCAGCCGCCGCGCCAGACCGGGGCGCCCGGACGGCGCGCCGGCGGGCTCGGCGCCGGACGGGACGGTCATGACGCCCGCACCCGCGGGTCGATCAGCGCGTACGCGATGTCGGTCAGGAGATTGGCCGCGACGACCAGCAGCGTGAAATACACGGCGACACCTTGAATCACTGGAATGTCCTTGGAACCGGTCGCGCTGACCGCGAGGCCGCCCAGCCCGGGGAGCCCGAAGACCTGCTCGATCACGACCGAGCCGCCGAGCGCGCCGACCAGCAGGATGCTCGACATCGTGCAGATCGGAATGGCCGCGCCGCGCAGCGCGTGCTTGAACACGACGCGCCGTTCGGGGACGCCGTTCGCCCGCAGATTGTCGATATGGGGACGGCCGAGGACGTCGAGCATCGCCTCTCTCGTCTGCTTGGCGACCGCCGTGACCCCGCCCAGGGCGAGCGCGCCGACCGGGAGCAGCAGCGAGCGCGCCCACCCGTCCGGTGAGTCCGCGAACCTGACGTATCCGGTGGCCGGGAGGAGCCCGAGCCGGACGCTCAGCAGCGAGATCAGCAGCAGGCCGAGCCAGAAGCTCGGGACCGCGAGGCCGCCGACGCTGAGCAGGTCGACCGCGCGTCCGGCGAGGGAGCCCGCCCGGCTGCTGGCGACACCGAGGACGACGCCGAGCACGGTGGCGAGGACGGTCGCGCCGAGCACGAGGGAGAGCGTCACCGGCAGCCGCGTGCCCAGCGCGGTCGTGACCGGCTCCTTGTTCGTCAGCGAGGTGCCGAGCGAACCGTGGAAGACGCCGTCGAGCCAATGCCAGTACTGCGCCCAAATCGGCTCGTCGAGGTCGAGTTGCCGCCGCAGCCGCAGGACGTCCTCCTGCGTCGCCTGCAGCCCCGCGAGCTGGCTCGCGGCGTCTCCGGGAATCAGCGACTGGAGGACGAAGACCACGACCGACACCACGAACAGCAACGGCACGGACAGCAGGAGTCTGCGCATCAGAAGGCGTTTCATCATCGCCTGGCCGCGGTGAAGAACACCGGGTTCGGGTCGAGGGCCCGCGGCGCGGTCGTGACGCCCTGGAGTCCGGGACGGGCGACCGTGACCTTGTCGATGCTCGCGAACGGAACGAACCACGCCTGCTCGACCAGCACCTTCTGCAGCCGCTTGTAGATCGCCGGACGCGACTCGTCGTCCGCGGCCGCTCCCTCGCGCATCAGCTTGGTGATTTCGGGGTGGGAGTTGCCGAACGGGTTGAAAAGGCTGCCGGTGTTGAGCAACTGGTCGGCCACCAGATACATCGGCAGTCCGCCGTACTCGAACATCTGCGCCTGGTATTTCTTGCCGGTGAGCCCGCTCGTGTAGGCGCTGATGCTGACCGGGACGTCGATCTTGGCTTTGACGCCTATCTTCGCCCAGTAGCCGGCGACGGCTTGGGCCGCGTCGGTCTCGCCGGGCTGGAGGTTGTAGGCCGCCATGACCATCGAGAATCCGCTCGGATATCCCGCCTCCTTGAGGAGGCTCTTCGCCTTGGCGGGATCGTAGGGGTAGCGGCCGTTCAGGGACGGGTCGTATCCGTCCGCCTCGGGCAGGAGGATCTGGTCGCTCGGGGCGGCGTACTTCCCGAAAAGCGCCTTCGCCAGCGCCTTCCGGTCGACGGCGTAGTTCAGCGCCTGCCGGACGCGGACGTCGCCGAGCGCCTTGACCTGAGTCCCGCCGCGATCGAGGAGCTGGATGTGGCCGAACAGGTACGGCCAGGTGGTGACGTCGAAGCCCGCCCGTTTCGCGGCGTCGGCGCCCTTGGTGTCGCTGATCATGTAGTCGACCTGCCCGGTGCGCATCGCGCCGAGGGCGGCGTTGGAGTCGGGGATGACCTTGACGACGACCTTCTTCCAATTGATCGCCGCGCGGTTCCAGTAATTCGGGTTCGGGGTGAACACGTACGTCTGGTTGGTGACGCTTCCGGCGGTGTCGAGCACGTACTGCCCGGCTCCGGCGGTCGAGGTGCCGAGTCTGTTCGGGTCCTTGAGCCCGAGCGGGCTGATCACGTCGCCGATCGCGAAACCCTGGGTGAGGATGTAGGGCAGTTCGGGATTCGCCGATTTCAGCTCGATCCGCAGGCCGAGCAGTCCGGTGACGGTGACCTTCTCGAAGTTCTGGACGCGGGACGCGCCGAGACCTCCCGCCTTGGCGAAATAGGCGAAGTAGTCCGCCACCCCTTGCGCGGTCAGGCTCGATCCGTCGGCGAACTTCACGTCCGGGCGCAGCGTCAGTTCGAACACCTTGTTGCCGGAGCCGACGAATTTCCACGCGGTCGCCAGACCGGGGGCGAGGCTTCCGTCGGACTTGAGGTAGATCAGCGGGTCGTACGCCAGTTCCACCGGGATGATCAGTGGGTCGCCGTTGCCCGCCAGCGCGGGATTCAGGCTTTGCGGCGGGGCCGCGACCGCGATGGTCAGCGTCTCGGGATTCTGCCGCGCGGGCGTGCCCGCGGATCCGCCGCCCGCTCCCCCGCAGGCGGTCGCCAGCGCGGCCACGAGCAGCGCGCCGCCCAGCACGCCCGCCGGGCGATTAGGGCGCGGCGCGGCGCGTCGGTGGGTCTTCGGTGTACCGACCACGATCTCTCCATACTTTGAAGGCAGTCGATGAGTTGCCATGCGCGCATGACCAGCACAAATACGGCTGGCAGCGCGCCAAACTCACTGTTCGCACACCGTAAGGCGCGTGCGGCAGAAACCGCAAGCTCTAAATGGATAAAGAGTTTGAACTAGGAAATCACTTCAAAGATTGAAGGCAAAGGTCGGCGCCGTCGAAGGCGTACCGCGCCGCCCCGCGCGCGATGGCATGGCCGCCCAGTTCGGCCAGGACGACGCTCCCGCGCCAGTTGCGCGGGCTCGCCATCCGCCGCATCCCGCGGCTGACCGGGTCCAGCAGCGCGGGACCGGCGGCCGCCAGCGCACCGCCCAGGACGAAGCGCTCGGGCGCGAGCACCGCGACGACGTTCGCCAGCCCGGTGACGATGTCCTGCGCCGCGTCCGTGACGATCCGGGCGCAGCCGGGGTCGCCCGAGCGGGCCAGCTCGGCGAGCCGGTCGAGCGTGAGGTCGTCTCCGTGGAGGTCCGCCACATGGCTCAGCAGGGCCTCGCCGCCGACCTTCGTCTCCAGGCAGCCGCGGTTCCCGCAGAGGCAGAGCCTGCCGCTCGTGTCGGTGGACGAGTGCCCGAGCTCCCCGATCCCGCCCGCCCCGCCGCGGTACAGCAGCCCGCCGAGCAGCATCGCGCCGCCGACCCCCGAGCTCAGATGCAGGTAGAGCACGTCCCGGCAGCCGCGCGCGGCGCCCCACCGCACCTCGGCCAGCAGGGCGGCGTCGCAGTCGTTGATCAGCCGGACGGGAAGGCCGGTCTCCTCGCCCAGCTCGCCCGTCACGTCGGCGCCGTACCAGGACGGATCGAACGCCGGCAGTTGCCCGCCGAACCCCGCCGGGACGGTGTCCGAGACGGGATCGATGGACACGCACAGCGCCAGCCCCACACCGGCGAGCGGCCGCGACGACACCCCGTCCGCGGCGCGCACGGCCTCGACCAGCTCCACGATCGTCGCCCGCTCTTCGCCGTAGGGGGACTCCGGGACCCGCGGGCGCGACCGTTCGACCAGGACCGAGCCTTCGTGGTCGACCGCCGCCGCGGTGATCGCCTCGCGCCCGACCGCGACCGCCAGCGCCAGTTCCCCGGCCGCCGCGTCCAGCTCGACCAGGTTCACGCTCCGGCCGTTCCGCCGTCCCTTCGAGAGTTTGACCCGATCGTCCTCGACGAGTACACGGACGAGATTCGAGACGGTGGCCTCCGACAGCCCCGTCACCCTCGCCAGCTCCGACTGCGACAACGTACCGCCCTGCCGCAGTGCGGAAACGACCTTCTCCAGGTTCGTCCGCCGCAGCTCGGCGAGCGCCCCGCCAGATGGCACCATGCCGCAAACCCTTCGCTCATGTCCACAGGCTTTGAACTGAAAGGGTAGCCCCGGTGCCAGGTTCGACGAGCGCTAGTCGGTTGGCAGGTAGTGGGCGCGGCCCTCGTCGTCCAGTTCGACCGAGCCCTTGGGGATGACGCAGAACTCGTTTCCCTCGGGATCGGCCATGACGAGGAAGCCGCCGGGGTCGTACTCGGTCAGCCGCCGCCCGCCCAGCGCCTCCACCCTGGCCTGCTCGGCGGCCGGGTCCTCCGACTCCAGATCCAGGTGGAGCCGGTTCTTCCCGGCCTTGGAGCCGTCGGCGCGCTGGAATCCCACGCCCAGCCCGTTCCCGCGTTCGAGCCAGACGTACGGCCCGGTCCGCCCGGCGACCGGCCGGTCGAGCAACTCGCTCCAGAAGGCCGCCAGCCGCTCCGGATCGGTGGAGTCGACGATCACGCAGTTGATGTCCATGCCCACCAACCTGCCAGCACGGGCACCGAACTGACGACCTCGGCACGGCTGCCCCGTTGGTGGGGGTGTCTCAGAGTGCGACGAAGGTCAGGCCGCGCTGCTTGAGGGCGGGCAGGACGGTGCGCAGTGCCGTGACGGTCTGGGAGCGGTCGCCGCCACCGTCGTGGCACAGCAGGATGTCGCCCGGCTTGGCCGTTTCGAGGTCGGCGGTGATGTGGGGGACTCCGGGACGGGCCCAGTCGCGCGGGTCGACTCCCCAGCCGACGCAGATCATTTCCAGCGAGGTCGCGATGTCCACGACCTGCCGCGACCAGGCGCCGCCCGGGGCGCGGAAGAACCGCGGGGCCGCCGAGGCGGCCTGGGCGATCCGGTCGTGCGCCTCGGCGATCTCCTGCCGGATGCGCGGCACGGGTAACGCCGGAAGGTCGAGCGGGTGGTTGAGCGTGTGATCGGCGATCTGGTGCCCCGCCGCGACGATCCGCTGGACGACCCGGGCGTTCCCCGGCACCTGCATCCCGATCATGTTGAAGGTCGCGGGTACGTCATGCTCGGCGAGGACGTCCAGGATCTTGGGCGTCCAGTACGGGTGCGGCCCGTCGTCGATGGTCAGGGCCACCGCGTTCGGTGGGGCGGCCGGAGTCAGGTCGTGCAGGGAGCGGATCGGATTGGTGACCGCTCTCAGCTTCCCGGCGGGGACGAACCCTGGATCGGGCGGTGGGGGCGGCGTCCGCCCCGCCCCCGCCGCGTGCGCGGACCGATGCCCTCCGCGACGCCACAGTTCGGGGGTCGCCCCGGCCGCGACTCCTGCCGTGGCGGCGGCGAGCATGGTGAGCACCTGGCGACGGTCCATTCCGGTGTCCTTATCGTCCGAGGGGCGTGCCCTGTAAGGCTGCCCAGGAACCCGGCGGGTTTGCCGCTTCCGCGCCGAATCGCTTCATGAGCAGGGTGCGGGCTGACGGCGCCGGTGGCGGGTGGCCGCCGCGTTCCATGCCGTGGTCGCGGCCAGGGACGAGACGAACAGGGTTCCGGTGACGAGGGTGATGGCGCCGCCCGCGGCGACGTCGTAGTGGGTGGAGATCCGCACGCCGATCAGCCCGCTGGCCGCGCCCGCGGCGACGGCGATGGCGGTCATGGCCGGGATGTTGTGGGTCCACAGGCGGGCGACGGCGGCCGGGCCGACCAGGACGGCCACCGACAGGATCGCGCCGGCGGCGGGCACGGCGACCACGATCACCGCCTCGACCGTCAGCAGCAGCGCGAGGTCGGTCAGGGCCGGGCGGTAGCCGGCGGCGGCGTACCCGCCGGGGTCGAAGGCGCGGAAGGTGAGTTGCCTGCCCGCGCCGAGGAGGAGGGCGGCGACGATGCCGCCGACCACCGTCACGGCGATCAGGTCGCCGGTTCCGACGGTGAGGATCTGGCCGACGGTGTAGGCGGTCAGGTCCTTGGAGAAGCCGTCGCGCGCCGACAGCAGGACGACGCCGAGCGCGAACCCGGCCGACAGCATGATCCCGATCGCGGTGCTCATGGCCTGCGCCGGTCGCCGGGACAGGGCCAGCACCCCCAGCACGATCAGCACGCCGAACAGGCCGCCGCCCGCGTACAGGTCGATGCCCGCGACCGCGGCCAGGACGACGCCGGGGAAGGTGGCGTGGGTCATGGCCAGGGTGAAGAACGGCAGCCGGCGCAGCACGATCTGCACGCTGATCAATCCGCCGACCACGCCGAGGAGGACGGCTTCGAGGAGCGCCCGGTCGACCGCCGTCATGCCGCGTTCCCCGGAATGGGTCGGCGGACGCGCCACCGCCGCCGGATCGTTCCCGCAGCGAGGGCGCCCGCGTAGCAGGCGATGAGGACGAGCACGACGGTGCCGCCGGAGGCGAGCCGCAGCCCGTGGTGGATCGAGGCGTCGTAGCTGATCGCCAGGCCCGTCCAGCCGGCCAGCGCGCCGAGGGCGGCGGCGAGCGGCACGATCAGCGCGAGCCGGTCCGACATCGCCCGCGCCGCGGCGGCGGGCACGATCAGCAGCGCGATGACCAGGACCGTCCCGACCGCCCGGACCGAGGCGACCACGACGAGGGCGACGATGGTGTTGGTGACCAGGTCCAGCATGCCGATCCGGTATCCGGCGGCCCGGGCGCCGTGCGGGTCGAACGCGCGGGCGATCAGCGGCCGCCGCAGCAGCGCCAGCGCGGCGATGACCAGGACGGCGACCGCCATGGTCTGCGCCAACTGCTGCCCGGTGACCGTGAGGACCCGGCCGAACAGGAAGGCGGTCAGATCGGCGGTGTAGCCCGACTGCCGGGAGACGAGCACGACCCCGACGGCGAAGAAGGTGGTCAGCAGGACCGCCAGGGCGGTGTCCTCGGTGACGGCGCGGTGCCGGGTGAGCAGGGTGAGCAGCGCGGCGGTCGCGGCGCCCGCGGCCAGCGCGCCCCAGAAGATGCCGCCGTCCCCGCTGAGCAGGTGGCCGATGACGACGCCGGGGAAGACCGTATGGGTCAGCGCGTCGGTGATGAACGCCAGGCGGCGCAGCAGGATCAGCACGCCGACGGTCCCGGCCAGCGCGCCCAGGACCATCATCACGGCCAGCGCCCGGCCCATGAACGGGAACGTGAACGGCTCGACGAAGAACTGGTACACGGCCGCCGCCTAGGAGTGGGCGACGATGACACGGTCGCCGCGCAGTTCGAGCGCGTGGCCACCGTAGGTGGCGCGCAGCCGGTCGGGGGTGAGCGTGGCGCGGGTCGGCCCGAAGCCGAACTGCCGGCGGTTGATCAGGCACACCCCCTCGCACGCCAGATGGGCCAGCGCCAGGTCGTGGGTGGCGACGACCACGGCCGCGCCCTGCTTCTTCAGCGCGGCGATCGCGTCCAGCAGCGCCTGCTCGCTGACGGCGTCGACGCCGTTGAACGGCTCGTCCAGCAGCAGCAGGCGGGGTTCGGCGGCGATCGCGCGGGCCAGCAGGACGCGCTGGCGCTGCCCGCCCGACAGCGTCCCGAACCGGTGCCGGGCGCGGTCGGCCAGGCCGACCCGCTCCAGGGCGCGGTGGGCGGCCTGCTTGTCGGCGGCCTTCGGGCGGCGCAGCCAGCCGATCCGCCGGTAGCGCCCCATCAGGACCACCTGGCCGACCGAGATCGGGAACTCCGGATCGAGCGTGTCGGCCTGCGGGACGTAGGCGACGTCGCGGCGCGCCTGGGCGGGCGAGGCGTCCAGCACGGTGATCCGTCCCGCGGCCAGGGGCACCAGACCGAGGACCGCCTTGATGAGGGTCGATTTGCCCGCGCCGTTCGGGCCGATCAGCGCGACGGCCTCACCCGGCGCGACCCCGCCGTCGATCTCCTCTAGAGCCAGGGCCGGGCCGTAGGCGACGCTGACCTTCTCCAGCCGCAGCGCCTTTTCCTGAGTGCCCATCGTCAGCCCCTGAGCGCCGTGACGATGGTGGTGGTGTTGTGCCGCTCCATCTCCAGGTATGTGGCGCCCGCCGAGCCCGCCGGGCCGAGCGTGTCCCCGTAGAGGGAGTCCTCGCCCGCCTCGACCTTCACTCCGGCCTCGCGGCCGATGGCCTCGGCGGTCTTGGGCGGCAGCGAGGACTCGGAGAAGACCGCCTTCACGCCGGTCGACCTGATCTTGGCGACGAGCGAGTTGAGCTGCTTGCCCGACAGCTCGGCCGAGGTGTCGAAGCTCGGGATGATCGAGCCGACGAACGTCAGGCGGTAGCGGTCGACGTAGTACCCGAACGCGTCGTGGTTGGTGACCAGCTTGCGCTGGTCGGCGGGCAGCGAGTCGATCTGTCCGGCGATCCAGGCGTCGAGTTGCCTGAGCTTGCCGGTGTAGGTCCGCAGGTTCGCCTCGTAGGCCGCCTTGTCGGCGGGATCCGCGGCCTCGAACGCGGCGGCGATGTCGCGGCTCATGATCTCGACGTTCCTGGGGTTGTGCCAGATGTGCGGGTCGCCGTCCGCCTCCTCCCCGGTGCCTTTGCGGATGGCCACGCCCTTGCTGGTGTCGACCACCGGGCCGTCGAAGCCGGCGGACTTGATCGTCTGGTCCAGCCACTTCTCCAGGCCGACGCCGCCCTTCACCACCAGGTCGGCGTCGGCGATGGCCTGGATGTCCGCCGGGGACGGCTCGTAGTCGTGCGGGTCCACGTTGGGCTTGAGGATCTGGGTGACCGCGACCCTGTCACCGCCGATGTTGCGGGCGAAGTCGGCCACCTGCGTGGTCGTGGCGACCACCTTCACCTTCTTCGCGCCGCCGCCGTCGCCGTTGTCGGCGGAGCTGGAACCGCCGCAGCCGGTGCCCGCGACCAGCACGACGGCCAGCACGCCCGCCAGGGCAGGCAGGGCAGGGCCGACTGCTCGGATACGCAACGTGTCCCCCCGCGGGTTGATCAGAAATGAAAACCGATCCCATGTTCGTCTTATCGGAAATGATTGTCAATCCCGACATGTGCCCATACCGGGCTCCTGCACGTCTTCGTCCGCGACGGCGGGGCCCGCCACCTGGTGCGCCGCCGATGCGGCGACGTCCGGGAGCACCTCGCCGCCGGGCCACGTCCGATTCCGGGCCGGATCGAACCGCACGGTCTGTGCGGCCGCCGCCCGCGGGGCCGAAGCGATGATCCAACCGGTTGGTACCATGTGAAAAAGTGAAGATCGGACCGTCAATCGGCCGGAGCAGCTCCCATGACTTCCCATGCTTCCCGCCACCCGACACGGCAGGCCGCCCCTGCGTCCCGCGGCGGAACGCGGGTGCGGGGCACGCAGCAGGCCGCCGCCCTCTCCCGGGTGCTGGCGGACCTGTCCGAGTTCCGCAGCGCCACGGACATCCACAGTGAGCTGCGACGCCGCGGTGAGGGCATCGGGCTGACCACCGTCTACCGCCATCTCCAGGTGCTCAGCCAGGACGGCGTGGTCGACGCGCTCCGCGACGAGTCCGGCGAGACCCTCTACCGGCGCTGCCGGACCAGCACCCATCACCACCACGTGACCTGCCGCTCATGCGGGCACAGCGTCGAGGTGGAAGGACCCGCGATCGAACGCTGGGCCGAGCACGTCGCCGCCGAGGCGGGCTTCACCGAGATCAACCACACCGTGGAGATCTTCGGCCGGTGCCGCGACTGCGCGTCGACCTAGCCGACCTCGCCGGCCGGCACGGCGGGTCGGCCACACGGGAGCGATCACGAATGGTCGCAGGCGCCGGAGTCTCCTGGCATCCCTCTGGAACGATGACCGGCATGAGCGACCATGTCGGCCTTCGCGCGGCCGAGGACGACCTGCTCCCGCCCACGGACTGGGGACGACGCGGTCCGGCCGCGCCCGGCACCCGTGCCGCGTGGGCGTTCGGTCTCCTGGCGGCCGGGCTGGCGGCCGGCCGGGTCTGGGTCGCTCCGGCCGTCGGCGCACGCGAGCTGGACGCGTGGGCGACGATCTTCGTGGCGGTGTGCGTGCAGGCGCTGCCGTTCCTGGTGTTCGGGGTCGCGCTGTCGGCCACGATCACCACGTTCGTCCCGGCGTCGGTGTGGCGCCGGGTGCTGCCGCGCCGACCGGGGGCGGCGGTGCCGTTCGCCGGGGCCATGGGCGCGGTCCTGCCGGGCTGCGAATGCGCGTCGGTACCGGTCGCGGGCGGGTTGATGGCGCGCGGGGTGGCTCCGGCCGCCGCGCTGACCTTCCTGCTCGCCGCCCCCGCGATCAACCCGATCGTGCTGGTCGCCACCGCCGTCGCCTTCCCCGGGAAGCCGGAGATGGTCGTCGGCCGGTTCGTCGCGTCCCTGCTGGTGGCCGTACTGGCCGGGTGGGCGTGGCTGATGCTGGGCAAGGGCGAGTGGATCAGGGTTCCGTCCCGGCCGGACGCCCACGGGACGGCCGGACGCCTGGAGGCTTTCCGGCAGGCCATGCGGCACGACATCATGCACGCCGGAGGCTTCCTGGTGGTCGGCGCCGCGGCGGCCGCCGCCATCAACGTCGTGGTGCCCGCCGAATGGGTGACCGCGGTCGCCGGTATTCCGGTCGCGTCGGTGCTGCTGCTGGCGCTGCTCGCGGTGCTGATGTCCATCTGCTCAGAGGCCGACGCGTTCGTGGCGGCCAGCCTGACGCAGTTCTCCACCACGGCGCGGCTGGCGTTCCTGGTGGTGGGGCCGATGGTGGACCTGAAGCTGATCGCCCTGCAGGCGGGCTTCTTCGGCCGCCGCTTCGCCGTCCGCTTCATCCCCCTGACCTTCTGTCTGGCCGTCGGGATCAGCGCGGTCACGGGAGGGCTGCTGTGAGCAGAGCCGCGCAGAACCTGCTGCTGATCCTGATCGCCGCCACGGTGTTGTGGATCACCCTGGGCAGCGGCGAGTACGTCAACTACGTCCGGCCCGGCTTCCGGCTCCTGCTGGTCCCCGCGGCGCTGACCCTCCTGCTACTGGGCGCCGCCGGTCTACGCCGGGACTGGCGCCCCACCGCAGACACACACATCCCCGGGAGCGCACAAGAGAACGGCGATCTGGACCACGGTCACGATCATTCACACGGCCCGAGGACGGGCTGGCTGCTCTGCCTCCCCGTGCTGGCCGTCTTCGTGATCGCCCCACCCGCGCTCGGCTCGTTCACCGCCGCCCGCGACACCGGCCGCGCGGCGCCGCCGCCCGCCGCGCCGACCTCGGGGTACCGGCCGCTGCCCGCGAACGGCGCGCCGGTCACGATGACGATGGGCGAGTTCATCGGCCGCGCCTACGAGGCACAGACGGGCGATCCCGCGCGATTCGAGGGCGTCCCGGTCCGGCTGACCGGCTTCGTGACCGCGACCGGGAAGGGCGGCTGGCAGCTCACCCGGCTCAAGATCGCCTGCTGCGCGGGCGACGCCGTCCCGTTCCCGGTGATCGTGCGCGGTCTCCCCCAGCCCCCCGCCGACTCCTGGGTCCAGGTAGTCGGCGTCTGGAAGCCACCGCCGCCCGGCACGAAGCGCACAGTCGTCCAGGAGCTAAGCGGCCACTCCCTCGATCGGATCAAAAAGCCCAAGAACCCCTACGAGTGATCACCCCTGCCTGGCCGCAGAAACGACCAGAGCCCGTATGCCTCCAGTGAACGGCCAAGGCCAACGACCTTCACAACCTCAACTGCTGCCCGGTACCGCACAAAACCCTTGAATTCGCGTACCGATTTATCGTGCAGCCGGGCCGGCGATGTCCGATGTCGGCCACCGGTCCGTTGTCGAGGCCAAGGTGGCACGGGATGTGAGACCTGGGTCACATGACAATGTAGCCAAATGGTTGGTTAGTGTCCGTGTCAGCCCGCGTCACCCCGCACCAAATGCGCGGAAGCCAGAGATCCACGGAGGATGGATTGATGACTCGCTGGGCTGCGATCACCGCAGTCGCGGGGGCCGCGATCGCCGCATCACTCAACGGGGTTCCCGCCACCGCGGCACCGGGGGAAGCAAGCACATCTGCGCCGGCGCCGGTGAAGACGCAACTGACCGAGCTTGCCCAGGCGTACATGCAGAGCAGAGCCGATCAGTTAACCTTACGGCCTACCACCAAAGTGCAGGTCAGCACGCGTGCCCTGACTGGCGCACTCCAGCGTCGTCGCGCCTGGGAGAGCGCGCGACTCGCCGAAAATCGAGAACTCCTGAGGCGTGAAGCCCTCGACGGCGGCTATTCGCACGCCGTGACCAAGGTGACTCCGGGAAAGCTCGCGGTCACGGGCAATGTCGCGACGTTCAATGTCAGTGAGTTCACCACGCTCTACTCCCTGAAGGTCAGTGAGGCCGACCGGGCGCGCGGCTACGACTGGGAGTCGTACCGCCTGCCGCAGACGCTGACGTTCCGCTACGTCGGCGACGCGTGGCTTCTCGATACGGTCACGGCGCCCACGGGAGGCGTACCCGTTCCCGTTCAGGTCGGTGATCCGCAACCAGTCGCGGAGCCACAGGTGACCGGTACCGATGATGAGAGGCCGGCGTCCACCACCAGGCCGTCTACCGGAGCGCTTACCGCCGACGTTCAACCTGGAGAACCCCAGCGGCAGCGAAGTCGCCCCCAGAACAAGCACATCATCTGGTACGCCGAGAAGTATGTCTACAACTACAACCGGGCGTACCGGCGCTACGACCAGGACTGTACGAACTTCGTCTCCCAGGCATTGAGGCACGGAGGCAAGAAAATGGTCGGCTCGGGGGCCAAGAATCGCAGGAACGACAAAATGTGGTTCTACGGCCCTACCAAGAAGAGCACCAGCTTCACCTGGGCCGCCGCGGCCAACTGGGGCAGATTCTGGTCCTACCGCACACTGTCCCTGGCCAGCGTCTGGAGCACGATCCCTTCCGACGTGATCCAGATAGACTGGGATGGCGGGGGCAAGGATCACACGACGGTCGTCGTGGGCTGGAAGTCCAACGGCGATCGGCTGCTGAACTATCACACCAACGATCGTCAGCACGCATCCCTGGATAAGCTCCTCAAGACGTACCCGAAGGCGCGGTGGTACCCGCGCGGCGTCTTCTGACCAATCCGAAGATCGGAGCGCAAATGGCGTCCAAGGTACGGCGGTCCGCATTATGGCTAATTCTCGCGGTCGGCGCCCTGGTGATCGTCGTTGCCGCCCTCGCCGTCTGGCTCTGGCCGGACAAGGGAGGCGCCTCCAACCCGCGAGCCATAGCCAGATCCTACGTCCAGACGCTGAATGATCGCGATTCGGATGGACTGAAGAAACTGTACTATCCGAGCGATCGCTCGCAGGCAAAGAATGAGATCAACGCCCTCTTGTCCAAGTACGGAGGAAAGAAGATCCGGGTGACCCGAATGGACGTGGTACAGGAGTTCGGTCCCGACATGGCCCAGGTGAAGATCATCGGAACCTCGAACGCGGGCCCTTACACAGAGGCGCTCGACACGGCCAAACGGGATGGCGCCTGGTATCTGATTACAAATCCCACTTAAGCCGCGCTTGTGGATCGTGAAGGCCCGGAAGCCTATGGCTCCCGGGCCTTCTCACTTGTCTCGTGACAGCCGCACCGGCTCCGCGCGGGCAGGATCGTCGGGGGTGACTGCGTTTAGGAGGCGGTGGATGGCTGATAGGTCGCCTACTACGGCGATGCTGCCGTTGGCGCAGGCGGGTTCGAGGGTGGACGGGTCGGCTAGGAGGGTGCTGAGCGTCTTGGGGTCTGCTCGGAGTGAGGCGTCCGCTTTTGTGGTCTCCCCGGGCTGTACTTGGAGGCGGCCGTCCGCCAGGCGGACCGTCCACGTTCGTCCTCCGAGGTCCAGGCGGCAGACCGTGGGCGGGGCCTTGGGGTCGGGCCGGGCGGCGTCCTCCAGGAAGATCAGGACTGAGCTGGCGCTGAGCGCGGACGGCTCGGGGGGCTCTGGCGCGTCAGTCCCCCACTCGCCCAAGGACCGCACGATCGGTTCCAGTTTCCGGCCCCAATCGGTCAGGTGATACGCCTTCGGGCCTTCGGTCTCCGCCGGGCCGTGACGAATCACTCCGTTGTTTTCGAGTTCCCGGAGGCGGTCGGCGAGGACGTTCGAGCTGACGTGGGGCAGAGCGTTCCGCAGCTCGGAGAACCGTTGGGGCGTCAAGAGCAGCTCGCGGACGATCAGCAGGGCCCAGCGCTCCCCGACGACGTCGAGGGCCCGCGCGATCCCGCAGGCGTCCCGGTAGCTGCGGCTGGTCGGCATGGTCACACTCCTCTTCGCCCACGATCCTAAACTACAGGCGAGTCTGGTTGTTTTTAACAATCTACTGTGGTTCTCTTGCTGCGAGCGGTGGTGCCGGAGGAGGCGACGGCCGCTAGGGGACGGGAGGACACATGAGTGGGTTGCTACTTGAGGGCAAGAACGCCGTGGTCTATGGGGGTGGGGGAGCCATCGGCGGCGCGGTCGCGCGGGTGTTCGCCCGGGAGGGCGCGCGGGTCTTCATCGCCGGGCGGACCCAGGCGAAGCTCGACGCCGTAGCGCGTGACATCGCCGCGGAAGGCGGGACGGTCGAGACCGCGCGAGTCGACGTCCTGGATCAGCAGGCGGTGGAGGAGCACGCCGCCGCGGTCGCGGCGACGGCCGGGGGCATCGACGTCGCCCTCAACGCCGTCAGCGTCATGCACGACCAGGGGACATCGCTGGCCGACCTGTCGCTGGAAGAGTTCATGCAGCCGATCGACGGCTTTCTGCGGGCGCTTTTCACCACCAGCAAGGCCGTGGCTCCGCATATGGGGCGCGGGCGTCCGGGAGTCATCCTGACCTTGTCGGAGCCGGGCTCCAAACTGGCTATCGGCGGCATCCTGGGGCACGCGGTGAGCGCGGCCGGCAAGGAGGCTTTCTCCCGCGTTCTGGCCGCGGAATTGGCGCCTGACGGCATCCGGGTCATCGGCATACGTCCGCATGCCGTCGTGGACGCGCCGGCGGCGGGTTCCTACACCAGGGACCTTTTCGAGGCGACAGCGGGAGCGACGGGACAGTCGGTGCAGGAATTTCTGGAAAGCGGGCTGGCGCAGGGGACGCTGCTGAAGCGGCTTCCCACGCTGTCCGAGATAGCGGAGACGGCGGCGTTCCTGGCTTCAGACCGAGCCGGTGTCGTGACCGGGACGATCGTCAACCTGTCCGGTGGCGCGCTGGTCGACTGAAGCCCGCGAGCATATCGACCGGCGCGCCCGTCGTCCAGCGGGTGGACGCCCCCTTGACAGAGGGACGGGAAGCGGTCTAACTGGCAACAAACCTTTCAATTTTCCCCCGCCGCTGAAGGGTCCGCTCCCATGAAGTCCGTCAAGCCTTCGCGCGCGCGAGCGCGTTCCAAGCAGTTCTTGGTCATCCTGTCCGCGCTGGTGCTGCCGGTGGGCGGCGCGGGGCCGGCGGTGCGCGCGGACGCGCGTCCGGCGCCCGCCGCCGCCCAGGTCGCGAGCATGCAGGACGTGGTTCCGGCGCCGGTCAAGGCCGAGCCGGCCACGGGCGCCGACCACACGATCACCAGCGGGACGGTGATCTATGTCCAGCCCGGTTCGGCCGGGGTGGGCGACTACCTCGCCGGCCTCCTGCGCCGGTCGACCGGCTACCCGCTGCCGGTCAAGAGCGCGCCCGCCACGCCCGCCGACGGCATATCGCTGCTGCTCACCGGCGCCGACCCGAGCGTGGGCGACCAGGGCTACCAACTGGACGTCTCGACCGCCGCGGTGGTGGTCCGGGCGAACCAGCCCGCCGGTCTGTTCGCGGGGGTGCAGACGCTGCGGCAGCTTTTGCCCGCGGCGGTCGAGAGCACCAGCACGCAACCCGGTCCGTGGGAGATCCCCGGCGGCCGCATCATCGACTATCCACGGTTCGCCTATCGCGGCGCCCACCTCGACGTCGCCCGCCATTTCTTCACCGTCGACGAGGTCAAGCGGTACGTAGACGAGATCTCCCTCTACAAGGTCAACTATCTGCATCTGCATCTGACCGACGACCAGGGCTGGCGCATTCAGATCAACAGCTGGCCTCGGCTGGCGACATACGGCGGCGAGCTCGAAGTCGGCGGCACACCCGGCGGGTACTACACGCAGGACCAGTACCGGGACATCGTCGCGTACGCGCAGAGCCGCGGTATCACCGTCGTCCCCGAGATCGACATGCCCGGCCACACGAACGCCGCGCTGGCCTCGTACGCGGAACTCAACTGCAACAACACCGCGCCGCCGCGCCGCACCGACATCGAGGTCGGCTACAGCTCGCTCTGCATCAGCAAGGACGTCACCTACAAGTTCGTCGCCGACGTCATCCGCGAGGTCGCGGCGCTCACCCCCGGCCCCTACCTCCACATCGGCGGCGACGAGGCCAGCGCCACGCCCCAGCAGGACTACGTCACCTTCCTCAACAAGGTGCTGCCGCTCGTCCAGCAGCAGGGGAAGATCGCGATGGGCTGGCACGACATCGTCAACGCCACCCCGCCCACCTCGGCGATTCCGCAGTATTGGGGGACGGCGACATCGCACGCGGGCGTCCAGGCGGCGGCGAAGCGCGGCAACAAGATCCTCATGTCACCGGCCAACAAGTCCTACCTCGACATGAAGTACAACTCCAGCACGCGTCTCGGGCTGAGCTGGGCGGGCTTCATCGAGGTGCAGACCGCCTACGAGTGGAACCCCGGAGCGCACCTGTCCGGCGTGGGCGAGTCGCAGGTGTCCGGCGTCGAGGCGCCGCTGTGGTCGGAGACCCTGCAGAACATCGACGACATCGAGTTCATGGCGTTCCCCCGGCTGCCCGCCATCGCCGAACTCGGCTGGTCGCCGCAGTCCACCCACAACTGGAACGCCTTCCGGCAGCGGCTGGCCGCGCAGGGGCCGCGCTGGCAGGTCATGGGCGTCGACTTCTACCGGTCGAGCCAGGTGCCGTGGAAGACCGGCAACCCGGGCCCGGGGACGTGCGCCGAAACCGCGTGGGACGCCTCGGCGACCTACACCGGTGGTCAGAAGGTGTCCTACAACGACCACACCTGGACCGCCAGATGGTGGACCCACGGCGACGTCCCCGGCAACAACTCCCAAGACGTCTGGACCGACAACGGCCCCTGCTGACGACCGACGACCCGCGACCGCCCGTTTCCCATTAGCAAGGCGCCAGCGCCGCTGATGCTCCAGTGAAAATCATCCGAGGTGGTCACCCAATTGCCCCCCTTGGAGAACGCGCGATGTCAGCAGGCAGCGTCCTGGCAGTTGTCACGGCAGCTCTCACCACGCTGATCGGGGTCCACACTCCGGCGGCGGCGTCTCCTGCGCCGCCGCCGGATCCTGGCGCGCGGCTCACCCCGGCGACGTCCGAGCAGGTCCGGATGGCCGAGACGCTCAGGCCCCTACACCGTCTGGCCGGCGCGGCCCTCACCACCGGCGAGCAGGACTTCGACCGCTACTACGCGGGGACGCGACTTCAGCCCGGCTTCGGCAAGGTGGAGGTATTCCTCACCGACACCGCCAAGGGCTCGCGTTTCCTGACCGCCCTCCGCAAGCGGGATCCAGGGGCGGACGCAAGCCGCCTGGTCATCAAGCCCGCCAAGTACAGCGAGCGGTATCTCACCGCCAAATCCACCCTGATAATGGCGCGAGCCCGCGCGGGAAAACTGCCTTTCGCAGTGAGTTCCACCTTCCTGCCCCCCGATGGAAGCGGACTCGCCGTCGAGGTGCCCGATCCGGAGCGGGCCCGGCGGGCCCTCGCCGCCGAGGCGGCCTCCGCGGACGCCGAAGTGTTCGACGAGGCCGTCACCGTCGTCCGCGGTGAGCGCATGGAGGCCCTCGGCGGGCGCGTGGACTTCCCGTCCCTGGCCGGCGCCGGTCTCAACATCGAGAACGACGCCGGCTACGCCTGCACCAGCGGCCTCCCCTTCTACGACAAGGCCGTCCGCGCCTACTACGTCCTCACCGCGTTCCATTGCTATGAGGCCCTTGAGTCGGTGGGCACACCGACTCATCCCGGACTCGGCCAGGTCACCGGAGTCAGCAAATCCGCCGACGCGGCGATGATCAAGGTCGTCGGCGGCGGCGCCCCCGAGGCGGTGGCGTTCGAGGACGGGCTCGACGACGAGGACGGCGGGATCAGCGGGAAAGTGATCACAGCCGTCGGCAACACGGCGGCGGGCGCCCTGGTCTGCCATGACGGCTTCATCTCGTTCGAGAACGGAAAGGGCGCCCCGTGCGACTGGGAGGTGAAAGGGAAGACGCAGTGGAACCTCACCGCGCACGGCATCACCTACACCGCGAAAGGCATGCGGGCCGAGCCGAAGTCGTCCGCCGCCGTCGCCTACCACGGCGACAGCGGGGCGGCCGTCTACACCCTCAACGGCCGTTACGCGGTGAAAGGGGTCGGCATGCTGTCGGCCGGAGGCGGCTGCGGCACCGGTTCATGCAAGGTCATGGCGTTCGTGAACGTGGGCGACATCTCCGCCGCGTTCCGAAGCCTCTCACCCATGGTCTACGACCAGGCTCCCCTGGACGGCGACGCCACCACGGCCGGTGTCCCGCGCCCGAGCGACTTCGCCGAGATCACCGCCATCACCCCGTAGCCCCCTGCGGCGCGGGGGTTTTGAGGGGGACGGGGAGGCGGGCGCGTAGGTCTTCGGGGGTTGTTCCGAATGACTCGCGGAGGGTGGCGCCGTCTGGGCCCACGTCTATTACGGCTACGTCCGTGTAGATGCGGCTCACGCAGGCCACGCCGGTCAGGGGGTAGGTGCATTCGGGGACGAGTTTCGATCGGCCCTGCTTGTCGAAGAGGGTCATCATCACGAAGACCTGCTTGGCTCCTATGGCCAGGTCCATCGCGCCGCCCACGGCGGGGATCGCGTCGGGGGCGCCGGTGCTCCAGTTCGCGAGGTCGCCCGTGGCCGACACCTGGAACGCGCCCAGGACGCAGACGTCGAGGTGGCCGCCGCGCATCATCGCGAAGGAGTCCGCGTGGTGGAAGTAGGAGGCGCCGGGGAGTTCGGTCACCGGGACCTTGCCGGCGTTGGTGAGGTCCGGGTCGACCTGGTCGCCGGTCGCGGCGGGGCCCATGTTCAGCATGCCGTTCTCGGTGTGCAGGACGACGCCGGAGTCGGCCGGGAGGTGGTCGGCGACCTTGGTCGGGCGGCCGATGCCGAGGTTGACGTAGGAGCCCGCCGGGATGTCGCGGGCGACGATCGCGGCGAGCTGGTCCGGGTTCAGGGACATGGTCAGCGCGCTCCTTGGACGGTGTAGCGGCGTTCCTCGACGCGCACCACGCGGTCGACGTAGATGCCGGGCGTGACGACCGCCTCCGGGTCCAGGGTTCCGGCCGGGACGACCTCGCCCACCTGGACGATCGTGGTGGCCGCGGCGGTGGCCATGACGGGGCCGAAGTTCCGGGCGGTCTTGCGGTAGACGAGGTTGCCCATCGTGTCGGCGCGGTGGGCGCTGATCAGCGCCACGTCGCCCCTGATCGGGTACTCCAGGAGGTGGACGCGCCCGTCGATGGTCCGGGTCTCCCTGCCCTCGGCGAGGGGGGTGCCGACGGCGGTCGGGCAGTAGAAGGCGCCGATGCCCGCCCCGGCGGCCCGCATCCGCTCGGCGAGGTTGCCCTGCGGGACGATCTCCAGCTCGATCCGCCCGGCCCGGTACAGCTCGTCGAAGACGTAGGAGTCGCTCTGCCGGGGGAACGAGCAGACCACCTTGCGGACGCGTCCGGCCTTGAGCAGCGCGGCCAGGCCGACGTCGCCGTTGCCCGCGTTGTTGGACACGATGGTGAGGTCCTTCGCGCCCTGCCGGATCAGCCCGTCGATGAGGTCGAACGGCATGCCGGCGAAGCCGAAGCCGCCGACCAGGACGGTGCTGCCGTCCGCGATCCCCTGGACGGCCTCGGCGATGGTCTCCAGGATCTCCGTGCGGCTCACGCGCGGGCCTCCGTGTTCTCCAGGACGATCGCCAGGCCCTGCCCGACGCCGATGCAGATGGCGGCGACGCCGAAGCGCTCGCCGCGCTCGCGGAGCACCTTCGCGAGCGTGCCGAGGACGCGGGCGCCGCTGGCCCCGAGCGGGTGGCCGATCGCGATCGCGCCGCCCCGGGTGTTGACGATCTCCGGGTCGACGCCCCAGGCGTCGACGCAGACGAGCGACTGCACGGCGAACGCCTCGTTCAGCTCCACCGCGCCGACCTCGTCCCAGCCGATCCCGGCGCGGGCCAGGGCGCGGTTCGCCGCCTCGACGGGGGCGTAGCCGAAGTCCTGCGGGTCGAGCGCGAAGGCGCCGCGTCCGGCGACGCGGGCGAGCGGTTCGAGGCCGAGCCGGTCGGCGGCCGCGGCCGAGCCGAGCAGCAGGGCGGACGCGCCGTCGCTCAGCGGCGAGGCGTTCCCGGCGGTGATGGTGCCGTCGGGGCGGAAGCTCGGCTTGAGCGCGGCGAGCTTCTCCGCCGACGTGTCGGCGCGGACGCCCTCGTCGCGCTCCAACCCCTCGGTGGCGACGACCAGGTCGTCGTAGAAGCCGTCGTCCCAGGCGGCCGCGGCGAGGCGGTGCGAGCGCAGCGCGAACGCGTCCTGGCGCTCCCGGGGGACGCCGTACTTCTCCTGGAGCAGCTCGTTGGCCTCCCCGAGGGAGACGGTCCACTCCTTCGGCATGCGCGGGTTCACCAGCCGCCAGCCCAGCGTCGTCGACACCGCGGTGACGTCGGCGGCGGGGAACGGCCTGCGCGGCTTCGGCAGCACCCACGGCGCGCGGGTCATCGACTCGACCCCGCCCGCGATCACCACGTCGGCGTCGCCCGTCTCGATCGTCCGGGACGCGATCATCGCCGCGTCGAGGCTGGACCCGCACAGCCGGTTGACGGTCGAGCCCGGCACGCTGGTCGGCAGCCCGGCGAGCAGCGCGGCCATCCTGCCGACGTTGCGGTTCTCCTCGCCCGCGCCGTTCGCGTTGCCCCAGACGACCTCGTCGATCGCCGCCCGGTCCAGCCGGGGCGCCCGCTCCAGCAGCGCGGTGATCACCCCCGCCGCGAGGTCGTCCGGCCGGACGTCCGCGAGGGCGCCGTTGAACCGTCCGAATGGCGTCCGGACGGCCGAGTACAGGTAGGTGCTCATGCGATCGAGGTTAGGCGGCCTGCCTTGATACAGTGAAGTATCAATATTCGCTCCAATTGAGACGCTCACGATATGGATCTGCGTCACCTGCGGTACTTCGTCGCGGTCGCCGAGGAGCTCCACTTCGGACGCGCCGCCGAACGCCTCACCATGGCCCAGCCGCCGCTGTCGCAGGCGATCCGCAGGCTCGAGGCCGACCTCGGCGTGGAGCTGCTCCACCGCAGCACCCGCCGCGTCGTCCTCACCGACGCGGGGCGCGGCTACCTCGCGCGCGCCCGGAAGATCCTCGGCGAGGTCGACGACGCGGCGCTGGAGGCCCGCCGCATCGCGGCCGGGGCCGTCGGCCACCTCACGATCGGCTGCGTCGGCACCGCGACCTACAGCCTGCTGCCCGCCCTCTCCCGCGGCCTGTCGACGGAGCTGTCCGGCGTCGACTTCTCGTTCCGCGGCGAGATGCTGGTGCCCGACCAGGTCGCCGCGCTGCGCGCCGGCGGGATCGACCTGGCGCTGCTCCGGCCGCCGATCGCCGACGCGTCCCTCACCGTCCTGCCGCTGCGCCGCGACCGGCTCGTCGTCGCGGCCCCCGCCGACCACCCGCTCGCCGCGCGGCGGCGGATCGGGATCGGCGACCTCGCGGACGCCGACCTAATCGTCCACTCGGCGGACCGCCGGTCGGTGATGTACGACGTGGTCCTCGGGCTGTTCCGGGACGCCGCCGTCGAGCCGCGGATCCGGCACGAGGTCGGCGAGACGTCCACCCTCGTCACGCTCGTCGCCGGCGGCCTCGGCGTCGCCGTCGTCCCGGAGCCGGTGACCGCGCTGGCCCTCGACGGCGTCGTCTTCCGCCCGCTGGCGCGGCCCGCCGTCACCGTCGACCTCGCGATCGCGCACCGGACCGACCGCACCGAGCCGCACCTGCTCCGGGCCGTCTCGGTCGTCCGGCGGATCGTCAGCGGTGGTCGGAGTCGATCGCCAGCTCGGTGACCAGGGTGCTGATGGCGCGGGCGGTCTCGACGACCTGGGGAGCGATGACGTCCCGCAGCTCGGTCTTGTCGAGCGGGCGCGCGATGGAGACGTTGATCGCGGCGATGGGACGGTCGGAGGCGTCGAAGACGGGCGCGCCGACCCCGCGGATCCCGAGGACCATCTCCTCGTCGTTCAGGGAGTAGCCGCGGCTGCGGACGCGGTCGAGCTCCTGGGCGAGCTTGCCGAAGTCGGTGATCGTGTACTGGGTGACGGCCTCCAGCTCGCGGCCGCCGAGGATCTGCTCGACCTCCTCGCGGGGCAGGAACGCGAGGATCGCGCGTCCGAGCGAGGTGGCGTGGACGGGCAGCCTGCTCCCGACGAACAGCCGCAGCGCGAGGAGGTCGTCGTTGAGCAGCCGCGCGACGTAGACGACTTCCGCGCCACTCAGCAGCGCCATGTTGACCGTCTCGCCGGTGCTCTCGCGCAGCCGCTGGAGATAGGGGCGCGCCATCTCCGGCAGTTCCCGGCTGCTCAGCGCCGCGCGCGCCAGCGAGATCGCCTTCAGGCCGGGACGGAACGTCCTGGACTGGGTCTCCTCCAGATAGCCGAGATTCAGTAGCGTCTGGCAGAACCGGTACGCGGTCGCGCGGTTGAGCTCGGTCAACGAGGCGATCTCGCTCGTGGTGAGCTCCGGGCGCCTCTCGTTGAACAGCTCCAGGATGGCGAGCGCGCGCGAGACGGACTGGATGCCGTCCTTCTTGCCGCCTCCGGCATCACCAGGCGAATTATCGTTCGATGTGCGAGCCACAGGCACGATGGTAGCCCACAGCGGCGGACGGTCGCATTCCGCGCGCGGCACGCACGCCGAGCTCCCGCAGCGAAGGGCGTCCTGTCAGCGACAAGTCCCTGCTGCGGCCCTTCGCGGCGGGGCGCCAGGGTCGGGCGCGCACCGACCAGGGCGGACCTTCTCCGGCCAGGGAGAGCAGAGTATGCTCACGATATGAGCGTGCAGTCGAATCGTGAACAGATCCGGCTCGCATCCGAGGGGCGCCGGGGAACCGCCGCCGCCGGTGCGGTCGCGACGCCGTGGCGGACGGCCTACCGGCGGCTCGGCGCCGCCGAGACGCGCGGCCTGCTGGGCGACCCCGACCCGGAGACCCGGCTGAAGATCATCGATCACCTCGACCGGAACTGCCTGGCCTTCATCGCCCACTCGCCGTTCTGCTGCATGGCCACCGCGGACGCTTCCGGCGCGGCCGACTGCACGCCCCGCGGCGACTATCCCGGATTCGTCCGCGCGCTCGACGAGCGGACGCTCGTCATCCCCGACCGGCTCGGCAACAAGCTGGGCGACTCCTTCTCCAACATCGCCGAGAACCCGCACGTCGGGCTGCTCTTCTTCGTCCCGGGGGTGGTGGAGACCCTCCGCGTGAACGGACGCGCGTACATCACCGACGACGAGGACCTCCGGACGATGCTGGAGCAGGACGACGTGCGTCCCGAGCTGGCCACCCTCGTCGAGGTCGACGAAGCCTACCTGCACTGCGGCCGGTCGCTGCTGAGATCGCGGCTCTGGGAGGAGGACATGCGCGACCTGGCGGGCGAGATCCCCTCCCCCGGCACCTTCTGGGCGGACGCGGCGGCCACGGAGGGGCTCGACGCCGAACGGCTCGACCGCCTCTTCGACGACGGCTACCAGGAGCTCTACTGAGATGATGATCCGTGAAGGCGGGCGCCTCCTGACCGTGACGGGGATCGACCGTCCGGCCCGCGACATCGTGTCCCTCCGGCTCGCGGACCCGGCCGGGGGCCCGCTCCCGGCCTGGGAGCCGGGCGCCCACATCGACGTCCAGCTGGTCACGCGCCATCTCCGGCAGTACTCCCTGTGCGGGAGCCCCGCCGACAGGTCCAGCTACCGCATCGCGGTGCTCAGGGAGCGGCTGTCCCGGGGCGCGTCCGCCTACATGCACACGTACCTGCGCGTCGGCAAGCAGGTGCGGGTGTGGGAGCCGCGCAACCACTTCGTGCTGCGCCCGGCGGAGCGCTACGTCTTCCTGGCCGCCGGGGTCGGGATCACGCCGATCCTGCCGATGGTCGAGCGGGCGCGGGACGCCGGGATCCCGTGGAGGCTGGCCTACAGCGTCCGGACGCCGGAGGAGGCCGCGTTCCGCGACGAGCTGGCCGAGCTGGGCGAGGCGGTGACGCTGCGGGCCACGAGCACCGAAGGGCGGCTGGACGTCCGCGAGTACGTCGGGCCGTTCGAGGAGGGGACGGCCGTCTACTGCTGCGGCTCCCCCGGCTTCGTCGAGGCCGCGGAGGAGGCCGTGGCCGGGTGGCCTGCGGGGACCTTCCACGTCGAGCGCTTCCTTCCCGTTCCGAGGGACTTCGGCCCAAGCGAGCCGTTCGAGGCCGTGTGCGCGCGCTCGGGGCTGCGGGTTCCGGTGGACGCCGGGGTCAGCCTCCTCACCGCGCTTCGCCGCGCGGGCGTGCGCGTCGCGGGCGGCTGCCTGAAGGGGGTGTGCGGCTCGTGCGCCGTCACGGTGCTGGACGGCGTCCCCCAGCACCGCGACTCCCTGCTGACCGCCGACACGGCGGACCGCATGCACGCCTGCGTCTCCCGCGCCGCGACCCCGGAGATCGTCCTGGACGTCTAGCGCCGAAGACCGAAGAGGGGGAGGCGACCGGACGCCTCCCCCTCTCGCCGTGTCGGGCCTCACTCCTCCGCGGCGACCTCGGCGGGTGGCCTGACCGGCGGGGCGGCCGTCCCGGGCTCCGGGGACGCGGGCGTCCGGCCCTCGAACTGCACCTCCGAGGCACCGAGCAGTCCGCTCGGACGCCACCGCAGCATCAGGATCAAGGCGACGCCGAGCGCGGCGAACGAGATCCCGCTCGGCGCGTGGACGTCGACGCCCGCGATCGACACGCCGCTCTCGACCTTGCGCAGCACCTCGTTGATGACGGTGATCACGGCCGTGCCGAGCAGCGCCCCGCTGATGCCCCCGATGCCTCCGACGATCGCCATGGCGATCACCAGGACGAGCTGCGGGATGTAGAACGACCCGGGAGAGAACGCGGTGAGCAGTTGCGCGTACAGGGCCCCGGCGATGCCGGTGATGAACGCCGACAGGACGAACGCCCACAGCCGCGAGCGCAGCACCGACACCCCGGCCGCCTCCGCCGCCGCGGGCTGGTCCCGGACGGCGCGGGCCCGCAGCCCCGCCGCCGACCACTTGAACCACGCGCTGAGCACCGCCACGACGGCGAGGCACGCGTAGACCCCGGCGAACGTGGTGTTCTCCGGGACGCCGAACAGCGACTGCGGCCCGCGCGTCAGCGGCGTCGCCTGGGCGATGACGTTGCTGACGATGATCAGCAGGCCCAGGGTGGCGATGGACGCCGCCGCCCCCGACAGGCGCATCAGCGCGGGCCCGGTGAGCAGCGCGAGGAGCGCGGCGGCGGCGCCGCCGATCAGCAGCGCGGGCAGGAACCCCACCTCGAAGCCCGCGAGCGGGCCCGGCAGGTCCGGCAGGGTGACCTCCTTGTCGATCACCGGCATCGCGGCGATGCCGCCCGCGTACGCGCCGACGGCCATGAACGCGACGTGGCCGAACGAGACGATGCCGGTGTTGCCGACGAACACCTGGAACCCGATCACCAGGATGGCGTTGATGCCGAACAGCAGGACGATCTCCGCCATCGTCGGCGCGAGGAACAGCAGGGCGCCGAGCAGCGTCACCACGCCCGCCGCCAGCAGCGCCCCGGCCGTGGCGCCGAGGCGTCCGCGCAGGTCGGGCGGGCTGTCCTTGCGCAGTGCGAGCCTGATCATCAGGCGGCCTCCGTTCGGGCGCCGCTGAGCCCGCCGGGCCGCAGCACGAGTAGGGCGATGACGACCGCGAAGACGATCGCCTGCGCGTAGGTGATCGCCCCGGACGGAAGGACGACGTTCATGCCGACCTCGATCCCGCCGAGCGCGAGCCCGCCGAGCATGGCGCCCGAGGTGCGGCCGAGGCCGCCGAGGACGATCGCGATGAACGCCTTCAGGGTGGGCTCCAGGTCGGACCGCGGGGTCACCGCGCCGACCTTGGCGAACCAGAGCAGCCCGACCACTCCGGCGATCGCGCCGCTGATGCCGAAGGCGATCATCAGCACGCGGTCGGGCCGGATCCCCATCAGCCGGGCGGTCTCCGGCGACTCCGCGGCGGCGCGCAGGTGGGCGCCGAACGGGGTGCGGTGGAGCAGCCCGTAGAAGGCGGCGACGACGAGCGCGCCGCCCGCGATGGTGACGACCTGGAGCACCGGGACGCGCAGCCCGCCCGCCGCGATGACACCGGTCAGGAAGTCCGGGGTGTTCAGCACCCGGGGCTTCTCACCGAAGATCAGGATCGCGACGTACTGCATGATCAGCAGCACGCCGAACGAGGTGATCAGCAGGGTGATCTGCGGCGCGCCGATGAAGGGCCGGAAGGCGACCCGTCCCATCGCCATCGACAGCGCGGTGACGAACAGGATGCACAGCGGGACCACGAGGACGAACGGCAGGCCCGCGTCGACCAGGACGCAGGCCCCGTAGCCGCCCCACACCAGCAGCAGCCCGTAGGCGAAGTTGATCAGGTTCATGACGCTGAACACCAGCGTCAGGCCGAGCGCGAGCAGGGCGTAGGTGGAGCCGACGCTCAGGGCGTCGAGCACGTGCTGGACGAGCGCCGTCATCGCTCGGCCCCCTTCAGCCCGAAGTACGCCTCGATGAGCAGCTCGTCGGCCTTCATCTCCGCCGCGTCGCCGTCGAGGACCTTCTCGCCGAGCTTCAGGCAGCAGGCGCGGTCGACGAAGTCGAGGGCCCGCCGGGACGACTCCTCCACGACGATCAGGCTCTGCCCCGCCTCGCGGAGGCTTCGGAGCACGGTGTACACCTCGTTTCCCATCTTCGGCGCGAGGCCCAGGCAGGGCTCGTCCAGGACGAGCAGCTTCGGCGCGGCCATCAGCGCCCGCCCGATCGCGAGCATCTGCTGCTGGCCGCCGGACAGGTCGCAGCCCCTGGACGTCCGCCGCTTGGCGAGGACGGGGAACGTCCCGTACACCCGGTCGAGCACCTCGCGCTCGTGCGCGCGCCGTTCGGCGGTCGACATCCGCCGCCGCAGGCAGGTGGCGCCGATCAGGAGGTTCTCCTCGATCGACAGGGTCGCGAAGATGCCGCGCCCCTCCGGGGCGAGCGCGATCCCGAGGGCGGCGCGCTCCTCGGCGGGCAGGCCCGTCACGTCCTCGCCGCCGAACCGGACGGCGCCCTCCCACGGGGCGAGCAGGCCGGAGATCACCTTCATCAGCGTCGACTTGCCCGCCCCGTTGGCGCCGAGCACGGCGACGGCCTCGCCCGGGGCGACGGTGAGGGAGACGCCCTTCAGCACCTTCGTGGCGCCGTAGCCGACCACGAGGTCCGAGACCTCCAGGAGTGGTTGCGCGCTCATTCGGCCCCCAGGTACGCCGCCACGACGCGGGGCTGCTTGAACGCCTCCCGCGGCGCGCCTTCATAGATGACGGCGCCCTCGTCGAGGACCTGGACCCGGTCGCTGATGCCAAGGACGAGGTTCATGTCGTGGTCGATGACCAGGACGCCGCATCCCCGCTCGCTCCGGATCTCGTGGATCAGCTCCCGCAGCTCGGCGGTCTCGCCGTCGTTCAGCCCGGCGGCGGGCTCGTCGAGCAGCAGCACCCGCGGGTTCCCGGCGAGCGCCCGCGCGATCTCCACCCGGCGCTGCGTGCCGTAGGACAGGGTGGAGACGATCTCGCGGGCGACGTCGTCCACGCGCAGGCTCCGCAGCAGGCCCTCCACGTCCTTCGGGGACGTCGCCCCCGAGGACGCGTTGAGGCCGACGAGCACGTTCTCCCGCACGGTCAGCTCGCCGAACAGCTTGAGGTTCTGGAACGTCCTGGCGATGCCGCCCTTGGCGCGGCGGGCGCGGGACGCGCGGGTGATGTCGCGGCCGTCCAACCGGATCTCGCCCTGGTCGATCCGGAGCGCCCCGGAGACGCAGTTGACGAGCGTGGTCTTGCCCGAGCCGTTCGGCCCGATCAGCCCCAGCACCTCGCCCGCCGCCAGGGCCAGGTCGACGCCGTCCAGCGCGGTGAGCCCGGAGAACCGCTTGACCGCCCCGGTCACCCGCAGCAGCGCCCCCTCCGCCTCCCGCCCCGGACTCCGCGTCCGCGAGGCAGGCGCAGACGCCGCATTCACGCCGCCCCACCTTCCAGGAAATTCGCTGCGGTCATGACGCCCTACCTTTCTGGGGGACGACCCCCAGACCCCCGGGGCGAGCGCGCCATGATCCTCGCTTCGCTGCGGTCATGACGCCTCGTTCCTGATCGCCGTCGCGTTGTAGGCGGTGACGGACTTGAGCTTGCCGCCTTCGAGGCCGACGATCGTCGGGCTCCAGACGGCGTAGCCGTCCTTCCAGTGGTCGAGGGTGCCGCCGGGGACCTTGAGGCCGCGCTGCTCGCGGATCGCCTTGGCGGCCGACGCGGCGTCGGTGACGTCCTTGCGCTGGAGCGCGGTGTCGACGGCCAGGAACGTCTGGTAGGCGCCCGGCGCGTTGGCCTGCTCGGGGAAGTGCCCGAACATCTTCTGGTACGCCTCGGCGAACTTCGTGACGGCCGGGTCGGTCTTCGGGTCGACGCCCGCCCCGTCGAAGTAGACCTGGGCGGCGTAGTAGATCTTGTCGGCCCGGCCGGTTCCGACGAGCTTCGGCAGCTCCCGCGTCTGGAGGGTGATGTTGCCGAGCACCGGCGTGTCCACTCCGGCGGCCCGGAGCTGCTTGACGAAGGTGCCGACCGCCGGGAAGACCGCCAGGGCCTGGACGACGTCGGGCTTCGCGGCCTTGATCTTGGAGATGGTGGAGCTGAAGTCGGACTGCCCGCCGAGCGAGTCGACCCGGTCGACCCCGCTCACCTTGCCGCCGCCGCCCTCGTACAGCTTCCGGTAGGCGGTGTCCTGCTCGGTGAAGTAGGCGAGTCCGGGGTCGAGCACCTGGAAGGTGGTCCGCCACTTGCGGTCCAGGGAGAACTTCGCCTGCGCCAGCCCGAGCTCGGTGGTGGTGATCCCGCCGCTGAAGAAGCGGTCGCCGACGGCCTTGCCGAAGACGGTGGACGAGGCCGCGAGCGACAGCGTCAGCAGCCCCTCCCGCTGGCCGATGCGGGCGGCGGCGACGCCGGTGTCGAAGTCGTCGGCGACCACCAGGATCTGGGCGCCCTTCGCGATGAGCGAGCGCGCGACCTGCGCGGCGACGGCGGGGTCGGACTTGGTGTCGCCGGTGATGGTCTCGATCTTGCAGCCCTTGATCCCGCCCCGGGCGTTGATCTCCTGGATCGCGACCTGGAGCCCGCGCTTCCCCGCGACGTCGAAGAACGAGGCGAACCCGCTGTCGGCCTTGGCGACGCCGACCAGGACCTTCCCGTCCTTGCAGGCGAGGGAGCCCGCGCCGCCCTCCTTGCGGTCGGAGGCGGTCGAGCACGCCACCGCCCCGGCCAGCGTCGCTCCGGCGGCGACCACGGCCGGCCACCGGCGCCTCATGAGGTGTGGATGCGCCATGTCTCCTCCAGGTTCGATCGACATGCGTGCGCATGTTCGCGAAGTGAAATCACGCTAACGCGCGGGTATTCCGCGGTCAAGGTTGTCGACTGTCTGACATCAATGCAGGAAGAGGCGTCAATACGGGTGATCGGCAAACGCTCTGAGACGGCGGCGGATTCACCATACGATCGCCTATTCATTTTCACTGCCCGTCCAGACGCAGGGCGGCGCGAAGCTCGGCCACCCGGCGGCGGGCGCCGTCGGCGTCGCCGGGCGGCAGCCAGAACACGCACCGGTGCGCCCCCGCCTCCGCGTAGCGGTCGACGTCGGCGGGGTCGCAGCCGTAGACGGTCACGGGCGCGTCGGCCCATCCGGCGGCGCGCGCCCGCTCGCGGTACTCCGCGATGCGGTCGGGGAGGTCGGGGGCCGGTTCGGGCAGCCACTCGGTCCCGTAGGACAGGACGCGGTCCAGAACGGTGGGGCCGTTCCCGCCGATGAGGATCGGGACCGGCGACTGGACGGGCTTGGGCCACGACTGGATGCGGTCGAACGAGACGTAAGGCCCCGAGTATGTGGCGACGTCCTCGGTCCAGATCGTCCGCATCGCCTTTATCCGGTCCGCCATCACCGAGAGGCGCCGCTTGGGGTCGGTGCCGTGGTTCTCCAGCTCCTCGCGGTTCCACCCCGCCGCGACGCCGAACAGGAACCGTCCGCCGGACAGCAGGTCCAGCGTCGCGACCTCCTTCGCCGTCGTGATCGGGTCCCGCTGGGAGACCAGGCAGATGCCGGTGCCGACCCGGAGCGCGCTGGTCGCGCACGCGACGGCCGTGAGCGCGACGAACGGGTCGAGGGTCCGCGCGTACTCGGGCGGCACGTCACCGCCCTCCGGCTTGAAATGCGCCGTGCGCTCGACGGGCATGTGCGTGTGCTCCGGGAAGAACAGCGACTCGAAACCGCCGTCCTCGGCGAGCCGCGCGAGGTCCGCGGGCGTCAGGCCCTGATCCGTCGCGAAGACGGCGAGACCGAACTTCATCGAGAAACTCCTGGTGGAAGGGGTGTCCAGTGGTCACGGGGCACACGCGGTGCGCCATGCGAGCATGAATGCGTGATGTGAACGGAGGCCGCGCCGGGTGCGCCCGGTGGGGCGGTGTGCGGCGCGGCCTCCCGGGCGGTCCCGGGAGGCCGCCGTCTCAGCCGCCGGGGCCGGTGGCGGGCCCGCCGTCCGCCAGGCGCTCGGCCACCGCCGTCAGGAAGCGCGCCGCGTCGGCGCCGTCGATCAGCCGGTGGTCGTAGGTGAGCGCGAGGCAGAGCATCGACCGCACCGCGACGACCTCGCCCAGCGCCGGATGCGCCACGGCCACGGGCCGCCTCGTGACCGCGCCCGCGCCGAGGACCGCGACCTGCGGCTGCGCGATGACCGCCGTGGCGAACAGGGCCCCTTCCGCGCTCCGGTCGTCGAGCGTGAACGTGGCGCCGCTCAGCTCCTCGGGGGCGAGGCGGCCGGTCCGCGCCCGGTCGTGGAGATCGTCCAGCGCGCGGGCGAGCCCGGCCAGGTTGAGGCGCCCGGCGTCCCGGATCACCGGCGCCACCGGCCCGTCCGGCGTGTCGACCGGGACGGCGAGGTGCGTCCCGTCCGGGTGGACGATCTCCTTCCGGTCCAGGTCGACGCGCGCTCCGAGGATCGGGTGCGCCCTGAGCGCGCTCAGCGCGGCGAGGGCGAGGAACGGCCGCAAGGTCAGCTCGACGCCCTCGCGCGCCCGGAAGGACGCGGCGGCCGCCTCGCACGACCGGACGGTCTCGGTGACGTCCGCCTCCACGACGGTGGTCAGGTGCGCGCTGGTGCGCAGCGACTCCAGCGCGCTCGCGGCGAAGGCCCGCCGCGCCGGACCGATCCCCACGACCGCCCCTCCCCGCACCGCCTGCGGGACAGGGGCGATAGGCGGCGGCTGCGGCGGGTGCGGCGGGCGCGCGGCCGCCAGGACGTCGCCCCGCCGGACGCGGTCGCCGCTTCTGGACGGCCGCAGTGACGCCAGGTCGACTCCGTGCTCGCGCGCGAGCGTCCGGACGAACGGCGTCACGTAACCCCCGGAACGAGCCCGGCTCCTAACCGCGACGCCATTGCCCCGATCAGGCGCCACCGGGTGCGGAGTCCGCGCGACCGGGGCGGGCGGCGGCGGGACGGCGGGTAGCGCGGCCGCCGGGACGGCCTCGGTGATCGTCGCGAGCTGCGTGCCGGTGTCGACCGTCTCGTCCTCCTGGACGAGGATCGACCGGAGGATCCCGGCGGCGGGCGAGGGGATCTCCGTGTCCACCTTGTCGGTCGACACCTCCAGCAGGGGTTCGTCGGCCTCGACGGAGTCGCCCGCGCCTTTCAGCCAGCGGGTGACGGTGCCCTCGGTGACGCTTTCACCGAGTTGCGGCATGGTGACGGGGACGTCCATGCGCGGAGCCCTCTCTCAAAGAAGCCTTGGAAGGCGGTCAACTGGACGCTTGCTCCGCGCGCAACCGCGCTGTCGCGGCTTCATCGATCGACAGGTCCGGACGCAGGGAGACGCGGTAGACGTCCCGCGCGCGCTCTGGGCTGATCCAGCCCTCGCGCACGTCCTCCCGGACGTGGTCGGGGTCGCGCTCCGCCGGGGGCCCGTACCCGCCCCCGCCGGCGGTGATCGACACGATGCGCTCGCCGTCCGCGAGTTCGACGAGGCCCTGCGAGGACAGTTCGGTGAGCTCGCCCGCGCGGTCGCGGCGCAGGTGCCGGGTGAGGCCGCCCGCGCCGCCGCCGCGCACGCCGAGCGCCGGGAAGACCGCGCCGTCGGAGCCGTAGACGACCGTCATGGACGTCCCCACCGGCCCGTACTCGACTTCCGCCGAGGGGGCGCCGCGGAACCGTCCCGCGCCCTCGGTGTCCTGGACGAGCCGCTGCCGGGTCACCCGGATGGGGTGCGTCATCTCCGCGATCTCCACGCTGTCCCGGCGGAGCATGCCCGCGCAGCCCACGTGGAAGATCGTCAGCCAGGCGTCCGACCAGGGGGTGGCGGCCCCGCCGGTCACCGCGAGGAAGATCTGGTTGACGAACGGCCGCCCGCCCGACCTCGGGTCGACGCCCGACACGACCGCCGCCGCCGCCGGAATGACGGCGCCGCACTCGGCCAGTCCGATGCCCTCGGCCAGTTCCGCCATGCCGCGCTGGACGGCGTTCGTCACCCGGTCGGCCAGGTTGGTGGTCGCCGCCGAGCAGCTGTGCGGGTGGACGGGGACGCCCACGGCGCTGCCGTCCCGCAACCGGACCTTCACCCGGCGCAGGCTTCCCGCGTTCGGCGGCACGCCCTCGCCGACGGAGTTGAAGACGCCGATCAGGGCCGCCGTGGCGGCCGTCGACTCGGTGAGGTTCAGGCCGTTCGGCAGGCAGTCGACGTTGTCGGTGAGGTCGACGTGGATCTCCTCGTCCGCCGACCGGATGTCGATGCCGATCTTGATGTCCAGGCCCTCGGGGATGCCGGGGAAAGGATCGTGCCTGGTGGTGAGGTTCAGCCGCCCGGCGGGGAGTCCGGCGATGGCGTCGCGCATCCGGCCCTCGCTGTAGGCGAGCCACTCGTCGACGAACTCCTGGAGCACGTCCCAGCCGAGCTCCTCGCCCAGTTCGAGGATGCGGCGCTCCCCGAGGCGCACCGCGCCGATCAGCGCGAGGTAGTCGCCCCACCACTGGTCCGGCACCCGGACGCGGAGCCGCAGCATGCGGAGGATGTCGTCGTTGTCCTGGTAGTCGGTCTGGACGCGGCAGGCGTCGAACAGGAGGGTGCCCTCCTCGTAGACGTCGCGGGCGTCCGTCATGTAGGTCGTCGGCTTGGAGTTGCCGCAGTCGGCCTGGTGGGCCTTCGCGAGGACCGAGAACCGGTGGACGCCCTCGTCGTCCACGACCGGCACCAGCATCGCGTGGTCGGCGGCGTGCGAGTTGCCGTTGTACGGCGAGTTGTGCAGGTAGGCGTCGCCGCGCCGCATCTCGGGGTGGAAACGCAGCACCGCCTTCGAGATCAGGTCGGGGCCGCTCATCATGTGGATGGGCAGGCTCTCCGCGCCCATCACCAGTTCGTGGTCGGCGCTGACGATGCAGCAGGAGAAGTCGTGGGCGCTGTTCAGGACCCCCGACCGGCTGGACCGGAAGACCGTGTTCATCATGGCCTCCACGACCACGTTCAGGCGGTTGCTGATCACCGCCATGCGCACGCCGTCCATCGTCACTTGCCCCCTCGTCCGCCGGCGGCGTCCGCGGCCGGGGCGGCGGCCGCCCTCGTCCCGGGGACGACGTGGATGGTGCCGCTGGCGCGGCGGGTGAACACGGCGCCGTCGTCCACGACGATCGTCGTGGTCGCCGACTCGACGATCGCCGGTCCGCGCAGCTCCGCGCCGACCGGCACCGACTCCAGCCGCCAGACCTCCGCGCGCACGAGCCCGACGCCCGGCAGGTAGATGTCACGTTCCAGGTGCGCGCCGTCGCCCGTCCCGGCCTCGGGCAGGACGGGGTCGGTGATGCGGCAGCGCGCCCGGACGTGCCAGCTCTCGAACTCGATCGGCGAGCCGGGGTCGTCCACGGCGAACGCGTCCCGGTGCACCTCGTGGAACGCCTTCTTCAGCCGTTCGAGCCCTTCGGCGTCCAGCGACCCCTCCGAGCCGAGCTGCACTTCCAGTTCCCACACCTGGCTCGGATAGCGCGCCTCGACGGAGAACTCGACGGACGTCTCGACGGCGCCCGCGCCCGGCCCGGCGATGAAGTCCCGGGCCCGGACCGCGAGGTCGGCGAGCACCGCGTTGACGCCCGCGAAGTCGAACGCCTCGGTGGTGGTCCGGAACGTCGTCTCGAAGCCGCGCGACAGGTCGGAGATCAGCGCGCCCGCCGCGCTCAGCGCCGGGCCCATGATCGGGACGATGACCTCCCGGCAGCCGAGCCGCCGCGCGATCGCCACGGTGTTGAACCCGGCCGCGCCGCCGCCGCCGACCAGGACGGCCTGCGCGACGTCGATGCCCTTCTGCCCGCTGATCTCCTCGATGGCGCCGACCATGCGCTCGGTCGCGAGCCGGTAGACGGCGCCCGCCGCCTCCATCACGTCCAGTCCGAGCGGCTCCGCGATCTGCGTCCTGATCGCCTCGCGGGCCGCCTCCAGGTCGAGCGCCGAGCGCCCGCCGAGGAAGTAGCCGGGGTCGAGGTAGCCGAGGACGAGGCACGCGTCGGTCATCGTGGGGCTGGTGCCGCCCCGCCCGTAGCAGACCGGGCCGGGGTCGGCGCCCGCGCTCTGCGGCCCGACGTGCAGGAGCCCGCCCGCGTCCACCCACGCGATGCTGCCGCCGCCCGCGCCGACGCTGCGCACGTCGACCGACGGGAACCCGGTCATGTGGCCGCGGAACGGCTCGCCGATCCAGGACTCGCGCGTCCACGGGATCCGGCCGTTCCGCACGACGCTGACGTCGTAGCTGGTCCCGCCGGTGTCGGCGACGATGGCCATGGACGCCGTGGTGTCCAGGTCGGCGAAGAAGCGTCCGGCGACGGGGGCCATCGCGGGGCCGGAGTTCAGCGAGTGGATCGGGGACGCCGCCACGTCCTCGGCGTCGAGCGCCCCGCCCGCGGAGGTGACCATGAGCACCCGGCCGGCGAAGCCCGCGTCCCGCAGCCGCCCCTGGAGCCCGCTGATGTAGGCGGTCATCAGCGGCTTGAGCGAGGCGTCGATCGCGGTCGCCGACGCGCGCCGGTACTCCCGGACGCAGGGGTTGAGCTGGTGCGAGAGCGTCACCGGGACGTCCGGCAGCAGCTCCCGCAGCAGCTCGCCGACCCGCAGCTCGTGGACGGGGTTGGCGATGGACCACAGCAGGCACACCGCGACGGCCTCGACCCGCTCCCGGCGCAGCCTGCCCGCGAGGTCGGCCACGGCCTGCTCGTCCAGCTCCCTGACCACCTCGCCCTGGGCGCCGACGCGCTCGGGGATCTCGAAGGTGAGCGAGCGCGGGACGTACGGCTCTGGGTACGGCTGCCGCTGGTTGAAGATGTCGCGCCTACCGCCCTCGCGGAGCAGCAGGATGTCGGGATGGCCCTCGGTCGTGAGGAACGCCGTCCGCGCCACCTTCTTCGTCAGCACCGCGTTCAGCCCGCGCGTGGTGCCGTGGACGAGCATCGTGCCGCGCTCCAGCAGCTCCCGCCGCGTGCACCCGCGGTCGGCGGCGGCGACCTCGAACGCGTTGAGAATGCCCTGGATCGGGTCCGCGGGCACGGTGGAGCTCTTGTGGACGCTCAGGCGGCCCTCGTCCTCGATGACCAGGTCGGTGAAAGTGCCACCGGTGTCGACTGCAAACCTCATGGAGACGTTCCTGCTCTCAGGTCGCCGCGGCGACGGTCAGTAGATCGCGAGCTTGCGCAGTTCGCCGGCGATGCGTTCGGCGGTGGGGACGATCTCGTCCTCAAGGGCGTGCCCGTAGGGGATCGGGACGCGTTCGGAGCCGACCCGCACGACCGGCCCGTCGAGGCTCTCGAAGCAGTGCTCGCCCGCCCACGCGGCGACCTCGCCGCCCCAGCCGCAGAACTCGACGGCCTCGGAGACGACGGCGAGCTTGCCCGTCCGCCTCAGCGACGCCTCGATCGAGGCGGTGTCCAGGGGCCACAGGTAGCGGAGGTCGATAACCTCGCACGCGACGCCCTCGGCGGCGAGCTCCGCGGCCGCCAGCTCGCAGCGCTCGACCATCCGCCCGGCCGACACGACGGTGAGGTCGTCCCCGGCGCGCGCGACCCTGGCCCCGAAACCGTCCGGGCCGGTGCGCGCATCGATATCCCCTGAAGTGCGGAAATACAGGTTCTTGCTCTCCAAGAAAATCACGGGATCGTCGGAACGTATAGCGTGCCGGAGCATCCAGTAGGCGTCCGAGACGTTGCTCGGCATCGCGACGACCAGCCCCGGGACGTGCGCGAACAGGCTCTCCAGGCTCTGCGAGTGCTGCGGGCCGTGGTTGGTGCCCCCGCCGCCCGGCATCCGGATGGTCAGCGGCACGCTGAACTGGCCGTTGCTCATGTAGCGGATCTTCGCGCCGAGGTTGATGATCTGGTCGAGGGCCAGCAGGACGAAGTCCGAGAACATGATCTCGACGACCGGGCGCATGCCCTCGGCGGCGGCGCCGATCGCGAAGCCCACCACGCCCGCCTCGGCGATCGGCGAGTCCAGCACCCGGTCCTCGCCGAACCTCTCGGCCAGGCCCTGCGTGACGGTGAAGACCCCGCCGAGCGCCGCGACCTCCTCGCCCATGACGACGACGCTCTCGTCGGCCGCCATCTCGGCCTCCAGCGCGGCGCGCACCGCTTCGGCGTATTTGACCTCACGCATGGTTCTGCAGCTCCGGGGAGGTGTAGACGAACGATTTCGCGGCGGCCGCGGGGGGCCGCTCGGCCGCCTCGGCCCGGTCCCGCGCGGCCTCGATCTCCGCGGCCACCTCGGCGTCGATCCGGGCGACCCGGTTGCCGGGGTGCGCCTCCAGCCGGGCGCGGAGGTTCGCGATCGGGTCGTTGAGCGCCATCCAGTCCCGCCCGGCCGACTTCGGCCGGTACCGGTAGTCGGGGTCGGAGAGGCTGTGCGGCCGGACGCGGAACACGCCGCATTCGAGGAACGCCGGAGTCCCCGCCCGCACCCGCGCGACCATCTCCCTGGCGGTCTCGGCCACGGCGACCACGTCCCGTCCGTCGACGTAGCGGGCGTGCACGCCCGTCCCCTCGACGATGCGCGCGATGCTGCCCGGCGGCCCGAAGAGGCGGTCGGACGGCATCGAGTGCGCAAGGCCGTTGTTCTCGCAGACGATCAGGCAGGGGCTCGCCCAGAACCGCGCGAGCAGCAGGGTCTCGTGGGTGACGCCCTGCGCGAACCCGCCGTCGCCGATGAAGGCCACCGCGATGTCGTCGCCGCCGGCCCGGCGCCTGCGCGCCCACGCCGCGCCCGCCGCCCAGGGCAGGCCGCCCGCGACGATGGCGTTCTCGCCGAGGAACCCGCTGCGCCGGTCGTGCAGGTGCATCGAGCCGCCGCGCCCGCCGCTGACGCCGGACGTCCGGCCGAACAGCTCGGCGAAGACGCCCTCCATGGGCACGCCCTTGGCGAGCGCGTGCCCGTGCCCGCGGTGGGTGCTCGTGACCATGTCGCCGCCGCGCAGCGCCGCGCAGACGCCGACCGCCGCGGCCTCCTGGCCGAGCGAGGAGTGGAACGACCCGGACATGCGTCCGAGCCGGTGCATCTTCTCGATCTCCAGCTCGACGGCGCGGACGACGGTCATGCCGCGGTAGAGCTCGTGCGCCGCGTCCAGGTCGGCGGGGCCGACCGGCAGGCCGGTGAACGCGCCCGCCGGACTGTGCGGGTTTGCTGCTGTCTGGGTCATGGGGGCTCACTTCACCGGAAGGGATGGGACTGCAGGTCGTGCCAGGCGCCGGCGGCGGGCAGGTCCTTCACGGTCCTGAGGCCGGGCGCCGCCTGGAGCACCCCGGGGATGCTGTTCACGAGCTGCGCCGACGTCGCCGGGATCGCGTCCATGCCGGGCGACAGCGTGAGGTTGACCGGGTGCAGGCCCTCGACGGTGATCGAGTCGACGGTCTCGAAGCCCGCGCTCTCCGGGCGCAGGTGCAGGATCAGCTCCATCTCGACGAACGGGACCCCGCCGACGAGTCCGGTGGCCTTCTGCAGGAAGCCCTCGGTGTGCCCGGCGGGCACGTGCCCGTACCGGGTCGGGGCCGGGGTCTCGGCGACGAACGGGACGAACCGCTCGGTGACCGGGCCGTCGAGCAGCAGGCCGAGCCGCTCGCAGACGAGCTCGATCGACTCGGGGAACCCGACGTGACCGGCGATCGCGCCCGCCTCGTGGCCCTTCTCGAACTCCTCGGGGGTGTAGCCGATCCCGAGGCGGCGGTGGATGTTCTCCCCGAAGCCGGACACGTCCACGGCGCGCTTCCCGCGGATCGTGCGGACGTCCCAGGACACGCCGGTCGCGGCGACGAGGAGCGAGTCGAAGAGGAAGCCGGGGTTGACGCCCGTGCCGAGGACGGTCGCGCCGCCCGCGCGGGCTGCCGCGTCGATGCGCGCCGCCGCCGGGGCGTGCCGGGTGAACGGGAAGGCGAGTTCCTCGCAGGGTGAGACGACGTCCACGCCCGCCTGGGCGCAGGCGACGATGTCGTCCTCGGTGTCGCGCAGGAACGAGCCCGTCGCGTAGACGACGATCTGCGGGTCGGCCGCCAGGACCTGTTCGAGCCCGTCCACGACGACGGGTCCGCCCGGCGTGGCCGAGCCCACCACCTCGTGCAGGGGACGGCCCACCGCGTCGGGTTCCTTGGTCGCCGCGCCGACGATCTCGAACCCCGTCCGGTGGTCCAGCAGGAGACGGGCGGCCGCGCCGCCGATGCTGCCGAGGCCGCATAGGCCGATCCGGATCGGACGAGGGCTCATCAGGTCTCCTCGAATGCACGATTAGCGAACATGAGTACGTATTATGAGCGTGCTGCCGAGCGTGTCAAGAGGGCGAAGGCGGCGTCTCTCCTGTTGAGAAGTCCTGCCACCTCTGCCGTTGCCCGTTCGGCGGCGGGCCGCCCGGTGACCCGGACACGCCGCTACGCTATGTTCATCATCCGTGCATCTGACCGCATATGGCTAGATGCTGGGACCCATGAGATGACCAGGGAGCCGGAATGGCAGAACCACGCGCGGTGACCGTGCCCAGCGACGGCGACGAGCTGAGCGGCCTGCTCTACGTCCCGGACGGCCCCGGGCCCCATCCCGCCGTCGTCCTCGCGGGAGGGTGGTGCTACGTCAAGGAGGTGGCCCAGCCGCTGTTCGCGGAGGTCTTCGCGGAGGCCGGGGTCGCCGCGCTCCTCATCGACTACCGCCACTTCGGCGGGAGCACGGGAGAGCCGCGACGGCACATCGACCCCTGGCGGCAGATCGAGGACTACCGGAACGCGATCTCCCACCTACAGGCGCTCGACGAGATCGACGGCGCCCGGATCGGGGCCTGGGGCATCTCCTACAGCGGCGGGCACGTCCTCATCCTCGGCGCGATCGACCCGCGCGTCCGCGCCGTGTGCTCGGTCGTCCCCGTCATCGACGGTTGGGACAACCTCCGCCTCTCGCACGGCACGGTGAGCTTCCGCGCCCTGCGCGCCGCCCTGGAGGAGGCGCGCGCCCGGCTGTTCGAGACGGGCGAGCACACCTACATCGACCACCAGCCCGTCGAACTCGGAGCCGTCGGAACGTTCCCGTTCCCGGCGAGCCGCGACACCTTCGCCCGCATCAAGGCGACGGAGGCGCCCGGCTACGTCGGCGACGCCACGGCCCGGTCGACCGAGATGCTGCTCGCCTACAGCGTCCGCCCGTTCCTCTCGCGCCTTGTCGCCACGCCCACCCTGATGTGCGTCGCCGAGGGCGACGACCACACGCACTGGGACCTCGCGGCCGAGGCGTTCGACGCGATCCCCGGGCCGCGCAAGAAGTTCCACGTCGTCCCCCGCTCCACCCACCTGACCCTCTACGAGGACGTCCAGGTGCGTCGCGAGACGGCCAAGGTCGCGGCCGACTGGTTCACCGAGCACCTCTAAAACGCTGCGCTCGCCAGCAGGTGGAGGGCGTCCGTGGACGCGGGCCAGCTCGTCCCAGTAGCGCAGCGAGTCGCGGGTGAGCAGGTCCAGGAAGAACATGCGGGGTCCGGGTCGGCGGGCGCGTCGAAGTCGACGTGGGCGGCGTGCAGGGCGTGGCCGGTGCGGTTCCAGGCCAGCACGTCGCCGCGGCGACCGAGGACGACGGCGGGCATCGACTCGCCCAGGGACGACAGCAGCGCCAGGCCGCGCGGGTGCGGGTGCTCGGGCTCGGGCCGGACTGCTGACCAGCCACTTCACGATCGCGGGCGGGTTGCTCCTGCTGCTGCCCACGGGCGTCTCCGGCGGGGTCGGCTGGTATGTCGCGTCCACCGCCGTCGCGGGCGTGGGCTACGGGATCTCCTTCGCCGTCGTCGCCGCCGCGCTGCACGCCGCCTTGGGCGCCGTCACCGTGCGCCGCGTCCCGCGCCCGGCCGCCGACGCCCCGCGAACTGGACCATCCTGGACCTCTTGAATTGGACCTGTCGGACGGGCCATTGCGGCGGGCAGGGTGGCGTCCATGGACACGACGACCTCACCCGCCCCTGCCCCCGGATACGTGCACGGATACTCCGGACGGGAGGCGCGGCGGCTCGGCGACCAGGCCGACGCGCTGGCCGCGCTGCTGCACGACGGCACGTCCTTCCCGGCGGGGAGCCGGGTGCTGGAGGTCGGGTGCGGGGTGGGCGCGCAGACGGTGCACCTCGTCTCCCGCTCCCCCGGCGCGCGGCTGACCGCCGTGGACGTGTCCGCCGCGTCGCTCGATCAGGCCCGCGCCCGCGTCGCCGAGACCCACCCGGGCGCGTCGGTGGACTTCGTCCGCGCCGACCTGCACGACCTTCCCTTCGCGTACGGGGCGTTCGACCACCTGTTCGTGTGCTTCGTCCTGGAGCACCTGCCCGACCCGCGCGCCGCGCTCGCCGGGCTGCGCCGCGTGCTGCGCCCCGGCGGGTCCATCACCGTGATCGAGGGCGACCACGGCTCGGTGTTCCTGCACCCCGACAGCGCCCACGCCCGCGCCGCGATCGGCCACCTGGTCGCGCTGCAGGCGGCGGCGGGCGGGGACGCCCTGGTCGGACGGCGGCTGCGGCCGCTGCTGACCGCCGCCGGATACGAAGGGGTGCGCGCCGCGCCGCGCACGGTGTACGCCGACGGGTCCCGTCCGGAGCTCGCGCGGGCCTTCACCCTGGACACCTTCACCGCGATGGTCGAGGCCGTCCGCGACGAGGCCGTCGCCGCGGGCCTGTCCACACCCGCCGACTTCGACCGCGGCGTCGCCGACCTCCGCCGCGCCGCCGCTGAGGACGGCACCTTCCACTACGCCTTCTTCAAGGCCACCGCCACGAACCCCGCCTGACCTCCGGCGGTCGGTTCATGGGGGTTGCGTCAGCGGGTCTCGTTCCACATGGTGCGGGTCATCTCGTATTCGACTTCGCCCTGGTCCGTGCCCGGGAGCGGGTCGTCGCCGAAATCGGGGTGGTACGTGCGCACGTAGCGCATGCCGATGGCGCGCATCACGCCGATGGATCCGGCGTTGACGGCCATGGTCTGGGCGATCACGCGGCTCTGGCCGACCGTGTCGAAGGCGTGCCGCAGCAGGACGCGGGACGCCTCGCTCGCGAGGCCCCGCCGCCAGTACCGGCGGACGAGGCGGTATCCGAGGTCTGAGACGGTGGGGTCGTCGGGCTGGTCGGGGCCGTGCGCGGGCGGCAGCATCATCAGCCCGACGAATTCGCCGTCCTCCTCGCGGTCCGGTGGCGACGCGCCCGGCTCGCCGCCGCCGGAGGCGAAGGCCGTCCAGAGGCCCAGGCCGTCCACCTTGCCCGCCAGCGCCATTCGCCTTTCGTGGGCGGCGACCACCTCGTCCCTGGTCGACGCCCGGCCGGCGAGATAGCGAAGCACCTCGGGATCGGAGTCGAGTCGGATCTCCAGGTCGAGGTGCCGGTCGGCCAGCGGGACCAGCAACAGGCGGTCGGTGCGCAGGATCGGTTGAGGCACCCGACAACCGTCGCACACCGATAACGACGAAGCGATTCGATTTCCCGCCGGATTCACCGGTAGTCGGCCAGGCCGTCCGCGAGTTCTTCCTCGTCGCCGTCGCGGAGCGCGTAAAGGGCCTGCTGCAACGCGAATGTGCCGCGGATCGCGGCGATGCGGGTATGGAGCCCGTGGTCTGGCCAGCCGCCCAAGGCGAGTACCCGCTCCAGCAACTCGGGGCCGTGACCGGCGCCGATGGCCGCGAGGTCTTCGGCCTGGTCTCCGATCGCGACATCGTCCCAGTCGAGCACTCCGGAAAGGCGCGGCAGCCCGTTCGTCCACTCCCAAAGGACGTTCTCGGCACCGAGGTCGCCATGCACCATTGCTCGGGCGCCCGGGGGAAAGCCGTCGAGTGCCGCGAGTTCCCGTTCGGCCCGCAGCCGCCCGCTGTCGGACATGAAGTGGTACAAGTCCGCGCGCACGTCCTGTGCGAACAGGCGCCACCGGTCTTCTTTTTCCCGAGGGAGAACCGTCCGTACTGTTTCGTCAGTGCCGGCGCGGGCTAGACCGGACAGCAGCGTGACGTATTGCTCCGCGACGGCGTCGAACACCTGGGATCGGTTGAGAGCGCCACTCTCCAGCGGTTCCCCGGGAATGCGGCTCAGTACGAGGAATGGTTCCTCATCGGCGCCGGACCGGAGCAGTGGCCCAGGTGTGCGGAAGCCGAGGTCGAGGCCCGCGAGTGCGTCCAGGGCGGCCGCCCGCTGGGGAAGGCGGGCGGCCGCCGCCTCGGTGCGCGGCAGGCACACGACGCGGTCCGCGCCGATGACCACGATGTGGAATTGCCCCTCGCGTACCGCCAGGCCGTCCGGTTCGTCGTCGGGCAGCAGACGGCTCAGCAGAGCGCGATGCGTCGCACGGATGCTCACGAGAGTGTCCCCGGTTCCTTCGGGGAGTAGCGGCCGCGTTCTATCGACCTGGGTGGGTGCCTACTCCCAGCTGCATGAGGTCCTGTCCGACGATGAGTTTGCCCGAGTAGCCGCGTTGCGCGGCGCGCCAGCGGTTCACGGGGTTGTTCATCGGGACGAGGTGGGTCAGGACGAGGTTGCGCGCCCTGGCCTTCTGGGCCACGTCCCGTCCCACCTGCTCGATGGTGGTGTGCGAGGCGAGCAGGTGCTGGCGTGCGGGTTCCCTGATCTCGGGCGGGAGGGTGGCCGCCAGTTCGTCGACGTACTTCGGGTCGATCACTTCGTGCACCAGGTAGTCGGCGCCCTGGGCGAGGTCGATCAGGTTCTCCGAGGGGGCGGTGTCGCCGGAGACGACGACCGACCCGTCCGGGGTGTCGAACCTGAACGCGAACGCCGGGGCGGTCGGACGGTGGTCGACGAGCGTCGCGGTCACCGTGACGTCGCCGTCCCGCCAGACGGGGATGCGGGTCCCGGCGGGGAGGCGCGGCGGGATTCCGGCCGCGTCCACGGTCCAGTACGGGGAGATGTCGATGTCGTGGGTCTCGAAGAGCTTGTTCGGGTCGGTCATGTTCGCGTCGCGGATGCGGTCCTCGAAGTCCGCGGCGTACGCCTGCCGGAGGTAGCCCGTCATGGCCGAGATCCCGGAGATCGGGCCGCCCGGGTTCACCGGTCCCGGCGCGGGGCGCTCGGGCGGGAACGTCCGGGGCGGGACCGGCCGGTCGCCCGGCCCGAAGACGCGGAACGGCTCGCCGGGGCGTCCCTGCCGCAGGTTGACGTGGGCGGTGGCGTACAGCGCCGGCCACTCGACCGTGTGGTCGGAGTGCATGTGCGTGAAGAAGATCCCGCGTACCCTGGCGCGTCCCGCCGGGCCGTCGAGCAGGCCGGAGCGGTAGAGCTGGACCGCCGCTCCATGGCCGAGGTCGACGACGTAGATGTCGTCCCCGTAGACGACGGCGGTGGAGATGCCCATCCGGTCGCCGCTGAGCACGATCGGTCCGCCGCCGGTGCCGAGGAGCACGAGGCGCGTCCGGTTCCGTGGCTTGGGAGGCGGCGCGGCCTCCGCGCTGGGCATGCCCGCCGCCATCGCGAGCCCGCCGCCGAGCAGGGCGGTCCCGATTCCGCCGAGCACGCCGCGCCGCGACGGCCCCGCCGCCGGCGCGCTCGCCGCGACGGCCTGGTTGAGAAGCTCGCACATGGGTTCTCCTTCTGGAGCGGCGCCGATCGCGGGAACGTACCGATCGTTCGGTACGAACGCGACCACCCTCATATGGCCGTCCGGCGAGCGTCCACGGATTTCCGCAGTGCAGAAGGACGCCGGTCCCGGCTCCCGGAGCGCCTCCTCGGCGGGCCTGACCCTGGTTGACAGCCCCATTGGGGCGCTGTTCTACTATCCAGAGTGTGACTCTGCACTACAGAGAAACTTGGGCGGGACGTTCGGGTGGGAGACGAGGGTCGTGGGGAGACGTCGCAGATGATCGACCAAGCGGGTGTCCTGGGTAGCGTGCGGCGGGGCATGGTCCCGGCGCACATCTACAACGATGAGCACGTCTTCGCCTTGGAGAAGGAACGCGTGTTCGGCAGGGCGTGGACGTTCGTCGCCCACGAGTCGGAGATCCCGAGCGCCGGGGACTACGTCGTCCGCCGCGTCCTGGACGACTCGTTCATCGTCGTCCGGGACGAGAAGGGCGAGATCCACGCGCACTTCAACATGTGCCTGCACCGGGGCATGCAGGTCTGCCGGGCCGAGATGGGCAACGCCTCGCATTTCCGCTGCCCCTACCACGGCTGGTCCTACCGGAATGACGGACGGATCGTCGGCCTGCCTTTCCACCAGGACGCCTACGGCGGCGAGGCGGGGTTCAAGCGCAAGAGCCAGCGGCTCCTGCGCGCCCCGAACATCGGCTCGCACAACGGCATGATCTTCATCAGCCTGGCCGACGACGCGCCGCCGCTGCGCGATTACCTGGGCGATTTCGCTTTCTATCTCGACTACTACACCAAGCAGAGTCCGAGCGGCATCGAGATGCGCGGCCCGCAGCGCTGGCGGGTGAAGGCGAACTGGAAGATCGGCGCGGAGAACTTCGCGGGCGACATGTACCACACGCCGCAGACCCACACGAGCGTGGTGGAGATCGGCCTTTTCCGGGAGCCGAAGGCGGAGAAGCGCCGGGACGGCGCCACGTACTGGGCCGGGAACGGCGGCGGCACGACGTACAAACTGCCGCCCGGCGACCTGGACGAACGGCTCCGCTACGTCGGCTATCCCGACGAAATGATCACGCGGATGAAGCGGGCATGGTCGCGGGAGCAGTGCGAGGTCATCGGCCGGGACGGCTTCATGATCTCGGCGGCCACGGTGTTCCCGAACCTGAGCTTCGTGCACAACTGGCCGCGAGTGGAGGACTCCGACGACGTCGTCCCGTTCATCTCCGTCCGGCAGTGGCAGCCGATCAGCCACGACGAGACCGAGATCCTCTCCTGGTTCGCCGTGGACGCCGAGGCTCCGGAAGAGTTCAAACGCCTTTCCTACAAGGCGTATCTGATGTGCTTCGGCAGCACGGGGATGTTCGAGCAGGACGACGTCGAGAACTGGGTCTCGCTGACCAACACGGCAGCCGGGTCGATGGCCCGGCGGCTCATGCTGAACAGCCGGATGGGCCTGCTGGAGGACGGCACGGAGGTCTCCCCCGCCCTTCCGCCGGAGCGGTTCAGCGGACCCGGCATCGCCCGCACGGGATACAGCGAGCACAACCAGCGGGAACTGCTCCTGCGCTGGGCGGACCACATGGAACGGCCGATGCCGAAGGCGGCCGGGGTCGAGGTCGGCGTGAACGGGCAGCGGGCGGAGGCCGGGAAGTGACCGGCGGCCAGGACACCCATTCGGCGCGGTCGATCCTCGGCGGCCACGCGCCACGCGAACGGCGCGTCGGCTCCACCCTGCCCTTCGGCGACGAACGGCACCTGCTCGCGCACCAATGGCTGGTCGACGAGGCGTACCTGCTGGACGAGCAGGCGTACACGCAATGGCTGGAACTGCTCACCGAGGACATCCACTACCTGATGCCCGTGAGGGTGACGACCGCCCTGGGAACGGGATTCGACACCGCGCCCGGCGCCGCGCATTTCGATGAGAACAAGTACTCCCTTTCGCGGCGCGTCGCCCGCTTCCTGACCGAGCACGCCTGGACGGAGGACCCGCCGTCCAGGCTGCGCCACCACGTCACCAACGTGCGCACGTTCGCGACCGGCGACGACGACCACCTCGTCGTCGACTCCGGGGTGCTGCTGTTCCGCAGCCGCGGCGACGTCCGCGAACCGGCCCTGGTCTCGGCCGGGCGCGAGGACCTCCTGCGCCGCGAGGCCGACGGCTGGCGGCTCGCGCGGCGCACCATCCTGGTGGACGAGTCGGTGATCCGCATGCAGAACCTTGCGATCTTCCTATGACGATCGGCTGGGAGGGCGAGCGGGAGGACGCCGACGGCGCCGCCCGCGCCGAGCGGGAGCGGCGACGGCTCCTGGAGCACGCTCAGGGCGAGCCGCTCGTCCTCGGCAACGAGTTCGCCGAGATCAGGATCACCAAGGTCGAGACGCGGAACGGCGCCCGGCTGCTGGTGGAGTCCCCGCGCTCGGGCCAGTGGATCGCGTTGTGCCCGCTGGAGCTGGAGGCGCTGACCTGGCAGCAGACCGCGACGTTCTCGGAGATGATCGGCCACCCCTTCGGCTCGCTCGTCCAGGACGACCCCGAAGCGGAGGACGAATGACCGGCTGGCTGGACGGGCGGCGGGCGCTCATCGTGGGCGCGGGGTCGGGCATCGGGCGCGCGGTGCTCGACGCGTTCCGCGCGGAGGGCGCGTCGGCCGCCGTCCTGGAGCGGGACGCGGCCAAGGCCGAGGCGATCGCCGAGGCGCTGCCGGGCGTGCCGGTCACGGTCGGCGACGCGACGACGCGGGCGGCGAACGACGAGGCCGTCGCGGCGGCGGTCGCCGCGTTCGGCGGCCTGGACGTCCTGGTCAACTGCGTCGGCGTCTTCGACTTCTACCGCGGCCTGGAAGAGCTGGACGCCGACGTGCTCGACGAGGCGTTCGCGGAGATGTTCTCCACCAACGTCAAGAGCCACCTGCACTCGGTGAAGGCGGCGCTGCCCGCGCTCCGCCGGTCGCGCGGCTCGATCGTGCTCACCGAGTCGACGTCCGCGTACTACCCGGGACGGGGCGGCGTGCTGTACGTGTCGTCCAAGTTCGCGGTGCGCGGGCTGGTGACGGCGCTGGCGCACGAGCTGGCGCCGGACGTCCGCGTCAACGGCGTCGCCCCCGGCGGCACCCTCAACACCGACCTGCGGGGGATCCCGAGCCTCGGGCAGCAGGCGCGGCGGCTCGACGACACCCCCGGCCGGGCGGCGGAGCTGGCCGCGCGCACCCCGCTGGGCGTCGCGCTGAGGGGCGAGGACCACGCGTGGAGCTACGTCTTCCTCGCCTCGTCCCGGTCCCGGGGGATCACCGGGGACGTCGTGCATCCGGACGGCGGAATGGCCGCCAAGTCCTGATGACGCCCAACGCAACAACGGATAGGAGTTGTCGCCATGCCCATCCTGCGGGCTGACAAGACCGCCTGCCAGGGCTACGCGAACTGCGTCGCGGGCGCCCCGGACGTCTACGACATCGACGACGACGGCGTCGTCGTCCTGCTGAAGGAGCGGATCCCCGAGGAGGACCGGCGGCGCGTCGAGGAGGCCGCCCGGAGCTGCCCGGTGTCGGCGCTCACCATCGAGGACGAGTGAGCCGCGTGAGCCGCACCGCCGTCGTGGTCGGCTCGTCGGTCGCGGGCGTCCGCACCGCCCAGGCGCTCGCGGCGGGCGGGTTCGACGGCCGCGTCCTCGTCGTCGGCGCCGAGGACACCGCGCCCTACGACAAGCCGCCGCTGTCGAAGCACTTCCTCACCGGCGCCTGGACGGCCGGGAAGCTGGCCCTCCTGAACGGCGGGCCCGCGGACGAGCGGGTCGAACTGCGCCTCGGAGCCGCCGCCGAACACCTCGACGTCGAGGACAAGCAGGTCAGGCTCAGCGACGGCACCCGCGTCCGCTACGACGTGTGCGTGATCGCGACCGGGGCGTCCGCCCGGCCGTCGCCGTGGGCGGCGCGCGACGGCGTCCACGTGCTGCGGACCCTCCGCGACGGCGCCGCGCTGCGCCGGGACCTGCTGCGCGGCGGCGACGTCGTCGTGGTGGGCGGCGGGTTCGTCGGCGCCGAGGTGGCCGCCGCCGCGCGCGGGCTCGCCCGCCGGGTCACGGTCGTCGATCCGCTCCGCGATCCGATGGCGCGGGTCGTCGGCCCGACGATCGGGCCGCTGCTGAGCGGGATCCACGAGCGCCACGGCGTTCGAACTCGCTTCGGCACCGGAGTGGTCGCGATCGAGGGGACGAGCGGCGACCTCCGCGTTTTCCTTGACGACGGGACCGTCCTGCCCGCCGCGACCGTCGTGGTCGGCATCGGCGCCGTCCCCAACGACGGATGGCTGCGCTCGTCCGGACTGGACGTCGCGGACGGCGTGCTCTGCGACGAGTACTGCCGCGCGCAGGGGACGCGCGACGTGTACGCGGCCGGTGACGTGGCCCGCTGGCCGCACCCGCGGCACGGCGGCCACGTCCGGGTGGAGCACTGGACGAACGCCGTCGAGCAGGCGGCCTGCGTTGCCCGCAACATCGTCCGCCCCGACGAGCCGGTCCCCTACCGGCCGGTGGAGTACGTGTGGAGCGACCAGTACGACTGGAAGATCCAGATCGCCGGGAGCCCGGCGCGGGCGACCGGGCACACCGTGCTCGGCGACCCGACCGGCGACAGGCCGCGCGCCGCCGTCGCCTACACCGACGCCGCCGGACGCCTCGCCGCCGCCGTCACCCTCAACTGGCCGCGAGCGCTCGTCGCGTGCCGACGGCTCCTGGCCGCCGAGGCGGACTTCACCCGGGCCGTCGAGGAACTCGAACCGCTGGCCGACGCCCGTCCCACCGGAAGGCGATCATGACCGAACGACCCTTCGCCGAGCCGCGCCGCCAGATCGCGGACGCCTGCCGCGTGCTCGCCGCCCGCGGCCTGGCCGACGGGATCCTCGGCCACATCAGCCTGCGCACCGGCCCCGACCGGCTCCTCGTCCGCTGCCGCGGGCCGCACGAGCGCGGCCTCGCGCACACCACGCCCGCCGACATCCACCTGGTGGACCTGGACGGCGCGCCCGGGGCGGAAGGCGAACTCGACGGAGGCTGGACGCCGCCGAACGAACTGCCCCTCCACACCGAGGTGCTGCGACGGCGCCCGGACGTCCAGGCGGTCGTCCACGCGCACCCGCCCGCCGTGGTGGCCGCCGACCTGGCCGGGATCGCGATCCGGCCCATCGTCGGCGCGTTCGACATCCCCGGCGCCCGGCTCGCCGAGGCCGGGGTGCCCGTGTATCCGCGCGGCGTGCTGGTCCGCGACCGGCGGCTCGCCGGGGAGATGGCCGACGCGCTCGGCGACAAGGCCGTGGTGCTGCTGCGCGGGCACGGGATCACCAGCACCGGCGCGACGGTGCCGGAGGCCGTGCTCCGCGCGATCTCGGTCGACACCATCGCGCGGCTGTCGCTCACGGTCGCGAGCGCGGGCGGGACGCTACGCGACCTGCCGGACCGCGACCTCGCCGAACTCCCCGACCTGGGCGGCGCGTTCAACGAGGCCACGGCCTGGAGGCACGAGCTCAGCCGCCTTCGGTGAGCGCGTCGCGGAGGCCGTGGAAGACCGCGAGCACGTCCCGGCCGTCCAGCGTCTCCTCATGCCCGCCCGCCTTCAGCCGCACCCGCTCGCCGAGGTCGTGGACGACGAAGCCGCCGTCGAACTCGTTGTGCCCGAGGTGCATCTCGTAGGCGCACAGGGCCCGCACCCCGCGCATGAACGAGTCGCGCGGGGTGCGCAACGAGCCGCCGCCCGGCCAGGAGATCTCGACCTCCGTGTCGTGGATCTCGAAGGCGAAACCGCCGGCCCTCCGGCTCGTGTCCGGCGTGACGGGGTTCTTGCCGAGGTCGTCCCAGAACGGGTTGTGCGGCATCAGCTCCAGGGTGATGCGGCGCCTGCCGTCGCCGGAGTACGTCCGGTGGGCGACCTCCTTGGGCAGCCGCAGCAGGTCACCGGCCCTGCCCACGTAGTGGCCGTACCGCTGGTCGCCCTCGGTGTCCTTGAACTCGACGCGGACGCTGCCGTAGGCGATGTAGAGGTACTGCGCGCCGTCCAGGTTGGTGTTCCAGAACGGCAGGAAGTCCGCGGCGCCGGTGGACTCCCAGATCCGGACGGGCCCCATCGCGCCCAGCTCTGCGGGCACGTGCGTCGGACGGTCCGCCGCCCCGCCGAACGCGAGGACGTTGACCATGTCGAACAGCTCGTGCCTGCCCTCGATGTGCGACTCGCCGGGCTCGACCTTGAGATCGGCGAAATCCGGATGCAACTCAGTCATGCTCTCTCTCCTCGTGGGGGGACGACCCCCCACGCCCCCCGGTTCGCTTCGCTCATGCGCGTAGCCCCTTCGTCTCCATCCAGCCGACCAGCGTGTCGGCGACGTGCGCGATCAGGTCGGGCTGTCCTTGCAGGTAGTGGTTGCCGCCCTCCACCGGCACGAGCAGCCGGTCGTCATGCTGGATCGCGTCGTACATCGACCGGGCGTGGCTCGGGAAGCACACCTGGTCGGCGGTGCCGTACATGACGAGCGTCGGGACGTTCGTCCGCGCGATGTGGCGGGGGCCGTCGCAGTTGGAGTCGTCCACGCTCCACTGGCTGAGCCACGAGCGGAGGCTCGTGTGGTGGCCGAGCGTCGCGGGCAGCAGGTTGGACGTCACCGCCGGACCCCACAGCGTCCCGGGCGTGCGGTCGGACGGGTCGAGCGCGGTGTCCAGGAAGCGCGGGTCGGCGACCGTGCCGTGCACCAGGAACGGCAGGTCGCGCAGGCCGTCGTCGCGCTCGTCGAGCGCGGCGAGCCGCTCCCGCACCCACGCGGTGATCCGGCGGCTCCGGGCGAGCTGCGCGGCCCGGTACCGCTCGACGAACTCCGGGCTGTAGGGCGGGCCGTTGCGCGGATCGAACATGTCGAGTTCGGGGTCGCGCGTGAGCGGATCGTGCTCGTCCACGATCGCCGGGTCCAGCCATTCGGTGTAGACGATGGCGCGTCCCGGGTGGGCCATCAGCGACACGAGGCCGTCCACCGGCGGCAGCTCGGCCTTCGTCAGGTCCGGCGGGTCCCCGGCGGGCGTCGCGCGCACGGTCGGGGACTCGGCCTGGCTCTGGTAGAACGCGGTGAGCCCGCCGCCGCCGGAGTTCCCGATCAGCACGACCTTCTCGTAGCCGCGCCCGCGCAGGAACCCGATCGCCGCGCCGACGTCCAGCACGCAGTTCTCCATGATGAGCGCGCTGTCGTTGCCGATGTAGCGGGTGTTCAGGCCGACGGCGTCCACGCCGCGCTCGGCCAGCGGGCCCAGCAGGTAGTGGCCGAGGAAGTTCGAGCTGGGGTGCACCACGACCACGGCCGTCCGGGACGGCTCCGCCGCGCGGTGCAGCGACCCCCACACCTTCCCGGCCATCCGGGCCACCCCGGAGTAGATGTCGATGCCGGCGCCCGCCGCCATCGGGATCCCGAGCAGCTCGATCACCGCTCACGCACCTTTCGTCTCGTGTGGGCCGTCATGCGATGAGGCGGCCGCCGTCGACCGCGATCGTCTGGCCGGTCATGAAGCGGGACTCGTCCCCGGCCAGGTAGAGGACGGCCTCCGCGATGTCCTTCGGCTCGCCCGCGTGCCCGAGGACGAGCTTGTCGGTGAGGAAGTCGAGCCGGTCCCGGTCGCGGAAGACCGGGTCGGTGGCGGGCGTCCTGATCAGCCCGGGGGCCACCGCGTTGCAGCGGATGCCGTCCTTGCCGTAGTCGAACGCGACCGACCTGGTCAGCGCGATGACGCCGCCCTTGGCCGCCATGTAGGCGGCGAAGCTCGGGGTGGCGACCAGACCGGCCGTCGACGCGGTGTTGACGATCACGCCGCCGCCCGCCGCGACCATGCGCGGGATGGCGTACTTGCAGCCGAGGAAGACGCTCTTCAACGTGGTGTCGATCGTCCGGTCCCACTCCGGCAGGGTCGTGTCGGCGACCGTGCGGCCGAGCGGCGCCCAGTAGGCGTTGTTGTGCAGGACGTGCGGCCCGCCGTACGCCTCGGCGGCGCCGTCCACCATGGCCCGGACGGCGTCCGGGTCCGACACGTCGGTCCGGCAGGCGCGGGCGGCGCCGCCGTCCGCCGTGATCGCCTCGACGGTCCGCCGCGCGCCCTCCGCGTCGATGTCGGCGACGGTCACGAGCGCGCCCTCGCGCGCGAACCGGACGGCCGTCTCCCGGCCGATGCCGGACGCGGCCCCGGTGACGATGACGGACCTCTCCTCGAAACGGCGGCGAGACGGCACGGGCTCTCCCTTTCCTTCGGCGGTTCGGCTATTCGGCTATTCGGCGGAGCCGAGGTAGCCGCGGAGCAGCGACGGGTCCTCCGCCAGCTCGGCGGCGGGGCCGGACGCGGTGACGCGCCCGGCGGTGAGGACGTAGCCGCGGTCGGCCACGGCGAGGCCCTGGGCGACGTTCTGCTCCACCAGCAGCACGGTCTGGCCGTCGGCGGCGAGCGCGCGGATCATCGCGAACACCTCGCGGACGAGCAGCGGCGACAGGCCGAGGGACGGCTCGTCCAGCAGGAGGAGCTTCGGCTTCGCCATCAGCGCCCGGCCGATCACGAGCATCTGCTGCTCGCCGCCGGAGAGGGTGCCCGCCTTCTGCGCGCGGCGGTCCTTCAGGCGGGGGAAGCGGTCGAAGACCTCGTCCAGCGACGCCCGGACCTCCGCGCGGTCGCGGCGGGTGAACGCGCCGACCCGGAGGTTCTCCTCCACGGTCAGCCGGGGCAGGGCGCGCCGCCCCTCCGGCACGTGCGCCATGCCCGCGCGGACCAGCAGGTCGCTGCGCAGGCCGGTGACGTCCCGCCCGGCGAGGACGACGCTGCCGGACCACGGCCGGATCATCCCGGAGACGGCGCGCAGCACCGTGCTCTTGCCCGCGCCGTTCGGCCCGAGCACCGCGACCAGCTCGCCGCGCCGCACCTCGACGCTCACGTCCGCGACCCCGGTGACGCGGCCGTACCCGGCGCGCAGCCCGGTGATCTTCAGCAGCTCTTCCGGTTCAGGTGCCTGTTCAGGTGCCTGTTCAAGTGCCAAGGTAGGCCGTCCTTACCTCATCGCTGGCGAGGACCTGTCCGGGCGGTCCGTCGGTCAGCCTGCGGCCGAAGTTGAGCACGGTGACGTGGTCGCAGATGTTCGAGATGACGTCCATGTCGTGCTCGACCACGACGACGGTCAGCCCCTCGTCCCGCAGCTCCCGGATCCGCGGGACGAGGGACCGCCGGTCCTCGGCGGTCATGCCGCTCGCGGGCTCGTCGAGCAGCAGGACCTTCGGCCGGGCGGCGAGCGCACGCGCCATTTCGAGTTGCTTCTGCAGGCCGTAGGGCAGTTCCGCGGCCCGGCGGCCCCGGTAGGCGGCCAGCCCGAACAGCTCCAGGGACCGTTCGGCCTCGGCGCGCAGCCGCCGGTCCGCGCCGGTCCGCAGCGGCCACAGCGACCGCGCCCCGGTGACGGCCCGGCTGTGCTGCCCGAGCAGCACGTTGTCGAGGACGGTCAGCCCGCCGAACAGCCGGATGTTCTGGAACGTCCGGACGATCCCGAGCGGCACCCGCCGCTGCGGGGTGAGGCGGGTGACGTCCCGGCCGCCGAGCACCACCCGTCCCTCGTCCGGCGGGACGTAGCCGGAGACGACGTTGAGCAGGGTCGTTTTGCCCGCCCCGTTCGGGCCGACGACGCCGTGCACCGATCCCTCGGCCACCTCCAGGTCGACCGCGCCGAGCGCCTCGACGCCCTGGAAGTGCTTGGTCACCGCGGACACCCGCAGCAGCGGCTCAGCCAACGGACTCACGCTCCCGTCGCGGGACGAGCCGCGGCAACCGGACGCCGCCCGCGCCGCCGCGCCCGATCAGCCCCTGCGGGCGCACGATCATCAGCGCCACGAACAGCAGGCCGTAGACGATCTCGTACCACTCGTTCAGCCAGTCGAAGTAGATCGGCAGCAGGCTCAGCGCGATGGCCCCGATCGCCGCGCCCCAGAAGTACTCGACCCCGCCGAGCACGCAGTAGAGGATGATCAGCAGCGCCTGGTGCGGGCCGAACAGCTCCGGGGTGATGACCATGAGCTGGTGCGCGGACAGCGCCCCGGCGACGCCCGTCACCGCCGCGGACGTGGCGAACGCGCCGACCGCGATGCGCGTGATGCGCAGCCCGGACGCCATCGCGGCCCGCTCGTCCTCCCGGATCGCCCTGTGCGCGAGGCCGAGCCGGGACCGGCTCAGCAGCACGAGGTAGCCGACCGCGAGCAGCACGCAGCCGAGCACGAGCGGCACCGTCGTGCCGGTCATGCCGAGCATGCCGCTGGCGCCGCCGACGTAGTCCCACTGCGAGATCAGCAGGTTGACCAGCTGGGAGAAGACGAACGTGATGATGGCGAGGTAGAGCAGCGAGAGCCGCAGCGCCATCCAGCCGATCAGCGCGCCCGCGACGGCCGCCGTGACGCCCGCCGCGACCATGGCGAGCGGGAGCGGCCAGGAGAAGTTCACGGTCAGGATCGACGCGGTGTAGGCGCCGATCGCCATGAAGGCCGTGTGACCGAACGAGTACTTGCCGGTCGAGACCGCGATCCAGTAGCCGAGGGCCAGCAGGACGTTGATGCCGACGGTGAGGATGACCGCCTCGTTGAAGCTGGACATCAGACCCTCTCCAACACGCCGGCGTTGCGTCCGAACAGCCCCTGCGGCCGCACCAGCAGCACGATGCCGACGAGGACGAACACGATCAGGTCGCGGAGCGTCGCCGACAGGTAGGCGACGGTCAGCGTCTGGATCAGCCCGATGAGCAGGGCCGCGAGCACGCCGCCCGAGACGCTGCCGAGCCCGCCCACCACGATGATCATCAGTGCGGTGAGCGTGGTGGTGAACCCGTCGAACGGGCTGACCGAGTGGTAGGCGAGCCCGGTCAGCAGGCCCGCCGCCCCGGCGAGGACGCCGGACAGCGCGAACGTCAGCAGGATGACCCGCTGCACCGGGACGCCGAGCAGGCCCGCGGCGGTCGCGTCGTCGGACACGGCGCGGATCGCCGTCCCCCACGGCGTGCGTTCGAGGAACACGTACAGCCCGGCCGTCAGCAGCGTGGCGAGCAGCAGGATCACGAGCTGCGCGCCGGACACGGTGAAGGCGCCGAGGTCGAGCCGGACGCCGGACAGCACGTCCGGGACCGAGCGCTGGTGGCTGCCGAACGCCTTGGTGACGGCGGCGGTCAGCACCAGCCCGCAGCCGAGGCTGCTGAGGATCGACGCCGTCGGGAAGTCCGCGGACACGAACCGGAACGACAGGTAGTACACCGCCACCGCCACGCCCCCGCCGATCGCGGTGGCGGCGGCGAAGCTCACCAGGAAGGGCGCCGGCGTCTCGGTCATGATGAGCGCGCCGAGGACGGCGCTCAGCATCGCCGTCTCGCCGAGGGCGAAGTTGAGCCGGTCCATCGCGCCGACGACGAGGTTGAAGCCCAGGGCGACCAGGCAGAAGGTCGCCCCGAGCAACAGACCGTTGAACAGCTGCTGTGCGAGCATGCGGTCAGCCGGCGCTCTTGTCGATCACGAACTTGCCGTCCTTGACGACCGCCTGGAGCTGCGGCCGCTGCGCGATGCCCTCCTTGAACGTGCTGGCGTCGGCCATGCCCTGGTAGTTCTGCATGGCGTTGAGGCTCTCCTGGATCGAGACCCGGCCCTTCTCGACGTCACCGGCCTTCACGCCCTTCTCCTCGATCGCCTTGGCGATCATGTGGACGGCGTCGAAGGCATAGGCGAAGTTGAGCGGGATGTCGGCCTGGCCGGTGGCCGTCTGCGCCGCCTCCAGCAGCGGCTTCGCCGCGGGCGTCTCGCTGTGCGGGTCGTACTGGGCGGCGGCGAGCGTGCCCTCGGTGGCCTTCCCGCCCGCCGCGACGTAGGCGGCGCCGCCGGACTGGAGCGAGCCGGTGCCGAGCAGCGTGAAGTCCTGGCGCTGGCTGCGCGCCTCCCGCGCGATGCGGCCCGCGTCGTCCGGACCGGCGGCGAGGGCCAGCACGTCCGGCTTCGCGGCGGCGACCGACGTGATCTGCGAGGCGAAGCTGGAGTCGCCGCTCTTGAACGTCACGGCCTTGACGATCTCGACGCCGTTGCTGCCGAAGACGTTGCGGAACAGGTCGGCCTGGGCCTTCGTGGTGGCGTTGGCCTCGTCGCTGATGATCGCGGCGCGCTTCAGCTTCTTACTCTGAATGATCTTGGTGAGCACGGGGGTGCTGTTGTCGGCGTCCGGCTGGGCGATCGTGAAGCCGTACGGGCGGGCGTTCTGCAGGACGCCGGGACGCGCCGCCCCCGGGCTCACGATCGGCACCTTGAGCTTGTTGGCCGCCGTGCAGGCGACCTCGCAGCCCGCGCTGTCCACCGGGCCGACGATCGCGAGGACCTTCTGCTTCGCGGCCAGCTCGGGGATGAGCGTCGCGGTGGCGGTCGGCTTGTTCTGGCTGTCGACCTTGACGAGCTCCAGCTTGGCGCCGCCGACGCCGCCCGCGTCGTTCAGCAGCTTCACGGCGTACTCGGCGCCCGCCACCATCGTCTTCGCGTTGCTGGCGAACGGCCCGGCGGAGCTGGTGACGAGGCCGATCTTCAGTGTCTTGGACCCGCCGCCGGAGTCGGAGCCCTCGCCGCCGCAGGCCGCCAGGGCCAGCGCGGCGACGGTCAGCCCGACCGCGACGCGACCGGCGGTGCCGGTTGTGATCATCGTGGGATCCCTTCATCTGGCGAGCGTGCGAAGCGCCTGCTGAGCACGGTCTCGGCGGCCAGGTTCTCTTTTCTCCAGAATTGGTTTCTGGAGAATAGCGAGTGCGGGTGCGTCCGTAAAGCCCTTCGCGGGGCCTTCCTGACGGATATTCGCGCTGGTCGGACCACATGTGGACGGCACGCGGGCGTGCCGGGGCCGCGGCGCGTGCGGACGCCGCTGGAACGGGGCGGGCCGGGCCGCCGTCAGCCGTGCGCCCAGCCGCCGTCGACGTTCACGACCTGCCCGGTGATGAAGTCCGAGGCCGGGGAGCACAGGAACTCCACGGCGCCGCAGAGGTCGTCCGGGACGCCGACCACCGGCAGGCACTGCTCCGTCTTCATGCGCTCCCGCAGCGCCGTCGCCGCCCGCGGGGTGTGCACCGTCTTCCTCGTCTCCACCGGGATGTAGCCGGGCGCGATGGCGTTCACGCGGATCCCGTCCGGGCCCAGCTCGCGCGCGAGCGCCCGGGTCAGGCCGACCACCCCGGCCTTGGCCGCGACGTAGGGCGCGAGCCCGACCGGCAGGCCCTTCGACACCATGGTCGAGCTGACGTTCACGATCTTGCCGTGCCCGGCGGCGCGCATGTGCGGGACGACCGCCCGCGCGCACAGCCACTGCCCGGTCAGGTTCACGTCGAGGACCCGCGTCCACTCGGCGCGGTCGAACGAGTCGAACGGCGCGGCCGGCAGCAGCGCGCCCCCGGCGTTGTTGACCAGGGCGTCGACGCGTCCCCAGCGCTCGACCACCGCGCCGACGAACGCGGCGACCTGGTCCTCGTCGGTGACGTCGGCCTCGTGCGCGCTCACCCGGTCCGCGCCGACGTCGGCGGCGATGTCGGCGGCGGCGGCGTGCGCGGCGGCGCCCGCGACGTCCACGACGGCGACGCGGTTCCCCGCCCGCGCCAGCCGGGCCGCGTAGGCCCGGCCGAGCCCCTGTCCGCCGCCGGTGACGATCGCCACCCGCTCCGCCGCCGCCCGCTCGGCCGCCGTCACCGGTCCGCCCGCCCGCGGATCTGGCCGAGCGCGACCTCGGCCCGCGCGGCGAGCAGGTCGTCGGTCAGCGAGCCGAGCGGATGGTCGATGACGGTCAGCGGCAGTTCGGGGACGCCCGCCGCCCGCGCCGCGATCCGCGCCGTGGTGACCATCTCCGTGGTGCACACGACGTAGGCCGGGACGCCCCGGCGTTCGAGCGCGATCGCGTCCCGCACCGTGCACGAGCAGCACCCGGCGCAGTCGCCCACTCCCGTCACCACCACGTCGCACTGCGCGGCGAGGTCGTCGAGCGTCTCCTCGGACGCGACCCGTCCGATGCTGGGCTTGCGCTCCCAGGCCGCGTCGAGGGCGCCGTCCTCGCGCAGCCGCGCGGCGAGCAGGCGGAGGAAGCGGTCGCTGTTCGGCTTGCCGTTGTCGAGGTACCCGACCGCGAGCCCGGACAGCGTCACCGGACGCGGCAGCGCCCCGACCGTCTCGCGCGGGACGTCGGCGGTCGGATCAAGGACGACGAGTCCTCCGGTCATGACGCCCTGCCTTTCTGGGGGACGACCCCCAGGCCCCCGCGGCGGGGACGCCATGATCCTCGCTTCGCTCCGGTCATGACGTCTCCCTCGGCGGTATCTGGCACCTCTCCGCCTCCTCAGGGGAGAGCGGCTCGGTGACGGGCTCGGACTCGTGGCCGCCGACCCAGTACGGGACGACCGCCGAGTAGCCGTAGGCGTCGCCCCCGGCGACGGTGATCAGGATGTCCTCGGGACGGCGGACGACGGTGCGCTCCTCGTCGTCGCTCGGGGCGGCGGCGTCCGGGAGGCGGCCCGCGCGGCGGAGCGCTCCAACGCTGCGCCTGGCCAGCCGGAACAGCTCCTCGCGCACGTCCGCCTTCGTCATCCCGGCGCGCTGGACGATCTCGGCGTGCCGGGGGCCGATCACGACGACGAAGCTCCCGCCGGTGTAGTGGCACGGCAGCATCGCGTCCGCGATCGTGGCGAGGATCGGGCCCGGCTCGCCCGCCCAGTCGTTGCGCGCGTTGACCGGCGCCTCACCGGCGAACACCGTCACCGCGCTCCGGTCGGCGGGCACGCCCCGGTCGGCGTGCAGCGGCGGCCACCCGGCGGCGTGCGGGAAGGTCGTGCTCTCGCCGACGCAGTAGGCGTACTTGCCCGGATGCCCGAAGGTGGACTTGTCCAGGACGCCCGGCACGCCCCCGCACAGGTTCTGCAGGATGAGCCGGACGGCCCGGCCGATCGTGGCGTTCGCGTGGTGGCCCGGCCCGAACAGGCTGAACGACGTGTTGACGTTCAGCCGGTCCACCACCGGCCCGCTGATGATCAGGAGCGGCGCGGTGGCGCCGCTGACCGTCGTGCTGTGCAGGTTGAACGGCTCGCGGGTGAGGGCGCGGACGGTCGCGACCAGCACCGACATGTACTCCTCGCGGCACCCCGCCGCGACCGCGTTGACCGCGATCTTCTCCAGGGTGAGCGCGGCGCCCTGCTCGGGCAGCCGTCCGATCACCTGGCCGGCCGGGATGCCGGACGCCGCGACGAACCGCTCGACGCGCTCCGGCGTGGGCGGGATGACGGGCAGCCCGTCGCCCCAGCCGTTCCGCGTGAACAGGTCCTGCGCCGCGTCCTCGTCGGCCACCGCGTGCCGGGTGGACGCGAGCGTCATGCGCGGGCCGGGCCGTGCTCGTCCTGCCAGGCGCGCACCGCCTTCTCCGCCGCCGCCGCGTCGTCGTCGTTCAGCGGACGGTTCTGGTACGTCAGCTCCAGGCGCACGCCGTTGGGGTCGAAGAAGTAGATGGACGACCAGATGCCCTCGTGATCGACCACGCCCTTGACCTCGACACCCGCCTCGACCAGCCGGTCACGGGCGGCCCCCACCTCCTCCAGGCTGTCCAGCGAGAGCGCGATGTGCGGCGCCCAGCGCGGCAGCGGGGAGTCGTTGTGGTCGGCGTCGAGCCCCTCGATCTCGAAGAACGCGATGCAGGAGCCGTCGCCCATCTCGAAGAACGTGTGCAGGAAGGTCGTCGGCTCGCCGGTGCTGCCCACGCTGTCGTCCATGGCGTAGCCGACCAGCCGGAGGCCGAGCAGCTCGGTGTAGAAGCGCTTGGTCGCCGCGGTGTCACGGGTCACGTACGCGACGTGGTTGAGGCCCCGAGGTCGGTCGAATCCAGTCATGGCTGGCCTCTCTGATCAGCGAGGGTGTCGGTTGATTTCTTCAATGCAGAATGCTTTTCTGGTCATCGGATGTCAACCCCCGAGTCGGCCGAAGGAGCGCGCGTGGGCATCGAGCTGGACCCGCTGGGCACGCTGACCATCACGATCGAGCGGCACACGAAGCTGCCGTCCACCCCCGCGGGCGGGCGCCTCATCGGCGAGGCCGCCGACTGCCGGTGGGAGGGGGACCGGGTCCGGGCGAGCCAGCTCGGACGCAGCGCCAGCGACTGGGTACGCGTCCACGCCGACAACTCGGTCAGCGTGGACGCCCGGATCCTGCTGCGCACCGACGACGGAGCCGTCATCGCCATGACCTACCGGGGGAAGGCCGACAAGCCGCCCGCGGACGGCGGCGTCATCTTCACCGCGCCCACCTTCGAGACCGACGACGAGCGGTACGGGTGGCTGAACAGGGTGCAGGCGGTCGGCCTCGGACGCCGGACCGGCAGCACGCTCGTCTACGAGATGTACGCGCTGACCGCCGGAACCTGACCCCCGTGCGCGCGGGGGCCGCGCGGTCGGCGCGGCTCTCCGCGCCGCCGGTGTCGGAGCGATAATGGAGAGTCCCGATCGGGACGTCGCCAGACGCGCTCACGACCGCGTTCCAAGACAACCGCCAGAAAGGCACCAATGCCCGATCACCCCGCCGGTCCGGACGCGGAGCCGCCCGCCGAGCCGGAGCACTCCGCGCCCCCGCAGTACCCGATCGAGTCGGTCGACAACGCCCTCCGGCTGCTCTGGCTGATCGGCGAGCGCGGCTCCCTCCGGCTGACCGACGCCGGGGACTACCTCGGCGTCGCCTCGTCCACCGCGCACCGGCTCCTCGCGATGCTCCAGTACCGCGGTTTCGTCCGGCAGAACCGGCAGTCCCGGATGTACGAGCCGGGGCCGTCCCTCGACAAGATCGCCTTCTCCCTGCTCGGCCGCCTCGACGTGCGCGAACGCGCCCGCCCGGTGCTGGAGCGGCTCAACGCCGAGCTGCAGGAGACCGTCCACCTCGGGACCCTCGAAGGGCAGATGGTCCGCTTCATCGACTCGATCGAGAGCCCGCGCGCCGTCCGCGTCGGGTCCCGCCTCGGCCGGTCGATGCTCGCGCACTGCACCTCGACCGGGAAGGCCATGCTGGCCCAACTGCCGGACGCCGACCTCATGGACCTGTACCCCGAGCCCAAGCTCGAACAGATGACGGGCGCGTCGATCGACTCCCGCGACGCCCTCCTGGACGCGCTGAAGGACGTGCGCCGCAAGGGCTACGCGACCAGCAAGGAGGAGAGCGAGGAGGGCGTGATGTCGGTGGCGATGGCCCTGCCCCGCTCCAACCACTCCCCGCTGGCGCTGAACATCTCCGTTCCCGCGAGCCGTATGAACGTCCCCACCCGCCGCAAGATCGTCGCCGCCCTCGCGGACGCGGTGCGGGAGATCGACGAACTGATCATCTAGACCGGGAAAGGCGGCCGCATGAGCCTCGGCCTGTCCATCGCGTCGAACAGCGCCCTGCCGCACGCGGAGCTCGGCGAACTGGCCCGGGCGGCCGAGGACGCCGGATACGACGCCGTGTTCGTCGCCGAGGTGAACGGCGACGCCCTGGCGCTGTGCCAGCCGATGATCGCGGCGACCCGGTCGGTGGCCGTGGGCACCGCGATCGCCAACGCGGCGCTGCGCCCGCCCGTGCTCACCGCGAGGACCGCCGTCCACCTGGACGACATGTCCGGCGGCCGGTTCCGGCTCGGCCTCGGCCTCGCGAACGCGGCCAGGAACGCCCAACTGGGCCTGCCGCCGCTGCCGCCGCTCCAGATGATCGAGGAGTACGTGGCGGTGCTGCGCGCGGCGCTCACCGGCGCGCCGGGCTTCGACGGCGCCGTCTTCCGAACCGGGCGGGTGCTGTTCGACCGTCCGCCGCACCGCTCCGACCTGCCCGTCCACCTCGCCGCGCTCGGGCCGCGCATGCTGCGGCTGGCGGGCCGCGTGGCCGACGGCGTGATCCTCAACCTCATGTCGCCGGACCGGGCCGCCGAGGCGGTGGCCGTCGTCCGCGAGTCCGCCGTGGCGGCGGGACGCGACCCGGCGGACGTCGAGATCTCGTGCGTCGTCCACACCTGCCTGTCCGACGACGCGGAGGTCGCGGCGCGGGGGGCGCGGGCCGTCGTCCCGCGCTACGCGCTGCACCCCGCCGCGCCGAGCCTGTTCGGGGACCCGATGGACGCCGTCCGGGAGCGGATCCGCGCGGGCGACTTCGAGGGGGCGGCCCGGCACGTCCCGCAGCACGTCGCGGACTCGTTCGTGGCCCACGGCGACCCGGCCGCGTGCCGCGCCCGCGTCGAGGAGTACCGCAAGGCCGGGGTCGACATGCCCGTCCTGTACCCGATCCCGGTCGACGGGGCGTGGCGGTACGCGGACGTGATCAGCCGCCTGGCTCCGGCCGCGGACCTCCCGCCAGTTACCTCTGAGCGATCAGTGACCGATTCGTAATCTAAGATATGTGATCTTGGAGGCGGGGCGCCGCGTCCTCCTGGGTGAGCAGCCCGAGGAGGCATTCCGTGCATCGCCGTTTCCGCTCTCTGATCTCCGCCGCCGTCCTGGCGGCGCCCGTCGTCGTGGTCGCCGCGCCCGCCGCGCACGCGGCCCCCTACGTGTTCGTGCATTCGACATTGGACCGCGACGATCCCGCGCACCCCGTGACCGTCACGGTGGACGTCAAGGGCGAGGGCGTCGCGCGGGTTCGCGCGTGGCTCGCCGACTCGCGGTTCGGGGAGAGCTGGGCGACGCTCGGAGACCTCCGGCTGATCAGCGGGACCGCGCAGGACGGCACCTGGCAGGGCTCCCTCCCGGTCTCCGTCGAGGAGCACCCGGGCGGGCACTGGGCCATCGCCTACGTGGAGGACGCGAAGGGCGACCTGCTCGGCCAGAACGCCAACACCTTCCAGGCGTGCTACGGAGCGGTCTACTCCGGCGTCACCGCGACGCCCTCGGTGCTCGACGCCGACCACCGGACGGTGACGGCGTCCGGCGGCATCTCCTACCGGACGTCCAAGGGCGCCGCGCTCCAGCCCGCGGCCGGGCTGTCGGTGAACCTCCTCGGGACGCCGGGGACCGCCGAGACCGGCGCCGACGGGCGGTTCACCGTGCGGGGCGACGCCTTCGTCCGGCCCGAGCTCTCCAACGCCGCGAAGGGCGTGGTGTGCCAGGGCCGGTCGGCGCTCCCGGTCACCGTCAACCAGACCGCCACGGCGATCTCGGCGCGGGTCAGCGCGCCGAACCCGGTCCCGGCGGGCAGCACGGTCACCGTCCGGGGAGCGCTGACGCGCGCCGGGACCGGCGGGCCGGTCACCCTCGGGCCGGGTGAGGACGTCGAGGCGTGGATCATCCCGTTCGACGGCGGCGACACGCGGTACCTCGGGAAGGTCGAGACGCTCGGCGCGGGCGGGTCGTTCGAGTTCACCTTCACCGCGTCCCCGGGCGAGCTGCTCGTCCAGTACGCGCCCAACTCGACCGGGCTGTTCACCCGGAGCGAGGTCCGGCAGCCGCTGGAGGTCGGGACCGCGCGGGCCGTCACCGCGTTCAGCGGGGCGAACGCCGGGCCGGAGCCCGTCGCGCTCAACGGGACGGTCACGACGTCGGGACGGCTGCTGGCGAACGGCGCGGCCGTGAAGGGCGCCACCGTGGACGTCGAGTTCTCCGCGAACGGCACGTCCGGGTGGACGCGCGTCGGCCGGGGGACGACCGGTTCGACCGGGGCGTTCTCGGTCGGCGCGCCCGCCGCGCGCGACGGGTACTGGCGGGTCCGCTACGCGGGGTCGGCCGCGTACCGCCCGGTGGTCAGCGGGACCGACTTCGTCGACACGCGGTACGCGACCTCCATCACCTCCTTCAACGCCGCGCCGGAGCCCGTCCGCAAGGGCAGGGCGCTCACGGTGCAGGGCAAGCTGAGCCGGAACGTCGGCGGGTGGAAGCCCGGGTCGGGCGCGACGGTGAAGATCTACTTCCAGCGGGCCGGGACGTCGTCGTGGACGCTCGCCGGGACCACCCGCAGCGCCTCCACCGGCGTGTTCCGCAAGTCGTTCACCGCCAAGCAGGACGGCACCTGGCGCGCCGTCTACGCGGGCAGCGCCACCTACATGCCCGTCACCGGCGCCGGGGACTACGTGGACGTCCGCTGACCCACGCCCGAACTCACCGGAGGGGAATCTCGTGGCCCGGGCCGCGCTCGTCGTCCGAGCGCGGCCCGAACCAGCGGCGGTCGGACTCGGCGATCCGCACGTCGTTGATGCTTGCCTCGCGGCGGCTCATGAGCCCGCTCTCGGTGAACTGCCACAATTCATTGCCGTAACTGCGCCACCACTGGCCGTCCGCGTCGTGCCATTCGTACTGGAACCGGACGGCCATGCGGTTTCCGCGGAAACCCCACAGGCTCTTGCGCAGCACGTAGTCCTGTTCGCGTTCCCATTTCGCCGTCAGGAATTGCACGATCTCGTCCCGGCCCGTGATGAAGGTGTCGCGGTTCCGCCAAACGGAGTCGGGCGTGTAGGCGAGGCTGACCCGGTGCGGGTCGCGCGTGTTCCACGCGTCCTCGGCGGCCTGCACCTTCCGCGGTGCCGACTCCTCGTCGAACGGCGGGAACGGCGGACGTGACTCGCTCATGGCGGACCCTTCCGATGGCGACTCTAACGGGTTAGTTGTTCTTCATCCGTTAGAACGGTAGGTCCGTGGCTCGTCCGCTGTCAAACGGATAAAGCGGGAAGTATCCGTTAGAAGACCGTAGACTGGCGGGATGCCCACCTCGCAGCCCCCGCTGATGGGACAGGCGCTGCCGGTCGAACTGATGAACACCGTCTTCGCCGACCGGCACGGCGTCCACGACGCGCTGACCGGCGTGGACGGCGCCCGCCGCTGGCTCGCCGCGGTGGCCC
>NZ_BCQP01000040.1 GCF_001552135.1 Actinomadura chibensis NBRC 106107 | reverse complement strand
GGTCATAGGTGCGTACTCGCGTCGCGAGGAGCGATTGGTGCGCGTCCCTGAACGTCGTGTCGGTGACGGCCAGAGCGCTCTGCGACCGGAGTTGCTCCGCGAACGCCTGCGGGCCGAGCGCCAGGAGCCGGTCGCGCGAGCCCGTGGGGAACGGACCGTCCATGGGCAGCGCCGGCAGCTTCGTCGCCGGGTCGAGGTCGGTGGGCGCCTCACCGTGCGGCTTGTTGACGGTCACGTCCGCCAGATACCGGACGAGCCGCGTAGCGCGGTCACCGCTCGACCGTGCCGTGAGCAGCTCGGGATGGTCGCCGATGTAGGACGTCGTCACGCCGCCCGCGCGGAAGTCCTGTTCGTCCAGCAGCGCTTGCAAGAACGGGATGTTGGACGCCACTCCCCGGATGCGGAACTCAGCGACCGCTCTGCGCGCGCGCCGCACGGCCTCCTCGAACGTCCGCCCGCGACAGGTCAGCTTGACCAGGAGGGAGTCGAAATGGGGGCTGATGATCGCGCCCCCATAAGCGGTACCCGTGTCGAGACGCACGCCTGCCCCGCCCGGTGACCGGTACGCGGAAATCTTCCCCGTATCCGGACGGAACCCATTCGCCGGGTCCTCAGTGGTAATCCGGCATTGGACGGCGTAACCGCTCACGGTCACTTCGTCCTGCGCGATACCGAGATCGGCGAGCGTTTCACCACCGGCAATGCGCAACTGGCTCTGAACCAGGTCGACACCGGTGACTTCCTCGGTCACGGTGTGCTCGACCTGGATACGCGGGTTCATTTCGATGAAGACGTGCTGGCCGCGATCGTCCACGAGGAATTCCACGGTTCCCGCGTTCTCGTAGCCGATCTCCTTGGCGAAACGCACGGCGTCCTCACAAAGCCGCTGCGCCACCGCTGGGTCGAGCCTGGGCGCGGGCGCGATTTCCACCACTTTCTGGTGGCGACGCTGCACCGAGCAGTCGCGCTCACGCAGATGGACCACATGCCCCGCACCGTCCGCGAGGACCTGCACCTCAATATGGCGGGGACGATCCACCGCCTGCTCAAGGAACACCGTGGCGTCACCGAACGCGCTCTCGGCCTCCCGGCGCGCGGTGTCCACGGCGGCCTGCAGATCCTCACGGTTGTCGACGCGGCGCAGCCCGCGCCCGCCGCCACCCGCCGCCGCCTTCACGAAGAGCGGGAAACCCACCTCGTCGGCCGCGTCCAACTCCCGGCCGGGCTCGGGCGTCGCCGACCGCAGCACCGGCAGGCCCGCCCGCCGCGCCGCCGCGACCGCCTCGATCTTGTTCCCGGCCAGGCTCAGCGCCGCCGACGGCGGCCCCACGAACTTGATCCCGTTGCGCTCGCACGCCTTCGCCAGTTCGGGGCTCTCCGACAGGAACCCGTACCCCGGATACACGGCGTCGGCGCCCACCCGCAGCGCCGTCTCCACGATCCCATCCACGTCCAGGTAGGCCCGGACGGGATGACCGTGCTCGCCGATCTCGTACGCCTCGTCCGCCTTCTGGCGGTGCAGCGACAACCTGTCCTCGTGCGCGTACACGGCGACACTGGCTATTCCGAGCTCATAGGCCGCGCGGAAGGCGCGCACGGCGATCTCGCCCCGGTTGGCGACGAGCAGCTTTCTGATCACGTATCTCTCCTACGAGACGGCCTCAGCGCGTCCGCCCGCAAGACTCCACACTGAGCCGCTCAAGGCACCGGCGGGCGAACCGGTCCTGCAATACGTACCCAGTCCAGCCCGCCGGGGAGCATCCCGTCCTCACCCCTCCCGTGGGAACAACCCCCCAGATCCCACCAACCGCAAAAACCCCACTTCTTCCCGTCCCGCGCTGTCTCGGGGAGAGTCCGGCGGCCGTCCCCCGATCATTACTCGGGAGTCAGAAGGCGTCCGGGCCCATCATGTGGAATTGCGACGGTGATCCGTGTAGAGCCAAGTGACCAGTACGGCCAACATCAGCAGGGCGCCTACGGCGATGCCCGTGAGGAAGCCGCCCTGGGAGTCGCCCGAGGTCAGCGAGAGACCCGTCGCGCAGATCGCGGCCACGAGGAAGGCGTAGGCCGTGATGAAGCGGATGAAGCGCTTGCTGAAGAACGTCCGCCGGGCCGGGGTTTCCGGGACGTCCCTCAGTTCCGCCTCGGGGCCGATAGTGGCCGCCTTGGGTCGCTTGAAGTACTCGAAGCAGATCCAGGTGCCGCAAGGTTCCCAGCCGTCGGGGGCCAGCCGGTCGGCGAGGGCCTGGCGGCGTCCCGGCATGACGGTCTCGCGGCGGTACTCCCAGCGTTGCGGGTTGTCCGGTTCGCGGTGGCTGACGAAGCGGCCCGCCGCGTCGACACGTTCGACCTCCCACCCTTCGTCGCCGTAGTGGTTGAGGACGTCGCGTTCGTGGAAGGCGTCGGCCCTCCAGGTCCACGTTTCGGCAGAGGACGGAGGGGCGGCGTCTTCTCTCTGTCGGGACGGTGCCACCTGTAGGGCGAACTCCTCTGGCGCACCGAATTCCTGTACCGGGTCGGTTCCGGATTCGGCCACGTATGCGGCGAGGTCGTCGACGGTGAGGGTGACCTGGTCCGCGGGGAGCCCGCGGTCGCGCAGCCTTTGCGCCAGTTCCTCGAAGTAGGGGTTCGTCATCGGTCCGCTTTCTGGGTGAGCATCGTGCGCACTGATTCGTCGAAGGCGAGCCACAGCGCGCTCTGCTCGGTGAGCGTCGCGCGGCCCTCGTCGGTGAGGTGGTAGTAGCGGCGGCCTGGGCCGCGGTCGGCGACCCGGAACTCCGCGGAGACCAGCCCCGCCTCTTCCAGGCGGTTGAGCACCGGGTAGAGGGTGCCGCCCTTGATCTGCCCCAGGCCGGCATCGGCGAGCGTCTTGGCGATCTCGTACCCGTAGCTCTCGCCCCGGGTCAGGCTCGCGAGCACCAGCAGGTCGAGGACGCCTTTGAGCCAGCTGGCCCGGCGGTCGGCTGCCATGGCCGTCCTCCTCGTATCGGTCGACTAGCTAGACCGTAGCGCTAGCTAGTTAGGAATACAACCTAGATAGCCAGATCGAGGACCGGATGCGGACGGCGGCTAAACGGAACGATCACTCGGAATAGCCCGAAAGATCTTGCGGTTGCAACTACTGTGCGAAATCCGGCGAGCCGGGTAGCACCCATGTCCGCGATCCATGGAGGTGAAGCGTGCCGAGCAGCATCCCGAGGACCCGCTCCAGCAGGGAACACGAACACGTGAAGACCACGTCGCTGCGCGCGCTCGTGGTCGCCGCGCGGCTGGAACGCAACCACGCCCCGGAGGGTCCACCGGGCAACGATGAAGGCCGGGCGGAGCGGCGCGGCAAGCGGCGTAGCCCCGACCCGGCCTGACCCGAATTTTTCGCTAGGAGTCCCCTGGCCAGGCACCGGCCGCACTGAAGAGGGCATGGACGGCGGCGCGCGCGCGTTCCGCCCCCACGCTCTCGACCATCGCGGTGAGGTGCTCCGCACCGAGGACGGCGAGAAGCGCGTGCGCCAGTCCGTCCCCGTCGGGGACGGACTGGTCGAGCAGGATCGTCAGGTGCCGATGCCAGAACCCGTAGGCGCCGATGCGGTACCGGGCGCCCGGCGAGGCGGTCTCGGACATCCGCACCAGGGACAGATGGTCCAGGACGTAGTCCATATAGGCATCGGCAAAGGCGAGTAGACGTTCGGACGGCGGAACGACAGCGTCCGCCTCACCAGGACCCAACGGAGCCGGGCCGGACAGGATCGCGTCCTGGAGGTCGCGTTCCCGTTCGTCCAGGAGGGCGACGGCGAGCCCCGCCTTGTCGCCGAACCGGCGGAAGAGGGTCCCCTTGCCGACCCCGGCGGCGGTGGCGACCGCGTCCATGGAGACGGACTCGACCCCATGCTCGGCGAACAGGCGAGCGGCGGCCTCCAGCACCTTGGCACGGTTGCGCGCCGCGTCCGCACGCTCCTTGGGCGGCGGCGTCCGCATCAGCTCAAGGTCGACGCTCCGGTCGCCGACCGGGCCGCGCTCTGTCACCGGCTCTCCCCCTCCCATGAATCGGACTGTAGTCCATTTAGCGTCCCGTCGCCACTCACTAGATCAACTGCCCCGGGAAGCGCCTACCATCTTCTGCCCTTAGGCTGGTGCGCGGTCCAGGTCGGCGAGCCCGAAGTGACCGAGCCGAAAGTGACGGGGAGCGAGTGGTGTGACCGATAGGACGATGCCGGACGCCCTGCCGCTGCGGTCGGGCGACCCGATCGAGCTGGGCGGGTACGAGATCCTGGGCCGCCTGGGCGAGGGCGGGCAGGGATCGGTGTTCCTGGGTCGGCGGGTCGGCGCGGTCGGGGACGTCCCCGCCGTGGACCACGTCGCCATCAAGCTCCTCCACGGCGGGCTCGCCGGAGACGACGCCGCCCGCGCGCGCTTCGTCCGCGAGTTGGAGGTCGCCAAGCGCGTGGCACGGTTCTGCACCGCGCAGGTACTCGACGCCGACGTCGCGGGCGACCAGCCCTACATCGTCAGTGAGTACGTTCCCGGGCTGTCCCTTCATCATGTGGTGCGCACAGACGGACCGCGCACCGGCGGTGCGCTTGAGCGGCTCGCCATCAGCACCCTCACCGCGCTGACCGCGATCCACCAGGCCGGGATCGTCCACCGTGACTTCAAGCCCCACAACGTGATGATGGGACCGGACGGCCCCCGCGTCATCGACTTCGGCGTGGCGCGCGCGCTGGGCGCGGCGGGTGAGACGCAGAACGTCGGCACGCCCGCCTACATGGCGCCCGAGCACTTCACGGGCGCGGAGGTCAGCACGGCCTCCGACATGTTCGCCTGGGGCACGACCATGGTGTTCGCCGCGACGGGACGTCCCGCCTTCGGCAATGACGAGATGGCCTCGATCATGCACCGCATCCTGACCGGCGAGCCCGATCTCGGCGACCTGCCCAGCCCGATGCGCGAACTCGTGTCGGCCTGCCTGGCCAAGGAGCCCGCGCAGCGTCCCACCGCGCGGCAGGCGCAGGAACGCCTGGTCGGCGCGGCCAGCGGCACGTCCTCGGCCGAGGCGGCCGTCCAGCCGCTGCCCGCGTTCCCGGCCGAGGCGAACAGGGCGGCCGGGGATCGGGGCCACGGTTCGACGGATCCGCATGCGGCGCCGTCCGACATGGCCGGGGCGCTGCTGCCTCCCGACCAGGTCACCGATCCCTCCACGCCCAGGAACAGGACGGCGCCCCAGCCCCCGTCTTACTTCGACGCGGGGCATGGTGGCGTGCCCCCAGCGTTCCCCTCCGGCTCGCCCAGCGGCCATGGGGCGGGCGGCAGGAAGCGCGGCCGGCTCGTCGTCCCCATCGCGGCCGCCGCCGCGGTGGCGGCCGTCATCGCGGGCGGTTCCGTATGGGCGGCGACGAGGTCGGGTGACGACAAGGGCGGCGACCATCAGGTGACGGCGTCCGACCAGAACGGCGCGCAGGACGGGCAGGGGGCCGTGGCCGGAGGCGACGCCCGGAACCCGATGAAGCCCAAGCCGGGGCAGCCCCAGGGGAAGCAGAGTCCGAACCCCACCGGGCCCAACGCGTCCCAGCTGCCGGGGACACCGCAGCAGCCCGGCTCTACGCCGACCAAGGGCGGAGGGGGCGGAGCCTCCACTCCTTCTAAGGAACCGCCCAACAAGTACACCCCGCAGGCCGCGTGCAACAGCGGGGGCCATGGCGGCGGTTATTACGTGCAACGTTCCATGGGCGTTTCCGGCGGTACCGCCTACCAGCTCTACAACAGCTCCGGTTACAACTGCGCCGTCACGATGAAGACGCAGCACGTGGGCACGAAGTCCCCGGTCTCGGTGTGGATCCAGAAGCAGGGCGGTAGCCAGGTCGTCGACAGCGGGTCGTTCGCCTGGTACGCGGGTCCGGTGTTCGTGAAGGCGCCCGGTGCGTGCGTCCGCTTCGGCGGCAACGGCCGTACGTCCAGCTACGCCAACTGCGGCTGAGCCACGCTCACACGCGCCCAGGCGCGCGCGCACAGGCGCACCCGCACACGTGCGCGAAAGCGAAAGGCCACCCTCGCGCCGGGTGGCCTCTGCGTGGTGGCGGACGGGTCGACGTTGGGTGACCGGTGCCGACCCGTCGCCTTTCGGCATGCCGCCTAGAACGGGAGCCAGGCGGCGGTTGGTTGGCGGGGTTCCTGGTGAGTGTCAGTTACGGGAGGCGATGAGATGGTCGAAGTCGCCGTCCTTGGCTCCAAGGATGAGCGCTTCGATCTCGTGACGGGTGTAGATGAGGGCCGGGCCCTCGGGATGACGGGAGTTGCGCATCGCGACCTGCCCGCCGGGCAGCTCGGCGATTTCCACACAGTTCCCCTGGGAATTGCTTCGCCGGGACTTCAGCCACCGAGCCCCGCGGAGGTCGGTGGCGGGCATCCCGTTGTCGTAGTCGGTCTGGAGCATCATGTCTCTCTGAGAAGATCACCAAGAAGCTCGACGGTGCGCTCCGGGGTCGCGCTGTCGACGCACAGGCGTTCCATCGCCTGCAGGTAGGTGTCGACGTCGTCGCGCTTGTCCAGGTACATCGCGCCGGTGAGGTTCTCGACGTAAACCACGTCCGGCAGGTCCTGCTCGGGAAAGCGCAGGATCGTGAACGCGCCTCCCTCGGCCGCGTGGCCACCGAACCTGAACGGCATGATCTGGATGGTGACGTTGGGCAGTTTCGACATCTCGATGAGATGCTCGAACTGGCCTCTCATCACCTCCGGACCACCGATGGGACGCTTCAGCGCCCCTTCGTCCACGACCGCCCACAGGCGCGGAGCCTCCGGGCCTGTGAGGCGTTCCTGGCGTTGCAGGCGCAGTTCCACGCGCTGGTCGATCTCGTGTTCGGCGGCACCTGCGTTGCCGAGGCGGATCACCGCTCGCGCATACCCCTCCGACTGCAGCAGTCCCGGAACGAACTGCAGTTCATATGTGCGGATCAACGCCGCCGACTCCTCCAGGCCCACGTAGGTCTGGAACCAGCCGGGCAACACGTCGTTGTACCGGTGCCACCAACCGGGAGTGTTGGCCTCCCGCGCAAGCTGCAGCAGCGCCTCGCGCTCAGTCTTGTCGCTGACGCCGTACAGCGAGAGCAGGTCGTCCACGTCTCGCTCTTTGAAGCTGACTCGCCCAAGCTCAAGGCGGCTTATCTTCGACTCCGACGCGCGGATGACGTAGCCGGCGTCCTGACGGGTCACGCCCTTCTGCTCACGCAGACGGCGCAGCTGCGACCCGAGCAGGATCCGGCGAACGGTCGACCCGCTTCCCGGCGTCTCTGGAGTCACGCCCAACCTCCGGCTATTCGGCGGACAGCGAACCTAGTGTGCCACTGGCCTCGGTATCCTGCGGTTACCTCCGATCACTTGCGTGCTGCCCGCGCCGCCCCACACCCTCACAACGCGGATGCACGTGCATTGGGCCTTGCATTCGCACGCTACGATGCGCAGGATAACGCACGAGACTTCCGATCCACGGCGGCACAACAAGATCACTCTGCGGGGTCCGGTTGGAATGACGTCACGCCATGCGCACGACGACACGCGATGGAAGCTCGGTCCCGTCGTGGGACCGGCCGGCTCGCACGACCATGCCGCGCTGTCCACGCCCATCCCGGAATCGTCCGACCTGCCACATCCGCTGGACACGGCCCTGACCGCGTTGACCGCGATGCAGGGGCACACGGTCTCGTTCACCGTCGCGCCCGATCCCGAGTCCGTCACCGAGGCACGGCATTTCGCGGTGTCACGCCTCACCGAATGGGGCGTCACCGAACTCACCGACGACGTGGGGCTCGTCGTCTCCGAACTCGTCACGAACGCGCTGCGGCACAGCGGGGGGGCGTTTCGCGGTCGGCCGGGCCACGACGTGCACCACGAGGGCGTGTACGACGACCCGGCCGACCCGCTCGGCTCGGCGCCGTCCGCGATAAGGCTCCGGCTCGGCCACCAGCCGCCCTGGCTGCTCTGCGGGATCATCGACGCCAGTCGGGCCGCTCCCCGGCGCAAGGAGCCCGACTACATCGCCGAGACAGGGCGCGGTCTGCATCTGGTCGAGTCCTTCAGCGTCCGGTGGGGCTGGCGGTCGCTGCCGCACGGCAAAGTGGTGTGGGCGCTGTTTCGCACCGCTTGAGGTCCGTCGTGGACGTACGGGTGGACGCGGGGTCGGAAATGCGACATCCCGGTGGCGGGGCGTAACGGCGCGTCACTCGGGTAGCTAGACAGTCCCCACTCGGGCCCGGTCCCCGAACCCCGGCTCCCGGATCCCGAGGCGACACCGGAAGAAAGGAGCAGCGGTGGACTTCGCCGTCGAGCACCGCGTCGAACAGGGCCTCACGGTGGTGAAGATCAGCGGCGAGATCGACGTCTTCACCAGCCCCCGGCTGCGGGAGGCGCTCCTCGACATCATCGACAACGGCGGCACGCACCTCGTCATCGACCTCGGCGAGGTCACGTTCCTCGACTCCACGGGCCTCGGCGTGCTGGTCGGCATCTACCACCGGCTCCGGGCGCGCGACGGGACGATGTCGTTCATGGGCGTCAACGACCGGGTCCGCCGGGTCTTCCACGTCACCCAGCTCACCAAGATCTTCGTCCTGCACCGCTCCCTTGAGGACGCGATCGCGGCCCACGGGTCCGCGTCGTCCTGATCCCCGCCTCGCACAAACCTCCGCCCCTTCGCCTCCCGCCTCCCCGCTCCCGGCTTCGTTCCCCGGGTTATCCACAGGTTCGCGCGAGCGCTCCCGAGGCCGCGCGCACCCGGTACGGTGAAGACCGAGATCAAGCCCGCCGCCTGGGCACGTCCCGCCGACGCGCGCGGTGCTGTCCGCCAGCCGAACCCATCGAACGGACGGGAGCGCTCCGTGGCAGAACAGCCGCTGCATGAGCACACGCTCGGCAATGGCCTGCGCGTGGTGGTCTGCGAGGACCATGTCGTACCACTGGCAGCCGTGAACATCTGGTACGGGGTTGGCTCACGCCATGAGAGGGCCGGGCGCACCGGCCTCGCCCACCTCTTCGAGCACCTGATGTTCCAGGGCTCGGCGAACGTCGCCGAGGGCGAGCACGCCGCGCTGCTGGAGAGCGCGGGCGCCGCCTTCAACGCGAGCACGTCGTTTGAGCGCACGAACTACTACGAGACGGTGCCGGTCAGCCATCTGGAGCTCGCGCTCTGGCTGGAGGCCGACCGGATGGGCACGCTGCCCGCCGCGCTCACCCAGGCCAACCTCGACAACCAGCGCGACGTGGTGAAGAACGAGCGCCGCCAGCGCTACGACAACCAGCCCTACGGGACGGCCTTCGAGCGGCTCTGCGACCTGACGTTCCCGGCGGGCCACCCCTACGCGCACACCCCCATCGGCTCCATGGAGGACCTGGACGCCACCACCCTCGAAGACTGCGCCGACTTCTTCGCCACCTGGTACGCCCCGGGCAACGCCGTGCTGTCGGTGGTGGGCGACGTCGACCCGGCGAAGACCATCGAGGCGGTGGAACGCTATTTCGGCGGCCTGCCCACCGGGCCGGAGAAGCCCCCCACGCGGCCCGGTGAGCTCGGTCCGCTGAGCGGCGTCCGGGAGGAGGCGCTCGACGAGGAGGTCCCCTCCCCCGCCTACTTCGCGATGTTCACGCTGCCCACCGACGGCGGCGACGACGTCGAGGCCGCCGAGCTGGCGGTCGAGATCCTCGGCGGCGGCTCCGGGTCCCGCCTCTACGACCGGATGGTGCGGCGCGACGAGATCGCCACCGAGGTGTGGGCGGGCGTGACGCGGCTGGCGTCCGGCCCGTCCCTGGCGATCGTGGACGCGATCGGGCCGGAACCGGACAAGATCGCCGCCGTGCTCGACGAGGAGCTCGAACGGTTCGCCGCCGACGGCCCGGACGCCGACGAGACCGCCCGCGCCACCGCCCAGGCCGAGCGCGGCTTCCTGGAGCAGACCGAGACCGTCACCGGCCTCGCCAACGCCCTCTCGCAGAACGCCACGCAGTTCGACGACCCGGCCAGGGTCTTCACCGCCCCGGGCCGCGCCGCCGCCGTCACCGGGGACGCCATCAAGGAGATGGCGGGCCGCTGGCTCGCGCCCGGCGCCCGCACCGCCCTGACCTACGGAGGGACCTCGTGACCAGCGGCCTGGAACTGCAGCCCCGTCCCGTCCCCGGGCCCGTCCCGGCGTGGGCGTTCCCGGCCGCGAGCGCGGGCCGCGTCCCGGCCGGTCCGGCGACGCTGCGCTGCGACCTGCCCGGACGCAAGCTCGCCGCGGTCCGGCTCGTGCTGCACGCGGGCGCCGGGCGGGAGCCCGAGGGCCGCGACGGCGTCGCCACGCTCGCCGCGCGGGCGCTGCTTGAGGGCACCGAGCCGGGCGGCGGCACCGCGCTGACCGCCGCGTTCGAGCGGCTCGGCGCCAGCCTGTACGCCGCCGCCGACCTGACGGCGCTGCGCGTCGCGCTGGACGTCCCGGTCACCCGGCTCGGCGCCGCGCTGGAGCTGTTCTCGTCGGTGGTGCGGCGTCCCGCGCTGGACGACTCCGACGTGCGGCGCCTCGTCCGCGAACGGCTGGAGGAGATCGCCCAGGAGGACGCCGACCCGGGGTCGCGCGCGATGCGCGAGCTGCGCGCGGTGATGTTCCCGGCGGAGGCGCGGGCGTCCCGTCCGACGGGCGGCGGCCGCGCCGCGGTCGACGCGCTCAGCGGGGCGGACGTGCGCGCCTTCTACGGTTCGGTGGTGCCCGCCGAGGCGACGGCGGTCGTCGCCGGAGACCTGTCCGGGGCCGACGCCGACACCGCGCTGAGCGCCGCCCTGGAGGACTGGGCCCCGTCCGGCGAGCCGCTGCCGACCGCCGACCGGATCATGCCGGAGTCGGCCGCGCGGATCGTCGTCGTCGACCGTCCCGGCTCGGTGCAGACCTACCTCGGGTTCGGGCACGGCGTGCCCGACCGGTCCCACCACGACTGGCCGTCGCTGATGGTCGCGTCGCATGTGCTGGGCGGCGGGCTCACGTCGCGGCTCAACGCGGTGCTGCGCGAGGAGAAGGGCTACACGTACGGGATGCGGGCCGGGCTGCTGCGGATGCGGCACTGCGGCCTGTTCATCGCGCAGGGCGCCGTGCACACCGAGGTCACGGCCGACGCCGTGGCGGACGCGCTGACGGAGCTGCGCGGCATCGTGTCCCGGGGGATCGACGCGGACGAGCACGGTTCGTCCGTCCGCGCGCTGGCCGACCGGGCGCCCGCCGAGTACGAGACGGCCCGCTCCGTGGCGGCCGAGCTGGCCGACGTGTCCGCGAACGGGCTGGGCACCGACTACCCGAGCGCCTACCTCGCCGCCGTCCGGGCGTCCACCCCGGACGGTGTCGCCCGCGCGTACCGCAAGCACATCGACCCGGAGGCGCTCACCGTGATCGCCGTCGGCGACGCCGCCCAGATCCGCGAACCATTGGAGAAACTCGGCTACGCGACCGTCACCGTCACCACAAAGGAATAGTGCGTCACACCGGCGATCGAGGCATTTCTCAGGACGCCGGACGAGTTTGGGTCCGTTGTCCGTTTCGTGGCGTGAACCGATGGCATGCTGGACTGGTCTAACGCGTGACGGCCCGGCTCCGCGGACTCTTCGCGGACTCTCAGCATGGCCGGTTCGCGCGGGCTGACATGCGCGGGGAAGCCTCCCCGCGGTCGGGAGAGGGGAACGGCCGGTGTCGTACGGGCAGATGGCAGGCGGCGGACCGTCCGTCGACACGATCCTGTCGGAGCCGAACTGCAAGCCCGGCGGGGTCGTGGCGGGCAAGGTGCACCTGCGCGGCGGCTCCGGTCCCGTGGAGATCCGGCACGTCACGCTCGCGCTCATGCCGCGCATGCAGGACGGCTACGGCGGCGAGACGGCGGGCCCCGAGGTGTACCGGGGCGCCCTCACCCGAGGGTTCCAGTTGGACGCGGCGCAGCAGCGCGACCTCTCGTTCTCCATTCCGCTGCCGTACGAGCTGCCGTTCACCACCGTCCTCGGGCACGAGCTGCCCGGCTTCACGATCGGCCTCTGCACGGAGGTCGACGCGAAGGGGCAGCCCGACCCCGGCGACGTCGACCCGATCTCGGTCGAGCCGCTGGAGTCGCAGCAGTGGGTGCTCGCCGCGATCGCCCGGCTCGGCTTCCAGATCACGAACGTGACGTTCGAGTCGTCCAAGCTGCGGGGCGTGTCCCAGCAGTTGCCGTTCCACCAGGAGATCCACCTCAACCCGCCGACGTCGTTCCAGGGGCGGGTCGACAAGGTCGGGCTGAGCTTCGTCGCCAGCCCCCGCAGCATGGCGTTCGTCCTGCGCGCCGAGGACCGCGACACCCCCTCGGACGAGTCGTTCGGCGTCTTCCAGGTGCCGCACGCGGAGGCCGCCGAGACCGACTGGAACGCCAAGATCAGCCAATGGCTGGAGGCCGCGGCGGCGCTGCCGCGCTCGGCGTCCGGCCCCGGCGCGGCGCACGGCAGCCCCACTCCGCCCCCGGGCCAGACGCCGCTGCCGCCGCCCGGCGGCCCATCGGCGTTCCCGCCGCCCCCACCACCGCCGGGCGGATCACCCGCCCAGCCCGCCGCCGCGTCCTACGGCGGGCCGGGCGAGTACGGCGGGCCGGGGAACGCCCAGTTCCCGCCGCCCGCACCCGCGCCGGGCGAGGCGCCCGCGCCCATGCACAGCCCGCCCCCGCCGGGCGGCGGCCCGGCGTATCCCCCGCCCGGCCCGGCCCACCACCCCGGCGGCGCGCCGGGCTTCCCCCCGCCGCCTCCGGGCAGCGCACCCCACCACGCACCCATGCCCGGCCACGGCGGCTCCCCGGCTCCGCCCCCCGGCAGCCCTGCGGCCTATGCGCCCGGACACGGCGGTCCTCCATCCCCGCACGCGGGTAACCCAGCCGCACACCCACCGATGCCCGGTGGTCCGGCGGCCCACGCGCCCATGCCCGGCCACGGCGGCACGCCGTCTCCGCTCCCGGGTAGTCCGGCGCCCTATGCGCCTATGGCCGGTCAGGGCGGCTCGCCGTCCTCGCCTCCGGGCGGCCCTGGGGCGTATGCGCCTGCTCCAGGCCACGGCGGTCCTTCGTCACCGCTGCCCGGCGGTCCAGGAGCACACGCGCCCTTGCCGGGGCAGGGTGGCCCGCCGCTGCCGCCTTCGGGGCACGCTCCGCCCGGTGGGCCGTTCGGGGGGCCGCCTCCGGCGGGCGCGGCGCCCGGTGGCCCGCCGCCACCCGCCCCTGGAGGTCCCGCGCCGTACGGGCCGCCTGGACACAATGGCCCGCCGCCACCGGCGCCGCCGGGCCCAGCGCCCTATCCGCCCGCGGCACATGGTCATCCGGCACCGCCGCCTGTGCACGTCCATCACAGTCCGCCGGGGCACTACCACGGTCATCGCGGGCACCACGGCGTCGCCGCGGCGGGCCTGGTCGGCGGCGCGGCCGCAGCCGGGATCGCAGGCGGGATGGCCCTCGGCGCGGTCGGGGGCGACGTCGCCGGTTACGCGCAGAACGTGGCGGGTTATGTCGGCGGCGTCCCCGTGGACGCCTTCGGCAACGCCGTCGCCGGATACGCGGGCCAGGTGGCGGGCAACGTGATCGCCGACGCGGCGGGCGGAATAGCGGGCGACATCGCCGGAGACGTGGCCGGAGAAATCGCAGGCGGCGCGGCCGAAATCCTCGGCGGCCTCCTAGGCGGCCTCTTCGGCTGACCCCAACACCGCCCGACCAGCCCCTTCCTGCGGCCGGTTGCGGTCGTTTCTCTGGTCAGGCATTGGGCCCACCTGCGGTGGTGGGTTTGGTGGGCGGGGCATTGGGGCGGGGGTAGATGACGGGCCAATCGGACGAGATCTGTTGCGAGATCGGCGGGCGGGGCCGTGGGTGGTTATCGTCGGGACCATGACCACCGTGATCCTCGTTCTGCTGTGTCTGGCGATCGGAGGGCGCGAGCTCTATCTGGCGTCCGACAAACGGCTCCCCCGCGCACAGGCTGAGCTGCGCGAACTGCGCAACCAGGTGGCCGAGCTCGCGCGGCGGCACGACGCGCTCAAGGCGGTGGTGGACGAGGCGTCCGAGCCCGCCGGGATCCCGATCCCGCCCCCGCTGCAGCCGGAGGCCCCGCCGAGCGAGGTCGTCGACCGGCTCGACTCCGTCGGCGGGCGGGTCGATCGGCTGGAGAAGCAGCTCGGCGACATCTCCGACGAGCTGGCGGGCCTCGATCTCGACCGCGACGCGCAGCACGCCCTGGCCCGGTCGCTGGACGCGGTGGAGCAGGACGTCCAGGAACTGCACCGCGAGATGCTCGACCGCCTGGACCGGGAGGAGGGCGTCGTCACCGGCGTCCTGCTGAGCGAGGAGGGCGAGGCGGAGGCCCTGCTCGCGGAGGCGTACGAGCGGTGCGCCGCCGAGTACGGGCTGCGGGTCCGGGTGCGCGACCAGCGGTCCGGGCAGGCGACCGGGACCTACTGGGGGACGGTCTACCAGCTCTCCGGACGCCGCCCCGAGGTGCTCGCCGAGGATCTGTTCTCCTACGTCCGGGGCCTGTACGACCCGCGCGACTCGTCGGCGCTGAACGCGCTGCTGACCGAGCTGGCGGCGCTGCGCGGCGGCGGCGTCGCGCGGTTCGGGCCGTTCACGGCGGTCAGCACGCAGAGCGCGCTCGTCTGCGGCGTCCTGCCGGACCAGGACGCGCCGCCCGCCGAGCCGTGGCAGCTCGTCGACCATCTCCGCGAGCTACCGGCCGACCGGCGGAGCGACCTGTCCTGGCTGCGCACCGACGACTGATCAGGGCCGGACGAAGCGGGGCGCGCCGCCGCCCGCCCGGTCCACGCCGAACGCCAGCAGGCACCGCGGCACGCGCGCCGCGTCGACCTGGAGGCAGAGGCCGAGGCCCAGGTCGGGGTCGACGAAGACCACCCGGCGCAGGGCCCGCAGCGCGCGGCGGGTCCGGGCGCGGGTCTCGGGACGCGCCGGTTCGAGCAGCGTCCCGGTGACGACCCGTCCCGCGTAGCGCCACAGGACCGCCGAGTCCAGGACCCGGACGCCCGCGGACGCCAGATGCGCGACGATCACCACGCCGCTGTCGTCGTCCTCCGCCGCGTTCGGAGCGAGCCCCTCGCCCTCTCCGGGAAGCGGACGCGGCGCTCGCGGCCCGCCGACCGCGCGGTGATACCGGAGCGGGTCCAGGGTGTCGATGACGAATGCCCCGGCATAGGGGCGCGACGCTCGCGGAGGCCCTTTCGGTGCGGTGCGCGCCGGGCGTGTGCCCAGGTGAGCGCTCAGGTCGAAGACCATTCCCGCGTCGTCCAGCCATGCCGGGACGCCGATTCCGGCCGCGGACTTCCGGTCGAGCGCGTCCATCATCCGCCACAGTTCGTCGGTGCGGCCGGACAATGTCGCCGCCATTCCCAGTCCGGGGAACGCCCCTTCCAGGACGGCGAGCGTCGCCCGCCAAGTCGTGCTTCCGACGAATTCGGCGACGAACGCGTCCGCCAATTCCATGCGGCGGCCGGGATCGGCCATCGGGCCGGGACGGACGGCCGCGTCCGCGGGCGCCCATCGCGTCGCCGTGACGTCCGGCCTGGTCACCGAGGGCGGTTCGGCGGACAGGCCCTTGCTCGGGAGGAACGGCTCGTCGTCGCGTGGTGCGTGCCGTCCCGCGGACGGCTCCTTGGAGAGCGGATCGGCGCCCGGCCCCCACCCGGGCCCGCCCGGGTTCTCCGGGGACGGCTCACCGGCTCGGGGCGCGGGGACGCCGGGCGTGCCGCCCGGTCGCGGCGGCGACGGCTCGTCGGCCGAGGACTCCCAGGTGGACGGCCCGCCCGGCGGCTCGCCGAAGGACGTGTCGGACGGCTCGCGTCCCGGCCACGACGACGCGCCCGGCTCCCCGCCGGTGGGCACCCCGGCCTGCGGGGTGATCCGCGGATCGTGCGGCTGCCACGACGGGGACGAACCGGCCGAGGCGGGCCCGCCGGAGAGCGGATCGTCCTGCGGAACGGGACCCGGTTCGTGAGGCTCCCACCCCGCGCCCGCCTCGCCGCCCTGGAGCGGGTCCCGCGCCGTCGCGGACGGCGATTCGGGATTCGGCGGCGGAGTCACGCCCGGGGAATGCGGCTCCCACCCGGAGGAGGACGGTGTCTCAGCAGCGGGAACACCACCCGCGCCCCCGACCGGACCAGGTTCGGACGACGACCCCGCACCCTGGGACCAGGTCGGCCGGGTCTCCCCCAGTGTCTCCGGGTCAGAGGGCGTGGCCTCCCCTTGGGGCCAGGGCTGCGGGCCCTGCCCGGACGCGGCACCGCTCTGAGCCTGCGGGTCGAGCGGCGATGGCCCGGCCTGAGACCAGGGGCGCGAGGTCTGGCCCGGCGCGCCGCCTCCCGAAGGCTCCGAGGCGGGCGCCGGTCCACCTTGGGACCAGGTGTGCGGGGTCTCGCCCGGGGTGTCGCCTTCCGAGGGCGCTGAAGCTTGCGTCCAGGGCTGCGCGGGCTGGCCCAGAGGGTCGCCTTCCGGGGACGCTGCGGCCTGCGTCCAGGGTTGCAGGGGCTCACTCGGGGTGCTGCCCTCCGAGGGCGCTGCGGATTGGGACCAGGGTTGCGGGGGCTCGCCCGGGCTGCCCTCCGGGGACCCCGTGGCTTGGGACCAGGGTTGCGGGGGCTCGCTCGGGGTGCTGCCCTCCGGGGACCCTGCGGGTTGGGTCCAGGGTTGCGGGGGCTCGCCTGGGGTGTTGCCTTGCGGGGGTGCTGCGGATTGGGGCCACGGTTGCGTGGGGTGGCCTGGTGTGGTGCCGCTCTGGTGGGGGGCGGGGGGTGGTGTCGCGGCTTGGGGGCTTGTCTGCGGCGGTGGGGTCGGGGTGCCATCGGTCTGGACGGGGATCCAGTCGGAGGGCGGCGAGGCGTCCTGCGGAGTGGTGCTGCGGCCCGCCACGTGGACGTCCCCCGGATATGGGCCGGGACGTCGGCCGGGTGTCACGTCTCCCGAAGCGGGAGGGTCCGCGGGGCCGGGGTCTGAGGGGCCGGGGTCATCGGGGCTTGGACGGTCGCTCGGGCCGAATCTCACGGTGTCGATCCTGCGCTCTCTTCAAGATCATCGGCAAGTTTCATCGGCGGCCTTCGGGGGTGCCGAAAAGGGCGTCGCACAGGGCCTCCAGGCTGTCCGGGGCGGTCTCCTGCGGAGCGGCCGCCGAGGGGACGGCCTCGTTCCCCCCATTCCTCAGACGCTCCGTTCCGGTCGCCGGGTCGCCTCCCGCGGGGAGGACGGTCAAAGCGTTCTTGTCCAGGCGCAGCCGGACCGACACCTCGCCGTGCTCCGGATCGTCCGTCCCCTGGGCGGCGGCGATGTCCCGGCGGCCGACGGAGATGACCTCCGGGACGTCCACCACCAGGGCTCCGGCGTGCAGCGCGTTGAGCCACAGGTCGAGGACGCGGTGGGCGAGGCCGTTGAGCAGGCGCCCCCACGGTTCGACCAGGTCGCCGGGGACGTCCTCCGTCTGCAGCTCGGGCAGCCCGTACCGCCCGAGGCCCTTCGTGGTGAAGAAGAAGCCGCGCGGGCCCGAGGTGTGCGGGAGGAGCATCCAGTCGGTGAGCCGGACGGCGCCGTCCGGGCCGGGCAGGGAGCGGCGGAGATGCTCCCTGCCGAGGATCTGCGGGGTGAACGCGTCGATCACGGGGGCGTCCACGGCGGCGCCGAGCGCGCCCGCGATGGCCCGGGCCGCCCACTCGTGTGCGGGTGGACGGCCCGGGCGGAACGCGGCGCGGACGGCGAGAAGGTGGGCGGCGCCGTCCACCGCCGCGAGGTCGGCCGCGGCGGCGCCGTAGGCGGCGAGCAGGTCGCGGGGCAGCGGCGGGAACCCGGACGCGGGACGCTGGTCGAGGGTCAGCATGGGGCTGTCGAGCATCCCGAGGACGAGTTCGCGCAGCGGCGGCCGGGTGTGCCGCGTCACCTCGTCCCTGGCCAGCACCGCGGGGTCGGAGATCGGCGCGGGCAGCGCCAGCGCGTAGGTGGCGTAGAGCGTCTCCGGCACGGGCAGCGTCAGACTGGAACCCAAAACCTCGTCCCCCGTCGGCCTCGATGAGCGTCCGTCACCTTCGATCTGAGCGGACGAGGCCGTTGGAAACTAACTGTCGCCGCCGGGACATTTACCTCACAAAACCGCGAGCCAGGCAACAACCGCAACTCGGACGACGACGGCTCGGCCGGTCAACCGGGCAACCGGTGCTCGAACCACACGACCTTCCCGCGTTCGGCGCGGTGCGTCCCCCAGCGCTCGGACAGGAAGCTGACGAGCTGGAGCCCGCGCCCGGACTCGTCGGTGGCGTCGGCGTGCCGGAGCCGGGGCAGGTCGGCGCCGTCGTCGTAGACCTCGCAGAGCAGCGTCATGCCCCTGATCAGGCGGAGCCCGATGGACCCGGCGCCGTGCACCAGCGCGTTCGTGACCAGCTCGCTGACCAGCAGCTGGACGGTCTCGGTGAGCGGTTCGAGGCCCCATTCGGCGAGCTTCGCCCCGGCCTGCGCGCGGACCCACGGGACGGTGCTCGGCACCGGATCGAGCTCCCAGGCGGCGACGTCGTCCTTGGGGATGCCGTCGAAGCCGACCGCGACGATGGCGATGTCGTCGGCGGGGGTGGCGGCGGCGAGCGTGTCGAGCAGCGAGTCGCAGGTGACGTCGAGGTCGGGGGTCGCCCCGGTGAGGCGGCCGCGCAGCTCGTCCAGGCCCTGCTCGATGTCGCGGTCGCGGCGTTCGAGCAGGCCGTCGGTGCACAGGACGAGCTGCGACCCGTCCTCGACCTCGATCTCCATCGCCTCGAACGGCTCGCCGCCGACCCCGATCGGCACCCCCGGCGGGACGGACAGCACGCGGCTGTCGCCGATCGCCGACACCAGCACCGGCGGGACGTGCCCGGCGTTGGCGAACGTGCACCGCCGCTCCACCGGGTCGTAGACCGCGTAGAGGCAGGTGGCGAGGTAGTCCTCGCCGAGGCGGCGGGCGAGGCCGTCGAGCTGGCGCAGCAGCCGGGCGGGCCGCATGTCCTCCCCGGCGAGGGCGCGCACGGCGGTGCGGAACTGGCCCATGATCGCGGCGGAGGTGAGGCCGTGCCCCATCACGTCCCCGACGACGATCCCCAGTCGGCAGCCGGGCAGCGGGATCGCGTCGAACCAGTCGCCGCCGACCTGGGCGGCCTGCTCGGCGGGACGGTACCGGTACCGGACGCGCGCGCCCGCGACGTCCGGCGGGTCGTCGGGCAGCATGCTGCGCTGCAGCTCCTCGGCGACCTGGACCTCGCGCCGGTACAGCCGCCCGTTGTCGATGCAGAGCGCGGTGCGGCGGGCCAGCTCGTCCACCATGGCGAGGTCGAGCTCGCCGAACGCGGGCCGGTCGGGCTTGCGGACGAGCTCGAACGTGCCGAGCACCCGGCCCCGCGCGATCAGCGGGACGATCAGCAGCGCGCGCCCGGTGAGCAGCGGACGCAGGTCGCGCCCGCCGAACGAGGCGGCGAGCAGCTCGGCGCGCCCGGCGCCGACGCGCGGGATGTGCACGGGCCGCCCGGTGCGCATGGCCTGGACGAACGGCGTGCCTGGCGCCAGGAGCAGCGCCTCGCCCTCGGGGACGACGTCGTCCCACCGTCCGGGCTCGTCGTTGTGGACGACCGCGACGCGGCGCATCTGCGTGGTCTCGTCGACCTCGCCGACCGGCGGCGCCGAGTCGGCGACGACGCGTTCGAGCAGCTCGACGGCGGCGAAGTCGGCGAGGCGCGGCACCAGCACCTCGGCGAGCGCGCGGGCGGCCTGCAAATGGTCGAGCGAGCTGCCGATCTGCTGTCCGGCCTCGCCTAGGTAGGTCAGGGGTTCCCTCACGGCCATCGTCTCCAATCCCTTTTCAGGGCGCGGAATCGGGGCGGGGGGCGGATGCGGCGCATCCGGGCGCGGACTACGGGGCGGACGAACTGGTCGGGGCGGGGTCGCGCGCCGGGGCGGGGCGGCGACGGGACGGGGCTCGGCCGGGGCGGGGCCGGGCGCCGGGGAGGCGGGGTCTTCGCGCGGGGTCGGGTGCCGGGCGGGCGGGGCGGGCGGCTCTCCCTCGGTGCACGGCACGATCGGCAACCGGATGGTCAGTCCGAGGGACAGGGCCGGGCGGCCGAGCCCGATCACCCGCGCCGCGATCCGCTCGGACGCGGCCGGGCCCATCGGGGCGAGCATCTCGGCCAGCCGGGCGGCGAACGGCACGGCGTCCCCGCCGTCACCGCCGCCCGCCCCGTCACCGGCTCCGTCACCGGCTCCGTCGCCGCCGCGCGGGGCGTGGCCCGGCGGCGCGAGCGCGGGCTCGACGCGCAGCAGCCGGGCCCCGGCCTCCCGCCTGACGGTGCCGTCCGGCGGCTCGATGGGCAGGTCGCCGACGGTGACGCAGGGGCCGTCCCGGCGGAGCCGGCGCAGGTCGGCGGCCAGCGCGAGGACGCTGACGTCCGGCCCGCCGGGCCCGGCCCGGCCGCCGTCGATCGGGTACACCCACCAGCCGACCTCGGCGCGCTCCCCGGTGTCGACCCGCGGGACGGCGCAGGCGCCGCACCACACGTGGCCGAAGATCCCCGGCTCGAAGGCGCCCCGGTTCTCCGGCGGGAGCCGCAGCAGCGACGCGGGCGAGCGTCCGACCGCCTGGAGGCGGCCGACCCCGAACAGCTCGGCGGCGGCGTCGTCCCAGTGGCTGATGCGACCGCGCCCGTTCAGCGCGATGGCGGCCATCCGCGCCATACCGAGCAGGTCGGTGATGACCATGCGATCCCCCTTTCCGGGCGCGAACTGATGCAGACGCTCCCGGCAACTCGCAGTAAAGGAGACGTTACCTCTTGTAAGAATTCCGCGCTGGAGGTCGGCGGAACTCGTCCGAGTGAGCGCTCACTCATCGGCCCCGCGACGTGCTAACGTCCAGGACAGGCGGCCTGTGCGGGACGGCCAGGGAGACGAGAGACGGGAGGCCCGGTGACGGCGGGCTCGACGGCCAGGTCAACGACCAGGTCAACGGCGGGGTCAACGGCGGGGTCAACGGCGGGGTCGATGCGGGAGCGGATCCTCGCGGCGGCGGTCGAGGTGATCCGCGCGCGCGGGATCGTCGCGGCGACGACCAAGGAGATCGCGCGGAGCGCGGGGGTCTCCGAGGGCAGCCTCTACAACCATTTCGCCAACAAGACCGCCCTGTTCGCGGCGGCGCTCGGCGAGGTCACCGGGACGGCCCGCGCCGCGATGGCGACGCTGCTCGCGTCCGCCGGGCAGGGCACGGTGGAGGAGAACCTCGTCCGGCTGGCGTCCGACATGGTCCGCTTCTACGGCGAGCTGCTGCCGATGACCGGTCCCGTCCTCGCCGACCCCGACCTGATCGCCTGGCTGCGCGACGACGGCCCCGCCAGGGCGCAGGCGCCGAAAACGCACCCGAGCGCGCCGCAGCCCGGGCAAGCACAGATGGACGCGGCGGCCAAGACGCGCGCGCGGGCCGAGAGTGGCCAGGACGCCGCGACGCCGCCGCGCGGCGCCCCCGGCGGCCCTCCGGCGGGCCCTCCCGGCGGGCCGACGGCGGGCCCGGTGATGGGCCACGCCGCGCTGATCGGGTACCTGGAGGCGGAGCAGCGGGCGGGACGCCTGTCCCCGGACGCCGCCCCGCCGTTCCTCGCGGCGGCCCTGCTCGGCGGCTGCCAGCAGCACGCCTTCCTCACCCGGCTGGCGGGCGCGGACGCGGTGGCGGCGGGCGCCCGGCTGCCCGCGGCGCCGGAGGAGTTCGCGGCGCGGCTCGTCCGGACGGTCCTCGCGGGCCACCTCCCCTAGGCCCCGGCGAAGGGGCCTCGCGACCGCTCCCGGACACCGCCGTCCACCGCGCGCGACGCCCGGATGACCGAATGCGGCTTAGTACGCCGAAGGCCCATTGACACCTTTCCTCCCCCGGCAGAAGATCACGCCGCCCCCACGTCGATCTCCTGCAAGGGAGGCGCGATGTCGCGCACTGTGTTCCGGCGCCGAAGACTGACCCCGGTCCTCGCCGCCGCCGCGCTCCTGATCGGAGCGCTCAACGCGGCCCCCGCCGCGGCCGCCCCGAAGCCGTCCCCGGCGTCCGGCGCGGCCGTGGACGTCTACGCCGCCGAGCTGACCTCCGCCCAGGTCGGCACGCTGAACCGCCTCGGCCTCGACCGCGAGGACGTCAAGCTCTCCAAGGGCGCGAAGAAGGACACCGTCCACGTCGAGGCCGTGCTGAGCCAGGCCCAGGCCGCCGCGCTCAACCGGCAGGGCCTCGGCCTGACGGTGAAGAGGGTCGGCGGCAAGGACGCGCGGCAGCGCGCGCTGGCCGCCCCCGCGCCGAAGGTCTTCCGCCCCTACTCGGGCGCCGGGAACATCCACGACGAGCTGGTCAAGGTCGCCGCCGACCACCCGTCCATCGCCACCGCGGTCGACATCGGGACGTCCCTGCAGGGCAAGCCGATCACCGCCGTCAAGGTCACCAAGGACGTCCGCGGCCACCGCGAGCGCCCGGTCGTCGTCTACCAGGCCGCCCAGCACGCCCGCGAGTGGATCACTCCGGAGATGGTGCGGCGCCTGCTCCACTACTACGTCGAGGGGTACGGCACGAACCCCGAGACGACGAAGATCGTCGACACGACCGAGCTGTGGTTCATCCCGGTCGTGAACGTCGACGGCTACGACCTGACCTTCCAGGACGGCTTCCGCCTCTGGCGCAAGAACGCCCGCGACAACAACGGCGACGGCCAGATCACCGGAGCGGACGGCGTCGACCTCAACCGCAACTTCCCCTACAAGTGGGGCTATGACAACGAGGGCTCGTCCGACCAGCCCGCCAACCAGACCTACCGGGGCAAGGCGGCGGGGTCCGAGCCCGAGACGCAGGCGCAGGTGGGGCTGTACAAGAAGCTCCGCCCGGCCTACCTGGTCAACTACCACTCGGCGGCCGAGCTGCTGTTGCACGGCGTCGGCTGGCAGGCCCTGACCCGCAGCCCGGACGACGTGATCCACGACGCGCTGCTCGGCGACATCGACCACGCGGCCGTCCCCGGCTACACGCCCGAGCTGGGCGCGCAGCTCTACACGACGAACGGCGACACCGACGGCCTGGCCGACAACGTCTACGGCGCCCTGTCGATCACGCCGGAGATGGCGACGTGCGCGACCGCCGCCCGCTCCGACCCGAACGACCAGTGGGAGCCCGGCGACTGCGCCAGCGACTTCGAGTTCCCGGACGACGAGAAGCTGATCTCGAAGGAGTTCGAGAAGAACCTGCCGTTCGCGCTGTCGGTCGGGAAGTCGGCGCAGAAGCCGGACGAGCCCGTCTCCGCCGTCGGACGCACCGCGCCCGACTTCGAGACGGACGGCTTCACCACGTCCTACGGCTCGTCGCAGCGGGTCGCTTCGGTGATCCGCCGGTCGCTCCGGCACAAGGAGCTGAAGTACCGGGTCAACGGCGGGCGCACGCGCACCGAGGACGTCCGCGAATGGCGCGGCGGCGAGCGCTTCGGCGACGAGAACAACGTCTACTACGCCGAGTACCGCGGGAAGATCGAGCGGCAGAAACCCGGCGACAAGGTCGAGGTGTGGTTCACCGGCAGGAAGGGCCACAAGGACGTCGAGAGCAAGCACTTCACCTACACGGTCCGCGACCAGAAGAAGGCAGACGTCCTGGTCATCGCGGACGAGGACTACACCGGCGTCAACCCGACCTACCCGCCCGGGACGAACGGGCCGCGCTACGCGCAGCAATACGCCGACCTGGTCAAGGCCGCCAAGCACCGCCCGCTGGTCTGGGACATCGACAAGGACGGCGTCCCGCACGACCTCGGCGTCCTGAAGCACTTCAAGGCCGTCGTCTGGTACCTGGGCGACAACCGCCTCACCCAGGACGCGGCCGACGACCCGGTCAAGACCTACCTGGGCGACCAGCCCGACTCGCAGGTGGCGGACCGGGAGAAGGACCTGCTGCTGTCCGTCCGGTCGTACCTGAACGAGGGCGGCAAACTCCTCCACGCGGGTGAGACGACCGGGTACTACGGCCCCGTCAGCCGCCTGAACGGAGGCGGCATCTACTACGGCCTCAAGGGGCACCCCGAGAAGCCGTGCGTCGTCAAGGGCAACTTCCGCGACGACTGCGAACTGCTGTCGGACGACTTCTTCCAGTACTACCTGGGCGCGTACGACAGGCAGCGCGTGGGCGCGCCGACGACGTTCACCGGGGACAAGGCGCCGTTCGACGGCGTCACGGCCAAGCTGACCGGGACGCCGAGCAACCCGGTGAACGAGGCGGGCGGGTTCCAGGTGACCTCGACCGTCCTGCCCGCCGCCCAGTTCCCGCAGTTCACCAGCTGGAAGGCGGGCGACTACGCGGGCGCGGCGGCGCCCACCGAGCCCGTCGAGGGCCAGTGGTACGTCGCGGGCCCGCACCAGGACGGCCTCTACCGCCGCCTGACCCGGACGATCGACCTGACCTCGGTCACGGCCGCGCAGGCCCCGGCCCTCCAGGCCCAGATCTCCTACAGCACGGAGACGGGCTTCGACAACGTCATCCTCGAAGCGCACACCTCCGGCGCCGAGGACTGGACGACGCTGCCCGACAAGAACGGGAGGACGAGCACGGCCGTCCCGGAGCAGTGCGAGCAGGGCTACCTCCTCGACATGCATCCGTTCCTCGGCCACTACCTGACCAGGGGCAACCCCTGCGGCAACACCGGATCGTCCGGCCAGTGGAACGCCATCACCGGCAACTCCAACGGCTGGGTCCCGGTCGCGTACGACCTGTCCGCGTACGCGGGCAAGAAGGTCGAGGTGTCCATCGCCTACGTCAGCGACCCTGGCAGCGGCGGAACCGGCCTGTTCATCGATGACACCAAGGTCACCACGACCGCCGGGACGGTCGACGCCGAGGGCTTCGAAAGCGGCCTCGGCCCCTGGACGGTCCAGCCCGCGCCGCCCGGCAGCCCCGGCAACCCGGCCGAGTTCGCCCGCGCCCAGGCGCTGATCGACTCGGTCTCGTCGGTCGCGACCCGGGACACCGTCCTGCTCGGCTTCGGGATCGAGCAGGCGGCGCCCGCCGACCAGCGGACGCTCGTGGCGAGGGCGCTCCGGCACCTGATCGACTGACCGCCGGGTCCCCGGGAGCCGCCGCCCCCGGGCTCCCGGGGACCCCCTATACCGCCTGTTCAGCACCGGTACGAGCGGAACACGACCCGATGTGATGGACGACACGTGGCCGCGCGCAACCTTTCGGCCCCTTCCGCGCGTCTTACCTGAGGAAGACCACCGACGGGTGGAAGCGATCCGATCGCGCCCGGCCCGCGACGTCCCGGGAGACCGGGGTCGCCCTGGCGAAAGCCGATCCACGCGGACTCCCGGCCGCCCCTCAGCGCGAGGCCGGCGGCCCATCCGAACCCGTCGGGAACGGTGGCACGTACCACATTACGGAGGGCGGTCGGTCCGCCCGGTCCGCGCGTGCCCCCGAACACGCGCCAGCAACCGGCCCGCCAGCCGGGCCTCTACCTACGGGGAGCGACGATGACCGCTGTGAACACGCCCGTCCGCCGGGCCGGGAAGGGCCCCGCGACCGTCGACAGCACGCGGCGCTACGAGCGCGACGTCCTGCCGCTCGCCGACCCGCTGTACGCCAGCGCCGTCCGGATGACCCGCAACTCCGCCGACGCCGAGGACCTCGTCCAGGAGACCCTGGCCAAGGCCTACGTGAACTTCCACCAGTTCCAGGAGGGCACGAACCTCAAGGCGTGGCTGCACCGCATCCTGACCAACAACTTCATCAACACCTACCGCAAGAAGCAGCGCGAGCCCCAGCGCGCGGGCTCGGAGGAGCTGGAGGAGTGGCAGATCGCGCAGGCCGAGGCGCACTCGTCCGGCTTCCGGTCCGCCGAGTCCGAGGCACTGGACCGCATCCCCGACTCCGAGGTGGTCAGCGCCCTGCGCGCCCTCCCCAAGGACTTCCGGGACGCGGTCTACCTGGCCGACGTCGAGGGCTACCCGTACAAGGAGATCGCGGAAATGATGGGCACCCCCATCGGCACCGTGATGTCCCGCCTGCACCGGGGCCGCAAGCAGCTCCGCGAGGCCCTGGCCGACCACCGAGCCTCCCACGTCCTGGCCGCGTAGCCCCGAGCCCCCGACAAGATCCCGCAGTTACCCCGTGACTGCGGGATCTTTCGTTTCCAGCAACAACCAGCATCGATACAACTACCCTTAGTAAAACTAAGTGTTAGCGGCGACCCCAGCCCCCTCCGCAACCCCGCGACAACCGAAATCGTCGCGATCGCGTCCGAAGGCAGGTTCGAGCGAAGCGAGAACCTGATCGCGAAGCGAGCCGCAAGGCGAGCCGAAGCGATGCAGCGATCGCACGCCTTGCACGACGATGGAGGGCCGCCAAGGCCCGAAGGAGGAGTGCAAGGCAATAAATAGGGTAGAGCGGACACGGGCGAACGCGAGCCGCCGGCGATCGGAAGGATGTGCGCGCGATGCCACCTAGGGTCAGCGACGTGATGACGGCGCAGCCGCTGACACTGCCGCTCGACGCGACGCTGTACGAGGCCGCCCTGGTCATGCGGGACGAGGGCATCGGCGACGTCCTGGTGACGTTCGCGGGACGGCTGTGCGGCGTGGTCACCGATCGCGACATCGTGGTGCGCGGGGTAGCCGAGGCCCGCGACCCGGCGCGGACGCCCCTCGGGGACGTGTGCACGGCGGAGTTGACGACCCTCCATCCGGACGACGACACGGGGACGGCGGCGCGGCTGATGTCGGAGCAGGCCGTCCGGCGGCTGCCGGTCGTGGACGCCGAGCACCGCCCGATCGGGATCCTGTGCATCGGCGACCTGGCGGTCGCGGACGGCGAGCGCGGCCCGCTCTCGGCCATCAGCAAGGCCCCGCCGAACAACTAGCGAGACGACGAGCCGCGCGACGGGCGAGCGACCGGCAGGCGACGAGCCGCGCGACGGCGTGGAGCAGGGCGACATGAACCAGCGTGACCAGCGACATTACGGACGGGGCGACGGCCAGGCGCCGCCGGTTCCGCCGCCCGCCGGGGAGGCTAGTGTCAGAGGGGTGACGTCCAGCGAAGTCGTTCTGACCGACCAGCTCGCGCTGGAGATCGCGCGGCTCGGCATGGTCGGGGAGTCCTCCGACGTCGGCACGCTGCACCGGGTGACGGAGCTCGCGGCGCGGGTGGTGCCGGGGTGCGCGGGCGCGGCGAGCGTGCGGTGGGCGCTGCCCGAGCTGCCCGGCCTGCCGACCGACCCGGCGCACGACGTGCCGCACGTCCCGCCGCAGAGCGCGACGCCGGACGCGGCGTCCCCGGCGGCGGGCGCGGTGGAGATCAGGCCGGAGCCGCTCGCGGCGGCGGCGAGCCATCCGGACCTCGCCGAGGTGACCGACCGGCAGCTCGCCCGCGGCCGCGGGCCGATCTTCGACGTGGTGCTGGACCGGCGGCCGCTGTCGTCCGACGACATCCTCGGCGAGACCCGCTGGCCGGACGCGGTGTCGGACATGCTGCGCCGCGGGGTGCGCTGCTTCACGACGTCCCCGCACCTGAACCCGCCGGTCCTCGTGACGCTGACGCTGTACGGGGTGACGCCGAAGGCGCTCGGGGACGGGCGGCACGCGCTGGCGTCGCTGCTGATCGCGCAGGGCAGCGCGGCGGTGTCGAACACCCAGCAGTACGACGACGTCCACCGGACGGCGATGCAGTTGCAGGAGGCGGTCGAGGCGCGGGCCGTCGTCGACCAGGCGAAGGGCATCTTGATGCACGCGCTCGGATGCGACGCCGACGAGGCGTTCGCCGAGATGCGCCGTATCTCACAGACACGTCATGTGAAGCTCACCGCGCTCGCCCAGCGTATCGTCGGCGATCAGGGCCTTCCCTAGATCATGACGCTAGGCGCATGCCGAGGCTGCGCATAAGCTTCGACCAGACCGCGTGGAGCGGCTGCGACGGCCGGGGTCCCGATGATCATGGCCCCGGCCGGCCGGGCCCGGGCGGGGAGCGACCCTGGTTCCACCCTGAGGCGCGGACGAGAGGGAGACCGGATGCGCGATCAGCCCGACCAGCTCGAACCCGAGACCCTGATGCGGGAGATCTCGGACCTCGAAGGCCGCATCGGCGAGCTGCGCCAGGCCGCCGGCGTGCCGGAGCCCGATCTGCGCGCGACGCTGGACGCCGCGCTGGTCGAGCTTGAGCTGGCGCTCACCGTGCTGCGGACGATGGGCTCCGAGCACACCGGCGAGCAGGGCGGGTCGGCCGCGGCGGAGACCGAGCGGCGGGTGCTGCGGACCGTCTTCCAGGACGCCCCCGTCCCGCTTTTCCTGTTGGACCGCGGCACCAGCGTGCGGCGGGCGAACCGGCAGGCCGCGGCGCTGCTCGGCACGTCGGCCGGGTACGTGTCGGGCAAGCAGTTCACGGCGTTCTGCGACATGGCGACCCGCGCGGCGGTGCGGTCGCAGCTCGCGGCGGTCGTCCGGACGGGCCGCCGCCGCCGCGTCCAGGTCCGCTTCCTCGGCCGCGACCGGCCGGTGGACGCGGTCGTGACGCTGGCCCGGGTGTGGATCCGCGGCGAGCCGGACCCGATGGTCGTCGTGGCGGCCGGGCCGCTCAGTCCCCCGCCGGACGAGCCGCCCGCGGGGCCGGCCACGGTGAAGCAGGCGAAGGGCCGTCCGGCGGCGGCGTCCGCGCGGGCGGACGCCGCGCGGTCGGGCGGGCCGCCGGGCAAGACCGGCCCCGCCGCGCCGCCGTCGGACGACGAGGCGGTCGCGACGATCGTCCACCGGATGGACGTCCTCGCCACGGCCAGCGAGCTGCTCCTCGACGAGCCGGTCTTCAACGAGACGGTGGCGGTGCGGCGCTGCGCCCGGCTGCTCGCCGCCGAGCTGGCCGACTGGGCGTTCATCGACCTGACCGGCCCGGACGGCGGCCCGAAGAAGCCGGGCCAGGGCGGGGTGAGCGCGACGCCCACCCTGCGCCGCCAGGTCGTGATGGGCCCCGAGGACGAGCATTCGGTGGAGGCGGCGCGGATGCTGGAGGAGGTCCAGCCCGCCGAGAACACGCTGCCGCACACCGTGTACGTGACGAGGCAGAGCGCGCTCCGTCCGCACCTGGAGAACCTCGACGTGCTCGGCGTGTGCCCGGACGGCCAGCCCGTCTGCGGGAAGATCGGCGTGACGTCGGTGCTGAGCGTCCCGATCGAGGACGGCGACCGCGCCATCGGCTCGATCACGCTGGCGGCGAGCGGCGAGTACGGCCCGTTCGACCTCATGGACCTCGGGGTCGTGCAGCGGCTCGGCCGCTACCTGGCGCTCGTGATCCGGGCGGCGCGGCTGTACCGGCGGCGCGCCGAGGTGGCCGAGACGCTCCAGGCGGGGCTGCTGCCGAAGGCGCTGCCGGTGATCCCGGGCGTGCGGGTCGCGGCGAAGTACCTGACGGCGACGCACGGCTCGGAGGTCGGCGGCGACTTCTACGACGTGTTCCGGACGGAGGACGGCTGGGGCCTCATCCTCGGCGACGTGTGCGGCAAGGGCGAGGACGCGGCGGCCGTGACGTCGACGGCCCGGCACTGCGCCCGGCTCGCGTCCCGGTGGAGGTCGCGTCCGGCGGAGGTCCTCGGCATGGTCAACGAGGCCCTCCTCGACGAGGACCGGTTCGTCACCGCCGTGATGGCCGGGCTGACGCTGGAGCCGGACCGGGTGGTCGTCTCGCTGGGCACGGCGGGCCATCCCCCGGCGGTCGTGGTCCGCGCGGACGGGATGATCAGGTCCGCGTCGCGCGGCGGCGTCCCGCTCGGCCTGTTCGAGGACTTCGAGCCCGGCGTCGACACCGTCGAGCTGAACCCCGGCGACACGCTCGTCCTGCATTCGGACGGCGTCCTCGAAGCGTGCGACATGCTGCGGCAGGAGTTCGGGCAGGAGCGGCTGCTGGAGGCGCTCGCCGCGCACGCGGGCGACACGCCGGAGGGGCTGCTCGCGGGGGTGGAGCAGGCGCTGCTCGACTTCTGCGACGGCGACCTGCGCGACGACGTGTCGATGCTCGCGCTGCGCGTGGAGCCCCCGTCGCTTACCTAGACGGCCGCCCAATGAGTTGGACATCACTGACATAGCGGACTGCCGTCCGCTGTGCGGGGTAGATCGCCTGCATGAGCGCCGATTCCGCCGACAAGCCCCGCAACGAGACCGAGCACGAACGTCTCGACCGGCAGTTGATGGAGCTTCTGCAGGGGTTCCGCGTCGCGGTCACCGGCGTGCAGGTGCTGTTCGCGTTCCTGCTGACCGTGCCGTTCTCCGCCCGGTTCAGCAAGGTGGACTCCACCGGCCGCCCGATGTTCTACGTCGCGCTGTTCGGCGCGGCGGTCGCGTCGATCTGCTTCATCGCGCCCGTGTTCCAGCACCGGATCCTGTTCCGGCTCGGGCAGAAGGCGCTGCTGATCAAGCGCGCGAACCGGTTCGGGATCGTCGGCGCGTTCGCGCTCACCGTGTCGATCACCGCGGCGACGACGCTGATCGTCGAGTCGCTGGAGGACGAGGCCGCCTGGACGGCCCTCACGGCGGCGGCCGTCCTGGCGCTGTGCGGGTGGACGTGGTTCGTCCAGCCGTACCTGACGCGGCTCAGGGCGCACCGGCGCCGCGCCGCCGACGGATAGGACCCCTGACCGGGACGGCCAGGGGCCCTTGGGTGAGGCTCAGTAGGCGCGGCCGAAGATGACGCGCTTGCCGTAGGCGGACGGGCGGCCGCACTTCACGCACACGCCCGTCTCCTCCGGGGCGTCGGCCGGGATGACCCGGGGCGTCGCGGCGGTCTCGGCCTTGATCTCGTCCTCGCAGGCCGTCTCGCCGCAGTGCAGCGCGCGGGCCCAGCCGGACGCGACCTGCGCGGTGAACGCGTCCCAGCCGTCCACGGCGGCGGTGTGCTCCTCGCGGAACGCCTCGGCGCGGGCCAGCAGGAACGACTGGAAGTCGGCGAGGATGCCGGGCAGCAGCTCGGGCAGCTTCTCCAGCGGGACCTGCTCCTTGCCCTGCCCCTCGACGGTCGGCAGCCGCCGCACCAGCGTGCCGACCCCGGCCTCGATGTCGCGCTTGCCCAGCTCGATCCGGACCGGGACGCCGCGCATCTCCCACTCGTTGAACTTGAAGCCCGGGGAGAGCTGCGGGCGGTTGTCGTCGACGTGGACGCGGATGCCCATCGACTTGATCGCCGCGCCGAGCCGGCGGGCCTCGGCGGCGGCCTGCTCGCCCTGCTCCTTGCGCCCGATCGGGACGATCACGACCTGGTAGGGCGCGAGCCGCGGCGGCAGCACGAGCCCCTTGTCGTCCCCGTGCGTCATGATCACGGCGCCGATCATGCGGGTGGTCATGCCCCAGGACGTGGTGTGCGCGAGCGTCAACTTGCCCGCCTCGTCCTGGTACTGGATCTCGAACGCCTTGGCGAAGTTCGTGCCGAGGTAGTGCGACGTCCCGGCCTGGAGGGCGCGGCCGTCGCGCATCATGCCCTCGATCGTGTACGTGCGGACGGCGCCCGCGAACCGCTCGCCGGGCGTCTTCTCCCCCGCGATGACGGGGATGGCGGCCAGCTCGCGCGACACGCCCGCGTAGGCGTCCAGGGCCCACATCGTCTCGCGCATGGCGTCGTCCTCGTCGGCGTGCGCGGTGTGGCCCTCCTGCCAGAGGAACTCGGTCGTCCGCAGGAAGAGGCGGGGCCGCATCTCCCAGCGGATCACGTTCGCCCACTGGTTCAGCAGCAGCGGCAGGTCGCGGTGCGAGTCGATCCACTTGGCCATGTACTCGCCGATGATCGTCTCCGACGTCGGCCGGACGACGAGCGGCTCCTCAAGCTCCTTGCCGCCCGCGTGCGTCACGACGGCGAGCTCCGGGGAGAAGCCCTCGACGTGCTCGGCCTCGCGCTTGAGGTAGGACTCCGGGATCAGCAGCGGGAAGGAGGCGTTGTCGTGCCCCGCGTCCTTGATCCGCCGGTCCAGGTCGGCCTGGAGCAGCTCCCACACCCGGTAGCCGTACGGGCGGATGACCATCGTGCCGCGCACCGGACCGCGGTCGACGAGCTGCGCCTGCACCACCAGCTCGTTGTACCAGGCGGAGAAATCCTCGCTCTGCGGCGTCACACCTTCTCGACTCACGGCAAACAAGGGTACTGACCGGCGGGACCGAGTAATAACGCTTTCCCCGACGGGTCGCCGGGCGGCGCTTCGCTACCCTCTCGGGATGCGCTGGTCCCAGATGTTCGCGCCCACGCTCCGCGACGACCCGGCCGAGGCTGACGCGCCGAGCCACCGGCTCCTCCTGCGGGCCGGGTACGTCCGCCAGCTCACGGCCGGGCACTACTCCCTGCTGCCGCTCGCGGTGCGCGTCCGGGCGAAGATCATCCAGATCGTGCGGGAGGAGATGGACACGATCGGCGCGCAGGAGATGCTGCTGCCCGCCCTGCACCCGGCGGAGCCGTGGCGGCGGTCCGGCCGCTGGGAGCTGATGGGCGCGGAGATGTTCCGCCTCAAGGACCGGCGCGGCGCCGACCACGCGCTCGGCATGACGCACGAGGAGATCTTCGCGACGGTCGCCCGCGAGCTGAGCTCCTACCGGCAGCTCCCGCAGCAGTGGTACCAGTTCCAGACGAAGTTCCGGGACGAGCCGCGCCCCAAGGGCGGCCTCATGCGCACCCGCGAGTTCACGATGAAGGACGCCTACAGCTTCGACCTCGACCGGCCGGGGCTGGACGCCTCGTTCGACGCCTACCACGGCGCCTACACGCGGATCTTCGCGCGGCTCGGGATCCCGGCGCTGCCGTGCGACGCGTCCAGCGGGACGATGGGCGGGTCCGGCTCGACCGAGTTCATGTGCCCGTCCGAGGTCGGGGAGGACTTCGTCGTCCACTGCCCGAACTGCGGGTACGCGGCGAACATCGAGCGGGCGACCTCGGCGCTGCCCGCCGCGTCCGACGGGCCGGGCCTGCCCGCGCCCGAACGCTTCGACACGCCCGGCGTGCGCACCATCGAAGACCTGCTGGCCTATGACGCTCCCGGCGACCGGCAGGTGAAGACGCTCGTCTACGTGCTGGACGGGGCGCTCACGCTCGTCCTGCTGCGCGGCGACCACCCGCTGAACGAGCAGAAGCTCGTGGACGCGACCGGCGCCGCCGAGATCCGCGCCGCCGAGCCGGAGGAGATCCAGGCCGCGCTGGGCGCGCTGCCGGGCAGCCTCGGCGCGGTCGGCGTGTCCCTCCCGGTGATCGCGGACGAGGCGCTGCGCGGCCGCCGCGACATGTTCACCGGCGCCAACGTCGACGACACGCACCTTCGCGGCGTGGACGTCGAGCGCGACATCGAGGTGGGCCGCTGGGCCGACCTCCGCGAGGTCGGATCCGGTGAGCGGTGCGTGCGGTGCGGTGAGCGGCTGGAGATCCAGCGGGCCATCGAGGTCGGGCACATCTTCAAGCTCGGCGACAGGTACGCTCGCGCGCTCGGCGTCGAGGTGCTCGACCCGGACGGCCGCCGTGTCCCGGTGATCATGGGCAGCTACGGGATCGGGATCGAGCGGGCGATGGCCGCGATCGTCGAGACCCACAACGACGAGCGGGGCATCGTGTGGCCACTGTCGGTGGCGCCGTTCCAGGTCGCGGTGGTGGTCGCGCAGTCCGACGACGCGGAGGTCTCCGAGGCGGCCGAGGACGTCTACGCGGGCCTCCGCGCGGCGGGCGTCGAGACGGTGATCGACGACCGGGCCGAGCGCGCCGGGGTGAAGTTCCGCGACGTGGAGCTGACCGGCATCCCGTTCCGCGTCACGGTCGGGCGCCGCGGGCTGGCGGAGGGGGTCGCGGAGGTCACGTCCCGCGCCACCGGCGACACCGACAAGATCGCCCTGGACGCCGTCGTGGCGCACGTGCGGGCGCTGGCCGCCCCGTAATTGGTTTGACGGGGTCGGTCCGCCTTTCCGAGACTCGACGACCATGGGACACGTCGAGGTCGGGCACGTCCGCCACACGCTGCCGGACGGCCGCGTCCTGCTGGACGACGTGTCGTTCCGCGTCGGCGACGGCCTGGTGGCCGCGCTGGTCGGGCCGAACGGGGCCGGGAAGACGACGCTGCTGCGCCTGATCGCCGGTGACACGGCGCCGCAGGAGGGGACCGTCGCGCACAGCGGCGGCCTCGGCGTGATGCGGCAGTTCATCGGCGGGATGCGGGACGACTCGTCCGTCCACGACCTGCTGCTGTCGGTCGCGCCGCCGCGGGTGCGGGAGGCGGCGGCCACCGTCGAGGCCGCCGAGCTGGTCATGATGGAGCGCGACGACGAGCCCGCCCAGATGCGCTACGCGACGGCCCTCGCGGGCTGGGGCGACGCCGGGGGCTACGAGATCGAGGTGCTCTGGGACGCCTGCTGCGTCGCGGCGCTCGGCGTCCCGTACGAGTCGTGCCGGTGGCGCGAGGTGCGCACGCTGTCCGGCGGCGAGCAGAAGCGGCTCGCGCTGGAGGCGCTGCTGCGCGGCCCCGACGAGGTCCTCCTGCTGGACGAGCCCGACAACTACCTCGACGTCCCCGGGAAGCGGTGGCTCGAAGACCGGCTGCGGGAAACGTCCAAGACCGTCCTGCTGGTGTCGCACGACCGGGAACTGCTCGACCGGACGGCGGAGCGCATCGTCACGGTCGAGGCGGGGCACGTGTGGATTCACGGCGGCCGCTTCGCCACCTATGCCGCCGCGCGCCGCGACCGCAACGAGCGCCTCGAAGAACTGCGCCGCCGCTGGGACGAGGAGCACGCGAAACTGAAGGAACTCGTCAACACGCTCCGGAACAAGGCCACGGTCAACGACGGTTTCGCGTCCCGGTACCGGGCGGCGCAGACGCGGCTGCGCAAGTTCGAGGAGGCGGGGCCGCCCGAGGTCCCGCCGCGCGACCAGAACCTCAAGCTGCGGCTGCGCGGCGGGCGCACCGGCAAGCGCTCGGTGATCTGCGAGAACCTCGAACTGACCGGGCTGATGAAGCCGTTCGACGCCGAGGTCTGGTTCGGCGAGCGGGTCGCGGTGCTCGGCTCGAACGGGTCGGGGAAATCGCATTTCCTGCGCCTTCTCACCACCATCGCGGAAACGCTGCCGCGGGGCGCGGCGCCCGCGTCCCCCGTCGCGTTCACGGGCACGGCCCGGCTCGGCGCGCGGGTCGTCCCCGGCCTCTTCGCGCAGACCCACGCCCGTCCCGACCTCGCCGGGCGGACGCCGTGCGAGATCGTCATGACCGAGCACGCCCGGCTCCGCAACGACGCGATGAACGCGCTCGCCCGCTACGAACTGCAGCATTGCGCCGAGCAGCCGTTCGAGACGCTTTCGGGCGGGCAGCAGGCGCGCCTCCAGATCCTCCTCCTGGAACTGGGCGGCGCCACCCTCCTGCTCTTGGACGAGCCGACCGACAACCTCGACCTCGCCAGCGCCGAGGCCCTCCAGGAGGGGCTGGAGTCGTACGAGGGGACGGTCCTCGCGGTGACCCACGACCGCTGGTTCGCCCGCGCCTTCGACCGCTGCCTGGTCTTCGGCGCGGACGGCTCCGTCTACGAGTCGGCGGAGCCCGTCTGGGACGAGACCCGCGTGGCGCGCCCCCGCTGAGCCGCCGCCGAGCGGCCTCCCGGTATAGTCATGAACTGAGAAAGTCAATGACTCTGACCAATATCGGGAGGCCGCGATGGCCGACGCCGAACGGGAGCCCGACCTCGGGATGCTGATCGGACGGCTGGGCCGCGCCCTCCAGGACGAGCTGTTCACCCGCCTCGCCGAGCAGGGCCATCCGGACGTGCGCCCCCGGCACGGCACGGTGCTCGCCATCCTGCCGCCGACCGGCGCGCGGGCGACCGAGCTGGCGCGGCGCTCCGGGCAGCACAAGCAGATCGTCACCGTCATCGTGGACGAGCTCGAACGGCTCGGCTACGTCCGGCGCGAGGCCGACCCCAAGGACCGGCGCGCCAAGCTCGTCGTCCCGACCGACACCGGCCTGGACGAGATCGCCAAGGCCCGCGCCATCCTCGCCGGGATCGAGGACCGCCACCGCGACGACCTCGGCGACGACGCCTTCCGCACCTTCAAGGCCGCCCTGGAGCGGATCACGCGGACGCAGCGCGACTGGCACGCGACGGAGCCGCATACCGGCTGATCAGGGACTCGTGTCCCTGTCCCGAATGGGACGATGCGGATAGGGTGCCCCGGGTGCGGGTGGTTGTTACTGGTGCGGCGGGGTTCATCGGAAGCCATGTGGTCGACGCGCTGTCGGGCGCCGGGCACGAGGTGCTCGCCGTCGACGCGCCGGAACGGTCCCTCGCGCCCGAGACGGCGCGGCGGACGTGGGCCGAGACCGCCTCCAGGCCCGGTGTCGCGGCCGCCGAACTCGACCTGGCCGTAGCCGATCTGGACGCCGTCGCCGCGGCGGACGTCGTCGTCCACCTCGCCGGGCGTCCCGGCGTGCGCTGCTCGTGGGGCGAGGGCCGGGCGGCGGCCTGGCGGGACAACGTCGTCGCGACCCGGCGGCTCCTCGCGGCGTGCGCGGACCGTCCGGCGGGGCTCCGGCCGAAGGTGGTCGTCGCGTCCAGCTCGTCGGTCTACGGGTCGGCGGGCGGGCGGCCGAACCGCGAGGACGACCCGCTCGCCCCGGCGAGCCCGTACGCGGCCAGCAAGGCCGAGGTGGAGCGCCTCGCCCGGGACGCCGCGCGGGACGGGCTCCGGACCGTCCTGCTCAGGTACTTCTCCGTCTACGGCCCCCGGCAGCGGCCCGACATGGCGTTCCACCGGTTCGTGGAGGCGGCGCTCGACGGCCGCCCGCTGCCGGTGTTCGGCGACGGCCGCAGCTCGCGGGCGTTCACGCACGTCGGGGACGTCGTGTCCGCGACGCTCCTCGCGGCGGCGGCGGACCTGCCGCCCGGCGTCGCGGTCAACGTCGGCCACCACGAGCCGGTGGCGCTCCGCGCCGCCATCGGGACGCTCACCGGCCTGCTCGGCGTCCGCGCGGAGATCAGACGGGAGGCGCCGGTTGCCGGGGACGCCGCCCGCACCTGGGCCGACACCGGCCGCGCCCGCCGCCTCCTCGGCTGGACGGCCGCCACCGGCCTCACGGACGGCCTGGCCGACCAGATCGCCTGGCACCGCGCGCTCAGAAGCAGTTCTCGGGGGTGTGGGGGTCGTCCCCCACAGGGGGACGACGTGGACGAGGGGGTGCGGGTCGGATGATGCGGCATCGGGCCGCCTATGTCGCGTTCGACCGGTTCCCGTCCAGCAAGGGGTCGGCGGTGCACATCGCGCAGATGGCGGACGAGCTGTTCGCCCGCTTCGGCGGCGGGCTGCTCTGCGCGATCGGCGGCGGCGACCTGCCCCGCTACCAGCGCGAGGGGACGCGCGAGATCGCCCGCTTCGACGAGCCGGTGCCGAACCTGATCGACCGGGCCGAGGCGTTCTCGGCGTGGGTCGCGGGCCATCTGGAGCCGCACCTCGGCACGCTGGAGGTCTGCCACGTCCGCGACCCGTGGAGCGCGCTGCCCGCCGTCGCCGACGGCCCCCGCCACAGGCGCCGCCACCGGGTGGTGTACGAGGTCAACGGGCTGCCGTCGATCGAGATGGCGCACACCTGGCCGTGGGCGGCGCCGAGCACGCTCGCCAAGGTCCGCGAGCTGGAGCGGCACTGCCTGGAGCGCAGCGACGCGGTCGTCGTCCCGTCGCGGGTGATCGGCGCGGCGGTGCGCGGCCTCGGGGTGCCGGACGCGAAGGTCCACCTCGTCCCGAACGGGGCGGACGTCCCGGAGCCATCGGAGCGCCCGCCGGACGCGCCCGACCGCTACATCGTCTACGTCGGCGCGCTCCAGCCTTGGCAGGGTCTCGACGTCCTGCTGCGCGCGTTCGCCCGGCTCGCCGACCTGCCGGACCTGCGGCTCGTCGTGTGCGCGTCGGTCCCGGAGCGGCGGGCGAAGCCGCTGCGCCGCGCGGCCGAGCGGCTCGGCGTCGCGGACCGGGTCGAGTGGCGGTTCACGCTGCCGCACCACGAGGTCGCCGCGTGGCTCGCGCACGCCGAGGCGTCGGTGGCGCCGCTGACCGGCTGCGCCCGCAACCTCGACCAGGGCTGCGCGCCGCTGAAGGTCATCGAGTCGATGGCGGCCGGGGTGCCGGTCGTGGCGTCCGACCTTCCGGCGGTCCGCGAGCTGATGGCGGACGGGGAGCACGGGCGGCTCGTCCCGGCGGACCGTCCGGCGGAGCTGGCGCGGGCCGTCCGCGTCCTGCTGGAGTACCCCGACGAGGCCGCCGCGATGGGACGGCGCGGCCGGGCGCACATCGCGGAGAGCCTGACCTGGGCGCGGTCGCGCGCCCGGCTGTCCGCGGTCTACGACATGGTCACCGGCACGATCACGCCTTCGGACCGAGAGCGATAGGTGGTTCGTCATGTTCTGGCGTAAGCAGAAGGCCGCCATCCAGCGGTTCCATCCGCTGCACCGGGCGCTCACCCTGGAGCAGGGCTTCGCGGTCTCGCTGCGGCGGGACGACTGGGAGCCGGTGATCCAGAGCCTCGCCCGGCACACCGCCGAGATCCGGCGGCGGCGGTGGCGGCTGGACGAGCGCGTCCCCGGCGTGCTGGTGCCGATGCTGCGGATCCTCGCCTCCGACATGCCGCCGGACGGGGTGCTGTCCGTAGCGGCGGACATGCGCGGCCCGAGGGTGCCGGAGAAGAACGGGCCGGAGTACGACATGCCCGTCCAGCGTCCGGTCCTGTCGATGAAGCAGTGGTTCGCGTTCGACCCGTGGCTGCGGATGCGGGCCGAGCTGCGCGACGGCAGCGTCCTCGAAGTCGCGGTGACCGACCGGGTGCGGTTCCGCAAGCTCCGGAAGCGGAACCCGCGCGGCAAGATCAAGCTCAAGACCAAGACGAAGACGGTGCAGCTCGTCCGGGTGACCCGGCGGTTCGCCAAGGACGCCGCCGTCCGCCCGCCCGCGTCGCCGCCCCCGCCGTGGATCCGCGTCCAGGTCAGGAACGGCAGGCGGATGGCGATCCGGGTGAACGCCAAGTTCCCGGGGCCGCTGGAGGGCCCGGTGCTGATCGACCGCATCCTGCAGGTGTCGACGGAGCCGTTCCGGTGGACGCCGCCGGGCACGCCCGCGAGGAGGACCACGTGAACCGCTGCACCGTGACCACCGGTTTCTTCGTCCTCGGACGCTGCGGGCGGCAGGCCGTCGCGTCCTGCGGGCAGTGCGGGCGGCCCGTCTGCGCCGAGCACGCCGCGCCGTCCGGGGTCTGCCCGGAGTGCCTCGCCGCGCAGGGGTACGGGGCGCAGGACCCGCACGACCCGTCCTGGGCGCGCGGGCGGCGGCGGCACTACTACCAGAGCAGCGGGCACGCCTACCAGGACGCCGCCTGGTACTCGTCGTTCGACCAGTACGACCGGGGCGCGTTCAACCCCGGCGACGACTACGCGCACGGCGGCGACTGGGGCTCCGACGACGACCACGGCTTCGTGGACAGCTGATGCGCCGGGAGTCCGAGCACCGGGTCCTGTGGATCACGGGCCACTACCCGCCGAGCCGGGGCGGCATGGCGCAGTCCTGCGACCGGATCGTGCGGGGCCTGCGCGGCGCAGGGGTGGAGGTCGACGTCGCGCACCTGACCCGCCGCGCCCGCCCGTGGGGCGTCGCGCGCGAGCACGGCGGACGGCTGGTCACCGCCCCGCTCGGCGACGACGCCGAGCACGCCCTGCGCCGCCTCTGGACGACGATCACCGCCGAGAACCTCACCGGCTACACCCATGTCGTCGCGTTCGGCGGCGTGTACGCGACGCTCGCCGCGCCCGTCCTGGCCGCGCTGCTGGACGCGCCGCTCGTGACGCTGCTGCGCGGCAACGACATCGACGTCGGCGCCTTCTCGATGCGGCGGCGCGGGGTGCTGGCGGACGCGCTGCGCGCCTCGGCGCGGGTGTGCGTCGTCGCCCGCTCGCACGCCCCGCTGGTCGGCGCGCTGGCCCCGGACGTCCCGGTCGCGTTCGTCGCGAACAGCGTGGACACGGCGCGGTGGCAGGTGCTGCCGTCCGAGCGCGAGCGGGCCCGCGCCTGGCGGGACGAGCACGTCCGCGACGGCCGCCGCACGATCGGGATCGTCGGGCAGCTCAAGGTCAAGAAGGGCGTCGGCTTCTTCCTGGACGCGCTCGCCGCGTCCCGCCGCGCCGCCGACTTCCACCTGGTGCTCGTCGGCGAGGTCGAGGAGCAGGTGACGGAGTGGCTGGCCGCGCGGGGCGAGGACGTCCCGCACTCGTTCCTGCCGTTCCTGGACCGCTACGACCTCCCCGCCGTCTACGCGGGCTGCGACCTGGTCGCGCTGCCGTCCTTCTACGACGGGATGCCGAACGTCGCGCTGGAGGCGGCGGCGCTCGGCGTCCCGCTGCTCGCCTCGGACGCGGGCGGGCTCGCCGACCTCGCCGACGACGACATCGGCTTCACCTTCCCCGCCGGGGACGCGCACGGCTGCCGCGCCGCGATCGACCGCGCCGCCCGCGCGGACGCCGCCGAGCTGGCGAAGCTCGGCGCGGCGGGCGCGGAGCGGATCCGCCGCGACTTCACCCCGGCCGCCGAGACCGCCGGGTACCTCGGCGTCCTCGACGCGGCGCGGTGATCCGCTGCCACGCGTCCGGCGCCGGGCTCGGGCATCTGACCCGGCTCCGCGCGGCGCTGCGCACGCTCCGGCTGGACGGCCCCGTCACCGTCGTGACGGACTCGCCGTTCGCCGACGATCCGCGCGTCACGGGCGGCTGGCGGGTCGTGCGCCCCGGCGCCGAGCTTCCCGACAACGCCAGAGAGGTGATCGTCGACGCCTTCCCGGCCGGGCTCAGAGGCGAGCTGGACGCCGCGCCGCCGCCCGGCGCGCGGGTCACCCACCTGGCGCGGCTGCTGCGCTGGGACGCCTACGCGCCGCTGCTGCCCGCCGTCCCGCCGCGCTTCGACCGGACGTTCGTCCTGGAGGAGCTGGCCCCCGCCCACGACGCCTTCCTGCGCCGCGTCTCGGACGAGGTCGCGCCGCTGACCCTGGCCGATCCCCCGGCGGAGCCCGTCGACGTCGACGGGTGGCTCATCGTCCACAGCGGGCCCGACGCGGAGACGCGGGAACTCGTCGCGTACGCGCTCGACATGGCGTCCGCCGAACGGGTCCGGCCGCCGATGACGCTCGTGTCGCCGGTGCGGCCCGAGGGGATTCCCGCCCGGATCGCGCACCTGGACGTGTATCCGGCGTGCGCGCCGGGGCCGAACGTGGAGCGCGTCATCACGGCGGCCGGGTTCAACGCCGTCCGGCAGTTCGCGCCCTGGCGGGACATGCACCGCATGCTGCCCTTCCCGCGCCGCCTGGACGACCAGTTCACCCGCGCCGCCCGCGCCCGCCGTTAGCCCGGCAGGCGGACGTCGAACTCGACCTCGACGTCGTCGGCCAGCCTGAGCGCGCCGAAGAACGCCGAGTACGGCTTGATCCCCCACCGCGACTGCCGGACGGTCACCCCGCCCCGCACCCGGTCGTCACCCTCCAGCGCGGCCGTGACCCGCACGGGTTTCACCCGGCCCATGATCGTGAGGTCGCCCTCGATCCGCTCCCCGGCGCCGTCGATCCGCGTGGACGCGAACGTGATCCGCGGATACCGCCGGACGTCCAGCACCGAGCGCAGGTTCTTCGCGATCTCCGCGCGGTCCTGGTCGGTCAGCGGCTTCACGCCGCCGGTCCCGTCCCTGACCTCCAGGCCCTCGACCTCGACGGTCACCGCGACCGACGACGCGTCCAGGGGCTCGCGGGCCTCGACCTCCGCCGTCCAGCGGGTGGCCTCGATGGTGAGGTCGTGGCCCGCGCGGCGGCCGAGGCCGCTGCGGCCCGTCCTGATCAGCAGCCGGCCGTCGTCCGGCCCGAGTTCGTGCGTTCCCTCTCGTACGGCCATGCCTTCACACTGCCACGCGTCCCGCCCGGCGGCTCAGCGGCACTCCACCCTCGGCTGCGGACGGTACTCGGTGTGGAACCGCTCGTGACCTGCCTCGCGGCCGTCCAGCAGAAGCGTCCGCCAGACGTCGATCTCGAAGCCCGGGCGGCCTGGCGTGGGCACGCAGGCGGGTCCGCGCTCGCGCAGGACGCCCGTCCCCTGCGGGACGAACGCGTACGGCCGCGAAACAGCCGAACGCACCTCGTACCGGCGTTCGCCCCACAGGCTGACCGTCAGCGACGACCCCGTGTGCTCCACCTCGACGCGCACCGGGAGCCGGGTGTCGTTCCGCCACGTGAAGTCGAGGTCCGGGTAGGAGACGGCGGCCTCCAGCCCTTCCGGGTACTCCGGCATGTACATCGAGTGCGCGCGCGCCCTGCGGATGTCCAGCCCGGCCCGGAACACGGCGTTGAACAGCGTCGTGGACACCTGGCAGATGCCGCCGCCCACGTCGGCCACCAGGCGCGGGCCCACGATCGCGGGCGCGGGGACGTACCCGCGGCTCCGCGTGCGCGGCCCGACGACGTCGTTGAACGAGAACGTCGTGCCGGGCGCGACGACCCGGCCGTCGAGGCTCCGCGCGGCCAGCTCGATGTTGCGCACCCGCGGCTCGCCCGGGGTGAACCGCGTCGTGTAGCTGCTCATCGGCCCGCCAGGGCGCGCCTCGTGCGTCCCGTCCGCGCCGTCCGGGAGGGGGCCGACCGGCTTTCCTCCGGCGGACAGCGGCGCGGGGGCCGGGGCGCGGGGAATCCAGAGGTACGCGCCGAGCAGCAGCCCCGTCGTGGCCAGCGTGCCCGCCACGAACGGCCACCACCGCCGGGCGCACTCGCGCAGGCCCGGCTCGGGCCCGCGATCCCGGCGTCCCTGCCGCCGCCGTCTCCGGTCGGGCCGGGTCCCCGTCACGGAACACACCCCCGAGGACGATCCTCCAACGGACCCACCGGGGAACCGCCGACGACGCCCGTACCTTTACCCGGGCCAGACGAACCCCCGACCAACGGGAGCCGTCAGGGAAGCGTCAGCGGGCGCGGGCGCCTTCGCGCAGCCGCTCCGGGTCGATCTCGCGTCCCGGACGCCTGCGCAGGTACTCGGCTTCGAGCTGGTTCATGCGGCGCGTGTGCTCCCCGTACGCCTGGTCGGCGGCGTGCCTGAGGGCGTCGAGCCGCGTCTGGTACAGGTGGCCGAGCTCGCGGAACAGGTCGTCGTCGCTGAGTTCGCCGGGGTCGATCCCGGTCTCGGTGCCGTCGCTCGTCATCTCCGGGCCCCTCCTCCGTGGCCGTCCCGTCCCTTACCCGCGCCGCCGGGGACGAACACGAGCAGCGCGCCCGCGTGCTTCCCGAACCGCACCGCCCCGGGCAGGGACGACACCTCGCCGTCCCGCGCCAGCCGCAGCCCGCCGGACGGCGCGACCACCTCCAGCCCCGTCGCCCGCCACGCCCGGTACCCGGGCATGACGCCGAGCTGCCCGGCCAGCACCGCCGCGACGGCCCGCACCCGCGGGACGCGCCGCCCGGTGGCGACCAGCCGGACGTCGAGGCGGCCGTCGTCCAGCCGGTCCCGCCAGGTGGGCGCGGCGCCGCGCGTGCCGTAGCCGCAGTTGCCGACGAAGCCGAGCCAGACGCGCCGGCGCCGGCCGTCCAGGACGAGGTCGACGGGCTCGGAGCGGCGCAGCGTCCGGACGGCGGCGACCGCGAGCGCGGGCCACTTCCCGATCCGCCGCTCCAGCCGCTCCCGCCGGTCGACCAGCTCGGTGTAGGCGCCGAAGCTCGCCGTGTTGAGGAACAGCCGCTCGTCCGCGCCGCCCCGCCCGCCGTCCGCCGGGGCGACGTAGGACACGTCGACGCGGCCGAGCCGCCCGCCCCGGTAGGCGGCGACCGCGTCCGCCGCCGACTCCAGGCCGAGCGCGCGGGCGAAGTGGTCGAACGTCCCGCCGGGGACGACCAGCAGCGGCACGTCGTGCTCCAGCGCGGCCCGCGCGCCCGCGTTCACGGTGCCGTCCCCGCCGACGACGGCGAGGACGGCGGCGCGCTCGGCGGCCTCCGCGAGCGCCTTGTCGGCGTCCTCGTCCGGCGCCAGCCGGACGATCTCCGCCGCGGGCAGCTCCCGCTCGATCAGCTCGACCGCCAGGTCGGGCCGTCCCGGCAGGATCGCGGCGGTCGCCCCGCCGGAGCCGCCCGACACCGGGTTCACCACCGCGACGAGTCCCTCCCCGTCCGGCCGCACCAGGCCGTCGGCGGCCAGCGTCACCGACACCCGCGCCACCGGCGGCCGGGCGGGCCAGACGAGCCGCGTCCCGCACGCGGCCAGCGCGCCGATCCCGAGCCCGGCGAGGACGTCGCCCGGGTAGTGCGCGCCCGTGTAGACGCGGGCGAACGCGACCGCCGCCGCCGTCGCCGCGACCGGCGCGGCCACCCGGCCGGGCGCCTCCAGCGCGACCCCGGTCGCGAACGCGGCGGCCGACGCCGAGTGCCCGGACGGGAACGCGTGCGAGGTCGGCAGCTTCCAGCGGATCCGGATCGGCGGGACGAGGTCGACGACGGGCCGCTTGCGGCGGAACGCCTGCTTCCCGACGAGGTTCACGACCGGGCTCGCCACCGCGATCGCGAGCGAGCCGCGCAGCGCGGCCCGGCGCAGCCGGTGCCGCCCGGTCAGGCCCAGGGCGCCCGCCGTCGTGAACCACAGCACGCCGTGGTCGGCGAACCGCGACAGCCGCGGCAGGACGTACTCCAGCCCGGGCAGCCGCGCCGCCGCCACCCGGTCGAACGCCCACCGGTCGGCCCGGCCGAGTCTCGCGAGGAGCCGGAACCGGGGTTCGACCGTCCCCGACCGCGTGTTCCGGGCGGACCAGGGCATGATGACCGGGCGTGCGGGCGCGGCGCGGCGCCGTGAATGGTTGACGCGCATCCCGGGGGTATCCCCTTGGACGGCGACATGATTCCGTAAAGATCTCAAATCGGGGGTCACATGCGGGCGAACGTCACTCTGGACTCACCGACTGCAATAGGCTTCGCGACATGAGTCACCCGGAACGGCTCGGTTCCCCGGGTGGCGAGTCGGTCGGCACGATCGCGGAGCCTCTTCACGTGAACGAGTCGCTGTCCGACTACGCCGCACGGTACGGGCTGAGGCAGAGCGCCGCGCGTCCCCCGCTGCGCAAGTACCTCCAGCAGGTGTGGGCCCGGCGCAACTTCATCTGGGCGTTCGCCTCCGCGAAGAACATCTCGATGTACACCGATTCGCGGCTGGGGCAGTTGTGGCAGCTCCTCACGCCATTGCTGAACGCGGCGGTGTACTACCTGATCTTCGGATTGCTGCTGAACACCAGCCGCGGGATCGACGACTTCATCCCGTTCCTGGTGACCGGCGTCTTCCTGTTCGGCTTCACGCAGCGGTCGGTGACGTCCGGGGCCAAGTCGGTCGGCGACAACCTGTCGCTGATCCGCGCGCTGCACTTCCCGCGGGCCACGCTGCCGCTCGCGATCGCGGTCGTCGAGTTCCAGCAGCTGCTGCTGTCCCTGGTCGTGCTGTTCGCGATCATCATGGCCTGGGGCGAGCCGATCACGTTCAACATGGCGCTGTTCGTTCCGGTGGTGGCGCTCCAGTTGATGTTCAACGTGGGCATCAGCATGGTCATGGCGCGGCTGGGCGCGTTCAACCGCGACATCACCCAGCTCCTGCCGTTCATCATGCGGACGTGGCTCTACATGTCCGGCGTGATCTTCAGCCTGCCCGTGATGATGAAGCCCGGCTCCAAGCTGGACCGCTATCCCGTCATCGCGAGGCTGCTCGAAGCCAACCCGGCGCACGTGTACGTCGAGCTGAGCCGGAACATGCTGCTGGGCGAGTACCGCCAGTCGATGCGCGAGCAGGTGGCGGCCCACAAGGCGACCACCATGCCGCTGTCGCAACTGTGGTTGTACGCGATCGTCTGGTCCGTGGTGATGCTGGTCGGGGGATTCATGTTCTTCTACCGGGCGGAGGAGCGATATGGCCGTGGCTGACACGAGGCCCCGCAAGGCCCTCGACCCCGTCGACATCGAGATCGACCCCCGCCGGGAGCCGATCGTCGTCGTGGACGACCTGCACATCGTCTACCGCGTGTACGGCGCGGGCGGGAAGGGCAACGCGGCGTCCGCGTTCTCCCGCATCCTGCGCCGCAAGCACCGCCCGACCATGACCGAGGTCCACGCGATCAAGGGCCTGTCGTTCGTCGCCTACCGCGGCGAGGCCGTCGGGATCATCGGCACCAACGGGTCCGGCAAGTCGACGCTGCTGAAGGCGATCGCCGGGCTGCTGCCGCCGCACCGCGGCGGCGTCTACACCGACGGCCAGCCGTCGCTGCTCGGCGTGAACGCGGCCCTGATGAAGGACCTCACCGGCGAGCGCAACATCGTCCTCGGCTGCCTCGCGATGGGCATGTCCCCCGCCGAGACCAAGGCGAAGTACAAGGAGATCGTCGACTTCGCCGGGCTCAAGGAGGGGTTCATCCAGTACCCGATGCGGACGTACTCGTCCGGCATGGGAGCCCGGCTCCGGTTCGCGATCGCCGCCGCCAAGACGCACGACGTGCTGCTGATCGACGAGGCCCTCGCCACCGGCGACGCCAAGTTCAAGGTCAAGAGCAAGCGCCGGATCGAGGAGCTGCGCAAGGAGGCGGGCGCTGTCTTCCTCGTCGCGCACCAGCTCGACGTGGTCAAGGAGACCTGCGACCGCGTCATCTGGATCGACGAGGGCCGCATGCACATGGACGGCGACCCGGACGAGGTCATCTCCGCCTATATCGAGGCCACCGGCAAGTAACGGCACGCTATCGGGATGTAACGGACCACGGCCGTGTCACGCGTGTGACTCGTTGAGACCAGAGTGACAGGGAGTTACCAGATCGTCTCTGGATGAGACGGCCTCGCCGATCTACCTTCGAGGGGAGACCTTCACGGCGAGGGAGTGTGCACCCATGGCCGATCGGCTCGACGTCCCCCCGGCGGGGACGGCCCCCGACACCCCGCGAACCCCCGACACCGACTCCCACACCCCCCGGACCGACTCCGTCGGCATCAGCAGGCGGGGGTTCCTGTCCTCCTCGGCGCTCGCGGCCGGGGCGGCGGGCGCGGCCGGGTTATTGGCCGGATGCGCCAGCGAGTCCAGCGGCCCGCAGGCCAAGGGCACCGGCGACGCGCCCAAGGAGGTGTTCACCTCCCCGGCGAAGAAGCTGAGCGGCTCCCTCAGCATCCTGATGTGGAGCCACTTCGTCCCCCGGCATGACAAGTGGTTCGACAGGTTCCTCGCCGACTGGGGCAAGAAGGTCGGCGTGGACGTCCGGGTCGACCACATCAACACCGTCGACGTCCCCCGCCGCGCCGCGTCCGAGATCCAGGCGGGACGCGGCCACGACCTCATCCAGCACATCGCGCCGTTCTCGCAGTACGAGCCGTCCGTCCTCGACCTGACGGACGTCGTGCAGGAGGCGAACCGGCGGTGGGGCCAGCAGCTCGAACTGTGCCGCAAGTCGAGCTTCAACCCCAACACGAAGCGGTTCTACTGCTACTGCCCCGGCTGGTCCCCCGACCCGGGCGACTTCCGCAAGTCGATGTGGTCGAAGGTCGGCATGCCGAACGGCCCGGCGAGCTGGGAGGACCTGCTCCGCGGCGCCGCCGAGATCAAGAAGCAGACCGGCGTCCCGTGCGGGATCGGGCTGTCCCCCGAGACCGACTCGAACATGGCGGCGCGGGCGCTGCTGTGGTCGTACGGCGGGGCCGTCCAGGACGAGAACGAGAAGGTCGTGCTGAACTCCGACGCGACCGTCGCGGCCGTCGAGTACATGACGCGGCTGTTCAAGGAGGCGGAGACCAGCGAGGTGTTCTCCTGGGTGCCCGCGTCCAACAACCAGGCGCTGATCGCGGGCAAGTCGTCCTACATCCTGAACTCGATCTCGGCGTGGCGGACGGCGATGGGCGCGAACCGGGCGATCGGCGACGACATCTTCTTCGTCCCGGCGCTGCGCGGGCCGAAGGCGTCGCTGGCGGCGCAGCACGTCATCCAGCAGTGGATCGTGCCGAAGCACGCGGGCAACCCGGACGCGGCGAAGGAGTTCCTGCTGCACTACACGGCGAACTTCCCGGCCGTGACGTACAACTCGGAGTTGTACGACCTGCCGGGGTGGCCGTCGCTCGTCCCGCAGCTCGACGGGTGGCTCGACCACGACCCGTGGGGCGCGAAGCCCGCGAACAAGCTGGCCCTGCTGAAGACGGCGACGTCGTGGAGCGCGAACATCGGCTATCCGGGCCCGTCCAACCCGGCGATCGGGGAGATCTTCAACACGAACGTGCTGCCGACGATGTTCGGCCGCGCGGCGCGCGGCCAGGCGTCCCCGAAGCAGGCGGTGGCCGAGGCGGCGGGCCGCGCCGAGGCGATCTTCAAGAACTGGCGGGGCCGCGGCCTCGTCGGCGGCTGAGGGGGCGGGGCAGATCACTACCGTTGAGGTGAAAGGGCTGGTCAAGACCTTCGACGGGCAGCTCAGGGCGCGCCGCGGCCGGTCCGACCACGTGCGCGCGCTGGACGGCGTCGACCTGGCCGCGGAGCCCGGCGAGTACCTGGTGCTGCTCGGCCCGTCCGGGTGCGGCAAGACGACCCTGCTGCGCACGATCGCGGGCTTGGAGCAGCCGACCGAGGGCGAGGTGCTGATCGGCGGGAACGTGGTCAACGGGCTGCCGCCGCGCGTCCGGAAGATCGCGATGGTGTTCCAGTCGTACGCGCTGTACCCGCACAAGACCGTGTTCGACAACATCGTCTTCCCGCTGCGCGCGGAGGGGATGGCAAAGGAGGAGCGCCGGAAGAAGGCGGCGTGGGCCGCCGAGTTACTGGAGATCGAGCCGCTGCTGCGCCGCAAGCCGCGCCAGCTGTCCGGCGGGGAGCGGCAGCGGGTGGCGCTCGCGCGGGCGCTGGTCCGCGACCCGGCGGTGTTCCTGCTGGACGAGCCGCTGTCCAACCTCGACGCGAAGATGCGCGCGACGGCCCGCGACGAGCTGAAGCGCTTCCAGCAGCACGTCGGGACGACCACCGTCTACGTCACCCACGACCAGGCGGAGGCGATGGGCCTCGGCGACCGGATCGCGGTGCTGGAGAAGGGCCGCGTCCGGCAGGTAGGGACGCCGCGCGAGGTGTACGACGACCCGGCCGACACGTTCGTGGCGCGGTTCATCGGCTCCCCGCCGATGAACCTCGTCAGGCGGGACGACCGGCTCGTCGGGTTCCGTCCGGAGCACCTGCTGCCGGTGGAGAACGTCCCGGCGGAGTCGCGGGTGACGATGCCGCTGCGGGTCGAGCGGATGGAGTACCTGTCGGGCGACCGGCACGTGTACGGGACGGTCACCGGCATCGGCGAAGAGACGCGCGTCATCGCCCGCCTGCCGTCGACCGTCGCCACCCCGCTGGACGCCGGGGAGACGCACGAGTTCGCCGTGCCGGGCGAGCGGCTGCGGTTCTTCGACGCCGGGTCGGGCGCGCGGACGTCCGCCGTCCCGATCGGAGGGGCGCCGTGACGGGCGCGCGGACCGAGCCCACGCCGGTCGCCGTGCGGGACGAGGCGGCGCCGAAGCCCGGCCTCGCCGACCGGGACGGCTTCCTCGCGTGGGTGATGCTGCTGCCGTCGGTCGTCTACATCGCGGCGCTGGTCGGCGTCCCGTTCCTGCTGGCGGTCGCGTTCGCGTTCTCGGACGTGACGACCGGCGACCCGTCGTTCGACTTCGTCGGGTTCCGGAACTTCACGGCGGTCTTCGACGACGGCGTGTTCTGGCGGGCGCTGCGGAACACGCTGGTGTTCACGCTGGTCAGCATGGCGCTGATCGTGGTGTTCGGGAAGATCCTGGCGAACATCCTGGTCGCGGAGTTCCGGGGGAAGTGGTTCGTCCGGTTCCTGGTGCTGCTGCCGTGGACGACCCCGGTCGCGCTGTCGACGATCTCGTGGCTGTGGTTCCTCGACTCGATCTACTCGCCGGTCGACTGGGTGCTGCGGCACCTCGGGCTGATCGACGGGAACGTCGTGTGGCTGGGGCGTCCCGGCACGGCGATGGCGTCGGTGATCGCGGTGCAGACCTGGCGGCTGACGCCGCTCGCCGCCGTGATCGTGATGGCCGGGCTGGTCGCGATCCCGCGCGACGTCGACGAGGCGGCGCGGATCGACGGCGCCGGGTTCTGGCGGCGGATGTTCGAGGTGACGATCCCGCTGACGCTGCCGGTGATCGCGGTCGCCGGGCTGTTCGGCGCGATCATGACGTTCACCGACATGACCGTCCCGTACGTGCTGACGCGCGGCGGCCCGACGCACTCCACGGACGTCCTCGCGTCGTGGGCGTACTTCCGCGGCATCGAGGGCGGCGACGTCGGCCAGGGCGCCGCCATAGCCCTCTTCCTGTTCCCCCTCCTCCTCGCAGGCGCCGTAGCGATCCTGAGGGCGGTACGACGATTGGAGGCGGGATGACCGGAGCGGAGCGAGGATCATCCCGCCTCCAGCGGGGGTCTGGGGGTCGTCCCCCAGAAAAGCAGGGCGGGATGACCGGAGCGGAGCGAGGATCATCCCGCCTCCAGCGGGGGTCTGGGGGTCGTCCCCCAGAAAAGCAGGGCGGGATGACCGGAGCGGAGCGAGGATCATCCCGCCTCCAGCGGGGGTCTGGGGGTCGTCCCCCAGAAAAGCAGGGCGGGATGACCGGAGCGGAGCGAGGATCATCCCGCCTCCAGCGGGGGTCTGGGGGTCGTCCCCCAGAAAGGCAGGGCGGGATGACCACTGAAGTTGGGGCGTTGCGGCGGAGGTATGCGCGGCGGCATGTCGCGGCGCGGGTCGGCGTGTACGCGTCGGCGGTGCTGGCGGCGCTGGTGTGCGCGCTGCCGTTCCTGTGGAGCGTCGTCAGCGCGTTCAAGCAGAACCAGGACCTGTACAACCCGGAGAGCAACCCGTTTTACTTCAACGAGCCCGCCACCCCCGACCATGTGAAGTTCCTGTTCAGCGACACGCCGTTCCTGACGTTCGTGGGGAACACGCTGATCGTCGGCGCGGCGGTCGTCGCGATCACGCTGGCGCTGGCGCTGCCCGCCGCGTACTCCCTCGCGCGCCTGGACCGGCCGTGGGGCACGCCGATGGGCATCGCGATCTTCATGGTGTACCTGGTGCCGCCGTCGCTGCTGTTCCTGTCGCTGACCCGCGTCGTCGTGTGGCTGCGCCTGGAGGACACGCTCTGGTCGATGATCGTCGTGTATCCGACGATCACGGTGCCGGTGTCGGTGTGGCTGCTGATCGGGTTCCTGAAGGCCGTCCCGAAGGACGTCGAGGAGCAGGCCATGGTGGACGGCCACAGCCGTCTCGGCGCGTTCCTGCGGGCCGTCCTGCCGCTGGTGTTCCCGGGGATCGTCGCCGTGGTCGTGTTCAGCTTCACGCTCACGGCCAGCGAGTTCGTGTACGCGCTGGCGTTCGTGTCGGCGAGCCCGGAGATGGTGGTCAGCACGGGCGTGCCGACGCAGCTCGTCCGCGGGGACGTGTTCTTCTGGCAGTCGCTCCAGGCGGCCACGGTGGTCACGGCGGTGCCGATCGCGTTCCTGTTCAACCTGTTCCTGGACCGGTTCGTCACCGGGTTCACGATGGGAGCCGTGAAGACGTGACGTGCCACCGCGACGTCCCCTGATAGAGATGGAGGCGACAACCGGAAGTCCGAAACTGGAGGTCGCCATGTCCGGCAAGCCGCCGCTTCCCTACGAGTTCCTGCCCGAGGTCCCGTCGTTCACCGTCGAGAGCGACGACATCGCGGACGGCGAGCGCCTCCCCGACCCGCACGTCTTCGACCAGGGCGGGTTCGGCGGCGGCAACGAGTCGCCGCATTTGCGCTGGTCCGGGTTCCCGGCGGAGACGCGGAGCTTCGCGGTGACCTGCTACGACCCGGACGCGCCGACCGGCAGCGGCTTCTGGCACTGGTCGCTGTTCGACGTCCCGGCGGACGTGACGGAGCTGCCGCGCGGCGCCGGGACAGCCGACGCGAAGGTCGGCGTGCACGCCCGCAACGACTACGGGGTGAAGGCGTTCGGCGGCGCGGCTCCGCCGCCCGGCGACCCGCACCGGTACGTGTTCGCCGTGCACGCCTTGGACGTGGAGTCGCTCGGGATCGACTCGGACGCGTCCCCGGCCGCTGTGGGCTTCAACCTGACCGCGCACACGCTGGCCCGCGCGACGATCGTCCCGGTCTACGGCACCTGACAAGCGGCGGGGGCCGTCCCCGGCTGAGGACGGCCGGGGGCGGCCCCCGCGCTGCTCAGGGCGGGTCGGCGAGGACGTCCCCGACGGCCGTCCGCCGGTAGAGCACGGACCGTCCGCTGCGCTGCCGCGTGACGAGCCCGGCCGCCCGCAGCACCGCGAGATGGTCGCCGACGCCGCCGACGCTGACCCGCAGCCGGGCGCTCAGCCAGGTCGTCGTCGCCGGGTCGGCGAGCAGCCGCAGCAGGTCGGCGCGGGTGCGGCCGATCAGTTTCGCGAGGGCGTCGTCGGGGCCGCGCTCGGGGCGCTCCCAGAGCGCCGCCACTCCCCTCGCCCGGTACATCAGCGTGTACGGCCAGCCGGGCTCGACGGCGAGGCCCAGCTCGGAGAAGACGATCGGCACGAACATCAGCCCGGCGCCGCCGAGCCGGTGCACGGCGTCGCCGCCGGCGGCGATGTCCACCTCGATCACGCCGTCGCGCCAGCGCACCCGGCGGGACAGCCCGTCCAGCGCCTCGGCCCAGCCGTAGGCGGCGAGCCGTCCGGCGCGGTGGACGATGTCGCGCTCCAGAATCGACCGGACGACCGGCCAGTCCGGCTCCAGCAGCGTGTGCCAGGCGGTCTCCATGCCGGTGGCGAGGCGGCCGACCATGTCCGGGGCGTCCAGCACGGACCGGACGACGCGGTCCGGCTCCGGCAGGTCGGCCAGGTTGCGGGCGACCTCGCGGCGCGCCTGGTCGAGCGGCGTCGCCCGCATCGTGGCGAGCTGGTCGGCGACGGTGAGGTTCGGCCGGGCGGGCGGCGGGCTGACGAAGTCGGCCATGTAGCCGGCGCGGCGGCGCAGGAACACGAGCGCCCGGACGGCCGGGTCGTCCGCGATCGCCAGGTAGCGGGGCCGGGCCCGCTCGACCCATGGGCGCAGCGCGCCGACCGGGATCCGCCCGGCCACCAGGCCGAGCGCGTTCAGCGTCTCCAGCAGCGGGGAGTGGCCGAAGCGGCTGGCCGCGAAGTCCGCCTGGCCGACCTCGATCCGTTTCATGTTTCGTTCCTCCGCGAAACATTGTGCCGGGACGGCGGCCGCGCCGCAGAGTCGCCCTCATGGCCGTTTCCTCCCCCGCCTCCGTCCCGGAGTCGTCCCGGTACCGGGACGTGTTCGCCGTCCCCGAGTTCCGGACGCTGTTCGCCCTGCAGACGCTGCTGGTGGGCGGCGACTCGGTGCGGATGCTGGCGCTGTCGGTCCAGGCGTTCGAGCGGACCGGCTCCACCGTCGCCGCCGCGCTGATCTTCGCGGCGGGCTTCCTGCCGTACGTGGTGGGCGGGGCGCTGCTGCTCTCGCTCACCGACCGCGTCCCGGCGCGGCGCCTGCTCACCGCGTTCCACCTGCTGCGGCTCGCCGTCACGGCCGTCCTCGCGGTCGGCGCGCCGCCGGTCCCCGCGACGCTCGCGCTGCTCTTCGCGGTGGGGCTGTTCGCGCCGGTCGGCGGCGCGACCGTGCAGGCGAGGCTGCCCGACCTGCTGCCCGGCGACGGGTACGTGCTCGGCCGCTCGCTGTTCACGATGACGAGCGCGGGCGCGCAGATCGCCGGGCAGGCGGCGGGCGGGCTGCTGCTCGCGCTGCTCGGCACGACCGGGACGCTCTGGCTCGCCGCCGCGAGCGCCGGGCTGGGCGCCGTCCTCGCCCGGTTCCGGCTGCCGGACGTCCCGCCGCCAGCCCCCGAAGCGACGGCCGGGACGGCGCGCGAGACCTGGCGGGTGAACCGGCTGCTGCTCGGCGACCGCGGCGTCCGCGGCCTGCTCCTCGGCGCCTGGCTGCCGATCTCGTGCTGGGTCGGGTCGGAGGGCATGGCCGTCCCCTACGCGGCGGCCGCCGGCAGCGCGCACGGGGCCGGGCTGCTGCTGTCCGCCGCCGCGGCCGGGATGTTCGCCGGGAACCTCGTCGTGGGCCGGCTGATCCGGCCGGACGTCCGGGAGCGGCTCACCCTCCCGCTCGCCGCGCTGACCGGCGTGCCGCTGCTGGCGTTCGTCCTCGCCCCGGGCCTCGCGGCGGCCTGTGCGCTGATGGCCGCCGGGACGTTCGGCCTCGGCTACGAGCTGACCGTCCAGCGGCGGCTGGTGGACGCCGTCCCGGAGCGGATCCGCGGGCAGGCGCTCGGCCTGTCCAACACCGGCCTGATGACGGGCCAGGCGGCGGGCATCGGCGCGGCCGGGGCGCTCGGCGAGTTCCTCGCCCCGTCCCACGTCATGGCGGTGTGCGGGGCGGCCACGCTGGCGTCCGTCCTCGCGCTCCGGCGGCACCTGCGCTGAGGCGGCCTCCTGGACGTGGCGTGCCCGCCCGGGTCCCGGGAGGGACGGCGGGCACGCCACCGCGCGCGGCTACTTCTCCCAGGGGAAGCTGTCGGCGAAGGCCGGTTTGAGGTCGTCCAGCCAGACCGCTTCGGGGTCGTACTGCGCGTAGAAGGGCTTGCCGACCAGCTCGGCGTCGCGGCACTGGATGAAGTGCAGCGCGAACGCCTTCTCCCCGAACAGGTCGACGACGCCGTCCACGCAGACCTTGCCCGGCGTGGCCGACATGGACGGGCCCCGCACGGTCCGCGACAGGCCGGACACGTTCTTGTAGGCGTCCCGGTAGATCTCGTAGGCGCGGGCGAGCGGGACGGCGAAGTAGTCCTGCGGCCCCGTGTCGCGCTCGACGAACATGTAGTACGGGACGAGCCCCATCCGGGTCTGGACGCGCCACATCGTCTCCCACACCGCCGGATCGTCGTTGATCGTCCGGATCAGCGGGGCCTGGGTGCGGATGACCGCGCCCGTGTCGCGGATGCGCCGGCACGCCTCGGTCACCATGAGCGGCTCAAGCTCGCGCGGGTGGGAGAAGTGCGCCATGAACGCGAGGTTCTTGCCCGACTCGACGACCTGCTCGAACAGCCGCAGCATGTCGTCGGCGTCCGGGTCGGTGACGAACTTCTGCGGCCAGTAGGCGAGCGACTTCGTCCCGATCCTGATGGATTCGAGCTGCTCCAGGTCGAGCAGGGGCTCGACGTAGCGGCGCAGCACCGGCTCGCCCATGATCATGGCGTCGCCGCCGGTGAAGAGGACGCTCGTCACCTCCGGATGGGCGACCAGGTAGTCGCGCAGGGCGGTGACGTCGTCCCCGGCCATCTTCAGGTCGGCCTCGCCGACGAACTGGGCCCAGCGGAAGCAGTACGTGCAGTACGCGTGGCATGTCTGGCCCTGCTTCGGGAAGTACAGGACGGTCTCGTCGTACTTGTGCTGCATGCCGGGGATCTTGCCGTCGCCGAAGCTCGGCACGTTGAGTTCGAGCTGCCCCGCGGGATGCGGGTTCAGCCGCATCCGGACCGCGTGCGCGGCCGCCTCGACCTCCGCCTTCGGCGCCTCGCGGCGCAGCAGGTCGGACAGGTGCGCGACGTCCTCCGGCGGAAGCATGTCCTCCTGCGGGAAGACCAGCCGGTATATCGGGTCGTCGGGCGCGGCCTCCCAGTCGATCAGCTCGTCGATGACGTAGGCGTTCGTCCGGAAGGGCAGGACGGTGGCCACCGCGCGGGTCGCGAGGCGCTGCGCGGGCGAGAGCCCCGCGCGAGCGGTGAGCTCGTCGAGGTGCTTCGCCGTGAAGGCGCGGAACTTGCGACCGGTGGATCGCACCGCGGGAGCCGCGTCGTTCACCAGTGTCACGTGTTGGTACTCCTTGCTGTCAACGGGGAGGCGGACCCCCGGTGCGGCGTCACGGACCGTGATCGGTACTGCGCAGGACACCCCCATTCAACCCGTTGGGATGGGTTCATTACGAATTGATGCCCCCTACCCGGTAAGAACAAAGCCGGTCAAGGACGATCCCGACAAATCGCCTCGACATCATCGTGGACGTCCCGCGGCCAGTACAACGACCGCGGGAGCCTGACTTCTCCACCGTCCGGTCCCGGGATCGCCTCCACCGACGGCGGTCCGGGTCTCGGCGACACCCCGGTGCACCGCCCGACCAGCGGATACACGAGGAACACTCACCCCGTGTCACCTGCTGACAAGATCTTGGGAAATACTGGGCGAGGGCGCGGCAAGGACAGGGCGGCGTGAGGGGGCTCGGTGAACTCCGACGAGCGTGGCGGGCCGGGCATCGTTCCCGTGAGGGTGATCGTCCTGGCCGCCGTCGCGGGCGTCAGCTACGCGACCTTCCTGCTGGAGAACCTCCTCAGTCCGAAGCTGGACTTCCTCAACGGCTACGTCAGCGAGCTCTCGGCCGTCGACCAGCCGTTCCACGCCGTCTACAGCGCGGGCGACTTCGTCACGGGCGTCCTGTCGATCCTCGTGGCGCTGGAGACCCTGCGCAGGCTGAGCCGCAGGCCCCTCGCCACCGCCGGGTGGGCGTTCCTCGGCCTGTTCGGCGTGTGCGCGATCGGCGACGCGTCGTTCCCGCTCGACTGCGCGCCCAGCCTGGAGACGTGGTGCGCGCTGCGCGAGCGGTCCGGGCACGTGTCGTTCTCCCACGAGTTCCACTCGGTGACGAGCAGCGCCGTGATCGTGTGCGGGGTGGCCGCACTGCTGCTGCTGTCGCTCGCCGCCCGCCGGTACGGGTGGTGGCCCGCCCTCGCCCGCTGGGGCTGGCTGCTCGCCCTGGCCGAGACGGTGCTCGCCCTGGGCACGCTCGTCGCGATGTACATGGGCCAGTGGCTCGGGATCGTCCAGCGGGCGCAGATCAGCGTCCTGTGCCTCGGGCTCCTGGTGATCGCGTGGGCGCTGTACGCCGACTGGCGGGACACGGTCCGCGCCCGCCGGGCCGCGCCGGGAGCGATGGAGGAGGCACGCCGGTGACGGAGATCGTGAGCGCCGGGGGCGAGCGGGTCCACGTGGTCCGGTCCGGGCCCGCGGACGGCGTCCCGCTGCTGCTCGGCTCCGGGCTCGGCGGGGCCTGGTTCGACTGGGCGCCGTCCGTCGAGCTGCTCCGGGACGAGTACCGCGTGACCGTGTATGACCGTCCGGGGCTCGGGCTCAGCCCGGCCGCCGTCCGGCGTCCCACGCTGGACCGCGACGTCCGGATCATGGCGGCGCTGGCGGAGCGGGCGGGCCGGCCGGTGATCGTCCTCGCGCACTCGATGGCGGCGTTCGCGGCGGAGGCCCTCGCGCGGACGTCGCCGGAGCACGTCCTCGGCATGGTCCTGGTCGACCCGAGCTACGAGCACGCGCCGCGCGCCCCGCTCCCGCTGGGCGCCGCGCTGGCGCCGGTCTGCGGGGCGGCGGGCGCCGTCCTCGACGCGACGCGGATCGCGCGGGTCGCCGGGCCGTTCGGGCGGCGGCTCGCCCTCCGCCACACGAGCCGCCGGGGGGAGGCCGTCCCGGACGGCGTCGTCCGCTCCGTCTACGGGCGCGGGACGGTCATCGGCACCGTCCTCGCCGAGGAGCTGGCCTACCGGGAGATGGCGGTCGCGCTGGCGCGGCTGCGCGCCCGGACGGCGTTCCCGGCCGTCCCGCTGGTCGTCGTGACGGCGCTCGGCGACGCGGGCCGTCCGGCCAAGCAGCGCGAATGGGCCGAGGGCCACGAGCGGCTCACGAAGATGAGCCCGCTGGGCAGCCGCGTCGAGCTGCCCGACGCCCGCCACATGGTCGCCCTCGACCGTCCCGACGCCGTGGCCAAGGCCGTGGCGAGAGTCGCGCAGGAGACGCCATGACCACTCCGGTCCGGATCGTCGTCTCGGTGGTCGTGCTCGCGCTGAGCCTGTCGGGATGCAAGGTCATGCAGCGGATCTCCGAGGGCGCGTACCGCAACGCCGTCAGCGACGGGGTCGTGGACGACCTCAAAGCGCAGGGCATCGAGCTGCGGAAGCGTCCCGAATGCACGTCGGCCAAGCAGGAGACCGCGGCGATGGTCCGGGTGACCTGCACCGCGCTGACCCGGGCGGGCGAGCCGGTCGTCGTCAGCGGCGTCGCCTACGACGCCGACACCGACCGGCCGCGCGAGAGCTACGTCGTCACCGTCGCCGGACGCGAGATCCTCCGCAAGAACTGCCTCGGCATCGGCTGCGGCTGACCGCACGGCTGACCGCACGGGGGTTCTGGCAAGGAATCCGCATACGGAACGGAAAAAGCGACCACCCTGCGCATACAACACCGTACCCTCGGTGAGGTTGTCGACGTGGATATACGTCGCAAGGCCGTGGAGTTGAGCCGCCGGGTCGTCGGCGCGAACCGCAGGCGGGCCCTGATCCTCGGATCGGCCGGGGTGCTCGTGCTCGCGCTGGTGGGCGGCGGTGTCGCGTTCCTGCTGTCGACCCGCGGGGAGCTGCAGTACAAGACGCAGTCGGCGCTGCGCAGGGCGCTGCCGGTGACGGCGGCGGCCGAGCTGGAGAAGCGCGGCGTGTCGCTGGCGGCCCCGCTGAAATGCCAGGACCTGCCCGGCTGGACGAAGTCGAAGCTGCGGGTCTCCTGCACCGGGACGACCACGGACCGCAAGTCCGTCAAGGTCCTCGGCACCGGCGAGGAGAAGACGCACAAGAGCTACTACACGATCCTCGTGGACGGCCGTCCGGTCGTGGAGAACGCGCACTGCCTCGGCGCCGACTGCAAGGGCGAGCAGGGGTAGTTCGCGGGCGGGTGATGATCGCCACTCCGGCCGGGCGCGGTCAAGACGGGTGGGAGAACGTCCTACGATGCGATGAGCTGCACTATCGCAGCGTTTCCCTTTCACCCTCCTGGAGCGGCCATGACCGGCACCGGCGAGCCGTCGCGTCCCGCGGCGCCTCGCCGCGGGGCGCCGGTGCGGCCGCTGCCCGTCGCGGTGGACACGATGGGCGGCGACCACGCCCCCGCGGAGATCATCGCGGGCGCGGTGGAGGCCGTCGCCGAGCACGGCGTGCGCGTGGTGCTCGTCGGGCAGGCCCCGCGGATCCGCCGCGAGCTGGACCGGCACGGCGCCATCGGCAAGATCCCCATCGTGCACGCCGAGGAGGCCCTCGACATGGGCGAGGGCGCGCTCGCGAGCTGGCGCAAGCCCCGCTCGTCCGTCGCGATCGCGTGCCATCTGATCCGGCAGGGCCGGGCGTCGGCGCTGGTGTCGGCGGGCAGCACCGCCGGGGTCGTCGCGACGTCGCGGCTGCGGCTGAAGGGCCAGCAGGGCGTGCTGCGCCCGGCGATCGCGGTGACGCTGCCGACCCGCCCGCGGCCGACGATCCTGCTGGACGCGGGCGCCACCGCCGACGTCAAGCCGGAGGGGCTCGTCCAGTTCGCGGCGCTCGGCACCGCGTACGCGCAGATCCTGCTCGGGCTGGAGCGTCCGACGGTGGGGCTGCTGAACATCGGCGCCGAGCCCGGCAAGGGCGACAAGGTCGCCAAGCGGGCGCACGAGCTGCTCGCGGGCGGCGGCCACGGCCTGGAGTTCGCCGGGAACGTCGAGGGCCACGACCTGCTCACCGGCAAGGTGGACGTGATCGTCGCGGACGGCTTCACCGGCAACGTCGCGCTGAAGACCATGGAGGGCACGATCCGGACGGCGTTCGCCGAGGTCCGGGAGGCGATGACCGCCGGGCCCGCCGCCCGGATGGGCGCGCTGCTCCAGCGCCGCCGCCTCCAGGACCTGCGCGACCGCCTCGACCCCGACACCTACGGCGGCGGCGTCCTGCTCGGCCTGAACGGGACGGTCGTCATCGCGCACGGCGCGTCCAAGGCCCGCGCGATCACGTCCGCGTGCGAGCTGGCGCACCGGCTCGCCGCCGGGCGGATCGTCGAGCGGATCCGCGAGCAGGTCGCGCTGACCCGGACGTCCAGGTTCGGCCGCTGGACGCACGGCGAGCGCGACGGGACCGACGGCAGGCCCGCCGAGGCCGGGGAGCGCCCGCCGGAGCCCGTCCCGCCCGCCGACCTGCCCGAACCCGACCGCGGCGAGCCGCCCGCCGCGCCCTGACGGGTCGGGAAACCTGGTTCGCCGGGCGGCGGGACGCCGATAGCCTTGGGACATGCCCGATCCGCAACTCGTGCTCGCCGCCCGGGTCCAGGCCGCGCTCGGCGCCGCCTTCGGACCGTCGTACGCGGACGCCGACCCGGTCATCCGGCCGTCGTCGTTCGCCGACCTCCAGGCCAACGTGGCGCTGCCGCTGGCCAAGAAGCTGGGCCGCAAGCCGCGAGACGTCGCCGACGAGATCGTCGCGCACCTCGACACCGCCGACGTCGTGGCGGACGTCCAGGTCAGCGGGCCGGGCTTCATCAACCTGACGCTCAGCGACGGCTGGATCGCCGCCGCCGCGCAGCGCGCCCTGACGGACGAGCGGCTCGACGTCCCGCTCGTCGACAAGCCGCACAAGGTCGTCGTCGAGTACTCCTCGCCCAACGTGGCGAAGGAGATGCACGTCGGCCACCTGCGGACCACGATCGTCGGGGACGCGCTCGCCCGGATCCTCGGCTTCCTCGGCCACGAGGTGATCCGCGACAACCACGTCGGCGACTGGGGCACCCCGTTCGGCATGCTGATCGAGCACCTGCTCGACCTCGGCGAGGACGCCGCCGCGCGGGGCGACTCGTCGGTCAGCGACCTGACGGAGTTCTACCAGGCGGCGCGGCGCAAGTTCGACGGCGACGAGGCGTTCGCCGACCGGTCGCGGCGGCGGGTCGTCGCGCTCCAGGCGGGCGACGCCGAGACGCTGCGGCTCTGGAACGTCCTCGTGGACGTGTCCAAGCGGTACTTCAACGCCGTCTACGGGCAGCTCGGCGTCACGCTGTCCGACGCCGACATCAAGGGCGAGAGCTTCTACAACGACCTGCTCGAACCGACGGTCCGGGAGCTGGAGGAGAAGGGCATCGCGGTCGTCAGCGAGGGCGCGCTGTGCGCGTTCCCGCCCGGCTTCACCGGCCGCGAGGGCGAGCCCCTCCCGGTGATCATCCGGAAGAGCGACGGCGGCTACAACTACTCCACCACCGACCTCGCCACGATCCGGTACCGGGTCGACACCGAGCACGTCGACCGGATGGTCTACGTCGTCGGCACGACGCAGGCGCTGCACTTCCAGATGGTGTTCGCGGTCGCGCGGATGGCGGGCTGGCTGAACGACGACGTCCGGGCCGAGCACGCGCAGATCGGGAACGTCCTCGGCACCGACGGCAAGCTCCTGCGGACCCGGGCGGGCGGCACCGTCAAGCTCTCCGAGCTGCTGGACGAGGCCGTCGAGCGGGCGGGCGCCGTGTTCGACGAGATCCAGCACGACCAGCCCTACGACGACGCGACGCGGGCCGCGATCGTCCGGGACGTGGCGATGGGCGCGGTGAAGTACGCCGACCTGTCCGTCGCCCGCGACAGCGAGTACGTCTTCGACCTCGACCGGATGATCTCGTTCCACGGCAAGACCGGCCCGTACCTCCAGTACGCCGTGGCGCGGATCCGGTCGATCTTCCGCAAGGGCGGGCTCACGCCGGAGCAGGCGGCCGGGCCGATCGTCCTCGGCCACCCGGCCGAGCGGGCGCTGGCGCTGGAGCTGCTCGGGTTCGGGGCCGTCGTCCAGCAGGCGGGCGAGACGACCGAGCCGCACCGGCTCGCGTCCTACATCTACGCGGTCGCCGACGCCTACACGACGTTCCACGAGAACTGCCCGGTGCTGAAGGCCCCGGACGAGCAGACGAAGGCGTCCCGGCTGGCCCTGTGCGCCGCCACCCTCCGCACCCTGGTAACCGGCCTAGACCTCCTCGGCGTCCCCACTCCGGAGCGCATGTAAGGGGTCGGCCACGGGCAGGCGCGCGGAGCGAGCTAAGCGAGCGGAGCGCGCATGCCCGCCGAGCCGGTCGACCACAGCGCCACGGCACCAATCCGCACGGTCACGACGACCTCACCCGTGGCGTGAGGATCGACCGGCTCGTGACGGGGGTTCCAGGGGGTCGCCCCCCTGGGCAGACACAGCCCCTCGTTCGCGCGCTATCTGTTCGCGGACGGCCGGGACGATCTCCAGGGCGAAGACCGGGAGGTGCTCCGGGTCGCCGCCGTACAGGAACGAGTCGACCCGGTGGCCGACGGCCAGCTCGGTCATCTCGTAGATCCACTGGCGCGGCGGCCCGTGCAGGAAGCCGCGGGCGTCGCCGCCGTCGATCGCGCCCTCCAGGACGTAGACGCGCCGCAGCTCGCCGGGGTCGCGGCCCACGGCGGCCGCGGCCTGGTCGAGGCGGCGCTGCCCGTCCGCGAGGCGTTTCGGCGGGACGAGCGAGGACGGCGCGATCCAGCCGTCGGCGACCCGGCCCGCGAGGTCCAGGCCGTGCGGCCCGGTCACGCCGAGCCAGACGCCGATCTGGTGCGCGGGCGGCGGGCCCGGCTGCGGCGCGGCGAACCGGTAGTGCTCGCCGCCGAACCGGAGCCCGTTCTGCCCGCTCCAGTGCAGCCGGATGACCTGGACGGCCTCCTCAAGGGCGCGGCGCGCCGCCGCCGCGCCGAGCCGCGCGCCGCCGTAGGCGTCGACGCCGTCCGGCGCCCGGCCCGCGCCGAGGCCGAGCTCGACCCGGCCGCCGCTCAGCAGGTCGAGCGTCGCGACGGTCTTGGCCAGCACGGCGGGCGGCCGCAGCGGCAGGCACGCCACGGCGGGCAGCACCCGGATCCGGGACGTGACCGCCAGCGCGGTCGCCATCAGCGCGAGCGCGTCGGCGGTGCCGCGCCGGTACGGCTCGTCGCGGACGCCGAGCAGGTCGAGCCCGTACCGGTCCGCGTCCTGCGCGGCGCGGACCAGCGGGACGGACGCGTCCGGCGCGAGCGACACGCCGAACCGCAGCGTGTTCCGCGCGGCCCGGCCGCCCTGCCGCGGGCGGGCGGTCTCCGCCGTCACTGCAGGTAGCCTTCGACCTCGTCCGGCGGCCTGACGTCCGCGTCGCCCGGGTCCTCGCCGGCCTCCAGCCGGGCCCGGCGGCGGCGGAGCAGGTCCCAGCACTGGTCGAGCGCGACCTCCAGCCGCTCCAGCCGCCGGTGCTCCTCCTCACGGCCGAGCTCGTCGCGCTGGTAGCGCTCGCGGAGCCGCTGCTCCTCGCCGACGTAGTCGCTGATGCGGGCCAGGATGTCCTTCTCGTCCACGGCCTGCGGCGTTCAGCGTACGCGGCCGGAGTCGGTGAGCCCGCTGAGGAACCCGCCGTCCGTCCGCGTGGAGTGCTGGAGCCCGTTCCGCGTCTCGCCCATGGACGAGGTCGCCGACGCCGCGGCCGAGCGCGCCGCGTCGACCGCGCGGCGCGCGGGCGACTTGCGGGCGGCCGTGGACCCGGTCGTGCTCGATCTGGCCGCCCCCTTCGACGTGCCGGAGCGGGTGGACGCCGTCGTCCTGGACGAGGCCGACTTGCGGGCCGTGCTCGTCCGCGACTTCGGCGCGGTCGTCTTCTTCGCCGTGCTGGACGACCTCGACGCGGGCTTGCGGGCCGTGGACGTCCGGGCCGACGCGGTCGACCGCGAGCGGCTCGACGCGGCGGACGTCTTGCGGGCCGTCCCCGACCGGGACGCGGTGCTCTTGCGCGCCGTGCCCCCGTTCGCGGACGACTTGGCCGTCGTGGTGATGACCTTCGCGGCCGCGTCCATCGCCTTCGCGGCGTCGGTCATCGCCTTCGTCGCGCTGGTCATGGCCTTGGTCATCGCCGTCATGGCCTTGGCCGACGAGGACGCCTTGGTCGCCACCGACTTCATCTGCGTCGCGGCGGTCTTGGCCTGGCTCGCGGCCTTGGTCACCCGGTTGGCGGCGGCGGTCGACGTCCGGCTGGACGCCGCCGACGTGCGCCGGGTCGTGGTCCCGGTGGAACGGCTGCTCGACGACGACCGCGCGGCCGACGTGCGCTTGGCCGCGGGCTTGCGGGCCGTCGTGGACTTGCTGGTCGCTGATGTGCTCTTCGTCGTACGCCCGGCCGTACCTCGGCTCGGCGTCGTACGCGATGCGGTCTTGGTAGGCACTGATCTCCCCCCAGTGATGATCAGTTACGGGGAGTTCTATTCCACGCTTTGTGACCCTTTACACACGTCCCGTGATTTCAGATCAGACGCCGACCGGATGCCAGACGGTCTTGGTCTCCAGGAACGCCGTCATGCGCGCGGTTCCGGGATCGTCCGTCCAGGCGTCCTTTCCGGGACGAAGGACGCGCTTCAGGTTCCCGGCGGCCGCCTCCTCCAGCCCCCGGACGTGGTCGGCGGCGGCTCCGGTCAGGTCGATGCCGTTCACGTCCATGTGGGACGCGAGCCAGGGCGCGATCTCGGCGCGCCGCCCGGTGAGCAGGTTCACGACGCCGCCGGGCAGGTCGGACGTCGCGAGCACCTCCGCCAGCGTGATCGCGGGGAGCGGCGCGGGCTCGGACGCGATCACCACGCACGTGTTCCCCGACACGATCACCGGCGCGACCACGGAGACGAGCCCGAGCAGCGGCGAGTCGGGCGCGACGACGGCGACGACCCCGGCCGGTTCGGGCGTGGAGAAGTTGAAGAACGGCCCGGACACCGGGTTCGACGCGCCCGCCACGGCGGACAGCTTGTCGGCCCATCCGGCGTACCAGACCCAGCGGTCGACGGCGGCGTCCACCTCGGCGGCGGCGGCCTGCTTGGACGCCCCGGCGCGGCGCAGCTCGTCGGCGAACTGGTCGCGGCGCCCCTCCAGCATCTCGGCGACGCGGTAGAGGATCTGGCCCCGGTTGTAGGCGGTGCGCCCGGACCAGCCGCCGAACGCCTTGCGGGCGGCGGTCACGGCGTCGCGCGCGTCCTTGCGGGACGCCTGCGAGGCGTTGGCGACGAACCGCCCCTTGGCGTCGTGCACGGGATAGGACCTGCCGGACTCGGATCGGGGGAACGCGCCGCCGATGAACAGCTTGTAGGTCTTGCGGACGGCCAGCCGGTCAGACATTCAGGTACCCCTCCAGGCCGTGGCGTCCGCCCTCGCGGCCGAACCCCGATTCCTTGTAGCCGCCGAACGGGGAGGCCGGGTCGAACTTGTTGAAGGTGTTTGCCCAGACGACCCCGGCGCGGAGGCGCTCGGCCGTCCAGAGGATCTGCGAGCCCTTCTCCGTCCAGATCCCGGCGGACAGCCCGTACGGGGTGTTGTTGGCCTTGGCGACGGCCTCGTCCGGCGTCCGGAACGTCAGCACCGACAGGACGGGCCCGAAGATCTCCTCCCGCGCGATCCGGTGCGACTGCGCGACCCCGGTGAACACGGTCGGCGCGAACCAGAATCCCTGCGCGGGCAGCTCGCACGGCGGCGACCACGCCGTCGCGCCCTCCGCCTCGCCCGCCGCCGACAGCTCGCGGATCTTGGCGAGCTGCGCCGCCGAGTTGATCGCCCCGACGTCGGTGTTCTTGTCCAGCGGGTCGCCGACGCGGAGCGTCGCCATGCGCGCCTTGAGCCGCTCCAGGACCTCCTCGGCCACCGACTCCTGGACCAGCAGCCGCGACCCGGCGCAGCACACGTGCCCCTGGTTGAAGAAGATCCCGTTGACGATGCCCTCGACGGCCTGGTCGAGCGCGGCGTCCTCGTACACGATGTTGGCGGCCTTGCCGCCGAGCTCCAGGGTGAGCTTCTTGTCCGTCCCCGCCAGGACGCGGGCGATCTGCCGTCCGACCTCGGTGGAGCCGGTGAAGGCGACCTTGTCGATCCCGTCGTGGGCGACGAGCGCGCGGCCCGTCTCGCCCGCGCCGGTGACGATGTTGACGACGCCCGGCGGCAGCTCGGCCTGGCGGCAGATGTCGGCGAACAGCAGCGCGGTCAGCGGCGTCGTCTCCGCGGGCTTGAGCACGACGGTGTTGCCGCAGGCCAGCGCGGGCGCGATCTTCCAGGCGAGCATGAGCAGCGGGAAGTTCCACGGGATGACCTGCCCCGCGACCCCGACCGGCTTCGGGTCGGGCCCGAACCCGGCGTAGGGGAGCTTGTCGGCCCAGCCCGCGTAGTAGAAGAACCAGGCCGCGACCAGCGGCACGTCCACGTCCCGGGACTCGCGGATCGGCTTGCCGTTGTCGATCGACTCCAGCACCGCCAGTTCCCTGGCCCGCTCCTGGACGAGCCGCGCGATCCGGTACAGGTACTTGGCGCGTTCCCGTCCGGGCATGGGGCCCCAGACCTTCTCGTACGCCTTCCGCGCCGCCGCGACCGCCCGATCGACGTCGGACTCATCGGCGCACGCGATATCGGCCAGAACGCTCTCGTCGGCCGGGTTCACCGACTTGAACGGCTCGCCGTGCCCGTCCGCGAACTCCCCGTCGATGAACAGCCCGTAGGAGGCGCGGATGTCGACGATCGCCCGCGACTCGGGCGCGGGCGCGTACTCGAAAACCATGATCAGTCCAACGTGACGTAGTCGGGACCGGAATAGACGCCCGTCGCGAGCTTGCGGCGCTGCATCAGCAGGTCGTTCAGCAGGCTGGACGCGCCGAGCCTGAACCAGTCGGGCGACAGCCAGTCCGGCCCGGCGGTCTCGTTCACGAGCACCAGGTACCGGATGGCGTCCTTGCTCGTCCGGATGCCGCCCGCGGGCTTGACACCCACCTGCCGCCCGGTACCGGCCCGATAATCGCGGACGGCCTCCAGCATCACCAGCGTCACCGGCAGGGTCGCGGCGGGCGACACCTTCCCGGTCGAGGTCTTGATGAAGTCGGCCCCGGCGCGCATCGCGAGCCACGACGCCCGCCGGACGTTGTCCAGCGTGGCCAGCTCGCCCGTCTCCAGGATGACCTTCAGGTGCGCCCCGCCGCACGCCTCCTTGACCGCCGTGATCTCGTCGAACACCTTCGGGTAGTCGCCCGCGAGGAACGCGCCCCGGTCGATGACCATGTCGATCTCCGCCGCCCCGGCCGCGACCGCCGCCCGCGTGTCGGCGAGCTTGGCCTCCAGCGGCGCCCGCCCGGACGGGAACGCGGTCGCGACGCTCGCCACCTTGATGCCCGTCCCGGCGAGGGAGCGGACGGCCACGTCCACCATGTCCGAGTACACGCACACCGCCGCCACCCGCGGGACGGTCGCGTCCGCCGGGTCGGGATGCGCGGCCTTGGCGCACAGCGCCCGCACCTTGCCCGCCGTGTCCGCGCCCTCAAGGGTGGTGAGGTCCACCATCGAGATGGCGAGGTCGATCGCCTCGGCCTTCGCCGTCGTCTTGATGGACCGGGTCGCGAGCCGCGCGGCCCGCTCCTCGGCCCCCACCTGGTCCACCCCGGGCAGCCCGCGCAGAAACGCGCGCAGCTCCGCGGCGCCGTTCAGAGTCTCCGTTGACACTCCCCCAGCATCGCCGAACCCCACCCCCGACACAAAACGGTCACCCCGATAACCCGCCGCCGCGTGCACCGGGCCCGCCCTTGATGCGTCCCACCAGGGACGACGGAGGTGGACGATGGGGTTCGGGTTCCGCGTGGGCGTGCCGGGGATGAGCGTGCGGGTGTCGAGCAGGGGCGTGCGGACGTCGGTGGGGCCGCGCGTGGCCCGCGTCCACAGGGGCGCGGGACGGACGAGGGTCTCCAGCGGCATGGGCCCGTTCTTCGCCTCGACGTCGGTCGGCGGCGGGCGGCGGGCGGCGGCGAAGCGTCCGGCGCGGAGCCGCCCGCCCGGACCGACCCCGGCGCAGCTCGAACGGGCCCGGCGGCAGGTCCACCGGCGGCTCCGCGACGCGGCGGCCCACTGGTGGAACGCGCTCAACGGCAACGACGAGGAGACCGTCTGCGAGGCCGTCAACACGGCGTTCGCCGACAACCCGGCCGCCGTGTCGATCAACATGGACGTCGACACGGGCCTGACGTGCGCGTCGCTCGCGTACGCGACGCTGAGCGTCCAGTGCGCGACCGGCGCGGCCTGGACGTTCCGGCCGCCGTCCGACCCTGCGGTGCGGGCCATGGTGATGGCCGAGTTCTAGGGCTGGGCGGACGGGCTCGGCGGCCTCGCCCGCGCGCACGGCGTCCAGGTCGACTGACCCCGGTCAGAGGGAGAGGGCGCGTTGGATTCGGTTGGCGGTGGCGCGGAGTAGGTGTACCGATTTCTCGATCTTGGGGAGGCGGCGCGGGGGGCAGGAGACCGCCAGGGCGCCCAGGGCGGTGCCCGTCGCGTCGGTGACCGGGACGGCGGCGCAGCCCGTGCCGAGGGCGTACTCCTCGCGGTCCACGACCAGGCCGTTCGCGGTGTCGAGGGAGCGGAACAGGCGGTCGGGCTCGGTGATCGTGTTCGGGGTGAGGTCGACGAGCGGGTGCCGGGACACGTAGTCGCGGCGGCGGGCGTCGTCGAGCTGGCCGAGGACGCACTTGCCGACGGCGGTGGCGTGCGCGGCGTGCTCGAAGCCGACCCACTGGTCGACGCGCGGCGCGCGCGGGCCGTCGACGACGTCGATCAGGCGGATCTCGTCGTCCACGTGCATGCCGAAGTAGGCGGCGGCGCCGAGCTCGTCGCGCAGCGTGCTGAGCGTCGGGCGGATGCGGGCGAGGAGCTGCTGCGCCCGGCTGCTGCCGTGCAGGGCGTCGACGCGGTCGCCGAGCACCCAGATGCCGTCCGACAGCCGGGTCGCGTAGCCCTCGTGGGCGAGGGTGCGCAGGAGGTGGTAGGTGGTGGCGAGGGGCAGCCGGGCCTCCCGCGCGAGCTGCTTGGCGGGGGCGCCGCTCGGATGCGCGGCGACGGCCTCCATGAGTCGCAGAGCACGCTGCACCGAGGCGATGAGAGTGGGCTTGCGTGGCTCTTCCATCACGCAATGCGAACCCCTCTGACCTGGTCCGGTCAAGGTCTTTGGGTGACAGTCCAGCCCATTGGATCACTTCTGCTGTCCGGACGGGCAGTGTTTCCCGATCCGACCACGGGAAACAGCCTTGCCATGCACGCAGACACCGAGCGCGGCCACGTCGACGAGCGGACGGCCCGGAAGGTCGCCGAGGAGGCGCGGGAGACCGAATGGCGGCTCCCGAGCTTCGGCAAGCAGCTCTTCCTCGGCGACTTCCGCCTCGATCTCGTCCATCCGCATCCCCGTCCCTCGGACGAGGCGCGGCGCAGAGGCGAGGAGTTCCTCGCGCGGCTCACCGAGTTCTGCGCGTCCAAGATCGACCCGGTGGCGATCGAGCGGGAGTCGCGCATCCCGGACGAGGTCGTCACCGGCCTGCGCGATCTCGGCGCGCTCGGCATGAAGATCCCGGAGCGGCACGGCGGGCTCGGCCTCGGCCAGCTCCACTACGGCCGCGCGCTGATGGTCGTCGGGTCGGTGAGCCCGGCGCTCGCCGCGCTGCTGTCGGCGCACCAGTCGATCGGCGTCCCGCAGCCGGTGAAGCTGTTCGGCACGCCCGAGCAGCAGGACGAGTGGCTGCCGCGCTGCGCCCGCGAGGTCAGCGCGTTCCTGCTCACCGAGCCGGACGTCGGCTCCGACCCGGCCCGGCTGCGCGCCACCGCCGTCCCGGACGGCGACGACTACGTCCTGAACGGCGTCAAGCTCTGGACGACCAACGGCGTCGTCGCCGACCTGGTGGTCGTGATGGCGCGCGTCCCGAAGTCCGACGGGCACCGGGGCGGCATCTCGGCCTTCATCGTGGACATGGCGACGCCCGGCATCACCGTCGAGAACCGCAACGCGTTCATGGGGCTGCGCGGCATCGAGAACGGCGTGACGCGGTTCCACGACGTCCGGGTCCCGAAGGCGAACCTGATCGGCAAGGAGGGCGCGGGCCTGAAGATCGCGCTCACCACGCTGAACACCGGACGGCTCTCGCTGCCCGCCGTCTGCGCGGCGGCCGGCAAGTGGGCCACCAGGATCGCGCGGGAGTGGTCGCGGGAGCGGGTGCAGTGGGGCCGCCCGGTCGGCGAGCACGAGGCCGTCTCGCGCAAGATCGCGTTCATCGCGGCGACCGCGTACGCGATGGAGGCGATGCACGACCTGTCCGCCCAGCTCGCGGACGCCGGGCGCGGCGACATCCGGATCGAGGCCGCGCTCGCCAAGCTGTGGTCGTCGGAGATGGCCTACCGCGCGGCGGACGAGCTGGTCCAGATCCGCGGCGGGCGCGGCTACGAGACGGCCGAGTCGCTCGCGGCGCGCGGCGAGCGCGGCGTCCCGGTCGAGCAGCTGGTGCGCGACCTGCGGATCAACCGGATCTTCGAGGGGTCCACCGAGATCATGCACCTGCTGATCGCCCGGGAGGCGGTGGACGCGCACCTCGCCGCGGCGGGCGGCGTCATCGACCCGGACGCGTCCGCCGGGCAGAAGGCGCGGGCGGCGGCGAAGGCGGGCGGGTTCTACGCCCGCTGGCTGCCGACGCTCGTCACCGGGGCCGGGCAGCGGCCGAACTCCTACGCCGAGTTCGGGCCGCTGGCGCGGCACCTGCGGTACGTGGAGCGCGCGTCCCGCAAGCTCGCCCGATCGGTCTTCTACGCGGCCGGGCGCTGGCAGGGCCGCCTCGAATACAAGCAGGGCTTCCTCGGCCGGATGGTCGACATCGGCGCCGAGCTGTTCGCGATGAGCGCGGTGTGCGTCCGCGCCCACGCCGACGCGAACGGCGAGGGCCTCGGGACGGACGGCGCGGCGCCGGGAGCGTCCGCCGTGAAGCTCGCGGACGCGTTCTGCCGCCAGTCGCGCGTCCGCGTGGAGGAGCTGTTCGAGGGGCTGTGGCGGAACACCGACGCGCTGGACGTGAAGCTCGCGCGGGCCGTCCTCGACGGTGAGTTCACCTGGATCGAGCAGGGCGTGCTCGACCCGTCCATCCCCGGACCGTGGATCGCTCCGTCCGAGCCGGGGCCCAGCGAGAAGGACGACGTGCACCGCAATATCGGCTGACCCGTATCAGGCGTGCCGCCGTCCAACGCGGACGACGGAGATCAAGCCGACTGTAGACTGAGCGCCCTTCGCGCCTGAGATCGGACCGGTTCAAGCGGACCAGGTCAGCGATCCGGCGAAAAAGAAGCCGAACGCCCACGCACCCAGCGAGCGGGAAGTATGCAGTCACCTGGTCAGAAGAAGTCCATCGCAGGCACCCTCCTCAACCTCGTCGGCAGCCGCCAGAAACGTCCGGCGGCGGCGCCCGCCCGGGACGGGGACGTCGTCCAGCCCGCCGCCGGGGAGGGGGCACTGGAGAACCATCTCGGCGGGGACGAGGCCCGCAACTACCGCAAGTACGAGTACGACACGGTCGCGCCGCACGTCGGCCGGTCGATGCTGGAGGTCGGGTCGGGGCTCGGGCACTTCTCCGAGCAGTTCGCCGGGCGGCTCGACTACCTCGTCGTCAGCGACAACGACCCGTACTGCGTCGGCGAGCTGCGCAAGCGCCACGACGGCAACGAGGACGTCGAGGTCATCGACCTCGCCCTGCCCGCCGAGATCAAGATCCGGCGCAAGGTCGACACCGTCGTGATGATGAACGTCCTGGAGCACATCAAGGACGACGTCCAGGCGCTGCGCGACCTCGCCGCCGTCACCGAGCCGGGCGGCCGGATCGTCATCTGGGTCCCCGGCTACATGCAGCTCTACGGCGACTTCGACCGCAAGGTCGGGCACGTCACCCGGTACACGCCCGCGACGCTTGAGGCGTCCGTCCGGGAGGCGGGGCTCGTCCCGGAGGTGCTGAAGCCGATCAACTTCCTCGGCGGGATCGCCTGGTGGTTCGCGGTCCGCCGCGGCGGCGCCGGCTACCCCGACCCGCGGCTCGTCAAGATCTACGACCGGACGGTGGTGCCGCTGACGCGCGGCATCGAGCGGTTCGTCCGCCCGCCGTTCGGCCAGACCGTGTTCTGCGTGGCGCGCGTCCCGCGCTGACCCCGCCCAGAAGCACGCGAAAGCCGTCTCCCAGCCGAAACTTCCGGCGACGGGAACGGGTCACGAAAAGCGGCCCGTTCCCGTCGTCTTTTTTCGTCCGCCCCGATCGGTATGTCGACCGATGACCGGAGGGCCTCCGACCTGGACACTGGGGGTGGCCGGAACGGTCCCGGGCCGCCTCTCCGGGCGGAGAAGCACCGCCTGCTTCCGCGGGCCGCGGCCGTGAAGGCCGGCCACGTTAGTTCCCGTGTGGTCCGACGGTTCGGCGGCGGGGATCCTGGGAGGGGAGATCCCCGCCTCCGGATCAGGCCCGCACCCGCCGTCCGTTCGCCGACGCGGCGCCCAGCCCGTTGCCGCTGCCGTTCCCGTTCCCGCTGGCGCTGCCGTTGCCGTTCCCGGGGCCGAACAGGCCGAGGCGGTGGGCGGTGGCGGCGGCCTCGCCGCGGCTCGTCACGTCCAGCTTGCCGAGGATGTTGGAGACGTGGACGCTCACCGTCTTCACCGAGATGAACAGCGCCCCGGCGATGTCGCGGTTGCTGCGCCCCTGCGCGACGAGGCGGAGCACCTCGTACTCGCGCGGCGTCAGGCCGAGCGGCGCGGACGGGTCGCCGCGCCGCGACGTCCGGGTGCGGCGCAGCAGGTCGGCGACCAGCTCGCCGAGCGGGGCGGCGCCGAGCGCGTCCGCGAGCTCCGCCGCCGTCTCCAGCCGGGCGGTCGCCGCGTCGTGGTCGCCGCCCGCGGCGGCGGCCTCCGCCGCGCGGAACAGCGCGCGGGCCCGGTAGTAGGGGTTGCCGAGGGTCTCCCAGGCGGCGGCGGCCGCGTCCCACGCCGCGAGGTCGAGGACGCCGCGGACGCGGGCCAGCTCGGCGGCGAACGTGAGCTGGTGCGCCCGCTGCAGCGGGCCGCAGACGGCGAGCCCGGCCGCGCGCTCCTCCACCCGCCGCAGGTCGTCGGCGGCGGCGTCGCCGAGGTCGGCGCACGCCGCCGTGGCGGCGATCAGCGTCGGCCAGGCGTAGCGGGCGTCGTCCGGCAGGCCGGAGTGGTCGAGGACGGGCCGGACCGCGTCCAGGGCGGCGCGGGCGTCGCCCTCAGCGAGCAGGATGCTCGCCTCGAGCCAGAGCGTGGTGAAGTAGTCCTGCGTCTTCATCCACTTCATCTTGAGGTTCATGATCTCGCGGGACAGCACGAGCCGGGCCCGCGCGGTCTCGATGTCGCCGCGCGCCAACGCCACCCACCCGGACAGGACGAGCAGCGACGTCCGCGTGGTGACGGCCGGGTCCTGCTCGATGGCGTGGTCGAGGACGGCGAGCGCCTCGTCCCACCGGCCGAGCGACACGAGCGGCTCGGCCTGGTTGATGGACAGGAACGTGCCCTGCGTCCGCTCGACGCCGTACTCGCGGGCCAGCTCCTTGCCGCGCGCCGCGACGGCGGCGGCCTCCTCGTGCCGTCCCGCGCCCTCCAGGAAGTGCGACTTGATCACGTAGTAGCGCAGCAGCACGCGGTGGTTGCCCGCGCTCTCGGCGGTCTCCTCGACCTCCAGCAGCCCGGCCTCGGACTCGTAGTCGATGTCGGCGCAGAACCGGGTGATCAGCGCCTCGGCGATGGTGACCGGGTCGCCGAGCGCGCGGGCGATGGAGAGCGCCTCCTCCGCCGTCTGGCGCGCCTTGGCGATGTCGGTGGTGATGCGGACGTAGTTCCCGAGCGTCGACAGGGCGCGGGCGCGCAGGACGCTCGGCGGGTCGACGGGCAGCGCCTCCACGGCGGCGCTCAGGTCCTCGACGAAGCCGGGAAGCGCCATCTGGTTGCGCATCCGGCCGCGCAGCTCCAGCAGCGCGGCGCGCTGCTCGGGCACGTCGCCGCTGGCCTCCAGCTCGCGGAGCGCGGCGTTGACGAGCTTGATCCCGCGGTCGAACTCGCCCGCCTGGTCGGCGGCGGTCGCGGCGTCCTGGAGGACCTTGATCTGGTTAGCGCCGATCCGCTCGGCGGCGTCGGGCACCTCGTCCCACAGGCTGAGGACCCGGGACAGCATGGTCAGGCACTCCGCGTATGCCAACGACTTGCGCGCCTCGGCGGCGGCGCGCCAGGACGCGACCAGCGCCCACGTGCTGTTGTGGGCCCGTTCCCAGTGGAAGCTCAGCTCGACCCAGAGCCGTCCGGGCGGGACGAGGCCCGGGTCGTTCTCCATGGCCTCGGCGTAGCGCTTGTGCAGCCGCGTGTACTCGCCGGGCAGCAGGTCGTCGCTGACGGCCTCGCGGATCAGGGCGTGCCGGAAGGCGTAGCCGTCGCCGTCGACGACCAGGACGTTCGCGGCCACGGCCGGACGCAGCGCGCGGGTCAGCTCGGCGTCGTCCAGCCCGGTGACGGCGGTGAGCAGGGCGTGGTCGATGCGGGTGCCGCCGCCGCTGGCGTCGCGCAGCACCTCCTGCGTCTCCTCGGGCAGCCGCTGGACGCCCGCGAGCAGCAGGTCGCGCAGCGACTCGGGCAGCAGGCACGGCATCGTGCCGTCGTCGTCGAGCAGGGCCTCGATGAACAGCGGGTTGCCCTCGCTGCGGGCGACGACGCGGTCGACGAGCCCGGCGGGCGGGGTGTCGCCGAGCAGTTGGGTGACGAGGGCCGCGGTGTCGGAGCGGGACAGCCGGCCGATCTCCATCCGGCGGACGCGCTCGGTCCGCTCCAGCCCGGCGAGCAGCGGGCGCAGCGGGTGGGTGCGGTGCAGCTCGTCCGACCGGAACGTCACGACGATCAGCACGGGCGCGTCGGCGACGTTGCGGATCAGGAAGGCGAGCAGGTCGCGGGTGGAGCGGTCGGCCCAGTGGGCGTCCTCGATGACGAGCACGACCGGGCCGCTCTCGGCGAGCCGCTCCAGCAGCGTGAGCATGACCTCGAAGAGGCGGGCGCGCTCCTCGTCGGTGGCGGTGTCGGACTCCGGTTCGCCGAACTCGGGCAGCAGCCGGGCGAGGCAGCTCGTGTCGCCGCGCGGGACGAGCCCGGCGATCCCGTCGATTCCGACGTCCCGGACGAGGCCCCGCAGCACGGTCGTGAACGGCGCGAACGGCAGCCCGTTGGAGCCGAGCTCCAGGCAGCCGCCGCTGAGGACGCGGGCGCGGCGGCCGTCCACGGCGGCGGTGAACTCGCGGATCAGGCGCGTCTTGCCGAGCCCGGCCTCGCCGCCGACGAGCACGGCCCCGGGCGCGGCGGCGAGGGCGTCGTCCAACCGCCCGAGCTCGACCGATCTGCCGACGAGGACGGGGCTCATCGCGTGTGCGCTCACGTCACAAGCATGCCAAACGGATCGGACAATCCCACCTGAATATCACTCCGTGAGATGCCGCCGAAGGGGCGTACGGCGCGTGAACGCGCGCCCGGATCGCGGCGGCGCCGGGGCCCGGCGCCTACCGGGACCGCGGGCTCAGAGGTTCAGGCACTTGACGGGGCCCGCGACCAGCGGCACCAGGTTCGCGCCTCCCGGGTTCGACGCCGCGGAGATCGTGCAGTTGATCATGCTGACGGGGTCGGGCGCGGCGGCCCGCGCGGGCTCGGCGCCGGCGGGCAGGGCCAGTGCGGCGACGGCGGCCGTGGCCAGCGCGGCCACGGTGACACAGCGGGTGAGAGCGCTCATGCGGCTACCTCGCTTACTCGCGGTTGATGATCAACACGGAGAGTAGCAGCATGGACACGGATGGCGCGCGACCGTGTACGGCGGGTCACCGGCGTGAAGGATTTGTGGTGGCCGTGGTCCCCCGATGTCCACGGCCACCACACAGTCAGACGTCCGCGCCCGCGGCGAAGTTCGCGTTTCCCGTATACGATTTCCGGCCATTTGTTCAGCCGCCGTCGACCTCGGCGCGGGACACCACGTCGGCGGACATCAGCACCCGGATGTCCCGCCCGCGTCCCGTGAGGACTTCGGTGTACGGGCTCTCGACCTCCATCACATAACCCGTGACCGTGGAGCCGTCCCGGAGCAGGAGCCTCTGCTCGGGCACCCAGACCGTGTCGGTGAGCCCGCCCAGAGCGAGGAACGCCAGCCACCCCACGACGCCCATGTGCGCGTACACCTTCGCCAGGTACGGCCTCAGCGGACCTTGCCGCAGCGTCACCACAAGGAGGGTCGTGCTCACCACGAGCACCGCGACCAGAGTGGGCCAGTCCCGCAGCGTGATCAGGGCGGCCGCGAAGACCCCGGCGAGGGCCGCCATGAACACCGTCTGGTGCGGTTTCCACTCGCCCCGCCGGACGTGCTGGACGTGCCGGGCGAACGCGAGCGGCAGGACCACCGCCAGCAGCACGCCGGTCAGCGTCTCCGCGCCCAGGAACGTGCCGACCACCACGCCGATCACGTCGTCGAAATTGACGGAGCTCGCGAGGGAGAACGCGACGTGCCAGTCGTAGTGCGCGACGGCCAGCAGGCGCAGCAGCAGGAAGATGATGCCGCCGAGGCCCACCGCGTTCACGCCGGTCGCCTTCGACGCCACCGCCCGTCCCCTATTTCGCCGACGGACGGCCCGCGACGAGGTCGCTCAGCCGGTCCCCGAGCCGCTGGAGGGGCTGGCGGTAGCGGCGTTCCCGCACCTCGGCGCGGCGGGCCTTGCGGGAGTCCGGTGAGTACCGGCGGCGCGCCCACGGCGACCCGGGCCGGGCCAGCCGGACGGCCCCGACGATCGCGACGATGCCGATGAACACGCCGATGAGGCCCGTCCAGACCTTGCCTTTGGCGAGGGCGATGATGGCGACGCACAGGTCGAAGACGAGGACGAGCACGATGGCCCAGAAGCCGTCCCCGGCGGCGTCGTCCACGCCCAGCGGACGCAGGCCGAGCAGCATCAGCCCGCACAGCGCGATGGTGATGAACACGACCTCGACCGACAGGCGTCCCTGCTGGCTCCAGTAGACGTCCTCCAGGTGGAGGACTAGGGCGAACTCGTCCAGTACCAGCGCCGCGCCCACTCCGAACACTCCGGCGGCCACCGCCGCTATGGCGGACGATCCGTCCTGGATGGCCAGCCCGCCCACACCGCCGACGCACATGAACACGAGCCCGAACACCACATGGTGGATGTGCTGCCCACCGGGCGTGACGTTCCCCGGCCACCACCGCACCTGCGCCCTGATCATCCGGACGCTGACCCGGATGAAGAGGAAACCGGCGATGAACGCCACGAGGAAGCAGAACAGCCGCAGCCGTCCGGCGTCCGTGATCTCCCGTGTGAACCAGTCCCCCACGTCGCAGACCTTCCGCGGACGGCCCCAGCCCACACCCAACGGTTGGTTACCGAAACTTCGCCTTGAGGACGGCCCAGACGCACTTTCCCTCGGCCTCGTCCCGGACCCCCCGCCTCTCCGACAGCGAGTCGACGATGCCGAGCCCCCACCCGCCGGGGTCGGGAGCGTCGTCCGCCACCGGCCCGCGCGGAACCGACAGGTCGGGCGTGGACGGCCGCGGCCACACCGGAGAGGAGTCCCACACCTCCACGCAGAGGCCGTCGTCCGCGAGCCCCATCCGCAGGGAAATCGCGCGGTAGGGGGTGGCGTGGACGGCGTTCGTGAGCAGTTCCGACGCGACCTGCACGGCCGCGCAGACGGTCTCGCGGGCGAGCCCCCACTGCAACGCCTGCGCCTCCACGATGAGGCGCCCCTCCCTGACGGCCTCCGGCACCCCGAGAAGCCCCCGCCGAAACGCACGCGGCGCCGCCACCGTCCTTTCCACTCGAACCAAACATCCCGTCATCTCGAACCCCCGCCCCACCTCATTCCGCCAAACGATCATTTCCCCCACCACTCCCTTCGCTTCTTGTGAGCAATCCGCTGCACATCGTGGGAGGTTCCCGTTATCGTCGGAAGTGGGGTCGGTTTTGTTGAACTCGATAGTTCCGGAGGGCAACTCGTGGTGAATCGGAAGCAACTCGACCCGACCGAGTCGGCGGCGGCACTTTTCGGGGCAAAGCTCCGGAAGCTTCGCGACAAAGCCGGACTTTCCCAGTCGCAACTGGCGGACGCGATCGGCTACTCCAACGACACGATCTCCAAGGTCGAGACCGCCGCGCAGGCCCCGTCCTTCCAACTGGCCGAGCGCCTGGACGCCCACTTCGGCACCGACGACCAGTTCCAGGAGCTCCAGCCCCTCGCCGCCAAGGAGGGCATCCCCTCCTTCTTCCGCCCCTACGCCAGCCTGGAGAGCACCGCCAACGCCATCCGCGTCTACGAGTCCATCGCCGTCACCGGGCTGTTCGAGACCGAGGACTACGCACGCGCCATCCTGCGACCTGGGCAACGCACCAACGTGCTCGACCGCGCGGTGAGCACGCGAATGGCCAGGCAGGAGATCCTGCAGCAGGAGAACCCGCCCTGGATAGTGGTGCTAATGCAGGAAGCGACGATCCGGAAGATCGTCGGAGACAACGAAATCACCAAGGCCCAGCTCGCCCGGCTCTTGGATCTGGGCAAGGAGCCCAACATCAGCATCCGGATCGTCCCTGCCGAGGCTCAGGTTTTTCCTTCCAGCGGATTCACGCTGTTCGGCTGCGAGGGGGAACCGGAGATTGGGTTCGTGGAAGGCGCGGGCGGTACCGGCCGCGTGATCGAACTAAGCTCCCATGTGGAGCAGCTTCGACAGCTGTGGGACCTCATCAGCAGTGTGGCCATGACCGAAATGGCCTCCGAAGCTCTGATCCGAGAGGTGATGGAGGGCTTGTGAAGGACCTGAAACACGCCGCCTGGCGCAAGAGCAGCTACACCGGCCAGGAGGGCGGTACCTGCGTCGAACTGGCCGACCTCGACACCACCGTGGGCGTCCGCGACAGCACCGATCCCCACGGCCCCGTCCTCCAGTTCAGCCGCCCGGCCGTAGCCGGGCTCATCGGCCGCATCAAGGCCGCCGAACTCGACCGATAGCCGTCCCCCCCACAGGCCCCCTCTTAGGAGGGGGCTTTCTCATTTTCGGCCATGGGCAAGGGCCCCAGGTATTCCCAGGGCCCCTTGCGCATGGGTCAGTGCTTGCGATGAACCTTGGTGTTGGTTTTCACGACGCAGTTCCATCGCTTGTCGGATGACTTGCAGTGCCAGGTGAGAATGTTGCGTAGTACCCCCGGGTTGCAGGCGATCACCGTGTAGGTGATCTCGGCCGTCTGACCGGGTTGCAGATCACCAGTCCAGGTCAGGGTGTGGTCGGTCAGGCGGGCGGCGCCGACGCTGGCGTGGATCGGCCCCTTGAGACGGCCGTTGTCGAGGACGTCGGCCAGGTCATCGGTGAACGTGGCCTTGTGGAAGACGCCGGCGCAGGTGTTGGTAACGCGGATGCGATAGTGCACCGTCCCTCCGACCGGCACCCTGGCCCGGTCGGTGGTCTTCTCGACCTTGAGTTTCTCGTTTGGACACGGTGTAGGAGAGGGCTTGGTCGGCGTCGGCGTCGGCGTGGGTTCCGTTGGCGTCGGCGTAGGCTCCGTCGGCGTTGGCGTCGGCGTAGGTGGGACGCCGCACGACTCGGTGTCGTAGGTGAGTGTCACTTCGCCATCGCCCTGGCGGACGCCGGTGTTGTAGGTGGCATCGGCGGGGCCGAGGCTTGAGCCTCCCGCACCGCCGCCCCCATACATGGTGCCGACCGAGGAGGAGCCGCCGGCGCCACCGCCCTGCGCGCCTCCGCCGCCCCCGCCGCCCGTTCCCATGTGCGGATCCTGGAGGTTCACGGCGCCGTCTCCGCCGACGCCGTCGACCGCGTCGCCGCCGGGGAGGCCGGGCTGGTCGAACTCCGCGACCGGTTGCCCCGCCGCGCCGCCCTTGCCCGCGGAGGTACCGCCTCCGCCCGCGCCGGGCTGGTCAGGGGTGCCGCCGTTGGTGCCGGTACGGCCGCCGTCCCCGCCGTGGCCCGCTGAGACGTCGGTGAAGCTGCCCGCGCCCCCGCCTCCTCCACCCGCGATGATGAGCGGCTCCAGGGCAAGGCTGACCTTCGTCGCCCCGCCACCGCCGCCGCCGACGGTGCCGTTGCCGGGAATGCGCTCTTCGTTGAACGCGCCGGGCTGGCCGCCCCCGCCGTAGCCGCCTCGCGCGGGCGTTCGAACGTTGGCGTCTCCGCCGGTGCCCGCGCCGCCGACGTCGATCGTCAGTGCGTCCCCGGGAGTGACCGGGACAGTGGCGATGACCTCACCGCCCCGTCCCCCGGGAGACCCGTAGAAGGCGTCGCCGCCTGCGGCTCCGAAGGCGTCCACCGTCAACTCGCAGACCCCTTCCGGGACGGTGAACGTCTGCGGCGCTCCGGTGTAGCCGAACGTCCGGCTGACCTGCTGCGCGTGTGCGGTGACCGGCACGAGTGCCAGCGCCGCGGCCGTCGTCGCTCCCGCAAGGAGCGACAACCACTTAGAGTTAAGTTTAGTCACATATAGTAACGTAAGCTGGCACGAGCCAAGAGGTGACCGCCTACCGGCCATGAACTCCCCACGCCGCAGAGCGCGTTCGGTGCCTTGCGGCACTCGTAAGCACACGGGCCGCAATCCGCGTGCCGGCAGGGCGGAACCGACCCGCAGGGCCCCGATCCCCGGTTCAGCCGGACGGTCGGCACCGGTCTCGTCAATCGCACCAAGACCGGTGAACTCGACCGGTAACCCGTCCCCCACAGGCCCCCTCTTCGGAGGGGGCTTTCCCATTTTCGGCCATTCGCTTATGCGGCTTCGCCCAGCTCAAACTGGTGACGGATGGCGCAAGAGTAGTTACAGGGGTGGCGGCTCGGGTCGGGTGCCGGCCATGGGGTCGCCTTTCTGGGCGGTTTCGGCTACAAACTGGAATGGAGACGTGTGGCGGCGCGGCTGGTGTTGGAGCGCCCGGTGGGAGGAGTGGACGTGAGCAGACTGCCCTTGGGGCCTAATCCGGGGATCGGGTACGGCCATTTAGTGTCCACCACCTCTGGTGTCTTTGTGGCCAAGCGCGAGTGGCTCGTCCACCCCGTTCCCGTCGAGCGGCCGGAGCACGGCCACCAGGACACGCGAGTGCAGTGCTCCGCCTGCGGCAGGACGCTGACCGTGCGAGTCTCCTCACTGGCGAGGGCCAGGCGGCGGCAGCAGTTGTTCCGGGGGCTGACGGTTGGCTCTCTGGCGGCTGCGGTGCTCTGCGCGCTGCTGATGATCCCCGCTGGAGAGGCGCTGCGGCCGTTCCTGTTCGGCGGCGCGGGTCTCGGGGTCGTCTTCGCTTTCGCCTTCTACATGCGCCTGGGCGTGGAGGACGGGGTGTCCGTGCGGTGGCCGACGCTGACCCGCATGCGCGGTCACCAACTCCGCTGGCCGCCGGGAACGCCCAGCCGCCTGCACCGCTGACCACCGTCCAAAGGCGAGAAATACCCCTCCATCGACAAAGGGCGCGCGACATACTTCATTTTTGGATTGAAATTTAAAAAATTGACGGCGAGTGGGCGGCGCTGGAACCCTGTGCAAGGTCACCGAAGAAGGCTCTTCATGACCTGGTGACTACGGGGAAACAGAGGGGAAAGCATGCTTCTCACCACTTCCGTCAAGGTAGGGCTGTCGACTGCCGTCGTCGCGTCGGCGCTGCTGATTCCGACCGGCGCTTCGGCGTCCCCTACCTCCGGGAAGACCGTCAGCGCGGCCACCAGCTTTGACGCCAAGTGCAGGAGTCACAGCCGCAATTACATCCTCAAGAGGTACTACCGGGGGCCTCAGGCCTTCACCCTGCGCTGCGGCACGCGAACGTGGGGCTGGAAGCACATCAAGGCACGTCACGGCTGGAACAGAACGATGGACCGGAAGATCGGCACCGCGATCTGGTCCGGTGACCCGAACGGGCGCGGCGGCTATTCCACATACGCGAATCAGTGCCCGCGAAGGGAGAAGTTCCGCACCATCATCGGTACTCCGGCGGGGAGCAACGACCTCCTGACCGCCTACCCGGTCAACCAGCTCGCGGCGACCGGGTCCGCCTGCTAGGCGCGTGTCGGGCGCGGGACGAGGTGAAATGGTAGCCCTGTGGAAGAACAGACGCAGGCCGAGCAGGCCCTGAGTCGCTCGTACGTCACCGCGGACGGGGTCCGCTTCGACATCACCGACCTGTCGGTGGAGCACGATCCGGACCGAGGGCCGACGTTGACGTACCGGCTGACCGTACGCCGCCAAGGCCACCCGGACGAACACTGGGTGGTCACGCTCCCCTGGCACGACAAGTCCTGGGTGGACGTTCTCACCTCGCCCGCGCCCTCTCCCGAAAGACTCCGGCAGCTCGTCCACCTCGTCCACACTCATCTGGAAGAATGGTGGGATACGAAGGGATACAATCGGCAGTCGGCGAAAATGGGACGACGACTCGATTGATCATTCCTTCATTTTCCGAGACGCTAACTCACTGCCCTGAGGGTGCCTGGACGATTTCAGAGAGCGTCGTCCCTGCGCGAAGTAGAGACAGGGCGCATTGGGCGATGGCGTTCAGGCGGGTGTCGAGCGCCTCCAGGGAATGGCTCACGTCGTGAAGGTCCCGGATCGCCGTGACGGCTCGCTGGACGTCCGGGATGCGGTATCCGGCAGCGCGTAGGGCTGCGGTGATTCGGGCTTCGCGGATCGCGGCGAGGTGGTAGCGGCGGGCCGTTCCGGCTCGGGTCTTCATGCGTTCTGGAGTTACCAGGCCCATTTGCTCCCAGAAGCGGAGCGTGGACGCGCGCAGGCCCAGCGCTCGGGACAGTTCGGTGATGGTCATCGAGTCGGCTTCCGCGGGTTCGGCGTCGGTCGCCGCTTCCGCGCGAATGGCACGGAGCGCCTCGCGGGCGGCGAGCGCCTGTTCCCGTTCCTGGTTGAGACGGGCGTGGAAGGAGCAGAGCAGCGCCACCGCTTGGTCTGGCGGCAGCGACCGGATTTCGCGCATTGCCCTACGCGCCTCGACCGGGCCCACCGCATGGGCGAGATCCCGGTAGGCGCGCAGGTCGCGGACGTGCGTCATAGAGAAGCTTCGGTATCCGTTGGGCGCCCGGGACGCGGCCGGAATGACACCCCGCGCCTCCAGGTCGCGGATCTGCTGGACCGAGTAGCCGGTCGCCGCCGCCACGGCCGCGGTACTCAGGGGCTCCACCGCCGGATCGTCGTGGCCCACGAGCCAACCCTCCATAAGCACTTCAACGCCACGCTTGAACCATGAGTATGGAGCAGATCCTCGCGGCGGTCCGTGCGTTCGACGGGGTGCTTGAGCTGGCGCCGTCCGAGGGAAGCGAGTTCCCGGAGATCGCCTGGGGCGACCACTTCTTCTACTACGCGCCCGACAGGCAGGTGCCGCAGCGCACGCAGCCCTACGCCACCATAGTGACGAAGAACTACCCCGACGACAGCCTGAGCGACCTGGACCGTCCCGACCGGTGGCGGCTGAACATCCACGTCGGCAGGCGCGCGTCCGCCGAGCTCATCGGGGAGGAGGCGGGCGAGCCGGTCGACTTCGCGGCGGCCGACACCCTCCTGCCCCACCCCGTGTATCGCGCGCAGGGGTGGGTCTCGATCGTCTGTCCCGGCGCGGAGACCTTTTCGCTGGCGGTTCGCCTCATGCGCGAGGCGCATGAGGCGGCGCGCTCGCGGGCGGCCCGCCGCTGACGGTCCTACTTCGGCGGCGACGCGATCGGGACGTTGTATCCGAGGCTCCGCACGACCTTCGTCGTGCGGTCCACGGTGGCCTGGCTGCCGGAATTCTTGCCGAGCGTCCGGAGCCTGATCGGCGGGCCCGCCGTCACCAGAGTGGGGACGAAGGCGGGCTGCGCCCTCCACCGCTTCTGAGCGTCCCGGGTGAAGGTCAGCCAGGCGATGAGCCCTTCGTGCGTGGTCTGCTCGTTCGCGGTCGGGTTGGCGACCTGGTTCCCCATTCCGTACACGACCCATTTTCCATTGATCTGCTCGAAAGGCTGCACGACATGGGCGTGGCACCCGATGATCAGGTCAACGTTGTTCGACGCCAGCAATGTCCTCGCCAGGCGCCGCTGCTCGGGTGTGGCGGCGTGCTGGTATTCCGTTCCCCAATGGAGGCTGAGTATCACGACTTCGGCACCGGCCTGCTTGGCACGGGCCGCGTCCGAGAGAACCCTGTCGGGGTTGATCGGCGTGTTCACGAGCCAGGTCTTCCCGCCGGGCGCCGAAATGCCGTTGGTGCCATAGGTGTAGGAGAGTTGCGCGACCTTGACGCCCTTCACGGTCATGAGGTTGATCTGCTTCGCCTGTTCCGGGCTGAGGGCCGTGCCCGCGTGCCGGACGTCCACCCTGTTGAGGTCGTCGATCGTCCGGCGGACACCGGGTTCGCCCTGGTCAAGGGAGTGGTTGGACGCCGTGGAGCACGTGTCGTAGCCGAGCCCGCGGATCGCGTCCGCGATCTGCGGCGGTGAACTGAACATCGGATATCCCTCAAAGGGACCCGAGGGCGGGGCCAAGGGCGTCTCGACGTGGCAGACCCCCAGATCCGCCTTGCCGATATATGGCTTCAACTGGGCGAGCATCGGAGTGAAGTCGAAGCCTTTCTTGTCCCTGGCACGGGCGTCCGCGGCGGCCTGTTTGGTGATGGGCTCATGGAGAAGGAAGTCGCCCGTCCCCGCGACGGTGAACCGGCCCGTCCCGGGGGCGGCCGATTCGGTCGCCCCCCGCTGCCCCGCCGGACGCTCCTTACCGCTGTCGCAACCCGACAGCGCGGCGAACCCGAGCGCGCCGACCAGCAGGACGCTCGTCGCCCCCCTGCCGCGAGTGGGCCGCCGCGCCTTCGGGGCCTTCCGAATGCATGCCGAAGTTCCCATGCGTAGGTCATCAACATCTCAATTCACTCGAAACGACGCCTTACCGGAAGCTGGCCCGGCATTAGGCATACTTTGAGAAATTGGATGGCCATCACGAACTCGGCCAAACACGGACGATTCTCCGACCGCCGGAGCCGCGCCCCGCCCGAGCCGCGCCCGGCGGCCGTCCGGCTCCGGCGTCCCGCTCGACAAGACGCGTAACACGATGGTTACATGTCCTCCATGGACGCCTTCGCCGCCGTCGCCGATCCGGTGCGCCGCCGCATCGTGCTGCTGCTCGCCACCGGCGGCCCGCGCACGGCGGGCACGCTGGCCGCCGCGTTCCCGGAGATCAGCCGTCCGGCGGTGAGCCGCCACCTGCGCGTGCTGCGCGAGGCGGGCCTCGTCGCGGCCGAGACGGCGGGCCGCGAGCGGCACTACCGCGCCGACCCCGGCCCGCTCCGGGAGATCGACCGGTGGCTGGCGGCCGTCCGCGGGCAGGCGTGGGAGCAGCGGCTCGACGCCCTGGACACCGAGGTCCACCGCGCCCGGCGCGACCGGCGAACGGCCGCCGAACCGACCGACACCCCGAAGAGGAGCGCAGGATGACACCACCGCCCACCGGCCGGTTGCTCACCACCGCGACCGGCTCCGACCTGCAACTGACGCGCCACTACAAGGCCGCGATCGAGGACGTCTGGGCCAGCATCACCGAGTCCGAGCGGACGGCGCGCTGGTTCGCGAGCTGGACCGGCGACGGCAGGCCGGGCGCGACGGTGCGGCTCACGCTCGTCCACGAGGAGGGCGCGCCGGAGAGCGACATGACGATCATCGCCTGCGAGCCGCCCCGCCGCCTGGAGGTGGAGACGGTCGACGAGTACGGCCGCTGGCACCTGGAGGCCCGGCTCAGCGAGGCGGACGGCGAGACGACGCTGACCTTCCTCCACCACCTCGACCCGGGAACGGACGTCACCACGACCGGTCCGGGCTGGGAGTACTACCTCGACATGCTCACCGCCTCCATGACGGACGCCCCCAAGCCCGAATTCGACGACTACTACCCCGCGCAGGTCGCCTACTACGAGGGCCTCTCACCCGAATGACCGCCGAAACGGCGAGGAGCCTCCAGGAGAAGGCGGCCAGGGCCCTCCCGGCGGACGACACCAGAGAAGTCGGCGGATGGCGCCTCCGCCACACCCGAGGCCCGTCCTGGTGGATCGGGACCGTCCTCCCCCATGGCGACGCCGAGCCCGGCGAACTGGCGCGCAGAATCGCCGAAGCCGAAGACTTCTACGCCCGCCGCGGCGCCGCCGCGCGCTTCCAGATAACCCCGGGCGTGTGCCCGGACACGCTCGACGCCGCCCTCGCCGAACGCGGCTACCAGCGCGAACTCACGGTGTCGCTGAGAGTGGCGGCGACCAGGCGCCTTTTGACGCGGCCACCGTCGAAGCGGGTCCGGGTGGACGACCACCCGTCCCGCGAATGGCTCGAAACCTGGCAGGCGGTCAACGGCGGCGACGTCGACGCCGAACGGGACCTCCTCCGGCGCGTGCCGGGGCCGTCCGGATACGCGAGCCTCATCGACGGCGGTTCCGTCGTCGCGGTCGGACGCGCCGTCGCCGACGACGGCTGGGCCGGGATATTCGGCATGGCGACCCGTGCCGAGGCACGCGGGAGGGGCGCGGGGCGGGACGTGCTCGCCGCGCTCGCGGACTGGGCCCGTGCGCGGCGCGCGACCCGCATGTACCTCCAGGTGCTGACCGGCAACCGTCCGGCCGTCCGGCTGTATGAGGGGGCGGGGTTCGGGGAGCTGTGCGGGTACCACTACCGGCGCCGGTGAGCGGGATGTCCTGGATCTGCAAACGCCGACGTCCGGGAGAGGAAAGACGGGGGTGGTGAACGCGAGGTTCACTCACGGCAACGTGCTGTGAGAGGAGCCGTTCACATGCCTGAAACCCCCAGTTCGGAGTTCTGGAAGAACCTCAAGCCGATCGAGAACTCCCTCAAGCCGGACGCGCTGCCGGAGGTCTACATCCCGAATGTGGCCACCGACGACGACCGGTACTACGTGCCGTTCACCGAGACGGTCGGTTCCCGCCCCCTGTGGATCAACGTCAAGGACAACACCTGGTCCGACATCCTGCGGTCCAAGGAGGCCGGGCTCGTCAACCGGCACTACCACCCGCACGAGGTGTTCGCCTACACGATCTCCGGCAAGTGGGGCTACCTGGAGCGGCCCTGGACGGCGACGGCTGGCGACTTCGTCTACGAATCCCCCGGCGAGGGCCACACGCTCGTCGCCTACGAGCACGAAGAGCCCATGAAGACGCTGTTCATCGTCAAGGGCCCGCTCATCTGGCTGGACGAGAACGGCGACACCGCCGGGTACTTCGACGTCCACGACTACATCGACATGTGCCGCAAGCACTACGACAAGGTCGGACTGGGCGCGGACTACATCGACTCGCTGTTCAGGTAGCCCATGGTCACCCTGCTGAAGCGCGCATCGCCCGCGACGACGCCGGACCGGTACGAGAACCGGTTGCTGGCCGTCCTGTTCCTGGCGTTCGGCTTCGTGTTCTTCGACCGGCAGGCCCTCGCGTTCCTCGCCCCCTACATGGACGACGACTTCGGCCTGTCGAACTCGCAGTTGGGCGTCCTGTCCGGGGTGCTCGCGCTGACGTGGGCACTCGCGGGGATGTTCGCCGGGAGCCTGTCGGACCGCCTCGGCAGGCGCAAGCCGATCCTGATCGCGGCGGTCCTGCTGTTCTCGCTGTTCTCGTCGGCGTCCGGGCTGATGAGCGGCTTCCTCGGGCTGCTCGCGGCGCGGGCGCTGATGGGCACCGCGGAGGGCGCGGTGCTGCCGATGGCGCAGTCGCTCATGGTCGAGGCGTCGCGGGAGTCGCGGCGCGGGCTGAACATGGGGCTGCTGCAGGGCTCGTCGGCGGGCCTGCTCGGCGGGATCGTCGCGCCGGTCGTGGTCGTGTGGATGGCGGACGCGTTCGGCTGGCGGACGGCGTTCTTCGTCACGATCGTCCCCGGCCTGATCGTCACCGCGCTGATCGCGAAGTTCGTGCTGGAGCGGGCGCCCCGCGCGGCCGCCGCGCCCCGGGAGCGGGCCGAGAAGACCCCCGTCAAGGACGTCCTGCGGCTGCGCAACGTCGTGATCTGCATGCTGATCGCGCCCTGCTACCTGACGTGGTTCGTCACGCTGATCACCTTCACCCCCAAGTACCTGACCGACGAGAAGGACTGGGGCTCCGGGACGATGAGCGCCGTCATGACCTGCCTCGGCGTCGCCTGGGTGCTGTGGGGCTTCGCGACCCCGGGGATCTCCGACCGGATCGGCCGCCGCAAGGCGCTGATCGGGTTCACGCTGCTCGCCGTCTGCTGCCCGGTCGCCGTCGTGTACGTGGACAGCCCGCTGCTGCTCGGCACGCTGATGATCCTCACCTACACGGGGCTCGGCTGCTTCACGCTGTTCATGGCGACGATCCCGGCCGAGACCGTGCCGCGCGCCGCGCTCGCCACCGCGCTCGGCGTGATCATGGGCGTGGGCGAGCTGGCGGGCGGGTTCCTCGGCCCGCTGGTCGCCGGGCGGGCGTCCGACATCTGGGGACTGGACGCGGCCATGTTCATCGCCGCGGGAGGGGCGGCGCTCGTGGTGCTGCTGTCGTTCGGCCTCCGCGAGACGGCCCCGGCCGTGCTGCGCCGACGTGAGGCGGTCACTCGATGAAGGCTGCTGTCTGGCATGGGCCCAGGGACGTGCGGGTCGAGGACGTCGCGCCTCGGCTGCCCGGTCCCGGCGAAGTGGCGATCACCGTCGCGTACTGCGGGATCTGCGGGAGCGACCTGCACGAATACGCCGACGGGCCGCACGCGATCCCGGTCAAGGAGCCGCACCCCGAGTCGGGGCGGACCGCGCCGCTCACCCTCGGCCACGAGTTCTGCGGGACGGTCGCCGCCGTCGGCCCCGGCGTCACCGGGTTCGAGCCCGGCGACCCCGTCGCCGTCGAGCCGCACTACCGGTGCGGCGAGTGCGCGCGGTGCGAGGCGGGCGAGTACAACCTGTGCCGCCACTTCGGGTTCGCCGGGCTGATGGGCGACGGCGGGCTCGCCGAGCGGGCGGTCGTGCCGTCCTACATGCTGCACCGGCTGCCGGACGACGTTTCGCTGGAGCAGGCGGCCGTGTTCGAGCCCGCCGCGGTCGCGCTGCACGGCGTCCGCCGGTCCGGGCTCCGGGAGGGCGAGACCGTCGCGGTCGTCGGGCTCGGCCCGATCGGGCTGCTGGTCGTGCAGCTCGCCGTCCGGTACGGGGCCGGGAAGGTGATCGGGTGCGACCCGTCCCCGACCCGCCGCGCGCTCGCCAGGCGGCTCGGCGCGGCGGACGTCGTGGACGCCGGTGAGCTGCCGCCCGGCGCCGCCGACCTCGCGTTCGAGGCGGTCGGCGCGGAGCGGACGCTGTCCGACTGCCTCGCCGCCACCCGGCGCGGCGGCCGGGTCGTCCTGCTCGGCCTCGGCGGGACGTTCGCGATCGACGCGTTCGCGCTGGTCAACAACGAGCAGTCGATCATCGCGTCGGTCGGGTACCGGGACTGCCACCCCGAGCTGATCCGGCTCGCGTCCGAGGAGGGCATGGACTTCGCGTCCATCGTGACCTCGGTCGTCCCGCTGGACGAGGTCGTCCGCGACGGGTTCGAGACGCTGCTGAACACCATGGAGGAGATCAAGGTGCTGGTGCGGCCATGACCGACGCCACGGAGGGGTTCGCGCCCGGCCTGTTCGCCGGGCGGCGGGTGTTCGTCACCGGCGGGACGTCCGGGATCGGGTCGGCGACCGCCGTCCTGTTCGCCGAGCTCGGGGCGGAGGTCGTCGCGCTCGGGCTGCTGCCGTCCGATCCGGACGAGCTGCCGCGCCACGCCGGGGTCCGGGTCGTCGAGCACGACGTGCTGGACGACGGCGGCCTGACCCGGATCATCGCCGACACCGACCCGCTGGACGTCCTCGTGAACTGCGCGGGCGTCAGCCACGACCGGGACGAGTACGACCTCGGCCGGTGGCGCCGCGTCCTGGAGATCAACCTGACCGCGACGATGGTGGCGTGCCAGGCGGCCCGTCCGGCGCTCGCCCGGCGCGGCGGGTCGATCGTCAACGTGTCGTCGATGTTCGCGTTCTCGGGGAGCCGGGACCGTCCCGCCTACAGCGCGAGCAAGGGCGGGATCTCGCAGCTCACGAGGTCGCTCGCGGCCGAGTACGCGGCGGACGGCGTCCGGGTCAACGCCGTCGCGCCCGGCTTCGTGGTCACCCCGCTGGCCCGGGGCCTGCTGGACGACCCGCCCGCCGCGGCGGCCGTCCTGGCGCGGATCCCGGCGGGCCGGTACGGGCGGCCGGGCGAGGTCGCGGCGGTCGCGGCGTTCCTGTGCTCGCCCGCCGCGTCCTACGTGAGCGGCGCGATCCTTCCGGTGGACGGAGGCTACCTGGCGGTTTGACGGGTAAAGCGGCGTAGGCTCCGACTGAGGCCGCCCGTCACCGGGAGGAAGAGACCAATGCCGGGACCCGCACAGATGATCTCCCAGGCCAGCACGGAGGACGTCGATCCGCGCGAGCGCATCGAGTTCTGGGAGGAGTACAACCGCAGAGCGCTGGTCGGGCTGTCCGTGTCCGCGTACTCGGAGCACGGGCTGCTCGCCCGGCAGTCCAACTTCGACCTCGGCGACGTCCGGCTGGCGGAGATCAGCGGCAACGCTCACGCCGTCGAGCGGACCCCGCAGGTCGCGCGGTCCACGCCGAAGGACTCCGTCTTCGCGACGCTGCTGGTCAAGGGCGAGGCGGTGTTCCTGCACGAGCACGGCTGCCTGTCCGCCGCCGCGGGCGACCTCGTCGTGTACGACACGCGCCGCCCGTACCTGTTCGGGTTCTCGTCGTCGATGCGGCAGTTCCTGGTGGACGTTCCCCGCGACCTGTTCGTCGAGGAGTGCGTGTCGGGCGGCGTCGCCGCGCCCATGCTGTTCGGGCGCGGGACGGCCCGCGAGGGCGAGCTGCTCGGCGCGCTCCGCACCGTCCTGGAGAACCCCGGCGCGGACGGCCCGGAGGGCGCCCGCGACACCGTCCTCGACCTGATCAGGATGCTCGCCACCGAGCGCGCGGGCGGCGGCGACGCGCCCGCCGCGTACCGGACGCAGCTCATCGTCGCCAAGGACTACATCGAGCGGCACCTGCACGACCTCACCCTCACCCCGGGCCAGGTCGCCGGGGTGATGGCGGTGTCGGCGCGGCACCTCGGCCGGATCTTCGAGTCGGCCGGGACGACCCCCGCCAAGTACATCCTGGAGCGCCGCCTCCAGCGCGCCCACGACGAGCTGACCGCCCCCGGCGCGGCGGACACGACGATCGCGGACGTCGCCTACCGCTGGGGCTTCTCCAGCCAGGCGCTGTTCGCCCGGCACTTCCGGGCCCGGTTCGGGCGCACCCCGTCCGAGGCCCGCGCGGGCCGCTAGCGACCTTTGAAGTCGGGCGGGCGGTTCTCCAGGAAGGCCGTGATCCCCTCCTTGGCGTCCTCGGTGGCGGCGAGGCCGACCAGCTCGCCGAGCAGGTAGGCCACCTGGTCCTCCAGCGGGCGCCCCTCGACCGCGAAGAAGGCGTCGCGGCCGCGGCGCAGGCCGACCGGGCTCTTGGACGCGATCACGGCGGCCAGCTCGTCGACGCGGGCGTCCAGGTCCGCGCGCGGCACGACCTCGGTGACGAGGCCGATCTCGCGCCCCTCGGCGGCGGTGATCCGGGAGCCGGTGTAGTACAGCTTGAACGCGTGCTTCGGCGCGACGTTCCGGTCGATGATCGCCATGATCATCATGGGCCAGAGACCGACGTTGACCTCGGGGGTCGCGAGCTTGACGTCATCCGCCGCGATCACCAGGTCGCAGGCGGCGGCGAGGCCGAGGCCGCCCGCGACGGCGTGCCCGGCGAGCCGCGCGATGATCGGCTTGCCGAGCCTCGGGAACGCGGTGAACAGGCGGAAGGGCGCACTCCGCCGGATGTCGGCCACGTCCAGGCCGGCGCGGCCGAGGCCGCCGAGGTCGGCTCCGGCGCAGAACGCCCGGTCTCCCGCCCCGGTCAGGACGATCACCCGTACGGCGTCGTCGGCCGCCGCCCGCTCGAACGCGGCGAGCAGCTCCCCGATCATCCGGTCGTTCAGCGCGTTGCGGGCCTCGGGCCGGTTCAGCGTGATGCGCGCGACCCGATCGTCCACCGAGTAGAGGACCGTCTCATCCATTTCCAGCCCGTTCCCAGCCGCCGCGCGCGGCCCGCCCGTCCAGCCCAGCGGGCGGGCCGCGGCGGGGGCTACAGCCGCTCGATGATCGTGGCGTTGGCCTGGCCGCCGCCCTCGCACATGGTCTGCAGGCCGTAGCGTCCGCCGGTGCGCTCCAGCTCGTGCAGGAGCTTGGTCATCAGGATGCCGCCGGTCGCGCCGAGCGGGTGCCCGAGCGCGATCGCGCCGCCGTTCGGGTTCGTCTTCTCCAGCGACGCGCCCGTGTCGCGCGCCCATGCCATCGGGACAGGCGCGAACGCCTCGTTGACCTCGAACACGTCGATGTCGTCGATCTTCAGCCCGGACCGCTCCAGCGCACGCTCCGTCGCGGGGATCGGGCCGGTCAGCATGTAGACCGGGTCGGAGCCGGTCACCGCGAGCGTGTGGATCCGGGCGCGCGGGGTCAGGTTGTGCCGCTTCACCGCAGCCTCGGACGCGATCAGCAGCGCGGACGCGCCGATCGAGATCTGCGAGGCGAGCGCGGCGGTCATCCGGCCGCCCTCGCGCAGCAGCTTGAGGCCCGCCATCTTCTCCAGCGTCGTGTCGGGGCGGGCGCCCTCGTCCTTGGTCAGCCCCGCGATCGGCGCGATCTCCCGGTCGAAGTAGCCCGCCTCGATGGCGGCGGCGCCGCGCCGGTGGCTCTCCAGCGCGAACCGCTCCATCTCCTCGCGGCTGAGGTCCCACTTCTCGGCCATCAGCTCCGCGCCGCGGAACTGGGAGATCTCCTGCATGCCGTAGCGCTCGGCCCAGCCCTCGCCGAACGGGAAGTCCATCCCCTGGACGATGGTGGACCCCATCGGCACCTTGGCCATCTGCTCGACGCCGGACGCGACGACGAGGTCCTGGGTTCCGGACAGCACGCCCTGCGCGGCGAAGTGGATCGCTTGCTGCGACGAGCCGCACTGCCGGTCGATGGTCACGCCGGGCACGCTCTCCGGCAGCCCGGCCGACAGCCACGCGGTGCGCGCGACGTCGAGGGTCTGCGGGCCGACCTGCATGACACAGCCCATGATCACGTCTTCGACCGCGGACGGGTCGACCCCGGTGCGGTTGACGAGCTCCTTGAGCACGTGGGCCCCGAGGTCGGCCGGGTGGACGTCCTTGAGAGCGCCCTTCTTGGTGCCGACGGGGGTACGGACCGCGCCGACGATGTACGCCTCGGCCACTGCGCCTCCAAGTGGTGGGGTGGGTTCCGTCCCGGGAAACCGAGCGAGATTCGGTCTGTCGTTACGAGGTTACATCGCCCGCGCCCCGCACGGGCTGTGAAGTCGGTCTCGGGCCTGCTACGCCGGGCCGGCCCCGGTGGGGCCGCCCGGTCCGGCGGCGGGACGCCGGCCGAGGACGCCGCCGTCCGCGTCGTCCCCGAGGGACTCCTCGGCGAGCCGCCGCAGGACGTCGGTCAGCTCCGGATGGGCCTCCGGCGACCAGCCGTCCAGGTGCCGGGAGAGGCCCTCGCAGCGCGTGCGGAACAGCCGCTGGGCGGCGTCCTCCCCGGACGGGGTGATGGCGAGCGTCCCGTCGACGCGGCGGACGTAGCCGTCGTCCACCAGCCGGTCGATGTACGGGCGGCCCTGCTCGACGGTGACCCCGGCGCGTTCGGCGAGGTCGGCGCCGGGGACCGTCCGGTCCTTGGCGATCCGGCACAGCGCCCACACGCTGCCCGGCGGCAGGTCGAGGCCGGAGCGGGCGGCGAGCCGGTCGTAGAGCTCGCGGGCCTTCGGGTCCTTGCGCATCAGCTCGCTGAGCGCCCGCTCGATCTCGTGCCTGGACGACCGGACGGTCGGCGCCGCCCCGAACCCCTCGCCGTAGTCGCGCGCCGCCGAGGTGGCCCGCAGCGGCACCTCCCGCAGGAACCACGTCAGCACGAACGCGACGGCCGCCACGGGGACGGCCCAGAAGAACACCGCGTCGATCGACTGCGCGTACGCGTGCAGCACGCCCGCCTTCACGGGGGCCGGGAACCGGTCGAGCAGGCTCGGGTTCCCCTGGACGGCCGCCGGGTCGAACCCGGGCGGCAGCCGCGGCCCGAGGTCGGTGATGCGCCGGGCGAGCTGGTTGCTGAAGATCGACCCGAACACCGCGACGCCGAACGACCCGCCGATCTGCCGGAAGAACGTGACCCCGGACGTCGCCGACCCGAGGTCCTCGTACGGCACGGCGTTCTGGACGGCGATCACGAGCACCTGGAGCACGAGCCCGAGCCCGAAGCCGAGCAGCGCGAAGCGCAGGCTCATCGCGAGGACGGTCGAGTCCTCGTCCAGGCCCGAGCAGAGGAACAGCGCCAGCGCGATGATCGGCGTGCCCACCATCGGGAAGACCTTGTAGCGGCCGGACCGGGTGATGAGCTGCCCGGAGCCGATCGAGGCGATCAGCATGCCGAGCATCATCGGCAGCAGGTAGACGCCGGACAGCGTCGGCGACACCCCGTGCACCACCTGCAGGAAGATCGGCAGGAACGTCAGCGCGCCGAACATCGCGAAGCCGACCGCGAAACTGATCGCCGCGCCGAGCGAGAACACCGAGTTGGCCAGCAGCCGGGGCGGCATGATCGGCTCGGCGGCGCGGCGCTCCACGAGCAGCCACAGCGCGATCAGCGCGACCGACCCGGCGGCCAGCCCGATGATCGGGGCGGACAGCCAGTCGTAGCGCGTCCCGCCCCAGGTCGTCATCAGGACGAGCCCGACCGCCCAGCCGACGATCAGCAGCGTGCCGAGGTAGTCGATGCGGTGCCGCTCCCGCTCGCCGCCCGCGTGCAGCACCGCCGCGATCACCAGCAGCGCGACGATCCCGATCGGCACGTTGATGTAGAACACCCAGCGCCAGGTCAGGTTGTCCACGAACCAGCCGCCGAGCAGCGGCCCGCACACGCTCGCCACGCCGAACACCGCACCGAACAGCCCCTGGTACCGGCCGCGCTCGCGGGGCGGGACGACGTCCCCGACGATCGCGACCACCAGCACCATCAGCCCGCCGCCGCCGAGGCCCTGCAGCGCGCGGAAGACGATCAGCTCCAGCATGTCCTGCGCGAGCCCGCACAGCGCCGACCCGACCAGGAAGATCACGATCGACGTCTGGAACAGCCGCTTGCGCCCGTACTGGTCGCCGAGCTTGCCCCACAGCGGCGTCGACGCGGTCGAGGCGAGCAGGTACGCCGTCACGACCCAGGACAGGTGGTTCAGCCCGCCGAGGTCGCTGACGATCGTCGGCAGGGCCGTGGACACGATCGTCTGGTCCAGCGCGGCGAGCAGCATCGCCAGCATGAGCGCGCCGAGGATGACATAGAGGTCCCGGCCCACCGGCATGTCCCGCTCGTCCCGCGTCGTCGCCGTCTCCGCCGCCATGCCGGACATCTACCCATGAGCCGGAAGGGATCACCCCCGGCGCCCCTCCGGACGGATCAGCCGAAGCCGCGCCCGCCGGACCTCAGCCGAGCAGGTCGCGGGCGACCTTGGCGGCGCCGAGCCCGGCCGCCGCGCCCGCGATGCCGACCGCCCCGGCGGTGGCCCACAGCGGCAGGCCGGGCCGCGTCCGGACGGCGCTCATCGTGTCGGCGGCGTCCACGGCGAGGCCCACCCGCGCCCACAGCGCCCGCCCGGAGCCGTCGCGGCTCAGCAGGTAGCCCGCGCCGAGCGCGACCTCCCGCGCGCCGAACGCCCGGACGAGGTACTCGCGGCCCGGGTCGGCGCCGCCGCCCATGCCCATGGCCCGACCGGTCAGCCGGGGCACGGCGAGCGCCGCGAGGCCGACCGCGATCCGGCCCCGCGCCAGGTTCGTCATGAGGCCGTCGAGCCGGTCCCGGCCGTCGAGTTCGTCCCGGTCGTCTATTTCCTTCGCATCTGCCACAGAGCGAGGTTAGCCGGGTTCCGCCGGTCCGTCCGGACGCGGGGGAATCCGCGCTCCACCCGTCTATCGTTCTTGGAGGCGGCTCTCCCCCCGGACGGAAGGTCAGCATGGTCACCACGGAAGGCATGATCGGCCTCGTCGTCGTGGCGCTCCTCGCCGCGTTCTGCGTCCGCTGGGCCGCCGTGCGGCTCCGGCTGCCCATGCCCACCAGATCGGCGGTGCTCATCGTGTTCGTCCTCGTGGCGCTGACCATGTTCGGCAACCACCTCCGGTAGCGGCGGACCGCCACCGCCGCCGGCTCGGACCGGACGAATTGCCCGCCGTTCCGAACTTCCCGCCCCGACGGAGAGTCATAACTGGCGAAACCGGCTTCTCGCGAGTTGTTACCCCGTCCGGCGGAGCCGGTCCGAGCAAGGGAGAGCATCCGGTGACCGCGATCCGGGAGAGCGGCGCGATCGCCCCGCATCTGAGGCGACTGCTGGAGTTCGTGGAACCCGGCCGTGACGACGTGTGCCTGGACGTGGCGCGCGGCGACGGCCCGATGCCCGCCGCGCTCGGCCCGCAGGTGGGGCATCTCACCGCGGTCGACGCGATGCCCGCGGCGCGGGCGGTGCCCGCCCCGGCGGCGGAGCGCGGAGCGGGCTCGGCGCGGCGGATGGCCACGGTCGAGTTCGGGACCGGTCCAGTCCGGATCGCCGACGGGGACTCGCCGCCCGTCGCCACCACCCGCGAGGACCGGGTGCCGCATCCGCTCGGGCCCGACCACGTCCGGGTCAAGGCCGACGCCACCGCCCTGCCCTACAGGGACAACACGTTCTCGCTGGTCACCGCCCGCTTCTCGCTGTACAACCTGGGCGATCCCGATCATGTGCTGCGCGAGCTGCTGCGGGTCTGCCGCCCCGGCGGGCGCGTGATCATCGCGGATCTCGTCCGCGGCAACCTCGCCGGGCCCGACCGCGACCGCATCGAGCGGCTCCGCGACCCGGACCACCCCGGCACCCCGTCCATCGCCCGGCTCACCGAGATGATCACCTCGGCGGGCGGCAGCATCCGCCGCCTGGACGTGTTCACGGTGGAGCGTCCCATCGAGCCGTGGCTCGCCGGGGCCTGCGACGACGCGACCGCCGAGCGCATCCGCACCGCGCTCGTCGACGAGGTGGACGGCGGGCCGAAGACGGGCGCGAAGCCCCGCGTCATCGGCGGCGAGCTGTGGTTCACCCAGACCTGGGCCCACGTCGCCGCCGAGCCCATCCCCTGACCCGCCCCGTCAAGGGACGAGCACGGCCGCTCCCGTGAACCGGTCGGCGGCGAGGTCGGCGAGGGCGCGGTCGGCGTCGTCCAGGCCGTATGCGCGGGTGGTGACGGCGACGCCGAGGCGGGCCGCCAGGGTCAGGAACTCCGCGCCGTCCGCGCGGGTGTTCGCGGTCACCGACCGGAGCGTGCGCTCCTGGAACAGGTGCCGCTGGTAGTCCAGGGACGGCACGTCGCTCAGGTGGATGCCCGCGACGGCGCACGTCCCGCCCCGGTCGAGCCGCTCCAGCGCCGCCGGGACCAGCTCCCCCGCCGGGGCGAACACGATCGCCGAGTCGAGCGGCGCGGGCCCGGTGTCGAACGAGTCGCCCGCCCACGCCGCGCCCAGCTCGCGCGCCAGCTCCCGGGCCGCCGGGCTGCGCGTGAACACGTGCACCTCGGCCCCTTCGGCGAGCGCGATCTGCGCGGCGAGGTGCGCGGACCCGCCGAACCCCCAGATCCCGAGCCGCCCGCCCGGCGGGACGGCGGCGCGGCGCAGCGCCCGGTAGCCGATGATGCCCGCGCACAGCAGCGGCGCGGCGCCGACGTCGTCCAGCTCCGGCGGCAGCGCGTAGGCGTAGGCGTCCACGGCGAGGGCGAACTCGGCGTAGCCGCCGTGCGCGTCCCAGCCGGTGTAGACCGAGTACGGGCACAGGTTCTCGGCGCTGCGGCGGCAGAACCGGCACGCGCCGCACGTCCCGCGCAGCCACGCCACGCCGATCCGGTCGCCGGCGCCGTGCAGGGCTCCGGGGCCCGCCTCGACGACCTCGCCGACGATCTCGTGGCCGGGCGTCACGCCGGGCAGGTGGACGGGCAGGTCGCCCTCCGCGACGTGCAGGTCCGTCCGGCAGACGCCGCAGGCCAGCACCCGCACCAGCAGCTCCCCGGGACCCGGCGACGGCGTCGCGCGGTCGGCGCGGCGGAGCGGCCCCGACTCGATCGGGCCCGGCGTCCGCACCGTCCAGGAGCGCATCGCTACGGGGCGAGCGGCAGCTCGAACCAGACGGCCTTGCCGTCGGACGTCGGCCGCGCGCCCCACCGGGTGGCGAGCTGGTCGACCAGGTAGAGGCCGCGCCCGCCCTCGTCGGTCTCGCCCGCGCTGCGGATGCGCGGCAGCCGCATGTCGGAGTCGAACACCTCGACCCAGACCGCGTCCGCGCCGCGCCGCAGCCGGAGCCGGAACTCCTTGGTCGGCGGCTCGCGGCGGCCGAGGTCGGCGCCGAGGTTCCAGTCGTCCTCGTCGAACGCGCCGCCGTCGAAGGGGCCCTCGAACGGGTCGCCGTCCAGGGCCGTCGCGCCGAAGTCGGTGTTGAACTGGACGGGCGGCGGCGCGCCCAGCGGCTCCCCGCCCCGCCCGGGGGGACCGGCGGGCACCGGCACGACCGGCTCGCGGCGCGGCGTCGGCGTCGCCGTGGCGTGCAGGACGACGTTCGTCACGACCTCCGACACCAGCAGGCACGCCAGCTCGGACTGCTCGTCGAGCATCCCCCAGGACGCGAACGTGTCGGCGGCCATCCGGCGGGCCTCCGACACCATGATCGGCTCGGCGTCGAAGGTGCGCTCGGCGACGGCGAGCTCGTCCCCGGCGGTGCGGATCACGACGATCGCGACGTCGTCGTCGATGTCGCCGGGCACCGCCTCGTAGGCGGCGTTCGCGATCGCCTCGACGCCGCCGCGCGCGACGGCCGCGACCGCGTTGCGGACCATCTCCCGCGACTCCTCGCGGGTGTAGTAGTCGCCGTCGTCGCGGGGCCGCCGGTCGATCAGCCCGTCGGTGTACAGGACGAGCGTCGACCCCGGCTTCAGCTCGGTCGTCTCCTCGTTGAAGAGGATCTCGCCGCCGAGGCCGGGGGCGCGCAGCCCGAGCATGCCGCCCTGGCTCTCGAACGGCAGCTCGCCGACGTGGCCGTCCACGATCAGCAGCGGCGGGTCGTGCCCGGCGTTCGCGAACTCCAGCACCCGCGACCACGCGTCGTAGACGAAGTACGTACACGACACGAGCGGCGGACGGACGAGGTCGTCGCTGTTCCACCCGGACCGCATCCGCTCCGGACGGGTCATCGTCCGCACCCACTCGTCGAGCTTGCGGAGGATGTCGGCGGGCGGCTTGTCGTCCTGGGCGAAGGCGCGCAGCGCGGCGCGGAGCTGGCCCATCACGGCGGCGGCGCGGGCGCCGCGGCCCTCGACGTCGCCGATGACGAGGCCGACGCGGCCCGCCGACAGCGGGATCACGTCGTACCAGTCGCCGCCGACCTGCGTCTGGATGCCGTGCCCGTGCGACTCCAGGGGCCGGGCGGGCTCGTACCGCCAGGCGATCTGCAGGCCGTCCAGCCGGGGCGGGCGGTCGCCGGGCAGCAGGTGCTTCTGGAACGCGAGCGCGGTGTCGCGCTCCTCCTCGAACAGCAGCGCGTTGTCGACGGCGAGCGCGACCCGGCTGGCGATCGCGCCGAGCAGGTCGCGGTCGAAGCCGTCGTAGTGCGGGTCGGGCCGCTTCGACAGGTTGGACAGCGCGAGGCTCATCACGCCGAGCAGCTCGCCGCGCACCAGCAGCGGCGCGGAGATCACCGAGGTGATGCCCATCTCGACGCCGAGCCGCCGGGACGGCTCGGACGGCGCCGAGAACCGGTGCTGCACCATGTCCTCGACGAGGACGGCGTCGCGGCGGCTCATCGCCTTCTCGCTGAAGTGCCCGGGCGGGTAGCTGACGGGCTCGCCGACCTCGGCCCAGGTGCCGGGCGGCGGCTCCCAGTTCCCCGCGTGCCGCGACACCCGCCGGTAGAGCCGGTCGCCGCTGTAGAGGTCGATGAAGCAGTGGTCGGCGAACTGCGGGACGAGGGTGTCGGCGACGCGGCGGAGCGTGCTCTCCAGTTCGAGGGACCCGGCGAGCCGCTCCCCGATCCGCTCCATCAGGCCGTAGCGGTCCTGTTCGCGCTGGTTCGAGCGGAGCGCCTCGCGGGCGAAGATCACGACGCCGTCGACCGCGCCGGACGGGTGCCGCAGCGGGACGGCGTGCGCCCGCGTGTACACGGTGCTGCCGTCGGCGCGCAGGTTGCAGAAGGTGCCCTCCCACACGCCGCCCTTGAGGACGTGCTTGGCCAGCTCGGTCGCCTGCTCGTGGTCCTCCTCGGCGATGCCGAGGGACAGCACGGAGTGCCCGATGACCTCGTCCCCGCCGAAGCCGAAGAGCTGGCGCGCGAAGGCGTTGCCGTAGATGACGTTGCTGAAGCGGTCGCAGACGATGACCGCCATCTCCATCTGGTTGAGGACGGTCTCGGGCGGCAGACGCGCCTCGTCAGGCGCTTCCCCCCAGTGCTTCATCTCCCCATCCCGAAAACAGTGCCAAGCCCGCCGGCGGCCGTGTGCCCGCCGCCCGGCCACCCGGCGCCGCCCGCCGCCATGATCACCGGGCGTCGCGGCGCGGATGCCGCGCGTACCTCCTCCGTCGTATTGAACGACGAACCGGCCGCCGGGATACGCCCGAAAGGCGGGAAGCCACGGAGATCTTCGGTATAGACCGTCGAGATGGGGCCCCGTCCCCCGGCGAAACGCACGCCGCCCGCCGGCACGCCGCGCGGAACCCGTGCGCCCACCGTTCGCACGCCGGCCGGGTCAGCGCCTGCTGACGAAGACGTGTTCGGCGATGTCGCGCGGCAGCTCCGTCGCTGGACTGTCGGCCTCGTCGTCACTGATCACCTGCACCCCGTCATCGGTCGCCCGAAGCGTCACCTCTCGTCCCGGTTGTATCCCTATTTGCTTGAGTCTAAGCATCAGGTCGCTGTCGCTCTGCACCTGCTCGCTGATCCGGCGGATCACCGCGTCGGCGCCCGCGGAGGAGGCCACGGCGGTCATCACCGAGAGCGGGGCGGGGTCGCCGTCGGCGCCGTGCCCGCCGAGTTCGGCCAGGCCGGGGATGGGGTTGCCGTGCGGGCAGGTGGTGGGGTTGTCCAGCAGCGCGACGAGGCGGCGCTCGACGTCCTCCGACATCACGTGCTCCCACCGGCACGCCTCGATGTGGACGTCCTCCCAGGGCAGCCCGATCACGTTGACCAGCAGGCATTCGGCGAGCCTGTGCTTGCGCATCACGCGGGTGGCGAGCCCGCGGCCGCTCTCGGTCAGTTCGAGATGCCGATCGCCCTCGACCCGCAGGAGCCCGTCGCGCTCCATCCGCGCGACCGTCTGGCTCACCGTCGGACCGCTCTGGGAGAGCCGCTCGGCGATGCGCGCGCGAAGGGGGATGATCCCCTCCTCTTCGAGCTCGAAAACCGTCCGGAGGTACATCTCCGTGGTATCGATCAGGCCGTGTGAGGTCACAGCTCCCTCCAGTCTTATGGGCAGAAGTCTACTTGCTCGGACCTCCCGACGCCGGGTCCGGCGAATATCCCCCTGAAGCCGGGTAGGGGGAACGCGAGATGAACGCCAAAACTTCCCACGACGCTTTTCCCTTCCTTCCCGACACCCCGGAGGAAAGGTCCGATCTCGGCGCGCTGAGCCGCGCGGCGGAGGGCTGCCGGGGCTGCGGCCTCTACGAGAACGCCACCCAGACGGTCTTCGGCGAGGGCTCCCCGGGCGGACGCGTCATGTTCGTCGGGGAGCAGCCCGGTGACCAGGAGGACCGCCAGGGCCGCCCCTTCGTCGGACCGGCCGGGCGCGTCCTCGACCGGGCGCTCGCGGAGGCCGGGATCGAGCGCGGCGACGTCTACGTCACGAACGCGGTGAAGCACTTCAAGTTCCGGCGGCGGGAGGGCGGCAAGCGCCGCATCCACGAGCCGCCGAACGCCGGGGAGCTGCGCGCCTGCCGCCCGTGGCTGCTCGCCGAGCTGCGGGTCCTGGACCCGGACGTCGTGGTCGCGCTCGGCGCGACGGCGGGCAAGGCGCTGCTCGGGTCGTCCTTCCGGGTGACCAAGCAGCGCGGACGCCTGCTGGCGCTCCCCGACCTGGCGGACATCGGCACCCCGGCCGCGTCCGGCGACTCCGGGGAGGAGGGGCCGGGCGCGCGGCTCGTCGCGACGATCCATCCGTCCGCCGTGCTGCGCGCCGAGGACCGCGACGCCGTGTACGCGGGGTTCCTCGACGACCTCAAGGTCGTGGCGTCCGCGCTGCGCTGAGGCGGGTCACCCGTCGACCGGGACCGTTCCGGCGGTGCGCGTGTCGTAGCGCAGCAGCGCCGGGACGGCGAACCCGGCGACGACGACCAGCGCCGCGCAGGCGAGCCCGCCCCCGACCCAGGACGCGGTGGCCCCGGCGACGCTCGCGGTCGCCCCGGCGCGGACGTCCCCGAGCCGCGGCCCGCCCGCGACGACGACGGTGAACACGCCCTGGAGGCGTCCGCGCATCTCGTCCGGCGCGTAGGTCTGGAGCATCGACTGGCGGAAGACGGCGGACACCAGGTCGGCCGCGCCGCCGACGGCGAGCAACGCCACCGCGAGCCAGAGCTGCCCGGCCAGTCCGGACGCCGCCACGGCGAGCCCCCAGACGACGATGGACACGACCAGCGCGATGCCCTGCTTGTGCACGCGTCCGATCCAGCCGGACGACATCCCGCCGAGGAGCGCGCCGATCGCGATCGCGGCGAACAGGTAGCCGACCGCCCCCTCGCCGCCGAACTTCGTGTCGGCGACCTCGGGGAACAGGGCGCGGGGCATCGCGATCGCCATCGCGATGATGTCCACGACGAACGACATCATCAGCACCGGCTGCGCGGACAGGTAGCGCAGGCCGTCGATCACCGACCGCAGCCCCGGCGTGCCGGTGAGCTCGCCGAGCGGCGGCATCGGGGGCAGCCGCAGCGCGGCGTACAGCACGAACGTGAACAGGACGGCGTCGAGGGCGTACGCGACGGCGTAGCTCCAGTGGGAGATGATCACACCGGCGAACAGCGGCCCGGCGAGGCCGCCGCCCTGCATGACGGTGAAGTTCAGCGTGTTCGCCGCCGGGACGAGGGGCGCGTCGACCAGCCGGGGGATCATCGCGCTGCGGGTCGGCGAGGACACCGACACCCCGACCGCCTGGACCGCCACCGCGACCATGATCAGGATGAGGCTGTCCAAACCCAGCAGAGCTTGGACGAGCAGCAGGAACGTTCCCGCCCACATCACATAGGACGAGACGAGCAGGAGCCTGCGCCGGTCCATGTGGTCGGCGACGGCGCCGCCCCACAGCCCGAACACGATCAGCGGGACGAGGTTCACGAACCCGAGCACGCCGACCCAGAACGACGACCGGGTCATGTCGTACACCTGGACGGGCACCGCCACGGCGGTGACCTGGAACCCGATGAACGACACGCCCTGCCCCAGCCAGAGCCGCCGGTACGGGCCGCTGGACAGCGGGCGGGTGTCGATCGCCAGGGCGCGCAGCATGCCGCGCCGCCCGGGCTTGGGCGGTCTCAGCGGATGCTCGGGTTCGGGCTCGGGTTCGGCGCCGTCGGGCGGGGAGAGGTTGTCAGGAGCGTGGGTGGGGGTTGGCTGCTGTTCCGGATTCACGGGGACAGTCTCTCCATGACCCACCTCCCCGTCTCCCCCAGGGTTCCGTCCAGCGCGAGCGGACCTCCCTCGCGGCGGTACCGGACGCGGTCGTGCAGCCGGTCGCGGCGGCCCTGCCAGAACTCGATCCACTCGGGCACGAGCCGGTACCCGCCCCAGAAGTCCGGCAGCGGGACGGCGTCGGCGGACTCGGCGTCCGGCGCGCCGGGGGGACGTCCCTCGGCGGGGTCGGGCCAGCGCTCGGCCAGCTCGGCGAAGCGGCGCTCCAGGACCTCCCGCCCGGGGATGACGCCGGACTGGTGCTCGCTCGCCCAGGCGCCGAGCCGCGAGCCGTGCGGGCGCGTCCGGAAGTAGGCGGCCGACTCGTCCCTGGACAGCTCGAACACCGGGCCCGCGGCCCGCACCTGCCGGTGCAGCGCGTGCCAGGGGAACACGACCGCCGCGCGCGGGTTCTCGGCGAGCTCCACGCCCTTCTGGGACGTCAGGTTCGTGAAGAACCGGAATCCCTGCGGGCCGTATCCCTTGAGCAGGACGGTCCGCGCGTTCGGCACGCCGTCACCGGACGCGGTCGCGAGCACCATCGCGTTCGGCTCGGCCAGGCCGGACTCGTGCACCCCGGCGAACCAGGCGGCGAACAGCGCGAGCGGGTCGGCGGGGAGCGCCGACTCGGACATTTCGCCCGCCTCGTAGGATCTGCGGAGCCGTGCGGGGTCGGGCGTTGCGGAGTCCACAGCGTCCGAGCCTCTCACCTGGCCCTTGTGCAACTGACGGGACCCCTGGGTACTGGACGGTAAAGCAGACAGGGTTCAATGGCACGGCACCGCCTTATCAACCGAACATTCCTCGCCCCCAACCTGCGCGGACCGGCCGCGCGCGCTCGGCGAACGGGCCGGACGGGGAATGCTCACCGGAGACGAAAGGCAGGACGACATGTCCGACTTCAAACCTGGTCTCGAGGGGGTCGTGGCCTTCGAGACCGAGATCGCCGAACCGGATAAGGAGGGCGGCGCCCTCCGGTACCGGGGCGTGGACATCGAGGAGCTCGTCGGCCGCGTCTCCTTCGGCGACGCCTGGGGCCTCCTCGTGGACGACAGCTTCGACCCCGGCCTCGCCCCCGCCGACCCGCACGTCCTCCCGGTCACCTCCGGCGACGTCCGGGTGGACGTGCAGAGCGCGCTCCCCACCCTCGCCCCCGCCTACGGCATGCGCCCCCTGCTCGACATCACCGACGAGGAGGCCCGCGCCGACCTCGCCCGCGTGTCGGTGACGGCGCTCTCCTTCGTCGCGCAGTCGGCGCGCGGCATCGGCGTCCCGATGGTCCCGCAGCACCGCATCGACGCGGCGAGCACGATCACCGAGCGGTTCATGGTCCGCTGGCGCGGTGAGCCCGACCCCAAGCACGTCCGGGCCATCGACGCTTACTGGGTCTCCGCCGCCGAGCACGGCATGAACGCCTCCACCTTCACCGCCCGGGTGATCGCCTCCACCGGCGCGGACGTCGCGGCCAGCATCTCCGGCGCGATCGGCGCGATGTCCGGGCCGCTGCACGGCGGCGCGCCCGCCCGCGTCCTCCCGATGATCGACAAGGTCGAGCAGATCGGCGACGCCCGCAAGGTCGTCACCGACATCCTCGACTCCGGCGACCGGCTGATGGGCTTCGGCCACCGCGTCTACCGGGCCGAGGACCCGCGCGCCCGGGTGCTGCGGCGCACCGCGAAGGACCTCGGCGCGCCGCGCTTCGAGGCCGCGAAGGCCCTGGAGGACGCCGCGCTGGCGGTGCTGCGCGAGCGGCGCCCGGACCGCCCGATCGAGACGAACGTGGAGTTCTGGGCCGCGGTCATCCTCGACTTCGCCGAGGTCCCCACCGCGATGATGCCCGCCATGTTCACCTGCGGCCGCACCGCCGGGTGGGCGGCGCACATCCTGGAGCAGAAGCGCACGGGCCGGCTGGTCCGGCCGAGCGCCAGGTACACCGGTCCCGGGACGCGGTCGATCGACGACGTCCAGGGCGCGGCGGAGGTCCTCAAGCGTCACGCCGGCTGACGCCGGCGTCGCCCCCCGAACGCCTGAGGCCCCCGGTCCGGACCGGGGGCCTTGCTCGTTTCCGGGTCGCTCGTCCCCTGGTCAGGTGTCGGACGTCCCGTCTCCGGGCGGGCAGTGGGCGGGGCCCTGGCGTCCCGCGATGAGGCGGCCGCAGACCTGCTTGACCTCGGTGGTGCCGTCCGGCCTGAGGGTCGCGAGCATGACCGGCTTGTCGAGCACCTGGTGCCCGGTCGTGCGGGAGCTGAACCGGATGACGCCGCTCGCCCCGTTCCGCAGGACGTCGTGGTCCGGGTCGTTCAGCGCCGCGAACACCGACGTCGCGGACGGGAGCGCCTTCTCCTGCCAGTAGACGCGTCCCGCCACGCTGGCGACGAGCGTCACCGCGTCGTAGGACACGGCGGCGCGGGTGATCGCGGGCTGCCTGCTCTGGTCGGCGTTCCCGTCCGTCATGGCCCGGACGGCGGGGTCGTAGTCGGAGTAGAACGTCTGCGGCGACTGGCCGCCGATCCAGCGCGCCGTCCACGCCTCGCGGGCGGCGAGCGGCGTGAAGTACAGGTCGAAGGTGTTCTTGCGGCCGAGCTCGTAGGAATTGTCGCTGACGTATTTCGCGATCTCGTCGTCGGCGAGGACGAGCGGCCGTTTCGGGCACGACAGTTCCAGGACGTTGACGAACGAGCGGAACTCGTCGGCGCGGCCCGCGTAGTAGAACATCTCGGGCTGCTTCTGGCATGCCTCCCGGACCAGTTTGTTCAGCTCGCCGGGGTTCCGGTACGGCAGCATGCGCGCCTTTCCCGGGCGGAACGCCTTCTGGAAGTCGGACGCCATGTTGCCGCTGTAGAGGTCGTCCGGGTCGCCGTTGTAGACGACCGCCGCCTCCCGCGCCTTCGCGCCGCCGACGTCGCCGTTCCGCGCCCAGAACGCGGCGTGCTTCGCCGTCCGCGAATTCGGGGACGCGAGCCGGAAATAGTACGGCGAGTAGCCCGCGTCGCCGTCGAGCAGGGCCGTCCCGTCGTAGCTGTTCGCCGTCCCGACCAGCGGCAGCGCCGACTTCGCCAGCAACTGGATCGCCTGCTGGGTCTGCCGCCTGCTCTGCTCGAAACCGAGCACCGCGACGATGGTGCGGTCCTTCAGCGCCCGTTTGCGGATCTGCTGGGCGACGTGCACGGCGTACCGGAACTTCGCGCCCGCGTTGGCGATCAGCACGCGCAGCCGGAGGTCGTCGCCCTCGGCCGCGTCGTTGAACCGCTTCTGCGCGACGGCGAGCCCGATCAGCTCGCCCTGCACCCCGGCGAGGAGGTCGATCCGCCGGTTCTCGATGGACGGGTCGGCCGTCACCGGCCCGAGGTAGACGACGGTCGAGTACGGCTTTCCGGATTCCTTGACGCGGTCGTTCTGCGACTCGATCTCGTCCAGGACCTTGTTCAGCCGGTTGTCGTTGTTCCGGCCGCCGGAGTTCTCGCCGAAGCGGAACGACCCGTCGGTGATCCCGACGCATTCGCCGTTCGCCATCCGCCGGATCCCGAACGGCGAGCAGTACCGCACCACCTGGACGGAGATGACGCTGACGGACGCGGCCGCGACCGCGACCATCGCGATCCACGGCAGCGCCGGGTGCGCGAGCCGCGGGCGGCGCCGCACCGGCCGGACGGACGGCAGGTCGCCGCCCGGGTCGCGGGTGATGTCGACGCGCAGCTCCCGGCGCGAGCCGAGCGCGCCGACCCGGCGCTGCTCGCGCGTGTAGCCGTCCCACAGGACGCGCGCCGCGACGACGCCGCACGGCTCGCCGGACGACACGTCCACCCGGACGGCCTCGGCGAGCCGGTCGACCAGCCGCGGCCCGGCGGCGGAGTCGTCGGCGGGCGCGTTCGGGTCCACCCCCGCCGTGACGACCAGCGGGTCGAAGCCGGGCAGGCCCTCCGTCGCCTGGGTGTCGGCGCGGACCCGCTCGACCAGCTCCACGAACGTCACGCCCGGGTGCCCGGCCGCCAGGTGCTCGAAGATCAGCACCGGGTAGCGGACCCGCGCCCACGCCGCCCGCCGGTAGTCGCGCCGGTAGTTGCGCCGCAGATCCTCCAGGAAGGCGGCGACCAGCAGCAGGTCGATCTGCGCGCCGTGGTCGTCCGGCTCGACCGGGCGCGGATCGAACACGCCCAGCGCGAAACCGAGGAAACCCGTCGAGTCATGATCGACATACGGCTGTTTCAGGAACCACGCGAACTGGTGCACCCCGTACCAGCCGCGCGTGCGCGCGAGGATCTGCACGGTCACGAACGCCAGCCCGATCACGGCGGCCAGCACCGCCGCCGCCAGGTCGAGCGCGGCGGCCGTCCCGGCGCTGACCAGCGCGACCACCGCGATCCCGATCGGCGCGATCTGCTCCAGGAACGCCAGGAACGTCGCCGGACGACCGCGCCGCTCCTCCAGGTCGCGCAGCACGTCCCGGCCGCGCCGCCGGATCACCCGGTTCAGCTCCCGGCGCCGCGTGTTCTCGTTGTCGCCAACCGGCGGGTGCGTCAGCCGCCGCACAAGCAGATGGTTCTCCCGCTCGGCCGCCGACGCCCCACGCGGCGGCGGACGGTCCCCGGCGAGCCGGATCTCCCGCAGGTCGCGCAGCCACAGCGCCATCTCCAGCAGCGGGAACCGCAGCGGCGGCTCCCCGCGCCCGTGACTGCTCGGCTGCGACAGCTCCCGCTTGGCCTCCCGCAGCACCCCCGACACGTCGGTCGCGGGCGTGTCGGCCGCGATGTGCGAGACGGGCGCCCGCTCGTCCTCGCAGCGCGTCTTCAGCATCTCCGCGAGATGGGATGTGGCCCGCGCCGGGCCGAGCAGCAGGAGCAGCGGTCGCAGGCGTTCGCGCCACCGCCACGGCGGCCGCTCCCGCAACCGCTCGAACAGGTCGAGCACTCCGCGTAACCGATCCTCGCTCAGGACCCGGTCGCCGTCGCCCGCCATCTCGCACGCCTCGCTTCCCCTACCCGACGCTGATCCTCCGGCCGCCTCCCCGAGACCCCTCCCGCCCTATCCGCATTTGACGCAGTGCGTCCCGAAAAGGATCGAAACTTTCCAATACGGGACGTCCCGCACCGGAAACTCGGCCACTTTGTCATCATTGACGGCATGAGTGAAGACCCAGCGGAGTCGGAGCGCTACGAGGCGGAGCGCTGGGAGGCCGAGCGCGAGGAGCGCCGCCGCGAGGTCAACGCCCTGTCGGGACGGGTCGCGGTCGTCCTCGTCGCGCTGTTCCTGGCGTTCCTGACCTACGACTCCGCGCGGACCGCCGTCCAGGCGCACGCGCGCGGCGACGACTGGATCTACCCGCCCGCCGTGATCGGCGGGATCTGCGCCGCCGCGCTGGGGACCCTGGTCGCGTGGGTCGCGCGCCGGGTGAAGTAGCCTTCTGTGAGTGACCGACAGCGCGAATCCAGCCATTGACATCCCCGCCGACCTCAAGCCCGCCGACGGCCGCTTCGGGTGCGGGCCGTCGAAGGTCCGTCCGGAGCAGCTCGCCGCGCTCGCTGAGTCCGGCTCGACCTACATGGGCACCTCGCACCGGCAGAAGCCGGTGAAGTCCCTGGTCGGACGCGTCCGCGCGGGCCTCGCCGAACTGTTCTCGCTACCCGAGGGGTACGAGGTCGTGCTCGGCAACGGCGGCACCACCGCGTTCTGGGACGCCGCCGCGTTCGGGCTCGTCCGGCAGCGGTCGCAGCACCTCACGTTCGGCGAGTTCTCCAGCAAGTTCGCCAAGGTCACCACGTCCGCGCCCTGGCTCGGAGACCCGACCGTCATCTCCAGCCCGCCCGGCACGCACCCCGAGCCGTCCGCCGAAGAGGACGTGGACGTCTACGCCCTCACCCACAACGAGACGTCCACCGGCGTCGCGCTGAACGTCGCGCGCCCGGCGGGGACGATCGCCCGCGAGGGCCTCGTCCTGGTGGACGCCACGTCCGGCGCGGGCGGCCTCCCCGTGGACGTCACCGAGACCGACGTCTACTACTTCGCCCCGCAGAAGTGCTTCGCGGCGGACGGCGGCCTGTGGGTGGCGCTCGCGTCCCCGGCCGCGCTGGAGCGGATCAACGAGATCGCCATGTCCGACCGGTACATCCCGGAGTTCCTCAACCTGAAGACGGCGGTCGACAACTCCGCCAAGGACCAGACCTACAACACCCCGGCCGTGGCGACGCTCCTGCTGCTCGCCGAGCAGATCGAGTGGATGAACGGCCAGGGCGGGCTCGACTGGACGACGTCCCGCACCGCCGACTCGTCCGGGCGGCTCTACACCTGGGCCGAGAAGACGTCCTACACGACGCCGTTCGTGGTCGACCCGGCGCAGCGTTCCCAGGTCGTCGGCACGATCGACTTCTCCGACGAGGTGGACGCCGCCGCCGTCGCGAAGGTCCTGCGGGCCAACGGGATCGTCGACACCGAGCCGTACCGCAAGCTCGGCCGCAACCAGCTCCGCATCGGCATGTTCCCCGCGATCGACCCGGCCGACGTGGAAGCCCTGACCAACTGCATCGACTACGTGGTCGAACGCCTTTAGTCCATCGGGGGGGCGACCCCCCGAACCCCCCGGCTGCGCGCACGGGTCTCCTCGCTCTGGTCGCTGGCGCTCCCTCCGCTGCGGGGACGCGGCGCGCCGGGCATGCCCGCTGCGCTCGCAGAGCTCGCTCCGCGTGCCTGTCCCGTAACCGGTGGCCAGGGTCGTCTCAGGCGACGGTCAGCAGGTCGGGGCGGGGCGCGGGGGTTGCGAGGCGGTGGCGGAGGGTGGTGCGGTCGCGGTGCTCGTCGGCGGGGGTGAAGCCCGTCCAGACGCGGTCGTCGAGGTCGGTGGCGCGGGCGGTGGGGACGAAGCTCGCGGTCGCGAGGACGCCGGGACGGTCGCGGCGGCCGGGGCGGCGCTCCGTCCCGATCTTCATGTAGGTGCCCTCGCGCAGCATGACGGCGGCGGCGAGCTCGACCCGCGTGTACCGCTCGACCTCGCGGAACCAGCGCGGGTTGGACGCCCAGTAGAGGTTGTGGTCGGTGTCGACGGCGACGGTCAGCGGGCTGAGGGCCGCGCGGGCCAGGTGCACCACGGTCGGGCGGTCGCGGTCGACCCACGCGAGCGCGGCCCGTCCGACCAGCGCGGCGAGGGCGTCCGCCGCGTCGGACGGCCCGGCGCAGCCCGCGAGGACCTGGAGGATCGGCTCGCTGTCGGTCGTCCCGGCGGCGGGCGGCAGCGCGTACCGGGACCGCAGGTCGGCGGCGTCGACGTCGCCGTTGTGCGTGCCCACGACCCCGGCGGAGGCCCGCCCGGGGCGCGCGAGTGCGGCCGTCCCCGGGACGACCATCGGGCTCGCGTTGTCGGCCTCGACCGGCGAGCCCTGCGTCGCCCACCGGGTGTGGCCGAGCGCGACCGGCGCGCGGTCGAGCTCGGCCAGGAACTCGGGCCGCCAGATCCCGGAGAAGCGGCCCCGGCCCTTCACGACGCGGCAACCCCCGCCCGCGTCCGGCCCGCCGAGCCCCGGCCAGTCGCCGAGCAGGGCCAGCCCGGCCGAGTCGGTGCCGCGCTCCTCGGCGAGCGCGCCCAGCGTGACGAAGACGTCCGACGCCCGTCCCGGGTCGTCGGCGAAGGGAGAGCGAACCACCCCGAACAATCCGCACATGCAGGATGAGATGCAGATCATGGGTGGACGGTTCGCGTCGCTCGGGCGGCCGAATAAGCTCGGACCCGTGAACCGCGCGCCCCGCTGGCTGCTCCCCACCGTGCTGACCGCGCTCGTCCTGGCCGTGGTCGTCGGTGCGCTGCTCCAGTGACCACGGCGCGGGCATGATCGGCGGGGCGCGGAACGGGGATGATCGGGGCATGGCGGGCAACGGGTGGGCGCTGCGCGCCGGAGCCGCGCTGACGGCCGTCGGGACGGCGGGCTGCGCGCTCGCCCCGGCCGCCGCGGCGGCGGGCGGCGACGACGACGAGGTCGCGTTCACGATCAACGATCCGCGGATCACCGAGTCGAGCGGGCTCGCGGCCAGCACGCGGCATCCCGGCATCGTGTACACGCACAACGACTCGGGTGGCGTCCCGCGGATCTACGCGCTCGGCATGGACGGCCGGGTCCGCGCGGTGCTGACGGTCGCGGGCGCGGGCGCCCGCGACTGGGAGGGCATGGCGCTCGGCAGGGACGCGGCCGGACGTCCGGCGATCTTCGTCGCGGACATCGGCGACAACCTCGGCGGGGCCTGGCCGTACGTGACGGTGTACCGCGTCCCGGAACCCGCGCGGATGCGGAGCCAGACGCTGCGCGCGACGGCGTTCCGGGTCAAGTACGCAGACGGCCCGCGCAACGCCGAGACCGTCATGGTCAACCCGCGCACGAACCGGCTCTACATCGCCAGCAAGCTGTTCGGCGGCAAGCTCTACGAGGCCCCGGCCAGGCTCAGCACCGGCGGCTTCAACACGATGCGCAAGATCGGCGACGCGCCGCCCATCGCGACCGACGGCGCGTTCTCCCCGGACGGCCGCACCTGCGTCGTCCGGACCTACTTCGGCGCCCGCTTCTACGAGGTCGGCCCGGACGGCAGGCCCGGCAGGACCCTCAAGACGATCGACCTCCCGATGCAGAAGCAGGGCGAGTCGGTGACCTACACGCCGGACGGCCGCTCCATCCTGGTGGGCTCGGAGGGGCGGGGCCAGCCGGTCTACCGGATCCCGCTGCCGAAGGAGGCGCGGCCGTCGTCGGCCCCGTCCGCGAAGGGGCCGAACAGCGCGGGCGAGGCGGGCGGCCCGGAATCCGGCCGCAAGGACGCGACGAACACGAGGGTGGGGCTGTTCCTGGCGCTCGCGATCGCGGGCGCCGTGGGATACGGGTTGGTGCGGAGACGGGGGGCGTAGGCGGGACGGGAGTGACGAAGGCGAACGGCTCGACCTGACCGGCGCGATGGAAGTCGGTTCCGGAGGGCGATCGGATCGTGGAAGGGGGCGACGGGCCCTCGGGGGCCCGTGTGAGGATGCGGACTGTGGAGCATGAGCTGGTGGGCCTCGCGGGTCCTGGCGGCCGGTGGCGTCCGGTCGCGGCCGGGCCGTTCGCCCTCCTCGCGGTGGCGCTCGCGCTGCTGCCGATCCGGCCGGTGTGGCTGTGGGCGGCGCTGATCGGGACGGTCGCGGCGATCCCCTGGGTGCTCGGCGCGGCCCCGGAGGCGCGGCGGCGGCGGCCCCGGCCGTACTGGCGGCTGTCCGCGTCCGGTCTGGAGCAGATCGGGCCCGGCGGGCTGAGCGTCGTCTCCTACGAGCGGTCCCGGATCGACGGCCTCGCCATCACGACCGGCGACGGCGTCCTGACCGTGTTCCACCGCTTCGGACGCACCGCCGTCGGCGGGCTGACCACGATGGGCCTGGAGCCGCTGGCCGTGTTCGTGACGGCGCGGCGGCTCGGCATCCCCATGCACGTCTTGGACGGCGAGGCCAGCGACCTGCTCGACCCCGCGCTGGACGAGGCCCTCACCGTCCCCGGCCTGGACGACGACGTCCCCGGCGGCGGCACCCTGCCCCGCGACCACGCGGCGGAGCGGCGGCTGCTCGACCAGGAGGCGGCGCTCATGGCGGCGGCGCACGAGCCCTCCATCCGGGCGGGCGGGCCGTCCGCGCGCGGGACGGGCGGCGGGCAGCAGCTCGACACGCCGGAACCGCTGCCGAGCCGCCGCCGGGTGGTCGTCCTCGGCGCGCTGACCGCGCTGCTCGGCGCCGTCATGATCATCCGGATCGCGGTGGACGGGACGAGCGCGTTCGGCGCCCGGCTCGCCGCCGGCTGCTGGGCGCTCGCCGCCATCGCTGGCGTCCTCGCCGCGCGCCGCAGGCTGCTGCGCGCCGCCCAGGTCCGCTGGACGATCACCGCCGAGCGGCTGCTGGTGCGGGCCCGTCCCGGCCGCCGCCGCGAGGCGCAGGATCTTCGCGCGGGCGACGTCGCCGCCGTGGTCGTCGGCCCCGGGCTGCGGCTCGACCCGGTGAGCGGCGAGCCGCGCCGCGCCGACCTCGCCGCGCTCGCGTTCGGGCACCGGCTCGAACTCGTCGCCCGGCTGCCCGCGCACGGCCTGGACGGCTTCCAGCTCGCGCACGCCCTCGACGACCACGGCTACCGGGTGATCACGCCGGGGGCGCGGGCGCCGCGCCGTCCGCAGTACGGCCTGGAGGGGCTGCCCGAGGTGTTCTCGCAGGTCCCCGGCGGGCGGCTGGTCGTCGCCGACGGCGGGCTCGGCTGGGCCGACGCGGCGGGCGACGTCGTGCTGAAGATGCCGGAGGACCGCATCGGCGGCATCGAGCTGCTGACGATCGGCGGGCACGCCTGGGTCCGGCTGTACGACACAGACGGCGACGAGTTCTTCGCCGCGCCGCTGTCCGCGCTCCGGATCTCCCGCACCGACCTGCGCGACGCGGCGCGGCGCGCGGGCCTGCCGGTGAACGACGCCGAGTACGACGCCTACCTGAGCGCCGCCTTCCACTCCGCCGTCTCGACGCTGGCCGTCCCGGAGGAGGAGGCGGCCGAGCCCGCGGCCGCGGCGCTGCCCGCGCAGAGCGCCGGGCGGGACGGCGGGTCCGGCGCGGCGACGCGCGCGGAGACCCCGGGCGAGCACGACGTGACGTTCACGGTGTCCGCCCCGCCCGACCCGGTCACCGCGCCGGGCGCGCTCCTCGACGCGACCCGCCGCTCCCGCGTCGGGACGTACGGGATGAGCGTCCTGCTGTGCGAGGCGGTGGCGCTGCTGGGCGCGGTGTGGCTCGGCCCGGAACTCGGCGGGTTCAACCGGACGGCGACGTGGTCGGTGCCCGCCGGGCTGGTCATCGGGCTCGTCGGGTACTGGCTGTACGACCGGAACCGCCCGCAGCTGCGGGTGTCGTCGGCGGGGCTCGCCGTCGTCACGCGGCGCGGCCGGGTCGAGTGGAACCTCGGCCGCGACCGGGTCGGCGGCGTCGGCATCGACGAGGCGGCCGAGCGGATGCCCCGGCTCGTCGTGTGGAGCCCGTCCGGGCGGGTGCTGCGGCAGGTCGCGTTCCCGCCCGACCTGGACGCGCTGCGCCGCGCGTGCGAGCGCTACGGCCTGCCGTGGGGGCCGCCGGACGCCGACCGCCCCGCGCCCCCGCCCCCCGAGCTCTGACCGCCCGAACTCTGACCGCCCGAACTCTGGCCGCCCGGGCTCTGCCGCAGCGACCACGTCTTCAGCGGCTCGTAGGCGAGCTGGTCGTAGTCCTTGCCGGGCAGGTGGCTGCGGATGAGCTGGACCGACTCGGCCGTCCACGGGGCGCCCGCGAACGCCGACAGCGCCTCGATGAGCGGGCGGACGTCCACCGGCCTTCTGGACCGCGCCAACGTGAGGTGCGGGCGGAAGCCCCGGTGCTTGTCGGGCAGCGTGCCGACCCGGCGCCCGGCCGCCGTCGTGGACGCCGCGAGCCGCGCGACCCGGCGGCGGTCGCCGAACAGGCCCGTCCACAGGACGCGGGCGTGCGCGCCGCTGCCGGGGAACGCGCCCGCGCCCGCGAGCGACAGCGCCATCCGCTCGTGCCGCCCGACGGCCCGCTCCAGCCTCGGCAGCAGCCGGTCGAGGGTGCGGTCGTCGACCTCGCCGAGGAACGTCAGCGTGACGTGCATCAACTCGCGTCTGACCCATTTCAGCTCCGGCACCGACGCGCGGTGCGGGCGGACGGCCTCCTCAAGCTCGTCCAGGATGTCCGGCGGCGGAACGAGCGCCACGAAAAGCCTCATGGGAGCGTCCGGAGGGCCACCGGGTCAGCATTTCAGCAGATGGCACCCGTTGTCACGCGGAACCGGCCTCCCGCGAGGCGGAACCGGCGGGCGGCGGGCCCGGCCGCCGCCGCAACCGCGCGAGCGCCGGGCGGAGCGAGCCGCGCGGCGCGGCCATCGCGCCCACCGCGAGCGAGGCGAGGGCGGAGACGAGCCCGCCGAGGACGATGCCGGTCCGGGCGCCGAACTCCTCGGCCAGCCAGCCGATCGCGGGCGCGCCGACCGGGTTCGACCCGAGGAACACGAGCATGTAGAGCGCCATGACGCGGCCGCGCATCTCCGGCGCGACGCCGAGCTGCATGGTCGCGTTCGCCGCCGTCATGATCGACATCATCGCGATCCCGGTGGGGACGAGCAGCGCGACGAACGTCCAGTACGTCGGCATCAGGCCGGTCGCGACCTCCAGGAGCCCGAACAGCAGGCCCATCGCGACCAGCAGCCGCAGCCGCGGCCGGGACACCCGGCGGGCCGCGAGCAGCGCGCCGCTCAGCGCGCCGAGCGCCAGCATGCTGGACGCGACGCCGAACGCCGCAGAGTCGGTGTGGAAGGTCTCCTTGGCGACGAGCGCGACGGTCGTGGCGAAGTTCATGCCGAACATGGCGAGGAACCCGATGAGGATCAGCACCAGCATCAGGTCGCGCCGCCCGCGCACGTAGCTGAGCCCCTCGCGGAGTTGCCCCTTGGCGCGTTTGACCGGGGGCGCGGAGTGCAACTCCTCCGGCCGCATCGCGTACAGGCCGAACAGGACGGCCCCGAACGACGCGGCGTTCACCAGGAACACCGGGCCCGTCCCGATCATCGCGATCAGCACGCCCGCGACGGCGGGGCCGAGCAGCCTGGCGCCGTTGAAGGTGGCGCTGTTCAGCGCGATCGCGTTCGGCAGGTCGCGCTTGCCGACCATCTCGACCACGAACGACTGGCGGGCCGGGTTGTCGACGACGGTCGCGAGGCCGAGCCCGAACGCGAGCACGTACACGTGCCACACCTGCGCGGCGCCGGTCACCGCGAGCAGGCCGAGGATGAGCGCGAGGACGCCCATCGACACCTGCGTCAGCACGAGGATGCGGCGCTTCGGGTACCGGTCGGCGATGACGCCGCCCCACAGGCCGAACAGCAGCATCGGCAGGAACTGGAGGCCGGTGGTGATGCCGAGCGCGGTGCCGCTGCCGTGCGCGAGTTCGAGGACGAGCCAGTCCTGCGCGACGCGCTGCATCCACGTCCCGGTGTTGGAGACCACCTGCCCGGCCGCGTACAGCCGGTAGTTGCGGACGCGCAGCGAGCGGAACATGCCGCCGCTCTTGGGCTCCTCGACGCCCGCGGCGCCGGCGGCGGCCTCGGGTTCAGATGCGAGGGCCTCCTCCGGCTCCGGCGGTTCCGGTGTTTCCCGCGGTGTCGGGGCCTCCGGCGCTTGGAGCGATCCAAGCCGCTCGACGGAGGCCTTCGCGCGGACGGGTTCGTCCGCGTGCGAGGGCGGCCCGCAGGGTTTCGCGGCGTGCCGTCCCGGCGGATGCGCGGTCGGACGGTGCCGCACCCGCGCCGTCAGGCCGGGCGCGGACGACGGGGGCGGGGAGAGGGGGAGGGCCGCGGCCCGGCCGGTGCGCGCCGGAACCCGCCCGCGGGGCCCGCGCGGCGCGGCCCCCTCGGGTTCGTCGAGGCTTTCGTTAGCAGAAGTCATTAACCCTGCTAACAATAATCGGGGCGCGGTCATTCCGGCAAGCGCGCCCCGATCCGTCAGGAGCGGCTGAGCTTGTCGATGATCGGCGCCGCGCGGCGCAGGATCCGCCGCTCCTCCTCGGTCAGCTCGGTGAGCCGCCTGGCCAGCCACGCCTCCTTGCGGCGCCGCTCGTCCGCCAGCAGGTCGGCGCCCGCCTCGGTCGCGTTCAGCACGACCTGGCGGCCGTCCGTCGGGTGCGGGCTGCGCGCGACGAGCCCCCGCTCCTCCAGGAACGCGATGACCCGGGTCATCGACGGCGGCTGCACCTTCTCGTGGTCGGCGAGCTCGCGCGGCGTCATCGACCCGTGCCGTTCGATCGCGGCGAGCGCGGCGAACTGCGTGAGCGACAGCGGGCTGCGCGCGGGGTCGGCGCTCGCCGGCCCGCGCAGCGTGCGCAGCCGGCGGGACAGCCGCGCGATCGAGATGCGCAGCTCCTCGGCCAGTCCCGGCTGGGAGGTCGCGCGGTCCCGGGTCGGTGGCGTTGTCATGGTCATCGCTCTCCTGTGCCGCCGTCGTGGACGCCGGAGGACGCCGGCGCCCGCCCGCCAGGGCGGTCGCGGGAGGGCAGAGGTCGCATCGCCCTCCCCTTATAAGCATGTCCGCAATCGGGCCGCGTTGCGACAGCGGGTCGCCCGCTTTCGCAGGTCGCGCGTGCCGTGCGCCGCCCGGCCCCGGCCGCGTAGCCTGATCGCATGACCCGACCGCGCCGCCCCGACCCGCCCCCGATGCGGACCAACGACGTCCGCATCGCGGCCGCGGGCGCCGCCGCCTGGACGGTGGCGCTCGTCGTGCTGCTCATCGTCGGCCTGCCGTCCGAGGATCGCTGGTGGCTGTGGGTGTGCGTCACGGGCGCCGCGAGCGGCGTCTTCGGGGTCTGGTACGTCCCGCGGCTCCAGTCCCGCCGGGCGGGCCAGGAGGCGGCGCGAGCGGCGAGGCGGGAGTCCGGCTGAGGCCCCCCGGCCGGGGTCCCGGCCGGAGGCTTCCCGGCTAAGGCTCCAGTTCCGCTTCGGCCAGCAGGAAAGGGAGCCTCGCCGGATCGCGCAGGACGGCTTCGATGGTATGCCGCTCGGTCCAGTTTCCGGTGGACCACGCCAAGGCTCGGGCGAGCCCGGCCGTTCCGGCCGCGCGGATTTCGCCGTCTCTCGTCCACCACGGGACGTTCTGACCGTCCACGATCAGGCGTTCGTGGGCGAGGTAGTGGGCGGGGACGTCGGGCAGGACGGCTCGTACCACGTCCGGCACAGGACGCTTCTCGCCCTCGCTCTGCACGACCCCAGGGATCTCGTCACCGGCGAGGGGCAGGTCGAGGAGTTCGGCTAGGCGGACGTCCCGGCCTTGGGCGGCGATGACGAGCGGTTGCCCCTGGAGCAGCGGCAGGACGTCCGGACCGTCGAGGACGAGGGCGTCATCGGCGTCCACTACCTCGACCTCGCCGTCCACGACCGCGCGTACGTGGACGGGCGGTTCGACGTCCGGGTGGGGGGCGTCGGCCAGGGCCGTCCAGAGGACGGCCAGTTGGGATCGGGTCACAGATCGCGCCGGGTCACCGAGGCGGTCGAGCAGCTCTTGGGCTCCGGCGGGTTCGTCCAGCAGATCCGCCAGGGACGTGCGGACGCCCAGGGCGAGGAGCAACCGTTCGTCGAATCCGCCTGGGGCGATGTCGTAGAGACCGGACAGGGTGTCGTCCCCGGGGAGCCTGAACTCGCCGGGCCTGCGTCCGTCCAGTACCGGACGGCGGCTCAGCCACCACGCCGTATACGACGGGACGGAGGCGCGCCGCCCGTCATGCAGGGTCACATGGACCGGATCGACGATCGCCGCCCGCCACGGCGCCTCGGCGAGGACGCGCAGCGCGGCGGACCAGTCGTCCACGAGCTCCAGGTCGCGTACGGCCGCGAACTCCGGGACGAGCGGCGGCAGGTCCTGCGGGCCCACGCGCCGCAGCGTCTCGTCGGCCCAGCGGTCCTCGTCGTCCAGGTCCAGGGTCTCGGCCTCGTCGGCGAGCCCGGTGAGGTTCACGTCCTCGGCCTTGGCCAGGGCGAACCCGTCCAGGACGCCGACCGCCGTGAGCGTCTCCGCGCCCCACCGCTCCAGGAGGTCGGGCCCGACGACGCCGAACGGCGCGTCCTCCGCCATGAGGTCGCGCAACGGGCTGTGCGGCAGGAGGAGTTCCCCTGCGGGGTAGAGGTCCCCGTCATCGCCCGGTAGGGCCAGCTCCGCGAGCCAGGGCTCCTCCCCCGGTTCGATCCGTGCGGACGCGACCAGCCCCAGGACGGCCTCGGCGACGGCGTCGGGATCGTCCGCCTCGAACGACTCCTCGACCGCCGCGCGGACGGCGGCGTCGGCGAGGACGGCGCGCGGCCCCGCCTCCACTGCGCCCAGCCGGGCCAGCAGCGGATGCACCGCCTCGGGGTGGACGAACCGCAGCCCAAGCGCGTCCAGGCCCGCCGGATCGACCCCGTCGGCGATCAGCAGCCCGCGCGGGCCGCGGACGGTCCGTCCCCCGCCGGACTCCCGCGCGCCCGCCAGCGGTACCGGGAGAGCGCCCAGAGCGTCTGTCGCGGCTCCGGCGAGCGCCTCGTACACCCGGTGCCACCACGCCGGTTCGCGGTCCACAGCGGCCAGCTCATCGACGACGTCGGCCAGTTCCACGCGGCGCACCCCGAGCGCGGCGAGCGCCGGGCTCCGCGCGGGCCACTCCGGCGGCAGCAGCCCGCCGACCACGCCGTCGCGCAGCACCTCGACGAAGGCGGGCGGCGCGTCCACGGCGACCGCGTCGCGGCCGCGCGCGCGGCCGGGCAGCAGCGGCGCCTCGGGGAGGCGTTCGAGAACGCCGCGCCGGAGGCGGGCGTCCAGTTCGCCCGCCCCGACGGGCCCCGGCACGAGGCGAAGCACCCCCGGCGAGGCGGGAAGCCCGGTCAACAGCCGCACATAGGTCTCGGCCGCCCGCTCGATGAGGAAGTCCGTCAGCGGGCCGGGCGCGACATGGCGCCGGTCGGGCGCGAGCGGGAACGACGCGAGAAGCAGCGCGGGCAGGTCGAGGCGTTCGTCGCTGGGCGTGGGGGCGTGGACGACGCCGGGCGTGCCCTCGGGGAGGCCGTCCTCGGGCAGCGCCCACCGGACCTGCCAGAACGGCCGCGCCCGTTCCTCCACCGGACGGTCCGCCAGGAGCGCGGCCGGAGTTTCGCCGTGTTCCTCGGCCGTCCGCCACACGGCCCCGTCGATGACCACCTCGCCCGTCGGGCGATGCTCGGCGGTCAGCTCGCGCGCCTCGCCGTCGACGTCGATCTCGACGGTCTCCAGGGCGGGCAAGGCCAGCATCAGCGCCGCGTCGATCTGCCCCAACTGCGCCCGGACGGCCTCGACCGCGTCCGCGCGCAGCGGGAGCCGCACCACCGTGTCGAAACCGCCGGGGATCTGCGGCGGGTCGTCCATGGCGAACGGCAGCCGGAGCAGCGGCACGTGCCCGCCCCGCCGCTCCAACTCCCCCGAGAGGGCGGGTTCGGCGTCCACCAGTTCCCGGGCGCGGCGGCGCGACCAGAGCACGCCGCCCGTCCGGGACGCGATGGCGGGCTCGTCCGAAACAGCCACAACAGCCGCGAAGCCCACGCCGAACCGTCCGACCGCGGCGGCGTCGTCGCGTTTCGCGGAGGCGCGCAGGGTCGACAGCGCCTCCACTCCGGCGGCGTCTAGGGCCGACCCCGTGTTCGCCGCCGTCAGCACGGAACCCCGCAGGGCCAGCCGCAGCCGCCCGGGGACACCGGCGCGCGACGCCGCGTCGGCGGCGTTCTGCGCCAGCTCGACCACCACGCGGTCGCGGTAGCCGCCGAGGGCGTGGTCCTCCTCGGCGTTGGCGTCCTCGCGGAACCGGGCGGGCGACTCGCTCCACGCGCGCAGCACCCGGGTGCGCAGCGCCCGAGTCCCGAACGCGTCCATGGTCAGCTGTGGCCGAGGGCCTCGTCGTCCAGGGGCGCGATGTCCTCGGCGAGGTCCTCCGCGATGCCCTCCGCAGTACCGGCGGCCGGGCTCGCGGGGACGACCTCGTACCCCAGTTCGTCGATCACCGGCGGGTTGTGCTCGGACACCGCCGGGAGCGACACGGCCTCCGAATGCGCCCCGCACCCGTGGTCGGCGGACACGACCCGCCCGTCGTCGGGCGCGTACTCGTTCGCGCACACCCCGAACATCTGCCGCAGCTCGCCCGCCAGCGCGACGAAGAACCCGCAGGTCGAGCACTGCGCCGGGGCGGAGGCGGCGATCGGGGCGCGCGGCCCGCCGACGCCTTCGTACCAGCGTTCGGCCGCCTCGTCCCGGCCCTCCCTGGACAGCACCCGGACGCGGCCGAGCCCGAGCTCCCACTCCGCCTGCCGGTCGGCCGAGTCGTCGACCGCCGTGTAGCCGGGCGCGAGCCGGACGTCGTCAGGCGCGGTCGGCAGCAGGTCGCCGGGCCCGAGGTCGCCGGGGCGCAGCCGCTCAAGCCACGGCACCCACGGCGGGGCGAGCAGGGCGTCGTCGCCCGGCAGCAGGACGCACTCGCTGACCGTGACGACCTTGGCCCGCGACGCCCGCGTCACCGTGACCGCCCACCGCCAGCCCTCGTACGCCGGGTCGAGGCACTCGAAATAGTGCGTGACCACGCGGTCGCCCTCGGCCCGCAGGCCGAGGTGCTCGCCGACCTGGCCGGGCCGCGCCGTCTCCGCCGCGGCCTCGCGGGCGAGGTCGACGGCCTCGGCGCAGGCGGCGTCGACGGCGGGCGTGCGGGTCCGCCGGGCGGGCCCTGAGGTGGTGCGCGCGGACGCGGACCGCGCGGGGCTGGTCTGACGCAATGGGCTCACATGTCGATTCTCGCCCATGGAACGACGTGTCCGGGCACCCCGCCCACCCCGAACGTGAAATCCCCCGCCGCCGGAACGGAGGTGAGGCCGCATCGCCGCGGGGAACGTAGTCTCAGTTGGGTCGCCGTATCGGCCGAATCGCTTCGGGGGCGCGCACCCCGGCGAACGGCCCGAACGACCGCAGGGAGAGATCAGGGCGCATGGGTGACCGGACGCGGCTCGGGCGGGCCGTGCGCGCCGCCGCCGAGGGATCGGCGCTGCCGCTGCGCGGCGCCCGCTCCGCCATGCTCGGGACCGGGCGGCTGACCCGCCGGGTCACGCACGCGAACGGGGCCGGACGCAGCGGCCTCGGCAGCCTCATCGAGGCGTCGGCGTTCAACGCGGCGGGCGACGCGCTCGTCACCGTCGCGCTCGCGGGCACGCTGTTCTTCGGCCTGGACGTCAACCAGGCGCGCGGCCAGATCGCGCTGTACCTCGTCGTGACGATGGCGCCGTTCGCGCTGGTCGCGCCGCTGATCGGCCCGGCGCTCGACCGGGCCCGGCACGTCCGCCGGTACGCGATCGCGAGCTCGTTCGTGATCCGCGCGCTGCTGTGCTGGGCGATGGCGAGCGCGCTCCCGCACGGCGACCAGGTCACGTTCCTGCCCGCCGCGTTCGGGGTGCTCGTCCTGTCCAAGGCGTTCGGGGTGCTGCGCGCGGCCGTCACGCCGCGCGTCCTGCCCGACCAGATCACGCTCGTCACGGCGAACGCGCGGGCCTCGTTCGCCGGGCTGATCGCCGCGTCGGTCACCGCGCCGGTCGGCGCGGGCCTCGCGCTGCTGATCGGCGCCGACTGGGTGCTGCGCATCGGCACGATCGTGTTCCTGCTCGGCGTCGTGTTCACCATGCGGCTGCCGCAGCACGTCGACGTCCCGGAGGCGGAGTGCCGCCCGGACGACGGCGAGGGCGCCGCCGTGCGGGGCGCCAGGCACTGGCGGACGTTCCCCCGCGTCGGCCCCGTCGTCGCGGAGGCGATGCAGGCGAACGCCGTGCTGCGCGCCTTCTCCGGCTTCCTGATCATCTACCTGGCGTTCCTGCTGCGCCAGGAGCGGTTCGACCCGGTGTCCCACAAGGTGGCGCTCGGCCTGCTCGCGGCGTCCGCCGGGGCGGGCGGCCTGATCGGCACGGCGCTCGGCGCGTGGATGAAGGCGCGGGCGCCCCGGTTCATCGTGTCGGCGACGCTCGCGGCCGTCACGGCGGTCGCGGCGGCGAGCGCCGCCTTCTTCGGGCTGTGGGCGGCGCTCGCGGTGGCGACGGCGGCGGGCCTCGGCCAGGTGCTCGGCAAGCTGTCCATGGACGCGGTCGTCCAGCGCGAGATCGGCGAGGAGATGCGCTCCTCCACGTTCGCGGTCTCGGAGACCCTGCACCAGCTCGCCTGGGTGGTCGGCGGGCTGCTCGGCCTCGGCATGTCGATCGTGGCGGACGGCCAGCTCGCCCTCGCGGTCGTCTCGGCCGCGCTCGCCGCCTCGTTCGCCTGGCTGCTCAGCAGGCAGGCCGGGACGCGCCGCCGCGGCAGCCGGGACGGCCGGGACACCCGGGAGAGCCGGGCCCATCCCACGATCACGGACGCGCACCCGGAGATGCGCACCTGAGACCGCCTCGCCGAACGGCTAGGGCGCGGCCAGGTCGTCGGCGACGGCGCGCAGCACGGTCGCGATCTTCTTGGCCTCCGCCGGGGCGGGGTGCTTGCCGCGCCGGTAGGTGTTGGAGATCCCGTCCAGCAGCTTGATCAGGTCCTCGGTGATGACGACCATCTCGTCCGGCTTCTTGCGCCGCTGCTTCGCGATGGTCTTCTCGACCGAGGGGAGCGTCTCCAGGACCCGGACCTGGAGCGCCTGCTGGCCTCTGCGCCCCTCGACCACGCCGAACTCGATGCGCTGGCCCGGCCGGAGCGTCGTGACCCCGCCCGGCAGCGCCGAGGAGTGCACGAAGACCTCACCTCCGTCGTCGCGGGTGAGGAAGCCGAACCCCTTGTCGGAGTCGTACCACTTGACCTTGCCAGTCGGCACCGGAGACCTCGTTCGGTAATCGTCCTGAATCGACCTCAAGATTAGTGCCTCGCCAAGGGCCGGTGTACACACCGGGTTCCCTTACCGGAGGCCCGTGGGCCGCCCGTCCGACGCTATCCCGGCGGTGCTCCGGCGGCATCCGAATATCGCGCCGCAGCTCACGACTAGCGCGCCGGCGCGCGGGCCGCGGAGAACCCGCCGAGCCATTCGGGAAACGCCAGCAGGTCGGGCAGGACGACGTCCGCGCCATACGCCGTGAGCGCGGCCGAATCGAACGCGCCTGTCGCCACCCCGACCGCGACGGCGGACGCCGCGCGGGCCGCGTCCACGTCCCCGGTGTGGTCGCCGATGTAGGCGGCGGCGCCGTGCTCGCGGAGGGCCGCGCCCTTGTCGGCGCCGAACAGGCCGCCGACCACCGCGTCGGCCTCCAGCCCCAGGTACCGGACGGTCCGCTCGGTGTCGGCCTGGTTCTTGCCGGAGACGACGATGACGCGTCCGCCGCGGGCGCGCACGGCGTCCACAGCCGCCGCCGCACCGGGCATCGGCAGGGTCGCGGGAATGGCGAGGCCCGGGTAGATCTCCCGGTACAGCTCCACCATCGCGGGCACCCGCTCGGGCGGGAACCAGTAGGCGAGCTCCTCCTCCAGCGGGGGGCCGAGCCGCCGCACCACGGCGTCGGTGTCGATGGCGACGCCGGTCCGCGCGGCGATCGCCGCGTACACGGCGCTGATCCCGGCGCGCGTGTCCGCCAGGGTCAGATCGAGGTCGAATCCGAGCGCGAACGCGCCGCCGGACGATTCCAGGGGGTCGAGATCGAGCACGCCCACCAGGTTAAGGGGCTGGACACACGCGAAAACCCGCGCTCTCCTGGTAGTGGCGATGCGACGGGATCCGAGTAGGAGAGCGCGGGAACTTTCGCGCGGGAACCGTTCTGTTGTGGCCGGAACCGGCGTCGCCCGGTCCACCGGGAACGGCCGCCCGTGCTGCGGATATACCCGGGCCCCCGACCACAAACCAGGTGACCAGGGAAAACACAGGACTCGAACAGACCACCCCCGGCAAAAGGACGAGCGGGCCCCGCGGTCCGGCCCGGCCGTCCGCCCGCGAACGCCCCCGGCGAAGGAGGCCGCAGATGGCTGACACCCCCGACCGCCCGTCCGGCCAGGACCCGTTCGGGACGGCCACCGGCGAGCACGCGACGACCCGCGTCGATCCGGGCAGGGGACAGGACGGCCCGCCCGCGCGCCGGTCGCTGACCGCCAGGGCGGCCGCCGCCCGCCGCCGGACCGTCGGCGTCCTCGCCACCGCCGTCTCCGCCGCCACCACGCTCGTCGTGGCGATCCTCGCCGTGCACATCGTCTTCGTCGCGTTCGAGGCGAACACCGCGAACGGCATCGTCCAGTGGTTCGGGGACCGGGCGCACGAGCTGTGCTGGCAGTTCAAGGACGTCTTCCAGCCGTCCGATCCCAAGCTGGAGGTGGCCGTCAACTACGGCCTCGCCGCCGTCGTCTACCTGGTGGGCGGCCGGATCGTGGTCGCCCTCGTCCGCCGCCTGGCCTGACGCCGCGCGGCCCCAGGGGGACTCGCGGGGCTCAGCCGCGGCCGGGGAAGCGGACGCTGTCGAACGGCCACGCCGTCGTGAGCCACTCGCGGACGAACTCCTCCAGCTCCTTCTCCAGGGCGGAGTTCTCCTCGTCGGCGCGGACCCAGAACACGACGACCGCGTCGACGTCGGGGTCGTCGCACGGCGCGACGTGGATGCGGCCGAGCTGGCGCTCCCCGTCCGGCGTGATCACGACGTAGCTGAACGAGCGGCGGAGCTGCCCCTGCTTCTGCAGCCAGGCGACGTCGATCAACGCCTGCTCGAACGTGAACTCGCTGTCCGGCCAGCCCCACTCGGGGCCGAACCGGCCGGCGAGGCGGTCCAGGCTGCCGATCACGGCGCCGTAGTCCTTCACCACGTCGTGCACGGTGATCGGACGGATCTGGAACCGGGGACCGGCCACCAGCGTGGGCACCACGAAGTCCTCGGGGAGGAAGGCCCCGTCGGCCGCCTTCCGCGGAGACATGAACATCGTCGACCCTTCCGGTGACGCCCCTCCCTGCGACGGGGCGACGTGACGAAGCCTAGTCGCCCCGGCCCCGGAGCGAGACAGATCACGGATTCGGGCGTGCCGCGCGGGACGGGGGGAGCCCCCCAGGTCGAAGATGCCTTACTGTTCTTGCGGAGGAATTCATCACCATGACGACATCTACGCGCGAGCGGATCGTGGTCGAGTCGCTCCGGCTCTTCGCCGACCGGGGCTACGCGGCGACCTCGGTCGCCGAGATCGAGGCGGCCGCCGGTCTCTCGCCGGGGGCGGGGGGCCTTTACCGGCACTTCCGGTCCAAGGAGGAGGTCCTCGCCTCCGCCATCCGCGAGCACATCGAGCGGACGGGCAAGCAGATCAGCGACGTCCTCGACCAGGCGACCGTCTTCGAGGACCGCCCGCTGGAGATCCGGCTGCGGATGACCTGCCAGGCCGGGCTCGCGAAGATGCGCGAGGAGCAGGACCTCATCCGCGTGCTGTTCCGCGACCTCGACCAGTTCCCGAACCTGGTCGCCGAGATGCGCGAGGGCATCGTCAACCCCCTCTACGACGGCATCGCGACCTGGCTGTCGACGCAGCCCGAGTTCGCGGGCGCCGACGAGGACTGGCCGGCCGTCGCCGCGATCCTCGGCGGCGCGGTGGTGAACTACTGGCTGGCGAACGAGTCGATGTACGAGCCGCCGAGCCACATCGACGAGAAGCGGTTCGTGGAGAGCTGGGCCCGGCTCGGCATGGGCCTGGTCCGCGCCCCGGCGGACGGCGCACCCGTGGAGGGCACGCCCGTCGAGGGGGCGCCCGCCACCTGACCCGGCGTTTCACGTCGGGAGCGCGCATCCCCTCCCCCAGCAGGTCATCGCACAGGTCATGGCACGGGGACTCCTACCCTTGAGGGGGCCCGGCACGGGCGGCGCGCACGCCACCTAAAGTTGAGGGACGGCATGGAGACGTATGCGGACTGGTTGCGCGCGCGAGGCGACGACGAGCTTCGCGCGCTGCTGTCCGCGCGTCCCGAGCTGCTCGCGCCCGTCCCCGCCGACCTCGCCGCGCTCGCGTCCCGCGCCGCGACGCCCGCCGCGGTGTCCCGCGCGCTCGACCGGCTCGACCGGTTCACGCTCGCCGTGCTGGAGGCGCTGCTCGTCCTCCCCTCGCCGGACGGCCTGCCCGCCGCGCTCGGCGCCCCGCCGGAGCGCGTCGAGGACGCCCTCGGCACCCTCCGCCGGTACGGGCTCGCCTGGGGCGACGACCCGCCCGTCCCCGCGCCGGGCGTCCGGCAGAGCCTGCCGCACCCGGCCGGGCTCGGACCGCCCGTCCAGGAGGTCTTCGCCGGGTACTCGCAGGAGCGGCTCGCCGACCTCGTCACCGACCTGGCGGGCGAGGCGCCGCGCGGCTTCGCGGACGCGGCGCGGCTGCTGCGCCGCCTCGCCGAGCTGCTCGCCGACCCCGCCGCGCTGATCGAGGACGCCGGTCCCGAGGCCCGCGCCGCGCTCGACCACCTCACCTGGGGCCCGCCGGTCGGACGGGTCGCCGACGCGCGCCGTCCCGTCCGGATCGGCACCGCCGCCACCCCCATCGAACGGCTCCTCGCCCGCGGCCTGCTCGCCGCCGAGGACGACCGGACCGTCACCGTCCCCCGCGAGGTCGCGCTGCACCTGCGCGGCGGGCGGCTGTTCCGGGACGTCCCCGCCGACCCGCCGCCGCTCACCGCCGCGCCCGGCGACCCGCGTCCCGCCGACGTCGTCGTGCGGGCCGCGGCGGGCGAGGTGTTCAACGCGGTCCGGCTCGTCGAGGAGCTGCTGGAGCGCTGGGGGCTCGACCCGCCGCCGGTGCTGCGCAGCGGCGGCCTCGCCGTCCGCGACCTGCGCGCCGCCGCCGTCCTGCTGGACGTCCCAGAGTGGAAGGCGGCGCTGCTCGTCGAAGTCGCGTACGCGGCCGGGCTGCTCACCCGGTCCGGCGACCTCGACGGCGAATGGCTCCCGACCCCCGCCTACGACCTGTGGCTCATGCGCGACACCGCCGGGCGCTGGACCGAGCTCGCCCGCGGCTGGCTGAAGTCCGACCGCGTCGCCGGGCTCGCCGGGGAGCGCGACGACCGCGACCGGCTGATCAACGCGCTCAGCGAGGCGATGGTCCGCAGCAGCGCGCCCGCGACGCGGCGGGCCGCGCTCGACGTCCTCGCCGAGGCGGGCCGCGG
>NZ_BCQP01000039.1 GCF_001552135.1 Actinomadura chibensis NBRC 106107 | reverse complement strand
GGCACCTGGCAAGCGCTGCCAGCATGCCTCCTGGTCGGTCGTCGCGGTCGCACTCACCGGTGAGGCCGCGGCGCTGTCCGCTCCGGCGAGCGCGACGAACAGCGCTCCGATCAGTGCCGCGATCGTCGAGACGAGAGGGATGGTTCTTACCCATCGCATGTCGTTGCCCCAATCTTGTAGATCGGTAGCTCGTTGGCCGAGAAGCCACTGACGTTCTCGACGATCGCTCGGACGGCGGCCGCAGGTGTATCCCCAGGGTTGGGGATTGCCGCGCGAACAGGCAGCGCCTACACGGTCACAGTGAGTAGGCGGCGGAGGCCGCGAACCAGGGGCCGCCTGCTCGGTGTCGCCTGGTCGCGGCCTCGCGGCGCATCAGTACGGGAGGCGGCGTTCGGCGCCGTCAACCGTTCTCGCCGTCGCCGTCCTCGACGCCGGGGTCCGAAGACGTCCTGGCGCCGGTGCCGCGCTGACCGGCCGGGTCCTCGGCGCCGCCGGGCTCCTTGTCGGCGGCGTCGGCGCGGCCGCGGCGGGTCGCCTCCTGGTAGGAGCGGACCATCCGCCTGACCTCCTCGGGCGACCGCAGCGCGTCGGCGTCGTCGTCCGGCTGCGGCGCTTCCGGGGCGGGCGGATCCTCCTTCAGGGGTGCGGCGAGGCTGGCCTGCGGCACCCGGACCGGCAGTCCGCCGGGGGTGGCGCTGTCGGTGACGAGCGCCTCGTCGGGCTCCGGCTCGGGCTCGGGGGCGGACTCGGGCGGGGCCGCGACGGCGGCGGCGCGCTCGCGCTCGTCACCGTCGCCGTGTTCCGCGACCAGCGCCAACGGCTGCTTGCTGTGGGCCGGGGGCGTCTGGCCGCCGGTGGTCACCGCGGGAGCGGCGCCGGCGGGCCCGGCGTCGGCGCCGACCTGGACGAGCTGACGCGCCTTCTCGGGCACGGCGCTCGGTTCCGCGATCTCGCCGATCAGCTCCCGCGGGATGACCACGACCGCGGTGATCCCCCCGTACGCGGACCGCTTCAGCATGACCTTCAAGTTGTGGCGCTGGGCGAGCCGACCCACCACGAACAGGCCGAGCTGGGCGGTGCTCTGCAGGTTGAAGTCGGGCGGGTCGGCGAGGCTGGTGTTGAGCTCGTCGAGCTTCTCGTCGGTCATGCCGAGCCCGCGGTCCTCGATGTCGATGGCGAAGCCGCTGGCGACCATGGTCCCGCTGACCTGGACGGCGGTCTCCGGCGGCGAGAACGACACGGCGTTCTCGATCAGCTCGGCGAGCAGGTGGGTGACGTCGCCGACCGCCGTGCCCTTCAGGCTGATCGGCCCGAGCGGCAGGACGGTGACGCGCGTGTAGTCCTCGACCTCGCCCACCGCGCCGCGGATCGCGTCCACCAGCGGGACGGGGTCGCGCCACCCGCGGGCGGGCAGCGCGCCGGACAGGACGATCAGGTTCTCGGCGTTGCGGCGCATACGGGTCGCGAGGTGGTCGAGCTTGAACAGCTCCTCCAGTTCCTTGACCTCGATGTCGCGGCGGCGCTCCATCGTGTCGAGCATGGTGAGCTGCCGGTGCACGAGCGTCTGGGTGCGGCGGGCGAGGCTGAGCAGGACGTCGCGGATGCCGCGCCGCAGTTCGGCCTGCTCGACGGCGGTCCGCAGCGCGGTCTCCTGGACGGCGTTGAACGCCTGGCCGAGCTGCCCGATCTCGTCGGTGCCGAACTGGAGCGGCGGGGCCTCGACGGCGATGTCCACCTTCTCGCCGTGCCCGAGCCGTTCGACGACGCCGGGCAGCCGCTGGTCGGCCAGCTCGCGGGCCGCGTCGCGGAGCAGCCGCAGCTGCCGCACCAGGGCGCGCGCCGTGGTGATCGAGACCACGACGGCCGCGAGGAGCGCGAGCAGGCCGAGCCCGGCGACCAGCACCAGCTTGACGATCACCAGGGTGCCGCCCGGCTTGGCCCGCGCGACCAGGTCGTCACCGCCCGCGTCGATCACCTGGTCGAACTGGTCAAGGGTGGGCTGGGCGGCCTGCCGCCACTGCTCGGCGGTCACCGCGGGCCGCCCGCCGGGCCGTACCTGCTCGATGAGCCTGCTCTCCAGGCCCTGCAGCATCCGGTAGGAGTCGGTGCCGGTGAGCCGCTCGTAGCGCGACCGGTCGGTGGACGGCAGGTGGCGGGCGGCGGTGGCGGAGTCGTTCTGCCGGACGCCGGCCAGCGTGACCAGCCGGTCGCGGTCTCCCGCCTCGAAGCGGCCCCTGGCGAGGATCCCGGTCACCAGGGCGTTCTCGCGCGAGAGGGACTCGCGGGCGATCGTCAACTCGATCAGCGCGCGGCCGTCGGCCGCGACCTTCTTGTCGTCCAACTCGGCGGTGGCCGCGCTGATCTCGAAGCACTCGTCGATGGCCTGGTTGTAGACCTGCATCGCGCCGGTACGGCTGATGGAACCGTTGTCGATCTGCTGGCGCACCGTCCGCAGGCGGTCCAGGTAGCCGGCGACCTGGCGGACATGGCCCTTGATCTTCTCATCCCCGGTCTTGGCCGTGGTGGCCCGCCACTCCCGGATGAACCGGTCGGTCCGTGCCCGCTGCGCGGCCAGCTCCGGCGACACCCGCCGCGTGCCCGGACGCGCCCACGCCGAACGTCCCAGTTCGAGCTGCGAGGCGCGGCGTTCGTCCTGCAGGTGGTTGACCAGCGTCTTGGTCGGGCGACCGACCTGGGTGTCGCGTTGGGCCGCCACGTAGAGGCCGATCCCGTCGCTGATCGTCACCCACGCGGCGAAGGCCCACAGCGCGGACAACGCCACCAGCGAGAGGGTGATCTTCAGGCCCAAGCGAAGGTTCGACGGACGATTCCGCTTACGGAGGCGCACAGGCATCGGCAATTCCTCAAATCCAGCGACCCGGGGGGAGGGTGATGTGGCCCGGTCCGGAGGCACCGGCCGCGCGGGACGCCACCGGCCACGCGGAGCACATTAGCAACGCGGAGCAGGCCGGGAATGTGGAATGTCGGCTTCGTGCCGCTCGCCACACGGGGCGGGGAACGGTCGGCCTTTGCCCGGCCCCCCCATTAGGGGGACGCGCCGGTCAGAGCCGCCGCCAATAGTCCTCTCCCGCGGAGTAGAAGGCGTCGGAGAACCGCAGTTGCCGGCGCAGGTAGTCGGCGCCGGCGGGACAGCGGCCGGCGAGGGCGTCGATCAGCGCCGCGCATTCGGTGAGCAGTTCGCCGATCCGCCGCCTGAGGACGTCGGGCGACACCAGGCGCAGGGCGTTGAGGTCTCCGGTGCCCTTTTCCCGCTTCCAGGTGGCGAGGTCGTTGAACAGCCGCAGCGCCTCCTGGACGTGCTGGCTGGCGGCCACCAGTTCGGGCAGGCACTCGGCGACCCCGGGGTCGTCGTGCACGGTCCAGTGCACCACGTTGACCCAGGTGGACCCGAAGTTGTCGGCGTTGTTCCGGTACTCCTCGAAGGTCGGCGGATCGTCCGCGCCGCGCGTGAACCGCCACTCCCATTCGCGGACCATGGCGGTGAGCATGGCGTCCAGGTGCCGCCGCCACAGCGGGCGGCGCTCGGCGAAGGCGGGGAAGGCGTCCAGGCCGTCGCGCAGTTCGGCGAGGAACGCCCCCACCGCGTCCCCCGGCCCGGGGTCGGCGCCGGCGGCGACGTCCAGGCATCGGCGGCGCAGGCCGCGCACCTCCTCGCGCGAACTCGCGCGGGTGTCGATCAGCCAGTCGACCGGGAAGACCCACAGCGACGCCCGCGCCTCGTGCGCGAGGAGCGCGGCGGTGCTGCCCGGCGCCTGGGCGACGACGGCCCGCGCCAGCTCGCGCGGCAGCCGCCCGTCGAACACGTCGGCGGGGAACAGGCCGCCATGGCGCGCGATGGTGGACCGCAGGTCCTCCTCGCACTGGGACCGGAGGCGCTCGGTCTCGTCCTCGTCCGTCGCCGGGGCGTGCGCCCCTGGCTGGGACGCTTGCCGGTTGAGCTGGTGCGCTGGCTTCACGGGGGCGGCTCCGTCGTCGGGAAGGGGGTGGGCGCGGCGGGACGGCGACCGCGCCCGTGAGCGCGGCGTGCGTGCGTCGAGCGCGGCCGGGGGTCAGGCGCGCGCTTCGAGGGTGACCTGGACGTCCCGGTCCGGGTTCAGCGCCAGGCCGGGTTTCGGCCGGATGGGCGCCGAGCCGGGCGGCAGGTGGAGGCTCAGCCGGCGGCGGCGCAGCAGGGACGCCAGGATGAGCAGAGCCTCCATCTCGAAGAACTGCTGCCCGAGGCAGGCGTGGTGCCCGTACCCGAAGGCCAGGTCGGCGACCCCGTCGGGGAACTGCTTCTGGCGGGCCTTCTCGGCCTCCGGGGTGAACCGGTCGGGATCGAACCGGTCGGGTTCGGGCCAGGCCCGCGGCAGCCGGTGGGTGAGGTAGGGGCTGATCACGACGATCGACCCGGCGGCGATGCGGACGCCGTCGATCTGGTCGTCCTGCTGCGCGGCGCGGGGGATGATCCAGCCGACGGTGTACATGCGCAGCAGTTCGCGGAGGACCCGCTTGGTGTAGGTGAGCCGTTCGAGCTGCTCCAGCGTCGGCGTGGCGTCCGCGTCCGTCCCGCCGCCGATCTCCGCGTCGATCTCGGCGTACAGCCGGGCCTCGATGTCGGGGTGGTCGGCGAGCATCACCGGAAGCCAGCTCAGCGCGACCGCCGTGCTCTCGCTGCCGGCGACCGCCAGCGCGACGAGTTCGTCGCGGATCTGCCGGTCGGTGCGGCCGCGCTTCGCCAGCATCGAGGCGATCCCCGCATTGCCCGGCTGCCGCGCGGCCGTCACCAGCGGCTGGATGACGCGGTCCACGGTGCGCACCGACCGGCGGAACCGCCGGTCCCCCGGGATCGGGATCCAGTTCGGCATCCAGGGCGCCAGCAGCCTCGGGACGATCGACGTGGTCGCGGTCCGGACCGCCTGGCCCACCAGTTCGGCGTCCTCGACGCTGATCCGTCCGCCGAAGAACAGGTCGTTCACGGCGCGGTGGATGACGCGCGTGACCTCCCAGTAGACCTCGAAGGCCTCGCCCGGCGCTCGGCGCCGGAGGAGGTCGTCGACGGCCCGGGTGACCACCGGCGCCCAGCCCGGGTAGACCTCCCGCAGGTGCCGGGCCGCGAACTGGGGTTGCAGCGCGCGGCGCGCCTCGGCGTGCTTGTCGCCCTCGCCTCCGATGTTGTCGCCCACGAGCCGCTGCATGGCGTCCCACATCAGGCCCTGCCGCGGGTAGCAGTCCCGCGCCCGGGTCAGCAGGACGTGCTTGACGTCGTCGGGCCGTGTCACCAGGTAGGGCCGGAACAGCCCCAGGTTCAGGCGGGTGATCGCGCCGTCGCGCTCCTGGACGATCCGGGACAGGGCCTGGAGTGGGTCCTTGCGCAGCGGGCCGACCAGGTGGCGGAACGCGATGGTCTCGGCCGCGCGCGGCCGCTCGGGCCGGGACGGCCGCCGGGCGGACGGGGTCTGCGGGGACTGGCCGGAGGAAGGGGCGTCGATCGACATGGCGGCGCTTCACCTCGGTCTGCTGCCGGGCGGTGCCGCCCCGGCGGCGCGGCACCCTGATGGGGGACGGTGAAGTCGGCCCCGGTGGCCACGGCCCGGTGGAGGGGTCCCTCGACGGCGTGTGCGACAGTGGCCGGGGCGCCGAGGGAGGACCTCGGCCGGCTCGGCCCTGGCGTGTCCGCGCGCTGGGGGAAGGCACCTGTCGGTCGTGTCGCCGGGACGCTGATCACAGGCTCACATCGACGGTCGTCCACCTCCCAGACGGACATGAACATGCCTAATCGGCAATGATCAACAATAAAATATCATCTACCGGACATCCGGGTGGAGATTGCCCAGGGGTAAGGATTACCCCTCCCCGCGGCCAGAGCCGCCGACCTTCGCGCGTGCCGGGCGGCTATCGCTGCCGGACGGTGTAGGTGAGGTGCGTCACCCGCGGGGAGGGCTCCGCGCGGGCCGGGTCGAGGGCCACGCGGTCGGCGTCCACGCCCTCGAACAGGCGGATCCCGGAGCCGAACAGCACGGGCGCCACCGCGACCGAGAACTCGTCGATCAGACCGGCGTTCAGGTATTCCAGGATCGTCGCGCCGCCGCCCGCGACGCGGACGTCGCGGTCGCCTGCGGCCTCGCGCGCCCGGTCGAGCGCACTCTCGAAGCCGTCGTCGACGAAATGGAAGACCGTCCCACCCGGCCGCTCCCACGGGTCGCGCTTCTCGTGCGTCACGACGAAGACCGGCGTGTGGAACGGCGCCTCCTCCGGCCACGCCCGCTCGCCCGCGTCGAACATGCGCTTGCCCATCACGCTCGCGCCGGTGCGCTCGAACGTCTCCCGCAGGATGTCGTTGTCGCGCCCTTCCTCACCGCCCTCGCCAAGCCGCAGATTCTCCCGGAAGAACCGTTGCGGAAAGACCCACCCCTGCAGTTCCCTCCATTGCGGCCCCATCAGGTCCTCGATGGATTCAGGGGCGATGAACCCGTCCAGCGACATCGACACGCTGAAGAACACTTTTCCCGCCATCAGCCCTCCGCTCCCTTCTGAACGATTTCGGCGACATAGGCGGCGAGGTTGCTCAGGGTCTGCTGACCGCCCTCAATGGCGTGGTACTTCTCGGCGGCCTCGTCGCGCAGTTCCTTGGTGGGGAAGACCGTGCGCATCTCGATCCGGGTCGCCGCGCCGTCGGGCTCGAACGTCAGGAACGACTCGAAGGCGTTCGGGTCGCCGCGGGACTCGCCGTGCAGCAGCGAGATCCGCTCCGGGCGGGCTATCTCGGTCCAGGAGATCCACTCCTGGTAGTCCGTTCCGTCCGGTCCGTGCATCACGAAGTCCCACTCCCCGCCGACGCGGAACTCGAACGACCGCGTCGTCGTGGTGAACCCCTCCGGGCCCCACCACCGCGACAGGTGCCGGACCTCGGTGAACGCCTCGAACACCAGGTCCGCCGGGGCGTCGATGACCCGCGAGATGACGATCTCGCGGTCGGCCGTCGCACTCATCGGCTACTCCTCCTCCCTTTCCTGCTCCCTTTCCTGCTTCAGGTCCTGCACGTACGCGTCCAGCCGGTCGAAGCTCTCGTTCCAGAACCGCTCGAACCCGCCGGTCCACTCGTGGACCGGCCGCAGCCCGCGGGCGTCCAGGCCGTACAGGCGCTGCTTGCCCGCCCTGCGGTCCCGCACCAGCCCGACCTCCCGGAGCACCCGCAGGTGTTTGGACGCCCCGGGCTGGGTCATGCCCAACTCCCGCGCCAACTCGGTCACCGGCCGCTCCCCCGCCCGCAGCAGCACCAGGATCTGCCGCCGCTGCGGCTCCGCGATCGCGTTGAAGACGTCCGACGTCGTCGCTGCTCGTGCCATGCCGCAATCATATTCCCATATCGGAATGCGTCAAGTTCGACCAGCCCAGAGGGGGTCTCGGGGCCGCGGCGGCGAGGGATCAGCGGTCAGCGGCGCGGCGCGCCGATCCAGCCCATCCCCGTGCTGTTGTCCTGCCCCAGCCCCCAGGAATGGAGCGCCGACAGCGTCTCCGGTGCGCCGGACACCATGACCTCGACGCGGGCGCCCGGCTTCTTCCCGCCCCCGGCGCTGCCCACCGCGAACGAACGCTTGCGCCCGATCCATCCGACGTTCTCCAGCGTGACCTCGGGGTCCAAGCCCAAGGACGCCGCTTTGCGCCGAAGATTGCGCTGAACGTAGAAGTCCCATTCGGGCTCGCCCGGAAGGCACCACGCCTCGCGACGTTCACGGGCACCCGACGCGTCACGTCCGGATCCCTTCATCACCACGGGCGTCTCCGTCCGGAAGACGGCTTTGCCGGTCTCGAATCTCGGGGCTTCGACCGGCTCGACCCGATCGACGATGAAAGCGGTCGCTCCCCACGCCAGGACGGGAATCGACGCGAGCGCGGCCGCCCACCCCTCGACCACCGCGATCAGCGGACTCCCGAACTCCAGCACGCCGGGCCCGTCGGCGGCATAGACGCCGCGACGCCTCCGCGCCCCTGGGAAGATGGGCGCGCCGTAACCGAAGGGCCGGAGCTTGTGCGGTCCCCAGCCACGGTCATGAAGAGCCCGCCCCAGTTCAGGCGCCCCGCGCTCCAGCAGCGCGTACGCCACGGCCCGTCCGGGAGCCAAGACGTCCTCCCAGGGCAGCTCCCGAGCCCCCGTGTGAAAGGTCACTCGCAAACGCATCGAACCTGTCCTCCCTCTCGTCCATCAGAAAGCCACGAACGCATTTGCCTTGCGGGTCCTCATCGCCCCTACGAGGGTTTGAAACTGCTCTCATTATGGGGCTTGTTTTTTCTGCGACCCCTTGTGTTCTCATCGCCCCTTGAGGGTTCGCAAATCGTCACAGGCGCGGAGGTGGAGAACTGCCGAGACTTAGGCGGGTTCGGCGGGGAAAGGCTCGTAGGCGTTGGAGGCGTTGTCGAGACTGAAGGCCGTCCAGCGGTCGGGCTGGACGTGGGCCAGGCGGGCGCCGAGGGCGATGGAAATGGCGACCGGGCCGGTGAGGAAGGCGGCGTGGCGTCCGGTGCGGGCGGCGGGCGGCAAAGGGGCGTCGCGCCATGTGCGGCAGATCTGTTCCACTATCGCGGTGTAGGTTTCCGCGTTCTCGTCCAGGGGCCCGGCGGTCTTTCTGCTGAATATCAGGAGGGCGCCGATCCGGTGTGCGCGGCAGGCGGCGCGGACGGGTTCGGCGAAGTCGGCGCGGAGGTTCTGCAGGTCGATGGCGAGCGCCGTGCGCGCCGGGTCTCCGCCTTCGACCACCTCGACCTGCTCCATGGTGAGGAGTTCGGCGGTGAGCGGGCTTTCCCGGAGGCTGGTCGCCGGGAAGTGGGACGGGCTCCCGTCGCGCTGGCGGACCGCGTGGACGGTGATCTCGCGAGGATGCGTGTGCCCGATCCTGGCGCCGAACCTGAAGCCGACCGGAAGCGGCATCGTCGGGATCACGTTGATGCGAACGGCCCCGCTGACCAGCCGTTCCGCGAGCCCGGCCGCCGCGAGCGTCTCGTCCGCGAGGGCGTCGACGCCCTCCTTCGGCCACGGATGGGCCTCGGGGAGCGCCAGCCGGGTCCGCACCGTGACCGCGCAGGTGTGCCGGCTGTACTCGACGGCCTCGGCCTCCAGCAGCCCGGCTCGCGGGGCGCCGCGCCCGGTGTCGGACGCGGTGACGACGAGCCCGATCCGGGTCCGCGCCGACGCGCGGACGCGCAGCCGGGCGCCGACCGCCATGCAGGCGAGTCCGACGAGGCAGCCGAGGACGAGCCACCGGCGTCCGGCCGGGGAGCGCGTCATCGCCGACTTCACCGCCTCGATGCCGAACCCGCCCGCGACGACGCCGCCGAGCCCGCTCCAGGCCGCGCCGTCGGTGATCACGCGCCGGGCCCTCGACGGGGTCGCGGATGTGCCCCCGATGACCGTCATCGTCGGCGCGTTCCGGGTCTCGGTCATTTCGGGCCTCGCTTCGTCGTCGTGGACAGAACGTACTGATGGACGTCGCCCGCGAGTGAAGCGGTCCGGAAGGCGCATGACCGGCGGCGGTCGAGCCGGGGCCGGAGGCGGTCACCCGGTTGTGCGGCGTTCGGTCCCGGCGCGCCCGGTTCGCGCCCCTACCATGCCGCTCGGGACGGCCGCGGGGGTTCGTCCATCAGTACCGGGCGGTGGTGCTGAGGGCGAGAAAAGGGGGCCGGGGTGGACGTGCATCCGGTCGTGTTGAGCACGGCGGGGAACCAGGACTACATCTTCGGGTCCAACAAGCGGAGAGAGAACGTCGGCGCGTCGCATCTGATCACCTGTGTCGAAGGCGAATGGCTCGACAGGGCGCTGGCGGAGGTCGGCGCGGACGGCCGGGAACAGCGCGTCGAAGAGCACGGCATCGAGGTGGTGACCGCGAACGCGGGCGGTGTGACGATCCTCGTCGGGGACCGGGAGGCGGGGAGGCGGATCGTCGCGAGCATCACCGAGTCGGCCCTGCGGGAGGCGCCCGGGCTGGACGTGTGCGGCGCCGTCGGAGAGGCCGTCGAGTGGGGTGGCGCGCAGAAGGTCGCCGACGGCGTCGCCGACACCCGGGAGCTGCTCGCGGTCGCGCGGACCACGAGGCGCGGGCCGCGGCTGCGGTTTCCGGGAGTGCCGGTCGCGGCGCGCTGCGGGTCGAGCGGCCTGCCCGCCCACCGCGTCGTCGCGCTCCAGGAGGGACGGCCGCCCGAGGCCCGGTCGGCGCCGAGCCTGGCGAAGCTGAACGCCTTCGCCGACGCGTTGCCGCGGCTGGCCGTCGAGATGGGGCTCCGCGCCGAGGACGGCGAGAACCGGAGGGCGGCGGCCCGCGACACCCTCTCCCCGATCGTCGACCATCTGAGCCACAAGGCGGAATGGGTCGGGGTCGTCCACGTCGACGGCAACGGCCTGGGGAAGGTGTTCCAGCGCTTCGCGTCCATCATGGGCGGCGACGGGAAGAGGCCCGCGGGCGAATACACGGAGGGGCTGCGAAGACTCTCCAACGGTGTGGACGAATGCGCTCGCGAGGCTTTCCGGTCGGTGTTCGCGAAGTTGCGCGGCGGCGGGTGGAAGGCGCGTACGGCCGAGCCGCCGGTCCTCCCGCTCATCCTCGGCGGCGACGACCTGACGGTCGTCTGCGACGGTGAACTGGCCCTGCCGTTCGCCCGCGGCTACCTGGAGGAGTTCACCCGGCTGGCCAACGGGCATGCCGCGGTCGGCGGCGTCCTCAGGACGGTGGAGGAACTGCGAGGGCTCGGCGCCTGCGCGGGTGTCGCCATCGTGAAGCGCCAGTACCCGTTCCACAGCGCCGTCCACCTGGCCGAGGAACTGACCGCCGAGGCGAAGGCCGTGAAGCGGGAACTCGGGCAGGACAAGAGCGCGCTCTCGTTCCACGTCCTCCACGAGAGCGCCTTCGCCGATCTGCGCCGGCTGCGCGACCAGCAGACCCTCTCCGACGAGGGCGCCTGCTTGACGGGCCAGCCCTATGTGGTCGGCGACGCGGGCGGCGCGGAATGGGCCCGGCACCGGCACTGGACCGACCTGGAAAGGCGGGTCGGCGCCCTGACCGCGAAGGACGACGGCACGCTCGTCATCTCGGGCGGCCAGGCGCACGAACTGCGGTCCGCGCTGTTCCGCGGGCGCGAGGCCGCCGAATCCCGGTTCGGGATGGTCTCCACCTGGCTGGGGCGGGACGCGGTTCAGGGGCTCGCCTGCGACGGTTCGCTGTTCTGGCGGGACGGGCACGTCCACCGCACCGGCCTGCTGGACGCGCTGAACGCCGCTCCCTTCCTCGCCGCGCAGGCCGGATCATGAGCCATGCCATCGCGCTGACCCTGCGAATGCTGAGCGACTGGCACATCGGCGCCGGCACGGGACAGCACGGCCGGATCAGCCGGAAGGTGCTGCGCGACGAGGAGCACCACCTGCCGTTCGTCCCGGCGAAATCCCTCAACGGCGTCTGGCGGGACGGATGCGAGATCGCCGCGCGCGCCCTCGACGCCGACGCGGACCCCGAAGGCCCCCGGGTCTGGCACTCCTGGGTGGAATACCTGTTCGGCTATCAGCCGGCCTTCCCCGGCGCCGAGGCGGTCGACACACCGGCCGCGCCGGCGCGGCATCCGCGTCCGGCCGCCCTGCGGTATCTCGGGCCGCTTCGCTTTCCCGGCGAGCTCGGCCACGCCATCGGGGGGAGCGCGCGGCTCCGCGACGCGGTGACGTTCGTGAAGCCGGGCGTCGCGCACGACCCGGTGACCGGCGCGGCCAGGGACGACATGCTGCGCTTCGACGAGATGGCGCGCGGCGGCATGACCCTGGAGGGCACGGCGGAACTGCCGGACGAGCTGTCGGAGGCGCAGCTCGGCTGTGCCCGCGCGCTGCTGTGGGCGGGCGCGCGTCTGGTGGAGGGCATCGGCGCGAAGCGGCGCCGGGGGTCGGGGCGGTGCCGGCTCGACCTCGGCGGCGCCGGGCTGCCGCCGAGCAGTGGCGACCTGGAGCATTGGACGTCGAATCCGGTGCCGCCGCCCGCCCCCGAACGGCCGCCGGCGCCCGATTCCCCCGGACGGCGGCGACCGGCGGGCGACGGCTGGGAGTGCGCCGTCCTGCGGATGACGCTCGAAACGCCGTTGCTCGCCTATGAGCGCACCGTCGGGAACCTCGTCCAGGGCCGCGACCACGCGCCCGGCTGGATGCTGCTCGGGCCGGTGCTGCGCCGCCTCGGCTCGCCGGCCGCCGCCGCGGCGGCCCGCCGCGGAGACCTGGTGGTGACGCCCGCGACGCCGCGCGTGGGCGGGGCGCGGGGACGTCCCGTCCCCCGCGCCTTCGACCGGGACAAGGACGAGACGGGCGTCTACCTCAACCGCATGGTGGAGGGAATTCCGAACGGCAACGCGTTCAAGCGGGTCCGAAGGGGATATGTCGCGGGTTCGGCGCGGATGGCCGTCGAGACGCCCGGCTTCGTCCTGAGAATGCACAACACCATCGAGGACGAGTCGCAGCGTCCGACCGAGGCGCTCGGCGGCGTCTACGTGTACCAGGCGCTCGCGCCCGGAACCGTGCTCGAAGCCGAGGTCAGGGTCCGCCGGGGCATCCTCGGCCCCGGCTGGTGGAAGAGCCTGGACGGCCGATGGCGGTTGGGGCGGTCCCGCAAGGACGACTACGGCCTGGTGTCCGTCACCGCCGCGCCCGGCGCCCCCGGACCGCGGCCGGCGCCGCTCATGAGCGGTGACCGGATGCGCGTCTGGCTGCTGTCGGACGTCCTCGTCCGCGATGCCCGGCTCGCCCCGAGCGACGACCCCGCCGACTTCGCCCGTCTCCTGGAGAGGGCGTTCGCCACGGCGGGAGCGGACGGTGTGGAACTCGTGCCGGTCCTGCGGGAGCGCGACCGGAGACCGACCAGCTACGAGATCGCCCGGACCGACTCCTGGCACCGCGGCTGGCGGCTGCCGCGCCCCGTCCTCCTCGGCTTCGCGGCCGGCGGCTGCCTGACCTTCGAGGTGCGGGCGGGCCGCGTCGGCGCGGACGTCCTGGCGGCGGTCGAACGATCGGGGGTCGGCGAACGGCGCGGCGAGGGCTTCGGCCAGATCAGCGTCAACGACCCGGTTCTCATGAGGAGGGCGGCCACGGCCACCGGCGAGCCCCCGGACCAGCCGCCGCGTCCGCCCGCGCGCAGGCGGCTGGCGGCGGGCGATCCCGGCCACGCCGGTGCGCGCCTGATCGAGGCGGCCGCGTGGCGCGCGGAGATCTGGCGGCTCGCCGAGGAGCGGGCGGCCCGCCCGGACGAGGTGCTCGGCCCGCTCATCGGCCTCTCGGCGACCCGGTTGAACGCGCTGCGCCGCCTGTTCGACCACCTGGACGAGGAGAGCGAGCAGCTCAAGGCCCGCGTCGCCAGGCTCACGCGGCGGTGGAAGGCGCCGAAGGCCACGGCCGCGATCCGCACCCTGCTGGCGGACGGCGACGTCTGGGAGACGCTCAAGTTCGCCGACCAGGACGAGCTGTGCCTGACCGTCGACGGCGCGGACGTCCTGCGCGGCGAACTGCGGGCAGAGGCGCTGCGGTCGCTGCTCACCGCCTGCCTCGCCGCCCACAGCCGCAGTGCGGCCCACTCCGGGGAGGCGCGCCGATGACGCGCGGAGGGGGACGTCCGATGGACCGGCGGCTCCGGGCGCGCGGCTGGCTGCGCACCCAGACGCCGCTGCACGTGGGCGGCGTCGCGCTCGACCCGGCCGAGGCGCTGCCGGTCGCGGTGGACGGGCAGGACCGCGTCTACGTGCCCGGCACGAGCCTCGCCGGGGCGCTGCGCGCCTGGATGCGCGGCGCCGATCCCGGAACCGATCGCCTGGACCGGATGTGGGGCTTCGAGGGGAACGGGAGATCGAACTCCGTCGGCCAGGCCAGCCGGGTCGTCGTCAGGGACGCGGTCGTCACCACCGCGACCGGGACCGACGGCGACGGGATCCCCGACGAGCCGCTCAGATCGCGGACCCTGCCGGTCCTCCACGGAGTCGGCATCGACCGCGTCACCGGCGCCGCCGCGTCGGCGTTCCTGTACGCCCGCACCGTCGTCCCGCCCGGGCACTACCTGTCGTTCGAGATCGACGTCGAGACGACCGGCGCCCACCTCGATCGTGACCGCGCCCGCCTGCACGCGCTGCTCACGGCCTTGAAGTCGGAGGAGATCGCGCTCGGCGCCGCCAACGGCAGGGGCCTCGGCGTCGTGACGCTGCTGCCGTCGCCGCTCGACGTCCACGAGCACGACCTGACCAGCCGCGCCGGGCTGCTCGCGTTCCTTCGCGGCGAGCCCGCGCGCTTCGCCGAGGCGGCGGTGGACGCGGGCGCCGCCGACCTGCCCGCCCGCCGGGACCGGCTGACCGTCCAGTTGCGCTGGAGGCCCGACGCGCCCGTCATGGTCCGCGCCGCGGGCGAGGGCGCGACGATCAAGACCTTGCCGCTGGCCACGGAGGTCGGGCCCGGCACGCTCAGGCTCACGCTGAGCGGCGGCTCGCTCAAGGGAGCCCTTCGCAGCCATGCCGAACTCATCGAGCGCACCGCCCGCGGGCTCGACGCCCCGCCGCCTCCGATCCAGGACGCGGTGGACGGCGCCGGAGACCCGGAGCCCGCGCCCCCGCGCGCACGCGGGCATGCCGAAGCCTTCCGCAAGCAGCTCGATGGGCTGGACGCCGTACGGATGCTGTTCGGCGCCGCCCGCCGCGCGGCGGGCGGCACGCCGTCCGCCCACCCTTGGGGTGCGGGCGCGCTGACCGTCCACGAGTGCGTCAGCGAGACCGCGATCCCCTCGGACGTGTGGGACGTCGTGGTGAACGGCGCGCCGGACGACGGCGCCGACCGTCCGGTCCCGCCGCCGTCGGTGCGCGACGCGCTCGCCGCCCGCGGGCTCGACCAGGCCGACCACGTGGCCATCGACCGCTGGACCGGCGGCGCCGCCGACCAACTGCTGTTCAGCGTGCTCGAACCGCACGGCGTCGACTGGGAGCCGATCCGGCTGACCGTCGACCTCACCCGGCTCGGCGGCCACCGGGACGTGGCGCTCGCGCTGCTCCTGCTCGTCCTGCGGGATCTGGAGCAGCGCCGCATTCCGCTCGGCGGCATGGTGAATCGGGGGTTCGGCGACGTCACGATCGAGTCCGTCGAGTTCTCCGGCAACGGCTGGACGGCGGAGACGACGCTCGCCGACGCGCTCCGGCACGGCAACCTCGCGGCCGCGTGGCGCGCGTACGCGGAGGGACCGCGATGACCGGCACGACCTTGCACGTCGCCACCCGCGACGGCCTCACGTTCGCCGAAGCCATGGAGCGCGCGCCGGACGGGTTCGCGCTGCTCACCACACCGTGGCGCTACGAGATCGTCACCACCGATGAAGCGCGCCGCTCCACGCCGGAGGGGGTCTTCGAGGCCCGCGTGTTCGACGAGCACACCGAACTGCGCTGGCTCGACGATGCCGGCAGCGGCCGCACCGTCCTGCTCACCGAGCGTCCGGCGGCTCTTCCTGCGGAATTCACAAGGCACGACCCGATGGAGACCATCGGCACGATAAAGGGCCGCTACCTGTTGTGGGGAAAGGCCGTCCATTCATCGGACGGCTGGACGACCCTCACCACGGAGCGCATCGGCAGCCTGCGCGTTCCGGGCGTCTTCGGCAGAGGCGGCCACGTGGCGCTGGCGACCCGCGAGTACATCGCACGCGACGCGGAGCACGGCAACGCCTACATCGCGGAAGAACGCCTGCTGTCCTTCGAGCCGTCCGAGCCGCTGCGCGGGGAGAACGCATGACCGAGAAGAAGCCGCCGACCCCCCGCACGATCGCGAAGAACATCCGCGGGACGTCCGCTCCCGCCAGGACGCGTGCGGAGAACGGCCGGAACGGGCGCGGGGAGCCGTTCCTCAACCCGTACACCTTCGTTCCCGCCTTCTCGCGCGAGGGGATGACGGGCGCCTTCGCCGACGCCGTTCCCCAGGGCGCCGACCGGCTGCACGAGGAGAACTGGACGGGCACGATCGGCGTCCGGCTCACCGTCCGGACGCCGCTCCTGCTTCTCGACACCGCCCGCGCCCGCAACGCGCCGGACGCCGAGGAAGGCCACCTCACCTACCCGGTGCTGCTGCGCGGCGGCCGCCCCCACCTCCCGGCGACCGCGCTCAAGGGAATGCTGCGCGCCTCCTACGAGGCGATCACCAACAGCCGGTTCGGGGTGTTCACCGGCCATGACGAGCGCCTCGGCTGGCGGCGCGTCGCCGACGACGCCCGCGACATGGAGCCCGTCCGCGTCGGGAGGAACGGAAAGACGCTGGAGTTCTGGGCCGCCGCCAAACTCCCCTTCTACCCGGACGGGTCCCGCCTCCCCTATTCGAAGAACGGGCCCCCGAAGCACGGCGAACGCGTCTGGGTCAGAACGAGGCGCCGCAACAATGCCGAGGAGGTCACCGGCATCAAGCCGTACGCCAACGGCCGCCCCTCCCCCGAATGGAAGGAGGGGTATGCCTTCATCACCGGTCGGAACGTGGAGGCGAAACGCGACGAGCGCGTCTTCGTCCAGCGGCGCACCCCCGTCACGGCGAAGCTGACCGACGAACTCCGCGAACGCTGGGACGCTCTCATGGAGCACCACCGCAAGAGCCAGCCGGACATCGAGACCGACGGCGAATTCGACATCAGCCCGCACCGGAACGACGAAGACCGCCGCAAGCTCGCGCCGGGGACGTTCTGCTGGGCGTACCGGAAGAACGGACGCGTCGAGGCTCTCTATCCGGTCATGATCCCGCGCGAGCTCGCCGTCGCGAGCCCGGCCGAGATGGTGCCGCCGAAGGTCGAACCGGCGTCCCGCTACCGCGAACTCTCCCCGGCCGACCGCGTGTTCGGCTGGGTCGCGCCGGACGGATCCGGCAACCGCCCGGCCGCCTACCGGGGCCGGTTGCGCGTCGGCGACGTCGAATGCGTCACCCGCACCGGCGAAGCCGTCAGGGAATTCAAGGAGGGGCTGCCGCTGTCGATCCTCGTCCAGCCGAAACCGGCCCAGGGCCGGTTCTACCTGTCTGGAAGCGCCGCCGAACCGCACCGTCCCATCGAGAACCGCACGCCGAAGAACGACGTGCACCGCGACCCGGACCGGGCTCTGCGAGGCCGCAAGGTCTACTGGCATCACAGGCGAGCGGCCGCGAACGACTCCTACTGGAATCCGGAGGCGTCCAGCGGCGATCCCACGCAGCACCTCATCGACGGCCTGCTTTACCGGGAATACCGGCGACCGAACGCGCCCGGCGAAGACGGCCCGCTCACCGACGACGAGACGTCGTTCGCGACGACCGGCGCCCCGCAGCGCGACAAGCAGAACCGCTCCATACTCGGCTGGATCACCCAGGGAACCGAATTCACCTTCACCATCGGCGTCCGCGACGTTCCCGCGGTCGAACTCGGAGCCCTGCTCTGGCTGCTGACGCTCGACGGCGATCACCACCACCGCCTCGGCCTCGGAAAGCCGCTCGGCTTCGGCAGCGTCCACATGATTGTGGAACCGGAGCGCACGCGGCTCCACACCGGCGCGCAATGGTCGGAGTACTACCGCGATCTCACCGGAGAACTCCCCGGCTCGTCCGCCGAAACGGTGGTGCGAACCTGCGTCCGGGCCTTCACCGAGGCGGCGGAGCGGCAGCCCGGATTCACAAGGATCAGGGACGCCTTCCTGGCGGCGGCCCGCGGCAGCGACGACCTCCCCGTCCACTATCCCCGCGTGCGGCCGAAGCAAATGAAGGCACAGCGCACGCCTCCGAACCCTTCCGGGGAGTCGTACGCGTGGTTCACCGCCAATGAGAGGCTCGCCGACAGAAAGGTCGCGCCGGGCCGGGGCCGCTCCCTCCCGTCCGCCGGGGCACCGCTAGATCACGACCTCGACGTCTATGACGAAGAGGGCTGAGGACCGGCCGCCGCTGCTGGTCCATCCGATCGGCGGCGGCGACCTCGGTCGGCCGCCGCTGGCGACCTCTCCTGGGCCGATCGACTTCCACGGCGGTCCGGGCGACCGCAGGCCCCTGCGCAAGGTCTTCGACGGCCTCGCCGAGACCGGAACCGGCGTCAGCGGCCTCCTGATCGTCGCGACGACGAACGTCCCCGGACCGTCCCCGCGGCCGTTCGCCGCGCACGCGCGGGTGATGAAGGACCTGCTGTGCTCTGCGGAAGGTCTCTGCGGCCGGACGTTCCGGAACGATGACGTCCACATAGCCGAGGTCGGCGAACCGACGGTCCGCCACAGCGTGAAGGCGATGAAGCCGGTGCTCACCGCGCTCGCGCCCCGCGAGTGCCTGCTGACCACCGGGGCCGGTTCCTACGCCCTGGGCGCGGGCGTCCTGCTCGCCGGTATCGAGACCGGCGTGCCGATGACGCTGCTGCCGGTCGACGAACCGTCCGCCGCCTACCGGCTGCGCGACCTGGTCGATCCGCGCGACACGCTCCGCGACTGGCTGCTGCGGCACCGCTTCTGGGACGAGCTCGCCGCCGTCGACCCGCCGAACGCCGGGTTGTGGCGGCTGCTCGCCGCCCGGCAGCGCGCCGACACCGGCCTCGCCGCGGCCACCGAGCCGTCCGCCGGCCTCGACCGGGGGAGGCTCACCAAGCTCGCCGAGCTGTGGCCGACCGTCCAGGCCGCCTTCTACGAGCGCCTCGCGCGGGGCGAGGCCATCGACCACTCGCTGCTGCGCGCGTGGTTCGCGCAACGGATCGGCAAGCCGTCCGCGAAGGAGGCCGCCGCGCTCTCGGCGCCGGCGCGCCGAGTGCTGGAGGACCTCGCCGGAAGGCTCGGCGACCCGGAGGAGCGCGGCGGCGCCGCCTTGATCAAGGACGCCCGCCGCCGGCTCTCGCCCCTGCCCGAGGCGCGTCCCGAGGCCCGCCACGCGGCGCTGGTGGCCGACACCGAGTTCATCGACTTCTTCCAGCGGAGCGCCTCGCACGAGGAGCACCTCGTCCCGCCCGCGGCCCGCCGCCTGCCCGGCTCACTGCTCGCGAACGCCGACCAGTGGGAGAAGGGCGACCTGGTGCCCGGCCTGGTGGAACGGTGCGGCATGACGGCGTGGCCCGTCCTCGGGACCGGCGACGTCCTTGTCCTGATGTGCGTCGGAAGGGTCACCGGGGACGACCCGAACGACCGGGAGGGCCACGCGGCCGTCCGGCGGGTGGTCGACTGGGCGCTGCGGCGCCGCGGCGCCCTGCCCCGGTCCGGCAGGATCAGGCTGCGCCTGCTCGCCAGCGAGGAGACGATGGAGCGGGCCGGATCCTGGGCCACCCTGGCCGCGTCGACCGCGCCCGCCGGGAGCCTCGACGCCGCCGTCCTCGGCCCCTTCTCCACCGAACCGGGCGACGCCGCAGGCGTCAACGCGGCGCTGCTGGCCGAACTCGCCGAAACCGAGCCGACCGGCCTGTACGGCTCGACCAGCCTCCGCGATGTGGACGAGGTCCTCCTCGTCGTCAACTCGGGGAAGCCGGTCACGGTCAACGGCATGGTCGCCGCGGGCGTGCAGTGGTCGCTGACCGCCGCCTGCCCGCTGCGCGTCGCCGAACTCGGCCGCGACCGGGCCCTGCGGACCGTGCTCAGCGAAGCCGGGCTGACGCTGTGCCGCCTCGGCATGGACGCCCGGCTCGCCCGGCTCGCGTCGGCGGCCGTCCGGCGCCTCGACACCCGCACCGCCTGGCAGCTGCTCGGCAACGGCTCGCCGGCCCTCGCCGCCGCCCGCGAGGCCGCCGCCCGCGTCCATCGCGACCTGTACGGCCACGCGACGGCGACCGCGGACCGGGACGCCCGCTGCGAGGCGGCCTGCAACCGCCTCGAACTCATCGCCCACGTGCTGGCGGACGAGCCGTGGCCCGCGTGCTACACGGCCGTCGAAGTGCTCCGTCCGGGCCTTTTCGACTGGGCCGAGTGGGCGGCTCTCAGGCGGCGTTTCGCACCGCTCCGGAAACTGAACGCCTGCCGCAACGAGACCCCTTACACCCATCTGCTCGACAGGCTCCGCGACGAGCGGGCCGGGCGGACGGCCGGAACGAGGAAACGGCCGCCCGCCCCGCGAGTGGTCCTGGAAGAACTGCGCGGCTGCGTCGAGGTCTTCCAACTACTCCGTTCTCCAGAAAGCCGCCGAAGCGCCTCGGACCGCGAACTCGTCATCCGTTATAGGCGGCTATGCGAACAACTCGCCAAGTTGGGGGAGGAGGCCCGATGAACAGGCGTTCCCCCCGCGCCGAGCACTTGACGTGAGTTGAGGGCCTCCTGATACTGGTGACCGTTCGACGGCTGCGGCCGGAGAGCATTTCGAGGCCCTGTGCCTCCTGAGGAAGACCGGGTCCCCGGATTTCGTATCCGCGGGGCGGACGGTCTGTTCGGACTGCCTCAGGGGGATTCGTGCGGCCCATCTCTCATCTGGCCGACCGCGACGACGCGATCGCGTTCGCGGCATTCCACGCCTTCGTCTCTCCGGCGCTGCGCGCCGCCGCGCGCGGGCCGTTGCGCCGGGCCAGGCACGCCGGCCGTGCCTGCGCCGCGCCGACCGGGAACGGAGGGTGCGCCGAGTGCGAGGCGACGGTCGACGATCTCCTCCAGGAGGGCTTCGCCCGGCTGCGGCGCGCGCTGGACGGGGCGGTGCCGCGGACCCGTTCGGGACGGCCCGTCCGCGAAATGGTCCTGATATGCGAGCACCTGGCGTCGGCGGACGCGCGCCACGAGGACGCCGCCGCCCGGGCCGTGGAACTGCGCCATGCGGAAAGCGGTGACGAGCCGTGGCTGCGGGCCGCCCGGGCACAACTCGTCCATTACCCATTGCTGCATCTGGAGGAGCGGACAAGGCGCGCCGACGCCGTTCGCCGGGGTGCGTCGGCGCGTCCGGACCGGGACCTGCGGCAGGCGGCATGGGCCGCTCCGCTTCGGGACGATCCGGCGGGCCTCGAAATGCTGATCGTGGTGGTGTTCCGAATGCGGCGGAGAGTCCCGGATCCATTTCACGTGCCGGACGACTTGCGAGAGCGTCACGGCCTGACATGGACGGAGGCGTCCCGGCGTATGGGAACGGCCTTGGTGGCACTACGCAAGGCCAATCCCGGATTCTTCGCCGCCAATATCGGGGAGCCGGTGACCGGCCGCGCCGTCGAGCCGCCGCCGGACCCGCAGGACGGCCTCGCGACGGCCGCCGACCGGGAGCAGGCCCGTGCGACACTGGCCCGCCTGCTCACGGCCCGCGCCGACGAACCCGTGCGGTGTGCCGCGCGCCGCGAGTCGTACCGGCATCTCGTCGGCGCCCTTTGCACGCTCGGCACCGGGCGGGCCGCGGACCCGATCGCCATGGCCCTCCAGGAGCTCGGCGTCACATATGGGCAGGCTGACCGCCTGGTTCGACGTCTCGCGACCCTGGTGGCCGCCGCGGGCGTCGAATGGACGGATCGCGCGCTGGAGGCGCCGCCCGCGGCGCTCGGTGAATTCGTCTGATGGCCGCTATGCGCCCGCCCAGCGGCGGACCTCAGCGGCGAGCCGTCCGGCGTCCCTCATGCCGAGCATCACTTTCACCGTCCTGTCGGCCGTGCACAGAATGAGCGACACGCCCTCCGCCGCTGGACATACCTCAAGTCGGCGAACAACGACGAGAACGTCATCGCCGATCGGCTGTTCCGCCACCATCCGTTCGGGTCGCGGAAGGCATGCGATCGCCGCGTTCTCAGCGGCGGTGAACAAATGGCGCAGGTCGGCGCCGAGCGAGGCGGTGTCCACGTCGGCGCGGACCGTCAGCCCCGCCTCGCCTCCGGTCAATGTCAGCACGGCGAACGGCCCGTGGAACCAGGCGGCCACCCCGTCCACGGCCAACTCGCGCGGACCGTAAGGGCGGGCGCGAATCCGCCGCGCATAAGACTCGGGACGGGCCCGATCGACGACCATCGGTTCGGCCGGACATGGCGTTCGTCTCTCACCGCGCATTCCCACACCCCCAACCGATGGACGAACCCCCGAAAGGGCACAAGTCCTCACCACCCCGGTCCGGTCGGCGGCGGCCCCGGCTTCGGTCGCGGCGACGGCCCGGGGCGGACGCCGCCCCCCGGCCCCGGCGTGCGGGACGGACGGTGACGGCTTTGCCGGGCCCCGTAACATCCTTGCGCCACAAGTGCGAATGCGATATTGGTCATCGGCAACGGGCTCTGTGAAGTAGTGGGCATTCCCGGCCTTCGGAAGGTTCCAGAAAGCGGCATAAGACGCATTCGCCCACCGAACCGGCGGATATCCTTGGCCATCGGCGAGAGGGCCGCGCTCCTCTCGTGCCATGTGCGGCGGGACGTCGTTCCGGCTTGGTCATAATGTGCGGGAGCAAGCGTCCTAATCGGGAGAGGTGCAGATGCGGGACGACGCGGGACGCGTATGGTCCGAGATCATCGACATCGGGGGCATCGATCCCGCCGAGCTCGCCGAGATTCCGAGCGAGGCGCTGTACCGGGCGATCGACCGCGTCTATCAGGAGACCGTCGAGGAAACCCCGGCCTACCAGCGCTTCGACGCCGCGATTTGACGTGCGGAGGATAACCGCGCACGTGTTTGACTAGAGTAAGAATGCGGTGTTTGGGGAGGTTAGTCTCGCGGGACGACGCCGAAGTTCCGATGGGGCGGGACCACGGCCGCGCGCTCCCAGCGGTCGCCTCGGACCGACCGCGCCACCCACTTCCCGGGAGCAGCGATGACGACTGGACCGCAGGAGACGGCACCGGGGCGGACGAACGCGCCCGTGATCGCGACCTTCCACTCGCTCACCGGCGGGGTGGGCGGGACCATGGCCGTCGTCAACTGCGCCGCCCTGCTCGCCGCTGCGGGCCGCCGGGTGCTGGTCATCGACTGGGATCTGGCCGCTCCCCGCGTCCACGCCTACCTGCGGCCGTTCCTGGACGAGACGGCCGAAGGCGGCGGCCTGATCGGGCTGACCCGCCGGTACGGCGAGACCCGGTCCGATGAGGAGGCCCCCGCCGCGCCGTTCGACCCCGCCCGGCAGATCACCCGGCTGCACACCGGCGAGCTGGAGCTGCCGGGCCAGTTGGACTACCTGCCGCCGACCGACCCCGCCGAACTGCTGCGGCGCTTCACCTTCGGGCGCGGCTGGGACGAGCGGCCCGCGGGGGTCGACGTCGGCGAGTTCGCGGCGGCCCTGCGCCGGTCCCTCGCGGCCACCCCCTACGACTACGTGCTGGTCGACGCGCCCGACGGCAACTCCGACGCGGCGCACGCCGCCACCGAGCGGCTCCCGGACGTGCTGGTGCTCGGCTGCCTGCCGGTCGCCGACAGCGTGGCGCGGACCGCCGCGCTCGCGCGGCGGATCAACGAGCTGTCCCCCACGGTCCGGATCCTGCCCGTCCTGATGCGGGTCGGGCAGTCGGCGGTCGACACCGCCGAGTACAAGCGCGTGCTGGCGCAGACGGCGGAGCAGTTCGGCCGGTCGCGGCCCGGGAGCCCGGACTACTGGGAGCGGATGCGCGTCCCCGAGAGCCCGGATCCGCGGCGCGACGCGGAGCTCACCGTCCTCACCGCGCGGCCGGCCGCCGACACCGGGCTCGCCGCGGCCTACGGGCGGCTGGTCGCGGAGATCACCCGGAACCGGGTGCGCGCCGACGTGCCGATCAAGCGGGCCACCGTCGAGGCCTACCAGCGCATGCTCGGCCGGGCGCCGGAACGGGTCTCGGTGTGCGTGCTGGCCGACCCGAGGGACCGGGCGTGGGCCGACTGGGTCCGGTTCGAGCTGGTCAAGGCGGGCGTGGAGGTCTGCGACCCGCCCGGCCCCGGCGGGACGGTCACGGCCGACCGGCTGATCGCGGTCGGGACGTCCCGGCCCGACGCCGGCGAACCGCCCTGGGCGGGCCTGGAGGTGCCGCCCGAGTGCGAGGTCATGGCGCTGCGCACCTCCCGCCACGCCGCCGTCGAGGGCCTGAGCGTGACCCGCGAGATCAGGATGGACTGGCGGGACGAGGAGTCGGCGCGCGAGGCCCTGCTCCAGCCGTTCGCCGCGGCGGCGGCCGACACGCGCCGGGACCTGGCGACCGGGTTCACCCCCAAGTTCCCCCGCCGGTCGATCGACGTCCGCTACCTGCCGCCCCCGAACCCCGCGTTCGTCGGCCGGCAGCGGGAGCTGGACGAACTGCGCGACAAGCTGCAGAGGACGGCGGGCCCCTACGTGCTGCACGGCGAGGCGGGCACCGGCAAGAGCCAGATCGCCCTGGAGTACGCGCACCGCTTCGCCGCCGACTACGACCAGGTGTGGTGGATCCCCGCGCAGAGCGACCAGGAGGCCCGCGCCGTGCTGAGCCGGCTGGCCCGGCAGTCCCTGGACGGGCAGGCGGGCCGGCGCGGCGCCGCCTCCCTGGGGCAGGCCTCCTACATCGGGGGCGACCTCGTCGCGACCGCGCTGGACCTGCTCGGCGATCCGGACAACGGGACCTGGCTGCTGGTCTTCGACAACGTCGACGTGTCGACCGACATCTCCGCGCTGCGGCCGCGCCAGGGGGGCCACGGCCACGTCATCGTCACGGCGCGCGGGCTCGGCTCCGCCGCCGCACCCGCCGAGGAGCCGGTCGAGGACGCGCCCGCCGGGCCCCCGGCCGCGACGGCCGAGCCCGGCTCGTTCTCCCGCGCCGAGAGCGTGGAGCTGCTGCGCCGCGAGGTCCCGGCGCTGCCCGCGGAGTCCGCCGACCGGCTCGCCGACCTGGTCGGCGACCTCCCGCTCGCCGTGTCGCTGGTCGCCGCCTGGATCGCCGCCGACCAGCGGCGCCGCCTCGGCGGCCCGGACCCGGCCGAGGCCAGCGCGCCCGTCCCGGTCGCCGACGAGGCGCCGCCGGAGAGCGTGCGCGGGCGCACCGCCACGGGCAAGTCCGTGGAGGCGTTCCTGGAGGCGTTCGCCGAGCGGCGCCGGATCGAGGCGGAGACCCGGCGGGGCGTCGCTCCCCCGGCCGCCGCCGTCCTCGACCTGTCCCTGGAGACGCTCCTCGTCGGGCGGCACGGCCGCGCGCTGCGGCGGCTGGTCGAGGTGCTCGCCTTCCTGTCGCCGGAGGGGGTCTCACGGCCCCTGCTCTACTCCGCCGCGATGCTGGACGCGCTGCGCGCCGCCGACGACAGCTTCACCGACAGCACCGTGCTGGACGCCCTGCTCGTCCGCGCCCAGCGGCTGGGGTTCCTGGTGGTGGACCACGACCGCGACGGGCAGATCCTCACGCACCGCCTCGTCCAGCGGCTCGTCCAGGACAACCTGGGCCCCGCCGAGCGGGCGGAGCGGCGGGCGGAGACGCTGCGCATCCTGGCGGCGTACTGCCCGCCCGACGGCGAGGTGGACCAGCCGTACCACCGCGAGGCCCTCGCCGAGCTGCAGCGCCACCTGCCGCACACCGGCGACTGGGACACCGAGGAGGGCGCCTGGAACAGCGCCGACGAGCGGGTGCGGCGCTGGCTGGTCGTCCAGGTGCGCTTCCTGCGGCTGGCCGGGGACCGCGGCAGCGCCCGCGAGGGCCGCCGCATCGCCGAGACGCTGCTGGCGCGCTGGCCGGCCGACGACCCGATGACCGTGCGCGTGCGCATCGACTTCGCCCACCTGATCCGCTTCGACGACCCGCGCCGCGCCGCGGAGCTGTTCACCAGCGCGCTCGGCCGGCAGCGCAGGAGCCTCGGCATCCACCACCCCGCCACGCTGATGACCGCGCGGGGCCGCGGCGCGGTGCTGCGGCTGGAGGGCGCCTTCAACGAGGCGTACGACAACGACGTCGCCACCTGGCGGCAGATCCGCCGGGTGTTCGGTGCGGACCATCCGCTCACCGCGACGGCGACCGGGAACCTCGTGCTGTCGGAGATCCTCGTCGGCCACTACGAGGACGCGCTGGACCGCGAGCTGAACATGCAGGACAGGCTTGTCCGCGTGAGCGGCGACCGGGAGGTGCGGGTGCTCGCCTCGCGGATCGTCGCGGGCATCCTGCTGCGCGAGCTCGGCCGGTACGAGGAGTCGGAGGCCGTCCTCCAGTCGACCCTGACGACGCTGGAGGACATCTACCCGGAGAACGCCCTCAACCGGCTGAGCGCCCAGCGGGAACTGGCGCTCGCCCGGCTGCTGCGGCCGGACCCCGCCACGGCCTCGGCCGGTCAGCTGATCCGCAGGATCGTGCCGGTCTACGCCCGGACCTACGGCGAGTCGCACGCCCACACGCTCGCCTGCCGGATCGCCGAGGGCATCTGGGCGCGCCGGAGCGGCGACGACGCGGGCGCCGCCGAGATCATGGAGCGGTGCCGCGACCGGTACCGGGAGGTCTACCGCGCCGACGACCACCCGTTCGCGCTGCTCGCGCAGGGCAACCTGGCCCTCTGCGTCCTCGCCGACCGTCCCGGCGAGGCCCTGGAACTCGGCCGCGAGGCGATGGAAGGGCTGGCGGCCCGGCTGGACGTCGACCACCCCTACGTGCTGCTGGCCCAGCTCAACCACGGGACGCTGCTGGGCGGCTCCGACGACCCCCGCGACCTGGACGAGGCCGTCGAACTGCTGGAGCAGGCCCACGCGGGCTACACCGCGCTGCTCGGACACGGGCACCCCGCCGTGGCCGTCGCCGCCGAGAACCTCGGCGCGGTGCGCGCGCGGCGCCCGGGCCCGGCGGCACGGGAACCGGGCCGCCTCATCGAGTGGACGGCGCCCCTGATTTGAGCGGCCGGACACCGTCGACCAAGGACGCGGCGCGACCGAGGGCACCGCGAAGAGGACAGGGTGAGCGCGCAATGGCTACGAACATCGTGACGGACCAGGCCGGTCATCTGGACGAGCGGTGGCGGCGGCTGATCGAGACCGTCAGGCGCGGGATGGCGGCCGACGACGGGCTGCGGTACCTCGCGCACTTCACCGACGGCATCTACAACTTCGGCATGGGGCCCGTGCCCGTCCCCGACGAGGAGCGGGACGGCGCCCAGGGGGAGTTCGAGCGCTACCGGCGGATCGGCCGCCGGCTCAACGAGGTGGCCGAGACCGCCGACTCGTGGCTCCGCCCGCTGGACAGCGGCGAGCTGATCCGGCTCGTGTTCGCCTCCGAGCGGGGCGCGATCCTGCACTTCGGCGTGCGGCCGCACGAGTACCTGGTGGGCGTCGCCCGGGGCGCCGACCGGATCGAGACCGCCGACCGGCAGCTCGCCAAGATCAGCGAGGACGTGCGGGCGCTGCTCGCGCTCGGCCCGAAGAACCCCGGGGGCTACCAGCCGTTGCCCGACCGGCTGGACGCGCCGGCCCGCAGCGAGCTGAGGGTGGTGGGCGCCGACGAGTCCGGCCGGGCGTTCGCCGAGCTGCACCGGCGGCACGTCTCGCACACCGATCTCCACTACCTGGCGACCTATGTCGGGGACCGGCTGGTCAGCGAGGTGGACGCGTTCGACGACCCGGGCGTCGACGAGTTCTTCATCGGGGCCACCCCGGACTCCCGCCGCAGCCGTTACGCCGACATCGTTCGCCGGGTGAACGTGCTCGCCAGGAGGCTCGGCTTCCAGATGCGGGCCTTGCTGGACGGGAACCTGACCCGGATCGTGCTCGACGTCGAGCAGGGAGCGCTGTACTACCGCGTCCTCCCGGACGACGTCGTCATGCTGGGCGTCACGCTCGACCAGAGGATGGTGTGGGAGGCCGAGCAGCGGATGAACAAGGTGATCGCCGAGCAGTTCGGCGGCGACCGGCCCTGAAGACACGGCCCTGAAGACACGGCCGGGAGACACGGCCGGGAGCCACGGCCGATCCGTTCGCGACGGGCGTCAGGGGCCTCCCGTGGTCTCGGACGCCTCCAGCGCCGCTCTCAGGACCAGCCCGCCCAGCCCGTCCAGCGCGCGCAGGATCGCCACGTGCCGGGTGAACCTGTCCCCGCGATACCGGACGTCCCTCGTCTCGGCGTACGCCGCCAGGTCGCCGAGCCGCTCCAGCGACGACAGCGGGACGGTCTGGTAGACGGCCTCGTAGGTGTCGCACAGCGATTCCAGCCGGCCGCGGTCGGTCTCCCGCAGCGGACGGCCCCGCGTCTCCCGCAGCCAGCCGGCGATCCCCTGCTGGAAGGAGTCCAGCAGGCTCCGCAGCGTCAGCGCGACGCCGATCGCCTCGAACGCGTTGTTGCGGCGCAACCTGCGGATGAGGAGCTGGCTCACCGGATCGGACTGCCGCGAGGAGGCGTCGAAGGCGTCGTGGAGCAGGTCGGCCACCGCGTCCACCGCGTTCAGCGAGCTGCGCGCGCCGTGGAACAGCTGGTCCAGCCGGGGGTCGAGGTGGTCGGCGGCGGGCTGCTCGGGACGCTGCCTCTCCTCCCGGAGGCTCTGCGACACCTCGCGCCACTGCTGCTGCGTCTCCTGGGCGATCTGCTCCAGGCGGACGGCCAGTTCGGCCATGCCGTCCTGGGTCCGCGAGACCTGCCATCCGACGCGTTCGAGCTTGTCCCCGAACCCCGACAGCTCGGGCGGCGCCGCCGCCGGGACGGCGGACGCGGTGCCCGCGCCGAGCTGCCGCGCGACGCCCTCCAGCCGTTCGTGCAGCGTGTCGAGCAGTTCCGAGGGCTGGTAGAGGATCGGCTCGACGCCGCCCGCCTCGGTCAGGCTCCCGCGCAGGTCCTGCGAGAGGTACTCGGCGACGACGACGAGCGCACGCCGGTCCGGCCATCGGCGGCGCACCTTGCGGCACCGGTCGCCCACCGAGGCGGCGTCCCTGGGGTCCAGGACCGCGCCGGTGAGGATGATCGCGCAACCGCTCGCGTCCTGCCCGGCGGGTATCGGCACCCAGTACTCCACCATCGGCGCCAAGGTCTGCGCCGCGGGATCGTCCGGCAGCCGGTGCTGGGCGACGAACTGCCAGCCCTTGGCGAAGAGCACCCGCTCGACGCGGGCGTTCACCTCCGCCAGGGGCTCCCCCGTCGTGCCGAGCCGGCGCAGCGCCGCCGCCTGGACCGTCGCCGGGTCCACCGGCGCGCCGCGCGGGGCCGCCAGGTGGTAGGCGCGGTAGCACAGCCGCAGCACCGGCCGCGGCGCGCCGCCCGTGAGCCGGACGATCTCGTCCACCGCGGCGCGGGTGAAGTCCAGGGTGGGGCCGTCGTGGTTGCGGCGCCGGAGCGCGATGAACGACGCGACGTCCCGGCCGGTCATCGGGGTGGGGACGAGCTGGGTGCGGATGCGGGGCGACACGTCGACCGGCAGTGCCTCGAAGAACTCCGGGAGCGCGCTGAGCACCAGCATCCCGCCGGTCGCGATGAACGTGTCCAGCAGGGCCCGCAGCGGCCGGGCCCGTCCCCAGGCCGGCCGCCGGTCATCGGAGAGCAGCTTCTCCAGGTCGTCGATGATCAGGACGAACCTGCGCCCGAGCCAGCTGTGCAGGGTGGCGAACGCGCCCAGCGCGGCCAGCGCGCCCGCCTCCGACAGCGGCTCGGCGATGCCGCGCTCGGCGAGCGCGGCGGACGGCGGCAGCCCTTGCAGCCACTCCCACGCGGCCATGTCCAGGCGGGAGTGCAGCAGCAGCGACAGCGCGTGCCCGAGGTTCTCGTCCCCGACGATCTCGGGAAGCCGGGCCTGGAAACGGGACAGCGACAGGTTCCGCTGCCCCAGCCGTTGGACGACCTCGCGGGGATCGGCCGAGCCGTTCCGCAGGTTGTCGGCCAGGGCCGGGTTGTGCTCCTGGAACTGCTCGGCCACCACCAGGGCGTAGGCGTCGACCACCAGCGCGACGATGTCCTCGAAGTCGAAGCGGCGGATGAACGCCTCGCGGTAGGTCTCGTAGAACCCGGGCCCCTGCGCGCCGATGAACACGCAGACGGCGGTCGGAGCGGACCGGTCGACCGGGTGCTGCAGCCGGTTGATGATCTCGTTGACCAGGTGCGTCTTGCCGCTGCCCGGCTCGCCGGAGACCATGACGACCTCGCCGGACGCGGCGGCCGCGGCGGCCGCGGACGCGGTGTCGCCCGGCAGCGGGCGCGCGCGGGCCAGGTAGTCGTCCACGGCCTGCCACGCGTCGACCACCGAGGTCGTCGGGACGGTCCACGCGGTGGACGACGGATCGCCGAGGCGGGCCACCGCCCCGGGCGCGAACGGATTGCGCGGCGGGCCCGTCTCCTGCTCGATCTCATCCGTCATGGGGATCCCATTCCCGCGGAGAGGAACGTGTTGAAATCATCATCACCCACCTCTGGTGCGTTTCGCTGCAAGGCCAATTCCAAAACCGTTGCCAAAAAGTTCTGCAACAGGAAAATCGTGATGTGATCGCCGACGGTGCGGCGCAGCGGCCGCAGCGTCTCCATGCTGACCGGGGGGTGCACGGCCCCGCGGCGCTCGGCGCGCCTCAGCCGGTCTCTCAGGAACTCCTGGATGTCGTCGTCGGACAGCGAGTCCTCCAGCCAGAGCTCCACCAGCGCGGCGTCGGAGTCGTTCCTCGGCGCGTCCTCGCCGTGGACGACGTCGAGCTCGGTCATCAGGATCAGGCTGGGCTGGACGAGCCGGAGGTAGGACTCCACCTCGGCGAGCGACTTCGCGGGCGGGAGCACGAGGAGGAGGCAGGCGCCCATGCCCTGGATCACGCGACCGAGGAACTGGAGCACGTCGATGATGTCCGTCTCGCGCAGCGGCCGGGGCGGCGGCTCCGGCGGTTCCCCGAACCGCGGGGCGCCGCGTTCCGGCCGGTGCACGGGATCGGCGGGGCGGCGCTCCTCCAGATCCCTGAACAGGGGGGCGAGCCGGCTGACGGCCGCCTCGTCCAGCTCCAACTGGACGAGGCCGTAGAGCTTCTTGGCGATCCGCAGGGCGTGATCGAGTTGGCCGCGGTCGTCGATGTCGTTCTCGAGGAGATGGGCGTGGTAGATCTTGGGCGGCGTTTCCTGGCTGTTCTCCACCAGCCAGTGCGCGCACCGGTTGAGCAGCGCGGACTTCCCGGCCCCCTCGCCGCCCCGCACCAGTACGAGATGACCGCGGCGCGGCAGATCGGACGGATTGATCGCCATGCGTTCCTTGAACCGCTCGTACTCGGCTTCGGCGCTTTTCAGTTTTACGTAGTAGTTGGCATGGTTGCCATCGATGAGAGGGCACAGGACGCGCGGCGGTAAATCGGAGTAGCGCGGAAGCCAGAACGGATTGTGCGAGGTCAGCTCGCGCGCGCGGCGGCGTCGCGGCCGGCCGGAGACGGCGGCCATCACTTGACCCGTCCGGGGCGGACCCACAGCAGGGGATGCGGTCGAGGACGCTCCAGATTGCGGGCGACCACCATCAGCTCTCTCTTCATGTCCGCCAGCCGCGCGCGCATCAGCGCGCAGAACGCCGCGCGGTCGGCGGCCTTCTCGTCGCCCTGGTAGTCCCGCCATTTCGGACGGCGCGTCAACGGCTCGGTGTGCTCGCTGCCGTCCTCCAGCGCGGCGATGAGCCTGCGCACGCGCCACCACCAGGCCCGCCGCACCGCCACCTCCTCCAGATGCCTGCGCAGCGCCGCGGTCGCCGCCGCGCAGGAACGCAGGGTCTCGTCACGGAGTTGTTCGTCCTCCGCCTCCGTGAGGACGGCGTCGGCCTCGGCCAGATAGGCGTCGGTCAGTTCGCGCAGGGTGCCCGCGAGCGCGCGTCCGCGGTCGATGGCCCCGCGTAACTCGGTGGTGAACATCGTCAGCACGGCTCCGGCGAGCAGCGGGAGCAGCCACCCCGGTATCCCGGAGAACAGGCCGCCGCCCCGCTTCTCCTTCGGCGGCGCGGCCGTCTTGACCACCGCGTCGCAGGCGCGCGCGAACTCCTCGGGATGCAGGCGGCTCCACGTCCTCAGATCGGTGAGCCGCCCGCCGACGAGGATCTGGTCGGGCCCCGGTGCGGCGCTCGCGGACGGGGACGGCACGGGGGAAGGGCGCTCCCCCAGGTTCAGCGCCGCGATCGCATCGACCAATTCCGGCCACTGGGCGCGGCTGAGGCAGTAGACCTTCCGCGCCTCCCCGGCGCCGACCGTGGTCGTCGTGGCGGAGGGGGACGGCGCGGGGTCGTCCTCGGGGGCGGTCAGATTACCGGAACGGGAGGTGAGAGCCATGGCGGGGGAGATCGCCGTACCGAAGGCGACCGTGCACAGCAGCCAGAGGAACAGGACCCGAACACGCATTTATCACCCTCCCATCTCACGTTAAACCAGGATCGGCCGCGTGGTCCGGCCAAAGCCGAACATGTGGAAGGGCGGACAGACATGTCGGCCCGTCCCGCCTCAAACGTCCCCGGCGGCTCCGGCGGAACGCCGGGGTTTGGAGATCATGGCATACCTGGAGATAATCGGGATCGTCCTCTCCTCTACGTATGGCGAGCCATATATGCGTTGGCCGACCCATTCCATTTCGGTCAGGGATTTTTCGGCGCTGGCGGCCGGCGGCGGTGGAGCGGCGGTCGTCCGGGCGCTCGGCGATGTCGAGTACAGCCGCAACGTCCTGCTCGTCGCGGCCGTGGCCGACACCGCGCGGAGGGCGGGACACCCCGGCGCCGAGCGGATCGGCCGGGACCTCCACCGGCTGCTCGGGCTGCTCGAGCGGGTTCCGGACGCGGCGCGTCCGGTCCTCGGCCATCCGTCGGTCGGCGTCTGGGCCCTGCGCACCCTCCGCGCCCTGCGCGACCCCGGACCGGCGGGCGCCGCCGCCCCGGACGACGATCCGTCCCAGCTCGGCGCGCTGGTCGCCGCCGTGGCGGTCCGGGCCCGCATCCCCGGCGCCTATCGGGTCGCGGTGCGCGATGGGGCGGTCACGCTGCCCTCCGTGGGACGCGCCCTCCTCGACGACCGCGCCGTCCGGGCCACGGTGCGCGTCCCCGACGACGAGCCGGGCATCGCGGCACGCGTCCACACGGAGCGGCGCCGGGTCGACGTCCCGGACCCGACCGGCACGACCGCGCCGGGGTGGGAGGGCCTGCGGCCGCTGGCCGACGACCCGTTCCCGGTGCTCCTGGACGACACCGACCCCTACCGCTTCCCGCCCGGGATCAAGCTCGCCCCGAGGCTCGACGCCGAGACGCTCGCCGAGTTGCGGGACTCCTACGCGGCCGCGCTGCGCCTCCTCGACCGCGGCCACCCGGCCGTCGCCGCGGAGGCCGGAGCGCTCATCAGCACCGTCACGCCGCTCGTGGCGGACGCCTTCGGCCTGGCCAGCGCCACCTCGCGCGAGGCGTTCGGCTGCGTGGCCACCTCGGTCACCGCCGACCCCCGGCAGCTCGCCGTGACCCTGGTGCACGAGATGCAGCACGCGAAACTCGCCGCGCTGATGGACACCGTCAGCCTGCTGCCGGAGACGTCCGGCCCGCCCCGCTTCTACGCGCCGTGGCGTCCCGACCCCCGGGCCCTGCCCGCCCTGCTGCACGGCACGTACGCGTTCCTCGGCGTCACCGGGTTCTGGTACCGGCAGCGCCACCACGAGCGCGGCCGGAGCGCGTTCGAGGCGCAGGTCGAGTTCGCGCGGTGGCGCGCGGCCGTGCGCGTCGGGCTCGACCAGCTCCTGGCCGAGCCCGCGCTGCCCCCGCTCGGCGCCCGCTTCGTCCGCGGAATGCGCGACACGCTGGCGTTGTGGTCCCGCGCGCGGGTCCCGCACGCGGCCTGCCAGACGGCGGCCCGGCTGCTCGCCGACCACCGGTCCGCGTGGACGCTCGCCAACGGTTCGCTCCCCCGGCGCGTGGCCGACGCGGCGGGGCTCGTCTGCGAGGCGGAGAGCCTGCGATGACCCCGCACGCGGACGAGTGGCCGGCGACCCTGGACGTGCCCGCGCTGCTGGCGTCCGGCTGGCGGCCGAGCCCGTTCCGCGAGTTCGTCCTGAAGGTCCACAGCCGCTGCGACCTGGCCTGCGACTACTGCTACATGTACGAGATGGCCGACACGGGCTGGCGGCACCGGCCCCGGCAGATGCCCGGCCCGGTCGTGGACGCCGCCGTCGCCCGGATCGGGGAGCACGTGCGCGCGCACCGCCTGGACTCCGTCCGGCTCGTGCTGCACGGCGGGGAGCCGCTGCTCGCCGACATCGGCCTGCTCGCGCACACGGTCCGGGCGGCGCGGCGCGCGGCGGGCGGCGCGCACGTCCAGGTCACCGTGCAGACCAACGGGACGCGCCTGGACGAGGCCCGGCTGCGCGCCCTGGCCGAGCTGGAGGTCCGGATCGGGGTCAGCCTGGACGGGGACGCCGCCGCCCACGACCGCCACCGGCGGCGGGCCGACGGGCGCGGCAGCCACGAGCGCGTCGCCGCGGGCCTCCACCGGCTGACGTCGCCGCGCCACCGCTGGATGTTCACCGGGTTGCTGTGCACGATCGACATCCGCAACGACCCGGTGGAGACCTACGAGGCCCTGCTCCGCTTCGCCCCGCCCCGGATGGACTTCCTGCTCCCCCACGGCAACTGGCGCACGCCGCCTCCGTACCGCGACCCGGACGACCCGGAGAGCACCCCCTACGCGGACTGGCTGCTGCGGATCTTCGACCGGTGGTACGGCGACCGGGGCACCGGCACCGAGGTGCGGATCTTCGCCGAGATCCTGCAACTCCTGCTCGGCGGCCGCGCGTCCAGCGAGCTGCTCGGCCTCGCGCCCATCGGCGTCGCCGTCGTGGAGACCGACGGCACCATCGAGCACTCCGACCTGCTGAAGTCGGTGTCCGCGCAGGCCCCGGTGACCGGCCTGCACGTCAGCCGCGACTCCTTCGACCAGGTGCTCGCGATGCCGACGGCGGCCGCCCGCCAGCTCGGCGCCCGGGGGCTGTGCCCGACGTGCCGCGACTGCCGGTGGGCGAGGGTCTGCGGCGGCGGTCTCTACGCCCACCGCTACCGTCCCGGGACCGGCTTCCTGAACCCGTCGGTCTACTGCGCGGACCTGCTGCGGCTCATCGACGGCGTCCACCGCCGCCTGGTCAGCGACCTGCCCCTCCCCTTCGCCGCCCGGACCGGCGACTGACGCCCCCGCCCGGCACGCCTGGATCCGGCGGCCGTGGCGGTCAGGCGTCACGGGCCTCCGGTGGAGGCAGGTAAGGGCCGAAGTGGTCGGCGACGTCGGCGGCGACGGCGGCGGCGTCGCGGGACCCGTCGACCTCGATCACCCGGATGCCGAGGCGTCGCGCGGAGCGGACGGCGTCCTCGGCGACGAGGCGGTCCCGCTCCAGCCGGTTGCGCTGCGCCCGTTCGGGGTCGCTGACCTGGTGGCTGACGGTGGCGCTGCGCGGGAGTTCGCGGAGCTGGCGGTCGCGGAACGCCTGGGTGGGCGCCATGACGACCATCCGCCGGGGCGAGTCGATGATCGGGGCGACGAGCTCGGGGCGCAGCCCCCAGCCCTCGGCGATGATGGGGCGCCCGGAGACCAGGCAGCGCAGGTCGTCCAAGGCCCATTCGAACCGGACGGGGAAGCCCGCCAGCGTTTCGGCGGCCATGTCCTCCGGGGTGGTGTCCACCCAGGTCTGGTCGGGGTCCGGGTCGGCGGGAGGTTGACCGAGCATGACGCGGCGGGCGATCCGCCGGTCGTTGTGGCCGCGGGCGTCGTGGTGGTCGTAGTGGTAGGCGGTCAGCCCGTACCGGACGGCCAGCAGCCGCGCGACGGTGGACTTGCCCGCCCACTGCCCGCCGCTGATCCACAGGACCCGGTGAAGCGTGCCGAAGGGATCCCACACTTGCCGCTTTGTGTCGCTACTGTTCACGGGATCTCCTCGGATAGTGCTGGGGGCGTCCGCCGCGCAGGCCGTACAGTCTCCAATGCGGTCGATCATCGCTGATGGAGGTCCGGACGTATGACGTCGATGGAGATAGACGGCTCGATCCCGCATTCCGCGCGCGCCTACGGGTGGATGCTGGGATTAAAGGACAACTTCTCCGCCGACCGGAAGTTCCTGCTGGATCTGCTCCCGAACTTCCCCGAGTGCCTGGATATCGCCCGGCAGAACAGGCAGTTCCTGTACCGCGCCGTGAGCTACCTGGCCGCCCCGCCCGACCAGGGCGGCGCCGGGATCTCCCAGTTCATCGACTTCGGGTGCGGGCTGCCGTCCGGCGACAACGTGCACCAGGTGGCCAAGCGGTTCAGCGCCGACGCGCGGGTCGTGTACGCCGACATCGACCCGATCGTGCTGGCGCATGGCCGGGCCCTGCTCGCCGAGGACGAGTCGACCGTCATCGTCCAGGCCGACATGCGCGATCCGGCCGTCCTGCGGCACCCGGACCTGGTTCGCCTCATCGATTTCGACCAGCCGGTCGCGGTGCTGTACCTCTCGGTGGGGCACCACCTCAAGGACGACCCCGGCGGCGGTCTCGCGGGGGCGCGCGACACCCTGCACGCCGTCATCGACCACGCCGCCCCCGGCAGCCACATCGCCGCCTCGCAGGTCGTCTGCGACGACCCGGTCCGCGGCCACGCGTTCGGCACCGCCATCGACGCCGCCGGAATTCCCTGGCAGTCCCGGACGCCCGAGGAGTTCGCGGCCCTGCTGGACGGCCTCACCTCCCTCAGCCCCGGCCTCGTGAACCTCAAGGAATGGCGGCCGGACCCCGGGCAGCCGCCGCTCCCGGCCATCGACGCCGCGCTCCGGCCCTTCGAGGGCCGCGCCCAGGGCTCCAACCTCTACGAATACGGCGGCGTCCTGACCCGGTGAATCCCGGCGCCCGCCGCCGCGGACGGCCCGATCCCCGCGGCCGCTCACTTACCCGGCGGTAGGCGCCACCCGCCCGGCCTGGGGGTTGTCACACTCGGCGCGGTCCATCGACGTGGGAAGACCAGCCGGTTATGCTCCGACCCTATAAATGTCAACGACACCCCAAGGGCAACGGATGAGTGTCGACGAGACGGCCCCACTGCGCGTCCTCGTGGTGGACGGTGACCCCCATGTCCGAGCTGACGTGACCTCCCTGCTCGACTCCAGCGACGAGCTCCAGGTCGTCGCCGAGACGCCCGACCCCGGCGCGGCCCGCTCCCTCGCCGGTCGGCTCCGGCCCGACATCGTCCTGCTGGACGCCGCGTCCGCCGACCAGGCGGGCCCGCTCAGCCACACCTCGCGCGTCTTCGTCCTCGCCCGGCGGGACGGCCCCGAGGTCCAGGACGCGCTCCGCGCCGGCGCGTGCGGGCACCTCGTGCCCGGCGCCTTCACCGTCCCCGACCTGATGCGCAGCGTCCGGGACGCGTCCCGGACCTCGCTCGGCCTGTCCGCCCGCGAGTCGGAGGTCATGGACCTCATCGCCACCGGCCGCTCCAACGGCGAGATCGCCCGCCAGCTCTTCCTCAGCGAGAAGACGGTCAAGAACCACGTCAACCGCATCTACGCCAAGCTCGGCGTCAGCTCCCGCGCCACCGCCATCGCCCTCTGGCGCGGCATGGTCAGCGTCCTCCCCGCGCGGGACTAAACCGATTCGCACTAGGTCCGCAGCTCCTGATACTGTTCCTCCTGTCGCAAGGGCCCCAGGGGCCCGCCGACAGGCGCCGTTAGCTCAATTGGCAGAGCAGCGGACTCTTAATCCGCGGGTTCGGGGTTCAAGTCCCTGACGGCGCACCCGTGATGGCCTGGGTATACGCATCCACAGAAGCGTTGCCCATCGTCATTCTGGGGCCGTTGCCACGCATGCTGCTCCGCGTTCACTCGCCGTCCCCACTCCAGACATCAACGGCGCCAGATACGGCACCGGCGGCCTCTACTCCCAGTGCCTACAACGCACCGCGCTCCACCCAAACCGCCGCCAGACGCGCCCATCGCGACTCTCGCCCACTAACTCCGGCGACCGCTCCAGGGAATCGTCTCGATCCGGCGGGCGGGAGTCCCGTCGCCAGGGCGGCGGCCGTGCCCGTCAGCCACGAGTTGTGCCACCGTCACAAGCCCCTGTGCGAAGAGCTGAGTCGGTCAGGCGCGGGCTGCCGTAGTTGCGGTTGGTCAGCGCCCAGCCGATCGCCCCTCTAGCACGTCGGGTTGGCTAGCGGCGTTGCCGCAGTTGCTGGACGACCGGGACCACGGCCAGACAGAGCAGCGCAGCGCCTCCAAACGCCGCGCCCGCCGAGAGGACGGCATCGGCGGCCAGGCTGCCGTCAAGGGCCTTGAGGAAACCGACACACACCGCAATGAGTGTGGAGAACAACACCATGACCAGCAGCCAGGGGATCCAGGCGCTGTTCGGGGGCAGGGGTCTCGGAGAGTGCGAGGTGGTCAATGCGGACGGCGGGTGTGGGGTGTTCACGGCGACGCTTCCTTCTGAGGTCGGTGGTAGTCACTGGGCGCAGAGTCGTGTTCGGCGGGTGCGCTTAGGAGCGCGCCCGCCAGGACGGCGCGGGTGTGCGACAAGGACGCGGCTACGGTTCGGTGCGCGCGGTCCAGGTCGTCCAGACCGTCCAATGCGGCCGTGATTTTCAGTTGCTCGGTCAGATCCGGTAGAGGGACACGCAAGGTCCCGAGTGACTCGGTGCGCAGTGATGGGGCTGCGGTGGCTGCCGCTCGGTCACGCATCCAGGCGACGGACTCGTCCAGGCTCAGGTAGTGAAACAGGTACTCCGGCAGCACCTGGTCCACGCACTCCGGCCATACCCGAAGCCGGATGATGTTCGGGCTCATCAGCCAGCCGACCTGATGCTCCTGCACGAGTGCCGGCGGGATGATCGCGCCGGAGCGGACGCATACTATGTCCTTCGCCCGCAGTTCGAAGCCCGTCAGTCGGTAAGCGATCTCCTCCGAGACGCGCTCATCCTTCTCGTTGCTAATGCGCCGGTCCCTCAGGTGCCGTGGGAAGACGACGGGGACCGGACCGCCCATCTTGCGCTGCGCTTTGCCCAACTTGGAATAGGAGGGACCCGCTTGGATGTCGCATAGTGCGCCAAGGGCGGACGTCACGGTAGGCCGACCCTTCAGCGGCCTCGATTCGCGATTCGCGATGAACGGCAATCCGGCAACTGCCTCCTGGACCTCACTAAGGCGCGTCTCGGCATCACCTTGCCGTCTCCAGGCAAGCTCGAGGTCGTGCTCGTAGCGCTCGGCGCCACTCTTTTGAAGTTCGACATGGTCTAGAGGGTTTAGGGAGTACCCACTTCGCCTCAGCCCCTCTCGGGAGACCAGGGCACTGGGCACTTGCTGCTTCGTCGCGGATACTTCGAGGCCGACTGCAGCCTTCTCAGGATTCCTGCAGGTGCGATAAGCGTCGAGGAGCGTCTCCACATCCAGGGCGTCGAGAGTTCGGCGGGAGCCATTCTGCATTCCCATATGTCGTGCGTCGAGGAACAGCGTGCTATCGCATGGCGTGCCGGGATGACGGAGCAGCCATACAGAGACCGGTACTGCAGTTCCAGTAAACAATCGATCCGGGAGGGCAATGACACAGTCGACAACTCCGGATTGCACCAGTTTCCTGCGAATTGCACTCTCTGACTTGTGGCCCGAATTCCCTGCTTTGTTGGGCATAATGATCGCGGCCCGGCCTCTCCTGCTCAGTTTCGACAGGCAATGCTGCACCCAAGCGAAGTTGTCGTTATCCAAGGGAGGGGCCCCGTACTCCCAATGGCCCTCATGACGTTCCCCACGGCCAGGATCACTCATGTTGAAGGGCGGGTTGGTGAGCACGATATCGAACGGCTCCGAGGGCGTAGGGTCGGCGTTCCATGGAGCTTCGCGTTTGAGGTCGATAGTCGGCGCGGCACCGTGAAGGATGAGGTTCATGGTCGCGAGCCGCCAGGTGTCGGCGCGCCGGGTCTCGCCGTACGTCCGCAAGGTCTTCTCTCGCGGCAGGCCGTTGTCGTCGAAAGCGCAAGCGGCGACTGCCTCGATAAGGAATCCGCCGTCGCGGGCGAACGGGTCATAGATTGACTCCGGCAGCTCAGGGCCGAACTCGGAGCAGGCCAGTCGGGTCGCCACCCTGACCACCGCGCGTGGAGTGAAGAACTCGCCACTGCCCAGTGCGGCTCGTCGTTCGTACTCATCAAGGATTAGTCCGAACACGTCCTCGTCGAGGAGGCTCATCGCATCTACGACCTTGCGCAGATCGCGAGCGGTCCTGGGTTCGAGGCGCCCCAGCGCTTCCCGCATGCTCGGACGAATGCCGAGGCCGCGCATGTCCTCATCGACCGCGCAACCGATGTCTCGCAACAGTTGGGCAGTCTCGTCGAGATTGGTGACAGTGCGCGCCCTGGCGGCGAACCTCTCGAACTGATCGCCGGCGGCACCACGGAGGTAGTGGAGACATAGCAGCAGGTTCACATAATCGAGTACACCGGCAGCTCCGCGAACGCGGTCCACGGCAGTGTCCAGCAACTCGGTCACGATCCGCAGGTTGTCGGGGTGGGGTTCGTCGACCGCGCCGAACGGGTGGCGGTATGGCGATCGTCCCCCGGACCGGCGCTGTACCTCTCCGGCTAGGGGCGTCCCGCTTCCCGCTCTACGCCTTGCTCGATCGCCGTAAGTGGTTCCGACGGGCTCATTGATGGCGAGGCGTTCCGGTGGCACAGGCTGCCGATCCAACCAGGTCATGACCTCCGACCGCAGGAAGTAGTCCTGGCCGCTCGAGCGCCTAGGTGAAGGGAAGCCAGCATCCAGTCTCTCCCAGGAGGTCACGGTGGGGCGACTGACGCCAGCCAGCGCGGCGATCTCCGTGCGGCCGAGTAGAGCGTCCTTACTCGTCGGCGGATACGACATGAGCGTTAGCTCCCATAGCGGTGTGAGGTTGTGGTCTTTATGGCTAGTGAGCCTAGGAGCGCGCACTCCTCACGAACAAGTGCGCACTCGCAGTGCGCAACTGCCTATCAGCCTCCGAGGTGGCTCAACGCGACGAGCCACTCGCTTCCTGCGGTGGCGGGCTCGGTCTTCAGCAGGCCCTCGACGGCCTTGCGGCCTCATGGTCCTGGCTGCAGAGAGTGACGGCCCCGATCGTCAGCTGCCGCGAGGCGCGAGGAGGGCAGCCACGGCGGTGGCGGGCACGTGTACTTGGAAGGCTTCGCTCATGGTCACCTCCCCCGCCAGGATCGGAGAAGGTTATGCGTACCTACAACTGCCCGGATCTCGGATTAGCAGAAGAGAACCTCAACGAGAGCAACGCCGATAACATAGAGAAGCATTACAATAAGAGCCAATACTGTCAGAATAAACAACAGTAGTGCAACCAGCATCATAATGCAAAGAAACATGTATCCTACAGTTAGGATAATGCGCCAGGACAGACGGATCATGCTGAGCAATAACCGGATAGGCGCACCCGCAATCCCATGGGGCGAGTGGACCCAGACGGGTCGGCGCCACATTCGACGAAGAGACTCACCCAATTGACCTAACGCCAGGAAGCCGTCCTCGATGTCATCGTCGCTCACGTTTCCCACGCAAGACCCTCCACTGGAAATATAACGCAGGGGAACGACAACCCCACGTTCTTGCGCTTAAGCAAGTAGAAGTCCATCTCCCTACCGTTGGGAGGGGCAAAAGTTCAACAGGCTGATCAACTCCAGGGCGGTCGGGCGGGCTCCGGTGATGTCGAAGACCAGCCGCGCAGCCTTGTTGAGCGTCTCGGCCGTCTGGTTGACCTCCCAGCCGCCGAGTGCATCGCCTACCGATGCGATCTGGGCCAGTTGCGTCGGTCCGATGAGTCGGCGTGCGTCGTCGACCGCTCTGATTAACTCAGACCTGGACCACGTCACGTAGTTCTGCACAGCGATCGGTGTAATGACTTCGGTTCCCACAGCAAGCCCCGTTCTCCAGGGACGCACATCCTGAATGATGGGTAGCGGTGTGGACACCGAACCACGCAACCGGTTGAAGCGATGCGCCTTGAAGATCAAACGAAGCGTCGTCACATAGAGGTGGCCCCCGATCGCCTCCTTGCCCCCAGGCCGGTCAAGGGGAAAAGCTGGTCGGCGGCGAACCTGGACAGACCGTGCTCGGAGGGGATGACAATGGCGTTCGCTTTGCAGGAGCACAAGATCTTCTCATCGGGCATCAGCTGTAACGTTGACACGTTCCTCGCCTCCGATTGAGTTGCTCCCACTCTGCGTTCCCTCATGAGCAAGGCTATCGCGTAGCCACTCGAGGCGCGGAAGCAGCGTTGGAGCAGCGTAAATATCTTCGCCCTCCACTTCGGTGGGCGTCACGAACGTAGTCGCTGGATCCTTCGATCACAGGATTCGAGATGCAAGAGTCGAGTACTGCGTCACCGGCTACAAGCTGCGCTGGCGGAGATGACGGACGACCAGCGGGCGTGTTCTGGTGCCTCCGAGTTCGCTCGCCGTTCGCTCGGGCACCGACGCTCGACGGCAGGCGGCGGCACCATCGACGCTGTTCGACGCATCGCTGCAGGTTTACCGCGCGTCCATGTTCGCTCGACGTTCACTCGACAGCATCGGAACTGTGCACCAGGCAGCGAAAGAGGCTATCCAAAAAAAAGGCGCCGGATAGGGCCAGGGCAACATAGTTCGACAGCCCAAATCACGAAAGAATCCACTGTTATCCGACTTTTAATCCTCGGGTTCGGGGTTCAAGTCCCTGACGGCGCACCCGTGATTTCTTTTCCGGCAGGGCGTTCCTTAGGGGAGCGCCCTCCGTCGTTCTCCGCCATCGCCTGGGTGCCGCGAGGGCCCGCCCTCTCCGGTGCGGGTCCTCGCGGAGCGCGGGTGGTGTCAGGGCGTCGTTGTGACCGAGGACTCGGGGATGAGGAGGAAGGCGTGGTAGAGGTTGAACTCCCCGTCCCAGGCGCGGTCGAGGTGGATCTCGGCGTCGCGGTTGGGGAGGTTCCCGGCCGTGGCCATCGCGAAGTTGGTGCCGCGCAGCCGTAGCGCGCGCACCAGCGGGTGGCCCGTGGCGTCGGGCAGGCCGGGGATGGGCGTGGGCTCCCACAGAGCGGCGTTGGACTCGTTCAGCCGCAGGATCACGACCGCGTTGGCCTTCGCCACGTCTCCCCGGATGCCGAGGTAGCGCTCGTTGGGCTGGGACCGGATGTGGTAGGCGCCCGGCCGGCCGGAGGCGGGCTCGAACTTCCAGTAGACCGAGGCGTTGGCCGGCCAGGGGTCGGCGAAGAAGGTCTGGAGCTCGTCGTCGCCGGTCGTCTCGGCATCGCTGATGCCGTCGGGCATGAGGTAGGCGTTGATCACCTTGTGCACGATCAGGACCTTGCCGGTCGGGATGTCACTGGTGTACTCGGACACGGGGGGCGTTCTCCTTGGGGGGTCGGGAGTGTTCACCCCTTCATTCCCCACTGACTGTGGTCGACCGATCGCGCTCGGTAGATAGTTGGGAGATTTCCCGCCCGTGTCCTGCGGCTGGCCGTTGTCGGACGCGGGTTCCGCGTGAAGTTCTCCCCGCGGGGTTGTCCGGTCGCGGCTCCGGATGCGACAGAGGGGATGTGCAGGCGAGAGGTCCGGATGCCGACGACGCGGCGCTGCTGCGGAGGGTCGGCGGTGGTGATGAGCAGGCGCTGCGGGTGCTGTTCGAGCGGCACGCGCCGTGGCTGCGGGTGCGGCTGGCGCGGCGCTGCGGGGACGCGGACGCGGTGGCCGACGTCCTGCAGGACACGTTCGTGGCGGTGTGGCGCGGCGCCGGGCGGTTCCGCGGCGAGGGCGAGGTCGCGGCGTGGCTGTGGGGGATCGCGGTGCGCCGTCTCGTGTCGCGGCTCCGCCGGGCGGACGCGGCGGCGCGGCCGTCCGCGCGGACCGACGGCGGGGTGCTGGCGAGCGCCGAGGAGCAGGTGCTGCTCGGCGTGGAGTACGGCGACGCGGGTGGAGCGCTGCGGCGGCTGTCCCCCGAGCTGCGCGCGGTGGTGCAGGCCACGGTGCTGGACGGCCTGAGCACCCGCGAGGCGGCGCGGCTGCTCGGGATGCCCGCGAGCACGGTGAAGTTCCGGCTGCGCAAGGCGACCGCGCAGTTGCGCGAGGACCTGCTGGCCCTACCGACCGAGGGAATGTCATGAGCACGTGGCACTGCGACGCCGCCCTCCTGCGGCGCTACACGGCGGGTGAGACCGATCTGGTGGCGTCCGCGTCGATCGAGGCGCACCTCGTCCGGTGCGCGGGCTGCCGGGCGGGGGTGGCGGCGCTGGCCGACCCCGACCCGCTGGAGCGGGTGTGGACGGGCGTGCGGGAGACGATCCAGCGGCCCCGCCTCCCGCTCGCGCTGCGGCTGCTGCGCCGGGCCGGGCTGAGCGCGGAGGACGCCGCGCTGCTCGCCGCGTCCCGGTCGCTGCGCGGCCCGTGGACGCTCGCCACCGTCGCGGTGCTGGTGTTCGCGGTCGCCGCGTCCTGGCCCGGCGCGGTGCTCGGCACGGCGCTGTACCTGCTCGTGGCGCCGCTGGTCCCGGTGCTCGGGGTGGTCGCCGCGTTCACCGCGACCGATCCGCTGGTCGAGCTGACCAACGCCACCCCCTACTCCAAGACCCGCCTCGCGCTGCTGCGGACCGTCGCGGTGATCGCCACGACCGTCCCGCTGGTGACGGTGATGGGCGCGGTCGCCGGAATCGGCTGGCTCGCGGTGGCCTGGCTGACCCCGGCGCTCGGCCTCACGCTGGCCGCGCTGGTCGCCCTCACGTGGTGGCCGCCGCCGGTCGTCGGCGGCGCGGTGTCCGGCCTGTGGGTCGCCGTGGTCGCGGCGGCCTACCTGCGGGACGACCTGGACGACGCCGTCCGGCCGACCGCGCAGATCTGCTACCTGGTCCTGGCCGCGATCACGGTCGCCGTCCTCGCGGCCCGGATCCGTGCCGCACGCACACCTGGAGGTTACGCGTGAGCGCATCCGAACCACGTCCGCCCATCGTCGCGGTCGAAGGGCTGGCCAAGCGGTACGGCCGGACCGTCGCCGTGGACGGCGTCGACCTGGAGCTCGGCCCCGGCGTGACCGGGCTGCTCGGGCCGAACGGCGCCGGGAAGACGACCCTGATCCGCATGCTGACGACGTCCACCCCGCCCACCGGGGGCCGCGTCACGGTGCTCGGCCGGGAGGCGACCGGATCGGTCGCCGAGCGGACGGCGGTCCGGCGGCTGCTCGGCTACCTGCCGCAGGAGGTCGCGTTCCCGCGCGGCATGACCTGCTTCGCGTTCGTCGACTACGTCGCGCTCCTCAAGGAGTGGACGGACACGGCCCGGCGGCACGCCGAGGCGCGCCGCGTCCTGGACCTGGTCGGTCTCGGCGACCGCACCACGAGGAGGATCCGGACCCTGTCGGGCGGGCAGCGCCGCCGCCTCGCCCTGGCCCAGTCGTTCATCGGCGCGCCGCCGCTGCTCGTCCTGGACGAGCCGACCACCGGCCTGGACCCGGAGCAGCGCGCGTCCCTGCGGACCCTGCTGTCGGAGCACGCGACCGGCGGCGCCGTCCTGCTCGGCACCCACCAGACCGAGGACGTCGCCGCGCTGTGCGAGCGGGTGATCGTCATGGACGCCGGACGGATCCGCTACGACGGCGCGGTCGCCGACTTCGTCGCCACCGCCGCCGGACGGGTCTGGCTCGCGCCGCGGGCGCTGCCCGGCGCGCTGCACTCCTGGCGCACCGGCTCCGGGCGGATCAGGTCCGTCGGCGGCTCCGCGGTCGCCGACGCCGTGCCGGCCGACCCCACCGTCGAGGACGCCTACCTCCTGATGCTGGGTTCGGACGCAGGCACCGACCGGCAGGAGAGCGCGGCATGAGCGCGCAGGCCCTCCCCCTCCCCGCCACCGCCGCCGGCCGGGGCGTGCTGCGGCGCCTCGCCGCGAGCGAGACGCGCCGCTACGCCCGGCACCCGCTGTTCGTCATCGGAGTGCTGCTGTGCCTGCTCGGGCTCCGGCCGGACGCGCGGGAGGCGAGCTTCGCCAACCCGATCGTCCCGGCCGCCGCGCTCGGCGTGCTCGGCCTGGTCGCGATGGCCTCGATGACCCGCGACGCGGCCGCGCTGCGCCGGGCGGCGGGGGCGCCGCCCGTGCCGGAGCGCGTCCAGACCGCCGCGCTCGTCCTGGCCTGCCTGCTGCCGTTCGCCGTCGGCCTGCTCTGGTACGGGTGGAACGTCCGGCTGTACCACGTGAACCCGCCGCCGCCCGACGGGTTCCCGTTCGGGCCCGTGACGGAGGGCTGGCGGCTCGCGGTGCTGTTCGGCGAGGGGCCGATGGCGGCGCTCGGCGGCCCGCTGCTCGGCGTCGTCATCGGCCGCTGGTGGCCGCGGCGCGGCGTCGCGCCGATGGTCGCCGTGCTGCTCGTGGCGTTCGTCATCGCCTTCCAGGGGCTGGTCGCGCCGCTGCGGCCCGTCCGGCACGTCTCGCCGTGGACGTACTTCGGCGGCCCGTTCGGCGTCAAGGGCGATCCCGAGCGGATGCTGCTGATGTCCGGGTCGCCGCAGTGGTGGGTCGGGTACCTGGTGTGCCTGTGCGGGCTCGCGGTCGTCGCCGCCCTCTGGCACGACCCGCGCGCACGCACCCCGCGCCTCCGCGCGGTCGGTGCCGTCCTGCTCGCCGCCGCCGTCGTCGCCTGCGTCCTCGCCATGGTCACGGGCATCGACCACACGATGGTCAACCCGCTGGGCAGCCCGTGATCCGCTACGCCGTCCGGGTGACGCCCGGGGTGCTGCTCGGCGCGTCCTGCGCGGTCATCGCCGGGCTGATGGCCATGGTCGCCGCCCGCCCGTACGTCATGTGGCCGCTGCAGGGCGCCGCGGTCGGCCTCATCGCCGGGACGGTGGCGACGGCGCAGGACGAGCGGTGCGCCGCCCTCGTCGACACGCTGCCGCGCGGGCTGGTCTGGCGCACCGCCGCCCGCGCCGTGATCACCGTCCCGGCCGCCCTCGGGGTGTGGGCCTGCTGCCTGCTCGTCTGGCGGCACCGGCTGCCCGACCACCCGGGACTGTTCGCGCTGCAGGGGGTCGGCGCGGCCACGCTGGCGGTGTCGGTGTCCGCGTGGCGGCGGCACCGGGGCGTGCCGCAGCCCGGCGCGGTGTTCGCCGCCCTGGTCGTCCCGGTCGCGACGGCGGTCGCCCTGATCCGGCCCTGGTCGGGGGTGCTGGCCCTGTTCCCGATCTGGCCGGCCGACGAGTGGGGCCGCAGCCGGGCGCTGTGGCTCGCGCTCACCGCCGGGGCGCCGCTCGCCGCCCTCTTGGCGGCGGTCAGGTCTCGGCGGAGGTGCCGAGGCCGCCCTCGCGGGCGCGGACGATGGCCTCGGCCCGGCTGGCGACCTGGAGCTTGGCGAAGATGTTGGTGATGTGGTTGCTGACCGTCTTCGAGGCCAGGGACATGCGGGCCGCGACGTCGGCGTTCGCCAGCCCGGCGGCGATGAGGTCGAGCACCTCCCGTTCGCGCGGCGTGAGCTGCGGGAACTCGGGGGTGGCGGGCGGCGGCGCGGTCAGGAAGGTGAGCGCGCGGCGGGCGACCCCGGGGCCGAAGATCGCCTCCCCGGCGGCGATCGCGGCGATGGCGCGGATGATGTTGGCGGAGGCGGCGCCCTTGAGGACGTAGCCGAGCGCTCCGGCGCGCATCGCGGCGAACACCGAGTCGTCGTCGTCGAACATCGTCAGCATCAGGACGCCGACGTCCGGGGCGACGCGGGCGATCTCGCGGGTGGCCTCGATGCCGGTCCGGCCGGGCATCTGGATGTCCATGACGAGGACGTCCGGGCGCAGGGTGACGGCGGCGCGGACGGCCTCGTCGCCGGTGGAGGCGGTGCCGACCATCTCGTAGCCGTCGACCGCCGAGAGCAGGGCGGTCAGGCCGTCGCGGACCACGCCGTGGTCGTCCGCGATGACGATCCGCAGGGTCATGCGGGCTCCTTGCCGAGGGGGATGGTGATGGAGACGCGTCCGCCGGTCGGGGCCGGGTCGAGGTCGCAGGTGCCGCCGAGCTCGGCGGCGCGCTCGCGGATCGAGCCGAGGCCGACGCCGGGGACCCAGGGGGCGTGGTTGGCGCCGTCGTCCTCCACCCGCAGGCGCAGCGCGTCGGGCCCGGACGCCAGCACGACGGTCGCCGAGGCCGCCGTCGAGTGCCGGGCCACGTTGGTCAGCGCCTCGGTGACGATCCGGTAGGCGGCGACCTCGACGGCGGCGGGGAGTTCCGGCGCGGGCTCGGTGGCGTGCACGGTCACCGTCAGCGGCGAGCCGTCCGCGCGGCGGGTGAGGGCCAGGGCGTGCTCGCGGAGCGCGCCGGTCAGGCCCATCCCGTCGAGGGCGGGCGGACGCAGGTCGTAGACGAGCCGCCGGATGTCGTCGACGGCCTCGGTGGCCTGCTCGCGCAGCGTGCCGAGCAGGTCGCCCGCGCGCGCCGGGTCGGTGGCGAGGAGGTGGCGGGCGGCGTCGGCGTTGAGGACGACGCCGGTCAGGATCGGCCCGAGGCCGTCGTGCAGGTCGCGGCGCATCCGGCGGCGCTCCTCCTCGCGGCCGGTGATCACCCGTTCCCGGGACCGGCGCAGCGCCTCGGCGAGCTCGCCCGCCCGGTCGGCGAGCAGCCCGGCGTGCACGGCGACCGCGACCGGCGCGGCGAGCAGGCCGATCACCCGCTCGTCGGACGGGTCCAGCCGCGACTCCCCCGCCCGCAGCCCGATGACCAGCTCCCCGAGCTCGTCGTCGCCGTGCCGCAGCGGGAACACGTGCCGGACCTCGGCGGGCGTCCCGTACGCCGCGACCCGCCCGCCCCGCACCACGATCGACGCGGACGGCAGCTTCAGCGCCCCGCACAGCGACTCCAGCACGCCGTCCAGCCCGCCGTCGGCGTCGCCGAGCCGCGCGCCCACCTCGGCCACCGCGCGCAGCGGGTCGCGCCGCGCCCCGTAGAAGGACCGGTCGAGCAGCCGCTGCAGGACGATCCGCACCGGGTTGAAGGCCAGCGCGATCACCAGCGTCGCCGCGACCGACGCGCCCGCGGGCACGTGCCGCCGCAGCGCGCCGTCCAGCATCGTGATCAGCGCCAGGTAGGCGGCGACCACGCCGAGCGTGAGCAGCAGGTACAGCACCGACCTGGAGATCACCAGCCGGATGTCGAGCAGCTCGTGCCGCAGCACCGCCACCATGATCGCCAGCGGCACCAGCGCGATCGGCAGGATCGCGAACACGCTCTGCAGGTCGAGCACCGCGTCCGCGAGGAACACCGCGACCATGATCGACGCGGCGGGCACCAGCCACAGCAACCGGCGGCGCGTCCGCTCGCCGCCCCGCCGGTACCGGACGACGAGCGCCGCCAGCGCCCCGAGGTAGGCGCAGGCGATCGAGACCGTCGCCAGTGGACCGCCCCACGTCCGCAGGGCGGGCGCGTCCCAGCCGATCGGGTCGTCGTAGCCCAGTTCGGACGCCAGCCCCATGGTCGGCACCAGCGACGACGCGGCGAACAGCAGCGCGCCGGCCGCGAGCGGGACGGCCAGCAGCCGCCAGCGCGGGCCGGGCAGCCGCCCGTCCGGGAACAGCAGCAGGACGAGCGGCAGCAGCGGGCACAGCATCCACGGGAACGCCGCGTTGACGACGGTGGCCAGCGCCGTCCAGCCCGGCCCCCGCAGGTCGTGCGCGGACGCCACGCCCAGCAGCGCCGTGCCCGCCGCCGTGGTCAGGAAGCACAGGCCGCCCGCCAGCAGCAGCCAGCCGATCGGGTTGCGCGGCCGGTGTCCCGCGATCGGCCAGCCGGACACCGCGAGCGCGAGCCCGATCACGGCGTTGCTGAACACCAGCAGGTCGACGAGCCGGTCCCAGCCGAGGCCCGACCACGCGCCCGCGCCCGCCGCCACGGCCGCCTCGGCCAGCGCGAGGCCGAGCAACGCCGCCGCCATCCCGCGAGGAGTCACCAGGTCATGATGACCGGCGGCGTCCCCGGGCAGGTAGGGGCACGCCCCCAACCGGCCAGGGACGGGCCCCTGTCGGCCGTCCGGCGGCGCGCCGCACACTGGCGCGGAACCCGATCCGCACCGGCTCGCAAGGAGGCCGTCGTGACCGCAGCCACCGCCCCGCCCGCCACCCCGACCAAGGTCCGCGACGCGCGCACGTTCTGGCGCGTGCTGCTCGCGGTCGTCGCGCCCGTGCCCGCGCTGGCGATCGCGGTGGGCGGCTTCGTCGCCCCCTACGACTACGGCGCCGAGGACGGCCGCGACCAGTTCGCCGCCACCGTCGCCCACCACGACCGGGTGGGGCTGATGCTGCTGTTCAGCCCGATCCTCATCTTCACCCTCGTCCCGTCGGCGCTGGCGATGATCGCCGCCTGCCGCCGCCACGCGCCGGTGTTCGCCACCGTCGTCGGCGTCCTGATGACGCTGGGCTTCCTGGCGGGCACCGCCAACCCGAGCACGGACCTGCTCGACTACATCGCGGTCGACAAGAACCTGGACGCGAACACCGTCATCACGCTCGGCGACTCCATCGAGAACTCCGGCTTCGGGCTGATCCTGCTCCCGATGCTGCTCACCATCACGATCGGCCGCGTCCTCCTCGCGGTCCTGCTGTGGCGCGTCCGCGTCGCGCCCCGCTGGATGGCCGTCGCCGTCGGCGCGGCCGCGCCGGTCGAGTTCGTGAACGTGCTCGGCGGCAACCTCCAGCCCGGCGTCGCCTGGGTGCTGACCGCCGTGGGATTCGCGTCCGCGAGCGTCGCCCTGCTGCGGACGCCGAACGACGAGTTCGACCTGCCGCCGGTCCGGCGGCCGCGTCCCGAGGCGGGCTGACGGCCGCGCCGGCCGGGCATCCAGGTCACGGTCTGGTTCCGGTGGGATGCCCGGTCTGGCCGTCCGCCCGCTCCGACCGAATGCTGAGGGCATGGACGTCGTGGCCGCCTTCGCGTTCTACTTCGTGGCCTTCCGCTTCGTGTACCGGGAGGCGGGGGTCCGGGCGAACGTGTGGACGACGTCGGCGTCGGCGAGCCTGCCCGCCGCGCTCACCGCCGCCCACGCGGAACTGCGGGACGGGTACGCGTCCGTCGGCGCGGGCGGGGCCGCGGGGTGGCTCGCGGTCCTCCATCTCGTGCTCCTGCCGCAGGTCGTCCTGTACGGCACCTATGTGGTGCGGCGGTTCGAGGCCGCGCCCCCGCCGCCCTTCCTGTCCCCCCACGCCCTGCAACTGCTGGCGCGGCGTCCGCGCTTCTGGCGCCGATCGCGCGCCCTGGCGGTCGGGTCCGCGGTGCTGGTCGTCCTCGCCGGGGCGGCCTGGGACGAGCTGAAGTGGGTGCTCGCCGTCACGGCGGCCGCCGCGGCCGCGGCGGTGTGCGGCGCGGTCCTGGCGCCCGCCGCCGCGAAGGTCCGGCGGCGGCGCGCGCGTTCCGTCCGGCCGTTCTTCGCCCGGGTCGACCGCTGGGGCATCGCGCAGCTCCGGGTCGCGGAACGGCAGGGCGAGCACGGCCTGCTGCTCGTCGACGACCTCATCCGCGACATGCGGCGGCGCCTCGACGGCAGGTCGCCCCGGTACCGCCGCTACGGGGCCTTCAGCATGCTCCTCCTGACGGCGCTCCTGCTCCGGTACCGGCTGCTCGGACAGCGCCGGGACCTCGACTCGGCGCTGGAGACGGGCCGCCGCCTGCTCGCCTCGCGGCCGCCGGAGGACGCCGCCCGGAACGGCTACGCGATCCAGTACGCGACGGCGCTCCACGTCGCCTACACCGCGACCGGCGACCTCGACATGATCGACGAGTCGATCCGCATCCTGCGGGAGGCGGCCGGGACCGCCAGTCCGGCGGTCAGACCGCTGGTCCTCGCCGAACTGGCCGTCGCCCTCGACGAGCGGGTCCTCGCCCTGGACGACGTCGACGCGCTGCGGGAGTCGATCGGGCTGCACCGCCGGGCGGTCGCCGAGACGCCGACGGAGGACTACCAGTCCGTCCTCAGGCGGGCGCTGGTGCCGATCTTCTCGCCGTTCACCAGGCCCCGGACCCGCAAGGCGCTCCGCGAGGCGGTCGGCGTCGCCCTGGTCAACAGCCACCACCTGCCGCAGCGCCTGAGCAACCTCGGCCTCGCCCTCGTCCTGCTCTACGGCGTCGACGAGGACCCGGCGCTGCTGACCGAGGCGGTCGAGGTGATGCGGCGGGCGCTCCGGGTGATGCCCGCGGGCCACACCCAGCGCCCGCTGGTCGAGGCCAGGCTCGCGGACGCCCTGCTGGTCAAGCAGGACGCGGAGGGCGGCGACGCCCTGCTGGACGAGGCCGAGCCGCTGCTCCGCCGGTCCCTGGACGGGCTGGCCGAGGGTCATCCGCAGCGGGCGGAGTTCCGCTACCTGCTCGGCACGTCCGCCCGCCGCCGGTTCGACGCCACCGGGGATGTGGCGCAGCGGGAGCGGGCGATCGAGCAGTGGCGGCAGGCGGCGCACGCCCCGGCCGCTCCCGCCTGGGTGAGGGGCGGCTCGGCCGAGGCGTGGGGGCATCTGGCCGCCGAGTCCGGGGACTGGGAGTCCGCGCTCGAAGCGTTCTCGCTCGCCGTCGAGACGCTCCCGCAGCGCGCGTCGCGGGCCCTGTCGCGTCCCGAACGGGAGCGGGCGCTGACCCGGCCGAAGGGGCTCGCCGCCGACGCGGCCGCCGCCGCGCTCTCGGCCGGACGGCCCGACCGCGCCGTGGAACTCCTCGAACAGGGCCGGGGCGTCCTCCTCGGGCAGACGCTCGACACGAGGAGCGACCTCGGGCGGCTCACCGCCGAGCACCCGGAGACGGCGGCGGAGTTCGTCCGGATCAGGGACGCCCTCGACCGTCCGGACCTCGGCGGCGCCCCCGACGAGATCATCGAGCGGCGGCACGCGCTCGCCCGGCGCTGGGACGAGACCCTCGCCGCTATCCGCCGCCTGGACGGCTACGCCGACTTCCTCCTGCCGAGGACGTCCGCCGAGCTGTGCGCCGCCGCGCGGCAAGGGCCGATCGTCTTCGTCACGCAGAACGACCGCCGCGCCGACGCGCTGATCATGCTGCCGGACGGCGTCCGCCCCGTCCCGCTGCCGGAGGCCACGGCGGCGGAGACGGGACGGCGGATCAGCGACCTCTACGGCGCGCTGGCGGTCGCGATCGCGCCCGGCGGCTCGCTCCGCGAACGGGCGCGGGCGGAGCGGGACCTGCGGGACGTCCTCGGCTGGCTGGAGCGGGCGGTCACCGGGCCGGTGCTCGCCGAACTCCCCCCGGACGTCTCCCGGCTGTGGTGGGTGCCGACCGGGCTGATGGTGTTCCTGCCGCTGCACTCGACCGAGCACGGGTCGATCGTCCCGTCGTACACGCCGACCGTCCGGGTGCTGGAGCACGCGCGCGAGCAGCAGGCCGGAGCCACCGTGTCCGAGGGCGTCGCGTCCGAGGGCGGGCTGGTCGTCTCGGCGGCCGCCGCCGTCGACGGCCTCCCGCTGCCCGGCGCGGCCGGGGACGCCGAGACCCTGGCCGGGCTCCTGCCGGGCGCGCGGGTGCTGAGGGACGCCGAGGCGACCCGCGCGAACGTCCTCGCCGCGCTGCCCGGCGCGCCGCTGGCGCACTTCGCCTGCCACGCCGTCAGCGACCCGTCCGCGCCCGCGCTCAGCCGCCTCATGCTGCACGACGAGCCGCTGACGCTGCCGGACGTCGGCGGGCTGAACCTGGCCGGCGGGCGGCTCGCCTTCCTGGCCGCGTGCACGACGGCGCTCGGCGCGATCGACCTGCCGGACGAGGCCGTCCACCTGACGTCGGCGTTCCAGCTCGCCGGCTACGCGCACGTCGTCGGCACGCTGTGGCCCGCCGACGACCGCACCGCGACGGCCGTCACCCGCGGCTTCTACCGGCGGCTCGCCGCCGGGCGCCCGGTGCACGCCGCGCTGGCGGAGACGGTCGCCGACGTGCGCGCCGAATCCCCGAAGACCCCATCGCTGTGGGCCTCCTACGTCCATGTCGGCCCCTGATCCCCCCGAGGTGCGCATGCCCGACGACGCCGACCGCCTCTCCGCGCTGTGCCGCGCGCTGGAACTCGGCGAACTCCAGGAGATCGCGGCCGAGGACGGATTCGAGCCGCTCCTCGACCGGATCGTCGCGGCCCTGGCGGACGGGGCGGAGGCGCCCGCCGCCGACCTCGACGCGCTGGACGCCAGGCTCGTCGCCTACGGCGTGCCGGGCGGCCTGCTCCCGCCGACCTGGCGGCAGTACCGGCCGAACCCCGCCGCGACCGGGGCCCCCGCCCCGGCGGCCGAGCTGTGGGCCTGCCCGACCGGCCGGTGCGCGCGCTGGACGCCCCGCGCCGACGGCCCGCCGCCGACCTGCGCCGTCAGCGGCGAGCCCCTGGCCGAGCGGCGGCTCGCCCCGTGACCGGGCTCCTCGGCGAGGTCGGGAAGCGCCTGCTCGACAAGTGGTTCACGTTCCTCGTCCTGCCCGGGCTCCTCTTCGTCGGGACGGCCGTGGCCGGGTTCCACCTGGGCCAGGCGCACGCGTTCGACGCGCCCGCGCTCGCCCGCTGGGTCACCGACCGGCTCGGAACCCGGCGCCCGAACGACACGGGGGCCGTCCTGCCGGCGATCGCGGCGGCGGGCCTCGCCGCCGCCGGGGCCGGGCTGGGCGCGGCGGCGCTGGGCCGACTGATCGCCGCGCTGTGGACGCTGCCCGCCGGGCGCGGGCCGCTCGGGCGCCTCGCCCGCCGCCGCCGCGACCGCTGGAGCGACGCCGACGCGGCCGTCACCGCCGCCGTGTCGGCCGCCGTCACCGGCGCCCCGCCCGGCGGCGTCGGGGCGGCCCTCGCCGCCCGCGACCGGATCTCCCGCGCGGAGCCGACCCGCCCGTCGTGGACGGGCGACCGGCTGACGGCCCCGGCGGACCGCGTGCGGAGCGCCTACGGGCTGGACCTCGGCGCCGTCTGGCCCCGGCTCTGGCTCCTCCTGCCGGACGCCGCCCGCGCGGACCTCCTGGCCGCCCACACCGCCTACGCGTCCGCGACCAGGCTCTCGGGGTGGGCGGTCCTCTACGCGCTGCTCGTCCCGTTCTGGTGGCCCGCCGCGCTCGTCGCCGCCGGCACCGGGGCGGCCGCCCACGTCCAGACGCGGGCAGCGGCGGCGGCGCTCGCCGATCTCACGGAGGCGGCCGTCGACCTCTACGCCCCCGAGCTGGCCGCCCGGCTCGGACTGCCGGACGACACGCCCCTCTCCCGGGAGACCGGCTTCGCGGTGACGGCGGCGCTCCGCAAGGACGTCCTCCGTCCTCCGGAGACGGGTTCCCTGCTCCGAAGGCGCGACCCGGGGGCCCTCAGCTGAGGAGCAGGGCGCCGAGCGTCCCGGTGGCGAGGAAGGCGAGGGCGGCCCAGGCGGTCAGGGGCAGCGCGAAGCGCGGCCTGGGGAGGGTCGGGTCCTCGTCGGGCGGCTGCTCGGGGACGGCCGCCGCCGCGTGGAACGTCGCGGTCAGCGGGACGCCCCGGTACCAGTAGCGGGCGAGGGCCCGCCACAGGACGGGCTCGTCGGGCTCGTCCGGTCTCGGGTGGCCGAGGGCCTTCAGCAGCAGCCCCCGGTGGACGTCGAACGTCACCTTCACCTGCTGCCCGTAGATCCGCGCGGGGGCGAGCGAGCACGCGTAGGCGGCGAGCGCGAGCGCGGCGCCGCCCCAGTGGCACAGCAGGAAGAGCGGGACGTCCGCCCCCGCCGCCGCGAGGAACGCGCCGACCCCGGCGGAGAAGGCGGCGGCGAGCACCGAGACGGTGAGGAAGAACTCCATCTCGGCGCGGGCGGCGGCGAGCGAGGCGCGCTGGTCGGCGGGCAGCAGCGGATGCAGGCGGGGCCAGACGAGAACGGCGTCGATGCCGTAGCGCGCTTCCGGATGCAGTTCGGAGTTCTTGAGGATGTTGCCGAGCCGCGTCGGCTGGAGTTCGGCCTCGCGCCCCGGGTAGCTCGTGTGGAGGCGCGCGTAGTCGGCGTCGTCGCGGGGGTCGAGCGCGGCGAGGCGGCGCCGGTGCCAGCGGACGCCCCAGCCGCGCGGCGGCCGTCCGAGCGGGCCGGACCAGTAGCCCTCGTAGAGCCGGACGAGCCCCGTCGACGCGCTGGACAGCCAGGCCGCGGCGAGCATAGCGACGACGGCGAACCCCGCGACGGTCAGCGTCTTGACCGGGCCGCTCCAGCGGTTCCAGTGGTCCGCCGCCGCGGCGGTCCCGGACGTCCCGGCGGCGACGGCGAGCGCCGACGCGCCGAGGAACACGAGCACCGGCAGCAGGGAGTTGAGGAAGAAGCGCCGGTCGAGCAGCCCCCCGGCCTCCTTGACGACGGAGCCGAGCACCGGGTCAGCCGCCCAGCCTGAGCCGGTGCCGGGGCGGCGGCGCCGGACGCTCGCACCACGGCGGCCTGTCCGGATCGAAGGACGCGAGCCAGTTGACGTGCCCGCAGCCCGGCTCCAGGCAGACGGCCGGTGCGAGGCCCGTGCGCGGACGCCCGGGAAGGGCGCCGTCGCCGAGCCCGCCGGAGCCCGCCATCTCGTTCGACGGGGCGGTGTAGTCGCGCGAGGCGAGGTGCGCGCCGACCATCTCGACGGGCAGCACCGCGACGGCCCGCCCGCCGTCGGCGAGGACGAGCGCCCGCGCGCCGAGGTCCAGCAGCGTCAGGGCGGCGGACCCGGCGAACTCGGCGAAGGTGACGTCCGCGTCGACCACGACCGCCGGCGGCAGGCGCGGCAGGGCGGCGCGCAGGTCGCGGGCGGTCTCGTCCGCGAGGTCGCCGTGCAGGACGGTCGCGACGAAGCGCCCCTCGTCGTCCTGGACGACCCCGAGCGTCCCGGAGGCGAGCGCCGCGCGGGCGCCGTCGAGGTCGAGGTCCCAGGAGAGGAGGACGAAGAACCCGTCCGCCTCGGACAGCAGCGTCGGGGAGGAGGTCATCGCCAGTCACCGACCAATACGAACGCGGCCCAATGGTAGGGGTCACTGTAGATCGCGCGGCCGTAGTCCGGGGGCTCGGTCGCCGCCTCGGCCGCCCGGCGGCAGCGCGCCTCGGCGGTCCGCCACCGCGTGGTCCGGGCGTCGCCGGGGTCGGCGCGGGCGAGGAGCCGCGCGTACCCGTCCCTGGCCGCGCCGAAGTCGCCGCACCGGAACCGGGCGTCGGCGACGTCCTCGTCCAGGAGGTCGCCCGCGCCGAGGGACTCCTCGCAGCGCTTGATCACCGTGGTGGCGGGCATCGCCCGCAGCGTGTTCTGCGCCCGCCGCAGGGACTCGGCCTTGGACGTCCCGGCGGCCAGCTCGCGGTAGAAGTCGTCCATCAGCAGGCTGGTCGACACCTCGTCCACCGACCACAGGCTGACCAGCACCGACGCCGCGCCCGCGTAGATCAGCGCGCGGGTCAGCCCGACCAGCTCGTCGCCCGGGCGGTGCGCGTTGACGCCGCTCTCGCAGGCGCTCAGCGTGACGAGGTCCGCGCGCAGGGAGCTGCCGAGGATCCGCTCGGCGGTCAGCTCGCCGTCCGCGAGGACGATCGCCGAGTCCAGCGGCGCCTGCGGGGTGAACGTCCCGTGGCAGCCGAAGTGCAGGATCCGGGACGTGCCCGTCCCGGCGTCGGCGGGCAGCGCGGCGAGGGCGGCGGCGCGGCCGAACCGCAGCACCGCGTCCGCGCCGAAGCGCCGTCCGAGGTCCCCGGCCTGCTGGCGCGCGTGCGGCAGCGGCCGGTCCGGGCGCGAATCGGCGTACACGACGACGCGGCGGGCGTCCGGGCTGCGTTTGGCCTGGCAGTACCGCATCACCGAGGCGCTCGGCGTGTAGCAGACGGCGTTGCGCTCGACGAGCGGCGCGCCGTCCACGGGAAGCGCGCCCAGCGGGACGTAGTGCAGCGTGTCGTGCGGGACGAACCAGACGACGTCCCCCGGCTCGCACGCCTCCGCGACGGGCGCGACGAGCGCGGCGAGGGGCTCGTCCGCCGCCGGGGTCTCGTGCCCGCGGGTCGCCGCGCGGAAGCGGGCGACGTGGGCGCGCAACTCGTCCCGGGTGAGGGCGAGCGTCTCGGTCCGCGGTTCGTCGCCGTCGGGCCGCACGAGGAAGACGTGGGTCGCGTCGTCGGTGACGAGGTATTCGGCGAGGATGGTCGTCACGCCGTGGCCTCCGGTCGCAGCAGCGCCCTCACCTCCGTGAAGGTCAGCGGGGTTCCCCGGGAGAGGCTGATGTACTCCTCGCCCGGGACGGCGGCCGCCGCGATCCGCTCCTGCGCCGCGGCCAGCGAGCGGAGCGCGTCGCGGAGCGCCCGGAGCGCGTCCTCCTCGCCGTCCCCGGCCGGGCGCGGGGCGCGCCGGGCGGCGACCTCGGCGCGGGCCCGCGCCTCGTCCGCGAGGAGGTCCGGCGGCACCGCGCCCGCCGGCGGGACGGTCGTCCCGAGCAGCTCCAGCAGGCTGCGCGAGCGGGCGCGCTCGACGAGGTCGAAGGCCGCCGCGCCGGGCGCCGCGGGCCAGCCGGGGCCGGTCCCGCGCGGAGCCTCGGTGAGCAGCAGCCCGACCAGCATCACGAGGAGCCGTTCGATCGGGCCGCCGGACTGCATCCGCAGCTCGTCGTCCAGGATCCGGTCGCGGAGGGTCTCGTAGATCTCGGCGGCGGCGGACAGGTTCCGGAACGCGCCGGCGGGGTGCGTGCGGATCTGCGCGCGGCCGAGTTCGAGCAGGACGTCGAACGCCGTGTGGAGCTGGTCGCTCGCGCGCAGCAGTTCCGCCGCCTGGAGCAGCAGCTCCTCGGCCTTGTCCTTGCGTCCGAGGGCCCACTGGCGCAGGGCGCGCAGCGTGAGGTCGCGGGCCCGGCTGGCCGGCCAGCCGGCGACCGTGATCCCGGGGGCGTCGACGGGCGCGAAGCGGCTCGCCGCCCGCAGCGGGCCGCTGTTGATCGCCACCATGCGGTCGAGCAGCGCGAGCTCGGACGCCCGGCGGCGCAGCCCGGCCGACCTGTACTGGCGGGCCAGCCGCCACCGGTCCCGGGCGCGGCGCGGGACGGCGAGGCCCGCCGCGCGCAACCGCTCGGCGCGGGCGCGGTCGCCCTCGTCCTCGTGGAGCACCGCAGCGGTGAACAGGACCTGGCGCCGCGCGAACGACCGCAGGTCGGCCGAGCCGACCAGCGGCCCGACGAGGTCCAGGCCGTCGGCGACCGTGAGGAGCTGGAACGTGTGGTCGACGCCCGAGTTCTGGAGGACGGTCACGGACTCCTCGGCGGCGAGGTCGTGCAGGCCCTCCGCCGTCCACAGCGCCCGCGCCTCGGCGAAGGCGGCGCGGAACTCGTCGCGGTGGCCGGTCGCCAGGTAGATCGCCGAGCGCGCGTGCGCGCAGTGCGCGCGGGCGAGCCGCAGCCGCCGCCGGACGGCGGCCCTTCCGGTGTCCACCTCGGACTCGGCGAGGTCGACCAGGGCCGCCGCCGCTTCGGCCCACTCCAGCGACTTCATGCCGGGACGCGCGGCGGACGCGCTGAGCCCGTCCAGGTCGAGGACGAGCTGCCGCGCCTGCTGCACCGAGGACACGGCCTCGTGCGCGAGGGTGTGCACGAACGTCAGGTCGGGCGCCTTGCGGCCGCGCTTCGGACGGACCGAGTCCGCGAGCCAGACGTCCTCGTAGAGCAGCCGCCTCGCGTCCCGGTCGAGCTGGAGGTAATTGTGGGCGTCGTCCGTCCGGGCCAGCCACGAGGGGCTTTTCGAATCGCGGGTCATGTACAGGAAGCTCGGCAGTTCGAGAAGCGCGATCCACCCCGCCAGCCGGAGGAGGCCGGGCGAGGAGTGCGACGTCGCGGCGTAGAAGAGGAAGATCCCCTTGTCGAAGAGCAGCCGACTCGCGACCGTGTGCAGCCAGACGACGGAATGGACGCGGGCCTTGTAGAAGGGGCCGGAGGTGAGTGACAGCGCGCCGATGGCGAGGGCGATCCAGAATTCCTTGCCGTGCGCGGCGGGGATCTCGTCCCAGAGGGCCGCGAGGAGCCCGCCGAAAAGGACTCCGCCGAGTGCCTGGTAGGGCGTGAACCTGCGCTCGCCGTCCAGCCGCAGCGCGCTCGCGTAGCGCGTCAGCCTCCTGTAGGCGCGGTAGAGGAGAAGGTAATCCGCGGTCACGCAGAAGGCGACCGCGGTGCTCAGGACGGGCTCCCGGAGGTTTCCGGTGAGGAGCGCGCCCGCCGCCCAGATGAGCGGGAAGAACGCCGCGTAAAGGTAGAAGGCCCGGCTGAACCGGAAATCGCGGTCGAGTTCCGCCGCCTCGCCGGTCACGCTTCGGCTCCGCGGGCCGACGCCTTCCGGTCTCGTTGGTCCTGCCGGTCTCGTGCTTCTTCGGGCGCGCCTTTCTCGGCGATGGACGCGCGCAATTGTGCCTCGCATGCCGCGATGACGCGGGCGCATTCGTCGGGGCTCCACCGTTCGAGCCGGTCCGGATGGGGGTCGTCCGCCCAGGCGGCGCGGAACGCCCTGGGCGTCACCGGGGACAGGCCGTCCAGCGTCGCGGCGGCCGCGCGGGTGTCGCCGCGGGCGGACGCGGCGGCGGCCCGGGCGAGGGCGACGCAGCTCCGCAGCACCGGCGGCCCCGCCGTGGACCGCGCCAGCCGCGCCGCCTGCCTCTCCGTCTCGGCCGGACGGTCCAGGTGCAGCGCGAGCAGCAGGACCACCATGACGCGGGCGAACAGTTCGTGGTTCGGGTGGCCGAGCACCATGTGCCGTGCCGCGGCGTCGCGCCAGTGCCGCTCGGCGTCCGCCCACGCCCGCACGTGGGTCGCCGCGACCGCCCTGCTCCACGCGGTGTCGGCGCGGGCGACGTCCTGCGCCGCGCTCAGCCGGGCGCGGTGCTTCGCCGGATGGCGGGGGACGACCTCCTCGTCCACCAGGTCCAGGAGCCGTCCGGCGAGGTCGTTCCAGCACGCCGCCGCGGGGCCGGTGCGGGGCGGCCTGGCCCGGTCGCCCCCGGTCACGCCGCGGGCGGCGCGGGCGGCCCGCGCGTTCAGGGCGCGGATCAGCGCGTACTCGGGACGCGCCGGACGGCTCACGACGGCGTCCTGCAGCCATCGCCCGGCAAGCCTGCCGTTCCGGTTGACCGACACGTCGATGAACAGGAGCCCGCCCGCCGCGGTGAGCGCGTCGATCACCGACCGGTCGCGCCCGGCGAGGAGCGAGGCCGTCTCGGCGGCCACGATGACGAGGGCCGCGACCGGCAGCCCCGCCCGCGGATGGAAGATCGCCACGGTGAGCGGCAGCAGCCCGCCGGTGAACGGCAGCCGGACGAGGCTCGCGGCGAGGTTCACGCGGCCGGGCAGCCGGCGGTCCCGGCGGGCCAGCGCGACGGGGACCGCCCACAGCGCCGTCACGACGGCGGCGACGATCAGCCCGCCGCCGAGCCCGGTGAGCACCGGCGCCCGGGCCCACAGGTCCGCGCACAGCGCACCGGCCGGTCCGGCCGCGGCGACCGTGACGAGGACGCGCGCCGCGGCACCGCTCGCCACGCGCGGCAGCCGGTGCCACCGGTGCGGGATCTCCCGCGACCGCCGATCGGCCCACGCGGAATGGAGGATCACGAGCGCCGCCCCGCCGTAGCACGCGTACCGGTCGGGTGCGGTGTCCGGCGGCGAGACGACCAGGAGGCCGACGAGCGGCGCCGTTCCGGCCAGGAGCCCCGCGACCCGCCAGAAGGGATCGGCGCGGGTGGGCCCGGCGATGACCGTCCCCCGGCGGGTCAGGTCGAGCGCGAACCGCCACGCGCTGTGCCGGTGGAACTCGTCGACGTGCACGAAGCGCACCGCCACGCCGCCGACGATCGGCGCCGTCCAGAAGAGGGAGAACTCCGGGCCGGGTGACCAGAAGAGCGTGTGGACGGCCGCGCCGAGCCCGACGAAGCCCAGCCCGGACAAGCCGAGGCACAGCCCGATCGCGGCCGCCAGGACGCGCCCGGCCGTGCCGTCCCCGACCAGCCGCGTGATCGGCGGGTCGAGCACGAGCGCGAGGCCGGTGGCGAGGGCGCCGAGCACCAGCACGGCGCTCAGGTTCAGCGTCCGCCACCGGGGCGAGGTCAACTCGACGCCGAAGTACGCGGAATTCCAGATCCGCCGCTTGAATTCCTGGACGTTGACCACCGTCGCCGGAATTGCGGCGGCCGTCGCCAGCACCGGAGCCACGGATCCGACCATGCTCCCCCGCCCTCTTCTCCGCCGCGAGAATAACCGGAGGATGGTGATCCTTTCAGTGTTTTCCGGAGCAGAACATGAAATGGCCGGATTGTGCCTTGAGGCTTCCGGGCGCGCGAGACGGTGCGCGGCGCATGGCGGTGCGGGCAGCCGAGAATTGCCTTCGACGGCTCATTTCCGTTCGGCCGGGTCGGGGGTCAGGTGCACGATCTCGTCGACCGTGCCCGGCGGTGGTGGCGTGTGGGTGATCAGCAGGATGCCGGGACCGGCGGCGTCGCCGAGGATGTCGGCGAGGAGGTCGCGGGCGGCGCCGGGATCGAGGTGGGCGGTGGGTTCGTCCAGCACGAGGATCCGCGCGCCGGTCAGGAACGCGCGGGCGAGCGCGATGCGCTGCCGCTGCCCGCCGGAGACGCGGACGCCGTGCTCCCCCACCTCGGTGTCGAGGCCCTCGGGCAGGTTCGCGACCCAGTCCCAGACGCGGGCGCGGCGGAGCGCGGCGACGATCTCGGGTTCGGTGGCGTCCGGCCTGGCCAATCGGACGTTTGCGCGGATGGTGGTGGCGAACAGGTGTGCGTCCTGGCCGACCAGGACGACGACCTTCCGGACGTCGTCCTGCGCGTAGTCGCGGAGGTCGCGGCCGTCGAGGGTGACCCGGCCGCGGTCCGGGTCGCGGAACCGGACGAGCAGGTGGGCCAGGGTCGTCTTCCCGCTGCCGCTCGGGCCGAGCAGCGCGACCCGGCGGCCGGGACGCAGGTCGAGGTCGACGCCCGTGAGGACCCAGGGCGAGTCGGGGCCGTAGCGCACGTGGACGTCCCGCACCCGCAGCAGGTCGCCGCGCGGCGCGGGCAGCGGGGCGGGCGGGTCGGCGGCGGGCGGCGCCGGAGCGGTGAGCGCGGCCAGCCGGACGGCGGCGCGGTGCGCGGTGAGCAGGTCGCGGGCCGCGTCGGGCAGCGGGCGGACGGCCTCGAACGCGGCCGTCGCGACCAGCGCGAGCGCCGCGAGCAGGACGCCCGGCAGCGCGTCCCGCTGGACGGCCGCCAGCCCGGCGACCAGCACGGCGAGGGTCGTGGCCGAGGTGAGCAGGACCGTCGCGGCGGCGCCGGACGCGGCGACGCGGGCGTCCCGGCGCGCGACCCGCGCCAGCACGGCGTCGGCGGCGGCGATCCGCGCGAGCTGGCCGTCCACCCCGCCGAACGCGACCAGGTCGGGCGAGGCGTGGACCAGCTCGACGGTCTCGGCGTCGAGCGTGCCCCGGGCGTCGGCGCGGCGGCGGGCGGTGCCGCGGGTCAGCGCGACGGTCGCGGCGGGGAGGACGAGCGCGGCGGGCAGCAGTCCGAGCAGGAGCCAGAGCCCGGCGGCGGGGAGGAGCGCGGCCAGCGCGGCGGCCGAGCCCGCGCCGACGGCGAGGGCGACCAGCGGCGGGACGAGTCCGCGCAGGTAGAGGTGCTGCGTCGCGTCGACGTCGGCGACGAACCTCGCGAGCAGGTCGCCGCCGCGCGCGCCGGGCAGCCCCGCCGGGACGAGCGGCTCCAGCCGCCGGAACCAGCGCACCCGCAGCGCGGCGAGCAGCCGCAGGCTCGCGTCGTGCGCGACGAGCCGCTCGGCGTAGCGGAACACGGCCCGCGCCAGGCTGAGCGCCCGCACCGCCGTGATCGCCAGCGCGAGCGCGCCGAGCTCCGGGCGCAGCGCCGCCCGCGAGATGAGGTAGCCGGACGTGCCCATCAGCGCGGCGCCCGCGCCGAGGGCCAGCGCGCCGCACAGCGCGGCGGCGGCGAAGCGGTGCGCCGCCGGACGCGCCGCCGCGAGCAGGGCGGCCAGCGGGCGGGCGGTCGGCGGGCGGGCGGTCGGCGGGCGGGCGGTCGGCGGGCGGCCGGTCGGCGGGCGGCCGGTCGGCGGGCGGGCGGTCATGTCAGCGCGTCCGCGCCTCGCCGGGCGCGGCCCGCCGCCAGCTCGACCACCTGGTCGGCGTCCTCCGCCAGGCGGGCGTCGTGGGTGGCGACGACGACCGTCCGGCCGGGCAGGGCGCGGACGGCGTCGACCACGAGCCGCGCGGCGGCCGCGTCGAGATGGGCGGTGGGCTCGTCCAGCAGCAGGAGCGGCGCCGGACGGGCCAGCGCCCGCGCGAGCGCGAGGCGGCGCACCTCCCCGGCGGACAGCCCGGCGCCGTTCTCCCCGACCGTCCGCCGCAGCAGCGCCCCGGCTCCGACCAGCTCAGCGGCGCCGGCCGGGTCGGCGGAGCCGACTGCTTGGAGCGCCGGGCCTGGACGCAGCCGGGGACGCTGCGGCAGCCAGCCGACGAGGCGCCGCCACTCGTCCGGGTCGAGGGCGGAGAGGTCCGTCCCGTCCACGGTGACCAGGCCGGACGACGGCGGGACGAACCGCAGCAGCAGCGCCAGCAGGGTGCTCTTGCCCGCGCCGCTCTCCCCGAGGACGACCGTCCGCTCCCCCGGCCTGATCTCCAGGGAGACGTCCTCCAGCACGGGCGGGCCGCCGTCGTCGTAGCGGACGGTGACGTCCGCCAGCCGGAGGACGCCGAACCGCGCCGGGCGGGCCGGTCCGGGCGGCGCCGGGACGGCGGGCGGCAGCGCGAGCAGCTCGCCGATCCGCCGCGCCGCGGCCATCCCGTCCGCGCCCGCGTGGTACTCGGCCGCGAGCCCGCGCAGCGGCCCGTACAGCTCGGGCGCGAGGACGAGGATCGCGAGGCCCGCGTCCAGTCCGAGTCCGCCGGTGACGAGCCGGAGCCCGATCCCCACGGCGACCAGCGCCGTCCCGAGCGTGGCGGCCAGTTCCAGGACGAACGCCGACAGGAACGCGATCCGCAGCACCCCCATCGTCTCGCGGCGGTACCGCTCGGTGGTGTCGGCGACCGCGTCGGCCTGGGCGCGTCCGCGGCGGTAGGCGCGCAGGGTCGGGAGGCCGGTGACGACGTCCAGGAAATGCCCGCTCATCCGGGTGAGGGCGCGCAGGCGCGCCCGCGTCCGCGCCTCGGTGGCGCGTCCGATCAGGGCCCCGAACAGCGGGATCAGCGGCAGCGTCACCAGCATGACCAGCGCCGACGGGACGTCGTGGAACGCGACCCAGGCGAGGATCGCGGGCGGCGCCAGCGCCGCCGTCGTCACCTGCGGCAGGAACCGGGCGAGGTAGGTCTCCAGCGCCTCGCCGCCGTCGACCGCCGCGGTCACGGCCTCGGCGGCGGTCACCCGTCCCGGCCGGACCCGGGTCAGCCGCCGCAGCACCCGGCCGCGCAGCTCGCCGACGATCCGGTTCGCCATGACGCGGCATCCGGCGTCCCGCGCCCAGCCGACCGCCGCGCGGGCGGCGGCCACGGCGGCGAGGCACAGCAGCGACGGCGCGAGGTCCCGGACGCCGCGATGCCGGAGGAACCCCGCCACGACGACGTCCGCGAACAGGACGACCTGGACGATCGTGAGCACCGCCGAGCACGCCGCCGCCAGCCCCGCCGCCGCCAGGAGGCGGCGGACGCCCGGGACGTGCCGGGGCAGCCACGAGTCGGTCGCGCGCACGGGTCGGCTACTCCGTCTCCCCGGTCTGCCGCTTGGCGCGGCCCCGGGTGATCGCGTGCAGCGGGCTGGGCGGGCGCGTGAACTCGTCCCGCGACAGCCGGGCGCGGAACACCCAGAGCGCCCAGCCCTGGTAGGCGAGGACGACGGGCAGGAAGACCGCCGTGATGACCGTCATCGCGACCAGCGAGTAGTGGTTGGACGCGGTGCCGTAGATCGTCAGGCTGGGCGAGCCCGCCGTGGACGACACGAGGACGCGCGGGTACAGGCGGGCGAACAGGGCCGCGACCAGCAGCACCGCCGCCGCCGAGGTGGCCGCGAACGCGACCTCGGCGCGTCCGGCCAGGGCCGGCGGGCCGGACGCCGCCGCCGCGGCGAGGCTCAGCCCGATCAGCACGAGCGCCGGTGTCCGGTACGGCGCGGACGACCACGTCTGGACGGCCGTCCACACGAGAAACGCGATCAGCGGCGCCGCCGCGACCGGCCACAGCATGAGCGCGGTGCGGCGGGCCCGGCGGGACAGGTCGTCCCGGGTGCGGAACGCCAGGAACAGGGCGCCGTGCAGCGCGAACGCCGCGACGAGCGCGACGCCGGTGAGCACCGAGTAGACGTCGAACATGCCGAGTTCCCCGCCGGTCAGTTCGCCGCGCCCGTCCATCGGCACGCCCCGGGTGACCTTGGCGAAGACGACGCCGAGCAGGAACGGGATCGCCGCGCTCGCCGCGGGCAGCGCGACGTCCCAGCGGCGCCGCCAGCCCGGATCGCTGTGCTTGTTCCGGTACTCGATCGCGACGCCGCGCACGATCAGCGCGACCAGCACCGCGAAGAAGACCAGGTAGAAGCCGGAGAACATGCTCGCGTACCAGCCGGGGAACGCGGCGAACGTGGCGCCGCCCGCCACGATGATCCACACCTCGTAGCTGTCCCAGACGGGCAGGATCGTGGCGAGCAGCGCGTGCCGCTCCGGGTCGTCGCGGCCGAGGAACGGGTAGAGCATCCCGACGCCGAAGTCGATCCCGTCGAGCAGGAAGAACCCGATCCACAGCACCGCGATCAACGCGAACCACAACGTCTGGAGATCGAAGTGCCCTGACGTGGTGCCCATGGACGGTGCGCCTTTCGACGGTCAGTACAGCATCGGCGGGAGCGCGTCCTCGCGGGTGATCTCGGGGGCGGGGCGCTCCGGGCCCGTCCGGACGGCGCGCAGCATCAGCCACCCCTCGATCACCGCGAGCACGCTGTACACGACGGCGAACCCGCTCAGCGTCGCGATCACCGAGCCGGCGCCGACGAGCGGGGAGATGCCGTCGTGCGTGCGCAGCAGCCCCTGGACGATCCACGGCTGGCGTCCCATCTCGGTGAACAGCCATCCGGCGGTGTTGGCGAGGAACGGCAGCAGCAGGAACAGGTAGGCCGACCACGCGAACCAGCGGGACCGGTCGAGGCCGCGGCCCCGCCGCCGTCCGAGCCACAGCCACGCCAGCCCGTACAGGAGGGCCAGGAACCCGATCGTGACCATCACGCGCCACGACCAGTAGACGCTTCCCACGATCGGCGTGTACCCGCCCGGGCCGTAGCGCCGTTCGTACTCCCGCTGGACGTCGTCGATGCCGCGGATCTCGCCGTTCCAGCTGTTGGTGGCCAGCACGGACAGCCCGTGCGGCAGGACGATGTCGACGTCCGTCCGCTCCGGGTGCTTCTCCCACGGCCCGATCGCCAGCAGGGACAGCGGCGCGGGCGACCTCGTCTCGTACAGCGCCTCCGCCGCCGCCATCTTCATCGGCTGCACCCGCGCGATGATCTGCGCCTGGTAGTGCCCCACCCCGATGACCACGACGGCCGCCGCGACCGTCACCCACAGCGCGCCCCGGACGGCCGACCGGAACAGCTCGACGTTCTCCCCCTTGCGCAGCCAGTACGCGGACACGGCGGTGACGAGCAGCCCGGTCGTGACCAGCGACGCGGCGATGGTGTGGAAGAAGTGCGTGAGCTGCAGCGGCTGCAGGAGCACGTCGCCGAGCGAATCCATCTCGGCGCGCCCGTCCTTCAGGACGTGCCCGACCGGATGTTGCATCCACGAGTTCGCCGCGAGGATGAAATAGGCGGACGACGTCGTCCCCGCCACGACCATCCAGATCATGGCCAAATGAACACGCGGCCGAAGCCGATCCCACCCGAAGAGCCAGAGCCCGAGAAACGTGGACTCCAGAAAGAAGGCCACCACGCCCTCGATCGCGAGCGGCGCCCCGAACACCGACCCCACGAACCGGGAGTACACCGACCAGTTCATTCCGAACTGGAACTCCTGCACGATCCCGGTCACGACACCCAACGCAAAGTTAATCAGGAACAGCTTCCCGAAGAACCGCGTCATCCGCAGATAATGCTCTTTCCCGGTACGGTGCCACGCAGTCTGCATCCCCGCCACGAACCACGCCAGCCCAATCGTGACCGGGACAAAAAGAAAGTGATACACAATGGTGACCGCGAACTGCCATCGATCCAACGCAGCAGTCGCCCCCACGAACACCCCTCCGAACGCCCCGGCAACGGCCCGGCCCACCCACGATTCCCCACCCGCGACCGCACCAAAAGCACCCGCGGTCAAATCTCAACCAAGCCCCACCGGTCGCGGTCCGCGTTATTCGCGGTCCAAGGCAGGGCTTGGCGGATGCAACTTCGCAGGGGCTTCCTTGTTCATTTCGGCGGGGTCTTTCGGCGGCGCGGCTCGGCGCCGCCGCGAGCGCCCGCGACTGGTCGAAGGGCAGGACGGCGCGGGGATAAGCATTCGGTAACCGCGTCCCGGCATGATCGACCGGGCGACGCGGGCGCGCACGGCGCCCCGGACCCGGGAGAGCGATGAGACAGCGGCTGAGCGTGATCACCCTCGGCGTGGCGGACGTCCGCCGCGCGACCGCCTTCTACGAGGCGCTCGGTTGGCGGGTGGACGCCGGCGTGGACGACGAGTCCGACCAGATCACCTTCTTCCAGGCGGGCGGGGTGATCGTCTCGCTGTGGGACCGCGCGAAGCTCGCCGAGGACGGCGGTGTGGTCGACGGCGGCGGATGGGGCGGCGCGACGCTGGGGCTCAACCTCGCCACACCGGAGGAGGTGGACGAGGTCCTCGCGGCGGCGGAGGCGGCCGGGGCGGTCATCACCCGTCCGGCGCGGGCCATGTTCTGGGGCGGCTACTCCGGCGTGTTCGCCGATCCGGACGGCCACCCCTGGGAGATCGCCCACAACCCGGCCTGGACCGTCCACCCCGACGGCTCGGTCACGCTGTGAGGAGCCCGCGCGTCAGCCCGCGAGGACGGAACGGGCGAGGGCCCGGATCTCCTCGTCGGTGAGCGGACGCTCCAGCCGGGACAGTTCCGCGCGGTACGCGTCCACGACGGCCGGGACCGATGCCGGGTCGGCGGTGACGCCGAGCCGCCGCAGCGTGTCCGCCATGACGCGCGGGCCGCTCTGCGGGGTCAGCGGGATCCGGCGCTCGTTGCCGAACAGGGCGGGCTCGACGCAGTTGTGGATCAGGGGGTCCACGTCGCGCTCGGCGACGACCCAGTCGCCGCCGCCCCAGCAGAACGCGTCCCGGCCGGTGATCGGCTGGTTCGCCGCCGCCGGGTGGCCGGTCAGCTCGGCGGCGGCGCGGGCGAGCCCGGTCAGCGTGTCCAGCCGGAGGCCCGTGCGGACCCCGTAGAGGGCTTCGAAGGCGGCGGCGGTCGCCGCGAGCTCGGCGTTTCCGGGGCCGCCGCAGTAGCCGTTCACCGACGACTCGACGACGGCCGCGCCCGCCCGCGCCGCCGCGACGGCGCACGCGACGCCGAGCCCGAACGTGTTGTGCGGGTGGACGCCGATGTCAACGCCGGGCGCGGCCGACCGCGTCGTCCCGACCAGGCGGCCGAACGCCTCGGGGCCGACCGCGCCCGGCCCGTCGAACAGGACGATCTCGTCCGCGCCAGCGCGCGCCATCGCCGCCGCCGACCCGGCCAGGTCCTCCTCCGCCAGGTAGGACACCAGGGTCAGCGCGGCGGCGGTCCGGAGCCCCCGCGCCCGCGCGTGCGCGACGACGGCGGCGGCCCGCGCGACGACCTCGTCCCGGGACGCCGGGACGGGCCCGCCGTACATCCCGGACGCGGGCCCGAACCCGGGCACGGCCACCTGCACGGCGTCGTAGCCGAGGTCCCCGGCGAGGTCGGCGCCCTCGGCGGTCGACACGAACGGGCAGGACACCACGCAGTCCGGCCGCTCCCCCTTGATCAGCGCCAGCTCGGCGCGGACGGCGTCCGGGTCGCGGCCGCCGGGCCCGGCGGTCACGATCTCCGGCACGTCCGAGCGGACCAGCGAGCGCAGGAACGCCGCCTTCGCCTCCGGCGCGGGCGCCACGCCGGGCATGGACTCGATCGCGCGCATCGACGTGTCGCGCAGCCGGACGCTCTCGGGCGGCGTCCCGGTCACGGCGGCGTCGCGGTTCGCGGGGGCGACCGACCAGCGGCCCGGGACGTAGGCGCCGGGCGTCCTCGCCCGGCCGATGTCCGCGCGGAAGCGTTCGACGGGGTCGGCCACGGTCAGGCCCCTCCCGCGGTGGGCGGCGTCACGGGCGGGCGGCGCCCGCCAGCGCCGGGACCAGCTCGCCGAACGCCTCCAGTTGCTCCGCCGGGTCGTACAGCGGGTAGAGGATCAGCTCGTCCGCGCCCGCGTCGAACAGCGTGGCCAGTTGCTCGGCGCAGCGGTCCGGCGGGCCGAACACGGCGACCCGGTCGGTCATGGTCGCCGCGTCGTAGACCGGGTTCCCGCCGAACGCGCGCTCGAACGCGGGGACCAGGCGCCGCCGCGCCTCCTCCTCGTCCTTCTCGACCGCGACGTAGACGCTCTTGGAGACGGTGAAGCCGGACGGGTCGCGGCCCTGCTCGTCCAGCTCCCGCTGGACGAACGCGAGCTGCTGGAGGAAGTCGTCGGTCGCGACGGGCGCGGCGCCGGTCCACCCGTCGGCGATGCGGACGGCGCGGCGCAGCGCGGGCTCGGCCCGCGCCCCGATCCAGATCGGCGGGCCGGGGCGCTGCACCGGTTCCGGCTGCGCCCCGATGCCGGAGAACGAGTAGATCTCCCCGTCGTAGGACGCCGCCCGGGACTGGCTCCACAGCGCCCGCATCACGCCGATCCCCTCGATCAGCCGCCGGACCGGCCGGTCCGTCCGGATGCCCAGCGCGGCGAGGTTCTCCCGGTGGTAGGCGAGGCCGACGCCGATGCCGACGGTGAGCCGCCCGCCGGAGAGCTGGTCGATGGTGGCGAGCTCGCGGGCCTGGACGGCCGGGTTCCGCCGTCCGGAGTACAGCACGCCGATGCCGAGCCGGAGCCGCTCGGTGACGGCGGCCAGGTACGACAGGACGTGCAGCCCGTCGAGGGAGAAGTTGGCGGCGCTCAGCGTGTCCTGCGTCCAGATCCCGCCGAAGCCGAGCTCCTCGGCGCGGCGGGCGAACGGGACCAGCAGGTCCGGGGCGTTCGGCGCCCCGACCGACAGCCTGGACGGCGGCGACGCGGCAGAGGTCGACTCCATGCGGCTAGGCGATCTCGCTGCCGAACACGGTGATCGCCGACTCGCGGTCGACCATCTTGCGGAAGCCCGCGACGACGTCGGCCATCTCGGGCGACGTCAGGCACTCCTGCCAGGCGTCCCAGGACTCGACCTCGATGTCCTCGACGACGTCCCACGGGGACGGGCCGCCGCGGGACCCGGCGAGCTGGAACACCCGGAAGCTGCGCACGCACGGCTGCCGCCGGGTGATCTCCTGGTCGACGGTCTTGGACCACTCGACGTACTCCTCGGCCGTCACACCGGGCTTCAGCTTGTACAGGGCGTAGACCTTCTGCACGCGTCTCTCTCCGTTTCGCCGCACCGCCGGGACAGGCTCCGGAGGCGCACCGCCCCTCCGGAGCGGCTCCAAGCATGGAGAGTTCTGTTGTATCTGTCAACACAAACAAGGGCCCGACACCCTGCCTCATCCCGCCGATATCGCTTCTGAACTGCGCTTTCTCCAGAAGACGCTTACCGAAGCCCGCAGGCCGAGCCGGATGAGGCAGGCAGAGTGTTGACAACCTCAACACTTTGCGGGGCGCCGGTGGGTTCGGGGCCCCCGCTCCCGTCGAAGACCGTCCGTCCCCGTGCGGACGGGCTTCGATGCAACCCACCGGCGAGCTCATCGGCGTCCCCGCCCCGCCCCGGTCAGCGGCCGGCGGCGGGCAGGACGACACGGGGCGTCACCGCGAGGCGCAGGCCGAGGACCCCGTAGGAGAGGGCGAGCCAGATCGTCCCCGGGTAGGTGCCGCCGTCGTCGCCGAGCACGCCCTGCCCCACCCCGGCGACGAGCAGCCAGAGCCCGCAGAGCAGGAACTGCCAGCGCAGCACGCCCCGGTAGCGGCCGACCTTGGCGACGGCGATGCCGATGACGAGCATGCCGAGCATCGACAGCGGCCAGCACATGTCGAACGGCGTCACCCAGCCGGGGGTGTCGTCGGGGTAGGCGATGGCGAGCGGGCACCAGATCACCGCGAACGCGTTCAGCGCCATCTCCACGATGGGGATGTAGCGGCCCTTGCGGCGTCCCGTGGCGTTCGTGGACAGCACGAGCATGGCCAGGGACATGACCCCCAGCATGAAGGCCATGCTCCCCCAGATCTCGACGGCGACGACCTCGTCCTGGACGCGGTTCCCCGCGATGAGCAGGCCGGTGATCCAGGCGGTGGTCCCCGCGGCGACCGCGAGGCCGGTGAGCCGGGCGCGGAGCAGGAGTCCGCGGGGCGCGGAGTCGTACGGATCCGGTGAGTAGATGGAGCCGGGCTGGGCGTGCGTGGTCATCGGTCTCTCCCGTGACGGGGGCGGCGCAGGGGCGCGCCGCCGGTGACCATGACGCTCCGCGCCCGATGTCCCGGGCGCCCAGTGACAGACCCGGCGGGCGCGCCCCGATCGGGGCCCTTCCCGGCGGTGACCGGTGTCCCAGCGCGCCGGGACACCGGCCCCAGGCAGGCGGGACGTCGCACCGGTCAAGCTGGGCTGATGAGGAGCGCCCGCCCGGCGCCTCGGGGCGAGCGGCTCCTGAGGCCGCCCGCCATCGCGGTCGCCGTGCTGTGCGCGGCGGCCACCGTCGCGACCGTCTGGCTGGACGTCCTGCTGGCGGGCGGGCCCAGGGCGCCGTACCCGCTGGACTGGGCGCACTGGGGGTCGTCGCTGTCGGGGCTGCCGGTGGCGGTCGCGGGCGGCGTCCTCGCCACGCGGCTGCCCCGGCACCCGCTGACGTGGCTGATGCTGGCGGGCGGTTTCATCGCGGTCCTGGACGGGGTCGCCGCCGCGTACGCGTCGGTGTCGGTGCTGCAGCACGACGGCGACCTGCCGCTGACGGCGTTCGCGGTGTACGCGGGCGGCCGCTTCGGGCCGATGATCAACATGATCGTGCCGCTGACGCTGATGTTCTTCCCGGACGGCCGGCTGCCCTCGCGCCGCTGGCGGTGGCCGGTGGCGGTGGCGATCACCGCGCAGACCATCGGGGTCCTGGCGCTGCTGATGGTGCCGTGGGACGTCTTCGCCCAGGGCGAGCCGCTCGCGCCGGGGCTGCGGGACGTCCCGCTCGACCCGCTGACCCCGCCGCTGCCCCACGGCCTGTGGCCCGTGTCGGGCCTCGCGTTCTGGATCGGCTTCGTCGTCTCCTTCGGGGTGTCGATCTCCGCGTTCACCGTCCGGTTCCGGCGGTCGGACCCGGCGCGGCGGGCCCAGCTGCGGTGGATGCTGCTGGCGCTGGTCGCCAACGTCGTCCTCCTGACGGCGGGCATGGTCCTGACGGAGGTGACGCCCCCGTCGGTGGACTGGTGGGTCGGCGACATCTCCCTGGTCCTCATGCACGCGGCGGTCGCGGCGGCGGTGCTGGTCGCGGTCGCCCGCTACCGCCTCTACGACGTGGACCTCCTGCTCGGCTGGACGCTCCTGTACGCCGCCCTCGCCGCCGCCGTGATCGGCATCGACGTCGCGGTGTTCGTCGGGGTCGGGACGTTCATCGACGAGCCGCTCGCCGCCGTGGCGGCCGCCGGGGTGGTGGCCGTCCTGTACGCGCCGCTGCGGCTGCGGCTCCAGCGGTGGGTGAACCGGATCGTGACGGGACGCGCCGAGCCCTACGACGTGGTGTCGGCGCTGGCGCGCCGGTTGGAGCGGTCCATGGAGCCGGACGAGCTGCTGTCCGAAGTCGCGCGGGTGGTGGCGGAGTCGTTCCGCTCCCCCTACGTGCGGGTGGAGCTCGACCGCGCCGACGGCCGCACCTCCGTCGTCGAGCACGGGACGCCCCGCGACGACGTCGTCGTCCTCCCGTTCGGCTACCGGGGCGCGGCGATCGGCCGCCTGGCCCTCGTGCCCCGGACGGGCTCGCGGCTCCCGGCGGCCGACCAGCGCCTCCTCGCCGACGTGGTCCGGCAGGCGGCCGCCGCCGCCCGCGCCACCGCGCTCACCGAGGAGCTGCAGCGCAGCCGGGAGCAGCTCGTGACCGGCATCGCCGAGGAGCGCCGGCGGCTGCGCCGCGACCTGCACGACGGCCTCGGCCCGTCCCTCGCGGCGGCGGCGCTGAAGATCGAGGCGGCCCGCAACCTCGCCCCGCGCGACGGCGACGCCGCCGACGCGACCCTCCGGTCGGTCCGCGCTGACCTGTCGGCGGTGCTGTCGGACGTGCGGCGCCTCGTGCACGACCTGCGTCCGCCGTCCCTGGACCAGTTCGGCCTGGTCGGCGCGGTGGAGCAGCTCACCGAGCGGTTCCAGGGCCGGACCCTGCGGGTACGGTTGCGCTGCGCGGGCGAGCTCGCGGCGCTGCCCGCCGCCGCCGAGGAGGCGGCGTACCGGATCGTGGGTGAGGCGCTCGCGAACGTCTCGCGGCACGCGGCGGCCGCGCGCTGCGACGTCCGGCTGGAGGCGGCCGGGGACACGCTGGAGGTGGAGGTCATCGACGACGGGCGGGGCGTCCCGCCGGGCGCGCTCGCGGGCGTCGGCCTGGTCGGGATGCGGGAACGGGCCGAGGAGCTCGGCGGGCACTGCGCGGTGACGGCGCGGACCGGCGGGGGGACGCGCGTCCACGCCGTCCTGCCGCTGGAGCCGCGCCCGGCGGCCGCGCCGCCGGAGCCGCTGCCGCTCGCGCGGAGCGCGCCGTGACGCCGCGGGTGCTGCTCGCCGACGACCATCCGGTGTACCGGGACGGCCTGCGGCTGATGCTGGAGTCCACCGGCGAGATCGAGGTCGTCGGGACCGCCCCGGACGGCGCGGTCGCGGTCGAGATGGCGGGACGGCTGCACCCGGACGTCGTCGTCATGGACCTGCAGATGCCGCGGCTCGGCGGGGTCGACGCGACCCGCCGGATCCTCGCCGCCCGCCCGGAGACCGGCGTGCTCGTGCTGACCATGCACGAGGACGACGAGAGCGTGTTCGCCGCGATGCTCGCCGGAGCCCGCGGCTACCTCGTGAAGGGCGCCGACCAGGACGAGATCATGCGCGCGGTGTCCGCGGTCGCGGGCGGCGAGGTGATCTTCGGTCCGGCGCTGGCCGGGCGCGTCACGGACTACTTCGCGCGGATCGCGGCGGCCCGCCCGGCCGGGGAGCCGTTCCCGCAGCTCACCGCGCGGGAGCGGGACGTCCTCGAACTGATCGCGCTCGGCCTGTCGAACCCGGCGATCGCCAAACGGCTCGGGCTGTCGCCGAAGACCGTCCGCAACAACGTGTCGAACGTGTTCGCCAAGCTGCAGGTCGCCGACCGCGCGGAGGCGATCGTCCGCGCCCATGACGCGGGCCTCGGCCGGTGACCCGGGGCGGCGGCGCGGGGATCGCCCGGCGCGGGCCCGGCGCGCTTTTGTAGGCTGCGACGATGAGGGACGATCTGCACACCCGCGCCGTCGACGCCTTCATCGCAGCGGCCAACGAGAGCGACGACGGCCGGCGGGCGGGCCTGCTCGACCGCGCGCTCACCCCCGACATCGTCTTCTGGGGACCGCTCGGCCGGAGGGTCGGCCGCAAGGCGGTCGACGGCTTCCTCGCCGAGGTGGTCCAGCGGCACCCTGCCGCGCCGTGCCGGCTCGTCCGCACCACGCGGGTGGACGCGCCGGAGGAATGGGCCCGGTTCGGCTGGCGCTACGAGGCGAACGACGGCCGCAGCCTGCTGTCCGGCGTGGACATGGTCCACGTCACCCCCGGCGGCGGCATCGACCACTTCGTGGTCTTCGCGGGCGCCCTCGAATGAACCGGCGGGAGCCCTCGGCGCGACGGTGAGGGCCCCGTCCCCGCGATCCTCGTGACGGCGGTCGGAAAGGGCCGGGCCGGTGACCTCGAGTGCCCGGGCCACGAGCCCGTGAAGGTTGCCGCAGAGCCTGACCTGGTGCTCGGTGTCCCGGTGCAGGTCGCCGAAAGCAGTGATGTCGACGGCGACCAAGGGTCTGCGCATGGTGATCGACTCTCGTTCTCGGGAAACGGCTGGTCGAGTTGGTCGTCCGCCCAGAAGTCCTCCAGCTCCCGGACGCTCAGCTCCGTGACGGGGACCGGGCGGAGCGCCCTGCCGGTCCGGGCCGCCCAGACCACGTACAGCGCCTGCGCCACCTCACACCAGACGGTCTCGGTCGTGTCGAACGTCGGAATCGGCAGCGAGCGCAGCATCGGCTGAAACTTCCCTTCGGGCGGATCGGCCGTCAGAGGAGATCCTGTCGATGCGCCGGGACAAGGAGGGGCGAGTCAGGCAACCGTGGACAAAGAAGAACGGCACCGCGGGCGCGGCGGAATAGATCTTGATGCGTCCATGACTTCCCGGTCACAAACCGAGTAGCGCTCGGTCGGCCCGTCCCAAGGGCGTTCTGTGCATTTTTCCGCAGTTACCTCCGCTATGAGGTGACGGGGTATCGTTTGCCCGACCCGTGGTCATCTCTATCCCAGGAAAGGGTTCCTCGATGACGGACGAACCCAAACGCATCGTCGAAGCGTTTTCGCGGGAGCTGCACGCCGCTTACCACAAGGCGGGAATCCGTCGTTACACGGACGTGGAGGACCGGTCGGAGAGGATCTACTCGGCGGAGCGCGCGGACGGCGGGACGTGCATTCATGTGAGCCGCTCTGCGGCCTACAAGACCCTCACCGGCGATCGCGAGCGGATGCCGTCGTGGGACCAGGTCGCCCAGCTCGTCCGCGTGTTCCGGGCCGAGGCGGCGGACCGCGGAATCGACCCCGACTCGGTGGGCACCCTGGCGGGGTGGAAAGCGAGATACGAGGCCGCGGCGGCGGAATTCCGGGCCGCGAAGAAGGCGGCGCCGTCCCCGGTCCCGGCGCCGGCGGCCGCCGTTCCCGCCGCTTTCTCGGACGGCCCGCAGACCTGGTGGCGCGCCTATGCCGACATCGTCCCCGCCTGGTCCGAGCGGTACCTGAACCACGAGCCCCTTTCCGACCGCATCACCAGTTACGAGAAGACTTATGTGCCGGGCCTCCTCCAGACGCCCGAATACGCGGCCGCGGTGATCAGGCTCGGGCACGGCGACGAGCCCGAGGACCGGATCGCGCGCCGGGTGGAGCTGCGGATGCTGCGGCAGCGGCACCTGGCGCGCGACGGCGCCCGGCCCCGCATGTGGGCGATCATCAACGAGGGCGCGCTGCGCGACGGCCCGGTGGGCGGGGCGGCGATGCGCGCCCAGCTCCGGCACCTGCGGATGCTCGGACCCTACGTGCAGGTGCAGGTCATTCCCGCCGACCATCCGGCGCACGACGCCGCCGACGGCCCCATCACCCTCTTACGATTCCCCTCACGCCAGTTTCAGGACCTCGTGTTCCTCGAACACGCGGACAGCGCCCTGTATCCGTCCAGTGAAGAAGATCTTGCGCATTATCTGCACGCGGTCCAGAAGCTCGGGCTCGCCGCCCTGATGCCGGGGCCTTCCAGGGAGCTGCTGCGCCGCCTCGAAGCCGAAATCTGAAAATTCCGCCCGCGCCGTTCGAACGGGGGTTGCCCGGCCCCTTCCGGAAAACACAGTATGGGGGCAGACCACGTCCGTGCCGAACCGGGGGAGTCCACGTGAGCAGCGACGAAGAATTCTTCACCATCGCCGAGCAGGAGCACGCCGCCGGTATCGACACGTCCGTCCCGCATTCGGCGCGCATTTGGAACTACTGGCTGGGCGGCAAGGACAATTTCCCGGTCGACCGGGCGGCGGGCGACCAATACGTGCAGACGTTCCCCGGCATCGTCGACGTCGCGCGCCTCACCCGGCACTTCCTCAAGCGCTCCATCCGCTTCCTCTCCGAAGCCGGGATACGCCAGTTCCTCGACGTCGGAACCGGTCTCCCCACCGTCGACAACACCCACGAGGTCGCCCAGGGAATCGCGCCCGACGCCCGCATCGTCTACGTCGACAACGACCCCCTCGTCCTGCTGCACGCGCACGTGCTCCTCACCAGCACGCCGGAGGGCGCGACCGACTACGTCGAAGCCGACATGCGCGACCCGGAGGCGATCCTCGACGGCGCCCGGCGCACCCTGAACCTCGCCGAGCCGGTCGGGCTGACCTTCATGGGCGTGCTCGGCCACGTCCAGGACGACGACGAGGCCGCCTCCACCGTCGCCCGCCTGATGGACGGCCTCGCCCCGGGCAGCCACCTCGCCATCGCCGACGGCGCGAACACCATCTCCGACGAGTTCGCCGAAGCGCAGCGCACCTACGACGAGGGCGGATCGGTGCCCTACAAGCTCCGGTCGGCGGGCCAGGTCCGCCGGTTCTTCGCGGGCCTGGAACTCCTCGACCCGGGCGTGGTGCCCTGCCTCGAATGGCGTCCCGAGGTCACGCAGGTCGGCCCCCCGCCCGGCATCCAGCCGCTGGCCGGGATCGCCCGCAAGAACGGCTGACGCGGCCCCCGCGGACCCTCCATCGGCGGGAAGGGCCGAAGGTCCCTCCCCGCGGGGACGCTCGGCTCTCACCGCCGGGCCTCCCGCCTGCGACCGTGGAAGGGAGCAAGGAGGCCACCGATGTGGATCACGCCCGAGCACCGTTCCGTCGTCGTCGGGGTGGACGGTTCACCCAACTCCATGGCCGCGCTGCGGCGCGCCGCGCGGGAGGCCGTCGAGCGCCACGCCCGCCTGGACGTGGTCCGCGTCCTGGAGCCGGGCGCGGCGTCCCGTCCGCTGCGGACGGCGCGGGAATGGCTGCGGCTGCGCCGCCTGGTGGCGGACGCGATCCCGCGCGTCCAGCACCTCACGACCCGGCTGCGCGTCGTGCGCGGCACGCCCGGCGAGGCGCTCCCCCGCGCCGCCGAACACGCCGAACTCCTCGTCATCGGCGCCCGCCTGCGCTCCGAGCACGGCAACCCGCTCGGCGGCGACACCGTCCCCGCCGTCCGCGAACGCACCCGCTGCCCCCTGGTCGTCTGCGCCGACCAGACCACCACAGACGCGCCTTCCTAGGTCCCGGCGGCCTACTGCTGGAGGTAGGTGAGGATCGCTCGTACTCGTCTGTTGTCGAGGGAGCTGCGGGGTAGGTCGAGTTTGTCGAAGACGTGGCTGACGTGGGTGCTCACGGTGTTCTTCGAGACGTGGAGGCGCTCGGCTATGCCGCGGTCGGTCAGTCCCTCGGCGAGGAGGCGGAGCACCTCGCGTTCGCTCGCGCTCAGGGCGGCGAGGCGCCTGTCGCGGCCGCGGGCCTTCATCAGGTCGCCGATCAGCTCCGGCTCCATGACGGTGCCGCCGTCCGCCAGGTGCCGGAGCGCGCGGGTGAGCTGGAGCGGCACCATGATGCGTTCCTTGAGCAGATAGCCGGTGCCTTTCTCGCCGCCCTTGAGCAGCCTTTCCGCGCAATCCGGAATGGCGTGTTCGGAAAGGACCAGAATCCCGAGCCCGGGGTGCTCCCCGCGCAGGGCCAGCGCGACCCGGACGCCCTCGTCGGTGAAATCCGGCGGCATGACGAGATCGAGGATCACCGCGTCCGGACGGAGGGCGGCGACCGCCGGGGCGACCTCGTCGGGATGCTCCAGGACGCCGACCACCTGATGCCCTTCCCCGGTGAGCAACTGGCGCAAGCCGGCACGGGTGATGAGCTGGTCGTCGACCACGAGCACGCGCATGACGCCTCCCCCTCGGCGCCCGGCGTTGGCGCAGCGACATCCTAGGCCGCGGAATGCCGCCGATCTTTCCCGCGCCCGCGATTTCGTTATTTCTCACTAGGGACTGTTCCTGACAATCGACGATGTGCGATCAAGAAGGCCCGCCATAGATTGAACCGCCTCACCGATGCGGAATCGGTGCTCGACTGGGGGAGCCGAGGATGAGCGGTTGGCGGGTGCCCGGATACACCGAACTGGGCGAGCTGGGCGCGGGCGCGCACGGACGGGTCGTGCTGGCCCGGCACGGCGCCGAGGGCGCGGTCGTCGCGATCAAGTACATCGCCACCGGGGACCCGACGGCGCCGCGCGTGCCGTCCGAGCGCGAGGCGCGGATCATGGCGGCGGTGCGGCACCCGAACGTCGTCCGGCTGCACGCGCTGGTCCGCGGGGAGACCGACGTCGCGCTGGTCATGGAGGCCGTCCGGGGCGTCTCGCTGACCCGGCTGCTGCGCGGGCTCGGCACCCTGGAGCCGGAGGCGGCGCTGACCGTCCTCAAGGGGTCGCTGCTGGGGCTGGCCGCCGCGCACGCCGCCGGGGTCGTGCACCGCGACTACAAGCCCGACAACGTCATCGTCGGGGACGGCGGCGTCAGCAAGCTCATCGACTTCGGGGTGGCGTCGGTGTCGGGCGAGCGCTCCGTCGCGGGCACCGCCGCCTACATGGCGCCGGAGCAGTGCAACGGCGACCCGGCCGGGCCCGCCGCCGACGTCTACGCCGCCACCTGCGTGTTCGTGGAGTGCGTGGCGGGACGCCCGCCCTATGAGGGCGACCAGGACGCGGTGCTGATGGCCCAGCACCTGCACGGGCCGATCCCGGTGGGGCTGGTGCCCGCGCCGCTGCGCGGGCTGGTGGCGCAGGGGATGGCCAAGAGCGCGGCCGAGCGCCCGCCGGGCGCGGCGGAGTTCGTCGCGGAACTGGAGGCGGTCGCCGTCGCGGAGTACGGCGAGGACTGGGAGGGCCGCGGGCTCGCCGCGCTGGCCGCCGCCGCGCTGGCGCTGCTGCCGCGCGGGGGCGGGGCCGCGCAGGCCGGGACGAGCACCGCCGACTCGACGATCGGCACCGGTCACGCGGCGGGCGCGGCGGGCGCGGGGGCCGTGCCCGCCGTACCCGCCGTGCCCGCCGCGTCGTCCGCCAAGGACGTCGCGAAGGACCAGGCCCGCCGTTCGACGCGGATCGGGCTGCTCGTCCTCTGCGCCGCCCTGCTGCTCCTGATCGGGACGAGCCTCTACGTCCTGCGCGACCACGCGGCCACGCGGGACGTGGCGGGACGCGACACGCCGCCCGGGCCGACCGCGCCGGGACGGCCGTCCCCGACTCCGAGCCACGGCAAGAAGGGCCGGGACGGCGGCGGGACCAAGAAGGTCGCCACCAAGGATCATCCGGGCGGGCCGTTCGACCGGCCTCCCGAGCGTCCGGGGACGCCCTGCCCGGCCCACGCCATCGAGCCCTACAGCTTCGGCGCCGTCCAGGTCGGCCAGGCGGTCGCGCGGGACTTCGCCTTCCCGCGCCGGGCGTGCGACGACGTGGGGGCGATGTCCGTCCGGGGCCCGGGGGCCGGAGGGTTCGGGGCCGTCGTCGACTGCCCGCCGCGGGAGGCGCGGTGCCGGTTCCGGGTGACGTTCCGTCCGGGCGAGCGCGGGCGGCTCTACAGCGCGTCCGTCGTGGTGCCCTCGACCGAGGGCGGGACGGCCGTGGCCTTACGGGTGTCCGGCACGGCCGCCGATCCCGTCCAGGCGGCGTGCCCGCGCCAGGCCCTGCCGGTGCGGAACCTCGGCTCGGCCGAGGCGGGGCGGTCCGTCGCCCGCGTGCTCGACGTCCCGTGGAACGCCTGCTACGACGCCTCGGCGATCCGGATCGACGGCGACCCGTCGTTCGCCCTGGCCGGGACGCGGTGCGGCGGCGCGGCCTGCCAGGCCACGGTCACCTTCGCCCCCACCGACGCGGGCGCCAGGTCGGCGACGCTGGTCGTCCCGGACCGGACGGGCGAGGCGGCGGTGACGGTCCCGGTCACCGCCGCCGGGACGCGGCCTGAGCCGTCCTGCCGGCGGGGCGCGACCGGCCCGGCCTACCACTTCGAGGACGAGGTCATCGTGGGCGGCTGGAGGAAGGCGGGCGTCCCGATCCCCTGGGACTGGTGCTATGACGCCAACGCGATGAGCCTGAGCGACACGTCCGCGTTCCTGCTCGCGCCGATCTTGGAGTGCCCGCCGGAGGACAGGCCGACCTGCGTCACGCTGGTGATCTTCAAGCCCGCGGAGCCGGGGACGTACTCCACGACTCTGCTGGTGCGCGACCGCGACGGCGGACCGGGCGTCAGCGTCCGCGTCTCCGGGACGGCCGTCCCGAGGTGCGACTTCAGGGGCGACGCCGAGGTCGAGGGCGCGAGGGTGCACCAGAGGGTGGAGCGGACCGTCGGCTTCGAGCGCCCGTCCTGCCTGAGGGGAGCGTCCTACCGGTTGGAGGGCGACCCGGCATTCCAGCTTGTGAGCAACGGCTGCGCCTCCGCCGGGACGGGGCACTGCGAGTTCACGCTCGCCTTCAGCCCGCAGCGGGTCGGCCCGCACAGGACGAGCCTGGTCATGCGTGACTGGAACCGGCGTGTCATCGGGACCTACACCGTGACCGCCCAGGGCCGGGCCGACGAAGGCGGCAGGGTGCCCTGCGATCCCGATCCGGACGGCTGCCCCGACGGGTTCACGACCTCGTCCTCGGAGCCGTCGGCGGAGCCGAGCGAGCCCGGCGGGACGGGCGGTCCGCGGACCGTGACGCCGTCCGCGAAGCCCGGCCCGGACGCACCGAAGAAGTCGGCGAAGCCGAAGCGGCCGGAGAAGAAGGAGCCGGAGACGCCGGACACGCCCGCGCTGCCGCATCCGGAGCCGTCCACCGCGCCGCCCGCCATCGCACCGGCCGGCTCGGGGCGGACCCGCGCCGTCCCCGCCCGCTAGCGCCCGGCCGCCCGGCGCCCGACCGAACCGAGGAGCCCCGATGACGACGATCCCCCTGAACACGGACGCGTACGCGGACGGTCCGCCGGGCCGCGCCACGCCGCTCGCGCCGGGCGACCCCCGCTGGTTCGGCGAGTTCCGCACCACCGGCCTCCTCGGCGAGGGCGGCATGGGACGGGTCTACGCCGGGCGCGCCCGCGACGGGCGGCCGGTCGCGATCAAGGCGATCCGCGCGGAGCTGGCGCGGGACGAGGAGTTCCGCGCCCGGTTCCGGCGCGAGGCGGAGAGCGCGAAGAGGGTCCCCCCGTACGCGACCGCCGAGGTGCTCGCCGCCGACCCGGACGCGCCCGTCCCCTACCTGGTCACCGAGTACATCGACGGCCCCACCCTGCACGCGCTCGTCGCGGACGGCGGTCCGCTGCGCGGCGCCGAGCTGCACCAGCTGGCGGTCGCGGTGGCGACGGCGCTGAAGGGCGTCCACGGGGCGGGGATCATGCACCGCGACCTCAAGCCCGGGAACGTGCTGCTGTCCAGGTTCGGGCCCCGGGTGATCGACTTCGGCATCGCGCGGACGCCGGACGCCACCCGCATGACCGGCAAGGGCCAGGCCGTGGGCACGCCCTCCTACATGGCCCCCGAGCAGCTCCGCAACGACCCGCGCCCGGCGTCCGACGTCTTCGCGTGGGGCGGGGTGATCGTGTTCGCGGCGACCGGGCGCCGGCCCTTCGACGGCGACACCCTGCAGCGCATGGTCGGGCAGATCATGAACGAGGAGCCCGACCTCGGCGGGCTGCCGGGGAGCCTGCGCGCCGCCGTCGCCGCCGCGATGCGCAAGGACCCGGACGCCCGTCCGACCGCCGCGCGCCTGCTGGAGATGCTGGACGCCGCCCACGACGCCGCCCCTCCCCCGGCCCGCGCTCCGGCCCGCCGGGCGTTCCGCGCTCCGGACCGCCGTGCCGCCGAGCCGACCACGACCGACACGACCGCCGTCTCGCAGGTTCCGGACGAGTACCGGACGGCGCCCCGCGTCCCGGCGAAGCGGCGGGGAAGGCGGCGCGGAAGCGCCCGCCTCCTGTGGGCGCTGCTGATCCCGCTCGTTCTGGCGGGCGGCCTGTTCGCCTGGACGCACCGGCCCGCCGGGGACCCGGTCGTAACCGCCGTGGACGTCAAGGTCGACCCCTCGCGTCCCGGCTGCGGGGACGAGGTCGACGTCACCGGCGCGCTCACGACCGACGGCAAGCCCGGCCGGATCTCCTACCAGTGGTGGCGCAGCGACGAGGACGCGCCCGAGCCGCCCCTCCGCCAGTCCGTGGACGAGGGCCGCACCCGGACGACCGTCCACCTCCTCTGGAAGGTCCACGGGAAGGGGCGGCACAGGTTCACCGCGACGCTGACCGTCCTCGGCGACCACGCGATCCAGGACAGCGCGTCCTTCACCTACTCCTGCGCGAGCTGATCCCCCTCCGGTACAGCGTCCCTCGGCGGGGCGTCCGGGTCGCGCGCGAAGCGGCCGGGGCAGGGGATCACGACGGTCAGGACGGTCCCCTCGCCCGGTTCGGAGCGCAGGTCGAGGACGCCGTCGACGGCGGCCACCCGGTCGCGGAGCCCGGCGAGGCCCGAGCCGGGGCGGGCGGCGGCCCCGCCCGTCCCGTCGTCGGCGACGCGGACGGTCACCCGCCCGTCCGCGAGGTCGGCGGTGACGTCCACCCGGTCCGCGCCGGCGTGCCGCAGCGCGTTGGTCAGCGCCTCGCTGACGACGAAGTACGCGGTGAGCGCGATCGGCTGCGGCAGGTCGCGGAGCGCGCGTTCCATGTGCAGCCGGACGGGCCCGTCCGCGCGCCGGACCAGCTCGCGCAGCGCGGCCCGCAGCCCCCCGGTGGTCAGCACCGCCGGGTGGATGCCCCGGGACAGCTCGCGCAGCGACCGGAGCGCGGCGCGCAGCCGCGCCTCCGCCTCGTCGAGCGCCTTGTCGAGGTCGGCGCGGCGCGCGGCCGGGACGGTCCGGGCGGCGGCCGCGCGCACCCGGGCGAGCTCCAGCCCGACCCAGACGAGCTGCGGCTGCGCCCCGTCGTGCAGGTCGCGCTGGAGCCGGTGGCGGGCGGCGTCCTCGGCCGCGACGATCCGCGCGAGCAGCGCCCGGACCTGGGCGAGGTGCGCCCGCGCCGTCACCTGCAGCCGCGTGTTCTCAAGGACGAGCCGGGTCGCCTCGGTCACCGCCTCCAGCAGCCGGGGCTCGGCGTGCAGCGACGGGTCGTGGCTCAGCACCGCGACCGGGTCGGCCGGGTCGCCGATCACGGTGATCGCGGCGCCGTCGCCCGGGCCGGGCAGTTCGGCGGGCGTGCCGTCCGCGCTGACGTGGCCGCCGTCCAGGGGGAACGCGATCCGCAGGCCGGGGTCGTGCAGGGTGGCGGCGAGCTTGGCCTCCAGGAGGTCCGGCGGCAGCTCGGCGATCTCGCGGACGAGGTCCGACACGCGCGCCTCGTCCAGCCGCTCGCGCAGCAGGCCCATGAAGAACGCCGCCGGGATGGAGGCGACCGCGACGAACTGAGCCACCGCGAGCGTCCCGTCGAACACGGGGTAGGAGAACCACGGCAGGAGCGCGCCCTGCACGCTCACCAGCGTCCACAGCCCGGCCGTGACGATCATCGCGACGGTGGGGAAGGCGAGCACCCGCCGCTCCCGCCAGCCCGCGGGCCGGTACCGCCGGACGATCACCGCCCCGCCGACCACCGCCAGCACCCCGCCGCCCGCCGACAGCGCGAGCCCGGCGACGTTGGCGAGGCCGGGGTCGTGGACCGGGGTGAGGGGCGCGCACACGTCGCGGCACCGGCCGTCCGGCCGCGGCATGCCGAACAGCGCGATGACGACGGCGTTGACCGCGCCGAACGCGTAGCCCCCGGCGACCACGCGCCGTCCGGCGGCGTCCCGCAGCCGGCCGGTCGGGTAGGCGAGGAAGACGTGCGCGCCGAGCGGGAGCTGGAACGCGTTCAGCCAGGACGACACCGCCACGAGCAGCCGCAGCGCCGCGGATCCGGAGACGAGCGCGAACGCGGCGGGCGCGGTGCAGCCGAGCAGCAGCCCGAGCGAGAGCATCAGGGTGCCCATGGGACGCCCTGGGCGCACCCGCACGACGAGGAACCCGGCCAGCAGCCACGCCCCGATCTGTGCCAGCTCCTTGGTGTAGAAGAGCGGGCCGAACGTCCCCCAGCGGACGGCGAGCCCGGCGTCGGCCGCGACCAGGGCCGCGCCCGCCGCGAACAGCGCCCGGTGGCCCGGGCGTACGGAGTCGTCGCCGTGTTCGTCCACGCCGCACCATTCTGGACAGCCACGATGCCGGAACAGCCGAATTCCGGGCGAAATCCATTGATAACGCCACGGGAGCCGCACCCAGCGTAACAGCAGGAGAACTCGGCGTTTCGCGATTCCTCCCGTTCCCGGCGGCCGGATTCGGCAACCGGCAAAGGGCCGGAGCCGGTCCGCCATTCGACCGGGATCTGGATCTTCGGCGCGCTGACCAGCGCCGGTCGCACCGGCGCCACACCTCGGACAAATCGGTTATTCATAGCAAACAAGGCACAGCCCACCACGATCGATCACCTTCCACCGATCTACCCGGACTTTGCCGCGTCGTGATTCTTTCCTGGAACGGCCATATGCGGACACGAACCGACCCAAAAATCCCGGTCACAAATTACAGCCGCTCTGCTTTGCTGTTACACGGACGGTCAAGGGTCGGTCGGCCAGCAGATCGTTATTGGTGCGCGCTGACGCGTCGGCCGAGCACGCCGCCGCCCAGCGCCCTGTCCGCGCGGGGGTCGGCGATGATGCCGTGGCAGACCAGTCCGAACGGGGCCGATCCGAGGGAATCCGGGACGAGCCGCACCGGGACGGCCGCACCGTCCAGCACACCTTCCAGCACGCCGTCCACCACTCCGCCCGCCACTCAGCCCGCCACTCAGCCCGCCACTCAGCCCGGCGCGTCGTCGGCGTCGTCGTCCGGCGCGCCGCAGGCGCCGGTGCTCTCCGTGCCGAAGGGCGGCGGGGCGGTCCGCGACATGGGCGAGATGTTCGCCGCCAACCCCGCCAACGGGTCCGGGACGCTGACGGTGCCCGTCCCCGCCAGCCCGGGGCGGCAGGGTTTCGGCCCGTCGCTCGCGCTCGGCTACGACTCCGGCACCGGCGGCGGCGTGTTCGGGCTCGGCTGGCACCTCGACGTCCCGGCCGTCACCCGGCGGACCGACCGGGGCGTCCCCCGCTACCGCGACCACGGCCCGCCCGCCGACGAGGACACCTTCCACCTCGTCGGCGGCGACGACCTCGTCCCCGTCCCCGGGACGCGGCGGGCGCGGCGCGCGGGCCGCGACTACACCGTCCGCCGGTACCGCCCCCGGACCGACCACGCGTTCTCCCGGATCGAGCGCTGGACGGACGAGACCCCCGGCCCGACCCAGGGCGACATCCACTGGCGCATCACCGACCGCGAGAACGTCACCACCGTCCTCGGCCGCGCGCCCGCCGACCGGATCGCCGACCCGTCCGACCCGTCCCGCGTCTTCACCTGGCTGGCCGACGCGAGCTTCGACGGGCGCGGCAACGCGATCCGCTACGAGTACAAGGCCGAGGACGCGGCGGGCGTCGACCTGGCCGCGCCGCACGAGCACGGCCGCTCCCCCGCCGCCCGCACGGCGGCGCGCCACCTCAAGCGCGTCCGCTACGGCAACCTGGCGCCACAGGGCCCGGACGACGCGCCGCGTCCCGGCGGATGGATGTTCGAGCTCGTCCTCGACTACGGGGAGCACGGCGACGGAGGCGCGGAGGAGCGTTCCTGGACGTGCCGCCCCGACCCGTTCTCGACCTACCGCTCCGGGTTCGAGGTCCGCACGTACCGGCTCTGCCGCCGCATCATGCTGCTGCACCACTTCCCGGACGAGCCGGGGACGGGCGCCGACTGCCTCGTCCAGTCGCTCGACCTGGTTTACGACGTGCAGCGGCCGTCCGGGCTGTCCACGCTGGCGTCGGTGACCAGGCGCGGGTTCCGCCGCGCGCCGGACGGGACGCGGGTGTCCCGCGCCATGCCCCCGATCGAGTTCGGCTACGCGCCCGCGCTGGTCGACCGCGAGGTGCGAAGCCTGGACGGCGTCGAGAACCTCCCCGCCGGGCTCACCTCCCCCGCCTACCGCTGGACGGACCTCGACGGCGAGGGGCTGCCGGGCGTCCTCACCGAGCAGGCCGGGGAGCTGTTCTACAAGCCCAACCTCGGCTCCGGCCGGTTCGGCCCGACCCGTCCCGTCGGGACGCGGCCCGTGCCGTCCGGCCTGGGCGGCGGGCGGCGCGAGCTGCTCGACCTCGACGGCGACGGCAACCTCGACCTGGTCGCCTTCGACGGCCCGGTCCCGGGGTTCAGCGAGCGCGCCGACGGCGCCTGGACGCCGTGGCGGACGTTCCCGTCCCGTCCCGTCCTCGACTGGCAGGACGCGCGCACCCGGCTGGTGGACCTCTCCGGCGACGGCCTCGCCGACGTCCTCGTCCTCGGCGACGACGACCTCACCTGGTACCGGTCGCTGGGCGAGGACGGCTTCGACGAGGCGGCCCGGCCCGCCCCGCCTCCGCTGGGCCCGTCCCGCGCCGACGCGTGGATCCGGACGGGCGACCCCGCCGAAAGCGTCCAGTTCGCCGACATGACCGGGGACGGTCTGGCCGACCTGGTCCGCATCAGGCGCGGCGAGGTGAGCTACTGGCCGAGCCTCGGGCACGGGCGGTTCGGCCGCCGCGTCGTGATGGACGGCGGCCCCCTCCCCGCGGGCCCCGACGAGTTCGACGTCCGCCGGGTGGTCCTCGCCGACGTGGACGGGTCCGGCACGAGCGACCTGATCTACCTCGGCGCGGACGGCGTGCGCATGTACGCGAACCGGTCGGGCAACGGATGGGCGCCCGCCGGGGAGCTGCCCGTCCGGTTCCCGCACGTCGACTCGGCGGTCCAGGTCAGCGCGATCGACCTGCTCGGCACCGGGACGCTGTGCCTCGTCTGGTCGTCGCCGCTCCCGGACGACGCCTCAGCGCCGCTGCGGTACGTCGACCTGATGCGCGCGGGCAAGCCGTACCTGCTCACCCGGATGCGCAACAACCTGGGGGCCGAGACGTCGGTCCGCTACACGACGTCCACGAAGTTCTACGCGGCGGACCGGGCGGCCGGGCGGCCGTGGCCCACGAAGGTCCCGTTCCCCGTCCACGTGGTGGAGGAGGTGGAGGCCCGCGACGCCGTCTCGCGGAACGTGTTCACCACCCGGTACGCCTACCACGACGGCCACTACGACGGCGTCGAGCGCGAGTTCGGCGGGTTCGGGGTGGTCGAGCAGTGGGACACGCAGGAGATCGGCGCACTGGCCGCGTCCGCCGCGAACCACGACCCGGCGACGTTCCTCGCGCCCGTCCTCACCCGGTCGTGGTTCCACACCGGGGCGCCGGGCGGGGACACGACAGGGAACACGGCGCGGGTCGTGGCGCGCGACCCCGGGCACGCGGGCACGCGCCCGGCGCGGCTCACCCCGGACGAGGAGCGGCAGGCCGCCCGCGTCCTGCGCGGCAGCCTGCTGCGCCAGGAGACCTACGGCCTCGACGGCACGCCCGCGAGCGCCCGGCCGTACGCCGTCACCGAGCACGCGTACACGGTGGAGCTGCGGCAGGCGGGCCGCGGCTCCCCGCGCGAGGACGGCTTCCTTCCCGCCGTCTTCACGTCCTACCGGTCCGGGTCGCACGAGGAGCACCACGAGCGGGCCCTCTTCACGGTGGACGGGCGCGAGGTCCCCGACCCGCGCGTCACCGACGACTTCGTCCTCGACGTCGACGAGTTCGGCGACGTCCTGCGGACGGTCGCGATCGCCTACGGGCGGCGGTTCCCCGACCCCGACCCGGTCCTGACCGCCGCCGACCGCGCCGAGCAGGCGCGCACCCGCGTCGTGGTCACCGAAAGCGAATACACCGAGGCGGTCGACACCGGGACCGCGTACCGGACGCCGATGCAGTGCGAGAAGCGCTCCGCGGAGGTCGTCGGCCTGCGCCCGTCCGGGCGGAGGTTCGGCGCGGACGAGATCCGGGACGCGCTCGACCGCGTCACCGTCGAACTGCCCGTCACGGCGTGGGACGACGAGGGCGCGTCCGGTCCCGCCCGGCGGCTGCTGGAGCTGGAGCGGTCGGTGTTCTCGCGCGACGACCTGAGCGGCCCGCTGCCGTTCGGCGCGCTGGAACCGCTCGCCCTGCCCTACGAGACGCTCCGGCAGGTGCTCACCGACGAGCTGGTCGACGCCGAGTACGGCGGCCTGGTGGACGCGGCCCGGCTGGCGTCCGCCGGGTACGTGCGGGAGGACGGGGCCTGGTGGTCGCCGTCCGGACGCGTCCTGTTCGCGCCCGAGGACGGCGGCCCGGCCGCGGAGCACTTCTACCTCCCGCACGGCTTCGTCGATCCGTTCGGCGCGCGGACCCGGCTCCGCTACGACCGGTACGACCTGCTCGTCCTGTCCTCCACGGACGCGGTCGGCAACGTCGTCAGCGTCGGGGCGCGCGACGGCGACCGCGTCCTGCCGGGCGGCTACGACTACCGGGTGCTCCAGCCCGCGGTCACCTGCGACGCCAACGGCAACCTGTCCGAGGCCGTCCACGACGCGCTCGGACGGCTCACCGCGATCGCCGTGCGCGGCAAGCCGGGCGACGCCCGCGACGACCTCGGCGACACGGTCGACGGGCTCGACCCCGACCCGGACGAGGCCGACGTCCTCGCCTACTTCGCCGACCCGCACGCGCCCGGCCTCGCCGAACGCCTGCTCGGCCGGGCGACCAGCCGCACCCTCTTCGACCCGGGCGCGTTCCACCGCACGCGCGGCGACGCGGAGCCGCGCCCGCCCGCGACGGCGGTCCTGTCCCGGGCCGACCACGTGGCGACGGGCCGCCCCGCCGACCCGCAGCACCTGATCACCTATTCGGACGGCAGCGGGCGCGAGGCCCAGCACAAGGCGCAGGCCGAGCCCGGAGCCGACGGCCGCCCGCGCTGGAGCGGCACCGGCTGGACGATCTACAACAACAAGGGCCTCCCGGTCCGCGAGTACGAGCCGTTCTTCAGCCCCACCCCCGCGTTCGAGTTCGCCCGCGTGACCGGGGTGAGCGCGATCGTGTTCTACGACCCGATCGGCCGGCCCGTCGTCACGCTGCACCCGGACGGCGGCTACGGCAAGGTCGTCTTCGACCCGTGGCGGCTCGCCACCTGGGACGCCAACGACACGGTCGCGCTGCGCCCGGACGCCGACCCCGACGCCCGCGGCCTCGCCGGGCGCTACCTCGCCGGGCTCGACGCCGCCGGGACCCCGTGGCGGACCTGGTACGAGGCGCGCGCCGGCGGCGGCCTCGGGGCGGCCGAGCGGGACGCGGCGACGCAAACCCTCGCGCACGCGGGCACCCCGTCCCGCGCCTGGGCGGACGCGCTCGGCCGGTCGTTCCTGACCGTCCGGCACGACCGGGGCGCGGACGGCGCGGCGGGCGACCGGTTCGACCGGACGCTCGTCCGGCTGGACGTGCAGGGCCGCACCCGGGAGGTCCGCGACCCGCTCGGCCGGGCCGTCAGCCGGATGGGCTACGACCTCGCGGGCGGGCTGGTCCGGCACGCCGCGATCGACAGCGGGCCGGGGCACGTGCTGCACGACGTGCTCGGCGCGCCGTGCGGGTCCTGGTCGGCGCGCGGCTACGCGCTGCGCACCGAGTACGACCCGCTGCACCGCCCGACCCGGTCGTTCGTGACCGGGCCCGGCATCGAGGGCGAGCGGGAGCACCAGCGCGCCGAGTACGGGGAGGACGTCCCGGACGCCGCCGCCCGCAACCTGCGCACCCGCGTCCACCGGACGTTCGACGGGGCGGGCGTCGTCACGAACGACCGCTACGACGCGGACGGGAACCTCGCCGAGGCGACGCGGCAGGTCGCCCGCGACTTCCGCGGGCACCCCGACTGGGCGGGCCCGGTCGACCTGGAGCCGGAGCGGTACACGGGGCGGTCGGTGTTCGACGCGCGGGGGCGTCCCGTCCGCGTCACCACGCCGGACGGCGCGACGATCATCGCGTCCTACAACCCGGCGGGCCTGCTCGAACGGCTGGACGCGCGGCCGTCCGGCGGGGACACCGTCCCTGTCGTGACCGGGATCGAGTACAACGCGCGCGGGCAGCGCGTCGCCGTCGAGCACGGCAACGGGACGCGCACCGACTACGCCTACGACCCGTTCACGTTCCTGCTGCGCGGCATCGTCACCGTCCGGGACGGCGAGCGGCTGCAGGACCTGCGGCACGTGTACGACCCGTCCGGGAACGTGACGGCCGTCCAGGACGAGTCGCAGCAGACGCTGTTCTTCCGCAACCGGGTCGTCCGCCCGGGCGGGCGGTACCGGTACGACGCGCTGTACCGGCTGGCCGAGGCGACCGGGCGCGAGCACCTCGCGCGGGCCGACGGCGTCCGCCCGCCGGGCCCGCGCCGGGGCGGGCCGCCGCCGCACCACCCGCACGACGGCGGCGCGATGAGCCGGTACACCGAGCGGTACGCCTACGACCCGGTCGGGAACCTCCTCGCCATCGTCCACGCGGTGGCCGACTCCGCCACGCCCGGCTGGACCCGGACCTACCGCTACGACCGGGAGAGCCTCCTCGAACCCGGCGTCGCCGGGAACCGGGTCGGGTCGGTCGACGGCGAGCGCTTCGACCACGACCCGCAGGGCAACGTCACCGCGCTGCCGGGCCTCGCCTTCCTCGGCTGGGACCCGGAGGACCGCCTGCACGTCACCGCGCACCGCCCGCCGCGCCCGGACACCGGCGAGGCGGACGCGGGCGGGCTCGGCGAGGCGACGTGGTCGTGCTACGACTCGTCCGGCGCCCGGATCCGGAAGGTGACCGACCGGCCGGGCCCGGACGGCGAGCGGATCCGCGTCCGCGAGCGCCTCTACCTCGGCCCGTTCGAGGTGTTCCGCGAGTACGCGCCGGACGGCGGGGTCACCGTGGAGCGGACGACCCTCCACGTCCTGGACGAGGACCGCCGCGTCGCGCTCGTCGAGCGGCGGACACGCGGCGCCGACAGGGGCCCGGAGCTGCTCGTCCGGCACCAGTTCGACGACCACCTCGGCTCGCCGACGCTGGAGCTCGACCAGCGCGGACGCGTCCTCACGCGCGAGGAGTTCCACCCGTACGGGAGCACGGCCTCCGAGTCGGCGGCGCGCGGCGCGCGGGCCGCGCCGAAGCGGTACCGCTTCACCGGGCGCGAACGCGACCGGGAGAGCGGCCTGCAGTACCACGGCGCCCGCTACTACGCGCCCTGGCTCGCCCGCTGGACCAGCCCCGACCCGGCGGGGACGAAGGAGTCGCTGTCCCCGTACGTCTACGTCGCGGCGAACCCGGTCCGGCTCGCGGACCCGTCCGGGCACGAGGGCGTCGAGCCGCGCCAGCTCAACCTGGCCGAGACGCTCAAGCAGGAGGTCGTCGCGACCCGCTCCGGACGCGGCATCAGCCAGGCCCTGCGCCGCGACCTCCAGGCCATGTGGGAGTGGTGGGGCGGGCACGGCAAGGTCGACGCCGGGCACGTCGGCAAGGCGCAGTGGGAGCTGCGCGCGGGCGAGCGCGGGCTCGTCGCCGCGCAGCCGCTCGCGGAGAACCGGTCGCTGGGCGTCCTCGAACGGGCGCGGGCGGGCGCGGCGCGGGCCCTCGGGAAGTTCGCCCGCAACGCCGCGGGCGTGGACGAGGGCGCGTCCGCCGGGGCGCGCTTCGGCCGGGCCGTCCGCGCCGCCTGGCGGGACGACGCCTCGTTCAGGAGCTTCCTCAAGACGTGGAAGTCGAGCGCGGGCGCGTCCGGGACGGCGGCGACGGCCGCCGCCGAGACGGGCGGCGCGGCGGCCGGCGCGGCGGCGGCCGCCGAGACCGGGACGCTGGCCGAGTCGGGCGCGCAGTTGAGCCTGTCCTTCGGGGCGGCGGAGTCCACCGGGGTCCGGGTCGCGACGGAGACCGAGTCGGCCATCGCCGCGGCCCAGGCCGGGGCCAAGGTCAGGGTGGCGGACTCGGTGGTCAAGGCGGCGGAGGCGGTGGCCCCCGTCGCGGCGGAGGCGGCGCCGCTCGCCAAGGAGGTCGGCTGGGCCACGGCCGCGGCCAAGACCGGCGGCCGGGTGCTGCGCGCGGCGGCGCCCGCGCTCCGCGTGGTGGGGAAGGTCGCCGGGCCGCTGGCCCTGGCGGCGGGCATCCACCAGGCCGTCACCGCGAAGACGACGGCGGAGAAGGCGGACGCGTCGGTGGGCCTGTCCAGCGGCGTGCTCGGGCTGTCGGCCAACCCGGCCACGGGCGTCGCGGCGGCGGCCGTCGTCGCGGGCGGCTACGTCGGCGGGAAGGTCGAGGCCGCCGTGGCCGAGGCCGGCGGTGGCCGCGGGGCGAGCGTCACCGCGGGCACCCTCGCGGGCGCCGCGACGGGCGCCGCGATCGGCGCCGCCGTCGGCTCCGTCGTGCCCGGCCTCGGCACCGCCGCCGGCGCGGTCGTCGGAGGCGTCGCGGGCGCCGTCGGCGGATTCATCAAGTCGTACTGGAAGTAGGGGGAGGACCCATGCCCACTCTCATCGTCGTGAGGCTGCGCCCCACCAGGCCGGTGAGCGGCGAGGCGTTCACGTCCGCGCTCTCGGGGCTGACCGTCGAGGCGTTCGACCTCGGCTTCGACTCGACCGCCGAGGGCAGGCCGCTCGGCTCGGCGACCGGCGTGTTCACCTCGGTGTCGGTCGCCGACCTCGGCGTGGACCTCACCCAGACGGCGATCGTCCAGCACTACGTCGACACCGGCGGGTCCCCGACGATCCCGCCGACCATACGCAAACCCGCCGCAGCGGCGACGGCCGTCATCGTGGTCGATCCGCCGCCCACCGGCCCGGAGTACCCGACCGGCACGTCCTTCGACCTCCGGTTGAAGCTCACCCGCGACGGCGCCCCGATCGCCGACCGGCGGATCGACTTCAACGCCGCCGTCACGACCGTGGGCGCGCTGCCCGTCCTGCTGACCGACGTGGTGGGGCTCCCGCCGAGCGCGTACGCGGTGCTGCCCGCCGCCGCGTCCGGCGCGGGCGGGCACCTGGACCTGCCGGCGGACGGCACCCCGCCGGACTTCGCGTCCCTGGTCAAGGCCGTGAACGCGGTGCTGGCGCTCGACCCGGCGGACGGCCGCACCATCGCGCGGCGCACGACGCTCAGCGGCGCCCAGGCGAAGCACGTCGCGGCGGAGATCGAATGGGACCGGAAGATCCACCCGGCGCCGCCCGAGCCGCGCCCGCTCGCGCAGATGTACACCACCCCGCAGCCGGACGCCGCCGTCGACGCGGACCGCGCCGACAACGACCGCCGCCGGTTCGAGGCCGAGCTCGACGGCTACTACGCGACCCACGACGGGAACGCGCTGCGGCTCAGCGGCTACGTGTACGCGGTCTGGGCCGCGATGATGTGCGAGCGGCTCAGCACGGGCGAGAACCTCACCGGCCCGGGCCCCGCCCAGGGGCCGGTGGACGGGGCCCGCGCCGCGCTGCTGACCCTGCCGCTGCCGCGCGGCGCCGGGGACGGCACGACCCTGCGGCACGTCTCGGTCACGCTCACCGGCGACCCGGCGCACTCGGTGCTCGACCCGCCGTTCGTCGTCCCGGCGGCCTACTTCTACGCGCTCGGCGCGCAGCTCCCCCCGCAGGTGGACGTGGCGCAGCGGTTCGCGATGGCGAGCGCCGACGCCGAGTCCAAGGTGCTCGTGACGATCGAGACGGCGATCGAGGCGGGCGTGGTCGGCGCCGCCGAGCCGCCCGCGACCGGCTCGGGCGGGCCGGGCGGCGCGCTCGTCCCGGCGCAGGCGGCCCGGCGGCTGCGGGCGATCGGGCAGGCCGCGGCGCCCGCGCCGGAGGTCGCGGTGGACGCGGCGGTCCGCCCGCTCGTCGCGGCGTGGCTCGCGCACACCGGCCCGACCGCGACGATCGACGCCGACTTCTGGGCGCCCGCGACGGCGTCCGGGCCGGGCGCGGCCGCCTACCTGAGCCTGCTCCTGCACGCCGTGACCGGCGGCTTCGCGCCGCTCATCGCGGCGGTCACCACCGACCTCGGGGTGACCACGGCGGCCGGGCTGCGGGCGGTCACCGAGGACCGGTGGCGCGCGCTGTTCCTGCCGCCGGGCGCCGCGCCGCGCCTCGACCTGCTGCCGCCGTTCACCGAGGCGGGCACGGCCAGCACGCCCGAGGACAGGGTCGAGGCGTTCCTGCGGCATCTGCGGCAGTTCCTGACCGTCCCGTTCGCCACGGCGGCGGGCGAGACGCCGGAGGGGGAGTCGCCGTCCGCGCTGCCCCGGCCGCGGCCGAACGTCTTCGCCGCGTTCGAGTCGGCGTACTCGGCGCACGGCGGCGGCACGTACACGCCGGGCGCGCCGCGCGACCCGGACGCGACGGCGGCGGCCGCCTTCGACGTGTTCCCCGGCGACCCGCACGCCCGGGCGTGGCTGCTCGCGGCGCTCGACGCGATCGACGCGCTGCACGCGCTGACCGCGTTCGCCGCGCCCGGGCAGCCGCACGCGGAGCTGCGGTTCTCGCTGATGGAGGCGCTGTACTCGCGCGGTTTCAGCACGGTCGCGGCGGTCGCCGCGCTCACCCCGGACGCGTTCGAGCACGCGCTGGAGGGGACGGTCGCCCACCCGTTCGCGTCCGAGATCCGGGAGGCGGCGGGCGGGCCGGGCGGCGAGCCGGGCGGCGAGGACCTGTTCTCCCCCGTCAACCCCGGGACGCTCACCGACTGCCTGCCGCCCGAGCACCTGTCCCCGTTCGGGCTGGTCGCGTATGTGAGCGAGCTGCTGCGGCTGTCGGCGGCGAGCACCTGCGCGGACCCGTTCCCGGCGGAGGAGGCGGCGCGGCTCGGCGACCTGCTCGCGGACCGGCGCGGGACGCTCGGCGGGCTGTGCGCGTCGGCGGCGAACCTGGCGACGCCCGTCCCGTCCGGCGACCTCGTGAACGAGAGCCTGGAGCACCTCGCGGCGGCGGTGGCGGCGGGCGGGACGCCGTCCGGCGTCGTGTTCGACACGGCGGCCGAGGAGGTCGGCGGGCACCCGATCGGCGGCCCGGCCGGGCACGACGCGGGCACGCTGCTCGCGGCCGTGCCGGAGCACTCGGCGCCGTCCGCGCCGCTGCCCGCCGCCTACGCCGCGCTGCGGGCCGAGCCCGGGGCGCCGCCGCTCCCCTACGACCAGGGGATCGACACCGTCCGCTCCTACCTGCGGGCGGCGGGCACGAGCCGGTACGAGGTCATGCGCCGGTTCCGGAGGCGGATCACCGAGTTCGCGCTCGACCCGGCCCACGAGCCGGACGGCTTCGCCGCCCACCGCTGGCGGTACCCGGTCCGGCTGGAGACGGCGCTCGAATACCTGTGCCTGACCGCGCACGAGTACGCGATGTTCTTCGCGGGCACGCCCGGCGAGGAGCCGTCCGGGGAGGTCCCGGCGGGGTGGCGGCTCTACGGGTTCCCGCGCGCCACCGCCGGGCGGACGCACTGGTCGCGGATCGCCGCGCGGCTTCCCGAGCTCCTCGCCCGCACCGGCCTGGAGTACTGCGAGCTCGCCGAGCTGCAGCGGAGCGGGATCGCCCCGTTCGACGTGGTGAAGATCGCGCGGCGCCGCCGGGAGGAGGGCGACGGCCGCCTCCCGGACTGCCCGCCGTGCGACCCGGAGGAGTACCGGGCCCGGTTCCCCGGCGAGGGCGACGCCGACCGGGCGGCGGCGCTCGTCCGGCTGATGCTGGTCGTGCGGCTGTGGCGGGCACTGCGCGCGCGGTGCGGCGGCGGCCTGTCGTTCCAGACGCTCGCGGACGTCGACGCCGTCCTGCACCTGTTCACCTCGGGCGGCGCGGTGAACCCCGACTTCCCGCGCCAGCTCGCCGCGCTGCTCATGCTGTGCGACGACCTGCGCCTGCCGCTCGGCGGCGGCGACGAGTCGGGGCCGCTCGGCCGCGTCCCGCTGCTCGCCCTCTGGGCGGATGACGCCACCCCCCGCGAACGGGAGCGCGCCGTCGGCCTCCTCCTGGACGGCGTCGAGGAGACCGCCGAACGCGCCGACCCGGCCCTGGAGGCCACCCCCGAACTCACCAAGATCATCGAGGCGAACCTGGACCCGCTGTCGGTGCTGGCGGGCTTCGACCCGGAGACCCCGTCCGACACCTGGCACTCGCGGCCCGCCGCGACCCTGCGGTTCGCCGAGGTGCTGCTGAAGGTGTACCTGTCCCCGTTCACGGTCGGGGAGCTGCTGTTCCTGTTCACGACCGGCGACCACCTCGACGGCGACGACCCGTTCCCGCTCCAGGACCGCAACGAGGCCGCCGACGACCCGCTCGCGCTGGGCGACACCGAGCCGTTCGACGGGCAGGGCCCGCACTCGCTCTGGACGCTCCGCGACGCCCTCGGCGAGGTCGCGGTCACCGAGGAGGAGGCCGCGTCCTGGCCCTGGACGCGGATCGCCGCGTCGCTGCGCGCCGACTTCGGGTACACCGCGCCGACCGGCGTCCCCGACCCGCTCGACCTGCTCGGCCGCCGCTTCTTCGCCGCCGAGCTGCGCCGCCGCGGCATCCCGGTGAGCGCCGCCGAGACCCGGTTCGCGGTGCCGCTGGCCGCCGCCGACACCTCGCCGGACATGTGGGCGGGCGGTCCGCCGGAGGGCGGCTTCGCCTACGACCGCGCCGCCGAGGAGCTGTACTGCCTGCTGCCGCTGCGGGACGCCGACGTCCTCGAACGGCTGCTGCGGACGCGCCCGCTCAACCCGGTCGAGCGGCGCGCGGTCCGCGACCTGTACTTCGCGCCGCGCGCCGCGTGGGCGCCGTTCGCCGCGCTGTTCGAGAACCCGGTGCGGGCGATCGAGTCGCTCGTCCAGGAAGGGGACGACGACTCGCGGTTCGCGCTGTTCCAGAAGGCGTACGCGCTGTTCGTGCGGCGCGCGCACGTCGCCGCCGGGCATCTCGCGCGGCACGTCGCCGCCGCGACCGGCGGCGACTCCGAGGGCGCGGACGAGGCGGCGTGGCTGGTCCTGCGCGGCCTGTGGGCCGACGAGAACTTCGGCCTGACCCCCTGGGAGGACGACTCCGGCGCCCCGCCGGACGTCACCTGGCCGTCGCGTCCGGGCGCGGGCGCGTTCGCCGCGCTGCTCGGCCTGCGCGGCACCGGCCTGGTCGGCGAGTTCCGTCCCGACGAGCCCCGCGCGGCCTTGCGCTGGCGGGAGGTGCGCGGGCCGCTCGACCCGTTCGGGGACGTCCGGAACGCGGCGAACGCTCCGGTGCCGACCGTCCTCCCGGCGATGGACCTGGAGCTGACCGAGGAGCAGGAGCGGTACGTCAGCGTCCGGAACGGCCTCGCCCTGCTGGACGCGACCGGCGAGCCGCTCGGCGGCGCGGAGCCGTTCACGGCGCGCTGGGAGGGCGTCCTGCTGGTGGAGCACGGGGGCACGTACCGCTTCCACGCGGGCCACGAACCAGACCGCGACGAGCACGGGGACTGGTGCGAGGGACGGCGCTGGCGCGTCGTCCTGCGCCGCGGGCAGCGGGTGTGGACCGTCCTCAACCACGGGCTGCCCGGCGACGAGGCGCCCGGCCACCGGTCGGGGCCGCTGCGGCTGCGGCGCGGCGCGTACGAGATCACGATCGAGGCCGAGCAGGACAGGCCCCGGTTCGCGAGCCGCGCCGACACCGGGGCCGCGCGCACCGGGTTCCGGTTCGCCTACGCGGGCCCCGACACCGGCGACGCGGTCGCCGCCCTCCCGTTCGACCGGCTGTTCCGCCCGGCGAAGGACGCGACGCTCGGCGACGGCGTCGTCCGCAACCCCACCCTGGACGCGGCCGGGCAGGCGTTCTCCCCCATCCGCCCCGGCGAGAACGCCGCCGCATGGCTGGACGGCCTCTACACGAGCAGCCTGCGCGACATCCGGCGCACCTACCAGCGCGCGTTCAAGGCGCTGCTGGTGGCGCGGCGGTTCGGGCTGTCCGCGCGGCCGGCGGTGGGATACCGGCAGTCCGAGCTCGGGTACCTGCTCGCGCACGGCGCGACGTTCGCGGGCACATCCCACCCCAGGACCGGGGCCGCGTCGTTCGGCACGCACCGCGCCTGGCTCTCCACCGACCTGCTGCCCGTCGGCGACCCGTACCTCACCGACGCCGTCGCCGACCAGCGCGCCCACCCCGGGCGCCCCCGGCAGGCCGCCCTCTTCGACGTGTGGGAACGCCTCTACGACTACTGCGGCCTGCGGCGCGACACCCGGGCGGCGCGCGAGCGCCCCGCCTGGATCCTGTTCGCCGAGGTGACCGAGCAGCAGCCGGACGACCCGGTCAACATGCTGCGGTACCTCGGCGTCGACGCCCGGCACGCGCCCCTCGTCAGCGCGTACCTCGACGTCCCGCCCGCCCCGTACCGGCTCGGCCCGCACGACCTGGAGGACGAGCGCTGGGCGATCCGCGCCTGGCTCGCCTCCCGGCTCCTGGACCGGATCACCGGGCATCTCGTCCCGCGCGACATCGCTGCCGCCCACCCCTACCTGTGGACGGCCGACGACCCGGCCGCGGCGGTCGGGACGCCGCCCCGGCCCGGCGTCGCCGACCTCGTCCGGTTCGTCGAGGACGCCTTCATCGAGAACGGACGGCCGCGCCGCTACACCGACCTCCAGCGCCTGAACGACGGGCTGCGCGAGCGCGCCCGCCACGCCCTGCTCGCCTACCTGTGCGGTCCGGGACGGTTCGTCGCCGCGCCCGGCGACCTGTCCGACCTGCTCCTCCAGGACGTCGAGGCGGGCCCCGGCCAGCGCGTCACCCGGATCGAGGACGGCGCGGCCGCTGTGCAGGCGTTCGTGCAGCGCGCGCTGCTCGGCCTCGAACCGTCCCTCACCATCCCCTACGGGCTGCGCAAGCTGTGGCGGAACCGGTTCGCGACCTTCGCGCAGTGGCGCGCGTGCGCGCGGCGCGAGGCGTACCCGGAGAACTGGATCGAGTGGGACGACCTGCGCGAGGCGCGCCGGTCGGAGGCGTTCCGGATGCTGGACGCGCGGCTCCGCGAGGACGAGCTGACCGTCCCGGTCCCGGGCGGGCTGGCCTGGTGGCGCTCGTCCCGCCCGCCGGAGCACCCGTCGCTCACCCTCGTCCAGGACGCGGCGCTCGCCGTGGAGCGGCTGCTGGCGCCCGCGCCGGAGGGGCTCGGGCTGCTCGGCAGGCCGGCGCCGTCCGCGCAGCCGTCGTGGCTCGCGCCGATCACGCTGCCCGCCGCGACCGCGACCGGCGCCGCCGACGCGCCCGCGCGGGACGTCTCCACCGAGGTCGTCCCGGCCGCGCAGGGGCGGGAGCTGCCGCTGTGGCTGACGGCGGCGATGACGCTCGGCGCCGCGTTCGTCCGGGTCGCGGCGGCCGGGATCCCGCCCGCGTCGGCGCACCTCATGCCGTTCGGGCACGCCGCGGGCTGCTGCCGGGACTGCGCCGAGGACCGTCCCGAAGCCGGGATCGACGAGTACTACTTCTGGCTCGTCGCCGCCGCCGGGTACGACGACGCGGACGCGGCGCGGGACGCCGACGCCGGGGTCGTCGTCTCGACGCCGGAGCACCCGGCCGACCAGACGTCCGACTGGCACCGCCGCGACAGGCTGCCCGCCCTGCTGCTGTGGCCCCCGGCGCGGGTGGCGCACCTGCACTGGTGCCGGGTCCGGGACGGCCGGTTCGAGCCGCCCCGGCGCAGCGCCGAGGCGGTGCGGCTGCGCCCCGGCCGGGGCGCCGCGCGGCTCGTCTTCGAGGGCCGGACGGACGACGCCCTCCGCTTCTCCGTCCCCGACGCCGCGCCGCCGGTCGGCCACACCGACCCCACGCCGCCGGGCTTCCGCTACGACCTGCCGCTGGACGACGCGGTCGTCCTGCCCCTGGTCACGGCCCCGGACGCGCCCGCCGTCCCGCTGCCGGGCGGGATGGCCGCCTACCCCTACTTCACGATGCGCCCGCCGGGCGCGCCGCTGCTGCCGCTGTCGCCGTTCCCCGTCGCGGCGGCCGTGGCGGGCGCGCTGCGCGCGCACTGCCGCCACGAGGCGGCGCTCGCCTGGTACGGCCTCGCCCACCGGCCGCTGGACGCCGACAACACGTGGCGTCCGGGCGACTCCGACCCGGACGCGGTACGCCGCCGGGACGTCCTGCTGTCGTTCGCGGAGACGCTCGCCCAGGCCGCGGACGCCGCGTTCGCGCGCGGCGACCTGGAGAGCGCGCGCCAGGCCCGGGTCCTGCTCGACGCGCTGGCCCGGCTGCTCGGCCCGCCGCCGCGCCGGATCTCCGGCGAGCCGGGCGGCGCCCACGTCGGGCTCGCGGACTTCGAGCCGCGCCCCGCCCCGCTGAACCCCCGCCTGCTCGCCCTGTACGAGAGGGTCGGCGACCGGCTCGCGCTCGTCCGGCACGACATCGACGCGCACCGGCTGCGCCGCGGCCCGGACGTCACCGCCGACCCGGCCGACCCGTGCGCGGACGGCTGCGACGGCACGGCCTGCCACGGCCCGATCGGCCCGTACCGGTTCACCTACCTGATGCAGAAGGCGCTGGACCTCGCCGCCGAGGTCCGCGGGCTCGGCGCGAGCCTGCTCACCGCCTACGAGAAGGGGGACGCCGAGGCGCTCGCGTCGCTCCGCGCGGCGCACGAGCGGCAGCTCGCCGAGCTGGGCCTGCGGACGCGGCAGTTCCAGTGGCGCGAGGCCGACTGGCAGGTGCAGGCGCTGGAGAAGACGAAGCAGGGCGCGCTGACCCGGCTGGCCTACAACCAGGCGCTGCTCCGGGCGGGCAACAACGCGGGCGAACTCGGCTACGAGGCGATGACCGTGGTGTCGACGGCGTCGCGGATCGCGGGCAACGTGTCCGAGGCCGTCGCCCAGGGCATCGGCATGACGCCCGACTTCTGGCTCGGCGTCGCCGGGGTCATGGGGACCCCGCTCCAGTTCAACCAGTTCCCGCTGGGCAACAAGCTCGCGGCGGGGTTCAGCACGGCGGCGCGGATCCTCGCCCAGGTCGCGGAGAACGCCAACACGACCGGCGGCCTCAGCCTGACCGAGGGCGGCTGGCAGCGCCGCGAGGACGAGTGGCGCCACCAGGTCCAGGTGATCGGCGTCGAGCTGCAGCAGATCGAGCGGCAGATCCTCGCGGCCGAGCGGCACCGGGACACCGCGCTCCGCGACCTGGAGGTCCAGGAACGGCAGATCGAGAACGCCCGCGAGGTCCAGGACTACCTGCGCGACCGGTTCTCCAGCGCCGAGCTGTACCTGCACCTGCAGCGGGAGACGGCGGCGCTGCACCGGCGGCACTACGACCTCGCGCTGCGGCTCGCCCGGCGGGCGCGGCGGGCCTTCGTCCACGAGCGCGGCACCCCGGCGCCCGAGCTGCCCTCCCCCGGCTGGGACACGCTGCGCGAGGGGCTGCTCGCCGGTGACCGCCTGCACCTGGCGCTGCGCCGGATCGAGACGGCCTACATCGAGGAGAACTGCCGCGAATACGAGCTGGCCCGCCACCTGTCGCTGCGCGCCGAATTCCCGGCGGCGTTCCTCCAGCTCCAGCAGACCGGGTACTGCGAGATCGAGATCCCGGAATGGCTCCTCGACCTCGACCATCCCGGCCATTACATGCGGCGGATCAGGAACGTCACGCTGACGATCCCGTGCGTCGTCGGGCCGTACACGAGCGTCAACTGCCGCCTGACCCTGCTCAGCAGCCGGACGCGCGTCGACCCGTCCCTGCGCGGCGCGCCCGCGCCCTGCTGCGACGCGCCGGGCGCCCCGGCCGCGCGGGTCCCGTGCCGGTGCCCCGGCGGTGGGACGCCGCGCGCCTGCCCGTGCGCGTCCGGGGAGTGCTGCGCCTCGGGCGCCGTCGCGCCCTCGGGGTACGAGGCCGGGCCGGACGACCCGCGGATCGTCCACGCCTACGACGCGACCGAGGCCATCGCCACGTCCAGCGGGCAGAACGACTCGGGGATGTTCGAGCTGAACTTCCGCGACGAGCGCTACCTGCCGTTCGAGTTCCGCGGCGCGGTCAGCCGGTGGCGGGTCGAGCTGCCGCCGGAGGACAACCGGTTCCCGCTCGCCAGCGTCAGCGACGTCGTCATGCTGCTCAACTACACGTCACGGGAGGGCGGCGACGTGCTGCGCGCCGCCGCCCGCGCCGCCGCCGCGGACCGCCTCCCCGGCGCCGGGATCCGGCTCGTCGACGTCCGGCGGGACCTGCCCGACGACTGGTACCGGCTCCAGGCGCCGGGCCGCCGGCTGCCGCTGCGGCTGACCAGGGAGCTGTTCCCGTACGTCCCCGGCGGCTGCGACCTGCGCGTCACCCGGATCGAGCTGTTCGCGGAACTGGCCGAGCCGGGCTGCCGGTCCGTGGTGCCCGCGGTGTTCCACGCGCACCACGGGCACCGTCCGGACGAGCCGTGCTCCTGCTCCGGCGTCCCGGTCGACTGCGTGACGGGCGCGGAATGGCCGTGCCTCTTCCACGGCGCCGTCGACACCGACCTTCCGGTGCGGCCGCATCCGTCCGCCGAACTGGTCTTCCCGGACGTCCCGGACGGCATCACCGCCCTCCATCTCCTCTGCACCTACACGACCGAGCGGCATGCCACGACGCACTAGATCAGGGAGAGGGTTTCGCCGCCCGGAGCGAATACATCAGCGGTATCCGGGGGCGGCCTTCGGGAAGGCGGTAAATCGTGCCGTGCCGTTCCAGGGCGGTGAACCTCTGCCAGAGCGTGTAGTCGTGCTCGTGGAGGAACTCGATGCGGAGCCCGGCGGCGGCCAGGGCCGAGACGACCTCGCCCACCCCGTGGACGAACTCGACCGACCGGCTGTTCTGGACGGGCGTGTCCGGGTCGGCGTAGCTGCCGGTCTCGGGCTCGTCCCAGATCCGCGGGCCCTCGGCGAAGTAGTCGAGGGTGACCGTCCGCCCTTCCGCGTCGTCGAGCGTGTCGGCGAAGGGGTGGAACTCCGCGAGGTAGAGGAACCCGCCGGGGCGCAGCAGCGACGCGACGACACCGGCCCAGCGGCGGAGGTCGGGCAGCCAGCACAACGCGCCCAGGCCCGTGTAGACGATGTCGTAGGTCTCCCCGAGGGCGGTCTCCGCGTCGTAGACGTCGGACGCGACGAAACGCGCGGGAAGCTCCGCCTCCGCGGCCACCGCGCGGGCCGCCTCGATCGCCTTGCCGGAGAAGTCCAGCCCGGTGACCTCGGCGCCCCGGCGGGCCCAGGAGAGCGTGTCCAACCCGAAGTGGCACTGCAGATGGACGAGGCGGCGGCCCTGGACGTCGCCGACCTCGTCCAGTTCGAAGTCGCGCAGCGTCAGCTTGCCCGCCTTGAAGCCGGGCACGTCGTAGAAGTCGCTGGCGACGTGAATGGGGACCAGCTCGTCCCAGAGCGCCTTGTTGATGGTCTGGTGGTCGGGTTGGGTCATGGTGGCGAGAATAGGTTCCCGGCGGCTCCCGTCGTTAGCGAGTTTTGACGGCCGGGTCGGTGAGGCCGGGGCGGCCGGTCTCCAGGTGACCGGCCAGGCGGCGGACGAAGGCGGCGTCGGCGTCGCAGCCGACGGTCAGGTCGTACCAGTGCGAGCTGCGCGCGGTCGGGACCCGGTGGTTCGCGCGCCCGCCCGGCCGGACCCGGATCCTCTTCGGGCGGGCCCCGTGCCCGCCGCCCTGCCCGTCGCCGTATCCGTCGGCGATCGTGAACTCGACCGGCTTCGCGCTCCGGTTGGCCAGCGCCAGCCGGATCCAGTCGTTCTCGACGTGCGCTTCGACGGTGAGCGGGGTGCCGGTCCGTCCGGCGAAACGGCGGTGGAAGCCGTTCGGGCCGTAGGCGGAGACGTCGTAGTCCTCGCCGGTCCACGTCCCGGTGAGGGTGCGGCCGGGCTCGACCGTGTAGGTGCGCGGGTCCTGCCCGGCGGCGGTGACGTAGAAGCAGGCGCCCGCCCCGGTCCTGGCGGCGAACCTCAGGGTGACGCGGCCCGCCCCGACCGTGTCGGCGACGTCCAGGTCGTACGGCAGCGGACGGGTGTAGCGGCGGCCGCGCTCCTGCGCGAGCGGCTGCGCGGCGCCCGGAATCGCCGGGTAGAAGGTGGTGTGCCGGTCGTGGTCCGGCGGGAGGTAGCCGTCGGTGCCGGGCAGCCCGGCGGGCCGCGGCTGCGCGCGGGAGAAGTCGAACGCGCTGGTCAGGTCGCCGCAGACGGCACGGCGCCAGGGCGAGATGTTCGGTTCGCGCACCCCGAAGCGGCGCTCCATGAACTGGAGGATCGAGGTGTGGTCGAACGTCTGCGAGCACACCCAGCCGCCCTTGCTCCACGGCGAGACGACGAACGTCGGCACGCGCGGGCCGAGCCCGTACGGCCCGGCGACGTATCCGCCGCCGCCCGGAAAGTGCTCCGTGGAGGTGTCGGCGGTGGACGCGCTGGCGGTGCCGGGCAGCGGCGGGTACGGCGGGACGACGTGGTCGAAGAAGCCGTCGTTCTCGTCGTAGGTGATGATCAGCGCGGTCCGGCTCCAGACCTCTGGGTTCGCGGTCAGCGCGTCCAGGACGCGGGCGATGTACCAGGCGCCGTAGTTGGACGGCCAGTTGGAGTGCTCGCTGTACGCCTCCGGCGCGGCGATCCAGGAGATCTGCGGGAGCCGCCCCTTCCGCACGTCGTCCTCAAGAAGGGCGAAGTAGCCTTCGCCCTTGGCGGCCCTGGTGCCGGTGCGCGCCTTCTCGTAGAGCGGGTCGCCGGGACGGGCGTCGCGGTAATTGTCGAAGTAGAGCAGCGAGTTGTCGCCGTAGTTGCCGATGAACGCGTCGCCGGTCCAGCCCCACCCGCCGTTCGCGTCCAGGCCGGTCCCCTCGTCCTGGTAGACCTTCCAGGAGATGCCCGCCTTTTCCAGGCGCTCCGGGTAGGTGGTCCACCCGTATCCCTTTTCCTCGTTTCCGAGGACCGGACCACCGCCCGTCCCGTCGTTTCCAGTGTGGCCGGTGAGCAGGTAATAGCGGTTCGGGTCGGTGGCGCCGAGATAGGAGCAGTGGTAGGCGTCGCAGACGGTGAACGCGTCGGCCAGCGCGAAATGGAATGGAATGTCGCCCCGGTCGAGATAGGCCATCGTGTATTTCGACTTCGCCGCGATCCACCGGTCGTACCGGCCGCCCGCGAACGCCTGGTGCCCGTCGTTCCGGCCGTGCGGAAGGCCGTACAGGTAGCGCATTCCGAGGTCGTCGACCTCGGGGTGGAAGGGCAGGACGTCGGCCGTCCCGTCCGGCTGGTGGAAGATCGGCTTGCCGTCGGGCCGGACGACCGGCCGGGGGTCGCCGAGGCCGCGCACGCCGGAGAGCGTCCCGAGATAATGGTCGAACGAGCGGTTCTCCTGCATCAGGACGACGATGTGCTCCACGTCGCGGAGCGTGCCGGTGCGGCGGTCCGCCGGGATCTCGGCCGCCCTCGCGATGCTCTGGGGCAGCGCGGCGAGCGCCGTCGTCCCCCCGGCCAATTGCAGGAACCTCCGGCGACTGATCTCGCTCATACCGTGCCTTTCGGGGGCAAGACGGTTCGGTACGTCCGAATCCCGAAAGATCGTCGTGGCCGCCGATGGCGGGCGCGTATACGCGGCCGGAACGTCCGCCGAAGCTCTCCCGCCCACGGGTCGCGAACGAATCGGAGGTTTCCGGGTCCGGCCATCCGACCTGTATCAGAAATCACAATGTGTGCAGTGGCCACTACTACACTGAGCGGCGGTTGAGCGCCGGTCCGCCGCCTTGCCGACCGGCCTTCCCGAACGCGACACGAACGGGGAAAGCGATGGTCGCCGAAGCGCGGTTACACGTCATGGTCGGCGTGGACATCGAGCGATTCGGCAGCCGTTCCGACGGGCTCCAGCAGGTTCTGCGCGACCGGCTCTACCGGGTCATGGAAACGGCCCTGGAGACGGTCGGCGTCAACCGGCAGGACGTCCGCGACCCCGAAGACCGGGGCGACGGCCTGCTCTGGGTGCTGCCGAGCTGGGTGTCGATGGTGGCCCTGACCGGCCGGTTCACCGCGCGTCTCCACACGGAGCTGCTGGAGTACCCGGCGGGCGGCGACGACGCGATGCGGCTGCGCGCCGCGTTGCACGTGGGAATGGTCAAGGCCGACCGGAACACCTGGGTGGGAACGGCGTTGAACACCGCGTTCCGGCTCCTCAACGCCGAACCGCTGCGCGAGGCCCTCGCCGGGACGAGCGCCCCCTACGCGCTGCTGATGTCCCGGGAGTGGCGCGACCGGATCGGCGACCAGGACATCGAGGGGTTCGACTGGAGGGCCTGCCGCGAGGCGGTCGTCGACGTCAAGGAACTGCACGCCAGCGCCTGGGTGTACGTGCCGCGCGACCTTCCGCGGATCCCGCCGTCCCGCCCGCTGGGCGGGCGGCTGCGGCGGCTCGCCGAACGGGAGGCGGAGGTGGAGCGCGCGGAGCGGCGGGCGCGCGAGCGGCGCGCCGACATCGGCGAGCTGTTCACGGGGGTACCGGAGTTCCGGGAGCGGCCGGACGACGTGAGATCGGTCCTCGAACTGGTGCGGGAGCGGGGGCAGGCGTCCGAGCAGCGGTGGGCGGTGCCCGACGTGGTCCGCTGCGAGGAGATCATCGAGAGCCATCTGGAGCGGGTCGAGGAGTTCACCACCGGTCTGGAGGGACTGCGCGCGGAACGCGACGAGCTCCGCGGGCGCCTCGGCGCCTACAAGGCCAAGGAGGCGAGCGGCGTCAGTCCGGAGGATCCCCGGCTCGCGGCGCTCTACGGCGAGGCGCACGAAATGCTTTGGAAGGCGCCGTGCGATCTGCGGGCGGCGAGGGCGGCCGTCGAGCGCTACCAGGCGGCGCTCTGGCACGCGCTCGGTTACAAGGGGACGCGGTCGTGAGGCCCTGCAACCGTCCCGGCTGCCCCGGGGTCACCGACGAGACCGGGTACTGCGACGTCTGCGGCCTCCCGCCGCTCGTGCCGCCCGCGCGGCGGGCCTCGCGCGGGACGGACCGGATCGTCGCCGGGGCGCTCGCCGTGCGGGAGGCGCTCCCGGCGCCCGACGTCCAGCGGCCCGCGTCCACGACCAGGGCGAACGGGGCCGGCCGCCCGCTGCCGTTCCTGCCGCCGCCGCCTCCGGAGAGCCGGGTGCAGAGCGACCCGCGGCCCCCGCGCGGCGGCCGCACCTGCGGCAAGTACGGCTGCTCGGCGGCGGTCGGCGCGCCGATCGACGGGCGGCCGGGCCCGGTGGAGGGCTACTGCCCGCGCTGCGGCACGCCGTTCTCCTTCAAGCCGAAACTGCGGCCCGGCGTCCTGCTCGGAGACCAGTACGAGGTGGTCGGCTGCCTCGACCGGGGCGGACTCGGCTGGGTCTACCTCGCCAAGGACCAGCGCCTTGAGGACAACCTCGTCGCCCTCAAAGGGATGATCAACACCAATGACGACGAGGCGCTGGAGATGATGGTCGCGGAGCGCCGCTTCCTCACCCTGCTCGACCATCCGAACATCGTGCGCATCGTCAGCTTCGTCACCCATCCCGATCAGAGCTCGGGAGGGCAGACCGGCTACATCGTGATGGAGTATGTGGGCGGTCTCCCGCTCCGCGACATCCTGGACAAGGCGCGCGCCGGTGAGCGGCCGTTCGGCGAGCCGCTGCGGATGGAGCACGTCCTCTCCTACGGGATCGAGATCCTCTCCGCCTTCGAGTACCTGCACGACCGCGGGCTGCTGTACTGCGACATGAAACCGGACAACGTCATCCACATCCGGGACCGGGTCAAGCTCATCGACCTCGGCGCCGTCCGCCGGATGGACGACCGCGAGTCCCGCATCATCGGAACGGAGAAGTACCAGGCGCCGGACGAGGAGATCCTGACGCGCGGCCCCTCGGTGGAGTCCGATCTCTACACGCTCGGCAAGACCCTGGAGGAGCTGTTCGCCGTCGCCGAGGGGTTCGGCGACGGCGGCGAGCCGGGCGCCGAGTCGTGCCGCCGGATCGTCGTGCGGGCCACCCATCCCGAGCCCGAGCGGCGGTTCCGCTCGGCCGCCGAGATGGCGGAGCAGGCGCGGGGCGTCCGGCGCGAGATCCTCTCCCTGCGCGACCGCGTCCCCCGGCCCGAGCCGTCGGCCCGGTTCGCGCCGACGACCGCGCTGCTCGACGCGGGGCTCGGCCTCGTCCCGCCGCTGGAGAGGTGGCTCGCGCCCGGCCGCGGAACGGCGGTCTGGGACACCGGCGGGCTTCCCGAGCCGCCGGACGCGGTGGCCTGCCTCCCGGCGCCGCTGACCGATCCGGCCGACCCGGCGGCCGACGATCTCGCCAAGCTGGAGACCAGCGACCCGGGCAGGCGCGTCGAGCGGCTCTCCGAGTTCGACCCGTCCTCCGCCGAGGTCCAACTGCACCTCTGCCGCGCGCATGTCGAACTGGGCGGCGACGACCTCGCGAAGGCCGCCCTGGCGCTGCGCGCGGCCGCGTCCGCGGCCGGGGACGCCGACTGGCGCGTGCTGTGGCACCGCGGGCTGCTGGCCCTGGCGAAGGGCGAGGTCGAGGCGGCGGGCGCCGAGTTCGACGCGGTCTATTCGGCGCTGCCCGGCGAGGACGCGCCGAAGCTGGCCCTCGGGTTCTGCCTGGAGCGCCGGGGCGAGCCGGACGCGGCGGAACGCCATTACGAGTCGGTGTGGCGGCGGGACGGCGCCCAGGTCGGCGCGGCGTTCGGGCTCGCCCGGATCCGCCTCGCGCGCGGCCGGAGAAGGGACGCGGCCGAGGTCCTCGGGGAGGTCGGCAAGGGGCTGCGGCACTACGACGCGGCGCGCGTCGCCATGGTCCGCGTCCACCTCCTGGATCCGCCCGGGGCGCAGGGCGAGGAACGGCCCACCACGGCCGATTTCGAGGAGGCGCTGCGGCGGCTGTCCGGCCTCGAACTGGAGGGCGGGGCGGACGGCGACTCCCACACCCGCCTGGTGGCGCTCATCCAGGAGACCGCGTTGCGGCGGCTGCCCGAGGTCGAAGGGCGGGACTTCGGCGCAGTCCTCGGCAGCCCGGCGACGGAACGGCGGCTGCGCACGCTGCTCGAAGCGTCCCTCCGCAAACTCGCGCAGCAGGCGCGCAGCGCCTGGGACCACGAGATCCTGATCGACCGCGCCAACACCGTCCGCCCGAGGACATTCCAGTGACGTCCGGTACGAGCCCGGAAGCAGGCGACATGGACGCTCAGCCCAGCTTCGACCTCCAGGTGAGCCAGATCAAGTTCCTGTCGAGGGAGGAATCGGAGATGCACGCCATCGTCACGGTCGGCGCGCGGAACGCGGGCGCGGGCCCGGGCGGGAGGGCTCCCGAGGGCGCGGAGATCGTGCTCGTGGACTGCTCCACCTCGATGGGGGATCCGCCGTCGAAAATGGTCGCCGCGCGCAGGGCGACCATCGCGGCGATCGACTCCATGCGCGACGGCACGCGGTTCGCCGTCGTCGCGGGCACGCACGAGGCGAGAATGGCCTATCCGCGCGAGGAGGCGACCGCCGTCGCCGATCCGCGCAGCAGGGCGGACGCCGCGACGGCCGTGCACCGCCTGTACGCCAACGGCGGGACCGCGATGGGGACGTGGCTGGCCCGCGCCCGCGTCCTGCTGGACGGGCATCCCGCGGCGATCCGGCACGCCGTCCTGCTGACCGACGGATTCAACGTCAGCGAGGCCAGGGCGGAACTCGACCGGGAACTCGCCGCCTGCGCGGGCCATTTCTCCTGCGACGCGCGCGGGATCGGCGACGGCTGGGAACCGGAGGAACTCCTGCGGATCGTGACGGCGCTCGGCGGAACGGCCGACGCGGTCCGCCGGGAGGACGAGCTGGAGGCCGATTTCCGCGCGCTGATGCGGACGGCGATGGGCAAGGCCGTGCCCGCCGTGGCGCTCCGGGTGAGCACGCCGCCCGACGTCCGGACGCGGTTCGTCAAACAGGTGTTCCCGGCGTTCGCCGACCTCGCCGGAAAGACGCGGGAGGTGGACGCGCGCACGGTCGAGGTCGACACCGGAGCCTGGGGCGACGAGGTCCGGGAGTTCCATGTGTGCCTGGCGCTCGACTCCGCGGACAGGGAACTGAGCGTCGACCGGCGGGTGGCGCGCCTGGACCTGCTGCCGGAGGGAGACGCGACCGTGGACGGCTCGCCCGCGAACGTCTTCGTGCACTGGACCGACGACCCGCGCCTCTCCACCCTGATCGACCCGAAGATGAGCCGCTACACCCGGCACGGCGAACTGAAGGAGGCGATCGACACCGGGTTCGAGGCGTACCGCTCCGGCGACCCGAAGCGGGCGGCGGCCGAATGGGCGCGCGCGATGGAACTGGCCGCGAAACTGGAGAACGACCGGATCCTGCGGCGGCTCCGGCGCGTGGTCGCCGTCGACTCCGACGGCCTGCCGCGCCTCAGGGACGACGCCGGGGACCTCGACAGCAAACGGCTCAGGATCGCCTCGCGCGACACGCACGGCGGCGCGGACGGGCGCGGCGCGGCGCCGGGATCCGCGCGCGGGGAACCCGAGGGCGCGACCCGGACGTGCCCGAACTGCGACCGCCGCACGCCGTCCGGCACGTACTGCACGCACTGCGGCGCGCCGATGAACGGCGGCGCCTCCGGGGGCGCGGTATGACGACCACGGCCTTACGTCACGGCACCCCGTACCGGGGCACGGCCCGCGCCCTGTCGTTCCGCCACAGGTTCCTCCTCATCGCGACGATCGTGATGCTGGGCGGCTCGCTGGCGGTCCTGCAGGGAACGCGGCAGAGCTTCGGGGAGGCGCGGTCGCGGACGGCGCCGGCCGTCCTGGAGATCGCCCAGGCGCGGAAGGCGCTCGCGGAGGCCGACAGCGCGGCCGTGGCGAGCTTCCAGGCGGCGGAGTCCGAGCTCACCGGATTCCGGCCGGGCGAGGAGTACCAGAACCAGATCGGCATCGCCAACCAGAGCCTCGCGCAGGCGGCCGAGGACAACTCCGTGGGCGCGTTCGGCAGCCGCGTCCTGCAGACGGTGGAGGGTTCGCTCGTCGCCTACACCGGCTGGATCGGGCAGGCCGGCGCGCAGTTCCGGCAGGGCGACACCGCGCTCGGCACCGCCAGTCTCTGGTACGCGTCGGTGCTCATGAACGCCGAGGGCAGCGGGATCCTCTACCAGCTCGAAAAGCTGCAAGGCGCGGAGCTGGACAACCTGAAGGACAAGCTGACGCTCGATTGGATCGACCTCGCGGCGATGGCCGGCTGGGCCGGTCCGGTCGCGCTCGTCCTCGTGCTCCTTTCCACGACGCAGGTCTTCATGGCGCGCCGCTTCAGGCGGACGGTCAATTGGCACCTGCTCGCCGCGACCCTCCTCGTTCTTGCCGGGCTCGGAATGGGCGGCGCCCTCATCCGCGCGGACCGGGACCATCTGGCGGCCGGAAAGGACGCGCTCATAGAGGCGACCGATATCAGGGACGGTCAGGTGGAGCAGGCGCACTACACGGAACGGGAGGCGTTCGGGAAACTCCTCCAGCGGGAATGCGCGGGCGACGCGCAGGGCTGCGGCCCCACCGTCGCGGCGTTCCTCGCGAAGGCGGGGAGCAGGCGGGTCACGGAGCGGCCGACCTCCGAGCGGACAGCGATCGAGGCCGGGAAGTCGGCGGCCGGACAGACGGACGCCGCCCGGCTGAGCCCCTATTACGCCTTTCCGGCCGTGATCGTGCCGCTGGCCGTGTTCGTTCTGATCCTGTGGGGCTTCCGCGCCCGCATCGACGAGTACAGGTACCTGCCGCGATGAAGCCGACCGTCAAGTCCGCGCTGTGGGGGATCACCGCCGTGACGGCCGTCCTGGCGCTGGCCGCCGGGCTCGCGGCCTACACCGGCCTGGCTCCCGCGGGCCGCGTCACCATGCTCGCGACCTGGACCGGGAACGAGCAGAAGGCGTTCGAGAAGGTCCTCGACGCCTTCACCGACGAGACCGGGATCCGCGTCGACTACACCGGGACGCGCGCACTCAACCAGGTGGTGCTCTCGCAGGTGCAGAAGGGCACGCCGCCCGACGTCGCGGCGCTGTGGAGCGCCGGTGAACTCGAACGGTACGCCCGCAACGGCGACCTGCATCCGCTGAACGACGTCATCGGCCGGGACCGGGAGGACTACCGGCCGCAATGGCGGCTCGCCGAGTCGAGCGCCGCCGAGGCGCCGTTCTATGTGATCCCGGTCAAGGCGAGCCTCAAGAGCATGATCTGGTTCAACCCGCGGCGCTTCCCCAGGCCGGCGCCGAAGACCTGGGCGGAACTGATGAAGAGGAGTGACGCGGAGGTCGCCGCGAAGCGCACCCCCTGGTGCATGGGCATGAGCGACCCGCCGACCTCCGGATGGGCCGGGACCGACTGGATCGAGGACATCGTCCTGCACCGCTACGGCCCGGACGTCTACCAGCGCTGGGCGTCCGGCGAGCTCTCCTGGACCTCGAAGGAGATCGAAGGGGCGTGGCGGACGTGGGGCGAGGTGGCGGCCCGTCCCGGCAGCGTCCCCGGCGGGTCGATGGCGACTCTGGTGGCCGATTACCAGGACGCCGGACGGCTGATGGTCGGCGCCCGTCCCGCGTGCTCGCTCCAGCACCAGCCGTCGTTCATCATGACCGACTACCAGGACGGGCCGCCGCCGGGAAAGACCTATCCGGTCACCGACTACGACTATTTCCCGTTCCCGAAGTTCGACGGGCGCCCGGAGGATTCCGCGGTGGTGTCGGCCGACCTGCTCGGCATGTTCAACGACACGAAGGAGGCGCGGCGGCTCGTCCGGTTCCTGGCGTCGGAGAAGACGCAGCGGATCTGGCCCGCCGTTCCCAGCAGCGCCGCCTTCTCGCTCAACCGGCGGGTGCACGAGACGGGCGCCGACCCCATCAGCCGGAAGATCTCGGGCATGCTCACCTCTCCCGACTACCTGCTGTGCCTGGACGCGTCCGACCTCTTTCCCGCCGCCATGCAGAACGCCTTCAACCGCGCGGCGCTGGCCTATGTGAACCGGCCGGACAAGCTAGGCCTAATTCTCCGGGACCTGGAGCGCATCCGGTCGACCGTCCAGCGCAAGAGGTGGTCGACCAGCACGTGCGGCCGTTAGTTCGGAGGAGTCGGAGCGCGTCCAGCAGGCGCGCGCCGCGGAATGATGGAATTCCGCGCCGACCCCTCCAGCCCGTACCATGGCGCCGAACTGGACCCCGCGGCTCCGACCATTCCGTCCTGCGCGTCCGGCGGCCGTTCCGCGCCATCTCGACGGCGGGCCTGCGGCGTGGGAAGGAGCAGGGCCGTCCGGTGACGTTCGACCGCCGGAGGGCTCTGACCATGGACGGACGGATCGGCGCGGAGTTCGCCCGCGCGGTCGCGGGCAAGGACCGGGGCGCGCTGCTCGCCCTGCTCGAACCCCGGATCGACTTCCGGGCCCTCACCCCCGGCCGCCCCTGGGAGGCGACCGCGTCGGTCGAGGTCGTGGACGAGATCATCCTCGGCCACTGGTTCGGCCCCGCCGACCACGTCCTGGCCCTCCTGCGGGTCACCACCGGCGCCGTGGCGGACCGCGAGCACCTGGCGTACCGGCTGCGCGTCCGCACGGGGGACGTCCTGTACCTGGTCGAGCAGCAGGTGTACTACGCCGTCGACCGCGCGGCCGGATCCCGTGGCTGCGGGTGATGTGCTCCGGGTTCCGGCCGCTCTGCGGCGGCGGCGCGGACGCCCCGACCGCGCCGCCCGCAGAGCCTAGGCCGTGGGCGGGTAACTGACCGGCCCCTCGGCCGTGATCCTGCCGTTGGCGACGGTCATCAGCCGGGTCGCGGACGCGAGCCGGTCCGGCGGGATCGTCAGCGGGTTCTCCCTGATGACGACGAGGTCGGCGTAGTTGCCGGGCGCCACCGTGCCGCGCTCGCGCTCCTCGAACGAGGCGAACGCCGCCCGCGAGGTGATCAGCCGCAGCGCGGCCCGGACGTCCAGCCGCTGGTCGGGGAGCCAGCCGCCGGGCGGGGTGCCGTCGAACTCGGTGCGGGTCACGACGCGCTGGAGCCCCCACAGCGGGTCGAGCGCCTCGATGTCGAAGTCGGTGCCGCCGACCATCGGCAGCCGCGCCCGCAGCATGTCCCGCCACCGGTAGGCGTAGCGGAGCCGGTGGCGGCCGAGCGCGTCCTCGGCGAACCGCTGGTCGGACGTCGCGAAGCTGAGCTGGATGCTCGCGATCACGCCGCCCCGGATCATCCGCTCCAGCAGGTCGTCCTCCACGACCTGGACGTGCTCGATCGCCCAGCGGTCGCGCGGCGACACGTCGTTGTGCTCGTAGGCGTTCAGCGTCACCTTCAGCCCGCGGTCGCCGATGGCGTGGGTGGTGATGTTGAAGCCCAGTTCGCGGGCGCGGGCGACGTCGCGGTTCGCGCGCTCCTGCTCCAGGAAGAGGATCCCCTTGCGCGGGAAGCCGTACGGGTCGTCGGCGTAGGGGCGGCGCAGCGCGGACGTGCGGGGGCCGAGCCAGCCGTCCGAGTACAGCTTCACGCCCAGGACCTTCACCCAGTCGTCGCCCACGCCGGTCTTCCAGCCGAGCCGGGCCGCCTCCTCCATGCAGCCCCAGGCCACCCGCACCAGGAAGCGCACCTTCAGCTTGCCCTCCTCGGCGAGTTGGAAGAGGGCGTCGAGCGCGCCGAGGTCGCGCAGGCCCGCCTCGACGACCGTGGTGACGCCCTGCTTGGCCACCTCCTCCTGCATGACCAGCAGGTCGTTCTTCATCTTCTCGGTGACCGGGCTGTGGGCGAAGACGTCCACGGGCGTCTCGCCGCGCGCGTGGATCTCCACGTGCCGCTGCCCGGTGCGCCTGCGCGACTCGAACGCCTCCTTCTCGTCGTACGGCTTGTAGACCGGCCGGTACGCCTCCGGCCCGGCGCCGGTCAGCGCCCGCGTGATGAGGTGCGTGTGCTGGTCGCGGAAGCCGGGGCCGACGAACGCGCCGCGCAGGTCGACGCGGCGCGTGCGGTCCCCGGCCCAGCCGAGGACGTGGCGGTCGGAGCCGACCGCCACGATCCGCTTCCCCCGGACCGCCACCGCTTCGGCCGTGCCGTCCCCGGTCCAGACGACGCCGGAGTGCAGGATGAGGTCGGCCCGCCGGTCGGCGTGCGGGTCGGCGTTCGGGTCGGCGTTCGGGTCGGCCTGGAGGTCGGATCGGTCGCTGGGCCGTCCGGCGGCGATCGTCCCCGCGGCGGCGGTTCCGGTCAGGACGAGGGCGGAGCGGCGGGTCATTCGGGAGTCCATGGCACACCCTTCACAGATCGGTCATGATCAATGTGAAGGAGCCCGGCGGGCTTGTCGACCCCCGGCGCGGGGGCGGCTCAGGCCGGGGAGACGGCCGTCCGCGCGGCGTAGACGACGATGTTGTCGCGGTAGCTCCGCTTGACGCGGTCGAACGTCCCGCCGCAGGTCACGAGCCTGAGGCCCGGGTAGTCGAGCGGCCCGTAGACGCGTTCGGAGGGAAAGGCGTCCTTGCGGACGCGCTCCACCGACTCGACGGTGAACAGGGCGGTCCGGCCGTCGGCGCGCGCCACCTCGACGCGGTCGCCGGGGCGGAGCCGGCCGAGGTCGTAGAAGACGGCGGCGCCCTTCGCGGAGTCGACATGGCCGAGGATCACGGCCGCGCCGCGCTCGCCGGGGGCGGGGCCGCCGTCGTACCAGCCCGCCTCGTCCGGACGTCCGGCGGGCGGCACCTGGACGGAGCCGTCCGCGGCCAGCCCCAGCCGGGCCAGCGGCGCCCGGACCCCGATCGCCGGGATCGCCACCTCGACGGGCAGCGAGCGCCCGAGCACCGGACCGCGATGGTCGACCGCGCGGGTCCGCGCCGCCCACGCGGGCGGCTGCGGCGGACCGTCCGGGCCGCGCAGCCCGAGCCCCACCAGGACGAGACCGGCCGCCAGCAGAACGGCCGCCAGAACCCCCACCCCGCGCATGATCCCTTTCACCCGCCCACGCAGAATCGCCGACCTCGAAAGAATGGCTCCGGTGGCCGCCCCGGAAAGGACGGCCACCGGAATTCCGCCGTTACGCGGCCGCGCCGCCGCGGCGGCGGACGGCCAGGGCGCCGAGCCCGAACCCGCCGAGCAGGAGGACCCCGCCGCCCGCCAGCAGCGCCGTGCCGCCGCTGCCGCCGCTCCCGCCGCCGAAGCCCGTCGCGGGCCCGCCGTGCGGGGTGGCCTTCGCCGTCGGCTGGTGGGTCGGCTGCTGGGTCTGCTGCGTCTTCGGCTGCGCCTTCCGCTCGACGACCACGATCTCGCCGACCGAGCGGTGGCCGCCGCACCTGACCTGCACCGTGTAGGTGCCGGGGACGGTGTCCTGCTTGATGGTCGCGAGGCCGGACCGGCCGTCGACCTCCTCGGCGCCGTTCAGCGGGACGGCCCCGCCCACGAACGCGAGCGAGCCCGCCTCACCGTCTGTCGCGCACTTCTTGCCCACGACGGTGATCTTGTCGCCGGGACGGGCCTGCTTCGGCTGGACGACCACGTCACCGGGGTCGGCCATCGCGGGGGCGGCGAGCCCGACCGTGACGGCTCCGACGACGAGACCGAGGACGGTCGCCTTTCCGAGTCGCATGTCCACTCCGTTACGACACGGTGGCTTACTCGACTTTCAGCTCGTGAACCCGTGCCCTCTTCTGCTTTCTTACGATGGGCCCGGCCCTTGTTTTGTTCGAAGAATTTCCGGGCCGGATCGAAACGGTCATGATCGGAATTCGGAGCGGAAAGTTGGAGTGATAGCCGTCACATCTCAGTCGCTCGGCCGGAACCGGTAGAGCCGGGCCCGCACCTCGCCCTCGCCGTCCGGCGCGGGCGGGTCGAAGACGAGCGTGACCCGCCGGCCGATCCGCACCTCGGCCGGGTCGCAGCCGACGATGTTGGTGAGGATCCGGGGCCCCTCGGCCAGCTCGACGTAGGCCACGACGTACGGGGTCAGCTCGCGGTACTCGCCGCGCGCCTTCCGCACCACCGTGTAGGTGTAGACGGTCGCCTCGCCCGACGCCGCGAACCACGTGATGTCGCGTCCGCCGCAGCGCGGGCAGAACGGCCGCGGGTACCAGACGATCGTCGCGCACGACTCGCAGCGGGAGAGCAGCAGCCGCCCCTCGGCGGTGGCGGCCCAGAACGTCTCGTCCGCGCCGGACGGGGTGAAGTCCGCGCGGGGCAGCGGCACGCTCACGCCTTCTCCCCGGGTGCTCACGCGTCCTCCCGGCCGAGGACGAGGGTGGCCGCCGAGCTGCGGGTGGCGAGCCGTCCGCCCGAGCCGTGCACGACGGCCAGGCGGCAGTCCGGCACCTGCACCTCCGGCGCGGCCTCGCCGCGCAACTGGCGGACCGCCTCGATCATCCGCGCCATCCCTCCCCGGTTGTCGGGCTGGTTGTTGCACAGCCCGCCGCCGTCGGTGTTCATGGGCAGCCGTCCGTGCGGGGCGACGAGCGCGCCGTCCTCGACGAACCGCCCGCCCTCGCCCTTCGCGCAGAACCCGAGGTCCTCCAGCGCCATCAGGGCGGTGATGGTGAAGGAGTCGTAGATCGACGCGTAATCGATGTCGCCGGGCGCCACCCCGGCCTCGGCGAACGCGGCCGGGCCCGACCACACCGCCGCCGTGTGGCTGAGGTCGGGACGTCCCGTGCCGGTCCCCTTCGCCGCCTCGCCGTGCCCGAGGACGGCGACCGACCGGCGCGGCAGCCGCCGCGCGACCTCCGCGCTCGCGACGACGACCGCGCCGCCGCCGTCGGTCATGACGCAGCAGTCCAGCCGGTGCAGCGGGTCGCTGATCATCGGCGAGGACAGCACGTCCTCCACCGTGACCGGCTTGCGCAGGAACGCGTTCGGGTTGTGCCGCGCGTGCAGCGACGCGGCCACCTTCACCTCGGCGAGCTGGCGGCTCGTCGTCCCGAACTCGTGCATGTGCCGCATGGCGACCAGCGCGTAGTTGTGGACCGTGTCGGTGATCCCCCAGTGCGTCTCGAAGTCCGTCTCCGGCGCCCCGGACAGGTTCGGCCCGGCGGCGAGCCGCAGCGTGCGCGGCCGTCCGCCCATGACGCACAGCGCCACCCGGCACTTCCCGGCCGCGATCGCGGCCGCCGCGTGCCCGACGTGCGCGAGGTAGGACGCGCCGCCGGTCTCGGTCGTGTCGAGGTACCGGCAGCGCAGCCCCAGGTACTCCGACATCGACAGCGGGCCGACGCCGGGGGCGTCGGAGTCGCAGAAGTAGGCGTCCACGTCCGAGGGCGACAGCCCGGCGTCGGCGAGCGCCGCGAGCGCCACCTCGGCGTGGATCTCCGCCACCGACAGGTCGGGGATGTCGCGGCGGGGGTGCTCATAGGCGCCGACGACGAAGGCCTTGCCACGGATCGTCACGGCGCCGCCCCGTCCAGCTCGGCGACGGCGGGCGCGGCGGCGGGCGCGCCGGCGGGCTCGAACTCGCGCACCCAGCCGTCGAAGCGCTCCGCGAAGTCGGGGATCTCCTCCATCGGGTAGTGCCCGATGCCCGGCATCACCTCGAACGCGGCGTGCGGGACGAGGTCCGCGACGCGCCGCACCCGGCTCGGCGGGACGAAGTAGTCGTCCTCGCCGGTGAGGATCCGCACCGGGCACGTGATCCGGGCCAGCTCCGCGCGGATGTCGTGGGTGAGCGCGCCGTGGATGTCGCTGACGGTGATGTGCCAGTCCTCGCGGCAGTGCATCTGCGCGATCAGCTCCGCCCGCTCGGCCGGGACGGACCTGCCGCACGCCTCGATCGTCCCGAAGTAGGTGCGGTCGCGCATGCTCGGGGACGCGGCGTCCTCCAGCAGCGGGGGCGGCGGCGGCCCGCCGTCGCTGCCGAGCACCCCGGACGGGTCCAGCGCCACCACGCCCGACAACCGCTCGCCGGGCAGGCGGGTCGCGACGTCCAGCGCGATGCTGCCGCCGATCGAGCAGCCGAGCAGGTAGGGCCGCTCCAGCCCGAGCTTCGCGATCAGCCGCACGCACCACTCCGCGTACCAGGACAGGTCGCTGACCGGCCCGTCCGGCGCGGGCTCGGACCGGCCGTGCCCGGGCAGGTCGGCGACGACCACCCCGAAGCCCAGCCCGGCCAGGCCGGGCGCGGCGTGCCGGTACTGCACGCCGCTCTGCCCCGCCGTGTGGACGCAGAGGACGGTCGGCCGGTGGCCCGGCCAGGTCTCGACGAACGCCAGCCGCCCGTCCAGCTCCAGGTACTCGGCGTTATGCACCGGTCGCCTCCAGCGTCGTGTCAGGGGCCGTGTCGCGCGCCAGCGCGCGGGCCTGGTCGATCATGATCATGACGGCCTTGATCATGCGCAGGTACTGGTAGCCGCTGCCCTGGACGCGGAAGTGCCCGTCGCTCGTCCGGCGGATGAAGTCGTTGGACGCGGCGCCGAGCAGCTCGACCCACGCGAGATCCGCGCCCTCGACCGCGAACGTCGCGCCGTCGAGGGACTTGCGCGCGACGTCGATCACCGTCCCCCGGTAGATCCGGAAGTGCACCTGCCGGTCGGGCACGGCGAACGCGATCGCCCCGTCGAAGCTGCGCGTGGCGGCGGCGAAGCGGGGGTCGGCGGCGAGCCGGTCGCGCAGCCGCTCCCCCCACCGGACGGACGCGAAGTCGGCGTCCTTCCAGGCGGCGGCCTCGGCCCGGCTCAGCTCGACGGGAGCGTTCCAGGCCACGGTCGAGCGGGACCGCACGCGGTCGTCGTCGTCCAGGACGCGCACCGCCTGGTGGATGGTCGCGCCCTCCGCGCCCGGCACCCGCCGCGTGACGGTCGCCTCCAGCCGCAGGCCGGTCGCGCCGCCCCCGGGGTCCGACGCGGGCGGCCGGTCCCAGCGCAGCGACACGAGCCGCGCGCCGCCGGACGGGCGCACCTCGTCCAGCAGGCGCAGCAGCGCCGACAGTTCGGCGGGGTGGGCCGCGGCGTCGCGGTCCTCCGCGACATGGCGGGCGCTGCGCGAACGCGCGCCCACCGCCAATCCGGCATCGTCGGCCATCAGGTCCTCTCTTCCTTCGCTAGCGATCGGCCGGGCCCGGCGCCGCGGCGGCGTCGAGGTCCGGCATGCCGAGTTCCCGGGACAGGGCCTGGGCGTGCGCGGCGACGCGCTCCCCGATCGCGCGCACCTGCTCGTCGGGGATCCGGTAGGTCGGGCCGACGACGCTCAGCGCGGCGGCGGGGCTGCCGTCCGGCCAGCGGACGGTCGCGGCGATCGCCGTCACGCCGTCCTCCAGCGTGTGGCTCGCGCTGACGTACCCGAGGTCGCCGCACCGGCCGCGCAGCGCGGTGCCGATCGCGGTGTCCTTCAGCGGGACGGTCCGGCCGAGCCACCCGCTGTGCCGGATCGACTTGCCGCTCTCGGCCATCCGCGCGTACAGGACGGTGTCCTGCGGCCCGGCGACGCCGAGGTAGGAGCTCTCGCCGACCTCGTCGCGGAGTTCGGCGAGGTGCGGCTCGGCGAGCCGGTACAGCGGGACGCTGCTCATCGACGTCACCGCCACCTGGATCAGCCTGCTGGCGCCGTGGTAGGCGCCGTCGCCGTCGCGCCGGACGAACTCCGTCGCCTCCAGCGTGCGCAGCAGCCGGGACGCGGTCGCGGGCGACAGGTTGACCCGCCGCGCGAGGTCCACCAGGCCGAGGCCGTCGTTGGTCGCGACCTCCACCAGCAGCGTGAGAGCCCGCTCCACGGTGCGCGTCGGCACCCGCCCGTTCTCTGTCGACACCCTCTGGTCCTCCAAGTCGTCTGCGCCTGATCCGCGCCGTGATCCGCGTGGTCGGCGGGGTGGTGGGCGGTTCGGGCGTCTTGCTCCGAGTGCTTGCCTCGCCCCCGACCATATGCTTTCATCTAGTGACCTTCGATTTTTACTAGATGACAGGGTTGCAGATGAGCGGCGGGCTGTCCAGCCAGAAGACACCGGTTGAGGTCGATCTCGTGATCGCCCACGCGGCCGAGGTGCTGACGTGCCGCCCGGCGTCCGGACGGGGCGTCCGGGGCGCGGATCTCGGCCGTCCGGAGCGGATCGCGGACGGCGCGCTCGCGATCGACGGCGGCCGGATCGTGGCGGTCGGGCCGTCCGCCGAGGTGCTCGCGCGGCACACCGGACGCGAGGTGCTCGACGCCACCGGACGGCTCGTCACCCCCGGCTTCGTGGACACGCACACCCACCTCGTCCACGACGGCTACCGGCACGAGGAGTGGGGCCGCAAAGTGCTCGGCACGCCGGGCGGCTCGCTCGCCTCGGGCATCGGGCACACCGCCCGCACGACCGCCGCGGCCGGGTTCGAGCGGCTGCGCGACGGCGCGCTGTCCCGGCTCGACACGATGCTGGCGCACGGCACGACCACCGCCGAGGCGAAGTCCGGGTACGGGCTGACGGCGGCGGCCGAGCGGCGGCTGCTCCAGGTCGTCGCGGCCCTCGACCACCCGGTGGACGTCGTCGGAACGTTCCTCGGCGCGCACGTCCCGCCGCCGGGCGCGCCGCGCGAGGAGCACGTGGACGGCGTCATCGCGCAGCTCGGCGAGGTGCGCCACCTGGCCGAGTTCTGCGACGTCACCTGCGACCCGGCGGGCTTCGCCCCGGCCGAGTGCCTGAAGATCGCCCGCGCCGCGGACGAGCACGGCTACCGGCTGCGGTTCCACGCCGACCAGACCGGCCACGGCGCGGGCGCGGAGACGGCGGTGGAGGCGGGCGCCGCGTCCGCCGACCACCTGGAGCACGTCACCGACCGGGCGATCGGGATGCTCGCCGACTCCGACACCGTCGCGACGCTGCTGCCCGGCGTCAGCTACCACCTGATGGACATGGTCCCCGGGCCCGGCGAGGAGGGCTGGTCGGATCCCCGGCGCCCGCGGCTGGCCGAGCGCTACCGGCGGCTCGTCGACTCCGGCGCCCTGGTGGCGCTCGCGACCGACTACAACCCGGGCAGCAGTCCGAACCTGTCGATGCAGGCCGTCCTGCAGCTCGCGGCGCGGCTCTACCGGCTCGGCTACGGCGAGGTGTGGCACATGAGCACGATCAACGCCGCGGTCTCGCTCGGCCGGGACGCCGACATCGGCAGCCTGGAGCCGGGCAAGCGGGCGGACGCCGTGATCTGGAACGTTCCGTCGCACGAGCACGTCGTCAACCGGTTCGGCGCCAACCTCGTGGCGTCGGTGATCAAGGACGGCGCGCTGCGCGCCCCGGCCCGGCGGGAGGACGGCGATGCTTGAGCCGCTCGACGACCAGACGCGGGACCTCCGCGACACCCTGCGGGAGTTCTGCCGCAGGGAGGTGATGCCGGGCGCGGCGCGCCGCGACGCCGCCGCCGAGTACCCGGCCGAGCTGTTCGCGCGGCTCGCCGGGATGGGGCTCATGGGGATCACCGTCCCCGAGGAGCTCGGCGGCCTCGGCCTGGACATGCGGACGCAGGTCCTCGCGATGGAGGAGATCGCCTACGCCGACGCCTCCCTCGGGTCGGTGTTCGCTGGCCACTACCTCGGCATGGAGACGCTGCGCCAGTTCGGGTCGCCCGACCAGCGCGAGCGGTACCTGCCGGGCCTCGCCGCCGGGACGTTCCGGGTGGCCTTCGCCCTCACCGAGCCCGACGCGGGCTCCGACATCTCCCGCATCCGGACCCGCGCGACCGCCGGGCCGGACGGCTGGACGATCATCGGCGGCAAGACGTTCATCAGCAACGCCCGCGAGTCGGACGCGCTCACCGTGTTCGCCATGACCGACCCGGACGCGGGCATCCGGGGCATCACCGCGTTCCTCGTCCCCACCGGGGCGGACGGCGTCGGCTTCTCCGCACCCATCGAGAAGCTCGGCCTGCGCGGCGAGCACGCCTACGAGGTGACGTTCGACGGCGTCCGGGTCGGCGCGGACGCCGTGCTCGGCGAGCCGGGCGGCGGCGGGCGCATCGCGCTGGAGGTGCTCAACAGCGCCCGCATCGACGTCGCGGCGCTGGCGAACGGCGTCGCGATGCGCGCCCTGGACCTCGCCGCCGGGTACGCGGCGACGCGGGTCCAGTTCGGCCGTCCGATCCGCGAGCTGCAGGCGATCCAGATGCTGCTCGCGGAGATCGACGCGCTCGTCCAGTCCGGGCGGCTGCACACCTACCACGCGGCGGCCCTCCGCGACCGGGACGAGGACGTCCGGCGGGCCGGTTCGCTCGCCAAGTACGTCGCGAGCGAGAACTGCTTCCAGGCCGTCGACAAGGCACTCCAGATCCACGGCGGCTACGGCTTCGTGAAGGAGAGCGAGATCGAGCGTCTCTACCGGGACTGCCGGATCTTCCGGATCTACGAGGGCACCTCGCAGATCCAGCTGCTCACCGTCGCGAAGCTGCTGGCCAGGCGGCACGACAGGCACGGAACCGCGGTGTAGCCGCCACGAGCGGCGCCGGTTCCCCACTCCCCACCGACACTCCCCTTCGATCCAGGACAGAACGCGCGGCGCGGCACGGCAGAGGCCGGCGCCTCTATTTGGAGTTCGTGTGATGGTAGACATCCTGAGAGAACCGGTGACCGGGCGAAGCGTCTGGACGGCCGCCGACATCGGCGCCGAGGACTCCTACGCCCGCAGGTTCACCGAGGACGACCTCCTGGAGTTCGACCGGGCGCTCGCCCGCGTCCGGGACAGGACCGCGCAGGAGTTGTCGAAGCGCGACTTCCCGCTGCCCGGATTCGCGGAGAAGGTCCGCGACGTCGTGGCCGACCTGGAGCACGGCACCGGGTTCGTCCTGCTGCGCGGCCTGCCGATCCACGACCGGTACACCGTGGAAGAGGCCACCAAGATCTACTGGGCGATCGGCCTGCACATGGGCGAGCTCGTCCCGCAGAACCGCAAGGGCGAGCTGATCGGCCACATCCGCAACCTCGGGGCGAAGGGCCACAACGCGCGCGGGTACGCGACGGCCTCGGCCGCCGCGTTCCACACCGACCAGACCGACATCGTCGGGCTGATGTGCCTGCACCCGGCGCGCAGCGGCGGGATCAGCCTGGTCGCGAGCGCGATGACCGCGTACAACATCGTCCTGGACGAGCACCCGGAGTGGCTCGACATCCTCTACAAGCGGTTCCCCACCGACTGGGTCAGCGAGGAGCCGCCCGGCAGTCCCGGCTGGTACTACTCGCGGCTCTACTCCTACGTGGACGGCCTGCTCTCGGCGGCCTACCGCACCGGCCGGATCCTCAGCGCCACCCGGTTCCCGGACGTGCCGAGGCTCACCGCCCGCGAGGTCGAGTGCCTGCTGTTCCTGGACGAGATCCCGACCCGTCCCGGCATCGCGCTCGACATGACGCTGGAGGTCGGCGACATCCAGTTCGTCAACAACTTCGTGACGGTGCACAGCCGCACCGGCTTCGAGGACGACCCCGACGACCCGGAGTTCCAGCGGCACCTGCTGCGGCTGTGGGTGAGCCGTCCCGACACGGGACGGGTCGTCTGCCCCGAATACCACTACTGGCGCAGCGGGATCTCGCGCCTGGAGTGGGCGCGGTCCGCGTGATCCCCCGGCCGACAGCGATCAGGAGCACATCGTGACGACAGAGGTTCTGAACCGGCCGGTGACCGGGCCGAGCGTGTGGACCGCCGCCGACCTCCAGTCCGGCGAGCCGTACGCGCGGCATCTCACCGGCGCCGAGATGGGCGCGCTCGACGCCGCCCTCGACGCCGAGCCCGACCGCGACCCGGCGCGCCGGGACGGCCCCGTCCCCGGCCTGGAGGGCCTGGTCTCCGAGCTGGTCGAGCGGCTGGAGGACGGCCACGGCTACGCCGTCCTGCGCGGCCTCCCGCTCGGGACGCGGTTCCCGGCCGAGCGGGCGTCCCGCGCCCACTGGACGATCGCCCGCTGCCTGGGCGAGATCGTCCCGCAGAACCGGGACGGCGACCTCGTGCGCGTCCTCGCGGACGCCCGCCACCCCGAGCAGCCCAGCGGCAGCTACCACAGCAAGGCCGGGGCGCCGTTCCACACCGACCCCACCGACGTCGCGAGCTACCTCTGCCTCGCGCCCGCGCGGAGCGGCGGCGCGCGGGTGGTGGCCAGCGCGGCGACCGTCTACAACGCGCTGGTGAGCGAGCACCCGGAATGGCTGGAGCTCGTCTCCACCGAGTACGCCACCGACTGGGAGGGCGAGGGGCCGGCCGGCGAGCCGGGCTGGAGCCCGCGGCCGATCTTCTCCGTCGCGGACGGCGTGCTGAGCTGCTCCCTCGCCACCAAGCGGATCATGAGCGCGATGCGGTACGAGGACGTCCCCCGGCTGAGCGCCGAGGAGATGACCTGCCTCATGTACCTGGACTCGCTGCTGCGCCGCCCCGGGACGGCCGTCCACGTGGAGCTGCGGGCCGGGGACCTGGAGTTCGTCAACAACTACGCGGTGATCCACTCGCGGACGGGGTTCGTCGACGACCCGTCCGACCCGGCGTACCGCCGGAGGTTGGAGCGGCTGTGGATCAACCGGGGCGCGGACGGCCGTCCGCTGGTACCGGCGCTGCAGCGCTGGCGGGCCGGGATCGCATGAGCGCGCGTCACTCCTCCGGCGGCGGCTCGGCGAAGGTCATGTGCTCCTCGGACCAGTCGTCCAGCGGGCCCACGGCGTGCCCGGCCCACTGCCGCAGCCACGCCATGCCCGCCGTGACGACGTGCCGGGGCGCGGACCCGAGCCCGGCGGCCAGCTCGCGGGCGGCGGTGAGCGCCTCCCCGGCGGGGACGACGTCGGTGACCAGCGCGTGCGCGGCGGCCTCGGCGGCCCCGAACCGGCGGCCGGTGAGCGCCCAGCGGAGCACGACGTCCGGACGGACCCGGCGCACCACGTTGGGCGCCGCGCCCATCGGAAAGAAGCCGAACTGCGCCTCGGGCAGCCCGAACCGCGCCGACGCGCCCGCGACCGCGTACGTGGACGCTCCGACGAGCCCGACGCCGAGGCCGAGCGCCCAGCCCTCGACGGCCGCGACCACCGGCAGCGCGCTCGTCCGCACGGCGCGCAGGAGGCGCGCGTGAGGGGTCTGCCGCCACGGGACGTCCGCCGGGTCCGGCGCGGGCTCGGCCATGTCCGCGCCCGAGGAGAGGTCGCCGCCCTGGCCGCACAGCACGATCGCGGACACGGCCGGGTCGGCGTCGAGCCGGGCGACCGCCTCGACGAGGCGGGCCGCGGTCGCCGCGTCGATGGCGTTGCGCCGGTCCGGGCGGCGGATCTCGACCAGCCCGACCGGGCCGGTCACGTCGATGCGCAGGGGTTCGGCACTCACGCGCTGCTCCTCGGGGTCGGGCGGTGCGGCCGATCGTATCCACGGCACAACCGAAGGGAAGGCACGCAGGTGGACGAAGCAACGGACGTCCACGCGGCGGAACACGCGCTGCGCGCGGCGGGGCTCAAGCTTTCCGCCGACGAGATCGCGCGGATCGCGTCCAGCCACCGGGGCCTGCGCGCGAAGGCCGACGCGCTGTCCGCACTGGACCTGCGCGACGTCGAGCCGGTCGACCCGGCGGCGATCGCGCGGACCCGCGCGCTGCCCGGCGAGGACGGCCGATGACGGCGCCCCTCCCGCTGACCATCGAGGACGCCGCCGGGGCCCTCCGCTCCGGCGCGGTGACCTCGCAGGACCTGACCCGGACGGTCCTCGACCGGATCGCGCGGCTCGACGGCGCGCTCGGCGCGTACGTCGCCGTGACCGCCGACGGGGCGCTCGCGGCGGCGGCCGCCGCCGACGCCGACTTCGCGCGCGGGATCGACCGGTCGCCGCTCCAGGGCGTCCCGCTGGTGGTCAAGGACCTCATCGCCACCCGCGACGCGCCGACCAGGGCGAACAGCGAGGTGCTCGCGCCGGGCTGGGGCGGCGGCGCGGACGCCCCGGCCGTGGCGCGGCTGCGGGCGGCGGGGAGCGTCCTGCTCGGCAAGTCCACGACGAACGAGTTCGCGTGCGGCCTGCCCGAGCCGCCGTCCCGCTTCCCGTTCCCGCGCAACCCGTGGAACCCGGAGCACACCGCGATGGGCTCCAGCTCCGGGACGGCGATCGCCGTCAGCGCGGGCCTCGCGCTCGGCGGGCTCGGCACGGACACGGGCGGGTCGGTGCGCGGCCCGTCCGGCGCGAACGGCTGCACCGGGCTGAAGGTCACGTTCGGGCGGGTGCCGAAGAACGGCGTCGTCCCGTGCGCGTTCACGCTCGACACGGTCGGGCCGATGGCGCGCGGCGCCTACGACTGCGCGCTGATCCTCGACGCCGTCGCCGGGCACGACCCCGGCGACCCGCACTCCTCGCCGCTCCCCGCGGACCGCTACGCCGCCGGGACGCGCGGGGACGGCGGGGTCGAGGGGCTGCGGATCGGCGTCCCGACCCGGTACTTCCTCGACTCGCCGCTGCTGGACGGCGAGGTCCGCGGCGGCGTGCTGCGCGCCGCCGACGAGCTGGCACGGGCCGGGGCGACGCTCACCGACGTCGCCGTCCCGTACGCGCAGGAGGCGAACGACGCCAACAACGTCACGTTCCTGTGCGAGTGCTTCGCCTACCACCGCGGCGACCTCGTCCGCCGGTGGGACGACTACGGCCGGACGACGCGCGAGCTGCTCGCCCGGGCGGCGTTCTTCACCGGCGCCGACTACGTCCAGGCGCAGCGGGTCAGGGCGCTGTTCCGGCGGGCCCTCGCGGACGTGTTCGCCAAGGTCGACGTGCTCCTCACCCCGGTCACGCTCACCCCGCCCGCGCCGGTCGCGACGGCGGACTTCGCCGCCGCGCTGCTCCGGCCGGGCTTCCAGGCGCTGTGGAACGCGGCCGGGCTCCCGGCGGCGGCCATGCCCTGCGGGTACGCCGCGTCCGGGCTCCCCCTGTCCGTCCAGGTGGTCGGACGACCGTTCGGCGAGAGCACCGTGCTCCGCGTCGCCGACACCTACCAACGGCACACCGACTTTCACCTGAGGGTGCCGCCGGCCGCGCGCGACGGAGTCGCACACCCGGGGGGCGAGCGGTCAACGCATACAGCACGAGAAGGAGCAGGATGACATGTCTTCCCAGCGAAACCGTCCCCCCACAGGGCGCCGCCGCGGACGGCTCGCGGCGCTGATCGCCCTCGCCGTGGTCGCGTCCGGCGCCGCCGCCTGCGGCGGCTCGGACTCGGGCTCGGGCGGCGACTCCAAGACCCTGGTCGTCGCCGGCTGGGGCGGGTCGTTCACGGCCGCGAACAAGGAGTTCTTCTACGACCAGTTCACGAAGGACACCGGGATCAAGGTCACGATCGCCACGCCGGGCGGCGGGTTCGCGGCCAAGGTCGCGGCGCAGCGCGCGGGCAACAACGTCGAGTGGGACCTGCTGGAGGCGCCCGGCGGCGACACCGCGAAGCTCGTCCTGGACGGGAACCTGGAGAAGTTCCCCCAGTCGCTGATCGACACGATCACGCCGCTGGTGGCCGACGGCGCGATCCGTCCGAGCGCGTCCGAGCCGTACTACCTCGACCACGGCGGGACGGTGAACCTCATCGGCTGCAACACGAAGCTGGTGAAGAAGTGCCCGACGAAGCCGTCGGAGTTCTTCGACGTGAAGAACTTCCCCGGCACGCGCGGCATCACCGCGAACAACCCGATCTTCACGAGCCTGTTCGCGCTGGAGGGCGACGGCGTCGACCCGAAGCAGTTCTTCCCGGTCGACGTGAACCGCGCCATGAACGCGCTCAAGAAGATCAAGCCGAACGTGCAGGTCTGGTCGACGAGCCCCGCGCAGATGCAGCAGGCCGTCGTGGACGGCGAGGTCGGCATCATGCAGGCCCCCAACACGGTGCTCGTCTCGGCGAAGAAGCAGGTCCCCGAGCTGAAGCTGTTCTGGGAGGGCGGCCTCCTCTTCGACGAGGGCTGGTGCGTGACCAAGGGCGCGAAGAACAAGTCGGCCGCGTTCGAGTTCATCAAGTGGTACGCGCAGCACCGCGAGGCGCAGGCCAAGTTCACGGAGAAGATCTACAGCGGCACCGGCGGGCGCGACATGCAGAAGTACCTGTCGCCCGAGGTGCTGGAGAACCTGCCCATCAACAAGACCGGCGTCACCCTCGTCGACGGCAAGTCGGGGGCGAAGCAGCAGCAGGAGCTCGGCAAGGAGCTCCGGGAGATCCTCGTCGGCTGACCCGCGGGCGCGCCGGCGGCCGCGGCCCCCTGCGGCCGCCGG
>NZ_BCQP01000038.1 GCF_001552135.1 Actinomadura chibensis NBRC 106107 | reverse complement strand
GGAAAACAAACGGGAACCGTCCGCTTGTTAAGTGAATATGTCCGATGCTTTTGCTGCTTTGGACGCTTGGGTTTGCCCGCCCTGGTTGGGGTGGTGCGTTGGGCGTTCGGTGGTTTTGGCGGAGGGGAAACACCCGGTCCCATCCCGAACCCGGAAGTTAAGCCCTTCAGCGCCGATGGTACTGCATGGGAGACTGTGTGGGAGAGTAGGACACCGCCGGACATTTATTAAGGGGAGGCCCCGCCGTTATCGGCGGGGCCTTCCTCATTTCTAGGGTCGATTACTCGTCCAGCAGTGCTTTCGCGTAGTTGGAGAGCGAGCGGTTGTAGCGCGGTAGGTGGCGGGAGAGCGCGCCGAGCGCGAGGGAGACCGCCTCGCGGTCGCGTCCGAGATCGGTGAGCGCCAAAGCCAAAAATGCTGTGACCGCGTCGTCGAGTTCGTCGGAGCCCGCGTCCCGTTCCGCGGTGAGGAGGGCGACGCTCTCCTCCGCCTGGCCGAGGTTCCGCAGAGTGCTGGCGAACTGGATGGTCGCCTGGCGTCGGCGCGGTCCGGTCAGTCCGGCGGCGAACGCCTGCCGGTAGTGGGCGGCGGCCTCGGCCTCGTTGCCGATCGAGTCGTGCGCCGAGGCCAGTTCGTAGTGGGCCGTCGCGTCTCCGGCCGGGAGTTCGCCGGTCAGTTCCTTCATTCTGGCGAGGAAGTCCTCGGGTTCGTGGTCGTCGAAGGTCGCCCAGAGTTCGTCGACCCGGCGTTCCCAGTCCGGCCCCGTGTTGATCATTGCATCAGGATAGGCGCCCCGCGCGAAGCGGCGTCCGCCGGCGGCCGGTGCCGCCCGGCGGATTCCGGTCTGGGGCCCGGACGTGCGTGCTTTCCGTTGAAGCGGGGGTGCAACGATCATGCAACGTGCGATGGTGGAGAATTGGACCGCTCGACGAAGGTCGAGCGCATGGTCGCGCCGGTGCCAACCCACACACCTCGCACCGGCGCGGCCACCTTCGCGGCGAGGGCTCAGACCTTCGCCTTCCGGGCACGGGTGTTCCGCTGAGCTACGGCACCGGGGACGGAGCGTCCGGCCGGTGCGGAGAGCGCCAGCGCGGCGAGAGCGCAGAGAGCCGCGGCGACGGGGAGCGCTCCGGGGCCGAACGCGTCGAGGAGCCAGCCGCCGACACCGGCGCCCAGTGCCGCGCCCAGGTAGACCGAGCTGCTGACCAGCGCGAGGGCTTGCGGTCCGGCCTCGTCTCCGGCGAAGGCGAGGGCGCGGGCCTGGACGGGCGGCGGCACCGCCCACGCGGCGGCCGACCACACCACGAGCGGCACGACGACGAGTGCGACGTGCACCGGACGCACCGTCCAGAACAGGGCGAGGCCCGCCATGGCGGCGGCGAAGGCGGAGATCGCGAGCGCGAACGTCCGCGCGGGCCCGATGCGGTCGACGAGCGTGCCGCTGAAGCGCGCTCCGGCGATGCCCGCGGCTCCGGCGAGCAGGAGGAGGGCGCCGAGTCCGGTCGCGCCGACGCCCGCCGCGTCCGCCAGGAACGGGCCGAGGTACGTCTGGAACAGCAGGTTGCCGAGCACCGCGACGACGGCGGCGAGCAGCACGAACAGCAGGCCGGGACGGGCGAGGGGACGCAGCCGCTCCGCCACCCCGGCCGCGGGCCCGGGCGGGACGTCCGGCACCGCGACCCGCACGACGACCAGCGCGGCCACGCCGAGCAGGCCGCCCGCGACGAACGTCGCCCGCCAGCCGAACGCGGCGCCGATCCACGTCCCGGCAGGGACTCCGGCGACGACCGCGCCGGTCACTCCGGCCATCACGGTGGCGAGGTCGCGGCCCTGCCGTCCGGGCGGGGCGAGCGCGGCCGTCGTCGCGAACACCGCCGGAAGGACGACCGCCGCGGCCAGCGCCGCCAGCACGCGCAACCCCATGAGGGCGGCATAGGACGAGGCGAACGGCACCGCGAGGTTGGCCGCGCAGAACAGCAGCATCCCGGCGAGGAGGAGGCGGCGACGCGGCCAGGACGCGGTGGCGACCGCCGCGACCGGGGCGACGACGGCGCAGATCACGGAGAAGACGGTGACGAGCTGCCCGGCGGCCGCCTCGCCGACCGAGAGCCCGCGCGCGATGGACGGCAGCACGCCGACGATGACGAAGTCGTCCGTCTGGAGGGTGAAGGCGGTCAGTGCGAGCGCGGCGAGGCGGAGCCCGCCCGCGGGAGATCGGGAAAGAAGGGGCATGGCCATTAAGGTAACACTCGTTTCCCTATAGGATGGTCGTCCCGGACCCGAAGGAGACGCCACTCGTGGCCAGGCCGCGCGACCCGCATCGCCGCACCGAGATCCTCGACGCGGTTCTCGACCACCTCGCCGAGCACGGGATGTCCGGCCTGTCGATGCGGCCGATCGCGCAGGCGCTGGGGCAGAGCACGCGCGTCCTGACCCACCACTTCGCCGACAAGGACGACCTGCTCGCCGCGCTGCTGAAACGCCTGGACGAGGTCCAGCACGAGCAGTTGCGCGCGACCGAGGGCTGGGACGACACGTCCCGGGGGATCGGCGCGATCGTCCGCGACTCGTGGCGCCGCCACCTCGCGCCGGAGAACCTCGCGCACACCCGGCTCGTCCGCGAGATCGAGGGGCTCGCGGCGGCCGGACGGCTCGGCGACAAGGTCCCGGCCTTCCTGACCGACCGGGCCGCGTTCGTCGCGGACGCCCTGGTCGCCAGGGGGCTCGACCCCGAGCGGGCCCGCGTCCACGCCACCTATCTCAACGGCGCGTACGCCGGGCTGCAGACCGACCTCCTCACCACCGGCGACCGGGAGCGCGTCGAGGCGGCGCTCGACGACCTGTGCGCCCTCGCCGACTCCTGGACGGAAGGCGGCCCCGCGTCCTGACCCCCTCTCCGCCTCGACGGATCCATTCGCGGAATGGACGTGTCGGGCCCAATGTGGCGAAGCGCACAGACGCGGGGTCGCGGTGCTGAGAAACTGTCGCGGGCGCGGGGTGCGGGACGCGGGGGAACGGCGCGTCGATGATCACCGCCACGGCGCCGGACGGGCATGCGTGGACCGCGAGGAGTCGAAGCGATGGCGGAGCGGAGAACGGCGGTTCCGTGGCAGCGCGGCCGGCTCGTGTTCGGCGGTCTTCTGTCGGTCGTCCTCGGGACCGTGACACTCGTCGCGGGAGCGGGCGGCACCAACGGGCGCCTCGCCCTCATCGTCACCCTCGCGAGCGTCAATCTCACCCTGGTCATCGATGCGTTCTTCCGTCGCGAGGAGAGCATCCACAACGACCGGGAAAGGCTTGAGGAGATATCGGCCGCGCTCGCCATCACGAAATCGCTGGCCGACGCGCCGCCCGCCTGCCACGCGTTCATCCGCGAGATCGCCGAGCAGTGGACGCTCATCGACCGGCGCAACAGCGCCATTCTGCTGAAGCTCCGCGAGGCGCGGCAGCGCGCGTTCATGGAGGAGATGCGCGACCTCGCCAACGGCCAGTCGCCGCTCGGGCGGCGGCAGGAGTTCCGTCCCGGAATCCTGCCCGCGCTGATCGAGATGACGGCGCTCAGCGCCACCGGGAACGACTATTGGTGGACGGGCCGCGACATCACCTACCTCGCCACCGAGCGGGCCGCGATCGCTCGAAACGACCTCGTGCTCAACCGCATTCTGGTGCTGTCGGAGGCCGAGGTGGACGCGGCCATGCTGGACGTTCTCCGCGAGCAGCTCGACGCGGGAATCGTCCTGCACGTGGTCATGGCGGAAACGGTGCCGCCGCTGCACCAGAAATGCCTGACGAGCGACCGCGCCCTGGTCACCGACAAAGGCGGCATCGTCGGAGTCGTCATTCCCGGAAACGAGCAGGAGGACGCGGTCGCGGACGCCGGTCATTTCACCATCAACGAGGACCGGATCCAGAACACCCGCGACATCCTGGACGCCCTCGCCCCCTACCAGATCCCCGCCGCCGACCTTATCGAGAGGGCCACCGCGAAGCGGGTCGAGGCCGAGGACACCCCTCCGGCGATCCGGGAGGCGCCGAGTACGTCCCGTTCGCGGTGAGTGTTCGTTTCGTTCGTCCTGAGTTCGGGCGGGACGCCGTAGGCTGCTCGGGTGGCTGAGAAGTTGTGGCAGATCGAGCCGTCCGGGCCGCTGCGCGGGGACGTGACCGTCCGCGGCGCCAAGAACGCGGTCAGCAAGCACATGGTCGCGGCCATGCTCGGCGACGGGCCGAGCACGATCGGGAACGCGCCGGACGTCGGTGAGGTCGGCATCACGGCGGGCATGCTGGAGCACGTCGGCATGGCCGTCGAGCGGTCGGACGGGGAGGTCGTCGTCGTCCCGGAGGCGGTGTCGGACCCGAGCATCGACAAGGCGTTCACCGGTCTGAACCGCATCCCGATCCTGATGCTCGGCCCGCTGCTGCACCGGGCGGGGGAGGCGTTCGTCCCGCTGGTCGGCGGCGACCCGATCGGGCGCCGCCCGGTCGACTTCCACGTGGACGCGCTCCGCGCGTTCGGCGCCGAGGTGACGATCGCCGCGGACGGCATCCACGCCCGCGCGTCCCGGCTCGTCGGCACGAAGATCGAGCTGCCCTACCCGAGCGTCGGCGCGACGGAGACGGTGCTGCTCGCGGCCGTCCGGGCGGCCGGCAAGACGGTCATCCGGAACGCGGCCACCGAGCCGGAGATCATCGAGCTGGCGCTGTTCCTGCAGCGGATGGGCGCGCGGATCTCCTTCGCCCCGGACCGGCGGATCGTCGTGGAGGGCGTCGAGCGGCTGAGCGGCGCGCAGACCCGGCTGGACGGCGACCGCATCGAGGCGTTCTCCTACCTCGTCGCGGGCCTCGTGACGGGCGGCGAGGTGCGGGTGCACGGCTGCCCGCAGGACCGGCTCGTCACGGCGATCACGACGCTGACCCGGATGGGCGCCGAGTTCGAGATCACCGATGACTGGATCATGGCGTCGGCGCCGGACGGGCTGCGCCCCGCCGCCGTCCAGACCGACACCCACCCCGGGTTCGCGACGGACTGGCAGACGCCGCTGATGGTGCTGTTCACCCAGGCGGACGGCATGTCGGTGCTGCACGAGACCGTGTACGAGAACCGGCTCGCCTACGTCCCGGCGCTGCAGAGCATGGGCGCGGAGATCGAGGTCTACGACACGTGCCTGGGCGGCCCGGCCTGCCGGTACCACGACACGGCGGCGCTGCACTCGGCGGTCGTGCGGGGCGTGACGAAGCTGCGCGGCGGCGACGTGACGATGCCCGACATCCGCGCCGGGTTCTCGGCGGTGCTGGCGGCCGCGGTGGCGGAGGGGCCGTCGACGCTGCGCGGCGTGCACCACATCGAGCGCGGTTACCACCGCCCGGTGGAGCAGTTCCGCGCGCTCGGCCTGCCGCTGCGCGCGTCCGCCGCCTGAGAGCCGCCTGACCGCCCCGCCTGGGCGTCGCCGCATTTCACCGGGTCATGGCCGAAAGCTACAAGACCGCCGAGGCTCCGGCGGCCAGGCTGGAGGCATGAACCTCATTAAGGCCATCGACTTCATGTCCACGCACGCCCGCATGCTCGACCGGCGGCGGTTCGAGCTGCTGACCGGCGAGGGCGACCGGGACGCGCTGCGCGCCGCCCTGGCCGCCTACCGCAACCCCGACGGCGGCTACGGCAACGGCCTCGAACCCGACCTCCGGTCGCGGACGAGCCAGCCCGGCTCCGCGCTGCACGCGTTCGAGGTGTTCGCGGAGCTGGCACCGGTCACCGTCCCCGAGGCGGTCGCGCTCTGCGACTGGCTGGAGTCGGTGTCGCTGCCGGACGGCGGCGTGCCGTTCGCGCTGCCCGTCCCCGACCCGGCCGGATGCGCGCCGTTCTGGGCGAACGCCGACACCGGGACGTCCTCGCTGCAGATCACGTCGATCGTCGCGGCGACGGCGCACCGGGTCGCGGTCCATGACGCGGCGGTCGCCGCCCATCCCTGGCTCGACCGCGCGACGCGCTACTGCCTCGACACCGTGCGGACGAAGAAGGACCTGCACGCACTGGAGCTGGCGTTCGCGCTCCTGCTGGCCGACGCCGTCGAGGACACCGAGACGATCGAGCTGCTGGGCGCGCACATGCCGGACGACGGGCTCGTCCACGTCGAGGGCGGGCTTGAGGACGAGATGATGCGCCCCCTCGACTTCGCCCCGTACCCGGGACGTCCGGCCAGGGCGCTGTTCAAGGACGACGTCATCGCCGCCGAACTCGAACGCCTCGACCGGCAGCAGGGCGAGGACGGCGGCTGGCGCGTCGACTTCGCCAGCTACTCGCCCGCCGCCGAGCTGGAATGGAGCGGGTACGCGACCGTGCGGGCCGTCTCGCTCCTGACACGCAACTGACCTGCGACGCCCGGAGCGCGGCGGCGGGGCGTGCGATCCTTGGGACGCAGGGCACACCCGCGCCGAGGGCGCCGGCGCACGAGGCGCGGGCGCCCCGGCCGACGGCACGGAGGCTCCCGATGGAGAACGGCCCGGGCTATACGGCGCTCACGCCGCTCGCGTTCCTCGAACGGTCGGCGGAGGTGTTCCCCGGCAAGACGGCCTTCGTCCACGGGGACCGCCGCACCACCTACGCGGAGTTCGCGGCGGAGGCGACCCGGCTCGCCAACGCGCTGCGGGCGTCCGGGATCGGGCCGGGCGACCGGGTGGCCTACCTGGCGCCGAACGTGCCGGAGCTGCTGGTCGCGCACTTCGGCGTGCCGCTGGCCGGGGCCGTCCTCGTCGCGATCAACACGCGGCTGGCCCCGGACGAGATCCGCTACATCGTCGCCCACTCGGGCGCGAAGGCGCTGGTCGTGGACGCGGGGCTGCACCCGTCCGTCGCGCCGCTCGCCGGGAGCCTGCCGGAGGTCGTCACGGTCCCGGCGGCCGGGGCCGACCCCGACCCGGCGGTCGGCGGCATCGCCTACGCCGACCTGCTGGCGCGCGGCTCGGACGACCCGCCGTACTGGGGCGTCCAGGACGAGAACGCCGCCATCTCCATCAACTACACGTCGGGCACGACCGGACGTCCGAAGGGCGTCGTCTACACCCATCGCGGCGCGTACCTGAACGCGCTCGGCGAGGTGCTCCACTCCCGGCACACGCCCGGCAGCGTCTACCTGTGGACGCTTCCCATGTTCCACTGCAACGGCTGGTGCACGCCGTGGGCGCTCGCCGCCGTCGGCGGGACGCAGATCTGCCTGCGCGCCGTGACCGCCGGCGAGGTGTGGCGGCTGATCGACGCCGAGGGCGTCACGCACCTGAACGGCGCGCCGACCGTCCTCGTGACCATCGCGAACGCGCCCGAGGCCCATCCGCTGCCCCGGCCGCTGACCGTCACGACGGCCGCGGCCCCGCCCAGCCCGAAGATCATCGCGCGGATGGAGGAGCTCGGCGCGGAGATCGTCCACGTGTACGGGCTGACCGAGACGTACGGGCCGTACTCGGTGTGCGAGCCGCAGCCCGGCTGGCCCGGCCTGGACGGCGCCGAGCGCGCCCGGCTGCTCGCCCGGCAGGGCGTCGGCATGGTCCAGACCGACGGCCTGCGCGTCGTCGACGACGACATGCGCGACGTCCCCGCCGACGGCGAGACGCTCGGCGAGATCGTCATGCGCGGCAACAACGTCATGAAGGGCTACCACCGGGACGAGGAGGCCACCGCGCAGGCGTTCCGCGGCGGCTGGTTCCACTCCGGCGACCTCGGCGTCCGCCACCCGGACGGCTACGTCGAGCTGCGCGACCGGTCCAAGGACATCATCATCTCCGGCGGCGAGAACATCTCGACCGTGGAGGTGGAGCGGGCCATCGACTCGCATCCGGCCGTGCTGGAGGTCGCGGTCGTCGCCGTCCCGGACGACACGTGGGGCGAGCGCCCGAAGGCGTTCGTGGTGCTGCGCGAGGGGCACGCGGCGACGGAGGCGGAGCTGGTCGGGCACGTCCGCGAGAGCCTCGCCCGGTTCAAGGCGCCGGACCGGGTCGAGTTCGTGGCCGAGCTGCCGAAGACGTCCACCGGGAAGATCCAGAAGTTCCAGCTCCGCGAGAAGGAGTGGGCGGGCCGCGACCGCCGCGTCCAGGGCTGACGGCGGGGCGACCCCGCGCGGCCGCGCGCGGGGCCGCCGAATCCGTTGCGGCGCGGGCCCTCCGGCATGTGAGGACCGGCGGTTCGTGGGAAGTGTTCCCACCGCCAGGGGCCGGGCCCGCCGCCGAGGCCGAGAGGGGACCGCGATGCCGTCCACCGGCAAGCCGACCGGGAAGCCCGCCGGGGACGTGCTGATCGTCGGGGCGGGACCCACCGGGCTCCTCCTCGCCGGGGACCTCGCCGCCGCCGGGATCCGCTGCACGGTGCTGGAGCGGCGCGCGGCGGCGGAGTCGAACCTGACGCGGGCGTTCGCCGTCCACGCCCGGACGCTCGAACTGCTCGACACGCGCGGCGTCGCCGCCGAGCTGATCGCGACCGGCGCGCGGGCCGACGTGCTGCGGGCGCTCGGCACGACCGGCCTCGACCTGCGGCGGCTCCCCGGACGGTTCCCGTTCATGCTGGTCACACCGCAGTACGAGACGGAGCGGGTGCTGCGCGAACGCGCCCTCGCGGCGGGCGCGGACATCGCCTACGGCGCGGAGGCCGTCGCGCTCCGCCAGGACGCGGCCGGGGTCGAGGTCGACGTCCGGACCGCGGACGGCGGCGCCGCGACGCGCCGCGCGTCCTACGTCGTCGGCGCGGACGGCGTGCACAGCACGGTCCGCCGCGAGCTCGGGCTGCCGTTCCCGGGGCGCGCGGTCGTCCGGTCGGTGATGCTCGCCGACGTCCGGCTCCGCGAACCGCCCGCCGCCCCGCTGACCGGGAACGCGGTCGGCGACGCGTTCGCGTTCCTCGTCTCGTTCGGGGACGGCCGCCACCGCGTCATCGCCTGGAACCGCCGCCACCAGGCGCCCGACTCCGAGCCCGTCGACGTGGCCGAACTGCGCGACACCGTCCGCCGGGCGCTCGGCTCCGACCACGGCATGCACGACGTGGGCTGGACGTCCCGGTTCCACAGCGACGAGCGGCAGGTCCCGCGCTACCGGGTCGGACGGGTGTTCCTCGCGGGCGACGCGGCGCACGTCCACTCCCCGGCGGGCGGGCAGGGCATGAACACCGGGCTGCAGGACGCCGCCAACCTCGGCTGGAAGCTCGCCGCCGAACTCTGGGGCTGGGCGCCGTCGTGGCTGCTCGACAGCTACGACGAGGAGCGGCGCCCGGTCGGGCGGCAGGTCCTGCGCGGCAGCGGCGCGCTGCTGGGCGCGGTGCTCGTCGAGCCGCGCTGGCTGCGCCTCGCCCGGACGGCCGGGGCGTGGGCGGCGGTGCGCGTCCCGCCGGTGGCGCGGCGGCTGGCGGGCGCGGTCTCGGGCATCGACATCGCCTACCCGGCGCCGCGCGGCGCGCACCGGCTCGCCGGGCGGCGGGCGCCCGACGTCGTCCTCGCGGGCAGCCCGGGACGGCTCTACGAGCTGCTCGGCGACGGGCAGTTCGTGCTGGTCGTCGCGGCGAACGACCCGGCGGTGACCTATCTCGCGACCAAGCGGTGGGCGGGCCGCGTGCACTGCGCGCTCGCGGGCGCCGCGACCCGCACGACGGCGCTCGTCCGCCCGGACGGCCACATCGCGTGGGCGACCGACGAGACCGCGCCCGACCGGCGGGCCGCGGCGATCAGGGACGCGCTGGGCCACTGGTGCGGGCGTCCCGCCGACCGGCCCGTGCGGGGGCCGGAGCAGCTCGGGAGCGTCCCCGGGGACGGCACGGACCGGGAGGAGCGGAGGACACGACCATGACGGACGGCACGGGGGGCCGGAACGTCGCGCGCAAGCTGATCGCCGCGCACCTGGTGAGCGGGGAGATGACGGCGGGGGCCGAGATCGGGCTGCGCGTCGACCAGACCCTGACGCAGGACGCGACCGGCACGCTGGTGATGCTGGAGCTGGAGGCGCTCGACCTGGACCGCGTCCGCACGGACGTGTCCGTCCAGTACGTCGACCACAACCTGCTCCAGGCCGACGAGCGGAACATGGCCGACCACATCTTCCTGCGGTCGGCGTGCCGCCGGTACGGGCTCTGGTACTCGCGGCCGGGCAACGGCGTCTCGCACCCGACGCACATGCAGCGGTTCGGCGTGCCGGGCGCGACGCTCGCGGGCTCGGACTCGCACACCTGCGCCGCCGGGTCGCTCGGCATGCTCGCGATCGGCGTCGGCGGGCTGGAGACGGCGCTCGCGATGGCGGGGGAGCCGCTGCACCTGACGATGCCGGACATCTGGGGCGTCCGGCTGACCGGGGAGCTGCCGCCGTGGCTGAGCGCGAAGGACGTGATCCTGGAGATGCTGCGGCGGCACGGCGTGCGCGGCGGCGTCAACCGGATCATCGAGTACCACGGGCCGGGGCTCGCGTCACTGACCGCGATGGACCGGCACGTCATCGCGAACATGGGCGCCGAGCTGGGCGCGACGACGTCGGTGTTCCCGGCCGACGAGCGGGTCCTCGAATTCCTGCGCGGCGAGGGGCGCGCGGACGACTTCACCGAGATCACCGCCGATCCCGGCGCGTCCTACGACGTCGAGGACGAGATCGACCTGTCGGAGCTGGCGCCGCTGATCGCGCGCCCCGGCTCGCCGGGCGACGTGGTGCCCGTCCGGGACGTGGCGGGCGAGGAGGTCCACCAGGTGGTCGTCGGGTCGTCGGCGAACCCGGGGCTGCGCGACTTCGCCGCCGTCGCCGCGATCGTCCGGGGCCGCCAGGTGGCGCCGGGGGTGTCGCTGGACGTGAACCCGACGTCCCGGCAGATCCTGCTCGACCTCACCCGGATGGGCGCGTCCGCCGACCTGATCCAGGCGGGCGCCCGCATCCACCAGGCGGGCTGCCTCGGCTGCATCGGCATGGGCCAGGCGCCGGCGATCGGCCGCAACAGCCTGCGGACGTTCCCGCGGAACTTCCCGGGGCGCTCCGGCACCGCCGACGACCGGGTCTGGCTCTGCTCGCCGGAGACGGCCGCGGCCGCCGCGCTCACCGGCCGGATCACCGACCCCCGCGACCTCGGCGCGGCCCCGCTCGCCGTCGACCTGCCGGAGCGGTCGAGCCCCGGCCGCGACCTGCTGGAGCCCCCGCCGCCGGAGGACGAGGCGCGGCGCGTCGCACTGGAGCGGGCGCCGAGCATCGGCGTCCTGCCCGAGCTGGACCCGCTGCCCGACGACCTTGAGGTGCCCGTCGTCATCAAGGTCGGGGACGACGTGTCGACCGACGAGATCCTCCAGGCGGGCGCCCGCGCGCTGCCGTTCCGCAGCGACATCGCGCGGCTCGCCGACTTCGCGTTCACCCGGCTCGACGAGGGCTACCCGCGCCGGGCACGGGAGGCCGGGGCGCACGCCGTCGTCGGCGGGCGCAACTACGGGCAGGGGTCGTCGCGGGAGCACGCCGCGATCGCGCCCCGCCACCTGGGGCTGCGGCTCGTCCTCGCCCGCGCGTATGCGCGGATCCACTGGCAGAACCTCGTCAACTTCGGCGTCCTGCCGCTGGAGTTCGCCGACGGGGCCGACTACGACCGGGTCGGGCAGGGAGACGTGCTGCGCGTCGCGGGCGTCCGCGACGCGCTGGAGTCGGGGTCGGAGCTCGACGTCCGCAACGTCACCAGGGACGAGACGTACCGCGCGCGGCACCGCCTCTCGCCCCGCCAGCGGGAGCTGGTCGTCGCCGGGGGCCAGATCCCGCTGCTGCGGGAACGCGCCGCCGGGAGGCGCTGACCCCGGCGGCCTGCGTCAGTAGCGGCGCTCCTCGCGGCCGTAGCCGAGTTCCTCGGCGACGTCGGCGACGTTCTCGTACTCCCGCCTCGCCAGTCCCCGCAGCTCGTCGAGGATCCCGTCCGGGGCGCCCGCCTCGGCGGCGTGCCGGACGAGCTCGTTCGGCCGCGCCGGGTACCGGACGCCGCTGAGCATCCGGGCGAGGGCGCTGCGGCTCTCCACGTCCCGACCGCTCATGCCGGGCGGGGAGCCCTCGCGGTCGGCGCCGGACGCCGCCTCCGGGTCGGCGGGGTAGTCGTCGGAGTACGGCTCGGTCTCCTTGAACTCCTCGGCGTGCGTGGGGTGGCCGCCGGTGACCATGCCCTGCGTCTCGCGCCCGATCTCGTCGTCGAGCCTCGGGCCGTGCTTGTCGCTCTGGTCTCGCATCGTCCGTCCTCCGTGCCGCGTACCGGACAGGACATTCCCGGGCGGACGTCCCCAAACATCCGCCCGGGTGCGAGGCCGTCAGGACTGGGACAGGCGGATCAGCCGCAGGACGCGCCGGACCAGCGACTCCTGCCTTCCCTCGTCGCCGGACGCGGCGGGCTCGGCCCGCTCCGCCTCGGCGGCGGGCGGCGGGGGCTGCTCGGCCGACAGCTCGTAGGTGACCGGCAGCGACCGCAGCCCCCGCATGATCGGGGACGACCGCCACGGCAGCTGGTCGGCGGGCAGCGCGAGCCGCAGCCCGGAGAACCGCTCGAACAGCCGCTCCACCGCGATCGTCGTGATCGACGTCGCGAGGTCGCGGCCGAGGCAGGCGTGCCCGCCCGCGCTCCACGCCAGGTGCGCGCGCGAGCTGTAGATCGAGTCGGGCCCGGCGCCGCCGGTGAACGCCGGGTCGAGGTGCGCGGCGGCGGGCGACACCATCACCGCGTCCCCGGCCGCGATCTGGAACCGGCCGACGCGCACGTCGACCTTGGGCCAGCGGGGCAGCAGGTTCGCGAACGGCGGGTGCGCCGCGGCGGCGCGGTTGATCGCCTCCTGGATCATGCCGCCGGACAGGCTGTCGCGCGCGCCGGTCTCGCCGATCAGCACCTCGGTGATCGTGTTGCAGACCAGCGTGCCGGTGACGTCGCCGACGACGCCCGCCATCAGCGCCATCTCGCGGGTCAGCTCCTCGACGGTCAGGTCCGGGACGGCGCCCAGCATGAACGACGGCAGGTCGCGGCCGGGGGAGACCTTGCGGGCGGCGCACACGGCGGCCATCTTGGCGTGCACCCGCCCCCACGCCTCGCCGGAGTCCGGGCCCGCGTCGATCGCGCGCCACAGGTCCATGATCAGTTCGTCGTAGCCGGCGGTCTCGCCGAGCAGCCGGCCCATGACGAGGAGCGGCAGCGGGCGCGCGTACTGCGCCGACAGGTCGGCCCAGCCGGTCCGGCCGTTCTCGGCGAGCACGCTGATCAGCTCGTCGGCGTGCCGCCGGACGTCCCGTTCCAGGTCCTTGGCCTCCGGGCGGGTCCGGTCCTGGAAGGGGCGCAGCCCGGCGCTCCACGCGGTGCGCAGCCGCGTGGAGTCGGCGCCGTCCATGAACGTCGAGTGGCCGGTCTCCACGAGGGGCAGCATCGGCCAGTCGGCCGGTACCGCGCCCTCCCGGTAGGCGCGCCACGCGTCCAGCCGGCGGCTCCAGACGCCGCGGGTGTCGCGCAGGATGTCGAGCGTCTGGGCGTAGCCGATGACGAGCCAGACCGGCACGCCCAGCACGTCGACGGGCGCGACCGGCCCGTACTCCAGGCGCAGCCGTTCGTAGAAGAGGGCCGGACGGGACTCGTAGTCACGATTCAACAGCGGTCGGACGGCGAGCGACTCCAGCGGGGGGTGGGCGGATGCGGTCCCTGCCTGCGACTCCGCCCGAGGGTTCGGGGGTTCCACGAGCATAGACCCTAGAGAAGAACGTTCATGTTCGGACGGTTTCTGGGGGAATCTCCCGAAGTCGGACACGGACGGGCCCCCGGATGACCTCGGCCCCCGGGGTATGTGAGGCTAGGGATGCCCCTATGAGAGCTGGAGGTCCGCATGGCCGAGTCGTCAGGAGAACCCGAGAACGGCGAGGACGACGTGAAGCGCAGGTTCCGGGAGGCCCTGGAGCGCAAGCGCGGAGAAGCGGGCAAGAACACCGGCGCCTCGGGCCGGAGCGGCTCGAAGGTGCGCGGGACGCACGACCGCGCCGACCGGCAGCGGCAGTTCCGCCGCAAGAGCGGCTGACCCGCCCGCCGCCGACCCCCGCGAGGACGGCGCGGGGGTCCACCCGTCCGCGCGGGTGAGGCGCGGGGGCGGCCGGGCTCAGGCCTGGTACAGCTTCTTCGAGTAGTTGGCCTCGGAGTAGTAGCGCTCCAACTCCTCGACGGTCTCGTCGACGGGCTGGATCTCCTTGACGAGGCGCGCGTGCGACGGCAGCGCGTCCGGCTCCCATGTCTCCGGCTTCCACAGCTTCGACCGCATCAGCGCCTTCGCGCAGTGGAAGAAGATCTGCTCGATCTCCACGACCAGCGCGAGCGACGGCCGGTGCCCCTTGACGACGAGGTCGTCGAAGAACGGCGCCTCCCGGACGAGCGTCGCCCGCCCGTTGATCCGCAGCGTCTCGCCGCGGCCCGGGATCAGGAAGATCAGCCCGACGCGCGGGTTGGCGAGGATGTTGAGGAAGCCGTCCGCGCGGCGGTTGCCCGGACGGTCCGGGACGGCGATCGTCGTGTCGTCCAGCACGCGGACGAACCCCGGCGGATCGCCCTTCGGGGACACGTCGCAGTTCCCCTCGGCGTCGGCGGTCGCGATCAGGCAGAACGGCGACTGCGCGAGCCAGTCGCGGTCCCGCTCGTGCAGCGCCGTGCGCTCCTTCGCGACGGCCCGCGGCATCGGCGCGCCGAGCAGCTCGCGCAGCTCGCCCGGGGACGTGATCGCAGTGAACTCGGAGGCGACCGGCATCGCCCCTCCTTCCGCCGAGAATCGGAAGATCAGCCTAACTCGGGAGCTTCGGGACGCCGTGCCCCGGGCCCCGGCCCGCGCCGGACATTCCACCCGGTACGCCATTGTCATTCCGCTCGCGCCGAAACCGGGCGCCCGCGCGATCGGCGGTTATTCAAGCGATACAGAAGAGAAGGTTGACTAATCTTGACAGCTTTCTCGCCTTTTTCATCTAATGGACCGTCTCTTCCGGACCGTTTCCGGGAACGGTGACCCTGGGTGAAACGAGGCATCGATGAACGGACGCTCGCCGGGCCGGCGGTTGGTCCCGATCCTCGCCGCGGCGGCGGGCGTGCTCGTCCTCACCGGGATCGGCGCCTACGCGTTCGCCGAGATCGCGGGCTGCGCGTCCGAGGACCGCATCACCCTGGACGTCGCCGTCGCCCCTGAACTCCTGCCCGCCCTGGACGCCGCCGCCCGCCGTTTCGACCGCTCCAGCGGCACCTGCGCGCGGGTCCGGCTGCAGGGCGCCGACCCGGCGGCGGTGAGCACGCTGTTGTCCGGCCGGGGGGAGGGTAAACGACCGGACGCGTGGATCCCCGACTCGACGTTCTGGACGGCCTTCGCCAAGCCCTCTTACACCGGCCGGTCCGTGGCGCGCAGCCCGATCGTCCTCGCGACAGCCGCGCCGACCGACCCGTCCTGGAAGCTGCTGCTCGGACCGGCCGCCGCCGCGGTGAGCGAACGGCCGCCGGCCGGTCCGGCGGGGCCGCGCCCGCAGGTCCCCGACCCGACGCGGAGCGCGACCGGGCTCGCGGCGCTGCTGATGGCCGACCGGCTGCTCGCGGTCGTCCCGGACGGGCGGGCCGTGTTCACCGGGCTCGTCCGCGCCGTCCGGGAGACGACCGCGCCGACCGTGGACGAGGCGCTCGGCGCGAAGGACGCCGTCGAAGGAGGGGCGGTGGTCGTCGCGTCCGAGCAGGCGGTGTTCGAGCACAACCGCCGCAGCCTCGGCCCGCGCGCGTACGGCGGCGTCCCGAACGAGGGGACGCTGTCGCTGGACTACCCGTTCACGGTCGTCACCCGCGACGGCGGCCGCGCGTCGGCGGCGCGGAAGCTCGAACGCGTGCTCCTCGCCCGCGACACCCGCGAGGACCTGCGCAAGGCGGGATTCGACCCGGACGACCAGGAGGGTTCGCGGCCGCCGGGAGCGGCGGACGTCCGCCGCGTCGCGGAGGCCTACGCCCGCCTCTCCCTGCCGACCCGACTGCTCGTGCTGTTCGACGTGTCCGGCTCGATGGGGGAGCGGGTCGCGCCGGGCCTCGACCGGCTCCAGGCCACCGCCCACGTCGGCCAGACCGGCCTGCAACTGCTCGCCGACGACAGCGAGCTCGGCGTCTGGGAGTTCTCCACCCGGCTCCGCGGCTCCCGCGACTGGGCGGAGCGGGTGCCGATCGCGCCGCTCGGCAACCGCGTCGGGTCGGTCACGCAGCGGCAGCGCATCCTCAGCGACCTCGGCGCGCTCAAGGTGCGGCGCAACGGCGACACCGGGCTGTACGAGTCGCTGCTCGCGGCGTTCCGGGAGATGAAGCGCAGCTACAAGCCGGAGATGGTCAACACCGTCCTCGTGTTCACCGACGGCCGCAACGACGACAAGGGCGGGCCGAGTTTCGCGCAGACCCTCGCCGACCTCGGCGCCGAGTACGACCCGACGCAGCCCGTCCAGGTGATCCTCCAGGGCTTCGGCGACGACGTGGACGTGAACCTGCTGAGGCGGCTCGCCGAGGCCACCCACGGGGTCGTCCAGGTCGCACGGACGCCCGAGGAGAGCAAGCGCCTCCTGCTGGAGGCGATGTCCCGGCGCGTCTGCACGCCGAACTGCTGACGCCCGCGGGCAGGTCGGCGGCCGTGCCGTGGCCTTCCCCTGTCCAGGCCACGGCACGGCCGCGGGACCGCCGCGCCGGGCTGCACACGCGGGGCGTGCCCCCGAGGGAAGTGCGCGACGGCCGTCCGGGTGCGGTCGTCAATGCAGACTCGGGGACGCGCGGAAACTCATCGGGCGCGCGGGCCCTGATTCCGGATGGGCCTTCGGTGCTTTCCCGCCGGTCAGGCGCGGGGCGCGTAGCGGCGGACGCCCGACTCCTCGTGCGCGTCCAGGACGCCCTGGTCGGCGAGGACGTCCAGGTGCGCGTCGATCTCCAGGACGGCCAGCATCCGGCTGAAGGCGTCGAGGTCGGACAGGGCGCGGCGGCGGCGCGTCCAGGGCATGGCGGCGGCGACCTCGAAGGCCGTCCGGTGGCCCGCGCGGACCCGCTCGGCGGCGGCGTCCAGCCGTTCGGCGTGGTGCTCCAGCAACTGGTCGACGCGGGTGTGGACGCTCGGCGCGACCGGCCCGTGCGCGGGCAGCAGCAGCGTGTCCGGCATGTCGCGGACGAGCCGCAGCGAGTCCAGGTAGCTGCGCAGCGGCTTGCGCTCCGGCTCGGTCTCCAGCCCGATGGACGGCGTGATGTGCGGCAGGACGTGGTCGCCCGCGAACAGCAGCCCGGCCGCCGCGTCCCGCAGGACGACGTGGCCGCGCGTGTGGCCGGGGGTGGCGAACACGTCCAGGCCGCGCCCGCTCAGCGCGACCCGCTCGCCGTCGTCCAGCCAGGCGTCGGGGAGGGTGTGCGGGACGTCCTGCTCGGACCGCCGGACCGCCATCCCGGCGATCTCGGCGGCCAGGTCGTCCGCGCCGCAGCGGCGCAGCAGCTCGACCTGGCGCGGGTGCAGGCCCCTGCGCGCGTCGAACGCCTCGATGGACGGGCGCTCGCCCCGCCCGATGCGCACCCGCGTCCCGAACGACTCGCGCAGCGCGAGGGCCTGCGAGTAGTGGTCCCAGTGGGCGTGGGTGACGAGGAACTGCGCCACGTCGTCGAGGCGGTGGCCGAGGGCGCGCAGGCCGTCCTCCAGGGACGCGCGCGCGTCCGGCATCGCCCAGCCGGAGTCGATCACGACGAGGCCCGCGGCGTCCTCGATCACGTACACGTTGACGGCGTGCAGGGAGGGGATCGGCAGCGGCAGCGGGACGCGGTGCACGCCCGCCGCCACGGGATGAGCGCCCGGCTCGGTCCAGTCCGTCGGCTGTTCCACGACCGGTGCCGTCACCGCGCGCCCCCTTCGTCCGCCTGATCTTCCGTAATTGGAATGACGTTCGGCCCGACTTTATTTCATCGTGACCCTTCGGCCCCGGGGCGGGGGTGCGGCCCGGCGGGTCAGCCGTGCCGCGCGTCGCGGTCGGCGGCGCGGCGGGCGTCCCGGGCGGCGTCGCGGGCCTCGCGCGCCGCCTCGGCCGCCCGCGTGCGGTTCTGCTCGGCGCGCTCGGCCCGGCGGATCGCGGCGTCGCGGGCGGCGACGGCCTCGTCCAGTTCGTGGCGGAGCCGCCCGACCCTGGCGGACGCGTCGTCGGCCTCCCGCCGCGCCTCGTCGGCCCGCGCCTCGCGCTCGGCGAGCCTGCGCTCGGCCTCCTCGGCGCGTCCGGCCAGCGTCTCGGCCCGGCGGGCGCGGGCCGTGCTCGTGCGGGTGACGTTCGAGGCGGGCTGCTCGCGCGCCTTCTCCTTCGCCTTCTTCCTCTTCTTCTCCTTCTTCGGCTTCTCCTCCGCGGGCGGCCCGGCGCGCTCCGGCGGGGCCATCGGGAACCCGGCCGGGACGAACCCCGAGTGGCTGCGCGGCTGGGCCAGCCGTCCCGCGCGGACCTCCGCGGCGATGTCGGCGTCCACGGTGGCGGCCTGCAGGGTGTCCTCCACCTCGCGGAGCGCCTGCTCGCGCAGCGGGTTGCCCGCGTCCGCCGCGAGGTCGCCCGCCGCGCGGACGAGCGTGCGCACCAGCCGCGCGCGGCGCTGCTCCAGGTCGCCGAGGCCGCCGCCCGTCCCCCAGGCGGCGCGGAGGTCCGCGCCGACGTCGAGCAGGTCGGCGAGGTCGTCCGCCGCCGACCGGGCGAGCAGGTTCACCGCCCACGCCGACAGCGTCGGGCGGCGCAGCGCGCCGATCCGCTTGGCGAGCGCCCCGTCGCCCGCCGCCTTCGCCTCGCCCGCGAGCCGCGTCCGCGTCGCCACGAAATCGGCGGGCGGGACGCCGTACAGCTCGTCGGCGGCACTGGAGAAGTCCACGTTCCGATCTTTACCCGTCGCGCGCCGTCCCCGACCGGCCTGGACGGGACCGGCGCGCCCCGCCTATACTCGCCTACGAGTACTCGTATACGAGGAGGGGTGATGGCCAAGCGGCGCAAGGTGGGCAACCTGCTGGGGCTCGCCGTGCTGTCGACGGTCTCGGCCAGGCCGATGCACCCGTACGAGATGGCCTCGCTGATGCGTGCCCGCGGCAAGGAGCACGACATGGACATCAAGTGGGGCTCGCTCTACACCGTCGTGGCCAACCTGGAGAAGCACGGCTTCCTCGCCGTGGAGGGCAGCGACCGCAAGGGCGCCCGCCCGGAGCGGACCGTCTACCGCATCACGGACGCGGGCCGCGACGAGCTGGCCGACTGGGTCCGGGAGCTGATCGGGGAGCCCGTCCGGGAGCGGCCCCGGTTCGAGGCCGGGCTGTCGGTGCTCGGCGCGCTCGGCCCGGACGAGACGGCCGCCCTCCTGCGCCGCCGCCTCGACCTCATGGAGCGGCGGATCGCCGACGACGAGGCCGCGCTCGCCGCCGCGTCCGACCTCCCCCGGCTCTTCCTGATCGAAAGCGAGTACGACCTCGCGATCCAGCGGGCCGAGGTCGCGTGGGTGCGCGGCTTCCTCGCCGAGATCGAGGACGGCACGCTCCCGCACCTCGACCTCTGGCGGGCCTTCCACGAGACCGGGGAGCTTCCGCCCGAGCTCGCCGAGCTGGCGGAGAGGGGAGCGGCCCCGGACTAGCGCGACGGAGGCCCGGCGGCGGTGCTGCAACACCGCCGCCGGGCCGGAGAACCCACCACCGAACCCGCGCGGAGCGCGGCCCGGACGGCGAGCACGCACGTCAAGCCTATCCGGGTCGCTCCGCTCGGCACTCCTTGCGAACACGGAGACGACCATGGCGCACGCCATCGAGGCCGAGGGCCTCGTGAAGACCTATCCCGGTGACGTCCGGGCCCTGGACGGGCTCGCCGTCACCGTCGGCCGGGGCGAGATCCTCGGCCTGCTCGGCCCGAACGGGGCGGGCAAGTCCACCACCGTCAAGATCCTCACCACGCTGATCCGGCCGGACGCGGGCGCCGCCGCCGTCGCCGGGCACGACGTGCTGCGCCGCCCGGACCGGGTGCGGCGCGTCATCGGCGTCGTGTCGCAGCGGTCCGGCGCCGACCCCGACGCGAGCGGCGTCGCGAACCTCGTCCTGCAGGGCCGCCTCTACGGGCTCGGCGGGGGAGACGCCCGGCGGCGCGCCGCCGAGCTGCTCGCCCGGTTCGGGCTGGAGGACGCCGCGTCCCGGCCGGTGAAGACCTACTCGGGCGGGATGCGCAGGCGGCTCGACGTCGCGCTCGGGCTCGTCCACCGGCCGCAGGTGCTGTTCCTGGACGAGCCCACCACCGGCCTCGACCCGGAGGCCCGCGCGTCCATGTGGGCCGAGATCGCCCGGCTCGCCGGGGACGACGCCCTCGCCATCCTGCTCACCACCCACTACCTGGAGGAGGCCGACCGGCTGGCGCGGCGGCTCGCGATCGTCGACCGCGGGCGCGTCGTCGCCGAGGGCACCCCCGACGGGCTCAAGGGCGAGCTGCGCGGCGACGCCGTCCACGTGGAGTGGGCGGAGGCGCCGCCCGAGCCGCTGGTGCGCGCCGCGCTCGACCGCCTGCCCGGCGTCCGGGAGGTCGTCGTGGACGGGCCGCGGCTCAGCGCCCGCGCCGACGACGGCGCGGCGGCCGTGCCCGCCGTGCTCGCCGCGCTCGACCAGGCGGGCGCCCCGGCCGCGGCGGCGACCGTCGCGCGGCCGTCCCTGGACGACGTCTACCTCCGCTACGCCGGACGCCGCTTCGCCCAGGCCGACGCCGCGCAGGCCCCCGCGCCCGCGGCGGCGGGAGGCGCCCGATGAGCGCGCTGGTGACCGGAACCTGGTGGATGACCCATCGGCGGCTCACGGCGCTGCTGCGCAACCCCGCCGTCCTCGTCCTGACGCTGGCGCAGCCGATGATCTGGCTGTTCCTGTTCGGCGAGCTGTTCAAGAAGATCGTGGAGCTGCCCGGGTTCGGGACTCAGTCCTATATCGACTACATCGTCCCCGGCGTCGTGATCATGAACGCGGTGTCGCTGAACTCGTTCGCCGGGATGGCGACCATGGACGAGATCGAGCGCGGCACCCTGAACCGGTTCCTGGTCACGCCGGTGCGGCGCAGCGCCATCGCCAACGCGGGCGTGATCGAGCAGGCGCTCAGCACGGCGTTCCAGTCGCTCGTGATCGTCCTGCTGGGCTGGGCGGCGGGCGCGCACTACCCGGGCGGGGCGGCCGGGCTGCCCGTGCTCGTCGCGGCGGCCGTGCTGGTCGGGGTCGTCCTCGCCGCGCTGTCCAACACCCTCGCGCTGCTGGTCCGGGACCGGAACACGATCATCGGCCTGAACGTGATGCTGCTGCTGCCGCTCACGTTCCTGTCGTCGGCGTTCATGGCGAAGGGCCTGATGCCGCCGTGGATCCGGCACGTGTCGGCGGCGAACCCGGTGAGCTGGGCGCTGGACGCCGCCCGCGCCGCGCTGTCGGACGACCCCGACTGGGGCTCGGCCGCCCTGCACGGATCGTGGCTGCTCGCCCTGACCGTCGCGGCGGTGAGCCTGGCGGTCTTCTCGTTCCGCAGCTACCAGCGGTCGCAGTGACTCAGCGGGTGTCGAGGAAGCGGTCGAGGACGCGGGTGCCGAACGCCAGCCCGTCCAGCGGGACGCGCTCGTCCACGCCGTGGAACATGCCGAAGTAGTCGAGGTCCGCGCCGAGGGCCAGCGGGGTGAAGCCGAAGCTCGTGACGCCGATCCGGTGGAACGACTTCGCGTCCGTGCCGCCCGCCATCACGTACGGGACGGGGCGGGCGGCCGGGTCCTCGGCGCGGAGCGCGGCGGCGAGCGCGGCGAACGTCGGGCCCTCCGGGTCGGCCGCCGGGGCCTCCTCGTGGTTGACGAACTCGCGGGTGACCTTCGGGCCGAGGAGCCGGTCGACGGTGGCGAGGAACTCGTCGCCGGTGCCGGGCAGGTAGCGGCCGTCGACCTGCGCGGACGCCGTGCCGGGCACGACGTTGACCTTGTATCCGGCGTCCAGCCGGGTCGGGTTGGCGGAGTTGCGGACCGTCCCGGCGAACAGGCGTCCGACGCCGCCGAGCCGCGCCGCCTCCGCGTCCAGCCGGTCGTGGTCGATGGTCGTGCCGAGGGCGTCGGCCAGGCCGTCCAGCAGGGCGCGGACGCCGGGCGTCAGCCGCACCGGCCACTCGTGGGCGGCCAGCCGCGACACGGCGTGCGCCAGTTCGGCGACCGGGTTGTCGGGCGCGGGCTTCGACCCGTGCCCGGCCGTCCCGCGCGCCGTCAGCCGCATCCAGGCGGTGCCGCGCTCGCCGGTCGCGATCGGGTAGATCCGCGCGCCGCCCGCCGCGACGCTGAACCCGCCCGACTCGCTGATCGCCTCCGCGCAGCCCGCGAAGAAATCGCGGTGCTCGCGGGCGACGTACCGGGAGCCGTACTCGCCGGTGCACTCCTCGTCGGCGAGGAACGCCAGCACCAGGTCGCCGCGCGTGCGCCGCCCCTCGCGCAGCCGCCGCCGGACGGTCGCCAGCGTCATCGCGAGGGCGCCCTTCATGTCCACGGCGCCGCGGCCCCACACGCAGCCGTCGCGGACCTCGCCGGAGAACGGCGGGACGGTCCACTCCGCCGGGTCGGCGGGCACCACGTCCAGATGCCCGTGGACGAGGAACGCCGGATGCGACGGGTCGGTCCCGGGCAGCCGGGCCAGCACGCTCGCGCGGCCGGGCGCGGACTCGACGACCACGGGGGCGGCGCCGGCCTCGTCCAGCAGCCCGGCGACGTGCTCGGCGGCCGGACGCTCCGGCCGCGCCACGCCCTCGCCCCGGTTCGTCGTGTCGAACCGGATCAGGTCGGCGCAGATCTCCGCCGCCTCCGCCGCCGTTTTCGCCGACATTTCCGCCGCCTGCTCGGCGCCCGGTGAATCGTCGCGAACCTCCATTCCCGTCCCACCCCTTTCGGAACAAACCTTCATTTTCCTCCGCCGCTGACCTGTGTCAACGGTTGATCAAAAACGTCTCGATCCGGTTTCGACTCCGTCAGCGGCGTATCCAAACGGTCACCGCGAGTACGACGCTGCCAGCAATCTAGGTGCGGCGGGCGGCCAAGCGCCCGCGGCGCGACGGTGCGAGGGCCGAGGAGGAGCATGACCAGCCAGAGGGGTGCCGGAAGGGGACCGCGCCGGACGGCCGCCGGGCTCGCCGCCATGTCGCTCGCCCTGTCGCTCGCCGCGTCGCTCGGCCTGTCGGCGTGCGGCGGGGGCGACGCGGGCGCGAGCGACGGCACGTTCACGGTGGGCCATCCCGAGCCCGACCACCTGGTCCCGGGCAACACGACCAGCAGTTACTCGTTCGACGTGCTCAGCGGCCTGTTCGACAACCTGGTGGGGCTGAGGCCCGACGGGACGTCCTACGACCTCGCCGCCGAGTCGGTGACGAGCGACGACCAGAAGGTCTGGACGATCAAGATCAGGCCGGGCCGGAAGTTCCACAACGGCGAGCCGGTGACCGCGCGGAGCTTCGCGGACGGCTGGAACAACGCCGCCTACGGCCCGAACGCCTACGGCGCCAACGACTACTTCTCGCATTTCCAGGGGTACGCCGACATGAACCCCGAGGACGAGAAGGCGAAACCGAAGGCCGACAAGCTGTCGGGCGTCGAGGTCGTCGACGAGAACACGCTCAAGGTCACGCTGACCGACCCGTTCAACCAGTTCCCGCTCCTGCTGACGTATCCGGCCTTCGCGCCGATGCCGCAGGCGGGGCTGAAGGACCTCAAGGCGTTCGACGTCCACCCGATCGGCAACGGCCCGTACAAGATGGACGGGAACTGGGAGCGCAACAGGCAGGTGCGGCTCGTCCCGTTCGACGGCTACGCCGGGCCGCGCAAACCGAAGAACAAGGGCGTCGTCTGGAAGAGCTATTCCAGCGCCGACACCGCCTACACCGACCTGCGCGCCGGGCGCATCGACGTACTGCAGACGATCCCGGCCGCGAAGGTGCCCGAGGCGAAACGGCTGCTCGGCGAGCAGTACCTGCCGCGCAGGATGGGCACGATGGACTACCTCGGGTTCCCGCTGTGGGACGGCCGGTTCGCGAGCCCCGACCTGCGCAGGGCCATTTCGATGGTCATCGACAGGCAGGGCATCAACAAGGCCGTCTACAACGGCGACTACCTTCCCGCCGACTCGCTGCTCCCCGCCATCATCCAGGGGCACCGGCCGAACGCGTGCGGCGAGGCGTGCACGTTCAACCCCGCGAAGGCCAAGCAGTTGTTCCAGAAGGCCGGAGGGTTCAAGGGGACGCTGGAACTGTACTTCTCCAACGCCCAGCCCACCTACGCCCAATGGATGCAGATCGTCGCGAATTCGCTTCGCCAGAACCTCGGAATCCAGGACATCCAGTTCCGGCAGGTGCCCGCGTCCGACTACTTCTCCATGCTGAACAAGCACGAGGAGAAAGGCCCCTACCGGCAGAACTGGGAGGCCGACTACCCGAGCGCCCAGAACTACCTGGAGAACATGTGGAGCTCCGGAAGCAACCGCATGGGCTGGAAGAACAAGGAGTTCGACGACCTCATCGCCCAGGCCAACCGGACGCCCGACCGCACCGCCGCGCTCGGCCTCTACCAGCGGGCCGAGGACGTCGCCGTCCGCGAGCTGCCGATGATCCCGCTGTGGACGTGGGCGGGCCAGGGCGGGCGCTCCGACCGGGTGGAGCACGTGACGATCACCCCGTGGGCGACCGGCCTGGTCGTCAACGAAGTGACGGTGAAGTAGCCGGCGATGTGGCGCTACGCCCTCCGGCGGCTCCTCCAGGCGGTCCCGGTGTTCATCGGCACCACCCTGCTGATCTACGCGATGGTGTTCGCGCTGCCCGGCGACCCGATCCAGGCGCTCGCCGGGGACAAGCCCGTCCCGGAGAACGTCCTGCAGACGCTCCGCGAGCGGTACAACCTGAACGACCCGCTGCTCGTCCAGTACGGGAAGTACATGTGGGGGCTCGTGCGGGGTGACCTCGGCGAGAACTACACGGGCCAGAGCGTGTCGGAGATGCTCGGCGGCCGCTGGACGGTCACCGCGCTGCTCGCGCTCACCGCGTGGATCTTCGAGCTGGTCGTCGGGATCGCGCTCGGCACCTGGGCGGGGCTGCGCCGCGGCAAGCTCGCCGACACGCTCGTCCTCGGCGGGACGACGCTGGTCATCGCGGTGCCGGTGTTCGTCCTCGGGTACACGGCGCAGCTCCTGTTCGGGCTGCACTGGAAGCTCCTCCCGACCGCCGGGACGGACGACGGCTGGCCGATGAGCTACATCCTGCCCGGGATCGTCCTCGGCTCGCTCGGCCTGTCGTACGTCGCGCGGCTGACCCGGACGAGCCTCGCCGAGAACCTGCGCGCCGACTACGTCCGCACCGCGAACGCCAAGGGGCTGTCGCGGGCGCGGGTCGTCGGGCGGCACGCGCTGCGCAACTCGCTGATCCCGGTCGTCACCTACCTCGGCGTCGACTTCGGGAACCTGATGGGCGGCGCGATCGTGACCGAGGGCATCTTCAACCTGCCCGGCATCGGGCAGCAGGTGTTCACCTCCATCCAGCTCAAGGAGGGGCCGGTGGTGGTCGGCGCGGTCACCGTGCTCGTCCTGATCTTCCTGCTGGTCAACCTGGTCGTGGACCTGCTGTACGGCGTGCTCGACCCGAGGATCCGCTATGAGTGAGGGCCCGATGAGGACGCTGGAGCCGGACGGCGCGGCGGCGGTCGCGGTCGCGGGCGGCGAGATCGGCCGCGCCTCGCTGTGGGACGACGCCTGGCGCGACCTGCGCCGCCGCTGGGTGTTCTGGGGGTCGGCGGTGATCCTCGCGCTGGTGGCGCTGATGGCGGCCGTGCCCCGGCTGTTCACCGCGACGGGCCCGAACGAGGGCTGCGACCCGAACGTGTCCAAGCTCGGGCCGTCCGGCGCGCACTGGTTCGGCACCGACCTCGCGGGCTGCGACTACTACGCGCAGGTCGTGCACGGCGCCCGCCCGACGCTGCTGATCGGCGTCGCCGTCACGCTGGTCGCGCTGCTGATCGCCGTGCTGTTCGGGACGCTCGCCGGGTACTACGGCGGCGTCGCGGACGCGCTGATCGCCCGGCTCACCGACGTGTTCTTCGGGCTGCCGTTCGTGCTCGGCGCCACGGTGATCCTCGTCGCGTTCCCCGGGCACGGCATGTGGGCGATGACGCTCGTGCTCGTCCTGCTCGGCTGGACGACGATGATCCGCATCATGCGCGGCCAGGTCATCTCCGTGCGGGACGCCGACTACGTGCAGGCGGCGCGGCTGCTCGGCGCGTCCGACCGGCGGATCATGGCCCGGCACGTACTGCCGAACGCGATCGCCCCGGTGATCGTCGTCGCCACCCTCAACGTCGGCCACGTGATCGTCGGGGAGGCGACGCTCGACTTCCTCGGCGTCGGCCTCCAGTACCCGGAGGTGTCCTGGGGCCTGCAGCTCGGCCAGGCCAAGGACTTCGTCGTCGACCACCCGCACCTGCTGGTCTTCCCCGGCGCGTTCCTGTCGGCGACGGTGCTCAGCTTCCTGATGCTCGGCGACGCCGTCCGCGACGCCCTCGACCCGAAACTGCGGTGACGCCCATGACCGAAGCGACGACCGGCGGGAAGGGCTCCGCGGTCCCGGCGCCGCGTCCGGACGCCCCGCGCCCGGACGCCCCGCTCCTGGAGGTCGACGACCTGCACGTCCGGTTCCGGGTGCGCGGACGCGACGTCCACGCCGTGAACGGCCTCTCCTACACGCTCGACGAGGGCGAGACGGTCGCGATCCTCGGGGAGTCCGGGTCGGGCAAGAGCGTCGCGGCGCAGGCCGTGATGGGCATCCTCGACGTCCCGCCCGCGCGGATCGAGCGCGGCTCGGTGAGGCTGCGCGGCACCGACCTGCTCGGCCTGCCGGAGCGCAGGCGCCGCGAGTACCGGGGCGACCGCGTCGCGATGGTCTTCCAGGACGCGCTGACCGCCCTCAACCCGGTCTTCACCGTCGGCGACCAGATCCGCGAGCTGTACCGGGTCCGGCGCGGGCTCGGCCGGAGGGAGTCGAAGGCGAGGGCGGTCGAGCTGATGGAGCGGGTGCGGATCCCGTCCGCCGCGCGGCGGCTCGGCGACCACCCGCACCAGTTCTCCGGCGGCATGCGGCAGCGCGTCATGATCGCGATGGCGCTGGCGCTGGAGCCGGACGTCCTCATCGCCGACGAGCCGACCACCGCGCTCGACGTGACCGTCCAGGCGCAGATCATGCGGCTGCTCGCCGACCTCCAGGACGAGCTGCGGATGGGCATGGTGCTGATCACCCACGACCTCGGCGTCGTCGCCGGGGTCGCGGACCGGATCGTCGTCATGTACGCCGGGTCGGTCGCCGAGCAGGCGCCCGCCCGCGCGCTGTACGCGCGTCCCGCGCACCCGTACACGCGGGGGCTGCTGGCGTCGGTGCCGCGGCTCGACCGGCGCGGCGGGCCGCTGCTGCCGATCAAGGGCGCGCCGCCGGACCCGGCCGCGCTGCCGCCCGGGTGCCCGTTCCACCCGCGCTGCCCGCGCGCCGAGGCGGTGTGCGCGGCGGAGCGCCCGCCGCTCGTCGCGGTCGCGCCCGGCCACGCCGCCGCCTGCCACTTCGCCGCGGAGGTCCACGGTGCCGAAGCCGAATGACGACCCGATCCTGCGGGTGGAGGGCCTCGTCAAGCACTACCCGGTGACCCGGGGCGTCGTCGTGAAACGCGCGGTCGGGCACGTCAGGGCGGTGGACGGCGTCGACCTCGAACTGCGCCGCGGCGAGACGCTCGGCGTCGTCGGCGAGTCCGGCTGCGGGAAGTCGACGCTGGCGCGGCTGCTGCTCGCGGCCGAGCGCCCGACCGCCGGGACGGTCCGCTTCGACGGCCGCGACGTCTTCGCGCTGCGCGGGCGGGAGCTTCGGGCGCTGCGCCGCCGCATCCAGATGGTGCTGCAGGACCCGTACTCGTCCCTGAACCCGCGCATGACGGTCGGGGACATCGTGGGGGAGCCGTTCGCCGTCCACCCGGAGGCCGCGCCCAAGGGGGAGCGGCGCAAGCGCGTCCAGGAACTGCTGGAGCTGGTCGGGCTCGACCCGGGGCACGTGAACCGGTACCCGCACCAGTTCTCCGGCGGGCAGCGCCAGCGCGTCGGCATCGCCCGCGCCCTCGCGCTGCGGCCGGACGTCGTCGTGTGCGACGAGCCGGTGTCCGCGCTGGACGTGTCCGTCCAGGCGCAGGTGATGAACCTGCTCGCCGACCTGCAGCGCGAGCTGGGCCTCGCGTACGTGTTCATCGCGCACGACCTGGCGGCCGTCCGGCACATCTCCGACCGTATCGCCGTCATGTACCTCGGCAAGGTCATCGAGACGGGCGACGAGGAGCAGATCTACGAGCACCCGACCCACCCGTACACGCGGGCGCTGCTGTCGGCCGTCCCCGTGCCCGACCCGGACGCGCCCGGTTGGGCCGGGCAGATCCAGCTCGAAGGGGAGCCGCCGTCGCCGCTGGACCCGCCGTCCGGCTGCCGGTTCCGGACCCGCTGCTGGAAGGCCCAGGCGGTCTGCGCGGACGAGGAGCCCGCGCTGGCGGAGCGGGACGGCTCCGCCCACCCGAGCGCCTGCCACTTCGCCGCCGAGGGCGCCGTCCCGGAGCCGACCTGACGGCCCGGTCGGGGTTCCGTAGGGTGGGGCCATGGCACGCAAGGGCAGGCACGGTCCGAGCGCGAACCTCTACGGGATCGACGCCGGGGAGGCCGAGCTGCTCCGCGACGCCGACCGCGACGGCGGCTGGATGCTGCTCATCGGCGGCGTGCCGCAGTCCTACGTGGACCTGTCCGACCCCACCTACCTCGACTTCGAGTACATGCGGCTGATGGGCGACGTCGTCGACGCGATCGGCGCGGACGGGCAGGCGTTCGACGCCGTCCACGTCGGCGGCGCCGGGTGCACGCTGGCCCGGTACATCGCCGCCACCCGGCCGGGGTCGCGGCAGGTCGTCCTGGAGCCGGACGCCGGGCTGGTGCGGCTCGTCCGGGAGCAGCTGCCGGTCAAGAACGTCCCGGGCCTGCGGATCCGGGTGACCGACGGGCGCAGCGGCGTCGCGGCGCTCGCCGACGAGTCCGACGACCTCGTCGTGATGGACGCGTTCGCCGAGGCGTCGATGCCGCCCGAGCTCGCCACCCGCGAGTTCGTCCTCGACGCGGCCCGCGTGCTGCGCCCCGGCGGCGTCTACCTCGCCAACGTCGCCGACGGGTTCCGGCTGCCGTTCGCGCGCCGCGCCGCCGCCACGGTCCGGTCGGTGTTCCGGCACACGCTGCTGATGGGCGACCCCGGCGTGCTGCGCGGGCGCCGGTTCGGCAACCTCATCGTGGCCGGGTCGCGCGAGCCGCTGCCGGTGGCCGAGCTGACCCGCCGCGCGGCGGGCGGGATCGTCCGGGCCCGGCTGCTGGAGGGCGGCGACCTCACCGCGTTCTGCGCGGGTGCCGCGCCGCTGCGGGACGGGGAGGAGATCGTCGCGCCCGTCCCGCCGCCGCAGGTGTTCGGCAAGCCCTGAGGAAAACCGGCGGGACGCTCGGCCGCCCGCTCAATCGCTAAAGCCGGACGAAGCACGCGGTGGAGCGGCTCGTCGAGGAATCCGGACCGCCGTACACGATCTTGCGGACGACGCAGTTCCACGACCTTCCGGACATGAGGCTGAACGTCCTCACCAAGGTCCGGCGTGATCGCGCCGCCCGGGAAAACCGCGCGACCAGCCGATCGACGTCGGCGAGGTCGCGGCGCGGGGGCCGCGGCGCCCGGTCCGGGCGCCGCTCCCGCCGCCCGGACGGGCCGGGCGCGGGTTCCGCGCGGGCCGCCGCCCGGCGGCGGTACCTGGCCGAACGGCACAGCCGTGGCTGGGGTTCGGGGTGGGTCGTGAGAGGCACCGGTTTGCGGCCGTCCGGTTTACCGCCGCGTATCGGCCGCACGCGACCCCGCCATGTCCCATAATCGAGCGATGGAGTCGTCCACCCGAATTCTGATTCTCGGCACGGATTCGTCGGGGAAAATACTCCAGTTCGACCGTAACGCCGACGCAGTTCTGGCCGGAAATGGCGTCGACCTGGACGGCGCCCAGCTCGACGAGGTCATCCCCGGCGCGCTTGAGCCGCTCCTGGAGGCGGTCAAGGCCGGGCGGGAGCGCACCGCCATGCTCCCGGTGGAGACGCGTCCCGGCGTGACGCTGGACGCGGTCGTCACCGTCCACCCGATGAGCGGGAGCGCGCCCGACGTCGCGGCGCTCGCCGTCGTCAAGGTGCCGGTGCCGCTCGCCGACCGGTTCGTCGACCCCGCCGTCATCCGCCGCGCCCTGCTGGACGACGCCCTCCCGCGCATCGGCTCCACGCTCGACCTGGAGATCCTGGCCCGCGGGCTGATGGACGTGCTCGTCCCGCACTTCTGCAACTCCGGCGCGCTGCTCCTGCTGGAGAGCCACCTCGACGCCGACGAGCCGCCGGAGGGCCCGGACGGCCCGCAGCTCCGCCGGATGGCGATCGGGTTCGACGACGACGACCCGTCCTGGGACGCGCTGTTCCCCACCGGCGAGTCGCTCGTCTACCCGCCGGGAACGCCGCACGCGCGGTGCCTGGAGACGGGCGAGGCGGTGCTGTGCCCGCCGCACGGCGACGGGTCGGCCGAGCTCGCCGCCGCCTGGGGCCGCCCGCCGGTCGGGAACATGCTGAAGGGCTCCTCGAAGCTGCTGCTGCCGATCACGTCGGCGGCGGGCATCCTCGGCTTCTTCGCCTGCACCCGCAACGCCGCGCACCGCCCCTTCGACGCCTACGACGTCGAGATCGGGGTGGAGTTCGCCAACCGCGCGTCGATCTTCGTGGAGAGCGCCCGGCAGTACTCGCGGGAGCGCGCCACCGCGCTCACGCTGCAGCGCAGCCTGCTGCCGACCGGGCTGTCGGCGCCGTCCCCGGTCGAGGTGCACCACCGGTATCTGCCGGGCAGCCGCCTCATCGAGGTCGGCGGCGACTGGTACGAGTCGATCGCCCTGCCCGGCGCCCGCGTCGCGCTCGTCGTCGGCGACGTCGCCGGGCACGGCGTGAAGGCCGCGGTCACCATGGGGCGGCTCCGCACCGCGATCCACACCCTCGCCGGGCTCGAACTGCCGCCCGCCGAGGCGCTGGAGCGGCTCGACTCGCTGATGCGCACCCTCGGCGAGCGGGAGCCGCACTTCGCCACCTGCGCCTACGTCGTGTACGACGCGGTCAGCGGACGCTGCGAGGTGGCGAGCGCCGGGCACCTGCCGCCGCTGCTCGTCCCGCCCGGCGCGGAGCCGGAGTACCTGCCGGTGCCGCCCGCGCCGCCGCTCGGCGTCGGCGGCGACGGCCCGATCGTCAGCCGCGAGTTCACCGTCGAGGACGGCACGCTCCTGTTCCTCTACACCGACGGCCTCGTCGAGAACCGGGCCCGCGACATCGACGACGGGCTGGACCGGCTGCGGCACACGTTCGGGAACGGCGCCGCCGCGCGCCCGCTGGAGGACCTCTGCCAGGCCGCGCTCGACGGCGTCTACGACGACCAGCACCGCGACGACATCGCGATGCTCGTCGCGCGGCTCGCGCGCATCCCGGCGGACCGGCACGCCACCTGGGAGCTGCCCGCCGACCCGGCCGCCGTCCGCCGGGCGCGCGGGCTGATCCGCGACCGGCTCGCCCGCTGGGGCCTGGACGACCTCGTCCACCCGACGATGCTGCTGGCGTCGGAGCTGGTCACGAACGCGATCCGGCACGCGGGCGGGCGGATCAGGCTGCGGCTCGTCCGGGAGGGCGGGCTCGTCTGCGAGGTCTTCGACTCCTCGGACGGGCGGCCCCGGATCCGGCACCACGACGACTCCGAGGAGATGACCGAGTCGGGCCGCGGCCTGCACGTCGTCGGGCGCCTCGCGCAGCGCTGGGGCGTCCGCCGCACCCCGGACGGCAAGGTCGTCTGGTGCGAGCAGGGCCTCCCGCGCTGACCGTTCCCGCGGCTACCTCAGCACCGAGACGTGCACGTGGTCGTAGTGGTTCTGCGTGATGCTCCCGCGGTCCTCCATGGGCCGCCAGCCGCCGCCCCGCACGTTCCAGATGCGCTGCCGCCAGATGACGTAGGAGATCCCGAGGCGGCGCGCGTTCGCGACCGCGTACGCGGCGACCTGGTCGCCGTGGCGGCGGGCCGCCTCGGTCGGCGCGCGGCCGCCGGTGCTCTCCATGAAGTCGCAGGCGCGGCCGTCGCCGTGGTCCTGCGGGTCGCCGGTGGAGCGGTAGCAGCCGATCGTCGGGAACGGGCCGAACATCCCGGCGATCTCCAGCAGCGCGGACCGCATGGTGGGGGTCATCATGTTGCCGGTGATGGGGGAGCGGCCGCCGGTCACGCCGTCGGGGCGCCCGGTCAGCTCCGGCCCGGCGCGCCCGCCGGCCGTCGGCGCCGTCCGCGCCGGGGCGAGCGCGGCGACCTTCGTGCCGCGCGGGAGGATCTTCCTCAGCCGGGCCGCGAGAGCGCGCGTGTCGGCCTTCGGGGCGCTGATGACGAGGGCGTTGCCGTCCGGCATGCCGAGCGCCCGGGCCTGCTCGCGGGACACGACGGCGTCCACGTCGCCGATCCCGAGCGAGGCGTAGGCGCCGACGCGGACGCGTCCCGGGTCGCTGCTGCGGCCCGCCTCGACGACGGCGCCGAGCGGGAACGCGCCGTCGCGGCCCCGCTCGAACGAGACGGCGAGGCCGCCCGCCGCGATCGTCTGCCAGAGCCGGTCGGACGCGGCGGTCGGCTCCGGCGCGAACGCCCGGAACGCCGACGGGTCCACGCCGAGCAGCCCCATCCGCCGCCCGCCGACCATGGCGCGGGCGGCGTCCACGACGGCGACGCCCGCGACGCCCTTCAGGCCGCGCGCCCGCTCGACGGCGCGGGGCGGCAGCGCGGAAGTCCCGGCGACGAGCAGGTGCGGCGTGTACCGGCGGGTCAGCGGCGCGACGGCGGGCACGCGCGGCGCGGCGGCCCGGTCCACCGACACGAGGTCGCCGCGCCGCTCCGGACGGCCGGACGCCCGCCAGGAGACGACGACCCCGCCGTCCACCGCGAGCGTGAGGACGATTCCTGCCGCGATGCCCGTGGAGAGGGCCCTGCCGGTCCGTCGCATCGCGCCCCGATCACCCGCCCGTCACTCGCCGATCACTACGCCGCCGTTGGCCGCATCGTAGGCGAGCCGCGGGCCCGGCGGCATCAGCCCGCGTCGCGGCGCAGGACGACGAGGGCGACGTCGTCCTCGCGGGGGCCGAACTCGGCGATGACGCGGTCGCCGAAGCGCTCCAGCTCGTCCTCCACGTCGGCGGCGACGAGGCGGAGCCGCTCCATGTTGTCGGTGAGCGGGATGCCCCGGTCCTCGATCAGCCCGTCGGTGAGCAGGACGACCACGCCGCCCGGCGGCACCCGCGTCTCCTCGACCGCCACCCCGCCCGCCGGGAAGCCGAGCAGCACCCCGCCGCCGCCCCCGTACCGGGCGCGCCCGCCGTGCACGTGCAGCGGCGGGAGGTGCCCGGCGTTCGCGACGTGCGCGGCGCCGCTGCGCGGGTCGAGCGTCATGAGGCACATCGTGGCGGTCTGCTCGTCGTGGTACTTCTCCATGACGCCGTTCAGCAGCCGCAGGATCGTGACGGAGTCGTGGCCCTCGACGGCGAACGCGCGCAGCGCGTGCCGGATCTCCGCCATCACGGTCGCGGCGAGCAGCGAGTGGCCCTGGACGTCCCCGATGGCGACGAGCACCCGGTCGCCGCAGTCGAGCACCTCGTAGAAGTCGCCGCCCACCTCGGCCTGGTCCCCGGCGGGCTCGTACCGGACGGCGAGCGACCAGCCGGGGATCGGCGGCAGCGACGCCGGGAGCAGGCTGCGCTGCAGCGTCAGCGAGATCGAGTGCTCCTCGGTGTAGGACCGCAGCGCCTCCATCGCGAGCGCCACCGCCTGCCCGAGCTGGCGGAGCAGGTTGACGTCGTCCTCGGTCCGCGCGCCGCGCGCGGTGACGCCGATGGCGATCGGCGGGCGGTCGTGCTTGAGCCGCGACACCACGAGCGTGATGTCGCCCTGCGACATGCTGTCGGGCAGCAGTTCCAGCCACTCGTCCTCGGGCACCTCCGTGACCTCGGTCCCCGTGTCGTCGCCGAGCCTCGCGACCTCCGCCAGCCGCGCGGTGGTCTCCGGCGGGCAGCCGCGGTGCCACGGGCCGACGCCGAAGTCGATGGTGCGGCGGCCCCGGCCGTCCGGCGGCAGCACGAACACCCCGACCGGCACCCCGAAGATCGCGAACGCGCCGCGCGCCGCGACCGCCGCCATGTCCTCGAACGAGGTGGCCGCGTTGATGGCGAGGGAGGTGCGGGTCAGCTCGGCCATCCGGGCCGCCATCCGCTCCGCCGCGCGGCGCGCCTGGTAGTAGCGCAGCACCGCCTCCACGGTCGCGATGAACTCGCCCGGGTCGATCGGGTCGGTCATGTAGGCGTCGGCGCCGCGCCGCAGGCCCTGCGTGCGGTCCTCGACGTCCACGGCCTGCGCCGAGATGTGGATGACGGGCAGCGACCGCGTGTCCGGCGCGGTCTTGATCCGCTCGCAGACCTCGATGCCGCTCATGTCGGGCAGCCGGACGTCCAGCACCACCAGGTCGATGGCGTGGTCGGTGAGCCGCCGCCACGCCTCCGCCGCCGTCGCCGCCTCCACCACGGTGTGCCCGGCGCGGCGCAGCCAGCTGCCGATGATGTAGCGCTTGGTGTGGTTGTCGTCGACCACGAGCGTCTGCGTCACGGCCGTTCGCCCCCGCCGTCCCGGGCCCTGCGGATCGCGTCGGCGAGGGTCTCCGGGCGGATCCGGTCCTTGCCGAGCAGCGCGCCCGCGCGGGCCAGCCGCGGGTCGCCGGCGGGCGACGCCTCCGCCGAGGTGACCAGCACGACCGGGATCCCGGACGGCAGCCGGGCGAGGACGTCGTAGCCGTCCAGGCCCGGCATCCGCAGGTCCAGCAGGACGAGGTCGGGCCGGTCCGCCGCGACCGCGTCCAGGGCGGCGCGGCCGTCGGCGGCCTCGGTGACGCGGCCGCCGCCGTCCTCGACCAGGCCGCGCAGGACGCGCCGGGTCGGCGCGTCGTCGTCGGCGACCAGGACGTGGCCGAGGCCGAGCTCGGCGAGGCCGCGGAACGGCGGGAGCCGCAGGGTGGCCGTCGTGCCCTCGCCGGGGACGCTGTCCAGCAGCAGGTCGCCGCCGAGCGCGCGGGCGAGCCGCAGCGCGTACGGCAGGCCGAGGCCGGTCCCGCCCGCCGCGCCGCCGGGGACGCGGTAGAACTCCTCGAAGACCCGCTCCAGGTCGGCGGCCGGGATGCCGACGCCGGTGTCGGACACGACGAACTCGGTGTGCTCCGGCGTCGCCCGCGCCGTGACCCGCACCTCGCCCGCCTCGGTGAACTTCAGCCCGTTGCCGACGAGGTTGCGCAGGATGCGGGTCAGCATCTCGGCGTCGGTGACGATGACCGGGGGCGCGTCGTCCGCGTCGACGGCCAGCGCCAGCCCGGACTCGTCCGCCATCGGGCTCAGCAGCTCCGCCAGCTCGTCCAGCAGGGCGCGGACGCGCACCGGCGCCGGGCGGGCCTCGACCGCGCCCCGCTCCGCCCGCGCCATGTCCAGCAGTTCGTTGACCAGCGCGAGCAGCGTGCCGCCGGTGTCGGCGATCAGGGTGATCTGGTGGCGCTGCTCGGCGGTGAGCGGCTCGGCGGCCGGGTCGAGCAGCAGCCGGGTCAGCCCCAGGACGCCGTTCACCGGGGTGCGCAGCTCGTGGCTCACGTTCGCCCAGAACCGGTTCTTCGCCTCGCCCGCCTCGCGGAGCTGCGCCGACTTCTCCTCCAGCTCCGCGTACAGCGCGACGACGCCCCGGTTGGTCTCCGCCAGCTCCTCGGAGAGCTCGCCGTAGAGGGCCATCACGCCCCGGTTCGTCTGCTCCAGCTCGGTGTTGAGGCCGCGCAGCTCCTCCTTCTGCCGCTGGACGTCCTCCAGCGCCGCCATCAGGTCGGCGTTCTGCGTCCGCAGCTCCTCCAGCGCGGGGACGGGCTCCAGCCGGCGCAGCCGGGCGCGCAGCTCGTCCAGGTCCGCGCCGGCCGGGGGCGCCGTGCCCGGCGGCAGGTTCTTGCGGAGCCGGACGCGGACGCCGCCGCCCGGCCGCTCCTCCCGCTCGACGAGGCTCATCAGCCGGGACACGGCGGCCTGGCACGCGTCCGCGCCCTCCATCGACGCGCGCTCCATGGACGCGCGCGGCACGAGGTCCAGCTCGACGACGAGGCCGGGGCGCCGCCCCCGGTCCAGCCGGAACGCGACCGACACGGTCTCGGCGCACGCGTGCAGCTCGCGCCCGGCCTCGCTCAGCGCGGTCGCGACGCGCACCTGGTCGTGGTCGTCGAGGCCGACCTCGGCGGCGACCGTCCGGCCCGCCCGCCGGACGGCGAACACGCCCGCCTCGTCCGTGATCTCGATGCGGAGCAGCTCGGCGGTCGCGTCGGGGCCGGTCGCGTCGGGGGCGGTCACGGCGCGCCCCCGCCGGACGTCGCGACGGCGAGCACGGACCGGTCGTCGTGCCGCACCCCGGCGTCGCGCAGCAGCGTCGCCGCGATCAGCAGCGGGTCGCAGCCGAGCAGGCCGGGATGGTCGTCGAGCCGCCAGCGGCCGGTGAGGCCGTCGGAGTGCAGCACCACCGCCGCACCCGGCGGCAGCGCGTAGCCGTGTTCGCGGATCCGCTCGCCGCGCGCGCCCGCGATCCCGGGCACCGAGACCATCCCCTGCCGCCGGTCCGGCCCGACGATCCACGCGGCGACGTTCCCGATCCCGGCGAACCGGACCCGCCCGGCGGCCGGGTCGACGGCGGCGACCGCGACGGCCCCGCCGCGCGTCGCCGCCATCCCCCGGTGGACCCGCCGCAGGACGTCCGCCGGACGGGCGGGGCCGGGCGTCTCGTGCGCGGCCCGGACCGCCGCCCGCGCCGCCCGCGCGGCGAGCGGGCCGTGCCCGAGGCCGTCGCAGAGCAGGGCGTACAGGACGCCGTCCACCACGCGGGCGGTGTAGGCGTCGCCGCACTCCTCCTCGCCGTCGATCGGCAGGTTCAGCCCCGCGTACGGCGCCCCGGCCGCCGCGCCCGGCCGCTCGGCGGGCGGCTCGCCCGGCGGCCGGAACCGCGCGAACAGCACCGTGCCCGCGCCCGGACGCGAATACAGCCCGCTGTGGTCGGCGAGCCGCTCGATCGACCCGAGCCCGAGGCCGAGGGTGCCGCGCGTCGAGTAGCCGTCCACCCGGGACACCGGGACGTCGGCGATGCCCGGCCCCCGGTCGGCGCACACGAACTCCAGCGCGGCCGTCCCGCCGTCCCGCACGATGCGCAGCAGCATCTCGCCCTCCCGCGCGTGCTCGGCGAGGTTCGTCGCGGCCTCGGTCGCCGCGAGCCGCACCCGCTCCAGCCGCTCCCCGGCGAATCCGAGCCGCTCGGCGAGCGCGGTGATCCGCCGCCGGACGCCCGCGGCGGCGCTCCGCTCCTCCACCCGGACCAGCAGCGAGTCGCCCGCGGGCGGGCTGGTCGTCCATCCGGCGCCGCTCAGCGGATCCATTTGGCCACCGTCACCGTGGTGCCGACGCCCGCCTCGCTCCGCAGCCCGAACTCGTCGCAGAGCTGCCGGGCGCCGGGCAGGCCGAGGCCGAGGCCCGTCCCGCTCGACCAGCCCTCGCTGAGCGCCCGGTCCACGTCGGCGATGCCGGGTCCCGCGTCGGTGAAGACGAGCCGGACGCCGCGCCTGCCGTCCCCGCCGGTCGCCGGCTCCACCCGCATGGTGCCGCCCCCGCCGTGCGCGTAGGTGTTGCGCGCCAGCTCGCTGGCCGCCGTGACCAGCTTGGTCTGGTCGACCAGCGACAGCCCGGCCGCCGCCGCGGCGGCCCGCACCACCTGCCGGACGCGGACCACGTCGTCGTTCGACGCGATGGGCACCTCCTCGCCGGACGCGGGTGTCACGGTTCGTCCGCCATCACGGCCCGTCGTCCGCCGCGGCGGGACCGGGGCGGGCGGGCCGCGCGGCGCCCGCCGGGCCCGCCTGCGGGAGCCCGGCGCCGAGCAGCCGCATGCCCTCCTCCAGGTCCAGCGCGGTGCGCACGCCGCCGAGCGACAGCCCGAGCTCCACCAGTGTGATCGCGACCGCCGGGCGCATCCCGACCACCACCGTCTCGGCGTCCATCAGCCGGGACATGGACGCGATCGTCGCGAACATCCGGCCGATGAAGGAGTCGACGACGTCCACCGCCGTGATGTCGATGATCACGCCGTGCGCGCCGGTGGCGACGATCCGCTCGGACAGGTCCTCCTGCAGCTCCAGGGCCGTCCGGTCCTGGAGGTCGGTCTGGATCGACACGAGCAGGACGTCCCCGATCTTGAGAATCGGCACGCGTTCCATCAGCCCTCCGGCTCGCCGACGACACGCAGGCCGGAACGTTCCAGGACGTACGCGAGCGCGTCCGCGAGGGTCGCCTTCGTCACGATGTCGCCGAACTCGATGCCGAGCGCCACGATCGTCTGCGCGATCTGCGGGCGGACGCCGGACACGACGCAGTGCGTGCCCATCAGCCGCGCCGCCATCACGGTCTTCATCAGGTGCTGCGCGACCTCGGTGTCCACGGCGGACACCCCGGTGATGTCGATCACCGCGTACCGGGCGCCGGTGTCCACCAGCGCCTGGAGCAGCGTCTCCATCACGGTCTGCGTGCGGGCGGAGTCGAGGGTGCCGACGAGCGGGACGCCGAGCACGCGGTCCCACAGCCGCACCACGGGTGTCGACAGCTCCAGGAGTTGCTCGGTCTGGTCGGCGATCACCTGCTCCCGCGCCGCCGCGTACGTCTCGAACGTCGCGAGGCCGAGCTCGTCGACAAAGGACGAGAAGTCGATCAGCTCGGAGTAGGCCCGCTGGTCGCGGGTCGTCCGGATCTGCTCGTAGAGCGACTGCTTCAGCGCGAACACGCCGATCGCCGTCTCGGTCGGGCTGAACCCGTACCGGGCGCGGGCCCGGGAGATCTCGGCGAGCGCGGCCCGCAGCTCGCCCCCGGCGGTGGCGTCCCCGGCGAGCGCGCGTTCGACGAGCCCGTAGAGCTCGGTCAGCTCGGTCCGCACCTCGGCCTCGGAGAGCCGCCCGCGGACGGTCTCGCCGACCAGCTCGATCCACCGGCCGAGCACCGGCTCGCGCCAGGAGCGCAGCAGCTCCGCGATCGGAGTGTCGTCCGCGCCGCCGGTCATGCCCGCGGTCCCATCCGTGCCCCCGTCCTCGCCGCCCGTCCGCCCGGCGGTCGCGCGACGGGGCGGCGCCCGCGGCGGGTCGCCGGGTGCTCGCTCCGGGGCGTCCGTGCCACTCGCGCCACCCGGTGCTCGTCCCGTCCCACCGTAACCGTGGAAAAGCCCCGCACCACCGCGAATGACCTGGACGTTTACGCCTTATGACCAGTTTTTGGGGAGGTCGGTCAGTCCCACCAGAACGACCAGTTGGTCTTGCCGCGGATCTCCTCGGCGTACCCGGCGAGGGTCCCCGGGCCCTGGAAGAGGATGTCGGGGCAGAACGTCCAGTGCTCGGCCGCGACGTGCACCGCGTGCCGGACGGTGACCGGCGGCGCCGCGACGCTCAGCTCCAGCGTGTTGAACCCGAGCGCGACGACGCGGGCGCCGAACCTGTCCTCCCAGCCGCGCAGGACGGCGGCGAGCGGCGCCGTCCACTCGTTGTGGTTGAGGGCGCCCTGCCAGCCGACGGCGGCGATCGCGTCGGCGCCCCGCTCGACGGCGGCGAGGCCGAGGGACAGCCCGCGCCCGGCGAGGGCGCGGGCGTACCGGTCGGCCATGGCGTCGGGGTCGTCCAGCGGGACGCCCGCCGGGGCGAGCCCCGGGCAGTGCCGCCCGTAGGGGGCGAGGTCGTCGAGGTCCTCCTCGGACGCCTGCTCCGCCCAGTCGGCCCACACCTCGGACATGAACGCGTGCGGGAGGTAGTTCGCGATCTCGTCCACCGGCTCGGGCGCGATCTGGCCGGACGCCCAGGGCTGGTCGGTCTCGTCCATCAGCAGCGGCCAGAGGCCCGACGCGGCGTGCTCGGCGCGGAGCCTGCACCACAGCTCGCCGTGGACGGGCTCGTCGCTCAGCCAGAACGCGGGGCGCATCAGCAGCCGCCGCTGCGGGTAGCCGGGGTCCGGCCAGACCAGGTCCCCCTCGGGCAGCGGCACGGCCAGCGTCCGCTCGGCGGACTCGCCGCCCGGGCCGTCGCCGGGGCCGTCGCCCGGGGCCGCGGGCCGCGGGTCGAACAGCCGCGCCAGGTCGCCCGGCAGGGGCCGGACCTCCACATCATCCATTTCACGCCGTTCCGGTACAGAGCAGGCCAACGGGATCTTGGCTCTGGAGATGGTAACGGCGCGGGGCCCGCTCCCGCGGCCGGTCTCAGGGTTCCCGCCTGCCCCGGGCCAGGTAGTCGATCAGCACGGCGACGACGCCGACGCCGGTGACCGAGCTGACGGCGATCGCGAACCACGTGTCGCCGAGGACCACGTTGGCGACGGCGTTGACGGCGATGAGGATGCCGACCACGGTCCAGCGGGTGGAGTTGCTCATGGCTCGTGCCTTTCCGGTAGGGGATGTCAGGTGAGGTTCGGGGACGTGCGGCGGCGCAGCAGCGCCCGCGCCGGGAGCATGATCGCGGCCGCGCCGGTGCCGGCCACGCCGCCGAGGATCGCCGCGCCGGTCAGCGGCGGGACGGACGGCAGCGGCAGCCCGGTGACGGCCGTCGCGAACGCGAGGAGCGTGACGGCGGCGATGAGCGTCCCGGCCGCGACGCCGGTGCCGAGCACGATCGCCGCCTCCAGCCGGAGCATCCGCAGCACCTGGCGGCGGGTCGCGCCGACCAGCCGCAGCAGGGCGAACTCGCGGCGCCTGGCCGCCGTCGCCAGCGCCAGCGTCGTGACGACGCCGATGAGGATGAACCCGGCGATCGCCGCCACGACGATGTAGCTGATGAAGCCCTGGAGCCTGATCTCCTGCGACAGGCCCGCCTGGAGGTCGCCGGGGGAGACCACGCGGGTCCCGGCGTAGGCGGCGGTGACGGCGCGCAGGTCGGCCTTCCCCCGGACGAGGACGTGGTCGTCCAGCGGGACGGACGAGTGCGCCGCGACCAGGTCGCGGGGGAGCAGCACGTCGCCGAAGCCGAGCCCCCGGTCGTAGACGGCGACGACGCGGGCGTCGGTCCTCGTCCCGTCGCCGAGCCACAGCCGCGCCGTCGATCCGACGCGCAGGCCGCTCGCGACGTCGCGGCTGAGCGCCACCGTGGCGGCGCCGCGCAGGTCGGCGAGGCGGCCGGAGGAGACGTCCGGGTCCATGGTGGCGGCGGCGTCCGGGCCGACGCCGCGCGCGTTCAGCGAGCGCAGGTTCCGGTCGCCGAGCTCCTTGACCGACATGACCACGGTGGTCCGCTTGACCGGCGTCGCGGCGGTCACGCCGGGGACGCGGCGCGCGGCGGCGGCGACGTCCCGGGGGAGGCCGGGGCCCGCCGAGACGATGACCTGGTCGGCGCGGTCCCCGGCCGCGGCCTGCACCCGCGTGGCGTGCGCGACCGTCGACTGGGCGAACAGCTGGACGCCCGCGAACGCCACCGCCAGCGCGACCGGAGTGATGATCGACCCCGCGCGCAGCGCGGCCGCCCCGGCGGAGTGCTGCGCGAGCCGCCCGGCCACCGGCGAGACGGCCCGCGCGGCGCGCCCGAGGACCCGGTTTCCCGCCCGCGCCACCAGCGGCCCGAGCAGCGCCGTCGCGACGATCAAAGACATGACCAGCCCGCCGACCGACGCGCTCGCCGCCGGGCCGGTCGTGGCGGCCGAGAACCCGAGCGCGTTCACCCCGAGGACCAGGAACGCCACCCCGGTGATCACCCGCCAGCGGGGGAGCCGCGCGGACTCGGCGGCGGTCTCGCCGAGCGCCCGCACCGGCCGGATCCGGGACACCCGCAGCGAGGCGAGGAGCGCGGCCGCGACGGCGGCGAGCAGCGTCACCGCGAACCCGGCGAGCGCGGGCAGCGGGCTCAGCGACAGGCCGAAGCCGTCCGGCAGGACGCCCCGGCGGACCATCGCGGCGTGCATCGCGGCGCCGAGCCCGAGCGACAGGACGCCGCCCGCGAGCGCGGCGGGCGCGCCGATCCGCGCGATCTCCCGGACGATCCGCGCCCGCACCTGCCAGGGCGTCGCGCCGACCGCGCGGAGCAGCGCGAGCTCGCGCGCCCGCTCCCGCACCGACAGCACGATCAGCCCGCCGACCACGACCAGCGCCGTCATGATCGCGATGCCGCCGAGCGAACCGGCGATCTCCACGATGTCGGGCCGCGCCGCCGCGACCGCCCGGTCCTCGGCGTCGCCGCGCGCCGCGCCCGTCGCGACGGTCAGGCCGGGCGCGGCGGCGCGGAGCGCGCCGTCCCCGACCTTCCCGTCGGCGATCACGGCCAGCGCGTCGGCGTGGCCGGGACGCCCGTAGAGCGACGCGGCCGTCGCGGTCGTGAAGAACGCCGCGCCGGGACCGTCCCCCACCAGCCCCGCGACCCGGAACGGGCGGGGCGCCCCGTTCACCTGCACCTGGACGGTCCCGCCCGGCCGGACCCCGGACGACTCGCTCAGCACCACCTCGTCCGGCCCCTGCGGCGCGTGCCCGGCGGCCAGTCGGTAGGGGCGGAGCGGGGCCGACTCCCAGCCGTGGCCCGTGACCGCCCGCCCCGAGCCGAGCAGGACGGGGAACGACACGTCCGCGACCACGTCCCGGACGCCCGGCACCGCCCGCAGCTTCGCCGCCGCCGCGACGGGCACCGGGGCGCGCTCGGCCAGCGGGCGGCGCTGCCGCTCCGGCTCGGACCCGAGCTGCTTCATCCACTGCTCGACCTCGGCCGGTCCCGTCACGACCGCCGCGGCCGCGCCGTACCGCTCGACCGGCGCGTGCGCGCGCAGCGCCGACTCCAGCAGCACCCCGCACGCCCCGACGAGCGTCGCCGCGAACGCCAGCGCGACGAAGATCCCGACGAAGGCCCCCCTGATCCTCACAGCGTCTCCCAGCGGCTCATGACGGCGGAGACCGTCGGGGCGACCAGCTCGTCGACGACGCGGCCGCGGCTGAGGAACACGACGGAGTCGGCCCACGCGGCGGCCACCGGGTCGTGGGTGACCAGCACGACCGTCTGCCCGGTCAGGTCGGCGGCCTCGCGCAGCAGGCGCAGGACGTCCCGCGCGGTGCGGGGGTCGAGCGCGCCGGTCGGCTCGTCGGCGAACACGACCTCCGGGCGGGTGATCAGCGCGCGGGCGAGCGCGGCGCGCTGCTGCTGCCCGCCCGACAGCTCGGCCGGGCGGTGCCGCAGCCGGTCCGCGAGCCCGACCCGGCGGACGACCTCGTCCAGCCAGGCCGGGTCGGGAGCGGTCCCGCCGAGGTGCAACGGCAGCGTGATGTTCCGCTCCACGTCCATCGACGGGACGAGGTTGAAAGCCTGGAACACGAACCCGATCCGCTCGCGCCGCAGCCGGGTGAGCTTCGCCTCGCCGAGCCGTCCGAGGTCGACGCCGCCGACCCGGACCGTGCCCTCGCTCGGACGGTCCAGCCCCGACGCGCAGTGCAGGAACGTGCTCTTGCCCGACCCCGAGGGGCCCATCACGGCGGTGACCGCGCCGCGCGGGAACGTCCAGGTGACGCCGTCCAGCGCCCGCACGTCGCCGTAGTCCTTGGTGACCGCCTCAAGCGCCACCGCCGCGGCCGCCGCGGTCGCCGGTGCGGTCCCGGCCGTCAAGGTCGTCATGGGTTCCCTCCGTGGAATGCCGCCTCTCACCTGGTCGAACCTAGGTTTCGGCGGGGGCCCGGCACATGGGCGCGCGCTCCCGAATCGGTGGTGTAGCGGGCTACACCACCGGCCCGGGGGCTGACCCGGGTGCGCGCCGCTCCGCCGCCGCATACGGTGGCGGAGGGGTGACATGAACAGCGGTCTGGGCAGGGCGGTACGGCGCAGCGCGGGCGCGACCTGGCGGTTGGTCGGCGCGCTGCGCACGGCGGTGCCCGCGATGGCGGGGCTCGCCCCGCTGCTCGCCGGGCTGGTGCTGATGGTCGTCCTGCTGCCGTGGCTCCCGGCGGTGGTGCGGCCGCTGCGGGCGCTCGCCAACGCCGAGCGCCGCCGGGCCGGGAAGGTGCTCGGCCGCGAGATCCCCGCCCCGTACCGGCCGCCGCGCGGCGACGGCCTGGCGGAGGCGGGACGGCTCGTCCGCTCCCCGGACACCTGGCGCGACATCGCCTGGATGGCCGTGCACGGCTTCACCGGCGTGGTCGCGGCCGTGCTCGCCGTGGGGCTGTGGCCCCAGATCCCGTACTCGCTGTCGCTGCCGCTGTGGTGGTGGGCCGCGCCCGACGGGTCCACGTCCGCGTTCGTCACGCTGGACAGCTGGCCGCGGGCGCTGACGATGCCGTTCCTGCAGGCCGCCCTCGACGTGCTGCTCCTGCTGTGGCTCGTGCCGCGGCTCGCCCGCTGGCAGGCGCGGCTGGCCGAGGTGCTGCTCGGCCCCACCCGCCGCAGCCTCGCCGAGCGGGTCGAGGAGCTGACCGAGACCCGCGCCGAGGCGCTGGAGGCGCACGGCGCGGAGCTGCGCCGGATCGAGCGCGACCTGCACGACGGGACGCAGGCCCAGCTCGTCGCCGCCGCGCTGCGGCTCGGCCTCGCCGACCGCCGCTTCGACGCCGACCCGGACGCCGCCCGCACCCTGTTCCTGGAGGCCAGGGAGGGCGTCGAGGAGGCGCTGACGCAGCTCCGCACGGTGATCCGCGGGATCTACCCGCCGATCCTGTCCGACCGGGGCCTCGGCGGGGCGCTGCGCGCCCTCGCCGCGGGCCAGCCGATCCCCGTCGACCTGGACCTCGGCGACGGCGAGGCGGCGGCGCGCGCGCCCGCCGCCGTCGAGGCCGCCGCCTACTTCGTCGTCGCGGAGGCCCTCACCAACATCGCGCGGCACAGCGGCGCCCGGCACGGCTGGGTCACGGTCCGCCGCGAACCCGGCCGCCTCCTGGTCGCCGTGCGGGATGATGGCAAGGGCGGGGCCGATCCCGCCCGGGGCAGCGGCCTCGCCGGCATCCGCCGCCGGGTCGCCGCGCTCGACGGGACGACCCGCATCGACAGCCCCGACGGTGGAGGGACGACGCTCGACGTGGAGCTGCCGTGCGGATCGTGATCGCCGAGGACAACGTGCTCCTCCGCGAGGGCCTCGTCATGCTGCTCACCTCCGACGGCCACGAGGTCGTCGCGGTCGCGGGCACGGGCCCGGACGTGCTGCCCGCGCTGCTGGAGCACCGGCCGGACGCGGCCGTCCTCGACGTCCGGCTGCCGCCCGGGTTCCGCGACGAGGGGCTGCGCGCGGCCGTCGAGGCGCGCAAGCGGCTGCCGGGGCTGCCCGTCCTCGTGCTGTCCCAGTACGTCGAGGAGACCTACGCCGCCGAGCTGCTCGCGGGCGGCGCGGAGGGCGTCGGCTACCTGCTGAAGGACCGGGTGAGCCGGGTCGACGAGTTCCTGGACGCGCTGTCCCGCGTCGCGGCGGGCGGCACCGCGCTCGACCCGGAGGTCGTCTCGCAGCTCATGACGACCCGCCGCGACCCGCTCCAGGCGCTGACGCCGCGCGAGCGGGAGGTCCTCGGCCTGATGGCGCAGGGGCTCGACAACGCCACGATCGCCGCCACGCTGGTCATCACGGAGCGGTCGGTCAGCAAGCACATCGGCGCGGTGTTCGCCAAGCTCGGGCTTCCGCCGACCGACAGCGGGCACCGCCGGGTGCTCGCCGTCCTGGCCTACCTGAACTCGTGACCGAGACGCCGAGAGTGCGGCGGGCCGTCCGCGCGCTGCTCCTGGACGGCGACGCCCTCGTCCTGCTGCGCCGGACCCGCCCCGACCGCCCCGTCTACTGGACGACCCCCGGCGGCAAGATCGAGCCGACCGACGCGTCGCCGGAGGCCGCGCTGCGCCGCGAGCTGGACGAGGAGCTCGGCGCGACCGCCGGGCCCGTCCGCCAGGTGTTCGCGTGCGCCGAGCGGTCGCCCGAGATACACCGGGTGAACACCTTCTACGTGTGCCGCCTGACGTCGATGGACCTGTCGCGCAGGCACGGCCCCGAGTTCGCCGACCCCGCCAACGGGCGGTACGACCCGGACCTCGTCCCGTGCACGCCGGAGGCGCTGGCGTCCGTCGCCCTGATCCCGGAGATGCTCCGCGCCTACCTGCGCGACCACGCGGCCGACCTGCCCGGCCTGGTCCGCTAGCGGACCAGGCCGTCGAGGACGTAGCCGAGGCCCTCGGCGAAGGCGGCGTCCCAGCCGCCGTCCGGCAGGTGGCCGTGCGCGGCGAGGGACGGGTACCGGTCGCGGTGGCGGCGCAGGTGCTCCCCGGCGGCGCGGCGCGCGTCCGGCCCGCCGCCTTGGGCGCCGACCTGCATCAGCGCCGACCCGATCGTGTAGTTCGCCACCGCGTACGCGGCCGCGGCCGGGGACGGCCCGCCCGGCCGCGCCCGCTCCAGCGCGGCGTAGAGGAAGTCGGTGCGGGCGAGCACATTGGGGCCGAGCAGCGGGCGCCCGCCGAGGACGGCCGCCGACCACGGGTGCCGGAGCATGGCGTCCCGCCAGCCCGACACGAGCGCGATCACGTCGGCGCGCCAGTCCGGGCCGGGGGAGGGCAGCGGGACGTCCCCGAAGATCGCGTCGAGGGCCAGCTCCAGCACGTCGTCCTTCGTCTCGACGTGCCAGTACAGGGTGGTGGACCCGGTGCCGAGGCGCTCGGCCAGGCGGCGCATCGTCAGCCGCCCGGCGCCCTCCGCGTCGAGCAGCGCCACCGCCGCGGCGACGATCCGCTCGCGGGTGAGGGGCGGCGCCTCCCGGCGCGGCCGGTCCTCCCGCAGCCACACGCTGTCCGTCATGCGCCCCAGGCTAGTACATTGAGCGGGTACCGGATCAACGATCCAGTTTCCTAAACAGCGTTCAAGGAGTTGTGTGGGGCACATCGAGGTGAGCCGCCTGACCTACGCGCTGCCGGACGGCCGGATCCTGCTGGACGACGTCTCGTTCCGCGTCGGGGCGGGGGCCAAGGCGGCGCTGGTCGGCCCGAACGGCGCGGGCAAGACGACCCTGCTGCGGCTGGTCGCGGGCGACGTCCGGCCGACGGACGGCGTCGTGACGAGCTCCGGCGGCCTCGGCGTCATGCGCCAGTTCATCGGCGGCATTCGGGACGGCAGGACCGTCCACGACCTGCTGCTGTCGGTCGCGCCCGGCCGCGTGCGGAAGGCGGCCGACGCCCTGGCCGAGGCGGAGGGCGCGCTCGACGACACCGCGCCGACCCAGCTCGCCTACGCGCAGGCGATCACCGACTACACCGACGCGGGCGGCTACGACATCGAGGTCGTCTGGGACGCCTGCACGACGGCCGCGCTCGGCCTGCCCTACGACGAGGCGAAGGGCCGAGGCGTCACGACCCTGTCGGGCGGCGAGCAGAAGCGGCTCGTCCTGGAGGCGCTCCTGCGCGGCCCGGACGAGGTCCTCCTCCTGGACGAGCCCGACAACTACCTGGACGTCCCCGCCAAGGAATGGCTCGCGGAGAAGATCCGGGCCACGGCAAAGACCGTCCTGCTGGTGTCGCACGACCGGCAGCTCCTCGCGGACGCGGCCGACCGCGTCGTCACCGTCGAGTCCCGCGACGTCTGGGTGCACGGAGGCGGCTTCGCGGGGTACGCGCAGGCCCGCCGCGACCGGACCGAGCGCCTCCACGAGCTGCGCCGCCGCTGGGACGACGAGCACGCGCGCCTGAAGGGGCTCGTCCACACGCTGCGCCAGCGCGCGACGAACAACGACGCGGTCGCCTCGTCCTACCAGGCCGCGCGGACCCGGCTGCGGCGCTTCGAGGAGGCGGGGCCGCCGCAGAGCGCGCCGAAGGAGCAGAACGTCCGGATGCGGCTGCGCGGCGGCCGCACCGGCAAGCGCGCCCTCGTCTGCGAGTCCCTTGCGCTGACGGGCCTGACGCGCCCGTTCGACACCGAGGTCTGGTACGGGGAGCGCGTCGCGGTGCTCGGCTCGAACGGCTCCGGGAAGTCGACGTTCCTGCGCCTGCTGGCCGGTGACGACGTTCCGCACGGCGGCGCGTTCCGGCTGGGCGCGCGGGTCGTGCCGGGGCACTTCGTCCAGACGCACGCGCGGCCCGACCTGCACGGCCGCGCGCCCGCCGAGATCGTCATGGCGGCGAACGCGCTGACCCGCAACGACGCGATGGCCGCGCTCGCCCGCTACGAGCTGGCCCCGGCGGGCGCCCGGCCGTTCGAGACGCTGTCCGGCGGGCAGCAGGCGCGGCTCCAGATCCTGCTGCTCGAACTGTCCGGCGCGACGCTCCTGCTGCTGGACGAGCCCACCGACAACCTCGACCTGGCCAGCGCCGAGGCCCTCCAGGAGGGGCTCGCGTCCTACTCGGGGACGGTGCTCGCCGTCACCCACGACCGGTGGTTCGCCGCCGACTTCGACCGCTACCTCGTCTTCGGCGCGGACGGCGGCGTCCGCGAGTCGGACGCGCCCGTCTGGACCGCCGCCGGTAGTTGATCAATCCGCTCCGGGGCGGGAGGCTGTGCCGGAGCGGAGGGGGTTCGACATGGGCGGATGGCCGGGCAGCGAGCTGACCGACGAGGAGCTGGACGTCGCCTACAACGTGCGGCGCAAGGCGGGCGAGGAGCTGTTCGCGCGGCACATGCGGCAGTACCGGGACCTGTCGGCGCGGGCCGTCGACGGCCTGCCGGGCAGCCCCGGGATCGTCTACGACGACGCGAGCGGCGAACGCCTCGACGTCTGGGGCACCGGCGACGGAGAACCCCGGCCGGTGTTCGTGTTCCTGCACGGCGGCTACTGGATGGCGCTGTCGCGCGCCGAGTCGTCCTTCATGGCGCGGGGCCTTCACGAGCAGGGCGTCGCGACCGTCGTGCCCGACTACACGCTCGCGCCGAAGGCGACGCTGGAGGAGATCGTCCGGCAGGTGCGCGCGGCGGTCGCCTGGGTCTACCGGAACGGGGCCGAGCACGGCCTCGACCCGGACCGGATCGTCGTCGGCGGCAGCTCGGCGGGCGGCCACCTCACCGGCATGACGATGGTCGGCGGCTGGCAGGAGCCGCTCGGCCTGCCCGGCGACGTCGTCAAGGCGGCGCTGCCGGTCTCCGGCCTGTTCGACATCCGGCCGATCACCCGCGTCTACGTGAACGAGTACGTCCGGCTGGACGAGGCGCGGGCCGCCGCGCTGAGCCCGGCGCTGCTGCCCGCGGACCGCCGCTGCCCGGCCGTGTTCGCCGCCGCCGAGCACGACGGCGCCGGGTTCCTCGACCAGTCGAGGAGGTTCCACGCGCGGTGGGGCGCGGGCGACCTGATGATCGTCCCGGACCGGGACCACTTCGACGTCGTGCTCGACCTCGGCGACGCCGGGTCGGCGCTCGGCGGCGCGCTCGCCGACCTGGTCCGCGCGGTCTAGTCGGCGGGCTGGTCGGTGGGCTGATCGGCGGGCGGGGCGGTGCCGCTGATCTCGGCGGCCTCGCGGCGCAGGTGGTCGAGCATCAGCCGGGCGGACGGCGTCGGCGCGCGCTGCGCGGGCAGCGTCACCCCGACCTGGCGGCGAACGGTCTCCAGCGGCACCGGCAGCGGCTCGATCTCGGCGTCGGTGCGCGCGACCAGCTCCGGCAGCGCCGCGATCATGTCGGTGTCGCGGACGAGCGTCCGCACGGTCAGCACCGACGTGCACTCGACCAGGTTCCCCGGCGGGACGAGCCCCTGCGCGCGGAACACCTGCTCCAGCTCCGCGCGCAGCGCCGTCTGCTCCAGCGGCAGCACCCACGGGTAGTCGAGCAGGTCCGCGAGCGTCAGCGGGGCCCGCGACCGGGCGGGGTGGCCGCGCCGGGCGACCAGCCGGACCGGCTCCCCGTACAGGGTGATCTGGCGGAGGCCGCGCAGGTCGCCGATCGGGTTGAGGCGGCCGAGGATCAGGTCGATCTCGCCGTCCAGCAGCCGCGGGACCTGCGCGTCGAACGTGGCCTCCCGGACGACCACCGTGACGCCGGGGCGCTCCCTCTTCAGCGCGGCGATCGCCCGCGGCAGCAGGACGTTCGACCCGGCGAGCAGCGTGCCGATCGCGACGGTGCCGACGTCGCCGTCCGCGAGGCCCCCGATCCGCTCGCCCGCGCGCCGCAGCTCGGCGAGGACGGCCCGCGCGTGCTCGACGAACACGTCCCCGAACAGGGTGGGCGTGACGCCGCGCGGGCCGCGGGTGAACAGCTCGACGCCGAGGACGTCCTCGACCTCGCGGAGGCTGCGCGTCACGGCGGGCTGCGCCAGGTGGAGGTGCTCGGCGGCGCGCAGCACGCTGCCCCGCTCCGCGATGGCGACGACGAGCACCAGGTGCCGGAGCTTCAGCCGCCCGTTGAGCAGGTCGATCGCGCGCATGCCGCCTTACTATCACAATTTCGTGATAGCTCCTCGGCCGATTGGTATTTGCCAGGCATAGCTTCCGCGGCGGAGGATCGGATCATCGCGCGACGGCTCCCCGGGAGGGACAGATGAAGGCTGAGCACTTTGTCGGCGGCGTCTTCCGTTCGGACGGACGCCCCTTCCCGCTGGTCTCGCCGGTCGACGGGACGGAGTTCGGCACCGTCCCCGAGGCGACGCGCGAGGTCGTCGACGACGCCGTCACCGCCGCGCGGGCCGCGCTCACCGGGCCGTGGGGCGCGCCGGGCGGCGAGCCGGAGCGGGCCGCCGCGCTGCGCCGGATCGCGGACGGCATCGACGCCCGGTTCGCGGAGTTCGTCGACGCCGAGGTCGCGGACACCGGCAGGCCCCGCGAGTTCGCGGAGACGGTCGACGTCCCGCGCGCCGCGGGCAACTTCCGCGCCTACGCCGATCTGCTCTACGGGCGTCCCGAGCGGTCGTACACGACGCCGGTCCCCGGCTGGAGCGTCGGGACGGGCCAGGCCCTCAACTACACGGTGCGCCGCCCGCTCGGCGTCGTCGCGGTCGTCTCGCCGTGGAACCTGCCGCTGCTGCTGTCCACCTGGAAGATCGCCCCGGCGCTCGCCTGCGGGAACGCCGTCGTGCTCAAGCCGTCGGAGGAGACGCCCTCGACCGCGACGCTGCTCGCCCGCGTGATCGCCGACGCGGGACTCCCGGACGGGGTGTTCAACGTCGTCCACGGGCACGGCGCGGGCGCGGCGGGCGAGTTCCTCACCGCCCACCAGGGCGTGGACGCGATCGCGTTCACCGGCGAGTCCGCCACCGGCGCCGCGATCATGCGGAACGCCGCCGACCACGTCACGCCCGTGTCGTTCGAGCTGGGCGGCAAGAACCCGGCGCTGGTCTTCGCCGACGCCGACCTCGACGCCGCCGTGGACGGGACGGTCCGCTCCTGCTTCACCCACTCCGGGCAGATCTGCCTCTGCACCGAGCGCGTCTACGTCGAGCGCCCGATCTTCGACGAGTTCGTCGCCCGGCTCGCGGGCCGCGCCCGCGCGCTCGACGGCTACGGCCCGATGATCTCCGCCGAGCACCGCGACAAGGTCCTGTCCTACTACGCCCTCGCCCGCGCGGAGGGCGCGACGGTCGTCGCGGGCGGCGGCGTTCCGGAGTTCGGCGACGCCCGCGACGGCGGCTTCCACGTCGAGCCGACCGTCCTCACCGGCCTGCCGGAGACGGCCCGCGCCGTCCGCGAGGAGATCTTCGGGCCGGTCTGCCACGTCGCGCCGTTCGACACCGAGGACGAGGCGCTCCGGCTCGCCAACGACAGCCCCTACGGCCTCGCCGCCACGGTGTGGACGCGGGACCTGTCCCGCGCGCACCGGGTGGCGCCGCGTGTCGAGACCGGGATCGTCTGGGTGAACTGCTGGAATCTCCGCGACCTGCGCACCCCGTTCGGGGGCGTGAAGGCGTCCGGCATCGGACGCGAGGGCGGGGAATACTCCCTGGACTTCTTCTCCGAGCCCGTCAACGTGTGCGTCCAGATCTGAGAGCGAGCCCCGTGACCACGACGAACATCGACGCCGCCGCCGAGCGCCTGCTCGGCGCGCACTCCGGCGGCATCCCGTGCGCGCCCGTCCGCGACCTGGTCGCGACGGCGGACGACGCCTACGCCGTCCAGGACCGGCTGACCGAGCGCTGGCTCGCCGGGGGCCGCCGCCTCGCCGGACGCAAGATCGGCCTGACGTCGCGCGCCGTGCAGGAGCAGCTCGGCGTGGACAGCCCCGACTTCGGCATGCTGTTCGCCGACATGGCCGTCCCGGACGGCGCGGAGATCCCGGCGGGCGCGGTCCTCCAGCCGCGCGCGGAGGCCGAGGTCGCGCTCGTCCTGGAGCACGACCTGACGCACGAGCGGCACACCGCCGCCGACCTGATCCGCGCGACCGCGTTCGCGCTGCCCGCCGTCGAGGTCGTCGGCAGCCGCGTCCGCGACTGGGACATCACGCTCGTCGACACCGTCGCCGACAACGCCTCGTCCGGGATGTACGTGCTGGGGAACCGTCCCGTGCTCCTCAAGGACGTCGACCTGCGCCTGTGCGGGATGGTCATGGAGCGGCGCGGCGAGCAGGTCTCCACCGGCAACGGCGCCGCCTGCCTCGGCCACCCGCTGAACGCGGCGCTGTGGCTCGCCGACACCCTCGTCCGGGTCGGGCGCCCGCTGCGCGCGGGCGACACGGTGCTGACCGGCGCGCTCGGCCCGGTCGTCCCGGCCGCGCCCGGCGACGTGTTCGAGGCCCGCGTCGACGGCCTCGGCGACGTCCGCGTGGCGTTCGGGAAGGAGGAGGGCTGATGGTGGACGTCGAAGGGCTCGCCGCCCGGCTGGACGAGGCCGCCCGCGACCTCGCCGCCGTCCCGAAGCTCACCGACACCGCCCCGCTGGACGTCCCGACCGCGTACGCGGTGCAGCGGGCCGGGATCGAGCGGCGGCGCCGCGCGGGGGAGCGGCTCGCCGGGGTCAAGATGGGCTTCACCAGCCGCGCGAAGATGGCGCAGATGGGCGTGGACGACGTCATCTGGGGTCTGCTCACCGACGCGATGGTCGCCGAGTCGTCCGTGGACGTGTCCCGGCTGATCCATCCGAGGGTCGAGCCGGAGATCGCGTACCTGATCGGGCGCGAGGTCCGCTCGCCCGCCGAGGTCGAGTCGGCCGTCGCCGGGGTCGCGGTCGGGTTCGAGGTGCTCGACTCCCGCTACAGCGACTTCAAGTTCACGCTCCCGGACGTGATCGCCGACAACGCGTCCGCCGCCCGGTTCGGGTTCGGCGCCTGGCGCCCGCCGCGCGACGTGTCCAACGTCGGGCTGCTCCTGGAGGTCGACGGGCGCGTGGCGCAGGCGGGGTCGTCCGCGGCGATCCTCGGGGACCCGGCGCGCTCGCTGCGCGCCGCGGCGCGGCTCGCGCTCGGCGCGGGCATCGCGCTCGAACCCGGATGGGTCGTCCTCGCGGGGGCGGCGACGGCGGCCGTCCCGCTGCCGAAGGACGCGCACGTCCGCGTCACCGGCGCCGGGCTCGGCTCGGTGGAGGTGACCACGTGACCGACGACGCGATCCTCGTCGCCGGCAAGGCCCGCCCGCGCGGGCGGTTCCCGCACGTCAAGCGCGCCGGAGACTTCCTGTACGTGTCCGGCACCAGTTCCCGCCGCCCGGACGGGACGTTCGCCGGGGCGTCCGCCGACCCGATGGGCGTCACCGACCTCGACATCCGGGCGCAGACCCGCGCCGTCATCGAGAACGTCCGCGACCTGCTGGAGGCGGCGGGCGGCGGGCTGTCCGACGTCGTCAACGTGACGGCCTACCTGGTGAGCATGAACGACTTCGGGGGATACAACGAGGTCTACGGCGAGTACTTCGACGAGACGGGCCCGGCCCGCACGACGGTCGCCGTCCACCAGCTCCCGCACCCGCACCTGCTGATCGAGATCGCCTGCGTCGCCCACGTCCCCGCTGACCGCCCCGCTGAGGAGGCCGGATCATGACCCTGCCGCAGCTGTCCTTCGGACGGCCGTTCAACTTCGAGTCCTGGATCGACGAGCACCGCGACCTGCTGAAGCCGCCGGTCGGCAACGTCCAGGTGTTCGAGGACGCCGGGCTGATCGTCATGGTGGTCGGCGGCCCGAACCAGCGGACCGACTTCCACGACGACCCGAAAGAGGAGTTCTTCTACCAGCTCAAGGGCAACATGGTCCTCCGCGTCATGGAGGAGGTCGGCCGCCCGCCGGTCGACCTCCAGATCAACGAGGGCGACGTGTTCCTGCTGCCGCCGCACGTCCGGCACTCGCCGCAGCGGCCCGAGGCCGGCTCCATCGGCCTCGTCGTGGAGATCCCGCGCCCGGAGGGCACGACCGAGGCGTTCGAGTGGTACTGCACCGAGTGCCACCACCTCGTCCACCGCGCCGAACTCCAGGTCCGCTCGATCGTGGACGACCTGCCGCCGGTGTTCCAGGGCTTCTACGACGGCGACCGCAAGTGCCCGAACTGCGGGGCCGTCCACCCGGGGAAGCAGTGGCCGCAGGCGATGGTCCCGGCGACGGCCCCCCGTGACTGACGGCGTGACCGGCGGCGTGACCGGCGGGTGGGTCGTCGACGTCCACGCGCACGTCTTCCCGCCGATCAGCCGGGACGAGGGCCGGACGCTGGCGGGTGCGGGCGAGCCGTGGCTGCGCCTCGACGGCGGCGGCGCCGGGACGATGATGAGCGGCGACGACGAGTACCGCCCGGTCGGCGAGGCACTCTGGGACCCGGCGCGCCGGATCGCCGACATGGACGCGGCGGGCGTCGACGCGCAGGCCGTGTCGTCCACGCCGCTGATGTTCGGGTACGCGGCGGAGCCGTCCCGCGCCGCCGACTGGTGCGACCTCGTCAACGACCGTATCCTCGCGTTCTGCGCCGCCGAGCCGGACCGGCTGCTGCCGCTCTGCCAGGTCCCGCTCCAGGACCCGGCGCTCGCCTGCGAGGTCGCGACACGGGCGGCGGCGGACGGGCACCGCGGCGTCCACATCGGCAACCACGTCGGCGACCGCAACCTCGACGACGACGGGATCGTCGCGTTCCTCGCGCACTGCGCCGGGCTCGGGCTGCCCGTCCTCGCCCACCCGTGGGACATGCTCGGCGCGTCCCGGATGCGCGGGCACATGCTGCCGTGGCTGTGCGGGATGCCCGCCGAGACGCAGCTCAGCATCCTCGGGCTGATGCTGTCCGGCGCGTTCGAGCGGATCCCGCGGTCGCTGCGGCTGTGCTTCTGCCACGGCGGCGGCAGCTTCGCGTTCCTGCTCGGACGCGCCGACAACGCCTGGCGGCGGCGCGACCTCGTCCGCGCCGACTCGCCGCGCCCCCCGTCGGAGTACGTGGACCGCTTCTGCGTCGACTCCGCCGTGTTCGACCCGCGCGCCCTCCGCCTGCTCGTGGACGTGATGGGCCCCGAACGCGTCATGCTCGGCACCGACTACCCGTTCCCGCTCGGCGAGCAGGAGCCCGGCGCCGCGATCCGCGCCTGCCCCGGCCTGGACGACGCCGAACGCGCCCTTCTGCTCGGCGGCAACGCCGAGGCGTTCTTCGCCCCGGCCCAAGACCTCGTGACGACCGAAGGACTGGCGCAGTGAGTCCCGAAGAGGAGGCCCGGCGGCTCGACGCCGCCGACCCGCTGCCGACGCTGCGCGGCGAGTTCCACGTCCCGCCCGCGCCCGGCGGCCCGTACGCGGAGGCGGCGTACTTCGCCGGGAACTCCCTCGGCCTCCAGCCGCGCCGCACCGCGGACCTGCTCCGCGAGGAGCTGGACGACTGGGCGCGCCTCGCCGTCGAGGCGCACACGCGGGGCCGCCGCCCGTGGGTGTCCTACCACGAGCTGCTCCGCGAGCCCGCCGCCCGGCTCGTCGGCGCGCTGCCGCACGAGGTCGTCGCGATGAACTCGCTGACGGTGAACCTGCACCTGCTGATGGCGAGCTTCTACCGCCCGGCCGGGCCGCGGACGCGGATCGTGATCGAGGACGCGGCGTTCCCGTCCGACTCGTACGCGGTCGCGAGCCAGGCCGTCCACCACGGGCTCGACCCGGCCGGGACGGTCGTCCGGCTGCGGCCCCGCCCCGGCGAGGACGCCCTGCGCACCGAGGACGTCCTCGCCTTCCTCGAACGCGAGGGCGGCACGGTCGCGCTCGTCCTGCTCGGCGGCGTCAACTACCTGACCGGACAGCTCATGGACATCCCGGCGATCACCAAGGCGGGCCGCGCCGCCGGTGCCGCGGTCGGCTGGGACCTCGCGCACGCGGCGGGGAACGTCCCGCTGCGGCTGCACGACTGGGACGTCGACTTCGCCGCCTGGTGCACCTACAAGTACCTGAACTCGGGGCCGGGCGCGGTCGCCGGATGCTTCGTGCACGAGCGGCACGTCCGGGACGCGTCCGTGCCGAAGCTCTCGGGCTGGTGGGGGACGGACCCGGCCGTCCGGTTCCGCATGGACCCGGACATCGCGCCGCCCGCCTCCGCCGACGCCTGGCAGCTCTCCAACCCGCCGATCCTCGCCCTCGCCCCGGTGCTGGCCTCGCTGGAGATCTTCGACCGGGTCGGGATGGACGCGCTGCGCGCCAAGAGCGAGCGCCTCACCGGCTACCTCGCGTCCAGCCTCGCGCCCGTCACCGAGATCGTCACCCCGTCCGACCCGGCCGCGCGCGGCGCCCAGCTCTCGCTGCGGGTCCCGGACGCGGGCGGCCTGACGCGGCGGCTCGCGGAGGCGCACGGCGTGGTCGTGGACGCCCGCGAGCCCGACATCGTGCGCCTGGCGCCCGTCCCGCTGTACTGCACGTTCCACGACTGCCACCGCGCCGCCGAAGCCCTCGCCGACCTCCTCGGGCGGTAGGCCCGGTCAGCGATCCTGTGCGGTCAGCGTCGGGCTCTCGCTCGGTTCGGGCCGGGTCGCCGGTGTGGCGGCCCCGCCGGACGGGCGGGGGCGCAGCGCGCCCGCCGAGACCGTCATCACCGCGACGATGCAGGTGATCATGGCGAAGGCGGCCGGGTAGGAGAGGGTGCCCGCGGTCCAGCCGGTGACGGCGGGCGCGGTCAGCCCGGACAGGTAGGTGATCGTCGCGACGCCCGCCACGCCCTCGCCGGGCGTCGCGCCCCGGTCGGCGGCGGCGGCGAACACCAGCGGGACGACCGTCGCGACGCCGACGCCGATCAGCGCGAACCCGGCGATCGCGGTCCACGGCGCGCGGGCCGCCACGACGAGGACGCCGCCGAGCACCGCGACCCCGCCGCCGCAGCGGACGACCTTCGCCGCGCCGAGCCGCCGCACCAGGCGGTCCCCGGCGAGCCGCGTCGCCGCCATGCAGGTCATGAAGACGGTGAAGCTGGCGGCGGCGAGGCCGGGGCCCGCGTCGGTGACCTCGGTGAGGTAGACGGCGGTCCAGTCGGCGCTGGCGCCCTCGGCGAACGTCCCGCAGAACCCGACGAGCCCGATGGCGAGGACGGCCCGGTTCGGCAGCGCGAACCGGCGCGGCGCGGGGGCGCCCGCGGCGGGACGGTCGGGCAGCAGCCCGCGCCCGCCCGCGACGCCGACGCCGAGCAGCACGGCGGCGACCAGCCCGAGGTGCAGCCGGGCGTCCACGCCGTGGTGCGCGGCGAGGATCCCGACGCCGCCCGCCGCGAGGCTGCCGACGCACCACAGCCCGTGCAGCCCGGACATGACCGGGCGTCCGATCGCCCGCTCCACCGCGACCGCGTGCGAGTTCATCACGACGTCGCTCATCCCGGCGGCGGTGCCGTAGAGCAGCATCGCGGCGAACAGCCAGCCGGGCGCGGGCGCGAGCGCGGGCAGCGCGATGATCGCGCACCAGGCGGCGATCAGCAGCCGGACGGCGCGCCGCTCGCCGATCCGGTGCGCCACCCGGCTCGCCGTCGGCATGCCGGTGAAGGCGCCGACGGACGGGCACAGCAGCGCGAGGCCGAGGACGGTGGGGGACAGGCCGAGGTGGTCCTGGATCCAGGGGATGCGGGTGGCGAGCGTCCCTGCGACGGCTCCGTGGGCGATGAAGATCACGCCGATGGCGCGGTGCTCCCGGCTTTTCCGGGGGGCCCGGGGGGTCGTCCCCCCGGAATGACGGAGATGCATGTCCCGGAAACTAACAGGAAGGCTTCCTGATGAAAAGAGATATCAGGCAGGAACCCTGACTAATATGGCCTCCGTGAAGACCGCCGACCCGACGATGGCCCGCGCGATCAACGACCGGCTCGCGCTCGACCTGCTGCTGGAGCGCGGCCCGCTGACCGCGCCGCAGCTCCGCGACCTGACCGGGCTGTCCCGGCCGACCGTGGCCGACCTGATCGAGCGGCTGCGCGCGAGCGGGCTGATCGAGGTGGCGGGGGAGACCGGCGCGAACCGGCGCGGCCCGAACGCCCGCCTGTACGGCCTGGTCGCGGACCGCGCGCACGTGGCGGGGGTGAACCTGCGCCGCGACGCCGTCCACGTGACGGTCGCCGACATCGCCGGGAACGAGATCGGCGCCGTGTCCCGGCGGCTCCCGGCGGAGCCGGACCTCGTGGCGCTCATCGCCGACACGGTGTCCGAGGCGGCGGACGGGCGCGTCCCGCACACGCTCGTCCTCGGCACGCCGGGGCTGATCCATCCGCGCACCGGGCTCGCCGTCGGCGGCGACGTGCCCGGCGGACGGCCCGACCTCGGCCCGGCGCTGCGCGACCGGCTCGGCACCCGGGTGATCGTGGAGAACGAGGTCAACCTCGCCGCCATCGCCGAGCACCGGGGCGGCGCGGCGGCCGGGCGCGACGACTTCGCGCTCCTCTGGATGGACGACGGCGTCGGCGCGGCGATCGTCCTGGACGGGCGGCTGCGGCGCGGCGCGTCCGGCGGCGCGGGCGAGGTCGGCCTCCTCAAGATCGGCGGCGAGGACTTCTGCGACCTGGTCGAGGCCGGGGTCGCCCGGGACCTCGGCCCGGAGGCGCTCGCCGACGTGCTCGTCGAGAGCGTGTTCGTGCTCGTCGCCGTCATGGACCCCGGCCTCGTCGTCCTCGGCGGCGGCATCGGCCGCGACGGCGGCGACCGCCTCGCCGGGCTGGTCGCCGCCCGGCTCGACGCCGTCTCGCCCGCCCCCACCGAGGTGCGGGCGAGCGCGGTCGAGGGCGACACGATCCGCCGCGGCGCGGTGCTGACCGCTCTCGACCTCGTCCGCGACGACGTCTTCGGCTGACGGGTCCGGCTAGCCGCTGATCTTCGGCAGCCGCTCGCCCGTGCGGAGCCGGTCGAGGCCGAGCCAGATGAACTCGCCCGCCATCTGCTCGGCGCGCTCGCGCGGCGTGTCCGGATGCTCCAGCCACCACGACACCATCGACAGCATCGACCCGTACATGAGCGGGACGAGCAGCCGCGCCCGAGCCTCGTTCACCTCCAGCGCGGCCCGCGACAGCTTCGGGTCGGCGCGGCGGCGGCGCAGCAGCAGGTCGGCGAACGCGGCGCCGAGCCGGTCGCGGAGTTCGCGCAGCTCCAGCCCGACCTCGGGCTTGTCGATGTGCCGGACCAGCAGGGCCCACGCGGCGGGCTCCTCGGTGGCGTAGTCGAACAGCACCCGGATCATGGCGCGGATGCCCTCGGCGGAGCCGTGCTCGGCGAGCACCGCCGCGTTCAGCCGCCGCGTCAGCTCGGCGACGATCGCCTCGGTGACCTCGGCGAACAGCTCCTCCTTCGAGGCGAAGTGCTGGTAGAGCAGCGCCTTGGACACCTCGGCCGCGGCCGCCACGTGCTCCATCTGGGTCAGGTGGTAGCCGCGCGCGCCGAACTCCTCCAGCGCCACCCGGAGGAGCTGCTCGCGCCGCCGGGCGTGCGGCATCCGCCGCCGCGCGCCCGGCGCCGTCCCGGGCGGCGCCGTCCCGCCCGCGCCGTCCGTCATTTCCCCGTGTACTTGGCCAGCTCGGCGCGGGCCACGGAGCGGACGTGGACCTCGTCCGGGCCGTCCGCGAGGCGCAGCGTGCGCAGGCCCGCCCACATCGCGGCGAGCGGCGTGACGTCGCTGACGCCTGCGCCCCCGTGGATCTGGATCGCGGTGTCGACGACCTCCAGCGCGACGCGCGGCGCGATCACCTTGATCGCCGCGACCTCCGACCGCGCCGCCTGCGCGCCCTGCTTGTCGATCAGCCACGCGGTCTTCAGCGTGAGCAGCCGGGCCTGGTCGATCGCCATCCGCGCCTCGGCGATCTGCTGCTGCACGACGCCCTGCCTGGCGAGCGGCCCGCCGAACGCCTCGCGCGACAGGGCGCGCTCGCACATCAGCTCGAGCGCCCGCTCGGCGACGCCGATCGCGCGCATGCAGTGGTGGATGCGGCCGGGCCCGAGCCGGGCCTGCGCGATCGCGAACCCGCCGCCCTCCTCGCCGACGAGGTTCTCCACCGGGACCCGGACGTCGGTGAGCGTGATCTCGCAGTGGCCGTGCTGGTCCTGGTAGCCGAACACGGGCAGCGGCCGGACGATCTCCACCCCGGGCGTGTCCATCGGGACGAGCACCATCGACTGCTGCCGGTAGGGGTGCCCGTCCGGGTCCGTCTTGCCCATCACGATCATGATCCGGCAGCGCGGGTCGGCGGTGCCGGTGATCCACCACTTCCGGCCGTTGATCACGTAGTGGTCGCCGTCGCGCTCGATGCGGGTGGCGATGTTCCGCGCGTCCGAGCTCGCGACGTCCGGCTCGGTCATCGCGAAGGCGCTGCGGATCTCGCCGTTCAGCAGCGGCCTCAGCCACCTCTCCTTCTGCTCGGGCGTCCCGAACAGGTGCAGCACCTCCATGTTGCCGGTGTCGGGCGCCGCGCAGTTGATGGCCTCGGGCGCCAGCTCGACGGACCGGCCGGTGACCTCGGCGAGGCTCGCGTAGTCCGTGACGGACAGGCCGTGCGCCGGGTCGTCGCTGTCCGGAAGGAACAGGTTCCAGAGGCCCCGCTTGCGCGCCTCCACCTTGAGGTCCTCGACGACCCGCGGGACGTGGTGCTCCCGTCCCGCCGCGCGCAGCTCGGCCCGCTGCGCCGCGTAGACGGGCTCGGCGGGGTAGACGTGGGAGGCCATGAAGTCCTGGAGGCGGCCGAGGTGGTCCCGGGCCCGCTCGCTCAAACCGAAGTCCATTCCGCTAGAGTAACTGACGGGTCAGTTACTTCTGGAGGGAGCCCCATGCCTTCGTTCGCGGCGGACGGCAAGGTCGCGCTGATCACGGGCGGGGCGCACGGCATCGGGGCGGCGGTCGCCCGGAGGCTGGCGCGCGGCGGCGCGCGGGTCGTCCTCGCCGACGTCGACGCCGAGGCCGGGGGCGCGCTCGCGGCGGAGCTGGACGGCGCGTTCGTCCGCTGCGACGTCCGCGAGCCCGCCGACAGCGAGGCGGCCGTCGCCGTGGCGGTCGACCGCTTCGGCGGCCTGGACGTCGCGTTCCTCAACGCGGGCGTGGCCGGGGGAGGCGGCCTCGGCGACGGGTTCGACCTCGCCGGGTACCGGCGGGCGATGGGCGTCAACCTCGACGGCGTCGTCTTCGGCGTCCACGCGGCGCTGCCCGCGCTGCGCGCCCGCGGCGGCGGCGACATCGTCGCGACCGCCAGCATGGCCGGGCTCACCGCCGCGCCGTTCGACCCCGTCTACGGCGCGAACAAGGCGGCCGTGGTCGGGCTCGTCCGCGCCCTCGGCCCCGCCCATGAGGGGGAGGGGATCAGGGTGAACGCGCTCTGCCCGTCCTTCGCCGACACGGACATCCTCGTCCCGCTGAAGGGGCACCTCCAGGAGACCGGGTTCCCGATCCTGGACGTGGAAGACGTCGTCGAGGCGTTCATGCGCCTCCTCGCCGGGGACGGGACCGGGGAGGCGTGGTACGTGGTGCCGGGCCGGGAGTCCGAGCCGTTCCGGTTCCGCGGCGTCCCCGGGCCGCGCTGAGGAAGTCCGGCCGACAGCGAGCCGACAGCGGGCCGACAAAGGGCCGACAGTGACGGGAGAGACATGCGCGCGATCCAGATCACCGAGTTCGGCGGGCCGGAGGTGCTCACCGTCGCCGACCTGCCCGAGCCGTCCGCCGGGCCGGGGCACCTGCTCATCGACGTCTCGCGGGCCGGGGTCAACTACGCCGACACCCACCAGGCCGAGAACAGCTACCTGCAGGAGTCCACGCTGCCGATGGTGCCGGGCGGCGAGGTCGTCGGCGTCGCGGACGGCCGCCGCGTCGTCGCGCTCACCGGCACCGGCGGCTACGCCGAGCGGGCCGTCGCGCCCGAGGCGCTCGCCTGGGACGTCCCGGACGCCATCGACGACGTCACCGCCCTCGGCATGATCATCCAGGGCGCGTCGGCGTGGGTGCTGCTGCGCCGCTGCGTCCACCTGGCGGCGGGGGAGTCGGTGGTCGTGCACGCCGCCGCGGGCGGGGTGGGGAGCCTCGCGGTCCAGCTCGCGAAGGCGTGGGGCGCGGGACGCGTCATCGCCACCGCCTCGTCCGAGGAGAAGCGGGCCCTCGCCCGCGACCTCGGCGCGGACGTCGCGATCGACGCGACCGAGCCCGACCTAGAGGACGCCCTCGTCGACGCCAACGGCGGGAAGCGGGTCGACGTCGTCCTGGAGATGACCGGCGGGAGCGTCACCGACCGGAGCCTGCGGGCCCTCGCCCCCTTCGGACGCCTCGCCTTCTACGGGATGGCGTCGCGGGAGGAGCCGGCGGCGGTCCGCCCGGCGACGCTGCTGGCGCACTCGACGACCATCGCGGGCATGTGGCTGCCCCACGTCTTCCAGCTCCCCGGGGACGTGATGCGCACCGCCCTGGACGAGCTGTTCGGCCTCGCCGCCGCCGGGCGGCTCCGCGTCGTCGCGGGCGGCGAGTACGCCCTCACCGACGCGCGCCGCGCCCACGAGGACCTGCGCGCCCGCCGGACGACCGGCAAGCTCGTCCTCGACCCGTCCCGCTAGCCCTGCCCGCGGGCCCTAGCCGACGAGTCCTAGCCGACGAGGCCGTTCTCGTAGGCGTAGACGACGGCCTGGGTGCGGTCGCGCAGGGTCAGCTTGGTGAGCACGTGCCCGACGTGGGTCTTCACCGTCTGCTCGGCCAGCACCAGCTCCGCCGCGATCTCGGCGTTGGACAGCCCGCGCGCGATCAGCCGGAGCACGTCCAGCTCGCGCGGCGTGAGGCCCGCCGTCGCCTGCGGGCTCGGCCGCTGGTGCCGCCGCCGGCGCGCGAAGTCGCCGATCAGCCGCCGGGTGATGGACGGCGCGAGCAGCGCGTCCCCGGCGGCGACGATCCGCACGCCGCTGACGAGGTCGGCGGCCGAGGCGTCCTTCAGCAGGAAGCCGCTGGCGCCCGCGCCGAGCGCCTCGTAGACGTACTCGTCCAGGTCGAACGTCGTGAGGACCAGCACCTTCGGCCGCGTGTCCGCCGGGTCGGCGTCGGCGGCGGGCTCGCCGACCAGCTCGGCGGTGGCGGCGAGGCCGTCCATCTCCGGCATCCGGATGTCCATGACGATCACGTCCGGGTCGAGCGCCCGGGCCATCTCGACGGCCTCCCGGCCGTTGCCCGCCTGCCCGACCACCTCGATCCCGGGGTCGGAGGACAGCAGCGCCGCGAGCCCGTCGCGGATCATCACCTGGTCGTCGGCGATCAGCACCCGAATCGTCACCAGGACACTTTATGGCCCCTGAAGATCAGTCCGGGTCGCCGTAGGGGAGTTCGGCGACGACGGACCAGCCGGCGTCGTCGCGGGGGCCCGCGTCCAGGGTGCCGCCGAGCATCGTCACCCGCTCGCGCATCCCGACGAGCCCGTGCCCGCCGCCCTGCGCCTGCTCCGGTGTGCTGCGCGGCCCGTCGTCGGCGACCGACACCGTCAGCGACTCGGCGCCGTACTTCACTTCGACGTGCACGCGCGCGCCCGGCGCGTACCGGGACGCGTTGCTCAGCGACTCCTGGACGATCCGGTACGCCGACAGGTCGACGCCCGTGGTCAGCGGACGCGGCATCCCGACCACGACCGTCGCCACCGACAGCCCGGACCGGCGCGCGGCGGAGACCAGGTCGTCCAGCCGCTCCAGACCGGGCTGCGGTGCCCGCTCGGCGCCCTCGTCGTCGCTGCGGAGCAGGCCGACGACGCGGCGGGTCTCGGTGAGCGCCTCGCGCGCCGCGTCCCGGACCACGCCGAACGTCTGCCGGGCCGCGTCCGGCAGGTCGGGGATCTTGTACGGGGCGGCCTCCGCCTGCATCGCGATCACCGACATGTGGTGCGCCACCACGTCGTGCAGCTCCCGGGCGATGCGGGCGCGCTCCTCCAGCACGGCCTGGCGGCGGAGGTCCTGCCGGTGCTGCTCCTCGCGCCTGCGCAGCTCCTCCATCGCGGAGTGCCGGCCGCCCACCGCGTCGCCGAACGTCAGCGCGACCGCCGCGATCCCGGCGAGGATCATCCCGAACCAGCCGGGCATCCCGGCCACCACGGCGGGCAGCAGCACCCCGGCGATCATCACCGCGCCGACGCCGACCGCGGTCTGCCGGTCGGCGCCCACCCCGGTGAAGAACAGGATCACGATCATGGCGAGGATCGCCGTGACCGGCCAGGGCATGAAGCCCTCCCCGTGCCGGGCGAGGACCGTGAGGAACATCCCGGCCGCCGCGACCCGCCAGGCGGCGAGCGGCCAGCGCGCCGCGAAGATCAGCGGCGTGGCCTGCAGGACGCCGAGCGGCCAGGCGAGCCCCGGTTGCAGGTGGTAGCCCGCGATCGCGATGGCGATGGACCCGGCGGTGAAGCCGACCGTCAGCGCGAAGAGCAGCGCGATGAGCGGGATGCGCAGGGCGAGGGGCTCGGGCAGCAGCGTGACCGCCGGGTCGTCCCGGCCGGGCACGAGGGCGGCGCGGACACCGGCGACCAGCCGGGGCCGGACCCCGGGCGCGGCGCCGTCCGCGCCGGGGCGGCGGTCTGTCTCGTTCATTTGCGTCGAGCCTAGAGCGCGGCGCGCCGGTCCGGCCTGCCCCCGGGGAGGGAGATCCGTCCCGCCCCCCTGGTATCAGCGCTGGCCCGCGGCTCGCCGGGGCTCCGGTGATCTTGCGGTCCCGGGCGGGCGGACGGAGACTGCGGGAATGAGCGATCTCAGCCATCCGATCTTCGCCCGGCTCTATCCGCGGCTCGACGCCGGATGCGCCAAGGCGGGCGGCGACGCGCACCGCGCCGAGCTGCTCGCGGGCGCGTCCGGCCGGGTGCTGGAGGTGGGCGCCGGATACGGGGCCAACTTCGCGCACTACCCGCCCGAGGTCACCGAGGTCGTCGCGATCGAGCCGGAGCCGCGGCTGCGCGCCATGGCGGGGCGCGCGGCGGCGGAGGCGCCCGTCCCGGTGACGGTGCGGCCCGGCGTCGCCGAGGACCTCGACGTCGACGACGCCTCGTTCGACGTGGCGGTCGCCTCGCTCGTGCTGTGCTCGGTGCGGGACCCCGTCCGCGCGCTGGCGGAGCTGCGCCGCGCCCTGCGGCCGGGCGGCGAGCTGCGCTACTACGAGCACGTGCGCGGGTGGACGCCGCGCAAGACGCGCGTCCAGCGCTTCACCGACGTGGTCTGGCCGTTCCTCGCCGCGGGCTGCCACGTGTCCCGCCCGACCGACGAGTGGATCGCCCGCTCCGGGTTCACCGTCCGGGCCGAGCGGCGCTTCGAGTTCCCGGCGCCCGCGCGGGTCAACCCGGCGTCGCCGCACGTCCTCGGGACGGCCGTCCGCGACTGACGCCGCGCCCCGCCGCGCGGCGTTCGCCGCAAAGTCCCCCATAAGGTCGTCCGCATAAGGTTCCGCCGCCGGGGAAGATCCGCCTCCATGACCGAACAGGAGAGCGGGACGCGCAGGACCGGCCGGGACGAGGACGGGACGTCCCACTCCTCCTTCACCGCCGCGCTCCTCGCCGGGGCCGCCGCGCTCGGCGGGTTCCTGTTCGGCTACGACTCCTCGGTCATCAACGGGACGGTCGACGCGCTGAAGGACCACTTCGGCCTGAGCGGGTTCGTCGTCGGGTTCGTCGTGTCCGCCGCGCTGCTCGGCTGCGCCGTCGGCGCCTGGTTCGCCGGGCCGATCAGCGACCGGATCGGACGGGTCCGGGTGATGCTGATCGCCTCGACCCTGTTCGTGATCAGCTCGCTCGGCTCGGCGCTCGCGTTCAACCCCGTGGACCTCACGTTCTGGCGGCTGGTCGGCGGCCTCGCCATCGGCGCCGCGTCGGTGATCGCGCCCGCCTACATCGCCGAGATCGCGCCCGCCGCGCTGCGCGGACGGCTCGGCTCGCTGCAGCAGATGGCGATCGTCCTCGGCATCTTCGCGGCGCTCGTCGTCGACTACGTGATCGCCCGCGTGTCGGACGGCGGCGCCACCGGAACGTTCCCCTGGGGCGGCGGCGCCTGGCGGTGGATGTTCGCCAGCGCCATCGTGCCCGCCGTCCTGTGGGGCCTCATCGCCACGTCGATCCCCGAGTCGCCGCGCTACCTCGTGAAGAAGCACCAGACGGCCCGCGCCCGGCGGGTGCTCGCCCGGGTGATGGGACACGGCGACGTGGACGGCAAGATCGCCGACATCGAGCACTCGATCGCCACCGACCGCCCGGTGCGGCTCGGCGACCTGCGCGGGCCCCGGCTCGGCCTGCTGCCGATCGTGTGGGTCGGCATCCTGCTGTCGGTGTTCCAGCAGTTCGTCGGCATCAACGTGATCTTCTACTACTCGTCGTCGCTGTGGCAGGCGGTCGGGTTCTCCGAGAACAACGCGATGCTCACGTCGGTGATCAACTCGCTGGTGAACGTGGTGTTCACGCTGGTCGCGATCGCGCTGGTGGACCGGGTCGGGCGGCGTCCGCTGCTGCTCGGCGGCGCCGCCGGGATGGCGGTCTCGCTCGGCCTGCTGACGATCTGCTTCGCGACCGCCCCCGTCGTGGACGGCAAGCCGCACCTCGGGGGGCTCGCCGGGCCGGTCGCGCTCGTCTCGGCCAACGTGTTCGTCGCCTCGTTCGCCGCGACGTGGGGCCCGGTGGTGTGGGTGATGCTGGGCGAGATGTTCAACAACTTCATCCGCGCGTCGGCGCTCGCCGTGGCCGCCGCCGCGCAGTGGCTCGCCAACTGGGTGGTCACCACGACGTTCCCGGGCGTCTCGGGGTTCTCCCTGGGGCTCGCCTACGGGATCTACACGGTCTTCTCACTCCTCGCGTTCGTGTTCGTGATGCGGGCCGTCCCCGAGACCAAGGGCCGCGAACTGGAGGACATGGACACGCTCGCCGCCCCGCGCGCACGCGCCTGACGCTCGGCGGCGCCTCGGCGTGCCCTTGGGTTACAGTGGAGCCATGCCGTACGCGATCGAGACGACGACGCCGGGTCACTCCCGGCGCCGCGACGGCATGTCCTGACCACGGGACGACAGACCACGCGCGGAAGGGCCCCGGGAGCGATCCCGGGGCCCTTTCCGGCGTCCGGGACCGCCGCCCGGCCCTCCACCACGAGAGGAGCCGCAGATGAAACCGGATGCGTCCGGGGCGCACCCCGAGTCGATAGCATCGGAACCCGCTGACCCCTATCCATCACCCCGAGGAGTATCCGTGTCCGAGCTGCGCATCACCTTGGACGGGGGCGAGCGGGCGGTGCCGGCGGGCACCACCGCGGGCCAGGCGCTGGACGCCGACGGCCGCACCGTGATCGCCGCCCGGGTCAACGGGGAGCTGCGCGACCTCGCGGCGGGCCTGCGCGACGGCGACGCCGTCGAGCCGGTCGAGATCGGCTCCGCCGACGGCCGCGCGATCATGCGGCACTCGGCGGCGCACGTGATGGCGCAGGCCGTCCAGGAGCTGTTCCCCGACGCCCGGCTCGGCATCGGCCCGCCCGTGGAGAACGGCTTCTACTACGACTTCGACGTCGCCGAGCCGTTCACCCCGGACGACCTCAAGCGCATCGAGAAGAAGATGCGCGAGATCGTCAAGCAGGGGCAGCGGTTCTCCCGGCGGGCGGTGTCCGACGCCGAGGCCCGCGCCGAGCTGTCCGCCGAGCCGTACAAGCTGGAGCTGATCGGCCTCAAGGGCGCGGGCGCCGCCGAGGACGCGGCCGAGGGCGCGAGCGTCGAGGTGGGCGGCGGCGAGCTGACCATCTACGACAACCTCGACGCCAAGTCCGGCGACCTGCGCTGGAAGGACCTGTGCCGCGGCCCGCACCTGCCGTCCACCCGGGTCATCCCGGCGTTCAAGCTGATGCGCTCCGGCGGCGCGTACTGGCGGGGCAGCGAGAAGAACCCGCAGCTTCAGCGCATCTACGGCACCGCGTGGGAGTCCAGGGAGAAGCAGGACGAGTACCTGAAGTTCCTGGAGGAGGCCGAGAAGCGCGACCACCGCCGCCTCGGCGCCGAGCTCGACCTGTTCTCGTTCCCGAACGAGATCGGCAGCGGCCTCGCCGTCTTCCACCCGAAGGGCGGCGTCGTCCGCAAGGTCATGGAGGACTACTCCCGCCGCCGCCACGAGGAGGAGGGGTACGAGTTCGTCAACACCCCCCACATCACCAAGGGCCACCTGTTCGAGACCTCCGGGCACCTCGGCTCCTACAAGGAGGACATCTTCCCGCCCATGGAGGTGGACGGGGCCGAGTACTACCTCAAGCCGATGAACTGCCCGATGCACAACCTGATCTACCGGGCGCGCGGCCGGTCCTACCGGGAGCTGCCGCTGCGGCTGTTCGAGTTCGGGTCGGTGTACCGGTACGAGAAGTCGGGCGTCGTGCACGGCCTCACCCGCGTCCGCGGCATGACCCAGGACGACGCGCACATCTACTGCACCGAAGAGCAGATGGGCGACGAGATCAAGCGCCTGCTGAACTTCGTCCTGGGGCTCCTGCGCGACTACGGGCTGAACGAGTTCTACCTGGAGCTGTCCACCCGCGACGACTCCGACAAGTTCATCGGCTCGGACGAGATGTGGGAGAAGGCCACCGCCGCGCTCCGCGACGCCGCCGAGTCCACCGGGCTCGACCTCGTCCCCGACCCGGGCGGCGCGGCGTTCTACGGGCCGAAGATCTCCGTCCAGGCCAAGGACGCGATCGGGCGCACCTGGCAGCTGTCCACCATCCAGGTCGACCCGAACCAGCCGGAGCGGTTCGGCCTGGAGTACCAGGCGTCGGACGGCAGCAGGCAGCGCCCGATGATGCTGCACCGCGCCCTGTTCGGCTCCATCGAGCGGTTCTTCGGCGTGCTGCTGGAGCACTATGCGGGCGCCATGCCGCCGTGGCTCGCGCCGGTGCAGGCGGTCGGCATCCCGATCGGCGACGGGCACGTCCCGCACCTGCGCAAGGTCGCCGAGCGGCTGCGCGAGCGCGGGATCCGGGTCGAGGTGGACGCCTCGTCCGACCGGATGCAGAAGAAGATCCGCAACGCGCAGAAGCAGAAGGTCCCGTACATGTTGATCGCGGGCGACGACGACGTGGCCGGGGACGCCGTGTCGTTCCGGTACCGGAGCGGCGAGCAGAAGAACGGCGTCCCGATCGCGGACGCGGTCGAGGAGATCGTCAAGGCGGTCGAGGCCCGCGTCCAGATCTGACCGGGCCGCCCGGGCACGTGGGAGAGGGACGGCGTGATGAGGAGGACGAGGAGACGGGCGCGGCGCCCCCCGGCCCTCTGGGTCCGGATCGCCGGGTACGGCGGCGCGGCGCTGCTCGCGGCCGCCGCGGTCGCCGTCCTCCTCCTCCCGCTGCTGGACGGCTCGGCGGGCGGCGCCGGGACCACGGGCGCGGCGTCGAGCCCCTCCAGCCCGGCGACCGGCGGGACGCCGGGCGGCGGCGCCCCGCCGGACCCGACGAACGCGGCCCCGCCGCGGAACGGCGGGTCGCCCTACCCCGGCGGCCAGAACGGCGGCGGGGGCGGCGGGCCGGAGATCCCCGAGCAGAACGGGTCGTCCGCGCTCGGCTGGTGCCCGCGCGGGACGGCCTACTACCGCGCCGCCCGCGACGGCGTGGACGTCGCGATCGCCGTCGCCTCCAGCGGGGCCGTGCGGGCCGAGCTGGCCCTCCAGGGGTACGCGCCGCAGTCCCAGCAGACGACCGTGAAGGGCGGCGGCCCGCACACGTTCCACTTCCGGGGGGTCGCGCCGCGGCTCGTGCGGCGGGTGACGGTCACGACCGTGTCGGTGGGGGTGGCGATGCAGACGTGCTACGCGCGCGCCGCGGCGTGACCGGACGGCACGCGGACGTCCTCGACCGAGACGTTGACGGCCGCGACCCGCATCCCGACCATCAGCCCCGTCACCCGCGCCACGTTCGCCTGGACGACCTTCGCGACGTCCTGGATCACGGTGCCGTACTCGACCGCGACGGAGACGTCGAGCGTGATCTCCTCGTTCGCCACCGCGACCCGGACGCCGCCCGCGCCGGGGCGCTCGACCAGCGCCGAGATCCCGCCGACCTCCCGCGCCGCGATCCCGGCGATCTTGCCGATGACCTCGTCGCCGACCGTGACGCGGCCTTCGACCGGCGCGGTGATGTCGCCGGAGGACCCCTGCAGCGTCATCGGCAGCGCGTTCGCCCCCGACGTCAGCGCGCTGGACTCGGGCGCCGGCCGGCCCGGCCCGCCCGCCCGCGGCGGGACGGAGGACAGCGGCGCCCGGAAGGGCCGCACGGGCGCGGCGGGCGGCGCACCCAACGGCCCACTCTGCGAGCCCGACCCGCCCTGCGCGGACGGCCCGCTCTGCGGAGACGGCCCGCTCTGCGCGGACGGTCCGCCCGGTGCGGGCGAGCCGCTCTCCGGGGACGGCTCGCTCCCGCTCTGCCGCGGCGCCGCGCCCTGGCGGGCGGCGGGCCCGGGGAAGAACGGCTGGGGGCCGGTGTCCGGTCCCGGCTCGCCGTCGCCGGTAAAGCCCTTCTCAAGCCCGGTCATGATCGCTCCCCACGGTTCGGTCGGGGGACCATCGTGGCGGAGCGACCCGCGCGGCGTCACGCGGGGGCCGCGGCCGGGCGCGTCCCGCGGGCGCGCGCCCCCGCGCGCACGCGGGGGAGCCCGGCTGCATGGCGCCGGGCGTCTCTCTCTATGCTGCTGGTCAGGCCGTGAACTGAAGGAGACCGCCGCCTTGAGCGCAGAGCCGGAGGAGTCCGTGGTGCAGCAGGGGCGCGAGGACGCGTCCGGGGCCGGGGACGAGCGCGGGCCCCGCTTCGAGGAGGAGCGGGGCGGCGCGGGCGCGCCCGACAACTTCCAGCGGTTGTGGACCCCGCACCGGATGGCCTACATCAAGGGCGAGAACAAGCCGACGGGGGCCGGGTCCGGCGACGGCTGCCCGTTCTGCGACATCCCGCGGATGGCCGACGAGGAGGGCCTCGTCGTCGCGCGCGGCCGGTCGGTGTTCGCGGTGCTGAACCTCTACCCGTACAACTCGGGGCACCTGATGGTCGTCCCGTACCGGCACGTCGCCGACTACACCGACCTCGACGAGGCCGAGTACCTGGAGCTGGCCGTCTTCACCCAGCGGGCGCTCGCCGCGCTGCGCAAGGCGAGCGGCGCGCAGGGCTTCAACGTCGGGATGAACCTGGGCCTGGTCGCGGGCGCGGGCATCGCGGCGCACCTGCACCAGCACGTCGTCCCGCGCTGGGGCGGCGACACGAACTTCATGCCGGTCGTCGGGCACACGAAGGTGCTGCCGCAACTGCTGCGCGACACCCGCCAGCTCCTCGCCGACGCCTGGCCCGCGCCATGACGCGGCGGGAGCGGCCGGTGCTGCTGTACGACGGCGACTGCGGGTTCTGCACGTCGTCCGTCCGGTTCCTGGAGCGGTACGTGCCGCACCGGGCGGAGCTCACCGCGTTCCAGTTCGCCGATCTGGAGGCGCTCGGCACGACCGCCGAGCGCGCCCGGCGCGAGGTGCTCTGGGTGGACCGGACGGGCCGCGTCAGCGGCGGCGCCGAGGCCGTCGGACGCCTGCTGACCGACGCGGGCGGCGCCTGGCGCGCCCTCGGCGTCGTCATGCGGACGGTGCCGGTGAACTGGGTCGCCGAGGCGGCCTACCGGGCCGTCTCGAAGAACCGGCACCGGCTGCCCGGCGGGACGGCGGCGTGCGAGCTGCCCGCCGCGCGGCGTCCCGGCGCGGCGGACCGCGAACGCTCCCGCTGAAACGCCACCGCGGAGCGGCGGAAAATGACCGCATCAGGTCAGTCCGTTCCATTTCAATTTCCAGCGGCCATCCAGGAGGAGATCACCTGGAAGTGCGTGGACATGATTGGACGGCGCCGTCCACGGCCACGGCGGCGGCTCGCGAATCGCGGAATGGGAACCCCGTCAGTTGATCGGCTGATCGCGCCCCTGCCAAACTGATGCCGCGATCGACCGCCGGGACGACAAATCAGAACATGTGGGTCGCCGGTGATCGACAACGCCTACGGGACGGTCCGCTTCCACAAGAAACCGGAACCCCGCGGCCGCAAGGTATTCGTCGGGCGTCGGGCGCCGCGTCCCCGCAACAAGATCACGAACCCTGCGCGGCTACAGCCTCAATGCAAGATCAGCTCCTAGCAGCTCGGAAACCCCCGCGGAGGCTGAGTCCGATGAACGCGGAAACGCGGTGAACGCGGGCCACGCCGCCCGCCGGTAATCGAAACCGCGACGACCAGCCGCCTTCACCAATGGCCGGTGAAGTCCGTCGACACGGAATTCGCGCCTTCCGGCCGTCCCGTTCCGCCGTCGGTGCGAGCCTGGGCCCGCACCGGCGGCCGTCCGCGACGCGGCACGTACGGCCGGGCCCGCGCGGGAACGCCCGTCAGGACGAGCGCTGCTCCGACGGGGGCGGCGCCGACGCCGCCATCAGCTCGGACACGGTGACGAACTCGAAGCCCTTGGCGCGCAGCCCCCGGATCATCGGGACGAGGTTCCGCAGCGCCACCAGCCGGTCGGGCTGCCCCGTGTCGTGGGCGAGGACGATCGTCCCCGGCCGGGTGTTGCCGACGATGTAGTCGACGAGCTGCGGCGGGTCGTGCTGGTACGTCTTCTCCAACATCTTGATCGACCAGAGCGTGAGGCTGTAGCCGAACTGCCCGGCGGCGCTCAGCGTCGTCCCGCCGAGCCGCCCGTAGGGGGGCCGCAGGTGCTTCGGCTCCTTGCCGGTGATCCGCTCGATGGCCGCGTGCGCCCGGTGGATCTGCCGGCAGGCGTCCTCATGGCCGAGCAGCGCGAGGTCGGCGTGGCCCCAGGTGTGGTTGCCCGCCTCGTGCCGGTCCATCCGGCCGTGCACCAGCCGCGCGTTGCGCACCAGGCGCTCGCCCACCAGGAAGAACGTCGCCTTGACCCGCTCCTGGTCGAGGACGTCGTGGACCATCGGCGTCCACTTCGGCATGGGCCCGTCGTCGAACGTCAGCGCGACCAGCTTCTGCGACGTGTCGACGGACCAGGTGACGTCGACGTGGCCGTGGACGGCGGCGGGCGTCCACGGCCCGGCCTCCGGGATGGCCATCGCCGCGGCCTCGTCGTCCGTGCGCGGCAGCGCCGCGCTGATCCCGGTGCCGAGCGCCAGCCCGCTCGCGGCGACGCCCAGACCCTTGATGACCTTGCGGCGCGTGGGCGTGGCGGGCGTGCCCGGCGCGTCGTGGTCCCCCGATTTTCTCATGGCGAGAACAAGGATCCCACGGCGCCGCGGGCCCGGCCTCAACCTCCGGGCCGAGTTGTCGATCAGCCTCCGGGCCTAAGCGCGCTCAGTCCTAGGGATGACGCTCCGGCGCGGGCCTCGCCCGCGCCGGAGCGCCCGGGCGGGTCAGCCGTCCTTCGACTCGGCCGCGACCTTGTCGGCGAGGTGCGAGGGGAGCGGTTCGTAGCGGAGGAACGTCCGGCTGAACGTCCCGGTTCCCTGCGACATGGAGCGCAGGTCGATGGCGTAGCGGATGATCTCCAGTTGCGGCACCTCGGCCTTGATCATGGTGCGGCCGCCGGGCACCGACTGGGAGCCGAGCACCCGGCCGCGCCGCGACGACAGGTCGGACATGATCGCGCCCACGTAGTCGTCGGCGACCAGCACGTCGACCTCGTCCACCGGTTCCAGGAGCAGGATCGGCACCTGGCCCGCCGCGTCCTTCAGCGCGAGCGCCCCGGCGGCCTGGAACGCCATGTCGGACGAGTCCACCGAGTGGGCCTTGCCGTCGTGCAGGGTGACCTTGATGTCGACGAGCGGATACCCGGCGGACACGCCGCGCGCCATCTGCTGCCGGACGCCCTTCTCCACCGAGGGGATGAACTGGCGGGGGACCACGCCGCCGACGATCTTGTCGACGAACTCGAACCCCTCGCCGGACGGGAGCGGCTCCACGTCGATGTGGCAGATCCCGTACTGGCCGTGCCCGCCGCTCTGCTTGACGTGCCGGCCGAGGCCCTTCGCCGTCCCGCCGAACGTCTCGCGCAGCGGCACCCGCAGGTCGATCCGCTCGACCTCGACCCCGTACCGGGACCGCAGCCGGTCGATCAGGACGTCGGCGTGCGCCTCGCCCATGCACCACAGGACGAGCTGGCGCGTCTCGGAGTTGTTCTCAAGCCGGAGCGTCGGGTCCTCCGCGACGAGGCGGCCGAGCGCCTGGCTGAGCTTGTCCTCGTCGGCCTTGGACTTGGCCCGGATCGCCACCGGCAGCAGCGGGTCGGGCATCGACCAGGGCGCCATCACCATCGGGGAGCCGGGATCGGACAGCGTGTCGCCCGTCTCGGCGCGGCTGAGCTTCGCGACCGCGCAGATGTCGCCCGCGATGCACGACGACGCCGTCCGCTGCGTCTTGCCGAGCGGGGAGGTGAGCGCGCCGACCCGCTCGTCGACGTCGTGGTCCTCGTGGCCGCGGTCCGCCATGCCGTGCCCGGAGACGTGCACGGTGGTGTCCGGGCGCAGCGTCCCGGAGAAGACCCTGACGAGCGAGATCCGCCCCACGTACGGGTCGGACGTCGTCTTGATCACCTCGGCGACGAGCGGCCCGTCCGGGTCGCACGCCACCTCCCTGGCGGGGCCGCCCTTCACCGGGGTCACCGACGGGATGCCGTGTTCGAGGGGGGAGGGGAACGCCTGGCTGATGACCTCCAGCAGCTCCTGCATGCCGATCACCGGGCCGGGGTGGTCGCCGTGCGGGACGGACGTGGCGAGGACGGGGTAGAAGCTGCCGCGCGCCACCGCGGTCTCCAGGTCCTCGATGAGCGCCTTGACGTCGATGTCCTCACCGGACAGGTACCTGTCCATGAGCGACTCGTCCTCGCTCTCCTGGATGATCCCCTCGATCAGCGACGCGCGCTGCTCGGCGATCTGGTCGAGGTACTCCGGATCGGGGTCGCACTCGGTGCGCGTCCCGGTCGCGTAGTCGAGGCAGCGCTGCGTCAGCAGGCCGATCAGGCCGGTCGGCCCGTCCCCCGAGCCGACCGGGAAGTACAGCGGGGCGACGCCCTCGCCGAAGACGTCCTGGCAGCTCATGACGACGTCGTCGAAGTCGCCGCGCTGCTGGTCGATCTTCGTGATGACGACCGCGCGGGGCATCCCGACCGCCGCGCACTCCTCCCACAGCATCCGGCTGAGCCCGTCGATGCCGTCCACCGCCGAGATCACGAAGAGCGCGGCGTCCGCGCCGCGCAGCCCGGCCCGCAGGTCGCCGACGAAGTCGGCGTAGCCGGGGGTGTCGATGAGATTGATCTTGACGCCGCCGTAGTCGAACGGGGCGAGCGCGAGGTTGACCGAGCGCTGCTGGCGCACCTCGACCTCGTCGTAGTCGCTGACGGTGGTGCCGTCCTCGACCCTGCCCGCGCGCTGCAGCGTGCCCGTCGCGGCGAGCAGCGCCTCGACGAGTGTCGTCTTCCCGGCGCCCGAATGGCCGACCAACGCGACGTTGCGCACCTTGTCGCACCCGCCGGCCTCCGGTGCCCTGCCGGGGGCTCCCGGGTGGCCTCCCTTGTCCGCCATGACTACCTCCTCGGACGGGTCTCCGCGCGTGTCGCGCGGGCAGGCCCGCGTGCGGTACCGGCCCGGCCCCGGCGCGGGGGCCCGGCCCTGACGTCCGAGTGCGGCGTCCGACCTCGTCCAACGTGCGTGACCGACGTCACACCCGTACCACCACCTTTTCCCGTGACGGGCGGGATCACAAGGGGTGGACGGCAATCAACTGTGATCTGTCCGCGCCGGGGCGCGGCAAACCGTCCCCGGACGCGGGCCCCGCCCCGGCGCTCCGCCTCCGCACGCCGCGGGCCCGCCTCCGCACTACGATGGGCGCGCCGCGGCGGACCGCGACGTCACGCGGCCGACGCCCCCAGCGAAGAACGAGATCGGACGGCGATGCTCAACAACATCAGGCCCGCGCTTGAACGCGTCCTCACCCCCGTCGGAAACGCGGTCGCGCGGAGCGGGCTCTCGCCCAACGCCATCACCGTCGTCGGGACGCTCGGCGTCGCCGCCGGCGCGCTCGTGCTGTTCCCGCGCGGCGAGTTCTTCTGGGGCACGATGGTCATCACCGCGTTCGTCCTGTTCGACATGCTGGACGGCGCCGTCGCCCGCGTCACCGGGAAGATCTCCAAGTTCGGCGCGTTCCTCGACTCCACGATGGACCGGGTGGCCGACGCCGCGATCTTCTCCGGCCTGATGATCGGCCTGTACCGCGACGACCAGGACCTGCTCGCCGGCGTCGCCCTGTACTGCCTGGTCTCCGGGGTCGTGGTGTCCTACGCCAAGGCCCGCGCCGAGGGCCTCGGGTACACCTGCAACGTGGGCATCGCGGAACGCGCCGAGCGGCTGATCGTCGCGCTCGTCGCCGCCGGGTTCGACGGGCTCGGCGTCCCCTACATCCTCGCGGTCGCGCTGTGGGTGCTCGCCGGGCTCAGCACCGTCACGGTCGGGCAGCGGTTCGCCACCGTGTACGCGCAGGCGCGCGCCGCGGCCGCCGCGGCGGCGGCGCGGGAGCCGGAGCCGCACCCATGACCCCGGCCCGGCCGCCGTCGCGCGGGACCGGTCCGTCGCTGCGCGACGAGGTGGCCGACGCCGCCTACGCGGTCGGCTGGACGGTCGTGCGGAAGATGCCGGAGACGGCGGCCAGGCTCGCGTTCGCCGCGCTCGCCGACCGCACCTGGCACCGCTGCGGCTCCGGGGTGCGGCAACTGGAGAAGAACCTGTGCCGCGTCCTCGGCAAGGACGCCGTCGACGACGAGGTCCGCGTCCTCAGCAAGAAGGTGCTGCGGTCCTACTTCCGCTACTGGCTGGAGGTGTTCCGGCTGCCCGAGTACGACCGGGAGCGGATCCTCGGCCGGATGCGGGTCACCGGCGAGCAGAAGATCTTCACCACGCTCGACTCCGGGCGCGGCGTGATCCTCGCGCTGCCGCACATGGGCAACTACGAGCACGCGGGCGCGTGGCTGGTGCACAGCGGGTACCCGTTCACCACGGTCGCCGAGCGGCTGCGGCCCGAGTCGCTGTTCGACCGGTTCGTCGAGTTCCGCGAGGGGCTCGGCATGGAGGTGCTCGCGCACCGGGGGGCGTCCGCCTACGGGCGCATGGCGCAGCGGCTCCGCGCGGGCCGCCCGGTGTGCCTCGTCGTCGACCGCGACCTCACCGCGAGCGGCATCGACGTCGAGTTCTTCGGCGCCACCGCGCGGATGCCCGCCGTGGCCGCCGCGCTGGCCGTCCAGACCGGCGCCGCCCTCATCCCCGTGACACTCTGGTACGAGGGGGAGTACTGGGCCGCGCGCGTCCACGACGAGATCCCGGTGCCGGACGGCGGCGGCAGGCAGGAGAAGATCCAGGCGATGACGCAGGGGCTCGCGCGGGTCTTCGAGGCGGGCATCGCCGCCCACCCCGAGGACTGGCACATGCTGCAGAAGGTCTGGGTGGACGACCTCGCGGACGAGGACCGCTGAGGCGATGAAGGTCGGCATCGTCTGCCCGTACACGTGGAATGTGCCGGGCGGCGTCCAGCAGCACATCGGCGACCTCGCCGAGGCGCTGGTCGCGCTCGGCCACCGGGTGTCGGTGATCACCCCGGCGGACGACGGCGCGCGGCTGCCGCCCTACGTGACGTCCGCCGGGCGCGCCGTGCCCGTGCCCTACAACGGGTCGGTGGCGCGGCTGGCGTTCGGGTTCCGGTCGGCGGGCCGAGTCCGGCGCTGGATCCGCGAGGGCGGGTTCGACGTCCTGCACGTCCACGAGCCGACCGCGCCGTCGCTCGGCCTGCTCGCCTGCTGGGCGGCCGACGGGCCGATCGTCGGCACCTTCCACGCGTCCTACGAGCGGTCGCGGGCGCTGTCGGTGATGTCGCCGATCCTGCAGAGCGCGCTGGAGAAGATCACCGGCCGGATCGCGGTGTCGGAGGCCGCCCGGACCAGCCTCGTCGAGCACCTCGGCGGCGACGCCGTGCTGATCCCGAACGGCGTCGCGACCGAGCGGTACGCGGTCGCGGCCCCGCTGCCCGGCTGGCCCGGCCGCGCGGACGTCCCGCGCGGCCCGGACGACCCGGCGGCGCTCGGCTTCCTCGGCCGGATCGACGAGCCCCGCAAGGGCCTGGACGTGCTGCTGCGCGCCTTCGAGATACTCGCGCCGGCGCGGCCCGGCCTGCGGCTGCTGATCGCCGGGCCCGGCGACGCGGACGACGCGCTCTCGCGCGTCCCGCCGGGGCTGCGCGACCGGGTCGTCGTGCTCGGCCTGGTCAGCGAGGCCGACAAGGTCCGCGCCTACCACTCGGTGGACGTGTTCGTCGCGCCGAACCTCGGCGGGGAGAGCTTCGGGATCGTCCTCGCCGAGGCGATGTCGGCGGGCGCGCCGATCCTCGCCAGCGACATCGAGGCGTTCGACCGGGTCCTGCTCGGCGGCCGGGCCGGGGCGCTTTTCCCGGCGGGCGACCACGCGGCCCTCGCGGCGGCGGCCGGCGAGCTGCTGGACGACCCGGCGCGCCGCAAGCGGCTGTCGGCGGAGGCCCGCGCCGCCGTCCGCGCCTACGACTGGTCCGCCGTGGCGAGGGACGTGCTGCGCGTGTACGAGACGGTCACGCTCGCCGGCGCGGGCGCCCCCGTCGTCGAATCCGGCCTCGGGGCCTGACCCGTGTCCTACGACTGGATCATCGACGTCCTGTTCTGGTTCGCCGTCGTGTTCCTGGTCGGCGTGTACGTGTCGTGGCGCGCCACCCGGCTCGACCGGCTGCACGTCCGCGTCGAGACGGCCCGCGCCGCGCTGGACGCCGCGCTCGTCCGGCGCGCCGCCGCCGCGCTGGAGCTCGCCGCGTCCCGGCTCCTCGACCCGGCCGCCAGCCTCGTCCTCGCGACCGCCGCGCACGAGGCCCGCACCGCAGACGCCGACAACCGCGAGTTCGCCGAGAGCGACCTGTCCCGGGCGCTGCGCGCGGTCGTCGACCAGCCCGACTTCGTCGGCGCGCTCACCGCCGGGGCCGCCGGCGACGGGGAGGCGGTGCTGGAGGAGCTGACCTCGTCCGCCGCGCGGGTCGCCTATGCCCGCCGGTTCTACAACGACGCCGTCCGGCAGGCGCGGGCCGCGCGCCGCAAGCCGCTGATCCGGGTGCTGCCGCTCGCCGGGCGCGCCCCGCTGCCCGACTTCTTCGAGATCGACGACGACCCGCCCGGGGCGTGATCCCGCCGCGGGGCCGGCCCGTACCGCGGACGGGGACGGGCGCATCCGGGCGTTCGCTACCCTCTAGGACTCTCTGGGCGACCGGACAAGGGAGGGGCAGATCGTGCGATCCGTCTGGGACAGCACCGTCAGGGGCCGGGGGGCCGTGTGGTTCGGCCTGCTCGCGCTCGGCGCCGCCGCGCTGTCCGCCTGCTCCGACTCGGGCGGCCCGAAGTCCGCGGCGCCGCCGAGCAGCACGGGCGCGCCCAGCGAGAGCCCGACGCCGGCCCCCGCGACGCACCCCTTCAACGGAGGCACGAAGGGGCTGGCCAACCCCGTCCTCGCGGTCAAGGTCGAGAACACGCGCCCGGCGCTGCCGCAGAGCGGGGTGTCGGCCGCCGACATCGTGTACGTCGAGCAGGTCGAGGGCGGTGAGACGCGGCTGATGGCGGTGTTCTCGTCCCGGCTGCCGAAGCGGGTTGGACCGGTCCGCAGCGCCCGGATCTCCGACCTGCACATCCTGCCGCAGTTCGGACGCCCCGCCTTCGCGTTCTCCGGCGTCCAGAGCAAGATGAAGAAGTACGTGCGCAAGGCGCCGCTGTACGACCTGTCCCAGGAGTCGGCGGGCGCCGCGTACTTCCGTTCGGGGGCGCGGCGCATCCCCTACAACCTCTACGCCGACCCGAGGGACCTGCTGAAGCGGGCGCCGAAGGCCGCCAAGCCGCGCGACATCGGCTTCCGCTTCGGGGACGCCCCAGCGGGCGGCAGGCGCGTCAGGTCCTTCACGGCGCGGTGGCCCGCCGCGACGATGGGGTTCACCTGGTCGGCCAAGCAGAGGCGGTGGCTCGCGAGCTGGGGCGGGCGGCCCGACGTCGCCGCCGAGGGCGGCGTCCTCGGCGGACGGACGGTCGTCGTCCAGTACGCCAAGACGACCCGGTCGAAGTTCCACGACTTCCTCGGCAGCTACACGCCCCTGATCCACACCACCGGGACGGGACGGGCCGTCGTCCTGCGGGACGGCAAGGCGTTCAGCGCCAAGTGGTCGCGCCCGTCCGAGAGCCAGGGGACGACCTACACCACGGCTGACGGAGCGCCCATGAACTTCGCCCCCGGGCAGGTCTGGGTCGTGCTCGTCAACGACGGGAAACCGTACATCCCGTAACCGCCGCGCCGCGCGCGCTGACACAATGCGGGTCGAGACGCCGGACGAGCAGGCAATACCATGGAAGGGACTTATCGTCCGTGCAGTGAGGAATGCCCGTGTCCACTTCCACTCCCGTCCCTGAGAACGCCGCGCCCGAGACCGGGACCGCCCGCGTCAAGCGCGGCATGGCGGAGATGCTCAAGGGCGGCGTGATCATGGACGTCGTCACGCCCGAGCAGGCCAAGATCGCCGAAGACGCGGGCGCGGTCGCCGTGATGGCCCTGGAGCGGGTGCCCGCCGACATCCGCGCCGAGGGCGGCATCTCCCGGATGAGCGACCCCGACATGATCGACGGGATCATCGCCGCGGTGTCCATCCCGGTGATGGCGAAGGCCCGCATCGGCCACTTCGTCGAGGCCCAGGTGCTGCAGGCGCTCGGCGTCGACTACGTCGACGAGTCCGAGGTGCTCACCCCGGCCGACTACGAGAACCACATCGACAAGTGGGCGTTCACCGTCCCGTTCGTGTGCGGCGCCACCAACCTCGGCGAGGCCCTGCGCCGCATCACCGAGGGCGCGGCGATGATCCGCTCCAAGGGCGAGGCGGGCACCGGCGACGTCTCCAACGCCACCACGCACATGCGCAAGATCCGCGCGGAGATCCGGCGGCTGCAGAACCTGCCGGAGGACGAGCTCTACGTCGCGGCGAAGGAGCTCCAGGCCCCCTACGAGCTGGTCAAGGAGGTCGCCGAGGCCGGGAAGCTGCCCGTGGTGCTGTTCACCGCCGGCGGCATCGCGACGCCCGCCGACGCCGCCATGATGATGCAGCTCGGCGCGGAGGGCGTCTTCGTCGGCTCCGGCATCTTCAAGTCCGGCAACCCGGCCCAGCGCGCCGAGGCGATCGTGAAGGCCACCACCTTCCACGACGACCCCGGGGTGATCGCCAAGGTGTCGCGCGGGCTCGGCGAGGCCATGGTCGGGATCAACGTGGCCTCCCTCGGCGACGACCAGAAGTTCGCGGGCCGCGGCTGGTAACCGGATCGGGGGACCCCTCTCCACACCGGCCCCTGACAGGGTTTACGCTGGCGGCGCGGCCGGTGAGGAGCGCGGCTCCTCGGGCGGTGCCCGGCCGCGGGAGGGGTTGAGCATGGCTTGGTCGGTCGCGCTGGCGTGCGCGAGCGCGGGTGAACCCACCGAGGTGTTCCGGCCGGGCCTCGTGCCCGATCCGGACGCCGCCGCCGCGATCGCGCGCGGCCTGTACCCGGCGGACACGCTGACGGAGACCGGCGACACCGTCCTCGACTTCGCGCTCTGGCCGTACGAGGACGAGCTGTTCGTCGGCGCGTTCGAGCGGGCGCTGCTGCTGTGCGACCGGCGGCTGTTCTGCCTCGACGACGACGCCCGCCGCATCGCCGACACGGCGGCCGCCGCGCTGCCCGGGTCGCGCTGCGGCGTGCTCGTCCTGCACACCGTGATCCGCGGCTGCTGGTTCCGCTGGTACGAGTCCGGCGAGCTGCGCCGGGACGTGTTCGTCACGGCCGAGGACGGCGTCGTCGTCGACCAGGGCGAGCGGCTGCCCGCCGAGCGCCCGTTCTGGCGGGCGATCGACGCGGGCGCGCCCGACGTCCCGCTGCCGTTCGACCCGGAGGAGTTCGGGCTCGCGCTCGCCGAGGAGCACATGTTCGGACGCGGCATCGCCGACCGCGGCAAGGACGGCTTCCTCCCGCTCGAACTGCCGCTCCGCCGCTTCAAGCACGCCTGAGGCGCGCGGGCGGCGGGACGGGCGGCGGGAAGAGCCGCCGTGTCGTGGAACGTTGTACGGAACGTCCGTACGGAACGTCTAAGGTTGGACGATCTCCACGACCCCGGGAAGGTTCGACGTGACCGCTGTGCCCACGATCGGTGTCCTCGCCCTGCAAGGCGACGTGCGCGAGCACACGCGCGCGCTGGAGGCGGCGGGCGCGCGCGCCCTCGGCGTGCGCCGGCCCGAGGAGCTGGAACGCGTCGACGGGATCGTCCTGCCGGGCGGGGAGTCCACCACCATGTGGCGCCTCGCGCGCTCCTTCGAGCTGCTCGAACCGCTGCGCAAGCGGATCGAGGCGGGCCTGCCCGCGTACGGCTCCTGCGCCGGGATGATCATGCTCGCGGACCGCATCCGGGACGGCGTCGCGGGCCAGGAGACCGTCGGCGGGATCGACATGACCGTGCGCCGGAACGCGTTCGGCCGCCAGGTCGACTCGTTCGAGTCCGCCGTCGAGCTGACCGGCATGGGGGACGAGCCCTACCACGCCGTCTTCATCCGCGCGCCGTGGGTCGAGTCGGTCGGCGACGCCGTGGAGGTACTCGGACGCACCGAGAGCGGTCCGAGCGCCGGTAGGATCGTCGCCGTCCGCCAGGGGCGCCTCATCGCGACCGCGTTCCATCCGGAGTTGACAGGCGACTACCGCGTGCACCACTACTTCGCCGATCTGGTGCGCCGGGCGACAGAGGAGGAATGACAGATGTCCGGCCATTCCAAATGGGCGACCACCAAGCACAAGAAGGCTGCCCTCGACGCCAAGCGGGGCAAGCTCTTCGCCAAGCTGATCAAGAACATCGAGGTGGCGGCGCGCACCGGCGGCGGCGATCCCGACGCCAACCCGACGCTCTACGACGCCATCTACAAGGCGAAGAAGAACTCCGTCCCCAACGACAACATCGAGCGCGCGCGCAAGCGCGGCGCCGGTGAGGAGGCCGGAGGCGCCGACTGGCAGAACATCACCTACGAGGGCTACGCGCCCGGCGGCGTCGCGATCCTGATCGAGTGCCTGACCGACAACCGCAACCGGGCCGCGTCCGAGGTGCGGGTGGCGCTCACCCGCAACGGCGGGTCCCTCGCCGACCCCGGCTCGGTCTCGTACATGTTCAACCGCAAGGGCGTCGTGATCGTCCCGAAGTCGGGCACCAGCGAGGACGACGTCATGATGGCCGTCCTGGACGCCGGGGCCGAAGAGGTCAACGAGCTCGACGAGGACAACTTCGAGGTCGTCAGCGAGGCGGGCGACCTCGTCGCGGTCCGCACCGCCCTGGTCGACGCGGGGATCGACTACGAGTCGGCGGAGAGCAAGTTCCTGCCGACCGTCACCGTCCCCCTCGACGAGGACAACGCCAAGAAGGTGTTCCGCCTCCTCGACGCCCTGGAGGACTCCGACGACGTCCAGGACGTCTACGCCAACTTCGACGTCCCCGACGACGTCCTGGCGGCGATCGACGCCTGAGCCGCGCCTTCCGCCGACGCCGCCGCCCGCCCGGGGCGGCGGCGTTCCGCGTCCGGGGCATGGCGTAACGTCTCGATCATGCAGGTTCGCGCGCTCCGACCGGACGAGATGGACCGCGTCCGCGACATCCGCGCCCGCGCCTTCGGCCCCGTCCCGGACGACCTCTGGGCCCGCCGCGTCCAGATGTCGGCGCCGTCGGCCGAGGCCGGGCGGCAGTTCGCCGGGTTCGACGGCGACGAGGTCGTCGCCACCGGCGCGCTGTACGCGATGACGCAGTGGTGGCACGGCAGGCCGGTGTCCATGGGCGGCGTGAGCGCGATCACCGTCGCGCCCGAGCGGCGCGGGAGCGGGCTCGCCCGGACGATGGTCACGAGCCTCCTGGAGCGGTGCGCCGCGTTCGGGCATTCGCTGGCCGTGCTGTATCCGGCCACGACGACCCTCTACCGGCGCCTCGGCTGGGAGCACGCGGGCGCGCAGCACCACGTCGAACTGCCCGCCGAGGAACTGCGCGCGGTGGCCGCCGGGCGCGTCCCCGTCCGGCGGGCCGGGCCCGCGGACGCGGCGCGGGTCGCCGCCGTCGTCGACCGCGCCCACGAGGACGCCCGCGACTGCGGCCCGGTCGGCTTCGACGAGCCGCGCTGGCGGGGCATCCTCTCGCTGCCCGGCCTTTTCAGTTATCTGGCCGACGACGGCTTCCTCGCCTACCGGTGGGCGGACGGCAACACCCACCTTGAGGTCGTCAAGATCGTGGCGTCGTCGGAGCGGACGCTGCGGGCCCTGTGGGCGATCGTCGGGTCCGGCTCCTCGACGGCCGAGACCGTCCGGGCGTGCGTGTCTCCGATGGATCCGGTGCTGTGGATGCTGCGCGAGCGCGAGAAGGAGAACGTCCACCGCAGCCAGTGGATGCTGCGCCTGGTGGACGTGCCCGCCGCGATCGAGGCGCGCGGCTTCCCCGACGGCGTCGCCGGTTCGGCGCCGCTGCTGATCGACGACCCGCAGTGCCCCGCGAACTCGGGCCACTGGCGGCTGGAGGTCGCGGACGGACGCGGACGGCTGGAACGCTCCGCCGCGGACCCGGCCGCCGTCCGGGTCGGGGCGCGGGGGCTCGCCGCGCTCTACGCGGGCGTGCCGGTGCCGACGCTGCGCCTGTCCGGCCTGCTCGGGGGCGGCGACCCGGGCGTCCTGCCCGCCGCGTTCGCCGCCGCGCCGTTCACCCTCGACTACTTCTGAGCGCCTCCTTCCGCCCGACACGCCCGCGGCCCGTGCCGGTGTCACGCCGAGTTGGTAGCGTGTTCGGCCGAACAGGTGATCGAAGGAGCGGCCGTGCGGGTGATGGGGGTGGACCCCGGGCTCACCCGGTGCGGGGTGGGGGTCGTCGAGGGCGCCCCGGGCAAGCGGCTCCGGCTGGTGCACGTGTCCGTCGTGCGGACCGCGCCCGGCGACGAGGTCGCCCTGCGCCTGCTCGGCATCGAGACGGGCATCGAGGCGCTGGTGGACGAGCTGCGCCCCGACGCCGTCGCGGTCGAGCGCGTGTTCGCCCAGCACAACGTCCGCACCGTGATGGGCACCGCGCAGGCCGCCGGGGTCGCGATGCTGGTGGCCGCCCGCCGCGGGCTGCCCGTCGCGCTGCACACCCCGAGCGAGGCCAAGGCCGCCGTCACCGGCAACGGCCGCGCCGACAAGGCGCAGGTGACGAGGATGGTGACGCGCCTGCTCGCGCTGGACGCGCCGCCGACCCCGGCGGACGCCGCCGACGCCCTCGCGCTCGCCATCTGCCACGTGTGGCGCGGCGGCGCGCGGGACCGCCTCGCCCGCGCCCAGCGGACGCGGATCGAGCAGGCGGCGGAGGCCGAGCGCGCTCGGCTCGCCGCCCGGAGCAGAGGAGGAACCAGCCAGTGATCGCCTTCGTCAGCGGCCGGGTGGCCGCCGCCGGACCCGACGGGGCGGTGATCGACGTGCACGGCGTCGGCCTGTCGGTGCAGTGCACCCCCGCGACGCTCGCCGGGCTCCGGGTCGGCGACCACGCGAAGGTCCCGACCTCGCTGGTCGTCCGCGAGGACTCCCTCACCCTCTTCGGGTTCGCCGACGACGACGAGCGCACCGTGTTCGAGCTGCTGCAGACCGCGAGCGGCGTCGGCCCCCGGCTGGCGCTGGCGATGCTGGCCGTGCACACCCCGAACGCGCTGCGCCACGCGGTCGCCGCCGAGGACCTGACCGCGCTGACCAAGGTCCCCGGCATCGGCAAGAAGGGGGCGCAGCGGATCGTGCTGGAGCTGCGCGACCGGCTCGGCGGCCCGGTCGGGGACGCCGCCGCCGACCTCCGCGCGCCCGCCCGCGCCGAGCCGTGGCGCGAGCAGGTCCAGATGGGCCTGATCAACCTCGGCTGGTCCGCCAAGGACGCCGACGCCGCCGTCTCCGCCGTCGCGGCCGACCTCGACGGCGCCGAGACGCCTCCCGTCGCCGTGCTGCTGAAGTCCGCGCTGAAGAAGTTGAGCAGAGGATGAGCGAAAGCGAGCCGGGGGGCGTGGGGGGTCGTCCCCCCACAGGGAGGCGCGGATGAGCGAGCCGGAGCGGTTGGTGTCGGCGGACGCGGTCGGCGCCGAGGAGCAGGCGATCGAGGCCGCGCTGCGGCCGAAGAAGCTGGACGACTTCGTCGGCCAGGAGCGCGTCCGCGAGCAGTTGTCGCTGGTGCTGCACAGCGCGCTGCGGCGCGGCCGGACGCCCGACCACGTGCTGCTGTCCGGCGGGCCCGGCCTCGGCAAGACGACCCTCGCCATGATCATCGCGGCGGAGCTGGGGCGGCCGCTGCGGATCTCGTCCGGCCCGGCGATCGAGCGGGCCGGGGACCTCGCGGCGGTGCTGTCCACGCTCGCCGAGGGCGAGGTCCTGTTCCTAGACGAGATCCATAGGCTGGCCCGTCCCGCCGAAGAGATGCTCTACATGGCCATGGAGGACTTCCGCGTCGACGTCGTCGTCGGCAAGGGCCCGGGCGCGACCGCGATCCCGCTCGACATCGCGCCGTTCACGCTGGTCGGCGCCACCACCAGGGCCGGGATGCTGCCGGGCCCGCTGCGCGACCGGTTCGGCTTCGTCGCGCACATGGACTTCTACGAGCCCGCCGAACTGGAGGTGATCGTCCGCCGGTCGGCGCGGCTGCTGGACGTGGAGATCGCCGCCGACGCCGCCGCCGAGGTCGCCGGGCGCTCGCGCGGCACCCCCCGGATCGCCAACCGGCTGCTGCGGCGCGTCCGCGACTACGCGGAGGTCCGCGGCGACGGGACGGTGACCTGGGAATCCGCGCGGTCCGCGCTCGCGTTGTACGAGGTGGACCAACGGGGCCTCGACCGGCTCGACCGGGCCGTCCTCGGGTCGCTGCTGCGCAAGTTCGGCGGCGGTCCGGTCGGCCTGTCGACGCTGGCGGTGTCGGTGGGGGAGGAGCCGGAGACCGTGGAGGTCGTCGCGGAGCCCTTCCTCGTCCGGCAAGGCCTGCTGGCCAGGACGCCGCGCGGGAGGGTCGCCACGGGCGCCGCTTGGGCGCATCTGGGGCTGACCCCGCCGCCGACCGCGCCCATGGCCGGGACGCTGTTCGATATGGACCGGGACGATCCGGAAAGCTCGGAATGATGATCTTCGGGTAACGGGTTGGGAACTTCCCGGCGTCACCGATCGTCGCGTCGTTGCCGGGGTCTCGCGTACTCTCTAGACTCCGGGACCTGGTTCACCGTCTCCAGCCGGCGGTCCCGTGGTACGTGACCGGTCCGGTCACTGGCTGGGCAAACGACATCGGAAGGATGCCCCGGTAATGGGCAGCGACATGATTATCGCGGCGGGCTCGGGCGGAAGCGGGGCCTTCAACCTGCTGCTGCTCCTCGCCGTTCCCCTGGTCTTCTACTTCTTGCTGATCCGCCCGCAGAGCAGGCGGCGCAAGGAGCAGATGCAGATGCAGAACGCGATGACGCCAGGCGCGCGCGTGCTGACGACCAGCGGGATGCGGGCCACCGTCGTGGAGGTCGACGACGACGGCGTCGTGCTGGAGATCGCCGAGGGCGTCGAGGTCCGCTTCGTCAAGCAGGCCGTGATGCAGGTCCTCAAGGACGACGACCCGGACGAGGTCGACGACGAGCTCGACGACGAGCTTGAGGGGGACGGCGACGACCAGGACGGGGACGACGACCGCGTCGACCTGCCCAAGGACGCCGGCACCGACGCCTCGGCAGAGGACGAGGCGGACGGTGAAGACGGGGCGGACGAGTCCGAGCCCAAGGGGAGGGCCAAGGTCAAGGCGGCGGACAAGCCGTCCGCCTGATCTCTTCCGGTTTCGACTCCAGACGGGAAGTAAGACGACAAGTGGCTCCGTCAAGCAGCGCTCCCAAGCCTGGGCGCACGCTCCTCGCGCTCTTCGCTACCTTGGTCGTCCTCGCCGGCGTGGCGGTCTGGCAAGGGCAGACGAAGCCCAAGCTCGGGCTCGACCTCGCCGGCGGGACGACCGTGACCCTCACCGCCAAGACCCCGAACGGCAAGAACCCGCCGGCCGAGCAGATGAACCAGGCCGTCAAGATCATGACTCAGCGGGTCAACGGCCTCGGGGTGTCGGACGCGGAGGTCACCAAGCAGGGCAGCAACAACATCGTGGTGAACGTCCCCGGCGAGGGACAGGGCCGCGTCGTCAACCTGATCGGAACCACCGCCAAGCTCCAGTTCCGGCAGGTGTTCGCGGTCGCCGACGGCAAGCCCACCTCGGGCGCGCCGCCGGCCCCGACGCCGAGCCCCACCGGCAAGGCCAAGGACGGGTCGAAGAAGGACGGCAAGAGCCCGTCGCCGTCCGCGTCGCCGTCCGGGGGCGCGTCGGCGTCCCCGTCCGGGACGGCCACGCCGCGCGGCCGGGCGCTGTCGGGCGCGCTGGCCGCGCCGACGCCGAAGCCGTCCGGGTCCGGCTCCCCGGCGGCCACGCCGTCGCCGTCGTCGCCGCTGGTGCAGCCGTCCGGGCAGCCGCAGGCGCCCGCGCAGGACTACCCCGGCGTCACCGACAAAGCGGTGATCAAGCAGTTCGAGTCGCTCGACTGCTACGGCGGCGACAAGCGCGCTCCCGGCGCGAACGACCCGAACCGCCAGTTCGTCGCCGCCTGCGACCAGAAGGCGGAGGACGACCGGGTCACCAAGTACATCCTCGGCCCGGTCCGGGTCCTCGGCGAGAACGTCGACAAGGCCAACGCGATGCCGCCGAACTCCCAGCAGGGCCAGGCGAGCTGGTCGGTGTCGCTGAAGTTCGACGGCAAGGGCGCCCGCCAGTTCGGCGCGGTCACCACCGACGCCTACGGCGCCTACCAGCAGGACCCGAACTCCCCGCGGGCACAGGTCGCGATCGTCCTGGACGGCCAGGTCGTCTCCGCGCCGAGCATCCGGGAGGGCGCGATCACCGGCGGCACCGCCAGCATCGACGGCCCGCCCGAGAGCTTCGACCAGCAGTACGCCAACGACCTCGCCAACGTGCTGAAGTACGGCGCGCTGCCCCTTGAGTTCAAGCAGAGCTCGATCGACGAGGTGTCGTCGACGCTCGGCTCCGACCAGCTCACCGGCGGCCTCATCGCGGGCGCGATCGGGCTCGGGCTCGTCGTGCTCTACTGCCTGTTCTACTACCGGGGACTCGGCCTCGTGGCGGTGTCCAGCCTCGCGGTGGCGTCCATGGTCACCTACCTCGCGGTCGTCATCCTCGGCGAGGGGATGGGCTTCCGGCTGTCGCTGCCGCACATCATCGGCCTGATCGTCTCCATCGGCATCACGGCCGACTCGTTCATCGTCTACTTCGAGCGCCTGCGGGACGAGCTGCGCGCCGGCCGCCGGCTCCGCCCGTCGGTCGAGAACGCCTGGAAGCGGGCGCGGCGCACCATCCTCGTCGCCGACGCCGTGACGTTCCTCGCCGCGCTGGTGCTGTACTTCCTCGCGGTCGGCGGCGTCGCCGGGTTCGCGTTCGCGATGGGCCTGACGACGCTGATCGACATCGTCGTGGTGTTCTTCTTCACGAAGCCGCTGGTGGCGCTCCTGTCCCGGACGAACTTCTTCGGCCGGGGCCATCCGCTGTCCGGGCTCGACCCGAGACGGCTGCACCGCGCGGCGCAGAAGTCGTCCGCCGCCGCCGTCGGCACGAGCCAGGAGGGCTGAGCCATGGGACTGCGTGCGGTGACCTCACGGGTCTACCGGGGCGAGATCAGCGCCGACATCGTCGGCCGCCCGAAGATCTGGGCCACGATCTCCGGGCTGCTGCTGGCCCTGTCGATCGCCGGGCTGCTCGTCCAGGGGCTGAACTTCGGCGTCGAGTTCAAGGGCGGCTCCGTCTTCACCTTCAAGTCCGCGGGCACCTCGATCGAGGACGTGCGCGGCGCCGTCACCGGCGGCGGCGCGCACCAGGCGATCGTGCAGAAGGCCGGCGGTGACTGGCGGGTGACGACGGAGAGCCTGTCGTCGGCCCAGGTCACCGAGGTCAAGACGAACGTCGCCAAGAAGCTGAGCGTCGCCCCCGACAAGATCAGCACCCAGGTCGTCGGCGCCTCGTGGGGCGGTGAGATCCAGAAGAAGGCGTGGCAGGCGCTCATCGTCTTCATGATCTTGATCATCGGCTACCTGTCCGTCGCGTTCGAGTGGCGGATGGCGCTCGCCGCCGTCGTCGCGCTGGTGCACGACCTGATCATCACGGCGGGCGTGTACGCCTGGTCCGGCTTCGAGGTCACCCCGGCGACGCTGCTCGGCTTCCTGACGATCCTCGGGTACTCGCTCTACGACGCGGTCGTGGTCTTCGACATGATCAAGGAGGTCACGAAACCGCTCGGGCCGACGTCCAAGACCACCTACAGCGAGGCGGCCAACCAGGCGCTCAGCAGCACGCTGGTCCGCTCCCTGAACACCTCGCTGGTGGCGATCCTGCCGGTCGGCGCGATCCTGTTCATCGGGACGACGCTGTTCGGCGCGGGCACCCTGAAGGACCTGTCGCTCGCGCTGTTCGTCGGCATGATCGTCGGGACGTACTCGTCGATCTGCGTGGCGACGCCGCTGCTCGTGCAGTTCAAGGAGCGCGAGCCGAAGTACAAGCAGATCCGCCAGAACATCGCCCGGCGCGAGCAGAGCACGAAGCGCCAGGCCAAGACCGCGAAGGTCAAGGCGACGGCGGGCGCCTCCGGCGGCGGGTCGGACGACGAGCCGTCCGGGCAGGACGCGGCCGACGACGCGGGCGGGTCCGCCGACGACGTCCGCAGCGCCGTCACCGTCCGCAAGGTCGTGAACACCGGGCCGCGCCAGCAGCCGAAGCGCGGCACCCGGCAGCAGCGCCGCGGCGGCAAGTAAGCCGTCCGGCGGCCGTGCCCGCGCCCGCCGGGGCGAGTCAGCCCCGGCGGACGCGGGCACGGCGCGTGTCCGGGCCCGTCCGCCCGGGCCGCACGAGAGTGGAATACGTCACAGGGAGCGCAACGTGGACCTCGGCAAGCTGATCCAGGACCGGATCCGCGACGTGGACGACTACCCGAAGGCCGGGGTCGTCTTCAAGGACATCACGCCGCTGCTGGCCGACCACGTCGCGTTCGCGGGCGTCGTGGACGCGATCGTCAACCACCACGGCCGCGGCACCATCGACAAGATCGTCGGGATCGAGGCGCGCGGGTTCATCCTCGCCGCGCCCGTCGCCTACCACTTCGGCGCCGGCTTCGTGCCGGTGCGCAAGAAGGGGAAACTGCCCGCGGCGACCCACGAGGAGACCTATGATCTCGAGTACGGGACCGAGACGATCGAGATCCATCTCGACGCGCTCGAACCGGGCGACCGTGTACTGATCGTCGACGACGTCCTCGCCACCGGCGGGACGGCCGCGGCCACCGCCGAACTCGTCCGCCGGGGCGGCGGGGAGATCGCCGGGCTGTCCGTCCTGCTGGAGCTGTCGTTCCTGAACGGGCGCGACAAGCTGCGGAATCTGGACGTCCATTCACTCGTTACGGTCTAGTACGAAATAGGCGCCGGATACACTGGCGCCATCAGGGCCCGGTGGGGACGGGCGCACCCCGCGGGTCGGGGGAATGAGCGCCCGCGTGGACCAAGGAGGCTGGGTGCCAGGTGAGGTGGTATCGACCGACGCGGTGAAGGACACCGCCGCGCCGACGACGGGGGACGTCCAGGCGCCGCCGGGGCCGGAGCGCCCGCCCGGGCAGCAGCCCGCCGCCGGGAGGCCCGGCGCGCGGCGAGCACCGACCGACAGGCCCGCCGAACCGTCCGCCGCGAAGCCGGCCGCCGCGAAGCCCGCGCCCGGCGAACCCGCCGAAAGCCCGGCCGAAGCCCCTGACCGAAAACCCGCCGAGAAGCCCGCCGACCCCGCCGCCGACAAGCCCGCCGAGCCCGCCGACAAGCCCGCCGACAAGTCCGGCAGGGCGACCGGCGCCGAGAAGCCCGCGGCGTCCGCCCGGAACTCCGGGCCCGCCGTCCCGTCCAGGCCCACGCCGGCCACGATTCCACCGTCTGCCGCCCGGGTGCGCCGTAGGCTCGCCAGGTTGGGCGCCCAGCGCGGCCCCGCTATGAACCCGGTACTCGAACCACTGATCAAGACGGTCCGCAACACCCACCCGAAGGCGGACCTGCGGCTCATCGAGCGCGCCTACGACGTCGCCGCCCACTACCACCGCCACCAGAAGCGCAAGAGCGGCGACCCCTACATCACGCATCCCCTCGCGGTCGCGACGATCCTCGCCGAGCTCGGCATGAACACCGAGACGCTCTGCGCGGCGCTCCTGCACGACACCGTCGAGGACACCCCGTACACGCTGGAGCAGCTGACCACCGAGTTCGGCGACGAGATCGGCGCGCTCGTCGACGGCGTCACCAAGCTCGACAAGGTCAAGTACGGGGAGGCGGCGGAGGCCGAGACCGTCCGCAAGATGGTCGTGGCGATGTCCCGCGACATCCGCGTCCTGGTGATCAAGCTCGGCGACCGGCTGCACAACATGCGCACGCTGCGCTACATGCCGCGGCACAAGCAGGAGAAGAAGGCCCGCGAGACGCTTGAGGTGTTCGCGCCGCTCGCGCACCGCCTCGGGATGAACACGCTGAAGTGGGAGCTGGAGGACCTCGCGTTCGCCACCCTGTACCCGAAGCGGTTCGACGAGATCGCCAGGCTGGTGTCCGAGCGCGCCCCGCGCCGCGACGTCTACCTGCAGGAAGTGATCGAGAACGTCTCCACCGACCTGCGCGAGGCCCGGATCAAGGCCACCGTGACCGGGCGGCCGAAGCACTACTACTCGATCTACCAGAAGATGATCGCGCGGGACGTCAGCTTCGACGACATCTACGACCTGGTCGGCATCCGGGTCCTCGTCGACAGCGTCCGCGACTGCTACGCCGCCCTCGGCTCGATCCACGCGCGGTGGAACCCGGTCCCCGGCCGGTTCAAGGACTACATCGCGATGCCGAAGTTCAACATGTATCAGTCGCTGCACACGACGGTGATCGGCCCGGAGGGCAAGCCCGTCGAGCTGCAGATCCGGACGTGGGGCATGCACCGCCGCGCCGAGTACGGCGTCGCCGCGCACTGGAAGTACAAGGAGGAGACGGTCGGCGGCCGCAAGGCCGGTGACATGCAGTGGCTCCGCCAGCTCCTCGACTGGCAGAAGGAGACCGCCGACCCGGCCGAGTTCCTGGAGTCGCTGCGGTTCGACCTGTCGGTGTCCGAGGTGTTCGTGTTCACGCCGAAGGGCGACGTGATCGCCCTGCCGCAGGGCGCGACGCCGGTCGACTTCGCGTACGCGATCCACACCGAGGTGGGGCACCGATGTATCGGCGCCCGCGTCAACGGGCGCCTCGTCCCCCTCGAATCGACCCTCGACAACGGCGACACCGTCGAGGTGTTCACCTCCAAGTCGCAGGACGCGGGCCCGAGCCGCGACTGGCTCGGCTTCGTCAAGAGCGCCCGCGCCCGCAACAAGATCAAGCACTGGTTCTCCAAGGAGCGCCGCGACACCGCGATCGAGTCCGGCAAGGACGCCATCGCCCGCGCGATGCGCAAGCAGAACATGCCGCTGCAGCGGATGATGTCCGGCGAGGCGCTGCTCGCCCTCGCCCGCGACCTGCGCTACCCGGACGTGTCGTCGCTGTACGCGGCGGTCGGCGAGAGCCAGGTGTCGGCGCAGAACGTCGTCCAGAAGCTCGTGGACGCGCTCGGCGGCGTCGAGTCCGCCGACGAGGACCTCGCCGAGATCGCGCTGCCGACGCGGCGCAAGCGGAGCCGTCCCGCCGGCGACCCGGGCGTCGTCGTCGCGGACGACCCGGACGTCTGGGTCCGCCTGTCCCGGTGCTGCACGCCGGTGCCGGGCGACGACATCGTCGGGTTCGTGACGCGCGGGCACGGCGTGTCCGTGCACCGCGCCGACTGCGCGAACGTCGCCAGCCTGAAGTCGCAGCCCGACCGGCTGATCGACGTCAAGTGGTCGCCCGGGGAGGACTCGGTCTTCCTCGTCGCGATCCAGGTGGAGGCGCTCGACCGGCCCCGGCTGCTGTCGGACGTGACCCGCGTTCTGTCCGACCAGCACGTGAACATCCTGTCGGCGTCGGTCACGACGACCCGAGACCGGGTCGCGGTCAGCCGGTTCACGTTCGAGATGGGCGACCCGAAGCACCTCGGGCACGTGCTGAAGGCCGTCCGGTCCATAGACGGCGTGTACGACGTGTACCGGACGACGAGCGGCGCCACCCGCTAGGGGCGGCGCCGCCTTCCTCGTCCGCCTAGTCTTCGGCGGGCTCGTCCTCGGGGATCACGTCGACGCCGGCCTCCGCGCGCTGCTGCGGGCTGATCGGCGTGGGCGCGGCGGTCAGCGGGTCGTAGCCGGACGCCGCCTTCGGGAACGCGATCACGTCGCGGATCGAGTCCTGCCCGGCGAGGAGCATGACGGTCCGGTCCCAGCCGAAGGCGATGCCACCGTGCGGGGGCGGGCCGAACTTGAACGCCTCCAGCAGGAACCCGAACTGCGACTCGGCCTCCTCCTTCGACAGGCCGAGCACGTCGAACACCCGCTGCTGCATCTCCGCCCGGTGGATACGGATGGAGCCGCCGCCGATCTCGTTGCCGTTGAGGACGAGGTCGTAGGCGTCGGCGAGGGCCGAGCCCGGGTCGTCGTGGAAGGTGTCGGCGAACTCCGGCTTCGGCGCGGTGAACGGGTGGTGCACCGACGTCCAGCCGATCCGCTCGCCCTTGTCGTCCTCGACCGGCTCGAAGATCGGCGCGTCGACGACCCAGACGAACTCCCACGCCGTCTCGTCTATCAGGTCGCGGCGGCGGCCGATCTCCAGCCGGGCGGCGCCGAGCAGCTCCTGCGTGGCGTGCCGCTTCCCGGCGCCGAAGAACACCGCGTCGCCGGGGGCGGCGCCGGTCTTCGCGGCGAGGCCGTCCTTCTCGGCGTCGGACAGGTTCTTCGCGACGGGGCCGCCGAGCGTCCCGTCGTCCTGGACGAGCACGTACGCGAGGCCGCGGGCGCCGCGCGCCTTGGCCCAGTCCTGCCAGGCGTCCAGTTCCTTGCGGGTCTGGGACGCGCCGCCCGGCATCACGACCGCGCCGACGTACGGGGCCTGGAAGACGCGGAACGACGTGCCGGAGAAGTACTCGGTCATGTCGGTCAGCTCCAGGCCGAACCGCAGGTCGGGCTTGTCGGAGCCGTACCGGGCCATCGCGTCGGCGTAGGTGATGTGGGGGATCGGGCGCGGGATCTCGTACCCGGCGATCTCCTTCCACAGCCGCGCGACGAGGTCCTCGCCGACCTTGAGGACGTCGTCCTGGTCGGCGAACGACATCTCGATGTCGATCTGGGTGAACTCGGGCTGCCGGTCGGCGCGGAAGTCCTCGTCGCGGTAGCAGCGGGCGATCTGGTAGTAGCGCTCCAGCCCGCCGACCATGAGGAGCTGCTTGAACAGCTGCGGCGACTGCGGCAGCGCGTACCAGTGGCCCGGCTTGAGCCGGACGGGGACGACGAAGTCGCGCGCGCCCTCCGGCGTCGAGCGGGTCAGCGTCGGCGTCTCCACGTTGACGAAGCCGTGCTCGCGCATCACCTCGTGCGCCAGGAACGACGCCTCCGAGCGCACCTTCATCGCCCGCGCGACGGAGTCGCGGCGCAGGTCGAGGTAGCGGTACTTGAGCCGGATCTCCTCGTTGACGTTGACGTCGCCCTCGATCGGGAACGGCAGCGGCGCCGCGTCCGACAGCACCTCGATGTCGGCGGCGGCGACCTCGACGTCGCCGGTCGGCAGCTCGGGGTTCTCGTTGCCCGGCGGGCGGACGCGCACCTCCCCGACGACCTTGACGCAGAACTCCGAGCGGAGGTCGTGCGCGGCGTCCTCCTCGCGGAAGACCACCTGGGCGACGCCGGAGGCGTCCCGCAGGTCGATGAACGTGACGCCGCCGTGGTCGCGGCGGCGGCCGACCCAGCCGGCCAGCGTGACCTGCTGCCCGGCGTGCTCCTTGCGGAGCGTCCCCGCCTCGTGCGTGCGGATCATTTGGAGAGCCTCTCCTTCAACGTCGTGACGATGCCGGTGAGCGGGACGGCGGTCTGCTCGCCCTCGGCCAGGTCCTTGACCTGGGCGACGCCGTCCGCGATATCTCGCTCCCCGAGGATCACGGCGTACCGGGCGCCGGACCGGTCGGCGTCCTTCATCGCGCCCTTCAGCCGCTTGCCGCCGAACGCCATGTCGGCGGCGATCCCGGCCCGGCGCAGCTCGTCCACCAGCGCGAACATCCGCCGCTCCGCCGCGTCGCCGAGCGCCACCCCGAACGCCTCGCAGCGCGACCGCGGCTCGAACGCCGCCTCCCCGCCCTCCTGCGATTCGGCGTCCAGCGCGAGGAGCGTGCGGTCGAGGCCGAGGCCGAACCCGATGCCGGGCAGCGGCGGGCCGCCGATGTCCTCCGACAGGCCGTCGTAGCGCCCGCCGCCGCCGATGCCGGACTGCGCGCCGAGCAGCGGGTGGTCGAACTCGTAGGTCGTCCGGGTGTAGTAGTCGAGCCCGCGCACGAGGGTGGGCGTGTCCTCCCACTCGATGCCGAGGTCGGCGAGCAGCTCGCGGACGCGGTCGTGGTAGGCCTTGCACGCCGGGCACAGGTGGTCGGCCATCAGCGGGGCGCCGGCGAGCTGGGCCCGGACCTGGGGGCGCTTGTCGTCCAGCACCCGGAGCGGGTTGATCTCGACGCGGGCGCGGGTGTCCTCGTCGAGGTCGAGGCCGCGCAGGAAGTCCTGCAGCAGGGCGCGGTAGGCCGGGCGGCACTCCTTGCAGCCGAGCGAGTTCAGCAGCAGCCGCACCCGCGTCAGCCCGAGGGACCGGTACCAGTGCCACGCGATCGCGATCGTCTCGGCGTCGACGCGCGGGTCCTCGCTGCCGATCGCCTCCAGGTCGAGCTGGTAGAACTGCCGGTACCTGCCCTGCTGCGGGCGCTCCGCGCGGAACGCGGGGCCGGTCGTCCACACCTTCACCGGCAGCGCGCCCCGGTGCAGGTTGTTCTCCAGGACGGCGCGCAGCACCGACGCGGTGAACTCGGGGCGCAGCGTCAGCGACCGGCCGCCGCGGTCCTCGAAGGTGTACATCTCCTTGGACACCACGTCGGTGGACTCGCCGACGCCGCGCCTGAAGAGGTTGGTGTCCTCGAAGACGGCCAGCTCCAGGTAGCCGTAGCCGGCCAGCCGCGCCCGCTCGGCGAACGCCTCGCGGACGGCGTAGAGAAGGTCCGCGCGCGGCGGGACGTATTCACTGACCCCCTTGGGGGCCCGGAAGCTCGAACTCATGGTCTCTCTGGCTCAGAATCCCTTGTTGGGCCCGTCCGCCGGGACCGCCCGGTCGCTCCCTGACTCCGGAGAGAGCTCCGAGAGGAACGGGTTGGTCGCGCGCTCGCGGCCGATTGTGGTCTGCTGTCCGTGGCCGGGCAGGACCGCCGTCTCGTCGGGCAGGGTGAGGCACACCCGGGACAGGCTGGCGAGGATCTGCTCGTACGATCCGCCCGGCAGGTCGGTGCGTCCGATGGACCCGGCGAACAGCAGGTCGCCGCTGAACATCACGTCCGGCAGCTCCGCGGTCTTCGGGGTCCGGAACGTCACCGACCCGGGCGTATGGCCCGGGGCGTGGTCGACGGTGAAGCTCAGCCCCGCGAGTTCCAGCACCGACCCGTCGGCGAGCTCCTCGACGTCGTCCGGCTCGGACAGCTCCAGGCCGCCGAAGAGCTGCTGGCCCGGGCCGAGGGACAGCCCCTTGGCCGGGTCGGTGAGCAGCTCGCGGTCGTCCGGGTGGATGTAGGCGGGGACGCCCTTCGCGCCGCAGACCGGCGCCACCGACCAGACGTGGTCGATGTGGCCGTGGGTCAGCAGCACCGCGACCGGCTTCAGCCGGTGCTCGCGCAGGATGGCGTCGATCCCGGCCTCGGCGTCCTGGCCGGGGTCGACGATCACGCACTCCTCACCCGCGGCGGGCGCCACGACGTAGCAGTTCGCGGCGAACGATCCGGCGGGGAACCCGGCGACGAGCACGGTCGTCCTTCCTTCGAGGCATCACGGGTGGCCTGTCCGAGGGTACCGGCGCGGCCGCGGCCGCGGCGAACGGGATAACGGCCGCCGTGTCGCGGGACGGGGGTCCCGGGGCCCCGCGGGCCCCTCCCTGAAAGCGGGCGCGATTTTACTCGCGGGTGCCGCTACTATGCGCTGCACGTTCACCTGATCACACCGGAGGGACAGGCCCGTGGCGGGGAAGGACCGCAAGAAGGAGCTCGCGCGCCAGCGCTATGAGCGGCAGCAGCAGCGACGGGCCGAGGAGGCGGCGCGGGCGCGCCGCCTCAAGCTCGTCGGCGCGGCGGGCGCGGTGGCGGTGGTGGCCGTCGGCGGTGCCGTGTTCATGGTGGCGACCGGCAAGGACGACGAGTCCACGGCCGACGGCCCGAAGTGCGCCTACAAGGCGGCCCCGAACGAGGGCGCGCCCAAGGGGCTCGGCACCCCGCCGTCGAAGCCCGCGCACACGAAGACCGTCCAGGCGACGGTCAAGACCAACAGCGGCGACGTGGAGATGCAGCTCTACGGCGAGAAGGCGCCCTGCACGGTCGAGTCGTTCGTGTACCTCGCGCAGAAGAACTTCTACGACAAGTCGCCGTGCCACCGGCTGACGAGCGGCGGCCTGAACGTCCTGCAGTGCGGCGACCCCACGGGGAAGGGCACCGGCGGGCCGGGCTACCAGTTCGCCAACGAGAACACCAGCGGCGCCACCTACACCGAGGGCACGCTGGCCATGGCGCACAGCAGCCTGCCCGACTCCAACGGCAGCCAGTTCTTCATGGTGTACAAGGACTCGCAGCTCCCGCCCGACTACACCGTGTTCGGGAAGATCACCAAGGGGCTGGACGTGCTGAAGAAGATCGCCGATGCCGGCTCGGACCCGAAGGGCGACGGCAAGCCGAAGAAGAAGGTAGAGATCCAGGACGTCACGATCGCCGGGAAATAGGCGAACGGGATACTAAGGTGTGGAGGGTCCGGAGGGCGGTAGTTCGTCCGGACCCGCGATTCAGGAGGCAAGGGTGTCCAGCGCGACCGATCCCTGGGGCCGGGTGGACGAGGACGGCACCGTCTATGTCAGGACGTCCGGCGGCGAGCGGGTCGTCGGCTCCTGGCAGGCCGGCGCGCCCGAAGAGGCCCTGGCCTACTTCAAGCGCAAGTACGACTCGCTCGTCACCGAGATCGGCCTGCTCGAACAGCGCGTCCGCACCACCGACCTGCAGCCCGCGCAGGCCCAGCAGAGCATCGACCGGCTCCGCGAGGCCGTCTCCGAGGCGCACGCCGTCGGCGACCTCGACGCCCTCGGCCGCCGCCTGGACGGCCTGACCGAGCAGGTCGGCCGCCGCCGCGAGCAGGTCAAGGCCCAGCGCGAGCAGCACCGCTCCGAGGCCCGCGTGGTCAAGGAGCGGATCGTCGAGGAGGCCGAGCGGATCGCGGCCGAGGAGACCCACTGGAAGAACGGCGGGGAGCGGCTGCGCCAGCTCGTCGAGGAGTGGAAGGCCGCCGACCGCATCGACCGGCCCACCGAGACCGCCCTGTGGAAGCGCCTGTCCTCTGCCCGCAACGCGTTCACCAAGCGCCGCAAGGCCTACTTCGCGACGCTGGACGACCAGCGCGAGGAGTCCCGCCGGGAGAAGGAGCGCCTGGTCGCCGAGGCCGAGGCCATGGCGGACTCCACCGACTGGGGCGAGACCGCCGCCGCCTACCGCGACCTGATGCGCCGCTGGAAGCTCGCCGGGCGCGCGTCCCGCGACGCCGAAGAGGACCTGTGGGCGCGCTTCAAGGCCGCCCAGGACACCTTCTTCCAGGCCCGCAGCGCGGTGTTCGCCGAACGGGACGCCGAGTTCCGCGAGCACGCCGAGGAGAAGGAGAAGCTCCTCGCCGAGGCCGAGCGGCTGCTGCCCGTCCGGGACGTCCGGCAGGCCAGGCAGGCGCTGCGCGCCATCCAGGAGCGCTGGGAGGCCGCCGGGATGGTGCCCCGCGACCAGCGCGACCGCCTCGAAGGACGGCTCCGCAAGATCGAGGAGACCGTGCGCGCCGCCGAGGAGAACGAGTGGCGCCGCACCAACCCCGAGGCCCGCGCCCGCGCCGAGGCGACCGTCGCCCAGCTGCGCAGCTCCATCGAGCAGCTGGAGAAGCGCCTCGGCAAGGCCCGCGCAGCGGGCCGCGAGAAGGACGTCAAGGACGCCGAGGAGGCCATCGACGCCCGCCGCGCCTGGCTCGAAGAGGCCGAGCGCACCCTCGCCGAATTCTCCTGATCCGATCTCCTGCCGGGCCGCGCCGCTAGGACGGGGTGCGGCCCAGGAAGGAGAGCATCCGGGTCTGCTCGTCGGCGCCCCGCGGGGGCTGGCGGGGCGGGGCCAGGTGGCCTCGCGCGCGCAGGGGGGCGGCGACGACCTGGGCGGTCGCGAAGGCGTGGTGGACGAGGTCCGGGTCCAGGCGGGACGGCTGGCCCGTGGCCTCGGCCAGGTCCCAGGCGTGCACCAGCGGCTCCAGGATGTAGCCCTCAAGGAAGTCGCCGAGCGGCAGCTCGCCCAGCCCGCCGAAGGGGACGGGACGGCCGAGCGCGGCCGGGGTGAGGGCGGCGGCGCACTCCTTGCGGGCCGTCCGCCAGCTCATCAGGACGTCGTCCGGCGCGAACCGGGCCGGGTCGGCGTTGACGTCCGGGGCGGGCTCCCCGGCGGCCAGCGCGAGGACCATGTGCTGCCCGCCGGTGACGTGCCCGGCGACGTCGCGGGCGGTCCAGCCGGCGCACGGCGTCGGCGCGTCCCACCCGTCCCGGGGGACGCCGGCGACCAGGCCCTCGAACAGGTCGAGGGCCCGGTGGTAGCCGCTGAGGTTTCGAGCCATGGTGGTCAGTGACGCGCGATCCGACCGCCCTGTCAAGCGTTATCACGAAGGTCGCCGACCGGCCGGGCGTCCGGCCGGCCGGCCGGACGTCAGGCGGCGGCGCGCTGCCGGAGCATCCCCTCCATCTGGCGGATCTCGGCGCGCTGGCCGTCCACCATGGTGCGGGCGAGGCGGCGGACGCGGTCCCGCCCGGTGCGGGCCAGCACCGCCTCCGCCATCGCGACGCCGCCCCGGTGGTGGGCGATCATCAGCCGCAGGAACCGGGCCTCGGCGTCGCGTCCGGACGCCCGCTCCAGGTCGGCGAGCTGCTCGCGCGTCGCCATGCCGGGCATCGCCGCGTCGCCGCTCGCGGCCGGGTTCCCGTGGCCGCCGTGCCCGGACATCCAGCGCATGCGGCCCGCCGGGTCGGTCTTCGGCAGGCCCCACTCGTCCAGCCAGGCCGTCATCATGCCGATCTGGGCGGACTGGGTGTTGATGATGTCGTAGGCCAGCAGCCGGACCCCGGGGTCGTCCGTGCGGTCCCGGACGATGAACGACATCCGCACCGCCTGGGCGTGGTGGGCGCTCATGTCGCGGGCGAACCCGGCCTCGGGGCCGTCCGTGCCCGGCTCGCCCGAGCGGGCGACGCTGAGCGCCACCAGCGCCGCGCCGGTCAGCAGGACGAGGACCGCGAGGACGACGGTGAACCGCCGTCCCCGCGGCGCCCCGCCGCTCACGGGGTGTCCTTGGCCCCGTCGCAGGGCGCGCCGGGCTCGGGCGTCTGCGGGCCCTTGACGTAGGCGCGCAGGAACTGGTCCACGCGCGCGTCGGACGCGTCCTGGACCTTGACCTGCCGCCCCCACGCGCTGAGCGCGATCGGGGCGTCCAGCGACGGGTACGGGCTGAGGAACGTGTAGTCGGTGCCGTTGACCTTGCCCTTGAGCGCGTCGAGCTGGGCTGCGGCCAGGCCGGGCCGGTACGCGATCCAGACGGCGCCGTGCTCCAGCGAGTGGACGGCGTTCTCGTTGCGCAGCGGGGCGTCGTACACGCGTCCGTCGCAGTTCTGCCAGGTGGGGTCGTGGGCGCCGCCCATCGGCGGGGCGGTGTCGTAGCGGACGGCGCTCGTGGTGTGGTCGCGGGACAGGCCGTCCTTGGTCACCATCCCGGGGATGGACGCGGAGTCGTCCGCCGACGACGGGCGGGACTGCATGAACGCGTACCCGATGGCGATGAACGCCACCATTCCGATCACGGTGAAGAAACCGATGACGCCCCAGGGGACCTCACGCTTGGTGAGCACGTTCTTCTGGGCCTTCTTGCGTGCGTTCTGGTTGCGGGCGCTCTTGGACATGAGAGCGGTCCTCTCGTACAGGCTGTGAATTGGCTGCGGACATGAGGGCAGCGCCGTATCGCGGTCGACACGGCGGCGGGACGGCCTTACGGCCGGTCCGTCACAGCCGGAGAACCTGGAGAGCGGGCCGGGGCGCGAGCGCGGACGCGCCCGCGAGGAGCGGGGCGGGCGCCCAGGCTGCGCGGGCGGGCAGCCGCAGGCCGCGGCGGCGCAAAACGGCCGCCAGCCCCAGCAGGGCGAGGGTGAACAGGACGGCGAGGCACAGGCACACGTCGACCGGCGCCTGCGACGGCACCCGCTTCGCGGGCCCGGACACCGCCGCCCAGCCGGCCGTTACCGCGTCCGCGGCGCTGTGAAGGCTCTGGAGCGGCGAAACCCCGGCGTCCCGCGCCTCGGCCCCGGCGGCGGACGACGCGGCGGCGACAGGGACGCTCACGGCGTGCTGGGTGCAGACGCGCGGCGGCGGCGCGTGGCCCAGCCCGTAGCTGAAGATCAGTCCGCCCACGACGAAGAGCGCCACGAGCAGCCCCGCCGGCCCGTGCCGACGGCGCCGGGTCATACCGGACACTCCGTCACGCTCCCGAACGCTCGAATGCGCCCTACGCGCCGTTCCAACGCGGCAGCCCCGCCCCAGGTTCCATGGGTTCCGTCGAACCCGCGACCCTCGGACGAGGCGGAACCCTCCTGACGTAGCAGGAGGATCCGGTCGGGCCGCCCCGAGGATGAAGCCTATGACTCGATCGGGGGCCGAGGGCGCGGCGTTGCGGAACGAACGGCGGATCTCGCGTGTGGTGCTGGCAACCGTCCTCCAGATCGGGGTCATGGCCGTGGTCCTGCTCGTCTACGAGTACGGCCGCCACCTCGCGGACGGGCGTCCCGCCCAGGCGTTCTCCAACGCGCGCTGGGTGTGGGACGCCGAGCGCGCCCTGCGCCTGCCCGACGAGGCGTCCCTGCAGAACTGGGCGCTGGGCTGGGACGGCTGGGTGCGCGCCGCCAACCAGTACTACGTCCGCGTCCACTTCCCGGCGACCACGGTCTTCCTGGTGTGGGTGTGGTTCCGGCACCGGCCGGCGTGGCCGCGTGTGCGCGCGGCGGTCGTCCTGTCGGCGGCGGCGTCGCTGGCGCTCCACTTCGCGTTCCCGCTGGCCCCGCCTCGGATGCTGCCCGGCCATGGGCTCATCGACCTCATGCGCGCCTACGGGCCGAGCGCGTACGCGGCCGAGCCCGGCAGCGGCCTCGCCAACCAGTTCGCCGCGATGCCGTCGCTGCACGTCGGCTGGGCGCTGCTGGTCGCGTGGGGCGTCGTCCGGTACGGGCGCAGCCGGTGGCGGTACGTCCTCGCCGCCCATCCCGTGATCACGCTGCTCGTCGTCGTGCTCACCGCGAACCACTACTGGCTGGACGGCGTCGTCGGCTCGGCGATCGTCGTGGCCGCGCTGTGGGCGACGTCGGCCGTCCCGTGGCTGGACGACGGGGAGGGCGGGCCGTCCGGCGCTGTCGGCCCCCCGAGATAGTGTCGGAGCGTGACCGACAGGGCGGAATCGGGCGAGCCTGAGGGCCTCTTCGACGCCCCGGCGCCACCGGAGGCCGCGGGCCGTCCGGCGACGCCGGGCCTGGACGCGCGCCCCGACCGGCACCAGGCGGCGCAGCCCCTCTCGGCGCAGCCGCTCGCGGTGCGGATGCGCCCGCGCGCCCTCGACGAGGTGGTCGGGCAGGGCCACCTGCTCGGGCCCGGCACCCCGATCCGGCAGCTCGTCGACCGGGACGTCCCCATGTCGCTCGTCCTGTGGGGCCCGCCAGGCACGGGCAAGACGACCCTCGCCACGGTCGTCAGCCACGTCACGTCCCGCCGGTTCGTGGAGATCTCCGCGGTCAGCGACGGCGTCAAGCGCGTCCGCGCCGAGATCGACCTCGCCCGGCGCGAGCTCGGCATGGCCGGGCGGCAGACCGTCCTGTTCGTCGACGAGGTCCACCGCTTCAACAAGGCCCAGCAGGACGCGCTCCTGCCCGCCGTCGAGAACCGCTGGGTGTCGTTCATCGGCGCCACCACCGAGAATCCGTTCTTCTCCGTCATCAGCCCGCTGCTGTCCCGGTCGCTGCTGCTCACCCTGGAGCCGCTCGGCGACGACGAGCTGCGCGAGGTGATCCGCCGCGCGCTCACCGAGGAGCGCGGCCTGGACGGCGCGGTCACCCTCGACCCCGCCGCCGAGGACCACCTCATCCGCCTCGCGGGCGGCGACGCCCGCCGCGCCCTCACCTACCTGGAGGCCGCGTCCCTGGTCGTCGACGACGGCGGGACGGTCGACGCCGACGTCCTGGAGAAGGCCGTCGACCGGGCCGCCGTCCGCTACGACCGCGAGGGCGACCAGCACTACGACGTCATCAGCGCGTTCATCAAGAGCATCCGCGGCAGCGACGTCGACGCCGCGCTGCACTACCTCGCCCGCATGATCGAGGCCGGCGAGGACCCGCGCTTCATCGCCCGGCGCCTCATCGTGCACGCCAGCGAGGACGTCGGCATGGCCGACCCGACCGCGCTGCAGACCGCGGTCGCCGCCGCGCAGGCGGTCGAGTTCGTCGGCCTGCCCGAGGCCCGCATCAACCTCGCGCAGGCGGTGGTGCACCTGTCGCTGGCGCCGAAGTCCAACGCGGTGATCATGGCGGTGGACGGTGCGCTCGCCGACGTCCGCAAGGGCCTCGCCGGGCCCGTCCCCGGCCACCTGCGCGACGCGCACTACAAGGGCGCCGCGAAGATCGGGCACGGGGAGGGCTACAAGTACGCGCACGACCACCCGGGCGGGGTCGTCCGGCAGCAGTACGCCCCGGACGCCGTGCAGGGCCGCGAGTACTATCGCCCGACCAGGCACGGAGCCGAATCCCGGTTCACCGAGGTCCTCGCGCGGATACGCTCCGTCCTGCGCGGCGAGCGGTGATCGCCCGCCCTGGCCCGTGGTCCCGCCGCGCGGCGCGGGGGACCGGTAAGGTCTGTCAGGCCGTGTCGCCTCCGGGCGGCCCCGGCCGAGCCGAACTCGCACGAAACGGAAAGCCCTGATGCTCACTGGTGGACAGCTCGCGGGTCTCATCGTGGCCGTGTTCTGGGCGGTGCTCGTCTCGTTCATCGCGCTCACCCTGCTGCGGCTCTCCCGCCTCCTCGCCGAGGCGGGCAAGGTCGTCCGCGAGATCGGCGACCAGGCCGCCCCCCTGCTGGACGACATGTCCCGGACGGTCCGCCGCGCCGACGAGCAGCTCGGCCGCACCGACGTCATCACCAAGCAGGTCGCCGGGGTGACGCAGAACGTCTCGGCGGTCACCACCGTCATGACCTCGGTGGTGGGCGGGCCGCTGGTGAAGGCGGCCGCGTTCTCCTACGGGGTCCGCAAGGCGCTCGCGAGCGGCGGCCGCGACGGCGACGAGCGGGCCGCCGCGCCCGGCAGGCCGCAGCTCCAGGCCCGTCCGCAGCCGCGCCGGCAGTCCCGTCCCACCACCGGGAGGGGGCGGCGATGAAGCGGCTGTTCTGGGTGACGGTCGGCGCGGGCGCCGGAGTGTACGTCTCGCACCGCGTCAAGCGGCGCGTGGAACGCTTCGCCCGGACGTGGTCGCCGGGCGGCGTCGCGGCGCGGGCCGTGGCGACCGGCCAGGGCGCGGGCGACCGGCTGAGGCATTTCGCCTCCGACGTGCGTACCGAGATGAGGGCCCGCGAGGACGAGCTCCGCGAGGCCGTCCGCATGGACCAGGCCCCGCCGGACGCGCTCGCCGCCCGGCCCCGCCGGGTGCTCAGGGCGCGGTACACGATCGTGGGAGAACCCGGCAACGGCTTCGACCACGGCACCGACCACAGCATCGACCACAGCGACGACGACAAGGATGGCCACTGATCATGGAGTCGGCAGAGGTGGCGCGCCGCTTCCTCGGTTTCTTCGAGGAGCGCGGGCACACGGTGGTGCCCTCGGCCAGCCTGGTCGCCGAGGACCCGACCCTCCTGCTGGTCAACGCGGGCATGGTCCCGTTCAAGCCGTACTTCCTCGGCCAGCGCACACCGCCGTCCCCGCGGATGACCAGCGCGCAGAAGTGCGTCCGGACGCCGGACATCGAGGAGGTCGGCAAGACCACCCGGCACGCCACGTTCTTCCAGATGCTGGGCAACTTCTCCATCGGCGACTACTTCAAGGAGCAGGCGATCCCGTTCGCCTGGGAGCTGCTGACCCGGTCCCGGGAGGACGGCGGCTTCGGCTTCCCCGAGGAGAGGCTCTGGGCCACCGTCTACACCGACGACGACGAGGCCGCGGCGATCTGGCACGACAAGGTCGGCGTCCCCCTCGACCGCATCCAGCGGCGCGGCATGGAGGACAACTTCTGGTCGATGGGCGTCCCCGGCCCGTGCGGCCCGTGCTCGGAGATCTACTACGACCGCGGCCCCGAGTACGGCCGCGAGGGCGGCCCGGTCGCCGACGAGGACCGCTACCTCGAAGTGTGGAACCTCGTCTTCATGCAGTACGAGCGGGGTCCGGGGGAGGGCAAGACCGACTTCCCGATCCTCGGCGACCTGCCCTCGAAGAACATCGACACCGGCATGGGCCTGGAGCGCATGGCGGCGATCCTGCAGGGCGTCGACAACATCTACGAGACCGACACGCTGTGGCGCGTCCTCGACCGCGCCGCCGGGCTGACCGGCACCCGGTACGGCCGCGAGCACCGCGCGGACGTGTCGCTGCGCGTCATCGCCGACCACGTCCGCAGCGGGACGATGATGGTCGCCGACGGCATCCGCCCCGGCAACGAGGGCCGCGGCTACGTGCTGCGCCGCATCCTGCGCCGCTCCATCCGCAACCTGCGCCTGCTCGGCGGCGAGGACGCGGGCCTCATGCACGAGCTGACCGCCGTCGCGATCGCGGCGATGGGCGAGCAGTACCCGGAGCTGGTCCGCACCGCCGCGAACATCCACACGGTCATCGACGCCGAGGAGGACTCCTTCCTCCAGACGCTCCGCACCGGCACCGCGATCTTCGACACCGCCGTCGAGCAGACCCGGCGGGCGGGCGGCGCGACCCTCGCGGGCGACCAGGCGTTCAAGCTGCACGACACCTACGGGTTCCCGATCGACCTCACCCTGGAGATGGCGTCCGAGCAGGGCCTCCAGGTCGATGAGGAGGGCTTCCGTCGGCTCATGCGCGAGCAGCGGGAGCGCGCCAAGAAGGACGCCCGCGACAAGAAGACCGGCAACCTCGACGTGTCCGTCCTCGACGAGCTGCTCACCGGCGCGGGCGGCCGGGTCGACTTCATCGGCTACCGGCACCTGCTCGGCGACGCCCGGCTCGTCGGGCTGCTGGTGAACGGCGCGAACGCGCCCGCGGCGGGGGAGGGCACCGAGGTCGAGGTCGTCCTCGACCGCACCCCCTTCTACGCCGAGGGCGGCGGCCAGCTCGCCGACCACGGGGTGATCCGGCTCGGCAACGGCGCCGTCATCGAGGTGACCGACGTCCAGTCGCCGCTCGCCGGGCTCATCGTCCACCGCGGCCGCGTCGCGAGCGGCGAGGCGCGGGCGGGCGACACCGCGCACGCCGAGGTGGACGTCGAGCGCCGCCGCGCGATCTCCCGCTCGCACACCGCGACCCACATGGTGCACGCCGGGTTCCGGCGGGCGCTCGGCGAGTCCGCGGCGCAGGCCGGGTCGGAGAACTCGCCGGGCCGGTTCCGGTTCGACTTCACCGCGTCGGGCGCCGTCCCGCCGAGCGTGCTCCGCGACGTCGAGGACGAGGTCAACGACGTCCTCGTCGGCGACCTCGACGTCCGCGCGTTCCACACCTCGATCGACGAGGCCCGCGCGATGGGCGCGCTCGCCCTGTTCGGCGAGAAGTACGGCGACGAGGTCCGGGTCGTCGAGGTCGGCGAGTACTCCCGGGAGCTGTGCGGCGGCACGCACGTCGCGCGGTCCGGGCAGCTCGGCCTGATCAAGGTGCTGGGCGAGGCGTCGATCGGCGCGGGCGTCCGCCGCGTCGAGGCGCTCGTCGGCATCGACGCGTTCCGGTTCCTGGCGCGCGAGAGCGTCCTCGTGGCGCAGCTCGCCGAGCAGCTGAAGGCGCGCAAGGAGGAGCTGCCCGAGCGCGTGTCCGGCGTCGTCTCCCGGCTGCGCGAGGCGGAGAAGGAGCTCGAAAAGCTCCGCTCCCAGCAGGTGCTCGCCGTCGCCGGGTCGCTCGCCGACGGCGCGAAGGACGTGAACGGCATCGCGTTCGTCGGCCACCGCGCCCCGGACGGCACCGGCGCCGACGGCCTGCGCAAGCTCGCCGTCGACGTGCGCGGGCGGCTGACCGCCCGGCCCGCCGTCGTGATGGTCGCGGGCGTGCCGAAGGACCGTCCCGTCGTGGTCGTCGCCGTCACCGAGGGCGCCCGCGAGCGCGGCCTGAAGGCGGGCGCGCTCGTCGGCCTCGCGGCGAAGGCGCTCGGCGGGGGCGGCGGCGGCAAGGACGACCTCGCCCAGGGCGGCGGCGCGAACCCGGGCGCCGTGGGGGAGGCGCTCGCCGCCGTCCAGCAGGCCGTAGGGGCCGCGTGAGGCCGGGGCTTCGGGGGGAACACGCGCCGGGGTCCGGGCCATGAGGCCCGGCGTCCGGCTGGGGGTCGACGTCGGGAGCGTGCGCGTGGGGGTCGCGCGCTGCGATCCCGGCGGCATACTCGCGACGCCGGTGGAGACGATCAAGAGCGGCAAGGGCGACGTCGACCGGCTGGTCGCCCTCGCCGCCGAGCACGAGGCGATCGAGGTGGTCGTCGGCCTGCCGACGTCCCTGTCGGGACGCGAGGGCCCGGCCGCCCAGGCGGCCCGCGCGTTCGCGGCGAGGCTGGCGGGCCGGCTCCCCCAGGGGTCGGTCCGGCTGTACGACGAGCGCCTCACGACGGTGACGGCGGAGAGCGGCCTGCGGGCCGGAGGAGTGCGCGGCAGGGCGCGGCGCGCGGTCGTCGACCAGGCGGCCGCGACCGTCCTGCTCCAGGCCGCGTTGGACGCGGAACGGTTGACGGGCAACCCCCCAGGCGAGATCGTCCGGGAGAGCTCATGAACGACTTGGACCTGTTCTCAGACCCCTACGGCGAGGGCCAGCCGCCCGACGACCGCCACGGCGGCAGGCGCGACCAGCGGCGCGTCCGCAGGCGGCAGAAGCGGCGCCGCCGCAACGGCCGCGCCGCCGCCATGTTCGCGCTGGCGTTCCTCGTCGCCGTGTTCGGCACCGCCGGCGTCCTCGGCTACGCGTGGCTGGACAACCGGACGCACCCGCCGGACTACTCGGGCGCCGGGTCCGGGAACGTGACCGTCCAGATCAAGGACGGCGCGAGCGGCTCGGTGATCGGGCTGACGCTGGAGCGGCACCGCGTGGTGAAGAGCTCGCGCGCGTTCGTGAAGGCCTACAACAAGGAGGCGCGGGCGTCGAGCATCCAGCCGGGCTTCTACCAGATGCGGCGGGAGATGTCGTCGGCCGCGGCGATGGCCCTGCTGCTCGACCCGAAGTCCCGGGCCGGGAACCAGATCACGATCCCGGAGGGGCGGCGGGCCGTCGAGGTCTTCGAGCTGCTGGGGAAGAAGACGGGGATCCCCGTCCGCGAGTTCCAGGCGGCGGCGAAGCGGCCGCAGTCGCTCGGGCTGCCCGCGTACGCCAAGGGCAAGGTCGAGGGGTTCCTGTACCCGGGGCGCTACGACCTCGACCCGAACGGGACGGCCGAGCAGATCCTCAAGCAGATGGTGGGCCGGTTCACCCAGGAGGCCGAGAGCGTCGACCTCGTCGGGAAGGCGCGCCAGGCGCGCATGAACCCGACCACGGTGATCACCCTGGCCAGCCTGATCCAGGCGGAGGGCGGCAAGCCGAGCGACCTGCCCAAGATCTCCCGGGTGATCTACAACCGGGTCGACAAGGGCATGCCGCTGCAGTTCGACACGACCGTCCTGTACGCGCTGAACAAGCGGACCCTCACCGTCACCAACCAGGACCTCCAGGTCGACTCGCCCTACAACACCTACAAGCACAAGGGCCTGCCGCCCGGACCGATCGCGAACCCGGGCCCGGACGCGATCGAGGCGGCGCTCGCTCCCGAGGAGGGCGACTGGCTGTTCTTCATCGCGACGGACCCGTCCCGCAAGATCACCGAGTTCGCGGTGACCGACGCCCAGCGCGTCCGGCTGGAGCAGAAGTTCCGGGCGTGGCAGCGGGCGCACCCGGGCCAGTGACTCCGGACGCGACGGGCCGCCGCCGGGCGGCGGTGCTCGGCTCGCCGATCGCGCATTCGCTGTCCCCGGCGCTGCACCGGGGGGCCTATGCGGCGATGGGCCTGCACGCCTGGTCCTACGAGGCGATCGAGTGCGGCGAGGACGGTCTCGCCGCGCTGCTCGACGGCCTCGGCCCCGAGTGGGCGGGACTGTCGCTGACGATGCCGCTCAAGCGGGTCGCGCTGGGCCTGGTCGACACCGTGTCCGACCTCGCGGTGAAGGTCGGCGGGGCCAACACGGTCGTGCTGCGGGACGGCCGCCGCCACGGCGACAACACCGACGTCCACGGCATCGTGACCGCGCTGACCGAGGCCGGGCTGGACGCCCCGCTGGCGAAGGAGGGGGCGTCGGCGGTGGTGCTGGGCGGCGGCGCGACGGCGGCGTCCGCGCTGGCCGCGCTCGCCGGGCTCGGCCTGGACGGGGCGGTCCTCGCCGCCCGCACCCCGGAGCGCGCCGCCGAGGCGGCCGACGTGGGGGAGCGGTTCGGGCTCGCGGTCCGGGTCGTGCCGCTCGACCGGGTCACCGAGCACCTGCCCGCCGACCTGGTGGTGTCGACGCTGCCCGGCCGTGCCGCCGACCCGTTCGCCGAGCCGGTCGCCGCGTCCGGCGCGGCCCTGTTCGACGTCGTGTACGCGCCGTGGCCGACCGCGCTCGCCGCCGCCGTCGAGCGCGCGGGCGGGACGGTCGTCGGCGGCTTCGAGATGCTGCTGCACCAGGCCGTCCGGCAGGTGGCGCTGATGACCGGGCGCGACGACGTGCCCGTCGCCGCGATGCGCGCCGCGGGCGAGGCCGAACTCGCCCGGCGCGGCTGATCCCTCTCACCCGGGCGGGTCGCGCGGCGGGCGGCGCCGCTTCACCGACTCGTCGACGCTGGTCAGGACGATCGGCAGGATCACGCTCAGCCAGAAGTCCCGCCAGCCCCACGCGCCGGCGGCGACGCCGAGCACGCTGCCCGAGCAGACCGCGCCGAGCACCACCGCCGCCCAGTGCCGCCGCGCGAACCCGACCGGGTCGCCGAGCCTGCGGTGCGGCAGCAGGTCGCCGAGCGGGCGGCCGCGGGCGTGGGCGCGCTGCACGACGGTCGCGTCCGGCAGCCAGTGCAGGACGTCGCCGCTGCCCGCGAGCGGGAGGCGGCTGAGCGCGATCAGGGTCTCCAGCCGCCACCACAGCGTCCACAGCGAGGTGCGCCCGCCGCCCGGGCCGCCGTTGGAGCGCGGGTCGGCGGCCTCGCCGCGCACGAGCGTCCGGAACGCGCGCGCGACGGCCGGGCCGTGTGGCCCGCGCGGGTCCCGCAGCAGCGCGGACAGCGCGATCGGCAGCCCGTAGTGCCACAGCGCGAGCCGCCACACCGGCTTCGCCCCGGCGCCGTGCGGCGAGACGTCGTAGGTCTCGATCCAGGTGTGGTCGTCGTCGGGGTCGAGGTGGGCGAGGAGCCAGTCGTAGGCGTCCAGGAGCCGGTCGGTCCGCAGTCCTGGACGCGCCTCCGACAGCGTGACCAGCGCGAACGCGGTGTGCGTGACGGTCGGCGCGGACTCCTGCGTCGGGCCCCAGCCGGGGCGGGCGGCGGTCCGGTCCGCGGTGAGCCACTCCACGCCCCGGTCGACCGCCGGGTCGTAGGGGTTGAGCTGGCTGAGCGCGCGGAGCGCCAGGCACGTCAGCCACACCCGGGACCGGCAGCCGCGCAGCGACCCCCATCCGCCGTCGGGGTTCTGGTTCTGCAGCAGCCACTGGTAGGCGCGCTTCAGGTCGGGGGCGTCGTCGCGGAGGTCGCAGCGGGCGCGGGCGAGGAACCGGGCGATCCAGCCGGTCGCCTCGACGACGGGCATGCCGAGGCTGGTCTTGGTGGCCCAGCCGCCGTCGCGGAGCGCGTCGCCGGACGCGGTCTGCCGGGACGCGAGGAACGCGAGCCCCTCGTCGAAGTACTCGAAGGGGCGTCCGGCCTCCACGAACGCCAGCAGGCCGAGGGCGGTCGCGGTCATGCCGGGCTCGGGGCGCGCCAGCTCGTGGTACCAGCCGCCGCCGGTGCCGAGCGCGTGCGCGTAGGTGTCGCGGAGGACGTCGAGGGATTCCTCCAGCCGCGCGTGCAGCACCGCGAGGTCAACGGCGGCCGTGCCGGGGGCGGCGGGCGCGGCGGCGGGAGGTTCGGCGCGGGGGGCCGGTGCGGGGAGCGGGGTTCTCTGGTTCACGATGGTGCCTTCTGCTGACTTTGTTCCCGCGTAGCCAGGTTTTGTACCGCATGGGTTCTATGTCGGTATCCGTCGGCGTACAGATCACTGGCGGATACCGGCCGCGTCCGCCGGGCACCGGGCACGGTGGAGGGCGGGACCGCGCGACGCCCGGACTGGAGGAGGCTTGGTCGAGCCGACGCCGCGGCACGAGCCCGGCCATGACTGCGTCCTCTGCCCGCCCCTGCGGTTCCGGTTCAACGAGATGGCCGACCTGCCGGGCGAGGCGGGCGTCGTCGCGCGCGACGCCGACTTCCTGCTGATGCCGGACGTCGCGCCGCTCGCCGAGGGCCACCTCCTCCTCGTGACCCGCGAGCACCAGCAGTGCGCCGCCGCCTTCGCCCCGCCGCTGTGGGAGCGGGCCCTGCGCTGGCGCGACCGCGTCGCCCGCCTGTACCGCCGCGCCTACGGTTCGGACGACCTGCTCCTCTTCGAGCACGGCCCGGCGAGCCCGCAGGGTGGCGGCGCGTGCATCGACCACGCGCACTGGCACTTCCTGCCCGGCGCGCACGGCGTGCGGAGGGCCGCCGAGGACCGGGGGCTCCCCGGCGCGCCCGCCGGGCACGCCGCGCTGCGCGCCCGCTTCCGCGCTGGGCGCTCCTACCTGCTGATCGAGGAGGACGGCGTCGCGACCGTCCATCCGGGGGACGGCGTGCGCAGCCAGTTCCTGCGCTGGGCCGTGACCGCCGCCGGACGGCCGGGCGGGGCGTGGCGCTGGCAGGAGACGTTCGGCCTCCCGGCCAGCAGGCGCCGCTTCCTGCTCACCCTGCGATCGTTACGGGCCGCGGTCGAGGACGAGCCGCTGTCCGGCGCGCCTCAGTCCTCCGACAGCCACCAGTAGAGCTCGGACGCGGCGAGCCGGTCGCCGAACCCCGCCCGCTCCACGCCGTCGCGGTATCCGCTCGGGTACTCCATCGGCGGCCGTCCGCGCCGGTGGGCGAGCACCCGCTCCAGGGACGTCGGCCCGAACCGCAGCAGCCACAGCGGAGAGCCTTGGACGGTCTCGTCCAGGATCGGCAGAAGCGCCTGCACCTCGCTCCCGGCCGTGGGACCGGGGCGGCCGAGTAGCCGCGCCAGGGTCGGCGCCTCGGAGACGACCAGGTCGGCGAGCGCCAGCGTCGGCAGGACGTCCTCGGCCGGGAGCCGCTCGTCGACGTCGTGCGGGACGAGGTCGAACGCGACCTTCGTCCCCGCGCCGCGGGCCAGGCGCGCCGCCGCGTGCAGCGCGTCCCGCGAGACGGGGGACAGGAGCGAGTAGCCGTCGATCGCCAGCACGTCGGCGGCCGCGATCCTCGCGGCGGCCGCCGCGACGTCCCCGCCGGTCAGGCGGCGTGCGGGCGGGTCGTCCCGGACGACCAGCAGCCGGACGCCGGGCCCGCCGCCGCCCCCGTCGTCGCGCAGCATGACCGACACGCCGTTCGGCGCGCCCGGGTCCACGCACAGCAGGTCGCCCGCCCCGAGCCGCCGCAGCTCCCGGCGGATGACCGGCGTGAAGTCGTCGTCGCCGACCTTGGCGAGGACGTCCACCCGGCGGAAGCAGCGGGTCGCGGCGCGGGCCAGGTTGACGGCCGTCCCCGCGACCACGGCGCGCGCGGGTGCGTAGGAGAGGCGGTCGGCGTCCAGGTCGGCGAACCGGACGCCGGGCAGCGCGGCGCGGACCTCGATCCCCACGTCCCCGATGACGACCATGGCGAAGCGGCGCTCGTCGGCGCCGTCCAGTCCCGGCCACTCCGCCGGGGACGGGCCCCTGCCGCCCGGCATCTCAGCCGGACGACGCCAGGAACGCCCGCATCACCGGGCGCAGGCTCGGAATCAGCTCGTAGGCGCCGATCTCGTCCAGCGGGACCCAGGCGCACCCGTCGAGATGGTCGCTCTCCTCCTGGTTCTCCAGGCTGGGGTCGAGCGTGACCGGACGGCACCGCCGCGCCGCCGCCACCACGCGGATCTGCCCGCCCGCCGGGCGGCCGGGGCCGGGACGGTCGGGCATGAACCACTGCCACAGGTGGAACGGCGGACCGGGGTCGATCTTGAGGCCGACCTCCTCCCACACCTCCCGCCTGATGTGGTCGTCGAGGCCGAGGTCGGCCTCGACCTCCAGCCGCCCGCCGGGCACCTCCCAGCGCCCCGGGTGGAACGGGTCGGACGCCGACTTGCGGACGAGCAGCAGCCGCCCGCCGGACACGATGAACGCCTTCTGCGCGAACTGCAGGGTGATCGGGGAGAGGGCGGTGAGGGGGCCGGCCGCGCCGGCCTCGGCCGAGGGCATCGCGGAACTACCTCCCCTGGCCCTGGGCGGGCCGCTCCGGAGGGTGCGGGGCGTCCCCCCACATGAGATCGGGCCGTGGTCCCGTCACCGTAACAGCGCCGGACCGTGACGCCGAGAGGACCGCCGGGCCAGAACTTCCTCACCTGTCCGGCCGGGCCCCGGCGGCCCCGGACGCCCCGCGCCGCGCCGGAACGACCGTCCGGCCCGGGAATGGGCGCCGGCCCCACGCTGTTGAGCACGGTGGCGTACCTCACTCAGGCACCACGGCGGGTCCCGCCGACGGCCGCGGCCCGGCCGGCGCGGGGGCTCCGCGCGGGTGGTATTCTTGGTGGCCGACCGGCTCTGCGCGCGCGACCCAGCGGTGGCGCGCGCCGGGCACACAAGCGGAGGCCACCTCCCACCTGACCGGCCTGCAAGGCCGGTGGGTCTCGGTCCGGCGAACGGGCGCGCGGCGCTCGTCCAGCCGTCGTCCCCGAGCGGCCAGGCCGCCGGGGAGACCGAAGGTGGCCCCGTGCGTGACGTCGTGCGGGGCTTTTCTCGTGGAAGCCTCGGGGTACGACCGGTCAAACGAACGTGAACGGCCCCAAGGAGGTCCCATCAGCGCCGAACCGCGTATCAACGACCGCATTCGCGTGCCCGAGGTCCGGCTCGTCGGCCCGAACGGCGAACAGGTGGGCATCGTGCCCATCGCCAAGGCCCTTGAACTCGCGCGCGAGTCGGACCTCGACCTCGTCGAGGTCGCGCCCACGGCGCGCCCGCCCGTCGCCAAGCTCATGGACTACGGCAAGTTCAAGTACGAGTCCGCGATGAAGGCGCGTGAGGCGCGCAAGAACCAGGCGCACACGGTCATCAAGGAGATCAAGCTCCGCCCGAAGATCGACCCGCACGACTACGAGACCAAGAAGGGTCACGTGGTGCGGTTCCTGAAGGCCGGGGACAAGGTGAAGGTCACGATCATGTTCCGCGGTCGTGAGCAGTCCCGTCCCGAGCTCGGTTTCCGGCTGCTGCAGCGGCTCGCCGACGACGTCGAGGAGCTCGGCTTCGTCGAGTCGCGGCCCAAGCAGGACGGCCGGAATATGATCATGGTGATCGGCCCGCACAAGAAGAAGACGGCCCGCGGTCAGGAGACCGAGAGCGCCTGACGGCCGTCCCGGGACCGCCCGCGCGGCGGGCCCGGTACCGCGACCTCGCGGGCGGAGCGGGGTCACGGCGCACGTAGATTGAAGCCTGACCAGGCGCGTCCACGGCAGCCCGTGCGATGCGTCGATCAGGCGCGCCCCCGTGCCGTCCGCACGGGGCAGGGACATGAGGGAGACGACGGCGACCATGCCGAAGACCAAGACCCACAGCGGTGCCAAGAAGCGCTTCAAGCTGACCGGCACCGGCAAGGTGATGCGCCGCCGCGCCAACCGCAACCACCTGCTTGAGCACAAGCCGTCCAAGCGGACCCGGCGGCTGGACGGCCCGGCCGTGGTGGCCGACGCCGACGCCAAGAACATCAAGAAGCTGCTGCGCAAGTAGCACCCGACCGGCAACATCAGCGACCGGCCGAGGCCCGACGGCCCCGGCCCCCACGAAGGAGTTCAGCACGTGGCACGCGTGAAGCGGGCGGTCAACGCCGCCAAGAAGCGTCGGGTCGTCCTGGAGCGGTCGAGCGGCTACCGCGGCCAGCGCTCTCGCCTGTACCGCAAGGCCAAGGAGCAGCAGCTCCACTCGATGACCTACGCGTTCCGTGACCGCAAGGACCGCAAGGGGCAGTTCCGCCGCCTGTGGATCCAGCGCATCAACGCGGCGGCCCGCGCCAACGGCATCACCTACAACCGGTTCATCCAGGGCCTGAAGGCCGCCGAGGTCGAGGTCGACCGGCGCATGCTCGCCGAGCTCGCCGTGAACGACGCGCCCGCCTTCGCCGCCCTGGTCAAGGTCGCCAAGGACGCGCTCCCCGCCGAGGGAAGCACGGAGGCGGCCTGAGCCCGGGCATCCGGACTCGGGCGAACGACGCGACATGGCGGGCCGCGAGCTGACCTCCGTCCGGTCTCCACGGGTGAAGGCCGCTCGGCGGCTCGCCAAACGGGCCTTCCGGCGCCGCGAGAACCGGTTCCTCGCCGAGGGGCCGCAGGCGGTCCGGGAGGCGCTGGAGATCCCCGGCGGGCTCGCCGAGCTGTTCACCACGGCCGAGGCGGAGGCCCGCCACCCCGAGCTGGTCGCCGCCGCCGAGCGGGCGGGCGCGCCGGTGCTGCGCGTCAGCGGCGAGATCATGGCCGAGCTCGCGCAGACCGTCACCCCGCAGGGGCTGCTGGCGGTGTGCGGGTTCGTGGACGTTCCGCTGGAGAGGGCGCTCGCCGCGCGTCCCCGGCTGGTGACCGTCCTCGCGCACGTCCGCGACCCCGGCAACGCGGGCACGGTGCTGCGCACCGCCGACGCGGCGGGCTCGGAGACGGTCGTGTTCACCGACGCGTCCGTCGACCCCTACAACGGCAAGTGCGTGCGCGCTTCCGCGGGCAGCCTGTTCCACCTGCCCGTGGTCGTCGGCCCGCGGTTCGACGCGCTCATCCCGGAGCTGCGCGCCGCGGGGCTCACCGTCCTCGCCGCGGACGGCGGGGGCAAGCGCACGCTGGACGAGGCGCTCGACGACGGCCTTCTCGCGCGGCCCACCGCCTGGGTGTTCGGCAACGAGGCGTGGGGGCTGCCCGCCGAGATCCTCGGCAGCGTCGACGAGGTCGTGCGCGTCCCGATCCACGGGCGCGCCGAGAGCCTGAACCTCGCGACGGCCGCGGCCGTATGCCTCTATGCCTCGGCCCGCGCCCAGCGCGGGAGGTGACCGGCGGCCCGCCGGCCGCCGCTGCGGTGCGTGACCGGATGGCCGCAACCGGTCGTCCCGGTCGCCGTGCTCCGGGCGGTGAGCTGGGAGGATGTTCCGCACGCCGGCACCGGTCCGGGGGTGGAGCGACCGGTGCGGGACTCGTCCGCAGGTAGGAGCGGAAACGGGCCTGACGAGGGAGTTCTCGGCCCCGGTCCGCTGCCTACGGTGTTGATCAGTGCTTTGACCAGGGGCGGCGCCGATGCCGTGCAGAGTGGGGGCGAACGTGATGACCGAGGAGATCTGGCCGGCCAGAAGGGCGGGCCGGCGCGGGCCGGAGGTGCGGTGCGCGCCGCGCGCTCCCGCCGCGGCTCCCGGGGTCTCCGGCGCGCGGGCCGGGGGCGACCGCGGCCCGGCCGGACGCGTCCCGGGCGGGCTCGCCGCGGGTGCCGTCCCGAGCGCGGCCCCGAACGCCGCCCCGAGGGACGCCGACCTGCGGGTCGAGGTCGCGCTGCGGCACGGCGACACCGCCGTCGTCGCGGTCGCGGGCGAGATCGACCTGCACACGGCCGACACCCTGCGCGCGCGGCTCGTCGAGCTGCACGGCGCGGGGACGCGCCGCCTGGTGGCCGACTTCGCGGCCGTCCCGTTCTGCGACGCGGCCGGGCTCGGCGCGCTCGTCGCCGCGCACAACCAGGTGTCGGCGACCGGCGGCGAGATCGCGCTCGCCGGGGTCCGCCCGGCCCAGCTGCGGCTGCTGCGGATCACCGGGCTCGACCGCCTGTTCGCCGTCCACCCGGACGTGCCGGACGCGCTCGCCGGGCACGACTCGCCGAGCACGTCCCGGTGATGTCCGCGGGCCCGGCGGCGCGGGGCCGGTCCCGGGGCCGCCGCGATCCCGCCCGCGGGCTACAGATGCCTTTCCGCAGGGGGCTTTCCGGGTCCCGCAAGACGCCCGACTGCGGCTAGAGTCTCTTCTCGACAGGCCGCGTTCCCTTCGGTGTTCTGGAGGCCGCTGTGGGCGGAGAGGAAGCCCCTCGCGTGGCCGCCCGCGTGCCCGCGCAGAGGTCCGCGGCCGGCCCCGGCGGGGATCCGTCCGGCCGCGCCCCGGTCGCCGCCGACGACCTGCCCGACGGGCTCGTCGTCGCGGGCCGCGACGCCCGGGTGGTGGTGTTCAACGCCGCCGCCGCGCGGATGACCGGCGTCGAGGCGGGGTCCGCGCTCGGCCGCGACTTCCGCGACGTCCTGCCGCTGCACGACGCCGAGGGCCGCGACTGGTGGAAGTGCCTCGCCCCTTACGACGGCCTCGCCACCCGCACCCGCCACCCCGAGCGCGTCCTGTTCCTGCCCGACGGCACGGAGGTGCTGGTCACCGCCGCCTACCGGCGCGACGGGGAGGGCCGCGTGGAGCGGTTCACCGTGTGCCTGCGCGACGCCCTGCACCGCGCCCGCCAGGAGCGCGACCGCGCCGACCTCGTCTCCACCGTCGCGCACGAGCTGCGCTCCCCGCTGACCAGCGTGAAGGGCTTCACCGCGACGCTGCTCGCCAAGTGGCACCGCTTCAACGACGACCAGAAGCGCGTCATGCTGGAGACGGTCAACGCCGACGCCGACCGGGTCACCCGGCTGATCACCGAGCTGCTCGACGTGTCCCGCATCGAGGCGGGCCGCCTGGAGATGCACCGCCAGGTCGTCGACCTGCCGGAGGAGGTCCGCAAGGTGATCGCGGGCCGGGTCGCGGCGGGCGAGGCGGAGGACCGGTTCCGCTTCGAGACGCGCGGCGAGCTGCCCGAGATGTGGCTCGATCCCGACAAGATGGACCAGATCCTCGGTAATCTCGTGGAGAACGCGGTGCGCCACGGAGCGGGCACCGTGACGATCGTGGTCGAGCCGGACGCGCACAAGGAGGGAGCCGCCGTGTCGGTGCGCGACGAGGGCGAGGGCATCCCGCCCGAGGCGGCCCAGCGCGTCTTCCGGCAGTTCTGGCGCGGCCCCGGCGGCAACCGCCGCGGCGGCACCGGCCTCGGGCTCTACATCGTGAAGGGCCTGATCGAGGCGCACGGCGGCGTGATCTCCGTGCGGCGGGCGCCCGGCGGCGGCGCCGAGTTCCGATTTACCGTGCCCGCAGGGGCCCCCGACCACGCCGGCTGAGCCCGGCGGCCGCCGGGCCCCTGGACGGGCCGCGCGTTCCGCGCACGCTTTCCGGATCTTCACCGCCCGCGCACTAGACTGCGGGCGTCCCACGCCGACCGGAGTCGATGACACAGCCATGTCTGCACCCAACAAGTCCTTTGATCCCGTCGAGGTGTCCGCGCTGAGCGCGGAGGAGCTGGAGCGGGCCCGCGACGCGGCGCTCGCGGCCATCGCCGCCGCCGCCGACCTCGACGAACTGAAGCAGGTCCGCCTGGCGCACGCGGGCGACCGCTCCCCGCTGGCGCTCGCCAACCGCGAGATCGGCGCGCTGCCGCCCGCCGCCCGCGCCGACGCGGGCAAGCGCATCGGCGCCGCCCGCGGGGCCGTCGCCCAGGCGCTGAAGGCGCGCCAGGCGGAGCTGGAGGAGGAGCGCGACCAGCGCGTGCTGGTCGAGGAGACCGTCGACGTCACGCTCCCGTGGGACCGCGCCCCGCGCGGCGCCCGCCACCCGCTGACCACCATGCAGGAGCGGATGGTCGACGTCTTCGTCTCGATGGGCTTCGAGGTCTCCGAGGGCCCCGAGGTCGAGGCCGAGTGGTACAACTTCGACGCCCTCAACTTCCTGCCCGACCACCCGGCCCGCACGATGCAGGACACCTTCTTCGTCGAGTCGGAGGAGTCGGGCCTGGTGATGCGGACGCACACCTCGCCGATGCAGATCCGGTCGCTGCTGTCGCGCGAGCTGCCGGTGTACGTGGTCGCGCCGGGGCGCACGTTCCGCACCGACGAGCTGGACGCCACCCACAGCCCCGTCTTCCACCAGTTGGAGGGCCTCGCGGTCGACGAGGGCCTGACGATGGCCGACCTGCGCGGCGGCATCGACGCCTACGTCAAGGGGATGTTCGGCGAGGGGCTGAAGACGCGGTTCCGGCCGTCGTACTTCCCGTTCACCGAGCCGTCCGGCGAGGTGGACATGCAGTGCTTCGTGTGCCGGGGCGGGTCCGCCGAGCCGGGCGCCGAGCCGTGCCGCACCTGCGGCTCGGAGGGCTGGATCGAGCTCGGCGGCTGCGGCATGGTCAACCCGCGGGTGCTGCGCGCCTGCGGCGTCGACCCGGACCGCTACAGCGGCTGGGCGTTCGGGCTCGGCGTCGAGCGGACGCTGATGTTCCGGCACGGCGTGGAGGACATGTACGACATGGTGGAGGGCGACGTCCGGTTCACCCTCCCGTTCGGGACGGAGATCTGATGCGGGCCCCGCTTTCCTGGCTGCGCGAGTACGTCGAGCTGCCCGCCGGCGTGACGGGACGCGCCCTCGCCGAGAAGCTGATCGCGGCGGGCCTTGAGGTCGAGACGGTCGAGCGCGCCGGAGCCGACATCACCGGGCCGCTCGTCGTCGGCGAGGTGCTGGCGTTCGAGGAGCTGACCGGGTTCAAGAAGCCGATCCGGTACTGCCAGGTGAACGTCGGCGACGCGAACGGGACGGGCGAGCCGCAGAACATCATCTGCGGCGCGACCAACTTCGCCGTCGGCGACCGCGTGGTCGTGATCCTGCCGGGCGGCGTGCTGCCCGGCGGGTTCGAGATCGGCGCCCGCAAGACCTACGGCCGGGTGTCGGAGGGCATGATCTGCTCGATCAGCGAGCTCGGCATCGGGGAGGACCACAGCGGCATCCTCGTCCTGCCCGCGGACGCGCCGGTCGGCGCGGACGCGATCGAGCTGCTCGGGCTGCGCGACGACGTCCTCGACATCGCCGTCACGCCCGACCGGGGCTACGCGCTGTCGATCCGCGGCCTGGCCCGCGAGGCGGCGACCGCGTTCGACGTGCCGTTCAAGGACCCGGCGGACGTGGAGCTGCCTGAGAAGAACGGTGAGGCGTACCCGGCGAGCATCGGCGACCCGACCGCGTGCGACCGGTTCGTCCTGCGCGAGGTGCGGGGGCTCGACCCGGACGCGCAGACCCCGATGTGGATGCGGGTCCGCCTGCACCGCGCCGGGATGCGCCCGGTGTCGCTGGCCGTGGACGTCACCAACTACCTGATGCTGGAGCTCGGGCAGCCGCTGCACGCGTTCGACCGGGGCAAGCTCACCGGCCCGATCGTGGTGCGCCGCGCCGCCCCCGGCGAGGAGCTGGAGACGCTCGACCACGTCAAGCGCAAGCTCGACCCCGAGGACATCCTGATCACCGACGAGTCGGGCCCGATCTCGATGGCCGGGACGATGGGCGGCCTCGCCACCGAGATCGACGAGCGGTCGTCGGACATGGTGATCGAGGCGGCGCACTTCGACGCGATCGGCACCGCGCGGATGAGCCGGCGGCACCGGCTGCACAGCGAGGCGTCGCACCGGTTCGAGCGCGGCGTCGACCGCGAGCTGCCGCTGTACGCCTCGTACCGGGCGGCGCGGATGCTCGCCGAGCTGGGCGGCGCGGAGGTCCTGCCGGGCGTGACGCACGCCGAGGCGCCGGTCGAGCCGGTGACGGTGACGATGCCCGCCGGGCACCCGGGACGGGTCGCGGGCATGCCGTACACGCGGGACGCGGTCGTCCGCCGCCTGGAGCAGGTCGGCTGCGCGGTCGCCGGCGACGACGTGCTGACCGTGACGCCGCCGTCGTGGCGTCCGGACCTCACCGAGCCGAACGACCTGGCCGAGGAGGTCATCCGGCTCGAAGGGTATGAGGAGATCCCGGCGCGGGCGCCGCGCCCGGTCGCGGGGCAGGGGCTGACCGTCCGGCAGCGGCTGCGGCGCCGGGTCGGCCGCGCGCTCGCGGGCGCCGGGTACGTGGAGGTGCTGGCGTTCCCGTTCGTGTCCGACAAGGACCTGGACGGTCTCCAGCTCCCCGCCGACGACCCGCGCCGCCGCACGATGCGGCTGGCGAACCCGATGTCGGAGGAGGAGCCGCTGCTGCGCACCACGCTGCTGCCCGGCCTGTTCAAGGTCCTGGCGCTGAACGTGGGACGCGGCTTCGCCGACGCCGCCCTGTACGAGCTGGGCGTGGTGTTCCGGCCGCGGCCGGATGCCCCGGAGCGGGCGCCGCGCCTCCCGGTCGACCGCGGCCCGACGCCGGAGCAGCTCGCGGAGGTCGAGGCGGCGCTGCCGGACCAGCCTCACCGGGTGGCGGTCGTCCTGTCGGGCGACCGGGAGCCGTCCGGCTGGTGGGGCGGGGCGCGTCCGGCGCTGTGGGCGGACGCGATCGAGGCCGCCCGCACGGTCGCCCGCGAGGTCGGCGTGGAGCTGACCGTGAAGGCCGACCAGCACGCGCCGTGGCATCCGGGCCGGTGCGCCGCGCTCTACGCGGGCGGCACGCTCGTCGGGCACGCGGGCGAGCTGCACCCGCGCGTCACGAAGGCGTACGGGCTGCCCGCGCGGACGTGCGCGATGGAGCTGGAGCTGCGCCTGCTCGGCGAGCCGGTGGCGGTGACCGCGCCGCACGTGTCGACGTATCCGGTCGCGACGCAGGACGTCGCGCTGGTCGTCGGCTCGGGGGTGCCCGCCGCCGAGGTCGAGGCGGCGCTGCGCGACGGCGCGGGCGGGCTGCTGGAGGCGATCCGCCTGTTCGACGTCTACACCGGCGAGCAGGTGGAGGAGGGGCGCAAGTCCCTCGCGTACTCGCTCCGGTTCCGCGCCTCGGACCGGACGCTCACCGCCGAAGAGGCGTCGCGGGCCCGTGACGCCGCGGTCGCCGCGGCGGCGGAGCGCACGGGCGCAGTGCTGCGCGGCGCCTGACCGATCCCGCCGAGGCCGCCCCGGACCGGCGTCCGGGGCGGCTTCGCCGTCTCAGCCCGCGTGGTCGAGGGTTCCGTCGCGGCGTCCGGCGGAGACGAGCCGGTCCATCGACACCGCCGCGACGGCGTACCAGCAGGCCCCGACCAGCGCCTCGGTGGCGAGCAGGCCCGCGACATGGCCGATCGGCGCGCCGTCCAGGATGCCGCGCACCGCCTCCAGCCCGTGGACGACGGGCAGCGCGTTCGCCGCGGTCCGCAGCGGCCCCGGCCATACCGACACCGGGACGTTCACCCCGCCGAACGTCATCACGATCCCGTAGGCGAAGTTCAGCACGAGCCACTCGGCGCCGCGCGTCCGCAGCGCGACGCCCGCGAGCGCGCACCCGTACCCGTAACTGCTCGCGAGGATCAGCACGATGACCGGGATCGCGTATCCGGCGCGCGGCCACGGCAGCGGGACGCCGAGCAGCGGCGGCAGCACCAGCCACGCGGTGAGGGAGCTGACCAGCCCGGTCACCGTCCACTGGAGGCCGCGGCCGAGGTAGACGGGCAGGTGCCCGGACGGGGCGATGGCGAGCAGCGGCAGCGTCCCCATCCGGCGCTCCCCGGCCAGCGAGATCACCACGATCGTGGACTCCATGCAGGCCAGCACCACGATGTTGCCGACCAGCACGTACCGCATGGTCGTGTCGTCGCCGACGTAGCCGCCGAGCAGGGCGTAGAAGGTGGCCTGGCAGAGCAGCCGGACGAGCCAGCCGAACGTCCACGTCCGCCACGTGTACACGGCGCCCATCTCGGCGAACCCGAGGATGAGGGCCTCCCGGACGATCCTCAGCGTGTGCCTCACGCGTGCCCCACCGTCCCGAAGCGCCGGGCCCGGTCGACGTTGCGGCGGGTCAGCCACAGCCCGGCCGCCAGCGCCGCCGCGCCGAGGCCGAGGATCGCCGCGAGGCCCCCGGCCGGGCCGCCCGCGTCGCCGCGGACGGCGCCGCGCAGCAGGTCCGCGCTCCACGACAGGAACACGACGCGGCTGACCGGGTGCAGCCAGCCGGGCAGCGCCGCCGCCGGGACGAGGATCCCGCCAAGGATGTAGAACGGGTAGCCCAGCGAGTTCTGCAGCACCTCCCGCGCCCGCGTCAGGGCGAGCACCGCCGACAGGAGCGTCGCCGTCCCGACCGCCGCGAGGCAGGTCGCGGCGACCGCGGCGGCGAACAGCGCGGGGTCGGCGACGGTCAGCACGCGGCCGAAGCCGAGCGCCGCGACGAGCCACGACTCGGCGAACGCCGCCGCGCCGGGGAGGGTGACGAGCGTGACCCGTCCGGCGACGATCAGTCCGAGCGGGACGGGGGCCGCGACCAGCGCGTGGAGCCGTCCGGCCCAGCGGTCCTCGGGGACGATCCGTCCCGCGTAGTCGAGCGCGGCCACCCACAGCCCGATCAGGCCGGGGGCGAGGACGGCGTTGGCGAGGACGTCCGGCCGGTGCGAGGTGATGGTCAGCGCCAGCATCGTCGTGGTCTGCATGGGCGCGATGAGCAGGACCAGGGCGTGCTCGGGGCTCCGCCGCGAGAGCCGCGCCTGGAGCAGCGCCGCCTGCCACAGCACGCGGGCCCATGCCGTCCGGGGCGCGCTCATACCCGCATCCCCCGGTCGCCGACGGCGCGCAGGTAGACCTCTTCGAGGGTGGGGCGCCCGCGCCGGGCGGTGAGGACGTCCCGGTCCAGCAGCCAGGCGAGGACGCGGCGGGTGCCGTCCCGGTCGCCGGTGTGGACGCGCCAGCCGCCATCCCCGCCGTCCCGGCGCTCGACGTCGGTCACGCCGGGCAGCAGCGCCAGCGCGTCGGCGAGGGACGGGTCCGGATGGTCGTAGTCCACGCATTCGCGGTCGCCGAGGAACCGCCCGACCCCGGCGGGCTCCCCGGTCAGCAGGAGGGCGCCGCGGTCGATCAGGGTGACGCGGTCGCAGAGCGCGGTGGCCTCGTCCATGTCGTGCGTGGCGAGCAGGAACGTGCGCCCCTCGGCGCGCAGTTCCAGGACGAGTCTCCGGAAGGCGTTCGCCGCGACCGGGTCGAGGCCGGAGGTCGGCTCGTCCAGGAACAGGACGCGCGGCTCGTGCAGCAGGCCGCGCGCCAGGTGCAGGCGCTGCCGCATGCCGCGCGAGAAGCGCTCGACCGGCTCGTCGGCGCGGTCGGCGAGGCCGACGCGGTCGAGCAGCGCGGCGGCGCGGGCGCGCGACGTCCGGGCGTCGAGCTTGTACAGCGCGCCCCAGAACAGCAGGTTGCGGCGGGCGGACAGCCGGTCGTACAGGCCGCGGTCGCCGCCGAGGACGAGCCCGACCGACGCCCGGACGGCCCGGGTGTCGGCGACGACGTCGCGGCCGAGGATCCGCGCGGACCCGGCGGACGGCAGCAGCACGGTCGAGAGGATCTTGACGAGGGTGGTCTTGCCCGCCCCGTTCGGGCCGAGCAGGCCGTGGATCTCGTTCTGGTCGACGGTGAGGGACAGGTCGTCCAGGGCGACGACGCCGTCCCGGCGCCGGCGCGCGTAGACGCGGCGCAGGCGCGAGGTTCGCACGGCGGGTTCCATGGCCCCCACCGTCGCCGTAAGGCGGGTGGCGAAGCGCTAAGGCGGCGCCTTAACCCGGGAGGCGTCAGACGAGGCCGCGGTCGCGGGCGGCGGCCACGGCCTCGGCGCGGGACCCGGCGCCGAGCTTGGCCATGATCCGCGACACGTGGACGCTCGCCGTCTTCGGGGAGATGACCAGCTCCTCGGCGATCTCCCGGTTGCCGCGGCCGCGGGCGAGCAGCCGCAGCACCTCCGACTCGCGGGCGGTGAGCGGCCCGCCGGACGTCCCGGCGAGGCCCGCGCGGCGGGCCCGCTCGGAGATCCGGCGGGCGAGCGGCGCGGCGCCGAGCCGGGCGGCGATCCCGGCGGCGCGGCCGAGCCGTTCGGCGGCGGCGCCGCGCTCCCCGGCCTCAAGGTCGGCGCAGGCCGCGTCGAACAGGGCGCTGGCCAGCGGGTACGGCCGTTCCAGCGTCTCCCAGCCGGTGATCGCGGCGGGCCACGCGGACGCGTCGCCGGTCAGCGCCGCCACGGTCGCCGCGTGCGCCGCCGCCACCGGGGTCGCGGCGGGCAGCCGCGCCGCCAGCGCCGGGATCTCCGCGCGGCGCGGCCCGCCGGCGCGGGCGGCGGTCTCCAGCAGCGGCCACAGGTAGCACGGCTGGACGGCGAGCCGCGGATGCCGCAGGACGGCGTCGAGGGCGGCGCGGGCCGCCGGGCGGTCGTCCTCCGCCAGCCGCCACTCGATGAGCATCTGGGCGAGCGGCAGCGTCGTCTGCGGGAACCCGGCGTCCAGCGGGACGCCGAGCGCCGCCGGGTCGGGCTCGGGCCCCGTGCCGCGCGCGGCGAGCAGGGCGGTCTGCCAGATCGCCGTCTGCACGCGGAACGCGGCGGCGTGGTGGTGCTCCAGGCTGCGCCGCAGGGACTCGGCGGCCTCGTCCCAGCGGCCGAGCAGGTACAGCGCCTCGACGCGGTTGACGGCGAGGGGCAGCCCGGCGCTGCGCGCGAGCCCGGCGTCTTCGGCGGCGGCGAGGCCCTCGTCCGCGAGCGCGAGGCCCACGGCGGTGCGGCCCGCGTTCACGTGGCAGTGCGCGAGCTGGTTCAGGGTCCGGATGTGCTCCCACGGGGCGCGTCCCGCGTGCCGCAGCCGCTCCAGGGGCGCGAGGTCGCCGTCGCCGTCGCGGGCCTCCGCCGCGGCGACGGCGACCTCCAGCGCGGACGCCGCCGCCGGGAGGCCGAGGTCGCGGGCCAGGCGCAGCCCCTGCCGCGCGAGCCGCCCGCCCTCGCCGGTCTCCCCGTAGACGAGCAGCCGGGGGCTGATCCGCGCGAGCACCCAGACGCGGGTCGGGTCGGGGCGCGCGGCGAGCCTCTCGGCCTCGCGCAGGTCGTCCAGTTCGCCCTCGTCGCCCTCGTACCCGCGCAGCATTCCGCGGAGGACCAGCAGACAGGCGGCCGTGCCGGGGGCGGCGGCGCGGTCGGTCCCGGCCAGCGCGCGCCGGACGAGCGGCATCCCGCGCGCCGGGTCGCCGACGGCCCCGGCCGCCTCCGCCGCCGCCATCAGCACCTCGTGCCGGGCGCGCCCGGTCAGCTCGGCCGCGTCCGGGACGCGGTCCCACAGCCCGAGCACGCGTTCCAGCAGCGCCAGCTCCTCGGCGTAGGCGGTGGCGGCCCGGCGCTCCCCGGCCGCGCGCCACGCCGCCTCGAGCGCCCTCGCGTGGTCGCCGCAGCCCTGCCAGTGGACGGCGAGCGCGCTCGCCGGCGCCTCGCTGAGCGCGGGCGCCCGCTCGATCGCCGCGGCGTAGCGGCGGTGGAGGGCGGACCGCTCGCCTGGCAGCAGGTCGGCGTGGACGGCCTCGCGGAACAGCGCGTGCCGGAACGCGTACCCGTCGCCGTCCGGGGTGAGCAGGCCGTGGTCGGCGGCCGGGCGCAGCGCCTCGCTCAGTTCGGCGTCGTCCAGCCCGGTCACGGCCGCGAGCAGGCCGTGCCCGACGCGGTCGCCCGCGGCGCTCGCCGTCCGCAGCGCGTCGCGGGCGGCCGGGGGCAGCCGCCGGACGCGGTCGAGCAGCAGGTCGCGCAGGGTTCCGGGCACCGCCGCGCCGGGGCTGCCGACGAGCGCCTCGACGAACAGCGGGTTCCCGCCGCCGCGCGCGTGCACGTCCCGCACCAGCCCCGGGTCGGCCGTGCCGAGCAGGCCCCGCACCTGGTCGGCGACCTCGGACACGGTGAGCGGCGGCAGGTCGAGGCGGGTCACATGCGGGAGCCGGGCGAGGTCGGCGAAGAACGGCCGCGGCTCCGGCTCCTCCGGGCGGAACGTGACGACCGGCAGCACCCCGCCGCGCGGCGGGTTCCGGAAGAGGAACGACAGGAGGTCGCGGGTGGAGCGGTCGGCCCAGTGCGCGTCCTCCACGACGAGGGTGAGCGGCTCGTCCGCGCCGAGCCGCTCGACCAGGGTCAGGACGTGCTCGAACAGCCGGAGCTGCCCAGTGCCGTCGTCTGGCGGGGGCGGGGCGGCGGTCAGCCCCGGCATCAGCCGTCCGAGTTCGGGGACGGCCGTGCCCGGCATCAGCGCGACGACCGCGTCCCGCCCGGCGCGCCGCAGGATCGCGCTGAACGGCGCGTACGGCAGGCTCGCCGCGCCGAGGTCGAGGCAGCAGCCGGTCAGCGCCCGGCGGTCGCGGGCGAACTCGGTGATCAGGCGCGTCTTCCCGGCGCCCGCCTCGCCGCCGACGAGGACGGCGGCGGGCTCGCCCGCGCACGACCGCGCGTGCGCGGCGCGTAAGGCGTCCAGTTCGGCGGCGCGCCCGGCGAACACGGGTCCGGCGGTTCCCATCCGGTCCAGCATGCCGGGTCTTGGCGCGACTTGCGTACCGATAAGCCATCGGCTACCCTATTTCGCGCCACATTGTCGCCCGGTTGGGGAGTCCATTGAGGATCTGAGGTCCGACACCGCGCAGCGGCCGTCCATCGGCCCGCGCACGTGACCTCAGTGCGGACTCTGATCCCGCCGGGCTTTTCCATGCCCGCCGGCGCGTCGCGCGTTCCCGCGGTGTCTCCATGCGTCCCGCACCTGCTCATCACCATGGAGGCCACCCATGTCTTTTGCCGTCGTGTGCTCGGATCTGACGTTCGCCTGGCCGGACGGCACCGTCGTCCTGGACGGCCTCGACGCCGCCTTCGGCACCGGCCGGACGGGCCTGATCGGCGTCAACGGATCCGGCAAGTCCACCCTGCTGAAGATCATCGCGGGTGAGCTGCGCCCGGCGTCGGGCAAGGTGAGCGTCGAGGGGGAGACCGGCTACCTGCCGCAGAACCTCGTCCTGGACGACGCCGCCACGGTCGCGGACCTGCTCGGGATCGCCGCGACCCGCGCCGCGCTGCACGCCATCGAGCGCGGCGAGGCGACCGAGGAGAACTTCGCCGCCGTCGGGGACGACTGGGACGTCGAGGAGCGCGCCCGCGCCGAGCTCGACCGCCTCGGCCTGCACCACCTCGACCTCGACCGGACGGTGCCGACGCTGTCGGGCGGCGAGGCCGTGATGGTCGGGCTGGCGGCGCGGTTCCTCGCCCGTCCCGACGTCCTGCTGCTGGACGAGCCCACCAACAACCTCGACCTGGACGCGCGCCTCCGCCTGTACGACGCCGTCGCGTCCTGGACGGGCGTGCTGGTCGTCGTCAGCCACGACCGGGAGCTGCTCGACCGCGTCGACGAGATCGCCGACCTGCGGGACGGCGCGGTCCGGACGTTCGGCGGCAACCTGTCCGCCTACGAGGAGCTGCTCACCGTCGAGAAGGAGGCCGCCGAACGGACCGTCCGCGCCGCCGAGACCGACCTGCGCCGCCAGAAGAAGGAGCTGGAGGACGCGCACGTCAAACTAGCCAGGCGCAAGCGGTACGGCGACAAGATGAACGAGAACAAGCGCGAGCCGAAGATCGTCATGGGCGCGCGGAAGCGGGCCGCGCAGGAGTCGGCCGGCAAGCACCGCATCATGCACGAGGAGCGCCTCGCGGACGCCCGGACGCGCCTCGCCGAGGCGGAGGACGCCGTCCGCGAGGACGCCGGGATCCGCGTCGAGCTGCCCGCGACCCGGGTCCCCGCCGGGCGGACGGTCGTGACCGTCACCGGCCTCCCGGCGCCGCCGGAGCCGGAGCCGGGCACGCTGGCGGAGCTGATCGTCCGGGGGCCGGAGCGGATCGCGCTGGTCGGGCCGAACGGCTCGGGCAAGACGACGCTGCTGCGGGCCCTCGCGGGGGAGCGCGTCCCGGACGGGACGTCCGTCCGGATCGGCGTGGAAGGCGCGCGGTACCTGCCGCAGCGGCTCGACGTCCTCGACGACGGGCTGAGCGTGTTCGAGAACGTCCGCGCGCAGGCGCCGTCGGCGACCCCGGCCGAGATCAGGAACGGCCTGGCGCGGTTCCTGTTCCGGGGGGCGCGGGCCGACCGTCCCGCCGGGACGCTGTCGGGCGGCGAGCGGTTCCGCGCCGTCCTCGCGTCGCTGCTGCTCGCCGAGCCCGCCCCGCGGCTCCTGCTGCTGGACGAGCCGACGAACAACCTCGACATGGCGAGCGCCGCCCAGCTCTCCCAGGCTCTCGCCGCCTACCAGGGGGCGCTGGTCGTGGTCAGCCACGACGTGCCGTTCCTGCGGACCCTCGCCCTGACCCGCTGGCTCCGCATGGACCGCGCGA
>NZ_BCQP01000037.1 GCF_001552135.1 Actinomadura chibensis NBRC 106107 | reverse complement strand
CCACGCCCCGCGGCCCCCGCGCCCCGCGAACCCCCTCGCCCCGCCCGACTTCCCGTGAGCCGTCCCGCCCCGCGACCCCACGCCCCGCGACCCCACGCCCTGCTGCCCCACGCCTTGCTGCCTCGCCGCGAAACCGCTACGTCCCCGAGCCGCCCCCCACGTCTCCCCGCCGCCCGCCGCTCTTGTCCCTTGGCCCTGTGCGCCCCTGCCCTAGCCTGCGCCTCGCCACGTCTGCCCGATTTCCGCTGCGTTCTCGTCCGCTGGCCTTGTGCGCCCGCGACCCAACTCGTCCCGCGCCCCGCCACGTCACCCGACCCCGCCGCGCTATCGTCCGCTGCTCCTGTGCGTCCCTGCCCAAATGCGCCCCTGCGTCTCGCCATGTCTGCCGATCCGCCGCGCCCTTGTCCTCTGATCCAGTGGGTCCTTGACGCAGTGCGCCCCGCGCCTCGCCACGTTCGCCCGACCCCCGCTGCGCTCTCGTCCCCTAGTCCTGGTCCAGCGCGCCCTGCGCCCGGCCATGTCCGCCGACCCGCTGTGCCCTTGTCCGCTGGGCTTGTGCGGCCCTGCCCCAGTGCGCCCCGCGTCTCGCCATGTCTGTCCGATCCGCCGCGCCCTCGTCCTCTGACCTAGTGGGTCCCTGACGTGGTGCGCCCTGCGCCTCGCCACGTCTGCCCGACCCGCTGCGCCCTTGTCCGCCCTCCAGGCGCCGTCCGCGAACACCGGGTCCGCGCGTGACCGGCCCGACCCCTCGGCAGCCGCACGGTCGACGGTCTGAGCGACCGCGTCCGAGCTGACCGAACCGGTCCCGCGAACGGACCGCCTTCACGCGGCGACTCGCGCGGGACGCCGGAACGCCCCGCCGTGGCCGCCCGCTCACCGGCACTCACCCGCCAGGGCCTTGACCCAACTCGTCTCGCCCTCACCACGTACGTCTCCCGACCCCGCCGCGCCCTTGTCCGCTGGTCCTGTGCGCCCCTGACCCAATGCGCCCCGCGCCTGCCACGTCTGCCTGATCCGCCGCGCTCTTGTCCCCTAGTCCTTTGTGAGTTGCTGGCCGAGTGTGTCTTGCGTCTCGCCATGTTTGTCCGACCCGTTGGGCCCCTGTTCTCTGACCTAGAGCGCTCCCGAGCTGTTGCGTCTTGGGTGTGTTCTTGGCGCTCGATCTGGTGCGGCTTCGGGTGTTCGGTTGGGGTGCGAGGGGTGGGTGTGTTCGGTGGGGTGGGTGGAATTTCTTGGGCAAGGGTGGGGCATTGGCGCGCCATGCTGGGGTTTCCGGCTTGGGGTTTCATGTGAAACGTCCGCGAACCGCCCGGTGTTTCGGGGGGCGACAGACCGGTCATCACGTTCCGTGATCATGAGATCGCGGAGTGAGGGGAGTGGCGGTGGTCGCGCGTTCGGGCAATTCCGCGGACGGCTGGCCGGTGACGCGTCGGTCGGTCATCGGGGGCGTGGTGGGCGCCGGGCTGCTGGAGGTGCTGTCCCTGGGGCTGCCCGTCCAGGACGCGGCCATGGCGGACGATCCTCCGATCGGGTGGCCCGCGGACGGTGACCGCTTCACGGCGGACGCCCCGCGCGTCTACACCCGCGCGCAGTGGAAGGCGCGCCGCGCGCGGCGTCCGGCGAAGGTGCTGAACCGGCGGCCGGACCACATCGTCATCCACCACACGGCCACGGCGAATTCGAGCGACACCTCCCTGGCGCACGCGTTCGCGCTGTCGCGGTTCATCCAGTCGTTCCACATGAACAGGAACGGGTGGGACGACTCGGGGCAACAGCTCACCATCAGCCGGGGCGGCATCGTCATGGAGGGCCGCAACCGCAGCCTGAAGGCCGTCCGGGCGCGGGACCTCGCGGTCGGCGCGCAGGTGCTGCACCACAATTCGCACACGATCGGGATCGAGAACGAGGGCACCTACTCCAGCAGGGCCGTCCCGCGCCGCCTGTGGAACTCGCTGGTGGAAGTGTGCGTCTGGCTCTGCCGCGCGTACGACTTGGAACCGCGCAAGGCGATCGTCGGGCATCGCGACCTCAACCAGACCGCCTGCCCGGGGGACGCCCTCTACGCGAGGCTGCCCGCGTTGCGCAGGGCCGTGTCGGCGCGTATCGGCGGCTCGCCGGAGCAGGAGTCGGCGCAGCAGTCTCCGCAGAAGCCCGAGAACTCCACGGAGGATCCCGGGTTCCCCGTCCTGCCGTCGATCGACGACCTGACCTGAGCCGCCGCGCATCAGGTCTCCGGGGTCGTGTAGCGGGTACGGCGGCGGGCGATCTCCGGGTCGATGCCCTCGACCAGCGACCAGATGCCCGCCACCCGTTCCACCAGGGTCTCGGGAGGCAGCCCGGCCAGGCCCTCCGCCGCCAGGTCGTCGATCGCCTGCGTCAGCCGGGCCATCCGCTCGCCGTGTGTGGAACACATGTTCGAATAGTAGCGAGTGTGGCGGGCGGTGCGGGTGCGGTTCGCCGAAATCCGCCGCGGGCATCCGGCCGGTCGGACGCGGTGAACGCAGCCAGCGCGAGGACGTTCCCGCTGGTCAGCGGACCGCGCCGGTCACCAGCCAGCGGTCTCCGCGGGCGCGGAGACCGAGGGTCAGCATGCGGGTGAGCATCCACAGGCCGATCGCCGTCCACAGCCCGGTGAGGCCCGCGTCCGCCCGGTAGAGGACGACCGCCGCGGGCAGGAACACGGCCGTCGCGATCAGCGTCGTCAGGGCGAGGTAGGCGCCGTCCCCGGCCCCGATCAGGATCCCGTCGAGGACGAAGACCACGCCCGCCACCGGTTGCAGCAGCGCCACCACCAGCAGCGACGCGAGCAGCAGGTCGCGGACGCCGCCGTCCGAGGTGAACAGGCCGGGCAGCCACGGCCGGACGGCGACGATCACCAGCCCGAACGCGACGCCGCAGCCGACGCCCCACCCGACCATCCGCCGCGTGACGGCCCGGGTCGCGCCGATATCGGACGCGCCCAGATACCGTCCGGTGATCGCCTGCCCGGCGATCGCGATGGCGTCCAGGGCGAACGCGAGGAGCGTCCAAACCTGGAATCCGACCTGGTAGGCGGCGATCTCCTGGTCGCCCATCCGCGCCGCGACGGACGTCCCGACGATGAGGACGACGCGCAGCGCCGCCGTCCGCACCAGCAGGCCGAAACCCGCCGTGGCGGACGTCCTCAACCCGTCCAGGTCGGGCCGGACGGGAGCCCCGTGCCGCCGCGCCGCCCGCAGCACGACCGCGACGTAGACGGCGGCGCTGCCCGTCTGGGCGAGCACGGTGCCCCACGCCGACCCGGCGATCCCCCAGTCCAGGACGATGACGAACACCACGTTCAACAGCAGGTTCACCGAGAACCCGCCGACCGACACGAGGAGGGGCGTGCGGGTGTCCTGGAGGCCGCGCAGCACGCCCGTCCCGGCGAGGACGATCAGCATCGACGGGATCCCGAACAGGCTCACCCGGAGGTAGGTCTCGGCGAACGGGGCGACGGCGGGGGACGCCCCGAACGCGTCCACGATCAGCGGGATCAGCGGCCAGCCCGCGACGACCAGCGCGGCGCCGATGGCGAGCGCGAGCCACATCCCGTCGATCCCCTGCCGGACGGCGGCCCGCAGATCACCGGCGCCGACCTGGCGGGCCACCCCGGCGGTCGTCCCGTAGGCGAGGAAGACGCACAGGTAGACCAGCGTGTTCAGGGCCTGCCCGGCGACTCCGAGCCCGCCGAGCGGCGCGGTGCCGAGGTGCCCGACGATCGCCGAGTCGGACAGCAGGAACAGGGGTTCGGCGACGAGCGCGCCGAAGGCGGGCACGGCGAGGCGGAGGATCTCGCGGTCGTGCGCGCGCGCGAGCGTTCGCCGGGGGGTGGTCACCGCGTCGAGGCTACCAGGCCCGTAACTTTCGAAAAAACTTCAAGCCTTACATCGGCCCGGACGGCGAACTAATTTTCCCGCACACCCGGTGGACGACGTCCACGCAGGTCAACACGGGTGAGCGCGGGAAATTTCCACCTCCCGTCCACAGACTTATCCACAAGTCGTGCACAACCAGCGCGGCGTGTCTGCACAGGGACTCCACAGGCTCGTCCACAGGACGCTTTGCTCGCGGCCGCGTGGGCTCGGGAGAATGTCAGACGCTTCAGATAGACGTGGGATGAACGGTCGGCGATGAGGCGGACGGGGCCGCCGCCGACCGGCGATGAAGGGGGTGCGACGGTGAGTGTGGCCGAGATTGGTCCGCCCGAACCCGAATTCGAACGCACCCCGCCGCATGACATCTCGGCCGAGCAGGGCGTGCTCGGCGGCATGCTCCTCTCCCAGGACGCCATCGCCGAGGTCGTCGAGATGCTGCGCACGCCCGACTTCTACCGTCCGGCGCACCAGATCATCTACGACACCATCCTCAACCTCTACGGCCGCGGCGACCCGGCCGACGCGGTCACGGTCGCCGGCGAGCTGACCAAGAACGGCGAGATCGGACGCATCGGCGGCGCCCCCTACCTGCACACCCTCATCTCGCTGGTGCCGACGGCGGCCAACGCCGGGTACTACGCGAAGATCGTCCATGAGCGGGCGATCCTGCGGCGGCTGGTCGAGACCGGCACCCGCATCGTCCAGATGGGCTACGCGGCCGACGGGGCGGACGCCGACGAGGTGCTCGACCGGGCCCAGGCCGAGGTCTTCGCGATCGCGGAGAAACGAGCGGGCGAGGACTACATCTCGCTCAGCGAGATCATGCCCGGCGCCCTGGACGAGATCGAGGCGATCGGCAGCCGCGGCGGCCAGATGGTCGGCTGCCCCACCGGCTTCGCCGACCTCGACGCCCTCACCAACGGCCTCCACGCGGGCCAGATGATCGTCGTGGCCGCCCGACCCGCCATGGGCAAGGCGCTGGAGATCGGTACGTTGCTCCCCACGCCGACAGGCTGGACGACGATGGGGGACGTCCAGGTCGGCGACCACCTGATCGGAGCCGACGGCAGACCGACCCGGGTCGTCGCCGCGACCGAGGTCATGCACGGCCGTCCCTGCTACGAGATCGAGTTCTCGGACGGCGAGGTCATCGTCGCCGACGCCGAACACCAATGGCGCACGACGACCCGTGCCGACACCCCTCGGCAGACCGAGAACAGAGCGGCCTGCCACCGGCCCGCTGAGGCGATCAAGGGTGTCCGATGGGCGCCCGCCGAGCAGCCTCCCCGACCTGTCTCGCGTCGCCAGGCCGTGGCCGAAGTCGCGGCGGAGTTCAGACACGCCCCGCACGCGCTCACCCGCCGATCAGACCACCGCGGCGCACTCGACACCAAGCGCCGAGCCCGCGACGAATGCACCAGCCTCCACCAGGGGCTACAGCACCGGACGGGCCGACCGAAGACTTCCGCGACAGAAACATGGCACCGCTCGATCAAGACGACCGAAGAGATCGCCGCGACACTGCGGCGCGGCGACGGGCCCAACCACGCCGTCGAGGTGGCCGCCCCGTTCCGCCTTCCGGACGCGGATCTCCCCATCGACCCGTACGTGCTCGGAGCATGGCTCGGTGACGGATACACCCGCGACGGCAGCATCACCTGCTTCGATGAAGAGATCCTGACGGAGATCGAAGCGGCCGGACAGCCGGTCGAGCGGCGCCGAGCCCCAGGACGATCAAGCCTCCCCGGCCTCACCCGCAAGATCAAAGACCTCGGCCTACAGGCGAGCAGGCACATTCCGACCCCGTACCTCCGGGCGTCCGAGGCGCAGCGGCGGGCGTTGCTGGCCGGGATGCTCGACACCGCCGGGAACGTGTCGGAGACCGGGCAGGTGCAACTCGCCGTCGTCGGCAAGCGGCTGGCCGACGACGCGCACGAGCTGATCCTGAGCCTCGGCCACCGCGCGACGGTGACGACCGAGCCGGTCAAAGGCCATGATCCCGAGACCTCGACGCGCCACCTGATCGACTTCACTCCCACCGAGCCGGTGTTCCGGTCGCCGCGCAAGGCGGCGCGGCAGCACAGGAACGTCCGTCCGAAGACGCGGGTGCGGTACATCGTGGACGTGCGTCCCGTCGCGAGCGTGCCGGTCCGGTGCGTGCAGGTCGACAACGCCGACCACATGTATCTGGCGGGGCGTTCCTGCATCCCGACGCACAATTCGACCCTGGCGCTCGACTTCGCGCGGGCGGCGTCGATCAAGCACGGGCTGACGTCGGTGTTCTTCAGCCTGGAGATGGGCCGCAACGAGATCACGATGCGGCTGCTGTCCGCCGAGGCGCGGGTGGCGCTGCACGCGATGCGGTCCGGCACCATGCAGGACGAGGACTGGACGCGCCTGGCCCGCCGGATGAGCGAGGTCGCCGAGGCCCCCCTGTTCATCGACGACTCGCCCAACATGTCGATGATGGAGATCCGCGCCAAGTGCCGCAGGCTCAAACAGCAGCACGACCTGCGCCTGGTCATCATCGACTACCTGCAACTGATGTCGTCCGGGAAGCGGGTCGAGAGCCGCCAGGTCGAGGTGTCTGAGTTCTCCCGTTCGCTGAAGCTCCTCGCCAAGGAGCTGGGCGTCCCGGTCATCGCGTTGTCGCAGCTCAACCGAGGCCCCGAACAGCGAACCGACAAAAAGCCCATGGTGTCCGACCTACGCGAATCGGGCAGTATCGAGCAAGATGCGGACATGGTGATCCTGCTGCATCGGGAAGATGCCTATGAGAAGGAGTCGCCTCGGGCGGGGGAGGCCGACCTGATCGTGGCCAAGCACCGTAATGGGCCGACCGCCACCGTCACGGTCGCGTTCCAGGGGCATTACAGCCGGTTCGTCGACATGGCTCAGTAGGGCGGCGGGCATGGCGGGCGGTGAGGAGCGGCGGGCCCGGGTCGAGGACGTGCACGAGTTGGCGCTCGGCATGCCGCATGTCACGGTCGTGCACGGGAAGGGCGGCAATCCGATCTACCAGGTCGGCGGCAAGTCGTTCGTGTTCTTCCGCACGGCCCGTCCGGACGCGTTCGACCCGGAGACGGGCGAGCGCTACCCGGACGTGATCGTGTTCTGGGTGCCGTCCGAGTCCGACAAGCAGGCCATGGTCCAGGACGAGAACTCGCCGTTCTTCACCACCCCCCATTTCAACGGGCACGCGTCGGTGCTGCTGCGCGGGAGCCGGGTCGGTGAGCTCACGTTGCGCGAGGTCAGGGAGGTCGTCCAGGACGCGTGGCTGGCGCGGGCGTCGCGGCGGCGCGCGGAGACCTGGCTTCGCGAGCACCCCGAGCCCTAGTCCCGGGGGATTCGTTCGAGCAGTTCGTGGAGTGCCGCGGCCTCCCGGAAGTCGGGCACGCGGTGGCCGCCGTCGCGCAGGTCGGCGACCAGGTTCCGGTAGAGGCGCGCGACGTTGAGCGCCTGCGTCGGCAGGCCGCCCGCGACGTCGCCGGTGTCGAGCGCGACCGGTTCCCAGGCGTCCGAGCGCGAGATGAAGAGGTCCAGGCGTCCGATCTGGGGTTGCACGGCCAGCGGTTCCGCTTCGGGTGCGGAGGTGAGGGCGAGGGTCCCGTCCGTCCCGGTGATCTCCAGCCGGGTGCGCGGCGGCCCGGACTCGGCGTCGTGCAGGTGGATCGACATGACGGCGCCGGAGTCGAAGCGCGCGATGGCGAGGAGCTGGTCGGGGGCGGTGACCTTGATGGGTTCGCCGGTTTCGGCGACGCGGTGGTCCGGGCTGCGCAGGGCGGTCCGCGCGGTGAGGTCGCGGATCGGCCCGAGCACGTATCGCACCAGGTCGAGGGCGTGTCCGCCGAGCACGTCGACGAGCCCGGCGCCGTTGGCGGCGTCGAAGGTGTAGGCGGACCGGGCGGGGACGTCGACGTCCGCGCCCCTGGTCCGCGCGCTGTAGAGCGTCGCGGACAGGACGTCGCCGATCGCGCCCGCGCCGAGCAGGTCGCGCATGCGGACGACGGCGGGGGCGAAGCGCGCCTGGAGGCCGACCGCGCCGCGGACGCCGGCCGCGTCGGCGGCCTCGCGAAGGGCGTGGGCCTCGGCGGACGTGCGGGTCAGCGGCCATTCGCAGTACACGTGCTTGCCCGCGTTCAGCGCGGCCGTGACGAGCTCGACGTGCGCGGGGACCTTGACGGTGACGACGACGAGGTCCACGTCGGGGTGCCGGGCGAGGTCGGCGGCGTCGGTGAAGGCGTGGCGGGCGCCGAACCGGTCGCGGGCGGCCCGCGCGGTCTCGGCCCGGGTGGTCGCGACCGCGGTGAGCGCCACGTCCGGAATGGAGTCGATCGCCGGTATGTGGGCGCGCGGCGCCCAGCCCTGGTCCGGGCTGGCTCCCACGATGCCGACGTTGATCGGACGGGTCATCGCCGTACTCCTAACTGGGTCAAGGTGTTCCGTTTATAGCATAACTGGAACGCCATGACCCGGTTCGGTAGCCTGGCGGGCATGACCGCCGTCGACGCCCTCCTCGCCCCCGGCGGCACGCGGCTGCGGGCCGACGCGCGCCGCAACGCCGAGCGCCTGGTCGCCGCCGCCCGCGCCGCCCTCGACGAGAAGGGCCTGGAGATCACCACGCGGGACGTCGCCCAGCGCGCCGGGGTCGGCCTCGGCACGCTCTACCGGCGCGTGCCGTCGCTGGACGCGCTGCTGGCGGCGATCCTCATCGACACGATCACCGAGATGACCGAGCTGGCCGTCCGGGCGCGCGCCGCCGACGACCCCTGGGCCGCCTTCGTCGACTTCGCGGAGTCCTACGTGCGGCTGCGGGCGTCGAGCTGCGGCCTGCACGACGCGCTGTCCGGGGCGTGCGATCTCGATCTCGACCCGCACATCGATCGGCTCCGCCGGGAGGTGCGGCATCTGGTCGCGCGGGCGCAGGACGCCGGAGCGATCCGCGCCGACCTCGACTGGAGCGACGTCCCGTTCGTGCTGGCCACGGCGATCCCGTCCGACCACACGATCGGGCTCAGCGCCAAGCCCGACCAATGGCGGCGCAATCTCGGCATCATCCTGGACGGCTTGCGTCCCCCAACGGGCATGGGTTCCGAATAGGGGCCTAACGCGGCCAGCCCCTGACCGCATTGGTTCGTACCGTGCCTGAACGACACGACCTACGAGGGGGCATCACGATGACGATCGTCGTCACCACTCCGACCGGGCATGTCGGTTCCCGGGTGGTCCGGCTGCTGCTGCAGGCCGGGGTCCGGCCGCGGGTGCTGGTCCGCGACCCGGCCCGGCTGGACGACGCGACCCGCGAACGCGTCGACGTCCGGCGCGGCGACCTGACCGACGCCGGGTTCGTCCGGGAGGCGACGTCCGGCGCGCGGACGGTCTTCTGGGTCGACCCGACGCCGCACACGTCCGAGAACCCGATCGAGACCTCGGAGCGGACGGCGGCCGGGCTGATCGACGTCGCAAGGGCGGGGGAGGTCGGACGCGTCGTCCTGCTGAGCAGCGTCGGCGCGGAGCGGCGGCACGGAGCCGGGCACATCGACGCGCTGGCGCGGATCGAGGAGCTGCTCGACTCGACCGGCGCCGACACACTTCACCTGCGCTGCGGCTACTTCTTCACCAACCTGCTGATGGACCTGGACGCCCTGAAGCGCGGCGTCCTGACCACGTCGTTCCATCCGGACGCGCCCATGGCCTGGGTCGATCCGCGCGACATCGGGGACGTCGCCGCCGCGCGCCTGCTCAGCGACGCGTGGACGGGCCGCGTCGTGCAGGCCGTCCACGGGCCCGAGCATCTGAGCTTCACGCAGGTCGCGGAGATCGTGTCCGACGCGGTCGGGCGGAAGATCCGGGTGGAGGCGGTCGGCGACGACGACGTCCGCGCCGCGCTGCGGTCGGCCGGGCTGCCGCCGGGCGCGGTGGAGAGCATCGTCGGAATGGCGGCCGGGACGCGCGACCTCGTCCCGGAGCAGCCGCGCGACGTCGTGACCACGACGCCGACGCCGCTGGCCGCCTGGGCGTACGCGTATTTGCGGCCGCTGCTCCGTTCCTGACGGTATTAGAGTGCAGTGGTGCCCGATGTGCCGGAGGACCCGTCGACGCTGATCGGCGACGAAGAGCGCGACAATGCCGTGCGGCGCGTGCGGGAGGCGTATGCGGAAGGGCGCATCTCGCACGAGGACATGACCGGGCGACTCGACCGGGTCCTCACCGCCGAAACGCGGGACGAGCTCGCGAAAGCGCTGACCTCGCTCCCGGCGGAAAAGGCGGCGGCGACGTCCACGATCGGCGCGTTCAACGGTCGGATCCGGCGGAGCGGCGCATGGCGGGTGCCGCGAAACCTCAAGGTCGAGTCGGCGTTCGGACGGGTGCATCTGGACCTGTCCCGCGCGGTCATCGAATATCCGGTGGTCGATATCGAGGTTCGGCTCGGCACCGGCCGCGCCACGATAACGGTGCCGCGCGACGCGGTCGTCGACATCGAGAACCTGCAGGCTTCGTGGAAGCCGACGCTCTACAAGGCCGCGCGGCGGGCCCGTCCCGGCGGCGGGCCGACGATCCGCATTTCGGGGGCCATGGGTTTCGGCCGCTTGAAGATCCGCCACGCCCGCCGCTGAACACGGCCCTTCCACCGAAGGGCCGCGTGGCCGCACACTCTGGTCATGACGGTGCTGGAAACGGAACGGCTGGTCCTGCGGCCTTTGACCGGTGCGGATTTCGACGACTACGCGGAGATGCTGGCCGATCCGGAGGTGGCCTCGGGATTGGCGGAGACAGTGGGCACCGGCCGGGCGGACGCGTGGCGCAGCCTCGCCATGTTCATCGGCCACCGCGAGATCCGGGGATATTCGCACTGGGCGCTGGTGGAGAAGGCGACGGGCGCTTTCGTGGGACGCGCCGGCCCGTGGCGGCCGCACGGTTTCCCGGGCCTCGGAGTGGGATGGTGCCTGTCCCGCCGCCATTGGGGAAAGGGCTACGCGTCGGAGGCCGGGCGCGCCGCCGTCGCCTACTGTTTCGCCGAACTCGGGGCGGACGAGGTCATCTCGCTGATCCTGCCGGGCAACGCCCGTTCCATCGGCGTGGCCGAGCGCATCGGGCACGCGCACCTGCGCGACTCCGAATACCGGGGGCGGCGCGTCCACGTCTACGGGCAGCGCGCTGAGGGTCAGCCGACTTTCGTGTAGATGATGTCGAAGTCGTGCTGCCAGGTGGTGTTGTCGAGCGACTTCTCCCAAGCCGCCTCAATGGTGCGGCCGTCGTCGCTGAGCGTCCCGGAGAAGCGCTGGTCGAAGCCCGGCGCGTGCCGCCATATCCGCCAGAGGACGCCGTCGAACGTCATCTGGTAGATCCGGGAGACGCCGCGCGAATCGTAGTAGAGGGCGGTGTAGGCGTCGGAGGAGTCGTCCCGGCCGATGAGCTGCGTGGCGGACGGGGCCGGGTCCGGGGGCGCCGAGTGAATGCGGAGGAACGCGCCGCCTTCGAGCCATTCGACGGTCGTCCGCGCCTCGCCGTCCCCGAACTGGGGGACGCGGACCGTCCATTCGCCGACCAGTGGTTCGAGTGGTTCCAGTGCGGGATTGGGCGGCAGCGATGCCATGACACGTCCTCCAGTTCCCCGGGCGCCCGGACGGGCCCAGGGTTCCACTCTTTCAGTTGGAGGGGGCCGGGGGACGGCGGACGATCGCCGTTCCGCCGTCCAGGTCGATTTTGTGGCGCGGGGGGCCGCTGTCGTCTTCGTCGTCCCGCATCATGAGGGACGAATTGCGCTGGTCCTGCTGGTGGCGGTGCGTGCCCTGGAAGAAGGCGTCCAGTTCGCCGACCGCCACGGCGGAGATGGGACGGCCCGCGTCGTCCCGCCGCCAGGGCAGGCGGAACCTGCGGTGCGCCCACAGGCCCGCGCGGTCGAGAACGGCGAACGCGACCAGCCCGATCACGAGTCCGGGAATGGTCATGAAGACGATGAGGGCCATGCCGCTCCAACGAACCCGCCCCGCCGCGAGTTGCGCAACACGCCGACCCGCCTGACGCGCCGACGCCGCTCAGCGGTAGCCGCGCTTGAGCAGATATTTGGCCCCGGCCGCGAACCCTTCCCGGGTGAGCATTTGGAAGCCGAACACGTCGGCGAGCCGGTCGGTGGTGTTGAAGGCGGCGCAGACCGCCAGCGCGTCCTTGACCTGCCGGGGCGAGGCACCGGCGGCGAGCACCCGGCGCATGTCCTCGGCGCCGATGTCGCCCTCCCGGGTCAGCTTTCCGAGCATTCGCAGCGTCGCCCGCAGCGGTTCCGAAACGGGAGCCGTTTCGAGGTCGGTCAGAACGGCCGTGACGCGCGACTCGTCCCGGTAGGCGCGCGCCGCGGTCGCGGTGTGCGCGCCGACGCAGAACGCGGAATCGTTCACCGTGGACACATAGGCCGCCATCAGTTCCCGGTCGCCCACCGACCACTCGGACGGTCCGCGCATCGCCCGATGCGTGAATTCCTTGGCCCGCGCCCCGTAGAAGTCGGGCCGGTAGAAGACCAGTTTGGCGGCGTCCGGCATCGGCCGCCCGGAGAACAGCCGGACGACCGCGAACAGCGCCTTGGTCCCGGGACGGTAGCCGTGGTTCAGAATGTCAAGTCGCATGGCCCGGCCCTTCCGGCGCGGTCGCTTCGGCCAGCGCGGCCAACCCGGCGTCGTACAGGCGGGCGGAATGGCCGACGGCGGCGCAGACCACCAACTCGAAAATCTGGTCCTCGGTGCAGCCCGCCGCCGCCTTCGCCGCGGCGAGATCCGCCTCGGTGACCTCCGCGGGCCGGTCGACGACTTTGCCGATCAGCGCGTCCAGGGGCGGCGAAAGCCCGTCATTGCCGAACGCGCGCGCCCGCTGCGCCGCCGATGCCCGGCCTTCGCCGCCCAGCACGCGATTCACCAGCGCCTGGTGCGCCGCTCGCGTCTCGTCCTCCGGCATAGCGCCCTCCTCGGCGACTGGATACCCGCGTATAGGACGTTCAGCCGACCGCCGAACGTGACACGTCCGATGAATGCCGAGGTCACGGTCCGGTGTGACACATTCGCGGCCATTGGCGCTGGCTTATATGTAGGTCACGGACACCCCGCCGTGACCCGCGTCATGGGCGGCCTTGAGGCATCCCATGGCCCGGCCCCGCTCTCCCGCCGCCGTGGAGGGCGGGGCCCCAACATTCACCCGCCCGGCGTTATCGGTTTGGGCGAGGCATCGCGCCTTGGTGTCAAGGGCGTCCGCGTGGGCCGGGAAATTGGGCCCTTGGCGCTTCCGGCGGACGGTGAGACGCTCACCGCCGATCGGATTCCGAGAACGGGTCCGGTGACGGTGCCTTCCGAACAGGAGACCGGTTTGCTGTCTCGACGCTCCCCCGCCCTCGCGTCCGCCGCGCTTGTCGCGGCCGTCGCCACCGCCCTTCCCGCCACGGCCGCCGAGCGCGGTCTCCCTGATCTGCGCATGGTGCAGGACGGCGGGGCGGTCTCGCCCTACGAAGCCCGGACGGGACGCTGCCCCGAGGGCATGCGGCCCGTCGGCGGCGGATTCGATCTCGCCAAGGGACACAGCGTGGCCGCCACCGTTCCCGTCGCCGGGGAAGGCTGGCAGGTCAAGGCCCGTTCCGACACCGGCGCCACCGGCACCTTCGACATGACCTGGTACGCCATGTGTGCCACTCCGCCGCCCGGTTACGAGATCGTCAAAAGGACGGAGACGGCGGTGCCGAATGGCCAGGCCCGCTCGGTTACCTGTCCGACCGGTAAGGACATGGTGGCCACCGGGGCCGAAGCCAAAGGGCCCGGTGCCGAGCTGAACGCCAGCTATATCTTCTTCGCGAACTCAGCCCAGGTCTATTACTCCGTCGCCAGCGGCACCAGCCACAGCGCCGACACCGTCGACCTGGACGTATACGCCGTGTGCACCGACCACGACCCCACCGTCTGGAGCACGAGGCTAGGCGAGGGTGACTTCGACAACGGCGACGGACCCACGCGGACCTGCCCGGACGGCGGAAAGGTGGTCAGCGGCGGGTTCAACCTCGCGACGACCACCAGCCATGTGACGAGCAGCAGGCCCCGCGCGACCGGCGACGGCGACTGGAAATTCACCGGCGCCGATCCGAATCGCGCCCAGTACTACCTGATCAGCGGCCTGGTCTGCGCCGAGTGACCCACTGCGGCGCGGCGGGATGGCATTGTGGTCGGCGCGGGTGGCGAGCGTCGCGAAGGGACCTCGGTGCGGAATTCAGCGAGCGAACACGGCCCCGGCCCCATGGGTTACGAAGCCGAACTGCGGCGGCACAATGAAGTGCTGCGCCGGGCGTGCGGGGTCCAGGCGGGCGAACACATCCTCGACATCGGTTGCGGGGCCGGGGAGACGACCCGGCAGGCCGCGCGCGACGCGCGGACCGGCAGCGCGCTCGGGGTGGACGTCTCCGCCCGCGCCATTGAGCGCGCCCGCGCACTCGCCCAAGCCGAAGGGTTGGGCAATGTCGCCTTCGAGTGCGCCGACGCGCAGTCCCACCGCTTTCCGCGGGGCCGCTTCGACCTGGTGACCAGCAGGTTCGGGACGATGTTCTTCGCCGACCCCGTCGCCGCGTTCACCAATATCGGGCGGGCACTGCGCCCGTCCGGACGCCTGGTGATGATGGTCTGGCAGTCCCGTGAACGCAACGAATGGGACATGGCCATTCGCCGGGCACTCGAAACCGCCGGAAAGACCGACGCGGGCCCGGATCCGTTCTCCCTTGCCGACCCGCCCACCGTGAAGCGGATTCTGAAGGCCGCAGGGTTCACCGGCGTCAACTTCACCAATGTCCGCGAGCCGGTGTACTACGGGCCGGACGTGGACGCCGCGCTCGCCTGGGTCCGCGGCTTCACCTGCACCAGCGAGGTGCTCGGGCAGGTGGACGCCACCGCCGCGACCCAGGCGATCGGACGTCTCCGCGAAATGCTCGCCGCGCATTCGACGGACGACGGCGTCTGGTTCGACTCCCGCGCCTGGATCGTTACCGCCGGGGTCTAGGAATCGAGGACTGCGGCGGTGGCCTCGATCTCCACCAGTTGATCTTCGTAGCCGAGAACGGTGACGCCCGACAAAGTGCTGGGGACATCGTGATCGCCGAAGGCGGCCCGGACCACCTTCCAGGCGGTCCCCAGGTCTTTCTGCCTGGTGGACGCGACCAGCACCCTGGTGTAGACGACATCGTCCAAAGACGCACCGGCGTCCGCCAGGGCGGTCTTCAAATTCTCGACGGCCTTCGCCGCCTGACCCGCATAGTCCCCGACCGCCACCGTGGTTCCGTCCTCGTCCAGGGGACACGCCCCGGCGAGGAAGATCAGGCGGGACCCGGGCGCGGCCGAGGCGGCGTAGGCGTACTGGGCGACGTCGGACAGCGAGGACGAGCGGATCAACGTGACGGCGCGGTTCATGGACGCTCCCTTCGAATCGGCTTGGAACGTTCGATAATGCCAAGGAGTCCTTTGTACCGCGCGGCCCGACCAGCGGGTTGACCGCCGAACCGTCGCGGTCCCGCGCGCGTCCCGCCGTCAGGTGATCTTCGAGAAGTCGATCAGGGTCGTTCCGGCCTTGTTGTGGATGAAGCGCTGTGGGTCGCGGTCGTTCCGCGCTCGTCCGAGGGCCTCGTTGAACCGCTGTATCCCGGTGTCGATCAGCTTGCCGGTCCGCAGGTCGTACAGGACGTGGGTCCGCGTCCTGAGCCCATCGGGGAAGAAGGGGACGAACCGCTCGTAGATGATGCCCAGGGCCGGTGCACCGGGCATGTCGGTCGGGAACGTCCTGCCCGCCTTTCCGTCCCTGCGCTGCATGGAGATGGTCCTGTTCCAGGGGTTGTCGCCGACGCACCAGGTCACCGCGCACGACCATGTCCCCCTGAGCGGTGTGAGGCGGGCCTTGCGGTGCTCCCCCGTCCGGAGGTTCCACAGTGAGCGGTGTGTGACGTCCTGCTCCTTGTTCCCGTCGAAGGCGGGCGAGCCGATCCAGGGCCAGGAGACGATCTCGTAACCGGCGGTGCCGGGGACGCGGGTGGGCGCGCCGCCCGCCAGGGGCGCCTTGTGGATGCCGTCGCTCATGCCCCAGACGATGGTGCCGCCGTCGATGAGCAGCGTGGAGACCGACGCCCCCGGCAACCCGACGATCTTGTGCGCGGCGCCGCCCGCGACCGGCGCGCCCCAGATCTCGACCGTGTCGCGGCCGTGCGCGCGGTACGACAGCCACCAGATCACCTGGCCCTGCCCGATGGCGAAGTCGGACGCGAAGATCTTCGAGCCGGGCGGGACCACGATGTCGGTGATCACCCGAGCCTGGTGGGCGGCGAGATCGTAGGACCACAGCTTGTCCGGCTTCTGCAGGGAGGCCGTTGTCGCGCCCACCAGCGTGTCGCCGTCCAGCAGGGCCACGGGTTCCAGAACGCGCCCGTTGGGCAGCTCGCTCGGAACGGTTCGGACGGCATCCGGCCACCGTTCGCGCAGTTTTACCGGCGTCCCGAGACCGGCGAGCGACATCGGCTTGAGGGCGTCTGCCGTGGTGGCGGCGGGCGGCGCGTCCTCGCCGGACCGCAGCAGCGCGCCGACCGCGCCGGTCCCGCCGAGGACGACCGCGACCGCGGCGGCGGCCGCCGACGTCCGGATGCGGCGGCGCCTGCGGCGCGCCGACTCCACCCGGTCGAGCAGGCCCGCCTCGACGTCGGGGGCCTGTCGCGCCGCGGTCGTGAGCGTGGCGCGCAGCGCCCGGTCCAGGTCATCGGTCATGGTGCCCTCCCGCCGTGGACGCGGCGGCCGGACGCCAGTCCGCGCGTAGTTTGCCGAGCGCGCGGGCGGCCTGGCTGCGGACCGTCCCGCGCGAGATGCCGAGCGTCCTCGCGATCTCCTCGTCGGGGAGGTCCTCGTAGTAGCGCAGGACCAGCACGGCGCGCTGGCGTCGCGGCAGCGTGGTCAGGGCCTCCCACAGGCGCGGGTCGTGCTCGGCCCGTTCCAGGCCGCGGTCGTCGTAGCGCTCTTCCGGGACGCTGCCGACCAGGCGTTCGCGTCGTCGCCGACGCCACATGCTGATGTGCTGGCGGGCCATGATCGTCCGGACGTAGCCCTCGGGGTCGTGCTTGTTCACGACCCGGCTCCAGGCGGCGCTAAGCCTGATCAGGGCTTCTTGCAGCAGGTCCGCCGCGTCGTCGGGGTTGCCGGTGAGCACATAGCCGTAACGGAGCAACGCCTGCGCGCGGGTGGTCACGAATTCCTCGTAGGTCACGCCGTCGTGGTCCAAAGGCCGTCCCTTCCATTGACCCCAGGACGCATGGACCGCCGAAACTGTTGCACGCTCCGAGGAACTCGACGCCACACCCGGCGCTGAACAAGGGACGACCGCGTCACCCCGCGTGAACGCTCACGTGGCAGAACCACGACGCAGGAGAAGCCACGCAACGTCCCGGCGTCCAGCCCGACATGCCCCGGCGAAGCACGGAGCCGTTGTGCCAGTCCGGGACGCCGGGACCCGACAGGGTTCGCGACCTGTCAGCGCTTGAGGCCGTTGATCAGTTCCCGGAGACCGTCACGGTTGATCAGGAGGTGGGGGCCGTAGGGGTTCTTGGAGTCGCGGATGCCGATGTTCTCCGACAGCCGGGCGAGTTCCACGCAATGACCGCCGTCGTTGCCGGAATGGCGTGACTTTCTCCACGTGGGCCTGAACTTCATGGCGTTCAGCCCCTCTACTGTTAGGCCGCGTTCTCACCAAGCAACAGACCGGCGCTGGCTGTTGACGCCAGGCCGTTTTGTGCGCTGCCCTCAGACCTAGCCCATTGCGGGCCAGGGTTGGTGGCGGTTAACGCTTGAGGTTTGTGAGCAGGGTTTGGAAAGTGGCGGGGGTGATGTGGAGTTGGGGGCCGTGGGGGTCTTTGGAGTCGCGGAAGGCGATGGTCTCGGGGAGGCGGCCGACCTCCACGCACTCACTCCCGGCCTGTGTTCCGCTGTGACTGCTCTTGCGCCACGTCGTCATCATTGAATCCCTCCGAAGCTTTGACGAGGCCCTCAGCCCTGGCCCCGTGTGGGCGGGGGGTTGGGCGCGGCTAGCGCTTGAGGTTTGTGATCAAGGTGTGGAGGGTGTTGCGCGTTATGCGTAGGTGAGGGCCATCCGGGTCCTTGGAGTCGCGGACGCCCACGACTCCGCCGAGGTCGGCCAGTTCGATGCAGTTGTCTCCCTGTGAACTGCTGTAGCTGCTCTTACGCCATGTCATTTTCGTCATGGTGATCCTTCGCCCTGGCCCGAACAGGTCAGGGCTGGGGAGGCTTAGTGTTTGAGGTTCGCGATTAGGTTACGGAAAGTTGTGGGTGTGATGTGGAGCTCGGGACCATATGGGTCCTTGGAGTCGCGAATGCCGACGGCCTTGCCGAGGTCGGCCAGTTCAACGCAGGCCCCTCCATTGCTGCTGCTGTAGCTGCTCTTCCGCCAAACGGGACGCGAAGTCATGGCTTCCACGCCTCCTCCGCAATTTCTCGGATCAAAGCTACCGACATGCTTGCCGGGAGCGCGTACGTGCTGATGTCAGTGAATCGCCGGTTCAGCTTCTCGAGGTCGGATCGGCTGTCCCTCATGATGCCATGCGGTTCGCCCTCGGTGTATGCCGCTTGCTCGCCACTGGGCAGGGTGGCAATCATGAACGCTCCCGAGTTGCCGGGGTGGGGTTCACCATCTGGAATGACCTGCACGCTAACGCTTGGTGACACGGCGTCGGCGAGGTGGAGAAGCTGCTCGCGCATCACCTCCGCGGAACCAGTGCGCGACCGGAGGACTCGTTCAGGCAGGACGTATACCACGCGAGGCGGCGGAGGCTCCTCGCGGAGAAGGATGGCCTGACGCTCCAATCGGCCCGCGACCTTGGCTTGGTCACCGTAGAGCAGTATCTCCGCAATGGACGGTGTCTGGAGCAGGCCCGTTACGACGATGGGCTCGTAGATACGGAGGACCTCCGCCTGCAGCTCCACGTCCGGCCAGTCCTCAAACCACTTCGGGAAGGCGGCGGAGCGGCCGTCGAAGAGGCCGTCGTGGAGGTGGGCGAGGGCCTCGCGGGTGTCGAGGACGCGGTCGCACTCCTCGGCGAAGACGCGGTCGCAGCCCGTCTCGCCGCGCTCGACCTCGCCGATGGTGGACGCGGCGAACGGGATCTTGTCGGCGAGCTGGGCGAGGGACAGTTCGGCGAGCTGCCGGTAGCGCCGGACCTCGGATCCGAACAAGTCCAGCGGGCCGCTGGAGGGGGTCAAGCGCTTCGGGCGTTGCGGCATGTCGACTCCTCCGACCGAGTGGTCACCGAACGATGAACGGCAATGAACGCAGTGTCGCGATTATGTGCGCGACCACGGGTTTTGTCTCTCTCGGAATCCTGTCGCAGAGGACGCTGGGGAACAGGTGATCGAAGACTTCCCCGAGGTGATTCTTATGTCTCCTGCGGTGCTGGCCCCTGAGGCCCCGACGCTCGTCCTGGAACCGGACGGACGGGCGGCGGGGCGGGCGCGGCGGTTTGTGGCGGCGCGGTTCGCGGAGTGGGGGATCGCGGACGACTATGTCGGCCGGCTCGTGGTGAGCGAGCTGGTCACCAACGCCTTTGTGCACGGGGAGGGGCCGATCATCGTGCGCCTTTTCGTGGACGGGCGCGACGGGCTCCCGGTGGTGGAGGTGTGGGACGGCGGCGCGCGATTGCCGGTCGTTCCGCCGGAGAACCACGCCACGACGTCCGGCCGGGGGCTGCTGCTGGTGTCGGAACTGGTGCGGGCGTGGGGCGTCCGTCCGCTGGACGAAGGAGGGAAGGTCACGTGGGCGAAACTGCACTGATCCGCCATCGGGTGCGCCGGGCCGTCCAGTACCGGTATCTGGAATGGCGCACGCTGCGGCACCCGGACATCGCCATGGCCCGTCTGGACGCGCTCGCCCCGTTCCTCGAACGGCGCGGATGGCGGTGCGTGAAGACCTATGAGCCGGACGTGGTCCCGGTCCGGGTTCCGCTGCTGCGCGTTTACGGCGCCGATATCGCCGTGACGTTGTGCGTGCTCGCGGTCCCGCGCGGCGGCTGGAGCTATTACGAGGCGGCGCGCGGGCGGGGCGGCTGGTTCTGCCCGTGCGGGGACGCCGAATGGGCGGCCGGGACCGTGGACGAATTCCTCCGGGAGCGGTCGTCCGCCCGATGAACGAGGCCGTCGCGCTGTTGCTCGTCCAGCATCTCTTTCCCGGTTGGCTGATCACCCGGGACGCGCGCGGGAACTGGTGGGCGGCCTTTTCGTCCGACGATCTCGACGGATTGCTGGCGGTGCTGTCCGCCGCCGATCCCGACGCGGCGCGGCGGGCCGTCCACCTGCTGACGGAGGGCGGCTGACCTGGGACGTCAGGCGGGGCGCTCGTAGACGAGTTCGCGGCCGTCGATCTCGTCCCACTGCTCGCCGACGTGGGCGAAGCCGTGGCCCGCGATCGTCGCGAGGGACGCCTTGTTGTCCGGGCTGATCGTCGCGCGGACGGTCGTCACGGACGGCTCGGACGCGGCCCTTTCGAGCATCGCGGCGAGCATCGCGCGGGCGTGGCCGCGGCGGCGGTGCGCGGGATCGACGGAGTAGGAGACCTCGACCATTCCGTGCTCGTCGGGCTTGCTTTGAAAGCCCGCGTATCCGACGACGTCGCCGTCGGGCTCCGAAACGGCGGCGCGGACGATCCAGGGAGCGATTCCGGGGTCGCGTTCGAGCTGCTCCAGGCGGAGCCGCCAAAGGAATTCGGCCTCGTCGGTGAGGAAATAGTCGGTGAGGGTCACTCCGGCGGCGGCGCTCGCGGCGGCGAGGTCGCCTTCAAGGAGGGCCGCCATCGCGGCGCGGGGAATCTCGACGAAGCGAAGGCCGGTGGACGTCATAGGCGACTCCTTTTCGCGTGGTGGTCGGCCAGCCGGGCCAGCAGGGCCGTGAGCTGGGCGCGTTCGGACGGGTCGAGCGGCGCCAGAAGCTCGTCCTGGATTCCGGCGAGGACGTCGTCCAGCCGGGCGAGCTGGCGGGCGCCGTCCGGGGTGAGGGTGATGATGTTGCGCCGCCTGTCGGACGGGTCGGGCGCCCGCTCGACCAGCTCCTTCGCGGCGAGCTCGTTCAGCGCGGCGACCACGTCGCTGCGGTCGATGCCCGTGTGGCGGCCCAGCGCGGCCTGGCTGGACGGCCCGTACTCGTCGAGCGCGGCGAGCAGCCGGTAGTGGTACCCGCGCGCTCCGGCGGCGGCGAAACCGTCCCCGACCAGGCGATGGCTGTGCACGGACACCATGTTGATCAGCCAGCTCGCGGCGTTCTTGAGGCGCGCGGGCTGCTGCGCGTCGGCCGTCATCATGCGGATCAGTGTACGGGGTTGTTGGTTGAGCCAACGGTTTGTATTGTTGGGCCTACCAATGTTGGCTCAACCAATGGAGTTGTGATGAACGACCGTGAAGAGCTGTCCGCGCTGGTCAGCCGCCTGGGGCTCTGGCTGGACGAGCACGCCCCCGACACCGGACGCGCCCTCTTCAGCGAGGACGCGGAGGCGCACACCGCGGGCGGGGTCGCCAAGGGCGTCGATGCCCTGATCGCGCAGGCCCAGAAGAACCACACGGTGCCGACGCAGCACTTCATCACGAACAAGCTCGTCGAACTGGACGGCGACCAGGCCGTCATCCGGGCGAACCTGCTCGTCGTCTTCGCCAACGAGGACGGGCCGCGCCTGCTGGGCGAGCGCTACGAGATCGGCGCCGTCCGGGCGGTGGACGGCTGGCGGATCTCGCGCGTCCAGATCCGCCCGGTGTGGGAGGTCGCCAACGCCTAGGGGGCCGTGAGTTCCTCGGAGAGGGCGCGGAGCCGCGCGCGGGCGGCCGGGTCGTACGCCTGGTCGTCGGCGCGGGACTCCCGGAGGCCGTTGAAGAAACGTCCTGACACGTCGTCCAGCGCTGGGTCGGTCACAAGGCGGTGGGTCGCGCGGACACCCTCCTCCAGGGTGCTTATCGGCGACGGCACCATTTTCGTCGGCATGTAGGTGGCCGGGTGCAGCGCGTTGGCCGTGACGCCCGTCCCGGCCAGCTCCTCCGCCAGGTCGAAGGTGAAAAAGACCTGTGCGAGCTTGCTCTGGCAGTAGGCGCGTATCCCGCTGTAGCCGTGCTGGAGCATGACGTCGTCGAAGTCGATGGCCTGCTGACCCAGGCTGCTCACGTTCACTATGCGCGCTGGGGCCGAGCTTATGAGGGTCGGCAGGAGAAGCCGGGTGAGCAGGTATCCGGACAGGTAGTTCACCTGGAACGTCAGTTCGTGTCCGTCCGCGCTTTCTCGCCGTGGCCCGTCTGCGCCGATGCCAGCGTTGTTGACCAACACGTCCAGGCGCGGGTGGTCGGCCTTGACCGCCTCTGCCAGCGCGCGTGTCTCGTCCAGGGACGACAGGTCCGCGCGGTACCAGGACGCACGGCCGCCGATCTCGTGCAAGGTCGCCTTGCCGCGCTGGTCGTCCCGTCCGTGGACGAGGACCGTCGCGCCCTGGGAGGCGAGTTCGGCGGCCAGTGCGCGGCCCAGTCCGTCCGTCGCACCGGTGATGAGGATGGTCTGCTCTTCGATGGGACGCATATCGTCCATCGTGCTCGGCGCGCGCGCACGGTAACCAGGGTGCGCCCACCCTGGTATCCCGACTACCCGGCTCGTCCGGTCCGGCTAGGGGCGGGCCAGGAAGTCCTGGACGAGTTTCACGAATTCGTCGGGTCGTTCAAACATCGCGACGTGCCCGGTGTCGAGTTCGGCGTACTCGCTGCCCGCGATGAGCTTGGACAGTTCGCGGTGGTTCTCGACGGGGATCGTCAGGTCGCGTGTGCAGCCGATGGCGAGCGTGGGTGCCTCTATGCGCGACAGCAGCGAACGGACATCGACCCGTCGGACCAGGTCGAGTTGGCGTAGGCGCCTGTCGTTGGGCTGCATGAAGCCGTGCGATTGCTCGGCGGCCTCGTTGCCTATCTCGTTCAGGTGGGGGCGGGCGAAGGACGTGACCGTCCCGAGGCGTCCGAACCCTTCGGGGGAGTCGGCGATGCTCAGCCACAAGGCCATCAACTGCTGGATGTACACGTCGTCCGCGTGGGCCCAACCGGCGGCGACGACGAGACGGCGGACGAGGTCCGGGCGGAGCGCGGCAACGGCGGCGGCCGTGGGCGCGCCGAGCGAGAAGCCGACGACGTCGGCCGGGCCCGTCCCGGCGTCCTCGATCACGGCGGCGACCTGCCCGGCGAGGGTCTCGACCGTGAGCGGCGCGCCGTCGTCGGACGCCGAGTCGCTCCCGGAGAGATCGGGAAGGTGCACGGTGTTGCGGCCGGTGAGACGGTCGAGGATCCCGTCCCACATGAGCGAGCCGGGGCCCACGCCGTGGACGAGCACGACCGGCGGGCCGGAGCCCTCGGTGCGGTAGGAGATACGGGCCTTGCCAACGGTGATTTCAGCCATGTCCCCAACGCTGCCCGCGCCGGACCGCGATGAGGAGCGGACCGCCTTGGCTAGGACAACCGGTCCCAGGCTGCGCCCGGTCCGAGCCGCCGCGGATCACCGATGATTGGACGCATGGACATGGACCGCCGCGAACTGGCCGACTTCCTCCGCCGTTCCCGGGAGCGGCTGCGTCCGCGCGAGGTCGGCCTCACGGCGGGCCCCCGGCGGCGTACGCCGGGCCTGCGCCGGGAGGAGGTGGCGCAGCTCGCGGGCATGTCGGCGGACTACTACATGCGGCTTGAGCAGGCCCGGAGCCCGCAGCCCTCGACGCAGTTGCTGCGTTCGCTCGCCCGCGCGCTGCGGCTGACGGAGGACGAGCGCGACCACCTCTACGTCCTCGCCGGGCACCGTCCGCCCGCCGGGCCGTTCGCGGGGGAGCACGTCCGGCCTGGCCTGCTCTACCTGCTCGACCGGCTGCACGACACGCCCGCCCAGATCATCGGGGATCTCGGGGACGTGCTGGCGCAGAACTCGATGTCCGAATTCCTTTTCGGCTGTGTCTGCACGGTCGAGCCCGGCGACCGGAACATCGTGTGGCGATGGTTCACCGACCCGTTCGTCCGGGAGGCGTACCCGGAGGAGGAGCACGAGCACCACAGCCGCATGCATGTCGCCGACCTCCGCGCCGCGGTGGCGCGGCGCGGATCGGACGCGGTGGCGTCCGCGCTGGTCGGACGGCTGCGCGAGGCCAGCGAGGAGTTCGCGCGGCTGTGGGAGCGGCACGAGGTCGCGGTGCGGCGCAGCAGCCGCATGAAGGTGCTGCACCCGGAGATCGGCGCGATGGAGTTCGACGCGGAGACCTTGCTGACTCCGGCCGAGGACCAGCGGCTCGTCGTGTTCACGCCGCCGCCCGGCAGCCCCGCCGTCGAGGCGCTCGAACTGCTCGGCGTGATCGGCGCCGAGACCGTCCACCGGAGCCACGCCTAGGGGACCAGCCGCCACAGGGTCGTCGTCTCGGCGGCACGTGCCGAGTGGAGCGGGTCGTCCGGGTCGGTCGCGCGGGGGTGGCGCGGCTTGGCGTCGAGCGTGCCCGCGACCCTCAGGCCGGACTCGTCGAACAGGGCGAGGAGGTCGTCCCGGGTGCGCAGACCCAGGTGCTCGGCCAGGTCGGACATGATGAGCCAGCCCTCGCCGCCCGGTTCGAGGTGGCGCGGGAGGCCGGACAGGAAACCGCGGAGCATCCGCCCGCCCGCGTCGTAGACGGCGTGTTCGAGGGGCGAGGCGGGCTTGCCCGGGAGCCAGGGCGGATTGCAGACGACCAGGCCCGCCTTGCCTTCGGGGAACAGGTCTGCTTGGACGACATCGACCCGCACTTGCAAGCGATCGACGTTCTCTCGGGCGCAGGCAAGCGCGCGCGGGTCGTTGTCGGTCGCGACTACTCGGTCGATACCGCGACGGGCCAGGACGGCGGCGAGTACGCCTGTGCCCGTCCCAATGTCGAAGGCCGTGGTGGTAGGCGGGATCGGCGCTTCGTTCACCAGGTCTACGTATTCGCCCCTGACCGGTGAGAAGACCCCATGGTGCGGGTGGATCCGGTCGCCGCCCAGGGCTGGGATCGGCACCCCTTTCCTCCGCCATTCGTGCGCGCCGATGAGGCCGAGCAGTTCGCGGAGGGACGTCACGTAGGGGTGGTCGTCCGGGCCGTACACCTCGGCGCAGGCTTCCTGGACGTCCGGGGCCCGGCGCAGGGGAATGGTGTGGCCCGGGTCGAACGGAATGAGCAGCATGCCCAGCGTCCGCGCGCGCTGGGCTCGTGCCTGCCGGAACAGATGAAATGCCTGTGCCCCGGAGGGTTCCGGCTTTCCCCTCTTGCGCTTGGGCGGACGGTCGATCCGGCGCGCCATCGCGGTGAGGAGCTGGCGCGCGTTCTGGAAGTCGCCCCGCCACAGCAGGGCGGTGCCCTCGCAGGCCAGCCGGTAGGCGTCGTCGGCGCGGGTCTGGTCGTCGGCGACCACGACGCGGCGGGGCGGCGGGGCGCCGCCTTCCGACCGCCAGCGGACGCTCCGGTCCCGGCCGCCCTCCCGCCAGGAGATCTCGTCCACACCGAGTACCGTATCCGCGTGCGTCTACCTGGGCCATTGCATGCCGCGAACGAGGCGCTGGCCTTCCTGCTGGAGGTCGTGGCCATCGTCGCCCTCGCCTGGTGGGGGTTCTCCACTGGCGGGAACGTGGTGGCCGACGTCGTCCTCGGGGTCGGGGCACCGGTCGCCGCGATTCTGCTGTGGGGTTCGTTCGCCGCACCCAAGGCCCGCTACAAGGTCGCGTTGCCGTTCGTGCTTATGGTCAAGGCCGTGGTGTTCGGCGCGGGAGCCCTTGCGCTGTACGGGGTTGACCGTCCCGGCTGGGCGGTCGCCTTCGCGGTGGTCGCATTCGTGAACACCGCTTTGGCGACCGCCGACCGGGAGGCTCATTTCCGCGCCGAACGCTAAGCGGACCCCATTCGCGCTACGCGGGGACCTTGTCGAGAAAGCCGTGGACGCGGTCGAAACGGCCCTCGTCGTCGAACACCGCCACATCGAAGCCGACCACGATCGCCTCGCCGCCCTCCGGGCCGAGCTCCCAGGTGAAGCGGGCCACGTTGTGGTGGGCGTCCACGTCGCCCGCCGGACGGAACACGAGCCCGGGGAACTGCTGCTGCGCGGCGCCGACGAACGCGTCGATCGCGGCGCGGCCCTCGGCGACGCCGAGCGGGTCGACGTAGACGGCCGTGTCCGTCCACAGGTCGTCGATCGCGGCGCGGCGGGCCGCCGGGTCCTTCTCGTTCCAGATCGCCAGGTAGCGGGCCACTCGCTGCTGGACGTCGCTCATTTGATGACTCCTCGTCTTATCGTCCGGGATCGTCGGTTCGTCCCCGGTGACCCCTACGCTGCCAACCCGGCGGCGGAAGATCGATTACCTGAGAGGTCATCGCGCCGGTTGAAGATGATGTCGGATTCCGGCTAGTGGACGTGCCTGACCATCGTCGATGCTGGAAGACATGCATGAGGACGCGGAAAGGTGCGTGCGGGCCGTCCAGGCGAAGGACGCCCGCTTCGACGGATGGTTCTTCACCGGCGTCGTCACCACGGGGATCTACTGCCGCCCCAGCTGCCCGGTCGTCGCCCCCAAGCCGGAGAACATGCGGTTCTACCCGAGCGCGGCCGCGGCGCAGCAGGCGGGGTTCCGCGCCTGCAAGCGGTGCCGTCCCGACACCACGCCCGGCTCACCGGAATGGAACCATCGCGCGGATGTCGTCGCCCGCGCCATGCGGCTGATAGCCGACGGCGTGGTCGACCGTGAGGGTGTCCCCGGTCTCGCCGGACGACTCGGGTACAGCACCCGCCAGATCGAACGGCAGCTCAACGCCGAACTGGGCGCGGGCCCACTCGCCTTGGCCCGGGCCCAGCGCGCCCAGACGGCGCGTCTTCTCATCGAAACGACCACCCTTCCGATGGGGGACGTCGCATTCGCGGCGGGCTTCGCGAGTATCCGGGCCTTCAACGAGACCGTCCGCGAGGTGTTCGCCCTAACGCCGAGCGGGTTGCGCGACCGCGTAGCCAAGGGGCACCCACCCGCCGGTTCCGGCGCACTGTCACTGCGTCTGCCCTTCCGGGCCCCGCTCTGCCCCGACAACCTCTTCGGGCACCTCGCGGCCACCGCCGTACCCGGCGTGGAGGAATGGCGGGACGGCGCCTACAGGCGCGCCCTGCGCCTACCCCACGGACATGGGATCGCCACCCTTCGCCCCCATCCGGACCACGTCGCCTGCACGCTGACGTTGAGCGACCTCCGCGACCTCACTATCGCCATCAGCCGGTGCCGCTGGATGCTCGACCTGGACGCCGACCCCATCGCCGTGGACGACCAGCTCCGCACCGACCCCGTTCTCGCTCCCCTGGTGGACAAGGCCCCAGGGCGGCGCGTCCCGCGAACCGTCGACGCACCCGAATTCGCCGTCCGCGCGGTACTGGGCCAGCAGGTCTCGACGGCCGCCGCCCGCACCCATGCGGGACGGCTCGTCACCGCCTACGGCGACCCCATCACCGACCCCGGCGGAGGGCTGACGCACCTGTTCCCGACCCCCTCCGCCCTGGCGGAACTCAACCCGGAGGACCTGGCGTTCCCGCAGACCAGGCGCACCACCCTGACGACCCTTGTCGACGCACTAGCGAGCGGTGAGATCGACCTCGGTGTGGGGAGCGACTGGGACGAGGCCCGCACGCGCCTTTCGGCCCTCCCCGGCATAGGACCCTGGACGATCGAGACGATCGCGATGCGCGCCCTGGGGGATCCCGACGCGTTCACCCCCACCGACCTCGGGATCAGGGCCGCCGCCAAGTCGCTCGACCTTCCCGCTACACCGGCCGCCCTCACCCGTCACGCCGCCCAGTGGCGACCGTGGCGCGCCTATGCCGTCCAATACCTGTGGGCGACCGGTGACCACGCCATCAACCTGCTTCCCGCATCCTGATTAAGGGAGGATTCCCGTTCATGGAACCGACGCGTGTCGTCCTGGACAGTCCTGTAGGAGACCTCACCTTGGTCGCCGTAGACGGCGGTCTGGCCGGGTTGTACATGGAGGTGCAGCGGCACCGTCCACCCGAGGAGTCGCTGGGCGTACCGGGCGATCCGGAGGACGAGCCCTTCGCGTCCGCCGCCGAACAGCTCTCCGCGTACTTCGCCGGTGACCTGACCGAGTTCGACCTACCGCTCAACCTCCAGGGGACGCCTTTCCAGCAGCGTGTGTGGACCGCGCTCCAGCAGATCCCCTACGGCGAGACCACCACCTACGGGCAGCTCGCCGCCGAGTTGGGGAAGCCGTCCGCGTCGCGGGCGGTCGGGCTTGCCAACGGGCGCAACCCGATCAGCGTGATCGTCCCGTGCCACCGGGTCGTCGGGGCCAACGGCGACCTCACCGGATACGGCGGCGGCCTCGACCGCAAGCGCTACCTCCTCGACTTCGAGCGCAAGACCAGGACCACCGTCGAGCCCCTCTTCTGACGGCGCGTCGGCGGGCGTCCGCGGCCCGTCTGACCTGGGCGTCCGCTGAACTGTCGGTGGCCGGGGATACCGTGCGTGTCACGGCCGGTACCCCGGCCGGCACCGCCGTCGCGGAAAGGCTGATCACGTGGAGTTCCGAGTCGACCGGCAGACGCTCGCCGACGCCGTCGCGTGGGCGGCGCGGACGCTCCCGTCGCGTCCGGCCCTGCCCGTCCTCGCGGGCATGCTCATCGAGGTCACCGACCAGGGCGAGCTGACCCTCGCCGGGTTCGACTACGAGGTGTCGGCGCGCGCCCGCGAGGACGCCGACGTCGCCGAGCCGGGGCGCGCCCTCGTCCCCGGGCGGCTGCTCGCCGACATCGTGCGCAACCTCCCGCCGCACCCGGTGGAGGTCGCCACGAAGGGCTCGGAGGTCGTCGTCCGGTGCGGCCCGGCCGAGTTCGGCCTGCTCACCCTGCCCGTCGAGGACTACCCCACCCTCCCCGAGCCGCCCGCCGTCGCCGGGACGATCCCCGGCGACCTGTTCGCCACCGCCGTCGCCCAGGTCACCCCCGCCGCCGGGCGCGACGACACCCTCCCCATGCTCACCGGCGTCCGGATCGACATCGACGGCGACACGATGTGGCTCGCCTGCACCGACCGCTACCGCATCGCCGCCCGCGAGCTGACCTGGTCCCCCGCCGAGGACGGTTTCACCGCGGGCGTCGTCGTCCCCGCCCGCACCCTCGCCGACACCGCCAAGGCGATCAGGCGCGACGCCGATGTCACGATCTCGCTCGGCGGCGCGGGCGACACCCTGATCGGCGTGTCCGGCGGCAACCGCAGCATGACCAGCCGCCTCCTCGACGACCAGTACATCAACTACCGGTCGCGGCTCACCGGGACGTGGACGTCGGTGGCCGAGGTCCGGGTCGCGCCGTTCGTCGAGACGATCAAGCGCGCGGCCCTCGTCACCGAGCGCGGCACCCCCGTCCGGCTCGCGTTCACCGCCGACGAGCTGCGCGTCAGCGCCGCGACCGGCGACTCCGCCCGCGCCAACGAGAGCCTTCCCGTGCGGCTCAGCGGCGACGACATCGACATCGCCTTCGCGCCCCAGTACCTGCTGGACGGCCTCGCCGGAATCGACACCGAGTTCGCCCGCCTCGAATGCGCGGGCCCCACCAAGGCCGCGCTCCTCACCGGCATCCCCGACAAGAAGGACGACGAAGACGCCCCACCCGAAAGCGACACGGGGTTCCGCTACCTCGCCATGCCCGTCCGGCTGACGTCCTGACCTTCGCTCACAGATCGAGGACGGCCAGGATGAACCGCACCTCGCCCTTACCCGCGTTGCCGTACGAGTGGGGACGGTCGCCGACGAACACGGCCGCCGCCCCCTCCTCGACCAGGTCCGTCCGCCCGTCGACGCCGAGCGTCAGCGTGCCCTCCTGCACGTACACGATTTCCTTGGTGCCGGGCACGTGCGCGTCGCTCTCCCGCGTCTCCCCCGGCCGCAGCACCCACCGCCACAGCTCCAGCGACGGCCGCGGATCGGACCCGGCGAGCAGCGTCCCCGTCCCGCCCTCAGTGCCCTCCCACAGGACCACGTGCCGCTCCGGCCGGAACATCCGCACCGGCGGCTCCTCCTCCACCTGCACGAGCCGCGTCAGCGGGACGCCGAGCGCGTCCGAGATCCGGATGAGCGTCCCGAGGTTCGGATTGCCGCGCCCCTGCTCCAGCCCGACCAGGACGCCCTTGCTGACCCCGGCGCGTCCGGCCAGCTCGTCCAGGCTCCACCCGTGCCCGGCCCGCAACGCCCGCACGGTCCGCGCCACGGCCTCCCCGATCGCCCCCTGCCCACTCAACCGCGCCACCTCACTCCACCCCAAAGCCCGCCCCCGACCACCCCCAGTCTTACGCATCCCCCACCCACCCCGCCCGACAGCACGGTCAGCGCGGTCGCCACGGTCGGCGCGGTCGCCACGGGCGGCACGGGTGGCGCGGGTGGCGCGGTCGCCACCGGCGGCGTGGTCGCCACGGTCGGCATGGTCGCCACGGGCGGCACGGGTGGCGCGGTCGCCACCGGCGGCGTGGTCGGTGTGGTCGGCACAGGCGGCGTGGTCGGCGCGGGTGGCGTGGGCGGCGTGGGCGGCGTGGGCGGCGTGGGGGTGGTGTTGAGAATGGCGGTGTGGATGACTGCACCTTCTGCGGAATCGTCGCTGGGACGCTGCCCTCGTACCAGGTGGCCGCGGACGAGCATGCCGTGGCGTTTCTCGACATCGCGCCCGCGAACCCCGGGCACACGCTCGTCGTGCCGCGTGCGCACGCCGCCGACATCTGGGAGATCACCGACGCCGATCACGTCCATGTCGCTCGGCTGGTCCGCCGGGTCGCCGCCCTGCTGGAGGCGAGGCTCGGGCCGGACGGTCTGAACGTCGTCCACTCCAGCGGCGAGGCGGCGGGGCAGGAGGTCTTCCATTTCCATGTCCACCTCGTCCCGCGCTGGAACGGGGACGACGTGCGTCCGATGTGGGATCCCGCCGTGGCCTCGCCGGAGGAACTGACCCAGGTGCGTCGGCGGCTCACCGGATCCTGAGTCGGCGACCATCCCCACCCGGTCGGTATGATGGTATTTCGATATCATTAAAGTGACCGTGGTTGGAGGGTGCAGGGATGCTGGACCGGGTCGTGGTCGACGAGGCCGTCCGGGAGTTGCGGCCCGACTTCGCCGTGCTCGCCGTCGTCGCCGAAGGGCTCGTGAACGGGCCGAGCGATCAGGTGTCGGAGGGCTGGCTGGCGGACGCCGCCGGGCAGGCCGACCCGGACGACCCGCACGTCGAGGCGTGGCGGGAGGCGTACCGGGCGTTCGGCGCGAAGCCGAAGCGGACCCGTCCCTCGGTGGACGCGCTGCTCCGCCGCGCCGACGCGCTCCCGTCCGTCAACCGGGTCGTGGACGCCTACAACGCCGTCAGCGTCGAGTACGCCCTGCCGATCGGCGGCGAGGACCTCGACGCCTACCGCGGCGCGGCCCGCCTGGTCAGGGCCACCGGCGAGGAGCCGTTCGACGTGATCGCGGCCGGTGCGCCCGCCGTGGAGCACCCGGACCCGGGCGAGGTCGTCTGGCGCGACGACGCGGGCGTCACCTGCCGCCGCTGGAACTGGCGGCAGTGCGTCAGGACGCGCCTCACCGAGACCACCAAGAACGGGTTCTTCCTGCTCGAACGCCTTGAGCCGTACCCGATCGACCGGCTGTACGAGGCGGGCGACAAGCTCGCGGAAAGGCTCCGCGCCATCGCGCCGGACGTCCGGGTCGAGACCCGGCTGATCGGCGGGCGGTGATGGTCACCGCCCTGGCGCTGAGCGCGGCCCTCGCCTACGGGGTGGCCGACTTCCTCGGCGGCGCCGTCGCCCGGAAGTCGACCACGTTGAAGGCGCTGACCTGGTGCGTCCCGGGCGGGCTCGTGGTCGTGCTCGTGCTCGCGCTGCTCGCCGCCGGGGACCCCGCGCCCGGCCCCATGGCCTGCGGGTTCGCGGGCGGCCTCTTCGGCGGGACGGGCCTGATCGCCTTCTACCGCGCCCTCGCCCGCGGGCCGATGAGCGTGGTGGCCCCGGTGTCCGCGCTGGCCGCCGCCGTCCTGCCGGTGGGGGTCGGGGTCATGCGGGGGGAGCGGCTGGACATGTCCGTCCTGCTCGGGGTGCTGCTGTGCCTCGTCGCGATCGGGCTGGTCAGCATGGAGGCCGAGAAGGGCGGGCTGGACGGCGACACCGCGGCGCCCGCCTCGTGGCGCCCGCTCGACTCCGGGCCGCTGATGGCGGGCCTGTCCGGTGCCTGCTTCGGGATCTTCTACGTGCTGCTGAAGACCGCCGGGGACGGCGCCGGGCTCTGGCCGATCGTCGGCGCCCGGGTGGGCACGCTGTCCATCGTCGCGGTGGCGCTGGCGGCCGTCGTGCTGCGCGGCTCCGGGCTCGGCCCGCGCATGCCCGGCCGGACGATGGTCGCGCTGGCGCTGCTGTCCGGCGTCCTCGACGCGGGCGCGAACGCGCTGTACTTCCTCGCCGCGCACCGGGGGATGCTCAGCCTCGCCGCCGTCCTGACGTCGCTCTACCCGGCGATCACGGTGCTGCTGGCCCGGATCGCCTACAGCGAACGCCTGCGCGCCGTCCAACGAGTGGGCATGGCCATCGCCGTCGCGGGCGTCGCCCTCGTCACAGTCGGCTGACCCTCCAAGTCGGCACCACCACGGTCGCCTGACTTTCCGAGTCGGCACCACCGCGGTCGGCCGACCCTCCGGGGCGGCCCCGCCATCACGGTCGCCTGGCCTCTGAGTCGGCCCACGGTCGCCTGGCCCGCTGAGTTGCTCGGGGGAGATGGAGAAGGCCGCAGCCCCTTGGGGGGTGCGGCCTTTTCTGGTGGCGGTGGTGGTGGGATTCGAACCCACGGAAGGTTGCCCTTCACACGCTTTCGAGGCGTGCGCCCTCGTCCACTAGGCGACACCACCGCGGGAGAGCCTACCGGACGCGGCGGCGCGCGAAGAACTCGGTTAGGAGCGCGCCGCACTCGTCCGCCAGCACTTCGGCGACGACTTCGGGACGGTGGTTGAGCCGCCGATCCCGGACGACGTCCCACAGCGACCCCACCGCGCCCGCCTTCGGGTCGACCGCGCCGTAGACGAGGCGTCCGAGCCGCGCCTGGACGCAGGCCCCGGCGCACATCGTGCACGGCTCCAGCGTGACGACCAGCGTGCATCCGGCCAGCCGCCACGTCCCGAGCGCCCGAGCGGCCGCCCGCATCGCGATGATCTCCGCGTGCGCGGTCGGGTCGCCGCCGCGCTCCCGGTCGTTGTGCCCGGCGCCGACGATCTCGCCGGACGCGTCCAGGACGACGGCCCCGACCGGCACCTCCCCGGCGTCCAGCGCCTTCCGCGCCTCGCCGAGCGCCGACCGCATCACCCCCGCGAGCCCCTCCACCACGGGGTCAGTCACGGAGGCGGTCGAATTCTTCGCCGAAGCCCGCCTGTTCGGCCACGGCCAGCAGGGCGTCGCCGGGGAGCGCGCGTTCGCCGAGGTCGCTGACGCGCTCGGCGGCCAGGCCGAGGTCGTCGAGGAGGCCGGGGTCGCCACCCGGGTCGCCGTCCGGGATCTCGCCGACGAGCTGCTGGAACAGGGACCCGAGCCCGTCCTCGCGGACGGTGGAGACGTAGGCGCGCGGCTCGTCCTCGCCGTCCAGCCGGACGATCGCGAACCAGTCGTCGTCGGCCTCGGCGAGCAGCACCACCGGGTCGCCGTAGGACTCGACGGCCGCCTCCCGCATCAGGTCGGCGACGTCGTCGGCGTGCTCGGCCTCGGCGAGCACGGCCTCGGCGCCGACCCAGCCCTGCGGGGTCCGCGCGAACACGGCGGCGAAATAGGACACGTGCCAATTGTGACCCAACGGGTACCGGAGACACACCCCTGACCCCCGCGACCAGGGCACGGCCGCCGGGAAACCGTCCTCGCGTCCGGATCGGGGGGACGATTCGGAGGCGCCCCCGCCGCGGACGCGCGTCAGGCGATGGCGTCCATAGCGCGCTCGAAGGCGGGGGCGAAGCCGATGCGGCCCGCGATGCTGAGGAGCATCTCGTCCGGGTACAGCTCCAGGTCGCCGGAGATGGCGCCGAGCTCCATCTCGTCCAGGCCCAGGTCCGCGAAGATGGACATGTCGCCGACCGGGAGGACCTGGTCGAGCTCCTCGTCCTCGGGGATCGGGATGTCCAGGTAGTCGAGGACCTGCCCGGCGAGCGGCCAGTCGACGGAGGCCGTGACGTCCGAGAGGAACACCATCACCTCGTCGCCGAGCAGGCGGATCGCGACGAAGAAGTCGTCGCCGACCGAGACCAGCCCGACCGTCCCGCCCAGGCTCGGCTGCTGGCGCAGGGCGTGGATCAGCCCCGCGAGGTCCTCGGTCAGCGCCACCGGGAGGATCTCGGCCTCCCAGCCCTCGTCTTCCCGGTACACCACGACGGCGAAGTCCGTCGCGTCGACATCCGTCATCTCCACCCCACCGGCACGTTTCCTGCCAGGGCATGGTCGCAGATGCGGCGCGCGCTCGTACGCCCCACCGTCAAACTGGGCGCCGCACCGGCGCGTGAGGCGGGGAGTCAGCGCCACGAACCGGTGCCCAGTCGTACGAATCCACCGTTCCCGGAACCGCCCTCACCGGCGTCAGTTGATGCGGAACGTGCGGCGGCGGAGCGCGGCGTGGATCCGCGCGCGGCGCGACCGGTGCGGGGTCACCCGGCGGCGCAGTTCGCGGGCCTCCGCCAGCTCGCGCAGGAAGATCGCCCGGCGGCGGAGCCGTTCGCGGACCTCCTCGGGAGTGATCTCGCGGACCTCCTCCGGGGCGATGTCGCCCTGCGGGCCCGGACGCGTCGAGACGGCGGGGGCGGGAGCGGAGTCGCCGGCGGGGAGGGCGGTCTCATCGCAGGCAGCGGCGGGGGCGGAGGCGGAGGCCGGCGTGGGCGCCGCGGCCGCGGGCGGGTCGGGCGCGGACTCGCGGGCCCGCGCCGCCCCTTCCGGCCGCTGATCGCTTTCGCTGTTCATACCGCCATACTGCCCAGCTCAGCGGCGTCCTATCCTATTTCGCCGGGCTCCGGCCGATCTTCCGAGGTGGGCTACCGTGAGCGGATGCAGACCCTCGCCGTCGACCACCCGCTGGTCGCGCACAAGCTCACCACGCTGCGGGACGTCCGCACCGACTCCCCCACCTTTCGGCGGCTGGCGGACGAGCTCGTCACCCTCCTCGCCTACGAGGCGACCCGCGACGTCCGGGTCACCGAGGTCACCGTCCGGACGCCGCTCGTCGAGACGGCGGGCGTCCAGCTGGCGAGCCCGAAGCCGCTCGTGGTGCCGATCCTGCGCGCCGGGCTCGGGATGCTGGACGGCATGACGCGCCTGCTGCCCACCGCCGAGGTCGGCTTCCTCGGCATGATCCGGGACGAGGGGACGCTGCAGGCCGAGACGTACGCGACCCGGCTCCCCGACGACCTGTCCGGACGGCAGTGCTACGTCCTCGACCCGATGCTCGCCACCGGCGGGACGCTCGCCGCCGCGATCAGGCTGCTGTTCGACCGCGGCGCCGACGACGTCACCGCCATCTGCCTGCTCGCCGCCCCGGAGGGGCTGAAGTATCTGGAGCAGGCGTTCGCCGACCTCGACGCGCCGGTCCGGGTGGTGACGGCCGCGATCGACTCCCACCTGAACGAGCAGGGCTTCATCATGCCCGGCCTCGGCGACGCGGGGGACCGCCTGTACGGCGCCGTCTGAACGCAGTGTGAGCGAGGGAGTGAGCGTCGTGCTGCCCCGTTTCCGGGGCGGGTCACGATCGGGACGCGGTCGGCTCCGGCGATGTTCGTTCCCGATGGCAGAGGGTACGTAGGGCCTACGGAACGCCACTGCGCGTTCCCCTCCGCCGTCCCGGCACAGGGGACCGTCAGGACCGGGCGGCGCGAGCGAGCTCGATAGAGGGCACGTGATGGCTCACCAAGGGGAAGGCGACCTGCCGCGCTACGCGGAGATCGGGGAACGGCTCACCGAGGAGTTCGACGGGGTGCACGCCGCCGAGACGGTGGACCGCTGCGTCTCCGCCGCCCGGTACGGGGCCGAGGAGGTCATCGGGGCGGCGCCCGCCGACCTCGTGGAGCGGATCGCGCGGCGGCACCTGGAGGTGCTCGCCACCGTCGCGGCCGAGAAGCGGCGCAGGACGCGCCGCTCGTCCCTCGACAACGCGCCCTAGGCACCGGCGCGCGAGGGGCGACCGATCGCCATGGCGACAGGTGTGTGGCCGCGGGAACGCGGGACAGCGCCTGCTTTGCCGGTCGTGGGCGCTGTGCGAGACTGATTCGGGGTCCGTGGGACGATGCTCCGGGAGGCAGCAGTGCCCGCCAAGAAGTACATCACGTGGGTCGCGGTGGCCTTCGTGGCGTTCTACGTGATCAGCCAGCCGGACGGCGCGGCTCGGTCCGTGGAGAGCGCCGCGAACGGTCTCGCGTCCGCCGCGGACTCCCTGGCCACCTTCGTCAACGCCATCGCCTGAGGTTCGGATGAGGCTCGTAACCCCCGGCGACTCCGCGCCGGCGTCGGTGAACAAGTACCTGCTCCCGCACGAGAACCAGGTCATCACGGTCCGCCGCCATCCGGCGACCCTGATGGTGCCGGTCGGCCTCGTGCTCGGCGGCCTGATCGTCGCGGGCGTGCTGAGCAACACGGTCAAGGAGGCCATGTCCTGGGTGTGGTGGGGCTGGCTGATCCTGCTCGGCTGGTTCGTGTGGCGCGTCGCGGAGTGGTCCGTCGACTACTTCGTGATCACCAACCAGCGGATGCTGCTCACCACCGGCCTGATCACCCGCAAGGTCGCGATGATGCCGCTGGCCAAGGTCACCGACATGAGCTTCAAGCGGACGATCGCGGGCCGCATGCTCGGCTACGGCGAGTTCGTCCTGGAGTCCGCCGGGCAGGACCAGGCGCTCACCAACGTCGACTACCTCCCCTACCCGGAGCAGCTCTACCTTGAGGTCTGCGAGATGATCTTCCCGAACAAGAATCCCGCGCCCGAGGAGCCGCTGCCCCCGCCCCCGCCGCCGCGCCGCCCCCGGGAGCCGGTCGAGCCGGTCGAGGGGGACGTCCCCACGGCCTCCGGCCCGGACGAGCAGGGCTAGCCCGACGGCGCGGCTTTCTGGTCAATTTCGGCGGATTGACGATCTTGCGGGTAGGGTCCGATAACGTCCAGGGGTGTGACATGCGTCGCGAGCGCGGGCGGTTCGTCCCGTCCGGCCCGGCGCGCCGGGCGGAGCGGCAGGCGCGCGGGGGCTCGCAGAACCCGCCGGGGAGTGCCGTTCTCCCGCCGCTTCATTACTCTCGATGTGCGATAACCCGCAATGTGCAATCATGTCGGCACCCCAGCCGCCTGTTTACTTCCGCTAAGTGAGTCCACATGCCGGGTCCAGGCAACGTCGGCGAACGTGTCCGCAACCTGCGGCTGACCAGACGCTTGTCGCAGGCACAGCTCGCCGGTCACGACCTTTCCGACAGCTACATCTCTTTGATCGAGTCGGGCAAGCGCACTCCGACGCCGACCGTGCTGCGCATGCTGGCCGAGCGCCTCGGCTGCACCCCGGAGTACCTCGCCGAGGGCGTCGAGCCGGAGCAGCGCGCCCACCTGGAGGTACGGGAGCGGCACGCGCACCTGGCACTGCTGCGCGGCGACCCGGCCACCGCCGAGTCGGGGTTCGACGAGGTGATCGCGCGCAGCGACGACCCCGACCTGACGTCCCGCGCCCGCTGGGGCCGCGCCCGCGCGCTGGAGGCGCTCGGCCGCACCGACCAGGCCATCGCGCTCTTCGAGGAGCTGCGCGAGCAGGCCGAACGCGATCCGGGACGGGCGAGCTGGCTGCCGCCGGTGATCGCGCTGGCGCGCTGCTACCACGCGGTCGGCGACCTCGGCCAGGCGATCGCGCTCGGCGAGCGCGCCATCGAGCGGCTGGGCCTGCTCAAACTGAGCGTGGGCGAGGAGTACACCGAGGCGGGACGGATTCTGCTGCTCGCCTATGTGGACCGCTCCGAGCCCGCGCGCGCGCACGAACTCGGCCGCCGCCTCCTGCACCCGCAGGACGTGCCGGACGAGCCGACCAGCGTCCACTACCAGCAGGCCAGCAAGCGCGCCCTCGACGAGGGGACGATCGGCGACGCCCTGTACCTCGCCGACCAGGCCCTCGCCGTGCGCAACGACGCGGCCCCGGCGCAGGCCCGCGCCCGGCTGTCCCTGGCCGCGGCGAAGGCGCTGCTCAGGGGCGTCACGCCGTTCTCCGCCCCGGCCCCGGCCGGGACGGTGCCGGACGGCGGCGCGAACGGGTTCGAGCGTCCGCGTCCGGAGGGCACGCGCGAGGCGGCCCAGGAAGCCCTCGCCCTCCTGGACCAGGCGACCGGCCTGGACGAGGCCGAGACCACCGAGAGCACCATCGCCAGAGCGCGCGCGCTCGTCCTCGTCGGTGAACTGGACGAGGCCATCCGCACCCTGGTGCAGTTCCTCGACACCGGGCTCGTGCTGGCCGCGCCCGAGGGCACGACGTCGATGGCGCCGGAGCCCACCGGCGACGTCGCCGCCCGGACGCAGAAGACCGTGCTGGCGCGGCTCGTCCTCGCGCGGGCGCGCGTCGCCCAGGGCGACCCGACGGCGGCGCGGCTCGTGCTGCACGCCGCGTCCGAGCAACTCGCCACGCTGCACCCGGGACGTCCGGCGGCGCACCTGTTCAGGGAGCTCGGGGAGCTGTTCGAGCTGGTCCAGGACGCGGAGAGCGCCGCGTCCTCCTACCGGCGGGCGCTGGAGGCGGCCGGGCTGCGGGCCGCGCGCCCGCAGGCCGCCAGCCGCGACCTCGGACGCGTCTGACGCGATCTGCGTGACTGGCCCGGTCTGGACGGGCCTGACCTTTTCGTCCCGTTAGGGGCGTTGTGGTGGGGGTGGAATAAAGTCGGGCCGATCGGCGTCCTATCATCCAGACGTAGGATGATTCGCTGACCGGAGGTAAAGGTGACCTTGCGCACGGCCCGCCGCTCCTCGCTCGTCGACCAGGTGATCGAGCAGCTCAGGGGCGAGATCACGGGCGGCGGCTGGCCGGTCGGCGCGAAGATCCCGCCCGAGCCCGCGCTCGCCGAGGCCCTCGGCGTCGGGCGCAACACCGTCCGGGAGGCGGTCCGCGCCCTGACCCACGCCGGGCTCCTGGAGAGCCGGCAGGGCGACGGCACGTACGTGCGGGCGACGAGCGAGCTGTCCGGGGCCGTCCGGCGGCGGCTGGAGACGGCCGAGCTCGTCGAGATCCTCGAAGTGCGGCGCGGGTTCGAGGTGGAGGCCGCGCGGCTCGCCGCCGCGCGCCGCACCGAGGCCGACATCGCCGCGATCGCGCTCGCCCTCGCCCGCCGGGACGCGGCCTGGGCGGCGGGCGACCACGACGCGTTCGTCGAGGCCGACCTCGCCTTCCACACCTCCGTCGTCGAGGCCACGCACAACCGCGTCCTGACCGACCTGTACCGCGACTTCAGCGCCGCGCTCCGCGCCAGCATCGGCGCGGCCGGGTCGCTGCTGGAGCACGCGGACGTCCCGCACGGCCCCATCGCCGCGGCCGTCGAGGCGGGCGACGCGGACGCCGCCACCCGGGCCGCGCACGCGTGTCTGGACCAGATCCTCGCCTCCGCCACCTCCGGCCGACCGACGACCACCTCCTGACCTCCCAGCCGTTGCCCGGCATGTGCCGTCCGGCGCCCGCGCCCAATCGTTTGGGCCCAGGTCCGGCGGCCCGCGCCCCGGGCGTTCGAAGCTTCACGACGAAGGACGAGATGAACTCCCCTGTGACGATCAGAGTCTCCCGCGTGACGGCCGTCTGGTCGCTCGTCGGGCTGGTGCTGCTGACGATCAACCTGCGCGCCGCCATCACCGGGATCGCCCCGGTGCTCGGCGAGCTGCGCGAGGCGTTCGGGCTGTCCGGCGCGGCGGTCGGCGTCCTCACCACGCTGCCGGTGCTGTGCCTCGGCGTGTTCGCGTCCGTCGCGCCGCTGGTCGCGCGGGTGTTCGGCACCGAGGTCGCGATCGCCGGGTCGCTTGTGATGATCACGGCCGGGATCGTGCTGCGGGTGGTGGAGTCGCCGCTGTCGCTGTTCGTTGGAACGGTCCTGGCGGGGGCCGGGATCGCGATGGGCAACGTCCTCATGCCCGCCGTGATCAAGCGCGTGTTCCCGTCCCGGGTCGGCTCGCTGACCGGGCTCGCGATGATGCTGATGGCCGCGAGCGGGGCCGTCGCCGCCGCGCTCGCCGTCCCGCTGGACGAGGCGGGCGGCTGGCGGCTGGCGCTCGCGATCTGGGCCGTGCCGTCCGCGATCGCGCTGCTCGTGTGGGGGCCGCTCGCGCTCCGCGGCCGGTCGTCGCGCGCCGCCGAGCCCCGGGCGACCGGCGCGGACCGCTCGCTGCTCCGCTCGCCCATCGCCTGGTTCGTCGCGGCCTTCATGGGCCTCGCGTCGCTGATGTTCTACGTGCTGATGTCGTGGCTGCCGGAGATCATGCAGGACGCCGGGTACGCTCCCGCGACGGCCGGGATGATGATGTCCACGATGATGATCGTCGGCATCCCGCTGGGCTTCGCCGTGCCGGTGTTCGCGGCGCGGCTGCGCGACCAGCGTCCGGTCGTCGTCGGGGTCGCGGCCGTCATGGTCGCGGGGCTCGTCGGGATGATGGCGGCGCCGTCCGCCGGATGGGTGTGGGTCGTCGTGCTCGGCCTCGGCACCGGCAGCGCGTTCCCGCTGGCCTACACGCTGCTGAGCCTGCGCTCGCCGAGCCCGTCGATCGCGGCCGGGCTGTCCGGGATGGCGCAGACCGGCGGGTATCTGCTCGCCGGGACGGGGCCGTTCGCGGTCGGCGTCCTGCACGGCGCGACGGGCGGGTGGAACGTCCCGCTGGTGCTGCTGCTGGCGCTCGTCGTGCCGGAGGCGGTGTTCGGGCTGCTCGCCGCGCGTCCCGGCCTCATCCGGCTGCGGGACGCCGAGCCCGCGCCGCGCGCCCTGCCCGCGCCGCAACCCGTCCGCTGACCGTCCAGCCCTTCAGGAGGGGGTCTTCGGGAGGGGGTCTTCGGGAGGGGGTCTTCGGGAGGCGGGCCTTCAGGAGAGGTCGACGGCGTCGAGGTCGAGCACCCGGGCGTGCAGGACGAGCCGCTGGTGCAGCGCGGCGCGCAGCGCCCGGTGCAGGCCGTCCTCCAGGTACAGCTCGCCCTTCCACTGGACGACGTGCGGGAACAGGTCGCCGTAGAAGGTCGAGTCCTTGGCGAGGAGGGACTGGAGGTCCATCTCCCGCTTGGTGCTGACGAGCTGGTCGAGGCGGACCTGGCGAGGCGGGATCTTGGCCCAGTCCCTGGACGACAGCCCATGGTCCGGATAGGGCCTTCCGTCACCCACCGCCTTGAAGATCACCCTCCGAGTCTACGGTGTCGGCATGACCCCGAGAAGGCGACTCAACAACATGAGTCACTCCGCTTGCCTCGTCTGGTAAGCCAGTTTCTCCCAGCTCACGGGCTTCGTAAGTAATTACCGGACCCTCGATGTGCAATTTACCTACGGGCCTCTGGGGCGGCGCTGTTGGGACGTCTGTCAATGGCGGCGGCGGCAGGGAGGCGGGCCATGGCCGTCGTCCGGACCGTCCCCACCGGCCGTCAGGTGGACCATTCCAGCGGCAGCGACTCAAGCCCCAGGACCTGTCCCGCGTGCTCCGTCACGTGCGCGTCGTCCAGGACGCGGTAGTCCGGAATGCGGGCGTGCCACTCGCGGAGGGCGATCTGGAGCTCCATCCGGGCGAGGTGGGCGCCGAGGCAGTGATGCGGGCCCGCGCCGAACGCGATGTGGCGGTTCGGATGCCGATCGAGGTCGACGACGTGGGCGTCCGGGAAGGCGCGCGGGTCGCGGGTCGCGGCGGCGAGCGGGAGCAGCACCATGTCGCCCGCCTTCATCGGGCAGCCGTGGACGTCGGTGTCGTGGGTGACCTTCCGTCCGATGATGACGATCGCGTGGGCGCGCAGCAGCTCCTCGACGGCGGACGGGACGACGCCGGGGTCGGTCGCGACGCGCGTCCGGTCGGCGTCGTGGCGGGCCAGGTGCCAGAACGCGTACGACAACGTGGCCGACACGGTGTCCAGACCGGCCAGGAACAGCAGGACGAACAGCGACAGCAGCTCCTCGTCCGTGACCGGACGGCCGCCGACGCGGAACGACAACGCGGCCGTGACGATGTCGCGCGGGCCGTCTTGGAGGCTGTCGCGGGGGACGTCGGGGGCGCCGCCGTGCGGGTCGCGGCGTCGTGCGGCGATCAGCTCGGCGAAGCAGGCCGCGACGTCCGCCATGGCCGCGCGCCGCGCCGCGCCGCCCTGGTGGGAGGGCGTGTGCAGGATGGCGTTCGCCCAGGTCAGGAATTCCGGGAGCCGCTCGGTCGGCAGCCCCATCAGCTCCAGGAAGATCGACGTCGGGAAGACGCGGGCGAAGTCGGCGACGAAGTCGCACGTCCCCCGGGCGGCCAGCCCGTCGACGAGGTCGGCGCAGCGGCGGACGGCGCCGTCCCGCATGGCCCGCGCCCGCGCCGGGGTGAACAGCGGGCGCAGCAGCCGCCGCCACACGGTGTGCTCGGGCGGGTCGAGCATCTCGGGAATCCACCGGTAGGCGGGATCGGGGTCCAGCGCGCTGATCGCCCGGTTCGAGAACAGGTCGGGGGACCGGCAGGCGTCCATGATCGCGTCATGCCGGGTGAGCAGCCAGAATCCCCGCGTGGAGCGGAACGCGGGCTCCCGCTCGCGCAACTCGTCGAGCAGCGCGTACACCGACCCGGCCGGACGGTTCGCCACACCAGGATCGAAGTCGACGACCGGGCAGCCAGGACCTGAGTACTCGGGGCCCGGTTGGTCGGGGCCCGGTTGGTCGGGGTCTGGGATCTCGGGACCGCTCAAGGCAGGCACCCCCAGGACGGGCGACGTCCTGAGGACGCCCGAAGGCCGGTGCCCTCAGGACATGCGAAGGCCGGTGCCCATCATAGGCACCGGCCCGGTAGCGGCGGAGGATGCGAGATTCGAACTCGCGAGGCGTTGCCACCAACACGCTTTCCAAGCGTGCGCCCTAGGCCACTAGGCGAATCCTCCACGGGAGAGCCTACCGGTTCCCGGGCAGTGACTTGGTCCCAATTACGGCGGACGGCGGGATCGGGCCGTAGACGTGCGGGAACACCTCGTCGCCCACCGGTTCGTAGCGGACGGGGGCGTCCAGCCGGGACACGTCGATCACCAGCAGGACGAGGTCGGAGCGGGGGACGGCGGTGTAGAAGCGTCCGAGGACGCCGTCCACCTGGGCCAGGTCGGAGGAGCAGTGGATGAAGCCCTCGTCGGCGAGCGTCCGGCCCAAGGTGGACATGGTGTACGGCGTGCCCGAGTCGACGGCGTTCTGCCAGTGGGTTCGCTCGGCGATGTGCAGGAGAGTCTGGACGGACATGCGCCGGAGACTACGCGGGAAGCGTGGCAATCCAGGGTGGGGGATGCCATAGACTCTGTGAAGACCCCTCGCACGGCGTCACCCTGTGAACCTCCCCAGGGCCGGAAGGCAGCAAGGATAAGCAGGCTCTGGCGGGTGTGCGGGGGGTCCTTTCGCTTGTGACGCTCTGCTTCCCGAGGAGGGCGGGCCCCCGATGAGTCTGGCTCTGTACCGCAAGTACCGGCCAGCGACGTTCGCGGAGCTGAAGGGGCAGGAACATGTCGCCGAGCCCCTCCAGCAGGCGCTGCGCAACGGCCGGATCAACCACGCCTACCTGTTCAGCGGTCCGCGCGGGTGCGGCAAGACGTCCAGCGCGCGGATCCTCGCACGGTCGCTGAACTGCGAGAAGGGGCCGACGCCCGATCCGTGCGGGGTGTGCGACTCGTGCGTCGCGCTCGGCCCGTCCGGGACCGGGCACATCGACGTGATCGAGATCGACGCCGCCTCGCACGGTGGCGTCGATGACGCTCGTGACCTGCGTGAGCGTGCGTTCTTCGCACCGGTGTCGGCGCGCTTCAAGGTGTACATCATCGACGAGGCGCACATGGTCACCCGGGAGGGCTTCAACGCGCTGCTGAAGCTCGTCGAGGAGCCGCCGCCGCACCTCAAGTTCGTGTTCGCGACCACCGAGCCGGAGAAGGTCATCGGGACGATCCGGTCGCGTACGCACCATTACCCGTTCCGGCTGATCCCGCCGGGCGTGCTGCAGGAGCTGGTCGAGGAGATCCTGCGGGCCGAGGACGTGCCTTACGAGACGTCCGCGCTGCCGTTGGCGGTGCGGGCGGGGGCCGGGTCGGCCCGGGACACGCTGTCGATTCTCGATCAGCTGCTGGCCGGGTCTGATGAGAAGGGCATCACGTACGCGCGGGCCGTCTCGCTGCTCGGATACACCGACTCGGCGCTGCTGGACGAGGTCATCGCCGCGTTCGCGGGGCGGGACGGGGCGGCCGTCTTCGCCGCCATCGACCGGGTGGTCGAGAGCGGGCAGGATCCGCGGCGGTTCACGGCCGATCTGCTGGAGCGGATCCGGGATCTGGTCATTCTTTCGAACGTTCCGGAGGCCGGGGGGACGGGGCTGCTGAACGTCCCGCCGGACGAGTTGGAGCAGATGCGGCGGCAGGCGTCGTCCATGGGGGCGGGGGAGCTGACGCGGGCCGCTGATCTGCTGCACACCGGGCTCACGGAGATGCGCGGGGCGACGTCGCCGCGGTTGCTGCTGGAGCTGATCTGCGCTCGCATCTTGCTTCCGGCCGCTTATGAGGACGAGGCTTCTCTGCTCGCTCGTCTGGATCGGCTGGAGCGTCAGGCCGCTCAAGGCGGGCAGGGCGGTTTTGCGGGTGGGGCGGCGGGTGGTGGACCGGCTCCGGCCTTCTCGTCCGTCCCCCAGGGCGGTTTCCCCCAGGGCGGCGGGCCGCCAGCGCGAGGAGCCGACGCTCCGGAGAGCGGGCCTCAACACGGAGGCGCGGCACCAGGTGGCGCGGCGCACGGAGGTGCGGCGCACGGAGGTGCGGCGCATGGAGGCTCGCAGCGGGGCGTAGGCCAGCAGGGAGGCGGGCCGCAGCAGGGAGGCGCGCAGCCGGGAGCCGCGGGAGGAGCCGACGCTTACCAGTCGCGCGAGGCCCAGGGACGCGAGGTTCAGGCCCGCGAGGCCCAGGGACGCGAGTCTCAAGGGCGTGAGGTTCAGGCACGCGAGGCCCAGGGACGCGAGTCTCAAGGGCGTGAGGTTCAGACGCGCGGGTCTCAAGCGCGTGACTCCCAAGGGCGTGACTCTCAAGGGCCTAACTCCCAAGGGCGCGAGTCTCAAGGGCCTAACTCCCAAGGGCGTGAGGCTCAAGGGCACGAGTCTGCGGCTGCCTGGGAAAATTCGAGTCCCCGGGAAGAACAGTCCCCGCCCTCCCAGGGGGGCGACCCCAATTCCAGTGTCAACCCCGCACAAGGGCCTTCGGAAGCAGAACGCGGTCCTGTGGATAACCGCCGTTCCCCTTCAGGCGGCGGCCCCTCGGGTGGTGGTTCTTCGGAAGGCTGGGCCAGCGCTCAGGGTGGCTCGGCCGCGCCCGCTGGGGCGCCCTCGTCCGCCTCCGGTGGGGGGGACTTCTCCACGGTTCAGCAGCTTTGGCCGGACGTCGTCGAGGCCGTCAAGCAGAAGAGCCGCGCAACCTGGATGGTCATCATGTCCGGGGTCCAGCCGGTGTCGCTGGACGGCAAGGTCCTCACCCTCGGTTTCGACGCCGAAGGACGCCGCCTCGGCTTCGTCAACGGAGGTCGCGACGCCGTCCTCCGCGAGGTCTTCAAGGAGCGGATGGGCGTCGACTGGCGGATCGAGACCGTCGTCGGCGGCGGTCCACCGGCGGCTCCCCCGCCGGGCAGGCCGGGCCCTAACACCGGGTTCGGTGGGGCGGCCACACCGAACCCGGCACCGCAGCCCCGGCCGCAGCCGACCGCTCAGGCCCACTCACAGTCCCGGCCACCGGTCCCGCGCGCCGAATCCGTGCCGGAACCGCCGCCCCCGCCGGACGAGCCTCCGCCGCCCCCGGAACCCATGGACGAGAGCGACGAGGTCGACCCGGAAGGCGACGCCGACGTCGACGGCACCGAGGCCGAGATGACCGGAATGGCCCTCATCCAGCGCGAACTGGGCGGCCAGATCATCCGCGAAATCGACAACTCGTCCCCGTCCTAGCGGGAGACCCCCGCACAGCGACCGCCACGCAGGCCGCCGACCGCGACGCGACCCGACGCGACCCGACGCGGCTCGACGCCACCCGACGCGGTACCCCGCGGCGCGACGAGGCGGTCCCGATCGTCCCGCCGCGGCCCGATACCGACCAGGCGGCGGACGGTGACCACGGCCGATGGCGTCGACGGCGCCACCGGCGTACACTCCACCCCCCTCCCCGACCGTGAACAGGCGGGATCATGTCCGAAGACGTCACGTTGACCGCCTTGGACCGGACAGCGGCCCTCGACGCCCTGGACGAGCTGTCCACCCTCTACGAGGAGATCTACTCCGAGCCTCCCTACAACTCGGCCCCCAAGTTCTCCGCGGACCGCTTCCTCGCCCGCACCCGCGAACAGATCCCGACCTCCGGCTTCGCCTCGGTCGTCGCCCGCCGCGGCGAACTCCTGCGCGGATTCACGTTCGGCTTCACGATGGCGCCGGGCGCCTGGTGGGCGAACGCGTCCGCGCCGCCCGACGACGTCCTCGCGGCCGACAAGTTCGCCGTCGTCGAGCTGGTCGTCGCCGTGGCCGAGCGCGGGCAGGGCCTCGGCCGCGGCCTCCTGGACGAGTTACTCCGCGGACGATCGGAGCGTTACGCCACCCTCCCCGCCGTCATCGGCACGGACGCCTACGCCATGTACGTGCGCTGGGGCTGGGAGAAGGCCGCGGAGTTCCGCGCGGAGCCGCCGTTCTCGGACGCCCTGGTGCGCCCGCTCGTCCCGAAGAACGACCCGGGCCCGCCCCGTGACCCCGCCGCAGGCTGAACGTCCAGAACCTCCGGCCGCCCGGCCCCCGCCGGTCCGGCTGCCCGGCCCCCGCTGGTCTGGCTGCCCGGCCCCCGCTGGTCTGGCTGCCCGGCCCCCGCCGGTCCTCGCCGGTCCGGCTGCCCGGTCTCCGCTGGTACGGCCGTCTGGTCTCCGCTGGTACGGATGGTGGTCTGCGGTGGTGGGCGATGGTTTCGGCGGACATCGTCGGGGGCGGAGCACATGCCCAGATCGGGGTGAGTCGGCGCACCGGTGGTGCTCTTACCGCTTGGCCCCGTGACCCCGTAGTCTCGGGGGACGGACGTCCGGTGGCTGGCGGAGCGCCAGGGAGAAGGCCCTCTCGGGGGGCCGGAAGAGGGAGTGCACCGTGGAACCCGGTGGTCAGTTGAACATGCAGGAACTGCTCCAGCAGGCGCAGGCCATGCAGGAGCAGCTCTTCAGCGCCCAGCGCGAGCTCGCGGAGGCCGAGGTGCGGGGGACCGCGGGCGGCGGCCTCGTCACCGCGACGGTCAACGGGCAGGGCGAGGTCACGGGCCTGTCGATCGACCCGAAGGCCATCGACCCCGACGACCCGGCCGACACGGCGGAGACGATCGCCGACCTCGTCCTCGCCGCGATCCGCGACGCGGGGCGCGAGGTGCAGGAGTTGCAGCAGGAGAAGATGGGCCCGCTGGCCCAGGGCCTCGGCGGAGGCGGCGGCATCCCCGGCCTCGGTGGCGGAGGCGGCGGAGGCGGGCTGCCCGGCGGCTTCCCAGGGCTCGGCGGCGGCTCGGGCTCAGGCTCGGGCTCGGGCTCCTAAGCGCGAACACCCAGAAAGCCCAGGAACTCCCAGAAGCCCGGAAAGCTCAGCGGAGCCAGAAGAGACCAGGAAAGTCTAGGAAAGGAGGGGTCCGTTGTACGAAGGGGTGGTTCAGAACCTCATCGACGAGCTGGGCAGGCTGCCCGGCGTCGGCCCCAAGAGCGCGCAGCGGATCGCCTTCCACCTCCTCGCCGCCGATCCGGCCGACGTCGAGCGGCTCGGCAAGGCGCTCAAAGAGGTCAAGGACAAGGTCCGCTTCTGCAAGACGTGCGGGAACGTCGCTGAAGAAGAGGAATGCCGGATCTGCCGGGACGCGCGCCGCGACCCCCACATCATCTGCGTCGTGGAGGAGTCCAAGGACGTCGTCGCGATCGAGAAGACCCGCGAGTTCCGCGGCCGTTACCACGTCCTCGGCGGAGCGATCAGCCCGATCGAGGGCGTCGGCCCCGACGACCTGCGCATCCGCGAACTGATGCAGCGCCTCGCCGACGGGACGGTGACCGAGCTGATCCTCGCCACCGACCCCAACCTGGAGGGCGAGGCGACCGCGACGTACCTGGCCCGGCTCGTGAAGCCGATGGGCCTCACCGTCACCCGTCTGGCCAGCGGCCTGCCGGTGGGTGGCGACCTGGAGTACGCCGACGAGGTGACGCTCGGCCGCGCATTCGAAGGACGGAGGCTGCTCGATGTCTGACACCAACAGCCAGAAGGACTGGAACGCCCTCGCCGAACGCGTGGCGCGCCACGTCGACAACTACCTGAACGGCCTGGAGGCGGTCGCGCGCGGCGACGGCGGCGTCCATACCGTCCCCCTGCTCCTTCTTGAGGTGTCGCAGGTCATCCTGGCGGGGGCGCAGCTCGGCGCCAGCGCCGACGTCATCCTCCCGGACAACTGGGAGCCCGAGGTCGGCCCCGACCCCGACCTCGACGCCATCCGGCAGGGCCTGTCCGAGCGCCTCGACGACCTGGACGAGTACGTCGAGGTGTTCGACCCGTACAAGGACACCGAGCCCACCTCCTACCGCCTGTCGGACGACCTGGTGGACGTCGCCAGCGACCTCGTCCACGGGCTGCGCCACTACCAGCAGGAACGTCCGCTCGAAGCGCTCTGGTGGTGGCAGTACTCGTACTTCAACCACTGGGGCAACCACGCCGGCGCCGCCCTCCGCGCCCTGCACGCCTTCGTGGCCAACGCCCGCCTGAACGTAGCCCCCGAAGCCGCAACCACCGCCTAGCTCCCCCAAGCTCCCGGACCAAGCTCCTACCAGCTCCAACCCAGCTCCGCCTGTCTCGACCTGGACACCGCTCGGCTCTGGTCCAGCTTCGCTTGGCCTGACTCGGGCATCGCCTGGCTCTGGTCCAGCTTCGCTTGGCCCAACTCGGGCACCGCCCAGCCCGGCCCGGCTCCGCCTAGCTCGACTCGGTTCCGCTTGGCGCGGCCCGGTTCCGCTTGGCGCGGCTGTTCCGCTTAGCGCGACTCGGCTCCGCCTGGCGCGACTCGGGCTCCGGCTTGGCTCTCGCCCAGCCCGGCTTGGCTCTCGCCGAGCTTTGCTTGGCTCGACCTGATCTGGTTAGGGCTTGCTGCCGCTCGCGCCTGCCTGAGCTTCCGCCCAGGTCGGGCCCCGGTCGGGGTTAGCTGGGGCAGGGGTCCGGGGCGCCGGGGGCGCCTAAGCTCCACGCGACCAGTTCGGCGGCCCGCTCGGCGTCCGCGCCGAACCGCTCCAGGCCCGCCGCGTACTGCTTGAGCTCGTCGTCCCAGGTGAGCGTGGCCGTCCGGGACCGGTACGAGACGCGCAGGACGGCGTCCTCGCCGGGCCGCGCCGTGGACATCTGCGGGGCCCTCCGCCGCAGCGCCGCGTACAGGGAGTCCAGCGGACCCCTCCGGACGCGCGGCAACTCGTCGAACGCGGCCATCGGCTCTCCCATCGCGATCCCGCCTCCCTCACCGCCGGTGGACGAGATGGACCACGGCGCCCCGCCGCCGCCCGGACGCTCCGCCTCGCTCTCAGGTGATCGGCCGGGAAGATCCGCGCCGACCCCGGGCCCGCGCACGTCCGGTAACCGAGACTATTCGGACGGTTCACGAAGACCCAGGATTTCTTCGGCTTCCGGAAGGATAGATATCCGGGACTCAACGCACAGATATCCGCCCGCCACGGCACACCACACCCGCCCCAGCGGCCCGGCCAGCGAGGTCGCGACCCGCGCTGATATTCGCTTGCCGCCCCGCGGGCCCGCGCGCAGCATGGGCCTGTGCGCTATTCGATCAACGTGCCGAACTTCGGCGACTTCGCGGACGTCCGGGCGCTGGCGCGGGTCGCGGCCGCGGCGGAGCAGGCGGGCTGGGACGCGCTGTTCGTCTGGGACCACGTCGTCCACGTCAAGAGCGAGCGCAAGTCCTTCGCCGACCCGTGGATGCTGCTGACGGCGGCGGCCCTCGCGACCAGCCGGATCAAGCTCGGCACCCTCGTCACCCCGGTGGCGCGGCGGCGGCCGCAGCAGCTCGCCCGGCAGGTCGCGACGCTGGACGTCCTCAGCGGCGGACGCGTGATCTTCGGCGCCGGGCTCGGCGGCCCGGTCTCCGACGAGTACGGCGCCTTCGGCGAGACGACCGACAAGACCGTCCTGGCCGAGCGGCTGGACGAGGGGCTCGACCTCCTCGCCCGCTACTGGACCGGCGAACCCGTCACCCACCACGGACCCCACTACCGGGTCGACGACGTGGCGCTGCTGCCCGCGACCGTGCAGCGCCCGCGCCCGCCCGTCTGGATCGCCGGGTTCTGGCCAAACCGCCGTCCGATGCGGCGCGCCGCGCGGTGGGACGGCGCCGTCCCCCTCTTCGGCCCCGGGTCGCACGGGTACGCCCCCTCGGCCGACGACGTCCGGGAACTGACCGGCTACGTCCGCCGCCATCGCGAGGACGACGGCCCGTTCGAGATAGTCGTCGGCGGCCTCAGCCCCGCCGACAACGCCCGCGACCTGATCGGCCCGCTGGCCGACGCGGGCGCCACCTGGTGGGACGAACGGCAATGGCTCGACAGCGACGACATCGACAAATACGCCCCCGTCATGCGCCGCATAGAACAGGGCCCGCCGACCCTCTGACTACACCCAGGCGAAGAGCACCGCCCCGCGCGGTAGGCAGACCGGGGGCTGAGGAAGCTGAAACGGGGTACGGAGTTACCTGTTTGTAATCCATCCGGCCAGGCTCTGTAGACTCGACGTCCGGTACGCCTGACCCCGAACCGAGGAGCGCCATCCGTGGCCCTAGTCGTGCAAAAGTACGGTGGCTCCTCCGTCGCCGACGCCGACGGCGTCAAGCGGGTCGCCCAGCGCATCGTCGCGACGAAGAAGGCGGGCAACGACGTCGTCGTCGTGGTGTCCGCGATGGGCGACACGACGGATGATCTCATCGACATGGCCAAGCAGGTCAGCCCGCTGCCGCCCGGCCGCGAGCTGGACATGCTGCTCACCGCCGGCGAGCGGATCTCGATGGCCCTGCTCGCCATGGCCATCGCGAACCTGGGCCACGAGGCCCGCTCGTTCACCGGCTCCCAGGCGGGCGTGATCACCGACGGCTCGCATGGCAAAGCCAAGATCATCGACGTGACGCCGGGCCGGATCCGCACCGCGCTGGACGAGGGCTCGATCTGCATCGTCGCCGGGTTCCAGGGCGTCTCGCAGGGGACCAAGGACATCACCACCCTCGGCCGCGGCGGCTCCGACACCACCGCGGTCGCGCTCGCCGCCGCGCTGGACGCCGACGTCTGCGAGATCTACTCCGACGTCGACGGGGTCTTCACCGCCGACCCGCGCATCGTGCCCGCCGCCCGCAAGATCCCGAAGATCTCCTACGAGGAGATGCTGGAGATGGCGGCGTCCGGCGCGAAGATCCTGCATCTGCGCTGCGTGGAGTACGCGCGCCGCTACAACATCCCGATCCACGTACGGTCCTCGTTCAGCCAGAAGGTGGGCACCTGGGTCGTCGACAGCAGCGAGATCGAAGGACACGACATGGAGCAGGCGATCATCTCCGGCGTCGCGCACGACCGCAGCGAGGCCAAGATCACGGTGGTCGGGGTGCCGGACAAGGTCGGCGAGGCCGCCACGATCTTCACCGTGCTGTCCGACGCCGAGATCAACATCGACATGATCGTGCAGAACGTGTCGGCGGCGTCCACCGGCCGCACGGACATCTCGTTCACGCTGCCCGCCACCGACGGGCAGAGCGCGCTGACCGCCCTGAACAAGGTCAAGGAGCGGATCGGCTTCGAGTCGCTCCGCTACGACGACCGGATCGGCAAGGTCTCCCTGATCGGCGCGGGCATGCGCTCCCACCCCGGCGTCACCGCCACCCTGTTCAGCGCCATCGCCGAGGCCGGCGTCAACATCGAGATGATCTCCACCTCGGAGATCCGCATCTCGGTCGTCGTCGCCCAGGACGACATCGACACCGCCGTGGCCGCCGCCCACCGCGCCTTCGACCTGGACGCCGAGCAGGTGGAGGCGGTCGTCTACGGCGGCACCGGCCGCTGACGCACCTCTCCACGCGGGCCGGGCCCCGCGTTCGCGCGTCATGTGCCGCGGTGCGCGTCACGTGACGCAGTGCGCGGGGCGCGGCGGTGGGAGCATCCCCTGCGGGAACCGGTCGCGGACGGCGGTAGTTCAGAGGATGTGAGTGCGACGATGGACTCGTCTTCCGGGCTGCCGACCCTCGCTGTCGTCGGCGCCACCGGGGCGGTCGGTGCCGTGATGCTCGACCTGCTGTCCGTTCGCCGCGACGTGTACGGGGAGATCAGACTCGTCGGCTCGGAACGGTCCGCCGGGCGGACGCTCCGGGTGCGCGGCGAGCGCGCCGCGGCCGTGGCGCTCGCGCCCGAGGTGTTCGACGGCGTCGACATCGCGGCGTTCGCGGTGCCCGCGCCGGTCGCCGCGGAATGGGCGCCGGTCGCGGCGGCGCGCGGCGCGGTGGCGGTGGACGGGTCCGGCGCGTTCCGGATGTGCGCGGACGTCCCCCTCGTCGTCCCCGAGCTGAACCCCGAGCGGGTCCGGGACCGTCCGCGCGGCATCGTCGCGGGCCCCGGCTGCACCACCCTGTCGATGATCGTCGCGCTGGGCGCGCTGCACCGCAGGTACGGGCTGCGGGAGCTGGTCGTCGCGTCCTACCAGGCGGCGTCGTCGGCCGGACGGGACGGCGTCGACACCCTGTACGCGCAGCTGGAGAAGGTCGGCGGCGACCGCGCCCTCGGCAACCGCGCGGGCGACATCCGCGGGGTGGTCGGCGAGCTCGGGCCGTTCCCGGCGCCGCTCGCGCTGAACGTCGTCCCGTGGGCGGGCACCCGCGAGGACGGCGGCTGGACGTCGGAGGAGGTCGCCGTCCGCGCCGAGACCCGCAAGGTCCTCGGGCTGCCGGGGCTGAAGGTGTCGGCGACCTGCGTCCGCGTGCCGGTGGTGACGGCGCATTCGGTGGCCGTCCACGCCGTGTTCGAGGAGCGGACCGACCAGCGGGAGGCGCAGGCGATCCTCGCGTGCTCGCCGGGCGTCGTGCTGTGCGACAGCCCGGAGACGCACGAGTTCCCGACGCCGTCCGACGTCGTCGGGACCGACCCGGCCTGGGCCGGACGCGTCCGCCGCTCGCTCGACGACCCGCACGCGCTCGACCTGTTCCTCTGCTGCGACAACCTGCGGAAGGGCGCGGCGCTGAACACCGCGCAGATCGCCGAGCTGATCGCCGCGGGCCGCACCGGCTGACCCCGTCCGGCTACCGCGCGTCACGGTGACGGCCGTGTTCCAGGCGGGCAGGACGTCGTGGCGGGGCCGTATGGTGGCATGCGTGACCGAGACGAAGGCCGTGAAGTCCGAGCAGACGCGGGCCGTGATCGTCGAAACGGCGCTGCGGCTGTTCAGGGAACGCGGGTACGAGGCGACGACGATGCGCGCGATCGCCAAGGAGGCGGGCGTCTCGGTCGGCAACGCCTACTACTACTTCGGGTCCAAGGAAGAGCTGATCCAGGCGTACTACGACGAGCTGCAGGACGAGCACGTCGCCGCCTGCCGGGCCGTCCTGGACTCCGAGACCGGGTTCGCGCCCCGGCTGCTCGGCGTCCTGAAGGCCCGCGTCGACACGATGGTCCCCTACCACGAGTTCGCGGGGAAGTTCTTCAAGTTCGCCGCCGAGCCGACCAGCCCGCTCAACCCGTTCAGCGCCGAGTCGGGTCCGGCCCGCGAGTCGGCCGTCGCGATCTACCGCGAGGTCGTCGAGGGCTCCGACCTGAAGATCGACAAGGAGTTCCGGGCCGAGCTGCCGGAGCTGCTGTGGATCTACTCGATGGGCATCGTCCTGTACTGGGTGCACGACAGCTCGCCCGGGTGCCGCAAGACGTACCTGCTGGTGGAGCGGACGGTCCCGCTGGTCAACCGCATGGTCGCCATGTCGCGTATGCCGGGCTTCAAGTCGGTGACGCGGGAACTGGTCGGCATCATCCGCGAGGTCCGCGCCTGAGCACACGACCGGCGTGACCGCGTGACCGTGTGGCCGCGGGCTCAGCGGAAGGTGATGTCCCAGTGGTCTTTCTCGCGGGCGAAGAGGGCGCCGTCCGGTGAGCGGTAGAGGCGTGCGCCGTCGCTCCGGACGCCCCGCGGCGCGTACTCCCCGACCGCCCGGTCGACGCACGCGCTCGGGGCGATGTCGATCTTGTAGCCGTTCGAGTGGCTGTACTGGCCGCCCGCGTGGCCGCGCTCCGTCCCGCCCGTCACGGTGACCTCGCAGCCGCTGGCCGCCGCGAAGCCGATCAGCCCCCTGATCGTGCCGAGCCGGACGCTCTCGAACGACGTGCAGTTCCGGACCGTCCGGTCGGAGCATCCGCCGGTCGACCGCCAGCCGATGCCGTTCGCGCGCAGCAGGCCCTCGGCGAGCCCCTGCCCGATCCGCACCGAATCCGGCAGCCTCCGGACGACGTCCCGCGGCGGAATTCCCCGCGTCCGCGCGTTCGGTGGCGGTCCGGAACCTCGCCTCCTCCCGGCGTCGGCTCCGCCGCCGCGCGCGTCCGCGCGGGGAGTGAGCGGTGTGAGCAGGGGGCGCCCGCTGATGCCGCGGGCGGCCGGGCCGGTTGGCGGTGATGCGATCCGGCGGGCGGGCGGTGGCGGGGACGCGATGGCGCGCGGGGTGGTGGCGGCCAGCATCGTCGCCGGGACGGACAGGGCTGTGACCAGGGCGGTCAGGCGGCGACACCGATCGGGTGCGCCGTCTCCGGCCGGGTTGGACGGTCGGCGCCGCCGGAGGCGGGGCGCGCGGCGGACGCGGGCATGGGTGCGCGTGCGGTGCGGCCGGTTCATGTGGTCCCCCCGATCGGTGATGTCCGGGGGGCGGGGCCGGTCCGCCGGGGACCGGCCGTGCGGTGCGGCCGCTCGGAGGGATGCCCGGCTCTTTGATCTTGTAAACCCCGGGGGACGGGGCGGGCGGCCCGTCCCCCGGGACGATCACGACATGCCTAGGTGTTTCCGGGCGAACCCGATCTCGGCCGCCATCTGGGTGATGCGCTCCTCGACGACGAGCGAGCCGTGCCCGGCGTCGTACCGGTACATCTCGTGCGGACGCCCGAGCTCGGCGAGCCGGGCGAGGTAGTTGTCGATCTGCCGGATGGGGCAGCGCGGGTCGTTCTCCCCGGCGAGGATCAGCACCGGCGCCCTGACCGCCTCCACGTAGGTGATCGGGGACGACTCCCGGTACCGGTCCGGGACCTCGGACGGCGAGCCGCCGAACAGGGACCGGTCGAACGCCTGGAGGCCCTCCATCTCGTCCTCGTAGGCGGCGACGTAGTCGGCGACGGGGACGGCGGCGACCGCGACGCTCCAGTCGTCCGGCTGGGTGCCGATGCCGAGCAGCGTGAGGAAACCGCCCCACGAGCCCCCGGTCAGGACGAGCCGCGCCGGATCGGCCAGCCCGCTGGACACGGCCCAGTCGCGGACGGCCTTGATGTCCTCCAGTTCTGTGAGTCCGACCCGTCCCTCGATGGCGTCGCGCCATTCCGACCCGTACCCGGTCGACCCCCGGTAGTTGACGCGGACGACCGCGAACCCGTGGTCGACCCAGGCGGCGGCGGACGGGACGAACGAATCGTCATCCTGGGCGGTCGGCCCACCGTGAATGTCGAAAACGGTGGGGTAGGGGGCTTCGCCCCCGGTGCCCCCGGCGCCCGCGTCGCTTTCGGGTTTGCTGACCAGGGCGTGGATGCGTCCGGCCGGGCCGTCCACCCAGACGTCCTCGACCGGGACGGACGGCGGCGCGGCCGGGCCCGGCGGCGTCAGCACCACCGCGCCGGTGGTGTCCCGGATGACCGGCGGTTCGGCGGCGGACGACCAGGAGAACTCGACCGTCCCGTCCGGCCGGACGTCCGCCCCGCCGATCACGCCGCGCGGCGTGTCCACCCTGGTCAGGGTGCCTTCCGACAGGTCGTAGCGGTACAGCTCGTCGCGCGCCTCGTGGTTGTGGGAGATCAGCAGCGCCGTCCCGTCCGGGTACCAGGAGGCGCCGAAGTCGCCGGGCAGGTCGAGGACGATCTCGCGTTCGGTCCCCGCGACCGGGTCCCAGATGAGGATCTCGTCCCGGCCCCGGCGCTCGTGGGTGACGAGGAGCCGCGCGTCCCCGTCGACCGGGGCGAAACCCGCGCCGTAGACGCCTTTGCCTGGGCCGTCCCAGAGGTCGGCGACCGTGGAGCCGTCTGGGCGTAGGACGCGCAAGGCCATGTGGCGGCTGTCGCCGTGTTCGCTGTGCCCTATGGCGATCAGCGATTCGTCCCGGGAGAGGCCCGCGACGTGGGCGTCCTCCGCGTGGTGGTAGAGCACCTGGGGCGATGCCGCTGGACGGCACAGATGGATGGTGTTCCCTGCGTCGGTCGTCCGTCCGATGACGGCGAGACCGGACCTTCCTAGGCTCAGCCCAGACGGATAGGACGGTTCCAGTTCCGGAACGGCCGGGACGCTCGCCGGCGGGACATTCCCGTCCGCTGGGACGAACGGGGCGCGCTTCCACACGCCGAACTCGTCGCCGTCGGTGTCCGCGAACCACCACACCCATTCGCCGGACGGGTCGATCGTGCCCGCCCACGTGCCGTTCGGACGGTCCGTCACCTGCCGCCGCGCGCCGGTGTCACGGTCCCAGGAGTAGATCTCCCAGGTCCCCGTGGCGTTCGACCGGTAGACGCTGCGGCTCGGGACGTCCCGCGCCCAGCGCGGCAGGGTGATCCGGGCGGCTCGGAAACGCGCCTTCCAGCGCTCGTCATCGACCATGCCACCAGTATCGCCGCCGTGATCACACGCGCGGCCGGAGCAGGTCACGCCCGGTGCGGCGGGCGGCGGGAACGCGGACTCGCCCGCGGCCGTCAGAGTCGGGTCGGCGACGTCCCGGCCGGGACGTCCCACGGCAGAGGAGAGACCCGAAATGCGCAAGACCCCGTCCGCCGCCCTCGCGATCACCGTCCTGGTCGCCGGGCTGGGACTGACCGCGTGCGGCGAGAAGCGGTGGTGCGAGCACGACGCCACCGACACGAAGGTCAGCGACCGGTACTGCAAGAACAACACGCCCGGCTACGAGTGGGAGTCGGGCGGCGGGCACGGCAAGAAGCCGAAGCACAAGAAGACGAAGACCAAGTCGCACCGCTGAGCCCACCGGGTCGCCGACCGGTCGCTAGGTGACGCGCCGGACGGTCCTGATCCTGCGTTGTCGGCGCCGCCGCTTTCCGTTCTCGGGCTGGGACGCCTCGGCGGCGAGCAGGTCGCGGAGGGTGCGCGGGACGATGTCCTGGGGACGGTCGGCGAAAGCTGAAGGCATCGGGTTCCTTCCTTCGGGATCGAGACGGATCGGTGTGTTGGTCAGGCCGGGATGCTCAGGCCGGGATGCTCAGGCCGCGGTGACCGGTGCGCGGTACGCCCGCGACACGGTGCTGAGCGCCCAGCGCATCCGCGCCAGGTAGGTCTCGGGGTGGTCGCCCGCCTCCTGCGCGACGGTGGCGACGCAGGTGGAGTAGGCGCCGAGCCGGTCGTCGATCGCCGCGCGGACCTGCTCGGCGGACGGGTGGTCGGACTCCTGCAGCCCGCAGCAGAACAGGATCTCGGCCAGGTCGGAGGTGGTGAGCGAGGTGAGGGTCGGCGTGTTCGACATCGTCTGCCTTCTTCCTGCGGAGGGGGCCTCGTCCCCCTGCTGCCGAATATGACTCTGCCGCTCCGGAAGAATCATCGCCATAGGGGAAAACCCCCATCCGGGGTGGAGTAATCCCCCCGGGAGACCCTTAGTCCGTACGGGAGGATCCCAGGGTCGGGGCGGCACGCCCGGATGTTCCGGCAGGCCGGAGCTGGTAAAGCCGCCTAAGACGGCCCTGGCCGCCATGATCGCCCCCTCGGTCCGGACGTCGTTCCGTCCTCCATTCGTCCGGTGACCCGAGGTTGGACGTCCCCGCTCCGCTCCGGCTGTCGGTGGCCAGATCGTGGCGTGTGTGAGAATCAAGCCATGCATCGTGTGGTCGTACTGGCGCTGGACGGCGTGTACCCGTTCGAGCTGAGCATCCCGGTCCGGTTGTTCGGGGCCGCCGTGTCGGCGGACGGCAGGCCGCTCTACGAGGTCCTGACCTGCAGCGTCGACGGCGGGCAGGTCAGGACGAACGCCGATTTCGCGCTCGCCGTCCGGCACGGGCCCGAACTCGTCCCGACCGCGGACACGCTGGTCATCCCGCCCTGCGCCTACGACCTCGACGGCCCCGCCCGCCTCCCCGAGCCGCTCGCGGCGACGCTCGGCGCGCTGCGTCCCGGCACCCGCATCGTGTCGATCTGCACGGCGTCCTACGTGCTGGCCGCCGCGGGCCTGCTCGACGGGCGCCCGGCCACCACGCACTGGCGCGACGCCGCCCGCTTCCAGCGCGAGTTCCCCAAGGTCAAGGTCGACCCGGACGTCCTGTTCGTGGACGACGGCGACGTCCTCACCGCCGCCGGCGTCGCCGCCGGGATCGACCTGTGCATGCACATCGTCCGGCGCGACCACGGCAGCGAGGTCGCGAACGGCGTGGCCCGGCGCTGCATCGTGCCGCCGTGGCGGGAGGGCGGACAGGCGCAGTTCATCGAACGTCCCGTCCCGGGGCCGGAGGCGGCGACGACGTCGGCGACCCGGGCGTGGGCGCTGGAGCAGCTGCACCGTCCGCTCGCGCTGAGCGAACTGGCGAAGCACGCGCGGATGAGCGTCCGGACGTTCTCCCGGCGGTTCCGCGACGAGGTCGGCATGACGCCCGGGCAGTGGCTGACGCAGCAGCGCGTCGAGCGCGCCCGCCGCCTGCTGGAGACGACCGACCTGCCGGTGGACCGCATCGCCGCCGAGGCCGGGTTCGGGACGGCGGCGTCGCTGCGGCAGCATCTCGTCGCGACGATCGGCGTCCCGCCGTCAACCTACCGCCAGACGTTCCGCACCGCCGCGCCCGCCACCGCCGCGACGCGGTGAGGCGGGTTCGCCCGCTGGCCGGCGGGAGCCGAGCGGCCCGGTCGGCGGGCGGCTAGAAGCTGTGCGCGGCCCTCTCGTTCGGGACGCAATGCGTCATCTTCAGCCCGGCGACGTCCCGGGAACCGTTCTTGCCGAGGTTGTCGAGGCGTCGCTGGTCCTCGTCCGTGAGGTCCTGGCCGGGGAGCGGTTTGAGGTGCGCGACGGCGTCCGGGCCGATTCCGAGCCCTTCCCCGACGCGCAGCCCGAGATCGTCCTCGACCAGCAGGAAATGCCAGACCATCCGTTCCTGGACGGGCCGCGCGCACTGCGAGATCAGCTCGACGAAATTGCGGACGAGGTCGTCCCGCTCCCAGTCCTCCATCAGCAGATACCGCTGCCCGGCCTGCAGGTAGTCGTTGGGCCGCGGAATGCGCTTGCGGGTCAGCCGCCCCCGGATCTCCGGCCCCTGCTCGTCATGCGTCGGGTACTGCCCTTCCCGCAGCCCGCCCGTAATGGACGGCTCGTAGTTCACATGCGGGTTCTCGCCGCCGTCGTCGACGAAGAACGCCATTTGCCCGTCCCGCTGGTTCGTCCGGACCCGCGTCCCCTTCGCCTGGTTGACGGGCAGTTGCAGATAGTTCGGGCCGACGCGGTGGCGCTGGGTGTCGCTGTAGGAGAACGTCCGCCCGACGAGCATCTTGTCGTCGGAGAAGTCGAGTCCGTCGACGAGGACGCCCGTCCCGAACGAGATCTGCTCGTTCTCGGCGAAGTTGTTGTCCACGTTCCGGTCGAGGACGAGCCGTCCCACCGGCAGCGCCGGGAACTCGTTCTCCGGCCAGACCTTGGTGTCGTCGAGCGGGTCGAAGTCCAGTTCGGGATGGTCGTTGTCGTCCATCATCTGGACGAGCAGCTCCCATTCCGGGAAGTCGCCGCGGTCGATGGCGTCGTGCAGGTCCCGCGTCGCGTGCCCGAGGTCGCGGGCCTGGACGGCCGCCGCGTCCTCCTCCGTCATGCTCCGCACGCCCTGCTTCGGCATCCAGTGGTATTTGACGAGCTTCGTCTCGCCCGCCTCGTTCACCCATTTGTAGGTGTTCACGCCGAAGCCCTGCATGTGCCGGTAGTCGGCCGGGATCCCGCGCGGGCTGAAAAGGTTGACGAGCATGTGCATCGACTCGGGCGTCTGCGACATGAAGTCGAAGATGCGCGCCGGTTCCTGCCGGAACGTCACCGGGTCGGGTTTGAGGGCGTGGATGACGTCCGGGAACTTGATGGCGTCGCGGATGAAGAAGACCGCGAGGTTGTTCCCGACGAGGTCCCAGTTGCCGTCCTCGGTGTAGAACTTGATGGCGAACCCGCGCGGGTCGCGGGCCGTCTCGGCCGAGTCGCGCCCGCCGATGACCGTGGAGAACCGCAGCGCGACCGGCGTCCGCGCGCCCCGCTCCTGGAACAGTTTCGCCCGCGTGTACGCGGCGACCGGCTCGTCGCCCCATTTCCCGTACGCCTCGAAGAATCCGTAGGCCGTCACGCCCCGCGCGTGGACGACCCGCTCCGGAATCCGCTCCCTGTCGAAATGGCTGATCTTCTCCAGGAACTGGTAGTTCTCCAGCGTCGCCGGGCCCCGCGCGCCGACCGTGCGCTGGTTCTGGTTGTCGTACACCGGGTGGCCCTGCCGGTTCGTCAGCACCGGACGCTCGTCCCCCGGCTCCGCCCCCATGCTCGAAACGTCCGTCACGACGGGCTCTCCTTTCACCGTTTCAGTGCGGCCCTACCCGAGAAACGGCAAGGCAACATCGGCGGGGGGCAAACACGCGGCGTCCCGGACGGCCTACCGGGCGAGGGCGGCGTCCAACTCGTCCAGGAAATGGGAGACCGGGCCGAGGGTGACCAGGCCGCTGCCCGCCCCCGCCAGTTCCCCGGCGGCGGGACGGAGCCGGTCGTGCGCGCGCCGCATCGCCGCGCGGTCGCCCAGCTCGACCGCGGCGCGGGCGGTGAGCGCCCAGAGCGCTTCGAGCAGCAGGTCGGCCGGGGGTTCGGGGGTTTCGCGCAGCGCCTCGGCGGCCGCGTCGCGCTCGCCCCGCGCCAGCAGGACCAGCGGCCGCGCCCACGGCTCGTACGGCCCCCAGTCGGCCGGGCCGGTCGGCGCGGGACGCCCGGCCCGCACCCGCGAGCAGAGCAGGGCGAGCGACGGCAGACCGTCCTGAAACCCGGGCATCCCGGACCCGTCCAGCCGATCGACGGCCTCCCGGTAGGCGGCCTCCACGTCCTCCCCTGACGCGTCCTCCCCGGACGCGGCCAGGCGCAACGCCCGAAACCAGGCCGTGAACACCCCCACCAGCGGACGTTCGTGCCGCTCGGCCAGGCGTTCCGCCGCCGCCGCGTGCCCGTCCGCCGCCGCGAAGTCGCCGAGCGCGCTCCGCGCCTGCATCCGGATGAGATGCCCGAGTACCTGGTGGTTCGCCAGCTCATGCCGTTCCGCCAGCGCGACCAGCTCGGCGCCGATCTCGTCCCGGCGCGGCGCGAGCCCCGCCCGCTCGAACGTCTGCATCCACACGCCGTTCAGCGCGAACGCCAGCAGGACGGGATCGTCCAGGCGGCGGGCGACGCGCTCCGCCTCGCGCGCCGCCTCGCGCGCGCCGCGAACCGGTGCCGCGCGACTCCAGCGCGACCGTCGCCAGCAGCCGGGCGCGCGTCGCGTCCGTCCCGCCGGACGGGAGGGCCGCGAGGGTGCGCTCGGCCGCCGCGACCAGCTCGGCGGCCTGGCGCGGATCGTCCGACCGCGTCCAGACGGCCGGGACGTCGTACGCGCCGATCACCCGCGCGGTCAGCTCCGCGTCGCCGAGCTCCTCCGCCGCCGCGACCGCCGCCAAGCGCCGCTCGCGCGCCGCCGCGAGCCCACCGGCGCCCGTCACGGCGAGGTCGCGCAGGATCCCGACCGTCGACTCCAGCCTGGCCCGCGCGCCAGACGCACCTGACCCGACCGTCCGGTCATAGACGGCCGCGGTGTCCGCCCAGACCCGAGCCGCCGCGTCCTGCCCCTGGAGATGGTCGGCCTGGCGAAGGACGTCTTCCTCCAGATTTCGCAACGCCTGCCCTGGGTCGATGCCCAGTTGCTCTACCAGCAGCCCCCGTGCCCTTCGGAGGACGCTGAGCGCGTCTGCCTGGCGTCCCGTCCTGTACAGGGCGAGGGCCAGGAGGCGCCAGGCGTCCTCGCGCCAGGGATGCTCGGCGGCGTGCGCGTCCAGGTCGGGGACCGCCTCGGCGGCGCGCCCGAGCGCCAGCATCGCCTCGGCCCGCCGCTCGACCGCGTGCAGCCGCAGCTCCGTCAGCCGCGCGCGCTCGGCCCGCGCCCAGCCCTCCTCGGCGAAGTCGGCGTAGGCGGGGCCGCGCCACCAGCCGAGCGCCTCGTCCAAGATCCCGAGCGCCTCCCCGGGCGGGCGGTCCGTCGCCGCCGCGCGCTCGAAGCGCCAGGCGTCCACGGTGTCCTCTCCGGCCCGCAGCGCATACCCGGGCCCCTCGGTGACCAGCGTCCTGGACGGCGCGCGCGGCGGCCGGTCCGGCTCCAGGGCCCTGCGGAGCGCCGCCACGAACGTCCGCACCGCGCCGACGGCGTCCGGCGGCGGCGCGACCCACAGGTCGTCGACCAGCCGGGACACCGGGACGACCCGCCCGCGCGCCACGATCAGCCGCGCCAGCACCGCCCGGTGCCGCGGGCCCTTCAGCGCGACCGCGCGGCCGTCGCCGTCCCACGCCGCGACGGGCCCCAGCACCCCGAACAGGACGTCCACCCAGGCAACGCTACTCATCCGATGCTCATTCACGGGGTGCAGCCTGGGGGACATGGAGAACATCACTGGATTCGACTACAAGCGCGTCCGCGTCGCGGACGATGTGTCCTTGAACGTCGCGGTCGGGGGTACCGGAAGCCCCATCGTGCTGTTGCACGGCTTCCCGCAGACCCACCTGATGTGGCGCCACGTCGCCACGGACCTGGCTGCCGACCACACCGTCATCTGCCCCGACCTCCGTGGCTACGGCGCGAGCGACAAGCCGCTTGACGGCTACGCCAAGCGCACCATGGCCGAGGACATAGTCGCCCTGGCCCGAGCCCTCGGCCACGACCGCTTCGCCCTGGCCGGACACGATCGCGGCGCCCTCGTCGCCTTCCGCGCCGGCCTCGACCACCCGTCGACGATCACGCACCTGGCCTGCCTGGACGTCCTCCCGACCCTGGACATGTGGGACGTCATGCACGGCGTCAGCGCGGCGGTCGGCTTCCACCTGTACCTGATGGCCCAGCCGCCGGGACTCCCCGAACAGCTGATCGCCGGAGCCCCGGACGCGTTCTTCGGCCATTTCCTCGACCTGTGGACGAACGACCCGGCCGCCATTCCCGCGGACGTCCGCGCCGCCTACCTGGCCGCCTCCCGCGCCGCGATCCCGTCGATCGTCGCCGACTACCGCGCGTCCGCCGGAATCGACGTCGAGCACGACCAGGCCGACCGTTCAGCGGGCAACACGCTGCGGATGCCGGTCGCCGTCCTCCAGCAGGACTGGGGCGCCGCCCTCGGCTACGACGCGGCGGCGGTATGGCGCGCCTGGGCCCCCGACCTGCGCCATTCCACCGTCAGCTGCGGCCATTTCATGGCGGAGGAGGCGCCGGCCGAGATCACCAAGGCCCTCCGCGACCTCCTGACCCGCTAGGTGGGCCAGACCAGGCACTTCGCGCTGCCGGACGCGACGCGGCCCGTCCCGGCGCCGAAATGGACGACCTGGAAACGCACCCGGTAGCCCTTGCCCACCATGTCGGCGGGCAGGCTGTAATGGACGAACGTCGCACCCTCACTGGCCACGTACTCGGCGATCGGCCCCGCGGACACGTCCCCGCCCGACTCGGCGTGCTCGATCGCGCGCGCCTGCAATTCCGTCCCCGGCGGGAGCCCCTCCACCCGGACATTGGCGGTCAGCGCGTAGCGGGCGGGGCCGATCACGAGGGACGGGCCGCCCTTGTCCCAATGGTGGTGCGCCGAGTCGCCGTACTCCTTGCCCCAATTTACGGTGACCCATTGCCCGGCGGGCAGCTCCTGCGACTGGTCCATTCCGACGGACACGTAGTCCGGCATGTCGTCCTCCTCGATGTCGTCGGCGGGCATACCGTCCCGCACCCAGGCGTACAACTGGTCGCCGGGGCAGTTCGTCGAATACACGTCGCGGTGCCCGAGCTTGCGGAGCGACCGCCCGGCCCGGCGCACGGCCTCGTCGTACACCGCCCGAATGGCCCGCTTCGCCGCCGGGGTGGCGTCCCCGTCCCGCCCGATCATGCACACGCCGATCCCGGACGTGTTGTGCCCGGGCGCGTGCGCCCCGACGACCAGCCACCCGCGCCCCTCATAGACCCGGCCGTCGACGCCGACGAGGAAGTTGTAGCCGATGTCGGCCCAGTTCCGGTCGTCCATGTGAAAGTCCTGAATGGACCGGACGGACTGCGTCGTCGGCCCCTCGGAGTAATGCACGACGAACTCGGAGCGTTCCGCCCAGGTCACCGTGCTGCGGGCCCGAGGAGCACGCGCTCCCCACTCCGCCCGGCTGATGATGTCCACGGTCGATCCTCCACCTAGCTCCCGGTTACGCCCGAAAAGCGTAGGCCCACCCGACCGGCGCCCGCCCCCACCCCCCGAATTCAAGCTCCAACCGCAGGCCGCAACCCACGTTTCCCACCAATCCCGCCCCTACACCTACCAGGGCGGCCCACCCTGCGTAGCCGCCCAAACCCACACGTAGACGATGAACCCCGCGGCCACCAGCCCCAGCAACAACTCCCAGTTGACCGGCGAACTCCCCCGCCGCCCCCGATGAACCATTCCCTGCCCCCTTTCCCCCGCCACCTTCCCCCTATAGCCGAACGCCCCCCACCTAACCCCCACCCCCACCACGTTCCGTTGAACGTGCTGGAAGCCCCTCAATGCACATGATCCAGCGGCTGCGTCCCGGAGGCAGCGGTTACGCCAATGACCGGTTCGTGTCAGGCCATGACATCGAAACCAGCTTCGCCCACGGCGACACCAGGTCACCAAGTGTCATAACCCGCACACTGAGGCGCATTCGCCGACAACGTTCCACTCGCAGAGTTTTCCGGCGCCGCTCGTGAGGTGGCTGCCGGACGAGCCCTGCGCTGGCCCACACTGGGGGTCAGCCAGCGATTCCTATCTCCTGGAGTGTGGCGAGGTTGATGCTCGCGTTGCGCCGGACAACCACCAACCCGCACTCGCCGACTGCGTTCAGCAATGGTCCCGACGGTTGTCTGGTGGTGAACCGACGGAGCGCGGGTGGGCCTGGTGACGCTCAACTCGCGCGTTGGCGGTTGCCGCGTGGCTTCTGGCTACCGCCGTGTGCGACGGCTCATTCGATGGCACTGGCCAGTAGGTCGCCGACGTTCCTTAGGCTTCGGCGGCCGGCGAGATGGCCGATGCCGCGATGTATGTGGATCGTGAGAGTGTGTGAGAGGGCTTCGTCGGTGGGCTCTTCGCCGTCGGCCAAGCAGCGTTGCTTAAGGAGAGCCATATAGACGTCCCCATAGGCGCCAGCGAATGTTTTCCAGGTCATCTCAACATTGGAGTCGGTAACGACCTCACGAACCAGCGGCGGTGTTGGGTCCTGAAGCGACAGGGCCAAGGCCCAGCGACAAAGGGTGTTCCAGTTCTTGATCCCGGTGATCCGCTTGAGCCTGACGAGCTGATCCTTGGCTGGTTGGGAGAGCCGGACGTTATCAAGCGACATGGGTTGACCCCGCCGCCCACCAGTAGCCTTCTTCAACCGTAGTAGTGAAGGTCTTGTCGTCGTGGACCAGTGTGTACATGCGCGCGATTGAAGGCCTCAGCCTTTTGAATAGGTACTCATCGATCTCTTCGTCGGTGGACAGGAGAAGGACCTGGTTACTTGCCTGAGGGAAGTAGCGCTCCACCAGGTGCTCTCGGTGTCGGCTGTCCAGGCGTCCAAGCGGAGTGTCGATCACGCTGGGGAGCTGATTTCCGGCGACACGGGCAAGGCCCCACAATAGGGAGACCGCCAAGAGTTGGCGTTCCCCGGCACTGAGCCGCGCGGGATCCAACTCTTCGTCATCCGGCCCTGCAAGCGTCATGGTGAACTTCTCGGTGTCGATCCGCAGATCACTAACCAGATGGCTCTTGCGCATGAGCTGCGTAAAGCTCTTGAGCACGGCAGCCTCAAGGCGATTGATATGCCGCTGAAGCAGGGCCTCCCCATACTTTTGCAAGGTCCCTCGTGCGCGGTTGGCATATTCGATCACCCGCGCTGCGTCCTCCGCCTTGGCGATCTTCTGCGCGCGGCCCTTGTAGGCGCGTTCGCGCTCATCCATGAGTTGCTGATGCTTGCGTTGCGTGGCTTCCAAGGACTTGGCGGCGTCCTCTAGCTGAGCCTTGGCCCGGGTAACGACGTCGCGGGCGGCGTCTCGTTCTTCAATGAGAGCGGCGATGAGTCTCTTGTCTGGCACTCCGGCTAGCTGGCGTTCAAGAGTGGCCAGACGTCCACGCAGCTTTTGGCTCTGCTTTATGAGATCTTGGGCACTCGCCGCTTCCCGCCGAAGGGTGTCTTCGAGGGTGAGGAGCTGAGAAATGCTACCGGACGGGTAGTTAATGACCTGTCGGGTGCTGGCGGTGCTTCCGGCGCGCTGCTCGCGGTCCACGGCGAGGAACTGTCGGGCCGCAGAGAGCGCCTCGGTTGGAACCAGCCTCTGGAGTTCGTCCAGGAGCTGCTCGTCCCTGGCCGCAAGTACGTCGATGACCTGTGCATTCTCCGCAGCCAGTCGCTCTTTCTCGACTTGGTCGCGAAGGTCCTTCAGCTGAGGTCCGAGGAGGAGAAGGGGAAGCGGACCGGCCGCGGTGGAATTGGCCAAGGTCTCGTTGATGCTCTTGAGCTGGGTTTCGACCTGCTTCTTCTCGGCTTCGATCTCGGCTCGGCGAGCGTAAAGTTCACCGCCCTCCTTCGAGAAGGCATCGTCGACCGCAAGGAACTTGGAGTCGGCAACCTCCAGCGCTGTCCGAGCGGAGGCCACAGTCTGGACACCATCGGCGATCTGGCGGTTGACCAGCTCTATTTCGCGTTCGAGGCGTTTGATCTGTTCCAACGCCTCTTGGTCCTCATTTGAGACCTTCTGGCGTCGCTGGAGCGCGAGCAGGTCGGTACGCAACTGCTCGATCGTGTTAATTCCCAGCAGCGAGTGCACGGCGGACTCGATGACGGACGCGGCCCGCTCCGGATCGGCCAACGACTCGATCTTTTCGCCGTCAAAGAAGAAGAGAGAGGCCGCCTCCAGAGGAAGGAGGTCCTCAATGTAGTCGGCCCATTGATCACTGACCGGCGGGTCGATCTCGCCATCGATCACGACGGCCAAGAATTCGCGAACGGTCTTGCCGTTGACCTCCCAGGAGCGGCGCACCTTGTACAGCCGCTCTTCCCCCTCCACAGTGGTTGTGAACTCCACAGTGACATGGGCGTGCTTGGGACTCGCCTGGCGATTGACGCTATCGCGTAGGTAGCTATCGTACGAGCGGTTGCCTCGTCCACTAGTGCGTGCCCGTGGACCATACAGCGCGAGCTGTATCGCATCCAGCAGAGTTGTCTTGCCGCACCCGTTGAGGCCGCCGATCAAGATGACCGGACGACCTGGCCTGGTAGCGAGGTTGAGGTGATGCTCCCCCTTGTACGCACCGAAATTGGACAGGGTGACATTAAGCAGAAGCATCAGTGGTCTCTTCGTCAAAGAGTGGGAGCTCGGGAGCCTTCTGAGCGTCGCGCAGACGCAACGCGTACTGCTCGGCGTCCTCCTTGCTCTCGTAGTAGCCGCGGCGAATCGTCTTCTCCAGAGCCTCGAACAGCCCAGAGCGCCGGGTCATCGTGCGAAACTTCCGCTCGACCGCAAGGAGCTCCCGCGCGGTCAGGAAGTGCAATTCGTCGTCCCCGCAGACCTCGCGGAGCAGCTCCATTTCGTCACCGGCGAGAGCGAGATGCTCGTCGAATGGCTTGCCGGGGAACTCCTCGCCGGTCTCCTCGAAGTAGATCTTGGGCAGAAGATCCTCGACCTCATGCTTCTCGAAGACCCAGATTCTGCGGATCTCGTGGAGCTCGCCCATGGTGATTAGCTCGATCTCGCGGACTCCGTCCGGGCCGTTCTTACGCACCCACGTCTGAGCGTTGAGCAGCTTACGCAGCCACTGCTCCCGCGACTCCTGGGTGTACGGACCGTGGACGATCTTGTCGTTGAACAGCTGGATGGTGCCGTTCATCTTCCGCCAGTCGCGTAGATGCTTGTCGTCTCGGCGACCTTCCGCGTTCCGCACGTCGAGGTCATTGCGGAGCTCGAGGAGCGGCTGCATCCACTCCTTCTCCTCGTCGTTCTGGATCATCGCGGCCATCGACTTGTCCTGATCGACGAGCGTGCAGGTCCAGCAACCGAACCGGCTGTCGCCGCAGGACGGTGTCGTGTTGTCGACGACCAGGGGGCACTCGCCGTCGCTCGACGCCCCCTGATACATGGTCAGCAGGTCCTTGTTGTTATGACCCCAAGGGTTGGACTGCTGCATGAGGAACGTCCACACCTCGTCGTTGGTCCAGTCCTCGATAGGACTGTAGACCAAGGAATTGGGCAGGTTGCCGTTAGGTGAGAGACGGTCGCGTACGCGGTGCTTCTCATGCCTGGTCATCGCCTTGGCGCGGGCCTGGCTCTCTGCCTTGCGAATACCCAGCACGAGAATGGTCTCGCCGTGGTCACGGACCACGCTTCGAATAAAGGTGTTCGATGGTCTGATCTTGAGCCGCTCGGTGCACCAACGGAACTTTGGACGCGGCGCGGGATAGCCCTTGCCGATCAGGCCGACCCAGAAGGTGTCCTTGACGTCCGGTGTGAGCCGGTGCGGAGTGATGGGAAGCCGCTCCTTCTCGGCTGCCTTTCCCATCGTCGTCAACGACTGTGTCACCCAGCTCGCGACAATGGGATTCTCCACCAACGTGTCAGTGGAGATAACGTGCACCGGTTTGGTCCGTTGTGCGACCGGCAGCCCCTCGAGAGCCAGCCAGACCAACTGCAGGACGGCAGTCGAGTCCTTGCCTCCGCTGTAACCCACGACCCATGGCACCGCATCCGCAACGTAAAGTTGACGGATTTCCTCGGTGAGTCCGCTAACAACCGCCGCGAGACCGCCGCGGTCCTTGAACGGGATGGCCCTGCGGCTCGGCATCCCCAATCCGATGCTCATCGCTCTCCTCGCAGGTAGGTCGCTTCCACGTTGGCTTCTTCTGGACCGAGCCGAAGCCCGAGCTGTGTCTTCAGATAATTTACTGTCAGTACGACATTTGAGTGTGCCTTCGACACGCGTCCACCGACGATCGCTCGCCCTTCCCATGCAGAGTTGAGGCGCGACCAGTCAACGTTTTTCAAAGGAGCCAGCCGAGGTCGCCATGATTTAGGATCGTCGGATTCGTGCAGCAAGGCGTTGCCCAGCCGGCCGATCGCATGCAGTGCGACCCCGTGACTGTGCAGATAGTGTTTGCGTACTTCAGCGGCGGTCATCTTGCGTTGCCGCACGAGACGCCATTCTGGAATCAGTTCGTCGACGGTACTCCAGAAGGCCATCGTCAGCTCGGCGGCGTCGTCTTGAGTGTCGATCTTTACACCCTTGATGAGCGAACTCGTAGCGTAGTACAAAGCGCTCAGGGTGAAGAGCTTTCGTGAACGTGCTGATAGCGTGCTGTTCTCCATCTCCACAAAATTGCGGAACACAGGAGACTTCAGTGCGAGCAGGCGCGCGAGCTTGGCACGTTCATCGCGATGGTCGTATAGAACGCCGATGGAGCGGGCCGGACGGACCGCATGCCGGTTGAGATCGGCGAACATCTGCTGGCAACGGGCGAGCCCCGCATCGTGGAAGAAGACGACAGCGATCGTCTCGTCGCCTAGATCTGGATTGTCACTCAGTGCGGCCTCGATGGCTGCACGTCGATGTTGGCCGTCGTTGATGAGGAACCGTGCTGCCATTGGGATGTGCAACTGCCCGATGCGCATCCCAGGGCCCTCGTTCGCGATCCCAACGAAACGCATATTTCCATCGACCGAAGCGGTGAGCGCGGAGAAGACATAATCAGACGGGTTGTCTACAATGTACGCCGCGAGCGCAGGGATGCGTGCCTTGTTGAGGATGCGCTGCGCTCTGACCTCGGGTGCCAGCTCGTCCTCGTCGAAGAGGAAGATCTTCGGGATGAGCCGCAGCGGACACATCGACACGTAGTATTCGCGTTGCGCCTGCACCCCACGGATCGCAGGGAACACGTACTCGAACCCTGCTGTTGGTCCGTCTGTGGAAGGCGAAGTCGCATGTGACCCCACCGGTGTCACGATACCGTACGTACGCCTTGGTTTTGACATACACACGTGATTAGTTGCGAGCACGAGGGGTGGAAACGGGCGTGACAGCGTACTTGGACTCAGCAGCCACCACACGAGTCGATCCGCGTGTCGCGGAGGTGGTGCTGCACTGGATGACCGAGGACTTCGGCAACGCCGGCAGCCGCACGCATGATTGGGGTACCCGAGCGAAGCGTGCCGTGCAGCAGGCACGGGAGCTGTTGGCGAATCAGCTCGGCGCCGGATCGTCCGAGCTGATCTTCACCTCGGGCGCTACGGAGAGCAACAACATCGCTCTCCTGGGGCTCGCTCCGTTTGGTGAACGTGAGGGTCGTCGGCACATCATCTCCTCGGCGATCGAGCACAAGGCCGTCATTGAGCCGCTGGAGCACCTTGCATCCAGGGGCTTCGAGGTTGACTTCATCTCTCCTGGCCCATCTGGACGGGTAGCTGTCGAGGCTGTTCAGGAGCGGCTGCGGGATGACACGTTGTTGGTATCCCTGATGCACGTGAACAACGAGACCGGGGTCGTCCAGCCTGTCGCTGAGCTCGCGGATCATCTACGGGACACGCCTACATACCTCCATGTGGATGCGGCACAGGGCTTCGGGAAGCTCAACGAGGATCTGAGGGCTCCGATCGACTTGGTGAGCGTCAGCGGCCATAAGGTCGGTGCCCCCAAGGGCATCGGACTCCTGCTGACCAGACGGCGGGGGAGAGATGCTGTGCCCCTTGCGCCGTTGATGTTCGGAGGCGGCCAGGAGCGAAAGCTCCGCCCAGGGACGCTGCCGGTGCCACTGATCGTGGGGCTGGCCAAGGCCGCGGACATCTTCGCCAAGGAACATCGCCAGTGGTGGTCTCGCGCGGCAGAGTTCCGCTCGCGCCTGGTCGAGGCGCTGGGCAAGACGCAGTTCCGACTCAACGGTGACCAGGACCACGTCGTTCCCCACATCCTGAATGTCTCGTTCGAGGGCGTCGATGCCGAGGCGCTGATCGTTCAGCTCAAGGAGTTGGTCGCGGTGTCGACCGGCTCTGCCTGCACGAGCGCGTCCTACACTCCTAGCCACGTGTTGCGTGGAATGGGACTGCCGGACGACGTCGCGGGGAACGGTCTGCGCCTGTCGTGGTTCCCTGATCAGACGGAGGGACTGGACGTAGACGGCCTGGTCCAGGAGATCGCGGAGTTTCAGACAGACACGTCTTACCTGTCCTGATCCAAGTTCCTGCGACGTATGAGGCGGTGGCCGCGGAGCTCGCGCTCACATCGATCGAGCTCCGCGGCCCATCCGTCCTCGGTGCCGATGAGATGCGGATTCTGGTACAGCCCCGCTCGCATCTCTGACTGGGTCAACCGACGGTACTTCGGCACGTCCGGATCGTCCGGTGCCAGGAATTCGTGTTTGCGATGCAGCAATGGGCGGTTCTTCGACTCCACATACGATGACCAGGTCGCATTCAGGCTCGTCAGGTCCACCGAGTAGGACGAGCGCAGTCGCGGATGCGGATCGGAGTCGAAATCCGGGTAGTCCAGCCAGCTCACGGCACGCCCCCGATGCCTGAGCTTGACCACAGACCAGACTTCGGGTCTGCCGGCCGCGATCGAGGCGCAGTGCTCGTAGAGCCGCAGAACCGTCGGCATCCGATCCACGGCTCGCCGATGCACATAAAGAGCCGTGGGGGTCAGCTTGCCGACGGTCGATGCCCGCATCGCGCCACGTACGTACGAGTCGTCCCGAAGTTTTAGCAGGAGTCGGTCGGCGCGCTGGCAGGCCTCCTTGTAGGAGGAGAAGAACGCGCGCACGTCCAGCTGTATTGAGAGGGGAAGGCTGCTGAACGGACCACGGCCATTGAACAGCTCCACCGCGAGAAAGAGAAGGGTCGACAGGGTCGACGCTTTCGACCCGGCTTCGAAACGCTCTGGGACTACCGACTTCTTCACGATCCTCTGCAGCTCGTTCGGTTGCAGGTGCGCCAATAGCCCTGCCATCTCGGCGGGCATCTCCTCCAGCCTGGGAAGTCTGCCACGCCGCTCGGTGTAGCCGACCACCGAGGCGATGGCGGATGCGGCGTCGTCTGAGACCGCCCATTCAGCATGCGGCACGATCTTGCCGGCGAGATAACGGAGACGTGCTTCGTCATTGCGGAAGGCGTAGACGATGCCCGGTGCCGCCGATACGCAGCGGACACCGCTCGTCTCCTCGACATAAGCTCGCAGCTCCGCGGGGCTGAACAGATGCTGGAAGGTATGTCGGCTGGTTAGGATGCCGTCCTCGTACTCGTTGCCGCGTACCTTCGACCGTTCCCACGTCAACCTGGTCGCGACCACCAGCAGTCGTTCTGCCAATTCCCAGGCGCGAGCCAACGCCTCGCGTCGCTCCATAGGATCCTCGATGACATTGAGGACATAGGTCAGCAACACGACCTCGGCAGGACGAGGATCCCGGTCCGGTGCGTAGAAGGGGTCCCAGCCTCTGGCATGGAAACCCATCTGCTCGAGCCCGCGTACATCGTCGCCGCGCCCAGAGCCGTAGTCCAGAACCGTGGTCGAAGAACTGATCTCGCCATCGATCACAGCCCGCCGAGCTGCGACTGACAGTGTTGAACGCGCGATCGCGGTGAGGCGCCGATCGCTGCCCCAGAGAGAATCGAGCATCCGCGTACTCCAGGTAGTACCGCTGGTGGACGAGGTCCACGTCTACCTTGTCTAGGGCACCGTTGTCCGGCAGACAGAACATCGGCGGGGCTGGTGGCGTCGCTAGGTCAGTCGAACTCCGGCGGGTCGAACTCGGAGTTCATGTTCGCGCCGAAAAGTCCCTGGATGCGTCGTTCCGCGCGAGTCGAGCCTCTCCTGCAAAGATCGAGGATCACGTCCATAGGGCGCGAGTGCGGTGCGTTGAGCTCACCCTGAATGATCGACAGGCCGCCGTTCGCGTATTCCTCGAAGACCCGTATCCGCTCGGGCAGTCTGTCGTCGGCCATGATCGTGGCGTCGTTGGGGTGAGCGAGCACTCCGATGGAGTCGATGACCGCGGCCACAGTCGCCGAACTGTTGAACAACCCGTACCGGATCGGTTCAGCTTGCTTCTCGAACGGGTCACGTCGCTGCCTGGACCATCCCAGCGCGGCCGCGAACAGTAGCACTTGCCATCGAGTCGGGAAAAGGCCGTCGTTCTTCTGCAGCAACCGCTCGATCAAGTCGTGGTGCTCCTGCGGAGGACGCACTCGAATGTCGGCGTTGAGGACCATCAGTCCCGTACCTCCGTGATCTGCGCACCGGTGCGGTCAGAGCCGACTACCTGGTAGGGATAGCTGCGTCCGTTCAGTACGAGCTCGGGCGTAGCGTCGATATCAGACTTGGTGGTGTGGGTTGTGATCACATACTGCTTCCCGACACGTGGGCGTAGCTGCGATTCAATGACCTCGCCCGCCTGGGCTTTGCTGGTGAGGATGATGACCTGTGAAGCCACCTGGGGGAGAAAGTCGGCGACGGCCCGCCGGTAGTCATCGTCAAGACTGCCGAACACGGCGTCCATCACCACCGGGAAGTCGCCGCTCACTCCCTTGATGAAGTTGCGGTTAGGGGTCTCGGAATCGCGGGCCTCGCCGATAAGGGAGCCGACGAAAGCCAGTGAGAGAAGCATGTTCTCGCCGGTCGACTTGGGAGCGGGCAACCTGTCGGCGGTCGAGGTGTCCCACAGCTCCAGCTCGAAGTCGGATGTGAGCTCGGGCTGGTAGCTCTTCAGAGAGACCAGGTTGTAGAGGTTCTGGATCCGGCTGTCGAGTCGGCGACGGACCCCATGGGAGAGGATGTCCAAGATCTTGCTTAGGGCAACCGCGGCCTGGTCCACAGCGCCGATGCGCGTCTGGATTCGACGGGTGGCCGCGTCCGTGGCGCTCAGTTTGTCGATGGAGGCGGTCAGATCAGCGCGCTTCTTCTCCAACCCTTTGATCTCGGCTTCCGCGGCTCCGACGTCCTTGTGCTTCTCGTCCCGTGCGTCTATGACCGATTGCAGCTTCTCCTCGGTCTGGACGACCTGCTCGGATGGCATTCGCTTCAGCTCGATGGAGATTTCGCTGATCCTGCTGTTGAGTCGGCGCTCTTGCTCTTCGAGATCAGCGATCTGCTCGTCATGTTCCTTCAGCGACTTGTGCATCTGTTCACGCTGTTCACCGATGCTCACCACGGTTCCCTTGAGCTGGTTCCAGGAACCTTCTACCTCTGCGACGCCGCCGCGGGGCCGCCACGTCTCCAGTGCAGCGCGATGTGAACTACCGGCCATGAGCCGCGTCCCGCAGATGCACGTCCCTCGTTCCAGCAGGTCGTCGATGAAGGTGGCCTTGAGGGGGGCAGGAAGGTCGCCTCGTTCGCGCAGTGCGTCGCAGACTTCAACGATGCGGTCGGGCAGTGTGGGAAGGAAACTTAGAAAGCCGCTGTTCGCAACGGTCTCTTCCCGCTCCTTCTCCCGTGCCTCGCGCGTCAGCGTGGTACGCCGTAGGTCCTCGTTGAGTCGATACCGCTGATGCTGAAGCTCTTTGGCGTCGGCGAGCTGGGTCATCAGAAGATTGAGCCGCTTCACCTCCTCGTCCAGGTGCTTGATCTCGCGGCGAGCGTTGTTCGCCCTCCGCTGCTGGTTCTGGAGTTCCTGATCCGTTCCGCTCAGTTCCTTGAGAAGATCCTGGAGCCTGTCCTGGGCCGCACCTTTGGCCTTGACGTTCCGCCGCAGCTTGTCAGCGACTCGGGGCAGATGGTTGACGGCGCGTTCCATCGCCTCCAATCCGAGCATGGTCTTCACGGCCTCTTGGACTTCGTCTTCACCGCCGCGCTTGACCAAGCCTTCGATGCGTTCGCCATTGACGAAGAAGAATCGGCTGAGCCGCTCGGGCAGGATATTGCTGATCTGTCCCCGTGCGTCTGGGAGGGACTCTAGCCTTCCATCAGTCTCTCGTCGCCAAAGGTGCAGTTCTGGCTTGGGGCGCGGTTGAGTGGAGCTGCGCTTTGTAGCCTTGACGACTCGTTTGGTGATGTATCGACGATCCGCATGCTCGAATTCAACGCTCACCGATGCGGTGAGTAGCGTCCCATTTGGGGCACTGTTCCACAGCGTTGAGTTGATGAGCTGGTCGGGACTTTCCAGGTCCGACCCCAGAATACCGTAGAGTGCCCAGGTGAAGGCATTGAGCAGCGTGGTCTTTCCGCCGCCGTTCGTACCATAGAGAACAGTAACGTTCTGGTCTTGGTCCTGAGCGAAGGTGATTTTCTGATTCCCCTGGAAGGGGCGAAAATTCTCCAGTTCTAGAGCGATGAGTCTCATTGGTCAGGAAAGTCCTTCCAAGCGCTTGGGCATCACGTTGAGGAACGTGGACTTTGCTGACCCTTCGGCCATGTGGAGTTGCTCCTGCTCTACACTAATCGCCATCTCGATGACCTCCCATACGGTGGATGGAAGTTCCTTTATGATCTCCTCGATCTGACGGATCTCCTGCTGATCGGTTTTGTCCATCGCCTTCGGTCTCCTCAGACGTCCATCAGTTCGTAATACTCGCGCAGTTCGCGCAGCTCGCTCAGCGCTTCCCCATAGTTCTCGGCGTACTGGGAGAACTCAACCACACGGGCCATCTCTCGCCGGAAGAGATTGCGCTCGATTCCGAAAAGCTCCGGATCCTGCGGCGGAACAGCGATGAAGTCGAGGACCTCGGCCTCCGACTTGCCTACGGCCGGCCGCAAGATACGTCCTCGGCGTTGGATGAACTGCCGGGGATTGCTACTGCTGGCGAGTATGTACGCGATCCGAGCATCGGGCAGGTCAACGCCTTCGTCCAAGCAGCGCATCGATACAAGAACCTCGAGGTCGCCGGAGCCGAAGGCGTCGAGCAGTGTGCGCCGCTCGCCCTTGGATTCCTGCGATGTGTACGTGTGTACTCGCATGCCCATCGTGTTACCGAGAAGTGATAGGGCCTGATCGACTTGGCGTGGCCCGCCCACGCCGCCATCTCCCCTGGGACGATCTCCTTCTGCACAGTAGACCAACTGGAACTGTTGGTCGCGTCGTTTGGATACCTCTCCAAGCAGCGCGTCCATCTTCCCGGCCGCGTGTCCCAAGACCTTGGCCCGCTTACTCAAAAGCTGGCCGATTGCGGATTCGAGTGAGGAGCCGAACTTGCTCCTCTTCTCCTGACCGAACAATGCACCGATGCGCATCGTGAGGTAAGTGTAGAACTCTGCCTCCTCGTCGCTGAGTGGTACGAGCACCGGTCGGTAGCGGTAACGGGTGAGCGCGCCGAGCTTGATCGCCTCCTTGATCCCAAGCTTGATTAGCGTCTCGCCGAAGTACTCATGGAGGCCTTCCGTGCCGACCGGGTCGAACCATCGTTCTGGTGTGGCCGACAGCGCCAGCCGCCAACGGGCGTGTTCGGGGAGCGCCATCAGATTGTGTTCCGCCCCCAGATGGTGCGCTTCGTCTGCAATGATCAGAAGCGAATCGCCGGCAGAAGACAGCAGTTGCTGGAAAGCGGGTGAAACGAATGTCTTGTTGGTAACGACGAAGGTGATTGACCGTCCAGGTTTCATTCCTGCGATGGCATTGCGTGCGGGCCCGAGCCAGTTCTGCACCGAGTCTCGGCACTTTACCGGTACCACACCGAACCGGATGAGTTCCTCTGCCCACTGCTCCACGAGGTCCAGCAACGGGACGACGATGACCGTAACCAGTGAACCGTCACGGGCCCGGAGCTGTCGTCCGAGCTGGTCGAGCGCAGCTAGCGCAGTGATGGTCTTTCCGGTTCCCGTGGCCATCTCAAGCATGCCGCAGGCTCCGGATGCAAGCCATTTCCTGACGGCATCCTTTTGATAGTCGCGCAGTTTGACTTCTTCAGGAATGGTGGCCCATCCTGCTGCTGACCTGTTTCTCTTCACTGGCGAGTCGATTGTATCCGACTCGGATCGACGTGTAGTGCGACGTGCCAGATCTTGAAGATTTCTCTGTGCTGCCTCAGGAAAATCAAGGATCGTTATCCGGGCGTTCTTCCCCGACCAAAGATCTGAGAAGTGTTTGCTGATGCGGCGAACGCGGCTCGTTTCCGCAGGTTCCCAAGATTTGAAAACCTCGATTGACTCGAAGTTATCCAAATAGGCTGCCGAGGTTTCGTTCATTGAGCCGTTAAAGGCGACTTCATTGCCCTTTTGGTCGGCAATCACGCCAAGCTTCTCATGATATATTCCGATGCCGTTATTTCGATGATCTAGGAAGGCGATCTTGATTTCCAGTCTGCTGCTGGCGATCAGGCTTCCTAGGTATCCTAGCCGTTTGATGGTCGCATCGCTGGCAAAGGTGGCTACTCTGTCAGGCTCTAGTTCTCGCGCTATGGCGCGTGCGATGACGGCTTCACGTACTTCGTAGCCGAGACTGATCTCCTGAATGTCTTCAGGTGAGAGATTTGGGCTCGCAATGATGCGAATCTTGCCGCCATTCTTGATGAGCTGATCAATGCCTCGCGCGGTAAGTGTCAGAGAGCCAGCCGTAAAGTATCCAACAGCTCGGTCATAGCGATTCGCCTTGGACAGTGCGGGCAGATAGAACTCCGTGACGACATCAGAACAGTCGCTTCGATAGAAATCATTGAGGTCAGCCTCGATGAGGCTCATATCACTCGTCCCCTTTTCCGTCTCCTTGGATCAGGCGGAGGAAGGATCGGAGCTTGTTGTTTGATTCGTCTTGCATCACCGGAAGGCGGGGTTGTCGGATTGTCGACGTGTTCGGGGTTTCTTGTTCGACATCTGGGATGACGACGGGTGCGTGCGAGAACTGGCAACCGCCGTCGATGTAGCGACTCACCAGTTCGGCGAGAGGGTCGTCGCCTCGATGGGCTAGATGGCGCAGTACGCCCGCCCAAGTTGTCTTGTCGGACAGGAGAAGCAAATTTTTGATGGCAGAGAGTAGCTCTTGATCACTTTCCGGGGTCTGGAGGAAGTGCGCGCCAGTGGAGTAGATGATCGCTTGGCTCAATGATGCAGCGTGTCCACGCACCACCCGAATGCTTAGGGCAGGGCGTTCGTGGTCGTCGTCCCATGGACGGCTCAGCCAAACGTGATCTCCGGTACGGGGTTCAGTGGTTCGATACCTCAACGCCTCGCGGAGCCCACAGATGTAGGGCTCTTGGGAGGTGACCAGGATCAGCTCGTGTTCGTCGCCGCCTACTTCGGTGACGGCGACCACGTCCTTACCGGTCTGTCCACCCAGCAGGCTGAGGGCTGCCGCGGTCATCGGAATCCCAGCTGTATCCGCGTTAGATGGCTCGTTCGGATACAGGACGTGTACCCAGTACCGGTTGTCGAAGCAGAACACATCTGGTATCTCACAGGCGTGTATCGGACCAGCGGTCGCTTCGGTCAAAGAACTCTCCCCCGCTCCGCATGAAGGCTCACTGAATAGAAGGCCTGGCCCGACTTGGCGAGCCAGGCCGGGTCACGACACCCCGCGAGCCCCAGGTGAGAGGAGTCGTTCGCTAAGTACTGTGGAAGTAAGCAGCTAGGGCGGCACGCATATCGCTGTTCCTCCGCTTCCGTGCCGGCAGGGACGCGCAACCGCCATGTCTCGTGCGCGTGAGCTCTGGGGTGTCGTTGCTTGAGAGGAGTGTACTGCGGAGAAGCGGGGCTTAGTGGGATACGGGCGTTTTGTGTGACCGAACTCGGTCGGCCTGCTGCGAGGCATCGCTGTATTTCATACAGAGAATCCATGCTTGGTCACAGGTGGGGGGATTCCTTGGGAATGTGGCTGACCTTTTAGGGTGATTCAGGTGTGGCCGGATGGCTGGGGCTAGTGGTCGAGTTCGACCCGTTCTGACATTATGTGGCCGGTATGCAGTCAGGTGTGCTATTCGTCGGTGTTGTAGGAGCGAGCCGAGTCCCCGCTGAGTGACGAGCTGCGGTGCAACCGAGGCCCCTGCCGGAGGTAGCGGAGGAATTACCACGTCACGACGAGCGGCCCGTGGGCCCATCCTGGCGACTGAGGTCGATTGTCACGATGAGCGCCGAGGTGATCGAAGCCGTACTCGGGGCCGCCAGGACAGCGTGAGTCCAGTGACGGTGGACCCCGGTCGGCTCCTCAAGTCTTCAAGAATGAAGAAGGGCCTCGGAGTGATCTCCGAGACCCTGTCTCACCTGGTACTTGGCTGTCGGGGTGGCGGGATTTGAACCCACGACCTCTTCGTCCCGAACTATCGGCTTGCCCAGGTCAGAGGGCTGTCGATGCTGGTGGGGCATGAGGCGACGACTGATCATGTCGGCGGTTGTGAGGGTGCGTTGCTGTACTTCTGTGCTGTACAGCAGAAGCACGAACGGCCTGGTAGAGCCGTCATGCCGCGTACGTGTCGAGCACCTCGCGTACCTCGGGGATGTCTCGGTATGGCTCTAGCTTCGTGAGGACGATGCGCCCTCGCTGGGCTGTCCGGTCGCTCGCGAAGTCGGATGAGAGGTCGAGCATCCGCCGCGCCGTCTTGGCGGCCTCTTCCGGCTCGTTCGCGTCCACCAGGGCGACGGCGAGCCACGATAGGTACAGCGCCAGCTCACGAGTGTGCGTCGAGTCGTACCGGCTGAGCACCTCTTGCAGCAGTGGGACGGCGCGTAACGGTTTCCGAAGTTCGGTGTAGACGCGGGCGTCCATCACGTCGAGTTCTTCGGGAGAGACCCAGTAAGCCCAGTCCGGGGACTCTTGCGAGTCCTCGTCGGCCATGGCTTCGTGGGCCTCGGTGAGAGCGCGCATCGCTGGTTGGGCTTCGCCTGCCTTGGTGTGTGCCCATGCGACTCGGTCAAGGTAGAGAGCCCTGGCTTTGGCCGGTGCGTCCGGGCCTGCCTCTTCTAGCGCCGCATGGGCGAGGCTCAGCCCGTCGTCTTCGTGGCCGGTGTTGGAGAGCTGGTAAGCGAGGCTTCCGGCAAGGTTGCCCACCAGAGCGAGGTCTCCAGCCTCCCGCGCGGCCGAGACTCCGAGTTGGTAGGCGCGTGCGGCCTGGTCGTGTTCGCCTGCGTCGCTGGCGATCCATCCGGCGATCTGGGCTATCTCCCCGATGCTGCTGAGAAGGGAGCGGCCAGTCTTTTCGGAATGAGTCGTCTCCCGGTAGAGCCGGACGGCTCCGTCCAACTCCCTGAGAGCCGGGACGAGTAGATCGCCACCGGCCATCACGTCGTCTGCAAGTCGCAGCCTGTGCGCTCGGTCGGCAAGGGCGGCCGCTGTGGAGTCTCCAACTCGGCGGCCTCGGCTGCTCGCCAGAGGGCCAAGCTCAACGTTGCGATCAGGCAGGAAGTAGGCGAGTGCCTCGGCCGGGCTGCGCGGCCCGGCGCTGATGTCCTGGCCTCGCGCATGGGCGGCTCCGCGTTCAAGAGCGTCAAGTGGAACGCCCAGGGCCGTCGCAAGAGCGGCTAGCCAGACATCCGGAACGCGCTCGCCCCTTTCCCACCGGCTGACCTCGTGCCGAGTCACAGAGGCGGTCCCGGATATCCGGCACAACGTCTCCGCGAGCTGCCTCTGACTCTTGCGCGCGTCCCGGCGCAACTGTGCGAGGTACGCGCCGAACCGCTTCCGCTTTGCGTCGCCCACGCTGGCCCCTCCCTTCCCTCAGTCTGGCCCCTCTCTGGCTCCCTGGCCGGTGCCTCCGAGAGATCCAGCGAGAAAGACAGGCTCAGAGCCATGGAACGGGCGGCACCCATCGCCGGTCAACCCGGTTCGGCGGCGGCGCTCGGTGCTGCTCCTGTCCATCCCCGCACTCGATGGAGGACGGCTTATGGCAACGGAAATCTCGCAGGTGACGGAGGCGCGACGGCTGCGCGTCTGGGCGTTGGCGCAGGCGCTCAAGTCGCACGGGTACGCGGTGGAGGTGGCCGAGTCTGACCCGCTGCTCGCGGTCCCGGCTTCCTCCGGGTCGCCGGTAATGGTGCGGTGTGATCAGCGGATGGCCTGTGGCGGTGAGTTGTGGTTCGCGTTCCCGGGCGGTGGTGCGATCGCTCCGGCCGCTGACGAGCACTTGCCCGATGTGGTGGTGGCGGTCAAGGGCAAGCTCGCCGCGCAGGCTGATGGGTGAGCACTCCGCCTCGGGTGCGGTCACCTGGTACGGGCGCGCTACCGGGGCATGGTGGGCGCTGGTGCCGTTGTCGAGTGGGGGGGGCGGCTGGTGGAAGCGGCCAATCCGCGTGAGCTGCGTGAGGCGCTAGAGAATCCGGCGGCCTGGCCGTGGCCTCGGCCCAAGTTCCTGGCTCGCCCGTCCGGTCCGTGATGGCGTGAGGGCCGCGGCTTCCCTTGCGCGCTGACAGGGTCGGGGCCGGTCGATGGCCGCAAGGCCACCCCGTAGGGGCGACCGCAGAGAGTCAGCCGACGCCGTTGCGGCAATTCCGTCTCAAGCGTCGTCGGACGTTGAAGCCGCTGCCCGGCTCCTGCGCGGCCTGTCCCGTGTGGGGGCCTGCCTGGGGTTGCGCGGTGCGGTACGTGCGGACCGTCCACGGCGGGGCGGGGCGGTGGTCGGGGCCGCGCCGCGAACGGCCCCTAGGCCGCACGCGCAAGGCGCGGCGGCCGTCCACGGCCCCGCCGCGCGGTGGGCGGGCCCAGCCACGCACCCGGCCCCCACACACCCGGTGAGATCTGGGCCGTGAGTGTGGGATGTGCCGCGCGTTGAAGCTGGACGGTTCCGGACTTGCGCGGGGGCGGGGGCCGCTAGCCTGACCGGCGAACGGGCTGGCTCCTTGCCTGCCCGCAATGGCCCGACGGCGGCCCCCGCGAGGGGTCCCCGCGCAAGTACGGAACCGGCCAGCGGCACTAGCCGGTGACCTCGCGGAGGGGTGCTGCTGGGGTAAGCTGGGGCCAGTCTCCTGACTCGCGTAGTGGAATTAGGAGACGGCAGCCCCTCATTTATTTGGACGTGTGGCGCCAATCATCCATTTGGGTGCTTGGCGTCTTTTGCGTTATGAGGGAAATATATTTAAGCAAGGAGGTGAAAGCATAATGAGCACTATCGCCATGGAAGTGGGACGGACGGTGCGACTCGCTATCAACACGTGGGGTCGCACCGTCCGTCTCATGGCCCTGCTCGTGTTGGCCGCACTTGCAGGAGCCGCGTTCCTCGCGGTGTACCGCTCACCGTTGATCGCCTGGTAGCAGGACCTGCGAAGAGTGTGGGCTTGTACAGAGCACCACTCTGTACAAGCCTACACACGCGCGAGCAACTACCCCTGGCGGGCTCAAGGACGATGCGGCCATATGACACGGGGCGCGGTCCGATCTCCCGCAGCCGGTCTCGGGCAAGGTGATCTGACCACCTCAGGTCTTTAGGGGAGGCTCAAGCGGAGGATCCGGTGCCGAGCCAGCCGTGCGGCCCGTCAGGGCCGCCTTGAATCAGTGAAGAAAGTATGAGCCCGTTAGATCAGCAGGGCTATGGCTTCGTCGGCTAGTTCCTCGGGGTTGAACAGTTCGTTCGGGTCGTCGGCGAGTTCTGCACCGTGTCCGATCTCGAAGTGGCTGGCTGGTGCTTTGACCTGTGTGGATTCCAACAGGCGGCCGTGTCGGTCGATCTGGGTGCGCGTCACCAACACGATGGCGTCGGCGTAGCTCATGCCAAGCCGGGTGCGTTCGTCTTCGTAGGCCAGTCGGGCGGTGGTCAGGGTGATCCATCGCACTGGGCCCCGGTTGCGCTGGAGGCTGTCGTAGAAGAACTTGGGGCGTTTGCGGTACTGGTGGAACCGCTTTTGATCGTCCCAGTCGGGAACCAGTTCGGCGTCGGCGTAGGAGTCGATCTCGACTCGGCCGCCGAACGGGAAGCGCCACAGGCTGTGGCGGTGTATCACGGACTGTCCGGGCCGGACGCCGCACAAGGGCGCGGTGTTGCGCGTGGCGTTGATTCGTTCGCCGTGGAACGGCTCTTCGGGCATGTCCTTCTTGGCGAGTTCCCAGCCGAATGCGCGGATCTCGGGATGGTAGGCGGGTGAGGCCAGGTCGGCGCGGTTCTGGTTGCTGATGAGGATGAGCCGCCGCTCCGGTGTGGGCCGTACGAACGATCCTCGGCCGCGCATGACGTAGGCGAGGCCCTCGGACACGAGTGTCTCGATGGCCTTGCGGACGGTCGGGCGTGACACATCCCAGCGGCGGACCAGCTCCGGTTCGCTGGGCAGTGCTCCGCCTGGGGGATAGCGGCCGTCCAAGATGCCTGTGCGCAGGTCAGCGGCAATAGTGCGCCAGCGTGCGTCCTTGTCCGCGTCCGTGCTGCCACCTGGTCCGGCGCTGTCGTCGTCTGCCTGCATGGCCCGTCCCTTCGAGAAAAGTCGCTCGACTACTTGTACTACAGGTTGCAATTCAGCGTCCATGTCGGGCAACCTGTAGTACAAGTAGTGATCCCTGGGCGAGGAGTGGGTCTGCGTGACCGAGGAGCACAGCGCTTCGGAGGACGAGACGACCGACAACGAAGGGAAGGGGATGTCGGGTGAGGTGCCGCCCTGGCTGCGGGCGGTGGCCGAGGTGGCGTCGGCACCGGGATACGAGCGGTGGACACACCAGGTAGCGGCAACGGGCGGGTGCAGCGCACCGGTTCGCCTGGTGGGCGAATCACAAGTGATCGACCAGAGCACGGGCGAGGTCGTGCACGTCTACCGGACGGCGGACGAGCCGACCGGACACCTTCTGGTGGCGTGCGGGAATCGGCGGGCGTCGGTGTGCCCGGCCTGCTCGGAGGTCTACCGGCGGGACGTGTTCCACGTCATCCGCTCCGGCCTGTCGGGCGGCAAGGGCATCGGTGAGCACGTCAGCACGCGCCCGCGCGTGTTCGCCACCCTGACCGCGCCCTCGTTCGGCGCGGTGCACGCCCGGCGGGAACGCGGCGGTGAGCCGGTGGCCTGCCGTCCCCGCCGGGTTAAGGGGAGGTGCGTGCACGGTGCGGCCGAACACTGCGGGCTGCGGCACGACCAGGACGACATCCTGAACGGTCAGCCCATCTGCGCAGAGTGCTACGACTACGTCGGCGCGGTGCTGTGGCAGGCGCACGCGGGCAAGCTGTGGCACTACTTCACGCTGGAACTACGGCGAGAGCTGGCACGACTGGCGGGCCTGTCCCGTCGCCGGTTCAACCAGCTCGTGCGGCCCTCGTTCGCCAAGGTCGCCGAGTATCAGCGGCGCGGCCTGGTGCACTTCCACGCAGTGATCCGCCTGGACGGCGCGGCCGGTCACCAGGAGCCCCCGCCCGACTGGGCGACTGCGGAACTGCTGACCGAGGCGATCCCGACGGCGGCGCGCCGGGTGGTCGTGATGTCCCCCGATCCAGAGACGGGTCACCGTGCGCTCGGCTGGGGCGACCAGATCGACGTCCGACCCATCGACGTCCACGGCGACGGGCAGGGGCTCAGCGATCAGGCCGTGGCGGGCTACATCGCTAAGTACGCCACCAAGGGCGCGGAAGCGTCCGGCACCATCGACCGGCGTCTGACCTGCGGCCGGTGCAAGGGTGCGGGCGGCATCGACGGAACGCACGGCCGGTCAGTCTGCAAGCGCTGCGCCGGGCTAGGAACCAGCGGCGGACTCGACCTGGACCGGCTCCCCGTCACCGCGCACGCCCGGCGCATGATCCGGACCTGCTGGGACCTGGGCGCGCTCCCGGACATGCAAGACCTGCGGCTGCGGCCCTGGGCGCACATGCTCGGCTTCCGGGGCCACTTCGCGACCAAGTCCCGGCACTACTCGATCACCCTCGGCACGCTGCGGCAGGACCGTGCCGACCATCGCGCCGCCGAGTCCCGCGAGCGGCACGGGCTCCCGGCACCGGACAGCACGCTCGTCCTGGCGCACTGGCGATTCGCCGGACAGGGCTACACCGACGCAGAGCAGATCCTCGCCGACCACATCGGCCAACGGGCGCAGACCGCGCGCCGCATCGCCGCCGAGCGTGCAGAGGAGGAGGGCTGCGCGTGATCCCGGCGTCTGGCGACTACCTCACCATCGACGAGACGGCCGTCCTCCTCAAGATCAGCCGCTGGAAGCTCTACGACCTGCTCCGTAACGGCGACCTGGCCTCGTTCCGCATCGGCCGCCGTCGACTCATCCCCCGCACCGCGATCAACGACCTGGTCCACCGACTGATGGAAGAGGCTGCCTGATGACCGGCTCCCCTGACCAAGCCCGCAAGGCGAGCACGCGCAAGGCTCGGGGGCGTGGCCGCGCGAACGGGGAAGGCTCGATCTTCCCCTACCGAAACGGCTACGCCGCCTACGTCTGGGTCACCACCCCGGACTGCAAGCGCACCCGCAAATGGGCCTACGGCAAGACACGCGACGAGACCCACGAGAAGTGGCTCAAGCTGCACGATGCGGCGCGCAAGGGCCCGGTCGCGACCAAGTCCCCGACCCTCGGCGACTACCTCGCGGACTGGTTGCGGGAGGTGGTGGTCCCGCCGAACTTCGCGCCGCTGACCTGCTCGACGTACGAGACCCTGACCCGGCTCTACATCGTGCCGGGCCTCGGTAAGAAGCGGCTCGACAAGCTCACCGTCCGGGACGTCCGGGCCTGGCTGAATGAGCTCCGTGAGACCTGCCAGTGCTGCGCTCAAGGCAAGGACGCCCGGCGGGACGAGAAGCGGCGGCGGTGCTGCGCTAAGGGGCAGTGCTGCAAGCAGTACGCATCAGAGCGGACGATCCGGGACGCTTGGACGGTCCTCCGTAGCGCGCTGACGAACGCGGTCACGGAAGAACTGATCCCGAAGAACGTGGCGGGCCTGGTCCGCGTGGCCAAGCCTCGTGTCCGCAAGAACAAGCCGTGGTCTGTGGATGAGGCACGCCGGTTTCTCGAATCCGCGCGGAACGACGGCGACCCCATGTACGCCGCGTACGTGCTGATCCTCATCCTCGGCCTGCGCAAGGGCGAGGTTCTCGGACTGCCGTGGGACGCTGTCGACCTCGATGCGGGGGAGATCGACGTGGCGTGGCAACTCCAGCGCGTTCGTCGTGAGCTTCTACACAGGGAGACCAAGACCGAAGCTTCGGACGCGACCCTTCCGCTCCCCGGAATCTGCGCGACTGCGCTGGTGCTGCGACAGAAGCGCCAGGAGCAGAGCAAGGAGGCGGTCGGCGATGACTGGACGGAAACGGGCCTGGTCTTCACCACCCGCTACGGCACTCCGATCGATCCCCGGAACTTCAACCGGAGCTTTGACGAGCGCTGCGCCAAGGCCGGTGTCCGGCGGATCAAGGTGCACGACACCCGGCACACCTGTGCCACCCTGCTCGCCGCGCTGGACGTCCATCCCCGGGTGGCGATGCGCATCCTGCGGCACGCGCAGATCGACGTGACGATGGAGGTCTACACCGAGGTCTCCGACGCCAAGACCCTCAAGGCACTCAAGCGACTCGGGCGGCAATTCGACGTGTAGTTAATCAGCGGAGTTGGGCTTCGGAGCAGCAGCGTCGGGAGGGCGGATCAGATCCTCTGCCCCCTTGCACCACTGTACGAGTTCCTGGTGCTGCTGCTTCGGGTTCTTGAGGCAGAGTGAGATAAGGTCCTCGGCGAACTTGAGTGCAGTCTGGGCGTTTTCAACACTGAACATCACGAAGCGCGGTTCCATAGCGAGTCCGATGGGATGCCGGGCTGGCTCAACGAACCTGGCTGGTTGATGCACGGCCTGGTCCCGGAAGCGAAAAATTTGATCAAGTCCGTTCCGGGCCCTCTTCTGCTGGTCAGGCTTGAGGACGAATGCTCTCTTGAGAGTCTCGCAGATGCTGGCTGGGCGCGATGACGACTTCACCTTGGTCCCGGATGCATGCTCCACGACGGAGGCATAGAAGCCGTCCAGGGCAAAGGCGACTGCCGATAGGGCGATCATTGACGCGCGGAACTCTTGTTCGAGCGCAGCGCTAAAAGAGGGCTCGTCCTCAGAAGGGATTGCGACCAGCGTCTTTCGTGCCGAGGTGGCCTCCGCAGAAGCGTCTCGTCCGGCTGCCAACCAGTGGTGCCATGCGTCCGTGCGCACCTCTACTTGGACGCTGCTGTCCAAGCGCCCATCTTCTGTGAGGGAGAGCTGAAGGTTTCGGATACGCAGCGCTCCGCCGTTCGGAAAGTACAGCCCTCGGTGATCTGCTTCGGAGATGGGGGCGTCGTCAGTCTCAGGCATGTCGTACGACTCCGCAGTCTGCGGTTCGGTGGGCCGGGGTTGCTGTATTTCGCTGCTGTATGGAGATCAAAAAGCCCCCTTCCAAGATCGGAAGGGGGCTTTGACCTGGGTCGGGGTGGCGGGATTTGAACCCACGACCTCTTCGTCCCGAACGAAGCGCGCTGCCAAGCTGCGCTACACCCCGGTGGTGGCTGCCCGGGAGTCGTACGTTCTCCCGGCGCCTAGTACACCTTAGCGGATGGCCGGGGGTGGTGCGTCCCTAATTAGCTGGGCGGTGGGCGGTGAAGCCGGCCACGGCGCCGTTGGGGGTCAGGTGGACGTCGGTCAGGCTGGCGGACGTCAGCCAGGTGCGGAGGTCGGCGAGGGTGCCGGACGGGCCGAAGTAGCCCCGGCGGCGCAGGAGGGCGTAGAGGGCGTCTGTGCGGCGGCTCGTGCCGAGGATGAGGGTGGTGCCGCCGAGGGTGCCGCCGGGGCGGAGGACGCGGGTCAGCTCAAGCACAGCGGCGGCGGGGTCGGGGAGGCAGTGCAGGCCGTTGTAGGTGACGCAGGCGTCGAAGGTGCCGGACGGGAAGGGGAGGGCGTAGATGTCGGCCTGGACGAGGGTGGACGTCCTGCGGCGGGCGCGGTCGAGCATCGTGCGGGAGAGGTCGGCGGCGACGTGGCGCGGGTTGTCGCGGACGGCCACGCCGCCGCCGCAGGGGATGTCGAGGGTGAGGGCCGAAGGGTCCTGGGCGGCGATCGCCCGGTGGAGGTGGCGGATGTCGTAGTTCCAGAGGAGGCGTGCGCCGAGGCGGGCCAGGACGGGGTTCTGGACGACGCGGTCGTAGCCCGTGGCGGAGCGGCGGCCGGTCTTCCAGTGGAAGGGCATCAGCGGGGGACGAGGGTGAGCAGCGACGCCTCGGGCGGGCAGCAGAAGCGGAAGGGCGCGGTCGGGGACGTCCCGAGGCCGGCGGAGACGTGCAGCCAGGAGCCGCGGTGCCGGTGCAGGCCCTTCACGCGGGGGCGGTCGATGCCGCAGTTGGTGGCGAGGGCGCCGTAGAAGGGGACGCAGACCTGTCCGCCGTGGGTGTGCCCGGCGAGGAGGAGGTCGTAGCCGTCGGCGGTGAAGCGGTCGAGGTTGCGGGGCTCGGGGGCGTGCATGACGCCGAGGTGGACGTCCGCCTGCGGGTCGACCGGGCCGGCGATCTTGTCGTAGCGGTCGCGGTCGATGTGGGAGTCGTCGATGCCGCCGAACTCGACGTCCAGCTCGCCGACCTTGAGGCGGCCGATGCGGTTGTTCAGGTCGAGCCAGCCCGCGGCCTGGAGGGACGACCCGAGCTCGCGGTAGGGGAGGTCGGGTTCGCGGCGCCTGCGCGAGTAGTCGGACTTGCTCGTCCGCCAGATGTAGCGGAGGGGGTTCTTGAAGCGCGGCGAGTAGAGGTCGTTCGAGCCGTAGACGAAGACGCCGGGACGGTCGAGGAGGGGCCCGAGGGCGTCCAGGAAGGGGCCGATGGCGTCGCGGTGCGAGAGGGTGTCGCCGGTGTTGACGACGAGGTCGGGCTCAAGCGCGTTCAGGGAGCGGACCCAGTGGATGAGGCGGGACCGTCCGGGCGTGAGGTGCGCGTCGGAGATGTGCAGGATCTTCACCGGCGGGCGGCCGGGCGGCAGCACCGGAACGTCCACCCGGCGGAGGCGGAACCAGTTCCGCTCGATCACCGAGGCGTACCCGAAGGTCGCGGCGCCCGCGCCCAGCAGGGCGAGGGGGACGGCGTGAAACTTTCGCACACCTCCATGCTTCCAGAGATGTGCACCTCTCGGTAATCCCGATGAGGCTTCCGGTGCGGCCGGATGTGGGGGGACGCCGCCCCGTACGGGCATCATGTGGTGCATGACCTTGAAGGAGAAGCTGGAGACCGACCTCTCGGCGGCGATGAAGGCGCGGGACGAGGTGCGCGTCCGCACCCTGCGCAGCGCGCTGACCGCGGTGAAGAACGAGGAGGTCGCCGGCAAGCGGGCGCGCGAGCTGTCCGACGAGGACGTGGTCCGGGTGCTGACCCGGGAGGCGAAGAAGCGCCGCGAGGCCGCGGCCGCGTTCGCCGACGCGGGACGCGACGCGCAGGCCAGGGCGGAGCGGGACGAGGGCGGTGTCCTGGAGGACTACCTGCCCGCGCAGCTCACCGACGAGGAGCTGACCGCGCTGGTGGCGGACGCGATCGCCGCGACGGGCGCGGCCGGACCGCGGGCGATGGGCCAGGTCATGAAGGCCGTGAACCCGAAGGTCGCCGGGCGCGCCGAGGGCGGCCGCGTCGCCGCGGAGGTGAAGCGGCAGCTCACCGCGTGAACGAGGGAGGGCCCGGCGCGCGTGCGCCGGGCCCTCCCGCTGTCGTCAGTTGCCGCCCCACGGGGGCCAGCCGTCGCCGCCGGGGCCGTCGCCGCCCTTCTTCTTCCCGTTGCTCACGTACAGGATGACCGTGGTCCCGGGCGGGACCTCGGTGCCCGCGGCCGGGGACGTCGACACGACCGTCCCCTTCGGCTGGTCGGACGGGACGGACCCGGACGCCACCTTGACCCGCAGGTCGGCGCCCTGGAGCTTGGCCGTGGCCGCCGCGATGGTCAGCCCCTTCACCTGCGGGACGTCGGTCGTGTCGCCGAAGTCGCGGGACGGCGTCTGGAAGCCGGGCGCGGGCAGCCCGGCGAGCGCGCCGCGCATGCTCTGCTGCCAGATGCCGCCGGGGATGTCCGCGCCGTAGACGCCGTACACCTTGTACTGCCAGGGGCCGCGGTAGTCCCAGTAGGCGGTGGCGGCGGCGAGGTTCGGGGTGAACCCGGCGAACACGGCGCAGGTGAACTCCTCGCAGGTGCCGGTCTTGCCCGCGGCGGGGCGTCCGATGCCGCGCCCGGCGGCCGTCCCCTTGGTGAGGACGCCCTGCAGGATCGAGTTCACCTTGTCGGCGACGGCGGTGTCGACGGCCTGGTGGCAGTCCTGCTTGGGCAGCTTGAGGTGCTTGCCCGTCGGGTCGACGACCTCCGTCACCGAGACGGGCGCGCAGTACTTGCCGCGCGCCGCGAACCCGGCGTAGGCGGCGGCGAGGTGCACCATGTCGATGTCGTTGACGCCGAGGACCTGGGACGCGATCGGCAGCAGCGGGTTGCCGTTGCCCTGCTTCATCCCGAACTTCTCGGCCATCTTCACCGCGTTGCAGACGCCGACGCGCTTCTCCAGGTGCGCGTAGAACGTGTTGACCGAGTGCCAGGTGCCGGTCTTGAGGTTGAAGTTGCCCTGCTCGCTGTCGCCGGCGTTGGACAGCGTCCACGTCCCGCCGCCGATCATCGCGCCCTTGACGGACTTGCCCTGGTACATCCCGGTGTAGCGGCATGCCTGGAAGCCGCCGACCGTCGTCGTCTGCGGCGAGTTGATCGTCGTGCTGACCGGGATGCCCTGGTTGAGCGCGGCGGCGAGCGTGAAGACCTTGAACGTCGAGCCCGCCGACACGCCGTTGCCGCCGCCGTGCGCGGAGTCGGCCGCGAGGTTGATGGTCGTCCGGCCCTTGCCGGGGCCGAACCGCTTGCTGAGCCCGATCGCCTTCACCCTGCCGGTGCCCGGCTCGACCATCGCCTCGGCGGCGACGCGGTTGCCGTTCGGCGGGACGGTGCCGCGCAGCGTCCGGTCGACGGCCTGCTGCTGCCTCATGTCGAGCGTGGTGCGGATCGTGTAGCCGCCGCGGTTGAGGTCGTTGACGATCCTCTGCTGCTGCTTCGGCTTGAGCTCCCAGTACTTGCCGTCCGACAGGATGTTGAGCATGTCGTACTTCACGTACTCGCAGAAGTACGGCACCTTGCTGGACTCGCAGCCGCCGACCGGGTCGGTGCGGTTGAGCTGGATCGGCTTCGCGGCCTCCGCGTCGGCCTGCGGCTTGCTGATGTGGCCGAGCTGCGCCATCCGGAACAGGACGGTGTCGCGCCGCTTGCGCGCGTCCTTCGGGTTGCGGATGGGGTCGTAGGCCGTCGGGTTCTGCGTGATGCCCGCGAGCAGGGCCGCCTGCCCCAGGGTGAGCTGGGACGCGGGGACGCTGAAGTACCGCTTGGCGGCCGCCTGCACGCCGTACGCGCCCGCGCCGAAGTAGGCGATGTTCAGGTAGCCCTCAAGGATCTGGTCCTTGGTGTAGCGCTGCTCCAGGTCGAGCGCGTAGCGCAGTTCGCGGAGCTTGCGGCCGACCGTGGTCGCGGTCGCGTCGCGGTACTCCTCCGGCGTCCGGGCCGCGTCGACGAGCAGGTTCTTGACGTACTGCTGCGTGAGCGTGGACCCGCCCTGCGTCTGCTCGGACTCGACGTTGGACGCCAGCGCGCGGATCGTGCCCTTCAGGTCGAGGGCGCCGTGCTCGTAGAAGCGCGAGTCCTCGATGTCGATCATCGCGGTGCGCATGATGGGCGCGACCTGGTCGAGCCGGACGGACTCGCGGTACTTGTCGAAGAACGTGGCGATCTGCTTGCCGCCCGCGTCGTACATCACCGTCTTCTCGGACGGCGGCGTCGTCTTGAGGCGGCTGTCCATGTCCTCGAAGTTGTTCGCGGCGTCGCGGGCCGTCAGGCCGGCGCTGCCGACGCTGGGCAGCGCGATGAAAGCGACCAAGACACCCGCGACGACCCCCGCCCCGAGCAACCTCAACAGCGTGGACGCAGCCTTGACCCGATCAGTGTTCGCAACCCGCACGGGGTCTAGAGTACGCGGGACGAGCTGTGCATTCGGGACAGGTCTCCCGAGGTCGAACGTACCGCCTTCAGGTTGGCCGGGACGTACGTCCGTTATGCCCTCATGATGACAACCCGCGCCGTGTCTGGCGCGTCAACTACAGGTAACTAGTCCGTTCCGGCGGTATGGCCCTGGTGGGCTATATCGAGAATGGGCCCATCGGGGGCTGTTGAATCGTCCCTCGCTTCCGTAAGTTCTTCCCCACGGCTTTCGTTTGGCGGCCTGACGTCCGCGCCCGTCCGGCCAAGGAGCGCAAATCGACACAGACCCTAGGGGAGTGGGGCCAAGATGTGGATCACGGATTGGACCGCCCGCGCCGCCTGCCGTAACGCGGATCCGGACGCCCTGTTCGTGCAGGGTGCGGCGCAGAACCGGGCCAAGATGATCTGCCGCGGTTGTCCGGTGCGCACGGAGTGCCTCGCCGACGCCCTCGACAACCGGATCGAATTCGGTGTCTGGGGCGGGATGACCGAGCGGGAGCGGCGCGCGCTGTTGCGTCGGCGGCCGGACGTGCGATCGTGGCGCGATCTGCTGGAGACCGCCAAGGAGGAGTACGAGCGGTCGGTCGAGGTCGAGGAGCAAGAACTCGTCGCCAGTTGAGGCCGCGGCTCGTCCAATAAAGCGTGGCATCGGGCCCGCACCGTTTTGGTGCGGGCCCACAGCCGCGTCCGCCCGGTGACTCATTACCGGGGTGGCGCGGGTCACCGTCCCGCCGACGATTTCCGGCGGCCGGACGGGGGTCGGTGAAGAACCCTCGCTTTGGCTGGCCGACTTGTCGGGTTTGTGCATTTCGGTGATCGAACCCGCGCCAGTCCGTCGCGACCGCGCCGAGCCCTTGTTCCAGTGGCCGCGCCCTTGTTCCAGTGAGTGAAATGGGCTCGGCGACGCCTTATCCAGGCACGCGTCCAGCTTCCGCGTCAGGCTGCGGGTCGGCCGACGCGGAGGTCAGGCGATGCGTGGGTCAGGCGATGCGTGGGCCAGGCGACACGTGGGGTCAGGCGACGGCGGAGGGTGGGGTGGCGGGGGCGGCGGCCAGGTCCTCGCCGACCCAGCGCAGGCCCTCCAGGTCGTGGACGTCCTCCGCCTGCGCCGGGACGGCCGTCACGGGCACCGTCGGGTGCGTGGACGCGAAGTGGTCGCGGAGCCGCTCCTCGCGGGCGGCGAGCTGCATGCGGTCGGTGTGCATGCGGAGCAGCGCGGCGGTCAGCCGGTGCTCCCCGCGCTCCTCCAGCGTCTCGGCCGCGGCCTGGCTGCGGGCCGCCGACAGCACGTCCGCCGCCGACTCGTGCACCCGGTTCACGACGAGCCCGGCGAGCGGCATGCGCTCCTCCGCGAGCCGTTCGACGAAGTAGGACGCCTCGCGCAGCGCGTCCGGCTCGGGCGCGGCGACGACGAGGAACGCCGTGCCGGGGGTCTGCAGGAGCTGGAACGTCTTCTCCGCCCGCTCCCGGAACCCGCCGAACATCGTGTCGAACGCGGCGACGAACGTCTGCACGTCCCGCAGGAGCTGGACGCCGAGCACCTTGTTGATCACGCCGGTGAACATGCCGAACCCGGCGCTGATCACCTTCACGCCGAACCGGCCGCCGGTCTTGGCCGGGGCCGCGAGGATCTTCATGAAGCGGCCGTCGAGGAAGCGGCCCATGCGCTCGGGGGCGTCCAGGAAGTCGAGGGCGTTCCGGGACGGCGGGGTGTCCACGACGATCAGGTCCCAGGCGCCGGAGCGGTGCAGCTGGCCGAGCTTCTCCATCGCCATGTACTCCTGCGTCCCCGACAGGCTGGACGACAGCGACTGGTAGAAGGGGTTCGCCAGGATCTGCTTCGCGCGGTCGGGGTCGGCGTGCGCCTCGACGATCTCGTCGAACGTCCGCTTCATGTCGAGCATCATGGCGTGCAGCTCGCCGTCGCCCTCGACCTCGATCTTGCGCGGGTTGTTGTCCAGCTCGGACAGGCCCATCGACTGGGCGAGGCGGCGGGCCGGGTCCACGGTGAGGACGACCACGTCCCGGCCCCGCTCGGCGGCGCGCAGGCCGAGCGCGGCGGCCGTCGTCGTCTTGCCGACGCCGCCGGACCCGCAGCACACGATGATCTTCGTGCGGGGGTCGTCGAGCAGCGCGTCCACGTCGAGCGCGGGCGGGGTCTTGCCGGTCGGGCTCATCCGTTCACCTCTGCCGGTGTCATGCGGCGCCCTGGGCGCGGAGGGCGGCGGCCAGGTCGTAGAGGCCCGCGAGGTCCATGCCGTCCGAGAGCAGGGGGAGCGTGTAGCGGGGGCGGTCGATCGACTCCAGGCGCTCCTTCTCGCGGCGCTGGAGGGCGGTGCGGCGGGCGTGGTCGGCGGCCTCGGCGGCGAGGACGGCGGCGATCGACTCCGCGTCGTGCTCCAGCCCGGCGGCCTTCACGCCGCGGACGATCTCGTCCAGGTCGAGGGCCCCGGCGGCAGCGGCGGCGAGGTCGTCCTCGGTGAGGACGGGCGGGTGCTCCATGTTCACGATGACGCCGCCGATGGGGAGGCCGACCTCGGTGAGGTCGCGGATCCCGTCCATGGTCTCCTGGACGGGCATCTCCTCCAGCAGCGTGACGAAGTGGACCGCCGTCTCGGGGCTGCGCAGCACCTTCATGACGGTGTCGGCGTGGTTGCGGACGGGCCCCATCTTCGCCAGCCCGGACACCTCGTCGTTCACGTTGAGGAACTTCGTGATCCGGCCGGTGGGCGGGGCGTCCATGACGACGGCGTCGTAGATGAACGAGCCGTCCCGCCTCTTGCGGCGCACGGACTCGCTGGTCTTGCCGGTGAGGATGACGTCGCGCAGGCCGGGCGCGATGGTGGTGACGAAGTCGACGATGCCGAGCTTGGTCATCGCCTTCCCGGCGCGCTTCAGGTTGTAGAACATCTCGAGGTACTCGATGAGCGCCTCTTCGGTGTCGACCGCGAGCGCGTAGACGTCGCCGCCGTCCGGGGCGACCGCGACGCGGCGCTCGCCGTAGGGCAGCGGCGGGCAGTCGAAGAGCTGCGCGATGCCCTGCCGCCCCTCGACCTCGACGAGCAGGACCTTGCGTCCTCCGGCGGCCAGGGCGAGCGCCAGCGCGGCCGCGACGGTGGTCTTGCCCGTCCCGCCCTTCCCCGTGACCACATGGAGGCGTACGCCGTCCCAGTCGGTGTCTCTCGCGCTCACCCGATCGACCATATCGTCCACCCGACGGACACTTCAGACCGCGCCCGCCCCTCTGCAAGTGATCCCTGACACGGTTCGTTCAAGATCGTTCGCTTGGACGTTGTACTTCGGCTTGCCCGCGCGGTTAGCTGGAAAACGTGAACCGCCCTGCGGGAGGTTCCGACTGGATTCCACGGGTCCAGGCAGAGTCGGGGCGGGGGACGCTCCCCGGCCCGCCGTCCACGCGAGAAAGGTGCCCGTGATGGAAGCGGTGGCTCTAGTCATATTGCTGGTCGTCGTCGTCGGAGCGCTGATCGTCCTGACGTCGTCGATCCGCGTCGTGCAGCAGTTCGAGCACGGCATCGTGTTCCGGTTCGGCCAGGTGCAGCGGGGCGGCGAGCTGCGCCGGGGCGCGGTCCGCATGCCCGGCATCACGGCGATCGTCCCGATCGTCGAGCGGATGCAGAAGGTCAGCCGGCAGACGGTCACGATGGGCGTCCCGGGCCAGGACGGCATCACCCAGGACAACGTGAGCGTCCGCGTCGACGCCGTCGTGTACTTCCGGGTGATCGACCCGGTGAAGGCGATCGTGAACGTCCAGAACTACGGGTACGCGGTGTCCCAGGTGGCGCAGACGTCGCTGCGGTCGGTCATCGGCCAGGCCGACATGCAGGAGCTGCTCGGCGAGCGCGAGAAGATCAACGCCCGGCTCCGGACGATCATCGACGAGATCACCGAGGGGCCGTGGGGCATCCTGATCGAGCGCGTCGAGATCAAGGACGTGTCGCTGCCGGAGGGCATGAAGCGGTCCATGGCCCGGCAGGCGGAGGCGGAGCGGGAGCGCCGCGCGCGGATCATCACCGCGGACGGCGAGTTCCAGGCGTCCAAGCGGCTCGCCGCGGCGGCGGAGATCATGTCGCAGGACCCGGCGGCCCTGCAGCTCCGCCTGCTCCAGACGGTCGTCGAGGTGTCAGCGGAGAAGAACAGCACGCTGGTCATGCCGCTGCCGGTCGAGATCCTGCGGTTCTTCGACAAGGTCGCGGGCGGTTCGCCCGCGAGCGGCTCCGGCGGCGGCGAGGGCGCCCCGGACCTCGGGGAGCGGCTCGCCAAGGCCGAGCAGGAGCTGGCCCGCGCCGCCGAGGCGCCCTCGACGCTGGAGTCGGCCGAGGACGTCCCGCCGGTCATCGGGCTGGACGAGCCGAAGCCGCACCACGACTCCGGCGCGCCGCGCGGCATCACCGGAGGCGGCGGCGGAAACGGCGGCGACGGCGGCGGCGAACCGCAGGGGCCGTCCCAGACCTGACGGCCCCCGCGCCCGGGTTCAGGGGACGAGGACCAGACGGCCGCGCAGGCCGCCCGCCGCCAGCCGCTCGTGCGCCTTGACGGCCTCGGTGAGGGGGAGTTCGTCGGCCACGCGGAGGGTGAGGTGACCGGCGTCCGCCAGGTCGGCGAGCTGGGCGAGACCGCCGGCGTCGGCCCTTATCCACACGTTGTGGACGGTGATCCCGCGCAGCGGCGGAGGGGTGGCCGGGCCCCCGATGACGGCGGCGAACGCCCCGCCGTTTCGGACGGCGTCCAGCGCGCGGACGGACAGCGGGGCCGCGTCGAGCGCCCCGTCCACGCCGCCGGGGACGAGCGCCCGGACCGCGTCGCCGAGATGCGCTCCACGCGGCACGAACTCCGCCGCGCCGAGCCCGCGGACGAGCGCCTCGTCCGCCGCCGACGCCGTCGCGACGACCCGCACCCCGCGCCGCGCGGCGAGCTCGACCGCGTAGCCGCCGACCGCCCCCGCGGCGCCGGTGACCAGGAGCGTCCCGCCAGGCGGGACGCCGAGCCGGGCGAGGGCCTGGAGCGCGGTCAGGCCGTTCAGCGGGATCGTCGCCGCCTCCGCCGCCGACGCCGACCGGGGCGCGTGGGCGACGGCGGCCGCGTCCAGGACGACCGCCTCCGCGTACGTGCCGACCGGCACGTCGAGCCGGTCCCGGACGCCGATGACCCGGTCGCCCGCGGCGAACCCGGTCACTCCCCCGCCGACCGCGTCGACGGTTCCGGCGACGTCCCAGCCGATGCCGGTGGCCGCCCGCTCGCCGACGGGAGGCATGAGGCCCGCGTCGGCCAGCGCGCCCGAGCGGGTGGCGGCGTCCACGGGGTTGACGGCGGCGGCCGCCACCCGGATCCGGACCTGGCCCGGTCCGGGGACGGGCTCGGGGACGTCGGCGACCTCCAGCGCCGCCGGGCCGCCGGGCGTCCTGACGATGATCGCGCGCATGCCGAAACTCCTAGCTGCAAAGGGATGTGGGGATGTCGCGGGGAGAGCCCCCGCATCGCCCACTGTCGCCGGAAGATCGGCGGCCCGGAAGGAGTTACCTCGGAGTGCGTTCGGCACCCGGAGGTGAGCCCGTGACGACGATGACGGCGGCGCAGCGGCGCGAGCGGGAGAAGGCGGCGTTCGACGCCTACATGGAGGCGTGCCCGACGCACCAGCTCGTGGGGATCCTCGGCAACAAGTGGAGCACGATGGTCCTCGGCCGCCTGGCGGGCGGCGCCCGCCGGTACGCCGAGCTCGCCCGGACGATGCCGGGCGTCAGCGCGAAGATGCTCACGCAGACGCTCCGCTCCCTGGAGCGGGACGGCCTCGTCTCCCGCGCGGTCACGCCGTCCGTCCCGGTGCAGGTCGAGTACACGCTCACGCCGCTCGGCGAGCGGATCATCCCGCTCGTCACCGCGATGCACGAGTGGGCCGACCGCAACATCGACGAGATCAACGCGTCCCGCGCGCGCTACGACGCGGCGACCGCCGCCCCCTAGGGCCGCGCGGGGGGCGCCTGCCATAAGCTCGCCGCATGACCAAGTGGGAGTACGCGACCGTGCCGCTGCTGGTGCACGCGACCAAGCAGATTCTCGACAACTGGGGACAGGACGGCTGGGAGCTCGTGACCGTCCTGCCGGGCCCGAACCCGGAGAACCTCGTGGCCTACTTCAAGCGCGAGGTCCAGTCGTAACTTCAGGTCGTTGAGCGGCACCGAGGAGGAGTGGTCATGAGCACGCCAGAGGAGCGCCTGCGGGAGCTCGGGATCGAGCTGCCGGACGTCGTCCCGCCGGTCGCGTCGTACGTCCCCACGGCGCGGACGGGCTCGCTCGTCTACACGTCCGGGCAGGTCCCGGTGGTGAAGGGCGAGGTGGGCGTCACCGGGAAGGTCGGCGCCGAGGTGGACGCCGACGAGGCCGCCCGGCAGGCCCGGATCTGCGCGCTGAACGCGATCGCGGCGCTGAAGGCGGAGGTCGGCGAGCTGTCCCGGGTGCGGCGGATCGTCAAGGTCGTCGGGTTCGTCGCCAGCGCGCCGGACTTCTCCGGCCAGCCCCAGGTCGTCAACGGGGCGAGCGACCTGCTGGTCGAGGTGTTCGGGGACGCGGGCAGGCACGCGCGCAGCGCGGTCGGCGTGGCCGCCCTGCCGCTGAACGTGCCCGTCGAGGTCGAGCTGATCGCGGAGGTCGACTGAGCCGCCCGGCCGGGCCGAGCTTGACGGAATGGCGTTCGGTATGTCCGAATGGGCGCGCGATGAGAACCACGAGCCCGCCGGGACGACGGTGACCGGCCTCAAGCTTCCGGCGTCGTTCCGCGCGCGTTTCGAGGACCTGCGGTCCGGCCGCGCCGAGCCCGCTCCGGCGCGGCACGCGGCGACGGTCGTCGTGCTGCGCGACCACGAGCGGCACGGGCTGCAGGCGTTCATGATGCGCCGCGTCCGGTCGATGGTGTTCGCGCCCGGCGCGTACGTGTTCCCGGGCGGCGCGGTCGACCCGCGCGACGGGGACGCGGCGCTCGCCTGGTCGGGCCCGCCGCCCGCCGAGTGGGGGACGGCGTTCGGCGCGGACGAGACGCTGGCCCGCGAACTGGTCTGCGCGGCGGTCCGGGAGACGTTCGAGGAGACGCTCGTCCTGCTCGCCGGGCCGACCGCCGGCACGGTCGTGGACGACACCCGCGGCGACGCGTGGGAGGCCGACCGGCGCGCCCTGCTGGACCGCTCCCTCTCGTTCGGCGAGTTCCTCGACCGGCGCGGGCTCGTCCTGCGCGCGGACCTGCTCCGCCCGTGGGCGCACTGGGTCACGCCCAAGATCGAGCCGAAGCGCTACGACACCCGGTTCTTCGTGGCCGCGATGCCGGACGGCCAGCGCGCGCGGGACGTCAGCACCGAGGCCGACCGGGTGGCGTGGGTGCGCCCGGCGGAGGCGGCCGAGCGCGGCGCGTCCGGGGAGTGGCCGATGCTGCCGCCGACGATCACGACGCTCGCCGAGCTGGCGGCGTTCGGCACGGTCGCTGACGTGCTGGCGGTGCGGCGGGAGATCGCCCCGGTGGAGCCGACGGCGAAGATCATCGACGGCGACGTCTACCTCGTCCTCCCCGAGGACCCGCCCGACGCGCCGTCCGACGAGCCGTCCGAAGACGCCGCCCGGGGGTAGCCGCGATGGGGGCCCGCCGGACTCCGCTGAGCCAGGCCGTGATGTGGCGGCTCGCGGGGACGTCCGTCCTGCGCCGCCTGGACCGGCTGGGCTGGAACCCGGTCGATCACCCCGACCGCGCCTCGGGCAGGATGGGGGATATGACGGAGATCGACGGGATGGGCACCGAACGCGCCACTTGCGTGCTCGCTCAGAACCCGTCCGCCATGACCCTGGACGGCACCAACACCTGGATCATCGCCGAGCCCGGATCCGACGCGGCCGTCGTCGTCGACCCCGGGCCGAAGGACGGCAAGCACCTCAAGCGCGTCCTGCGGACCGTCGAGGAGCAGGGGCGGCGGGTGGGGCTCGTCCTGCTGACGCACGGCCACCCCGACCACTCGGCGGGCGCCGGGAAGTTCGCGGAGCTGGCGGGCGGCTCCGGCAAGGGCGGCTCCGTCAAGGTGCGGGCGCTCGACCCGAGGCACCGGCTCGGCGACGAGGGCCTCGGCGAGGGCGACGTGATCACCACCGGCGGCCTTGAGCTGCGGGTCATGGAGACGCCCGGCCACAGCGACGACTCGCTGACGTTCTGGCTCCCGGCGGACGGCGCCGTGCTGACCGGCGACACGGTCCTCGGGTACGGGACGACCGTCCTGGAAGGGAAGCTGGGCGACTACCTCAGCTCGCTCGACCGGCTCCGGAAGTTCTCCGCGAGCGTCGAGGCGGCGACGATCCTGCCCGGTCACGGTCCCAGGCTGGACGATCCGATCGCCGTCCTGGACCACTACATCGACCACCGCCGCGAGCGGCTCGCCCAGGTCGAGGCGGCCGTGGCGGCGGGCGCGCGGACCGCCCGCGAGGTCGTGGAACGCGTGTACGCGGACGTCGACAAGGCCCTGTGGCCGGCCGCCGAGTGGTCCGTGCAGTCCCAGCTCGACTATCTGAACGAGCGGTGAGCGGGGCGGCCCGCACCACGCCGTGCGGGCCTGTCGGTCAAGGGGTCCTGGTCAAAAGGTCTTCGTCAAGGGGTCGGAGCGTCGGGTCCGGCGGAGGATCACTTGGAGCGCTTGCGGAGGCGCTCGATGTCGAGGATGACGACGGCCCGCGCCTCGATCCGCAGCCAGTTCCGCTGGGCGAAGTCGGCGAGCGCCTTGTTGACCGTCTCCCGGGACGCGCCGACGAGCTGCGCCAGCTCCTCCTGGGTGAGGTCGTGGTGGACGTGCAGCCCCGCCTCCGACGGCTGGCCGAACCGCTCGGCGAGGTCGAGCAGCGCCTTCGCGACGCGCCCGGGGACGTCGGTGAACACGAGGTCGGCCATCACGTCGTTGGTCTTGCGCAACCGCTGCGCCAGCGCCCGCAGCAACTGGACGGCGACCTCGGGGTGCCCGGTCAGCCAGGGCCGCAGGTCGTCGTGGCCGAGCCCGGCGAGGCGGCACTCGGTCACCGCGATGGCGCTCGCGGTGCGCGGCCGCGGGTCGAACAGCGACAGCTCGCCGAACATCTCGCTGGGGCCGAGGACGCTCAGCAGGTTCTCCCGGCCGTCCGGCGCCGTCCGGGTGAGCTTGATCTTGCCTTCGAGGACGACGTACAGCCGGTCGCCGGTCTCGCCCTCGTTGAAGAGCGTCTGCCCGCGGGCGAGGCGCACCTCGGTCACGTTGGCGCGCAGCGCCTTGGCGCCCTGCTCGTCGAGGGCCTCGAAGAGCGGGGCTCTGCTCAGAACGTCCACGTCGCGATCGGTCACGCTTCTCCTCCTCGAACACCCGACATGCCTAGTGTGACGTACGTCCCACCGCGTAAGTGAAGGCAGGGTCACGGCGCGCCGACAACGCGGGACCGGTGCGAACGTCCCGGCCAGGGCCGCCGTGGTCCCGTTCGCCCAGTGTACGGACCATCGGGTGAATGCCGTCACACCGGTCTCTTCACCCGTTACCGGACGATCAGCCGGGTCCGCGGGGTGCCATAGGCTGATCGGATGTCCGAGCCCGCGCCGCGGCGGCTTCCGAGGGGACGGCACGCGCTGTCCCGGTCGGAGGTGGAGCGGGTGCACCGCGACCGCCTCTGCGCGGCGATGGCGGCGGCGATGGCCGAGAAGGGCTTCGTGGGGACGTCCGTCGAGGACGTGCTGAAGCGGGCCCGGGTGTCCAGGCAGAGCTTCTACGGGGTGTTCTCGTCCAAGCTCGACTGCTTCATGGCGGCGTTCGACAGGGCCGCTGAGCTGCTCAGACGCCGTCTCGCTGACGCGGCCGGGGGCGGCGGAGACCCGATGGCGCGGTTCGAGCGGGCGTTCGGCGCCTACCTGGAGGCCCTCGCGTCGGAGCCGGGATACGCGCGGCTGTTCCTGGTCGAGGTGTACGCGGCGGGGCCGGCGGCGGTCCGGCGGCGGTCGGAGATCCAGCACGGCCTGGCGGAGGACCTCGCGGCGCTGATGGGGGTGACCGGCGAGGCGTCCCGGTTCGCCTGCGAGATCGTCACGTCGGCGGTCGGCGCGATGGTGACGCCCGCGGTCGCGGCGGGCGACATGGACGCGGTGCGGGCGGTCGGGCCGCCGGTCGTCGAGCACGTCCGGCTGCTGCTTCGCTCGGGCGTCCTGGACGTCTAGCGCGTGTGGTGATCCTCACTCTGAATTCCCTGGTCAGCGCCCTCTTACTCGCCCTGGCCGGTCCGGCCGGTCCGGCTGCACGCGCAGCGCCGTGATCACCGTGGCGAGCATCTCGTAGTGCCCGGCGAGCACGGCCAGCTCGACGCACTCGTCCTCGGACAGGTGGGCGCGGAGCCGTGCCCAGGTGCCGTCGGCCAGGTCGCGGTCGGCGTGGAGTTCATCGACGGCGGCGAGGACCGCCTGCTCGCGCGGGGTCCAGCCGGCGGCGCGCGGGCCTTCCCTGAGGCGCTCGACGTCCCGTTCGCGGACGCCCGCGCGGCGCCCGAGGCGGACGTGGTGGTCGAACTCGTAGCGGCATCCGCGCAGGTGGGCGACGCGCAGGATCACCAGCTCGGTCTCCCGGCGGGGCAGCGCGCCGCCGGGCATGAGGCGTCCGGCGAACCAGAGCCAGCCGCGGAACAGGCCCCGGCGGCGGGCGAGGGTGCGGAACAGGTTGGGCGGGTTCGTCCCGGCGGCCCGTCCGGCGACCCGGCAGACCAGCCAGTTCACCGTCCCGACCTCGCGGAGGCCGCCGGGGGCCACCCGCGGGACGCCGGGCGCCGCCGTCACAGGTGAGACTCCGGTTGCGGCGTGGTCAGCTCGACCTGCTCCGCGCGGGCGATCTCCAGGATTCGGCGCAGATCGCGCTGGACGGCGCGGTCGACGACCGGCTGCGCGACCATCCGGAACGGCAGCACCGCGCCGACCCACCACGGCGCGACGACGCGCTTGGCGCGCCGGGCGATGCCGCGTTCCAGCGCGTCGATGCCGACGTCCAGGGGCGTGACCGCCGAGACGAGCCCGCTGAGGCGCCGGGCCCCGGTCAGCGCGGACGCGGCCTCCGTCCCGAACCCGCGCCGCGTCATGTCCGTGTCGAGCTCGGCGAAGTAGGCGACGCCCGCCCTGGCCCCGTAGGGGCGCAGCTCGGCCCGCAGCGTGTTGCCCAGCGCCTCCACCGCCGCCTTGGACGCGCTGTAGGCCCCGAGCAGCGGAGCGTGGACGGCGGCGGCCAGCGACGCCACGGCCAGCGCGTATCCCCGTTCGTGGGCGATGTGCGGCCCGGCCGCGCGCAGCGTGTTGTGGACGCCGAGCACGTTCACCCGGAGGCTCTGCTCCAGCACGGACGGGTCGCCCCCGACGACCGGCATCTGCGCCGCCACGCCCGCGTTCGCGACGACGACGTCCAGGCCGCCGCCCAGCGCCGCGGCCGCCGACCCGGCGACCTCGGCGACGCCGTCCCGGTCGGTGACGTCGCACGTCCACCACGGGGCGGACCCGCAGCGCGCCGCGACCGACGCCAGCAGCTCCGGCTCCAGGCCGGTGAGCGCCACGCGGGCGCCGCGCCCGTGCAGCCGGACGGCGAGGGCCGCGCCGATACCGCGCGCCGCGCCCGTGATCAGCACGCGGCGGCCCGCCAGCGTCGCCGTCCAGCGGGACGAGTCCAGGATCATGCGCGCGACCCTAACACAAACAAACACCATCGTCTTTTTAAGCGTCGGCCGCCGCCGTGCCGGGACGCGGACCGGCGAGCGCGGCCGTCGGCGGGCGGGGCGAGGCTTTAGGCTGGCCGTCATGGTGACGGAGGCGTCCAAGAAGGCGCGGGCGGGGAAGTGGAAGAACGAGTCCCGGCTCGCGCTCGTGCGGCGGGCCCGCCGGATCGACCGGATCCTCGCCGAGACCTATCCCGACGCGCACTGCGAGCTGAACTTCGCGACCCCGTTCCAGCTCCTCGTCGCGACCGTGCTGTCCGCGCAGACGACCGACATGCGGGTGAACCTGACCACCCCCGCGCTGTTCGCCAAGTACCCGACCCCGGAGGACCTCGCCGCCGCCGACCCCGAGGACGTCGAGGCGATCCTGAAGCCCACCGGGTTCTTCCGCGCCAAGACGAAGTCGGTCATGGGGCTGTCCGTCGCGCTGCGCGACCGGTTCGGCGGTGAGGTCCCAGGGAAACTGGAAGACCTCGTCACCCTCCCCGGGGTCGGGCGTAAGACGGCCAACGTCGTGCTGGGGAACGCGTTCGACGTCCCCGGAATCACCGTCGACACCCACTTCGGCCGCCTCGCCCGCCGTTTCGGATGGACGACCGAGGACGACCCCGTGAAGGTCGAACAGGAGATCGGCGAACTCATCCCGCGCAAAGACTGGACGATGCTCTCCCACAGGCTGATCTGGCACGGACGCCGGATCTGCCATGCGCGCCGTCCCGCCTGTGGGGCGTGCCCGGTCGCGCGGCTCTGCCCGTCCTTCGGCGAGGGCCCGACCGACGAGGAGACGGCGCGGAAGCTCGTCAAGCCGGGGCCCTTCTCATGACCCGCGTACGCGGCGGAGGGAAGGAACGAGAGCGTTCCAGAGTTGGGACGGACGTGACCCACACCGCCCCCAGTCCTCCCCAGTGGCTCGAACGGTTCCGAGCCGAAGGCCCCCGGGTGCCGGTGCCGCCGATGTTCCGGCCCGTCGACGGCGCCCGCGCCGCCGCCGTCCTGATCCTCTTCGGCGAGGGCCCGGACGGCCCCGACGTGCTGCTCACCGAGCGCGCCGCGACCCTCAACAAGCACGCCGGGCAGCCCGCGTTCCCCGGCGGCCGGATCGACCCCGAGGACGACGGCCCGGTCGCGGCGGCGCTGCGCGAGGCGTGGGAGGAGGCGGGCGTCGAACCGTCCGGCGTGGACGTCCTGTGCACGCTGCCGGAGCTGTACCTGCGGCACAGCGAGCACCGCGTCACGCCCGTCGCCGGATGGTGGCGGGAGCCGTCGGAGATCGCGCCCGGGCATCCGGGGGAGGTCGCGATGGTCGCGCGCGTCCCGATCGGGGAGCTGGTCGATCCGGCGAACCGGCTGATGGTCCGGCACCCGTCCGGGCTCCGGCTCGGGCCCGCGTTCCGCGTCCGCGACATGCTCGTGTGGGGGTTCACGGCGGCGCTGCTGACCACGGTGCTGGACGCGGGCGGCTGGAACCGCCCCTGGGACCAGGACCGCGTCGAAGACCTGCCGCCGGAGCGCTGACGCGGGCGAACCTCCCTCAAAACCCGCCCCCGGCCGACCGGGGGCGGTGCCTTCGCAGGTCAGCCCGCCATTGTCCGCGAGGACGGCCGCGCGGGGGCCCGCGCGTCATCCTCGACGGCTACCCATCGCACCCGAATCTGGTACAGAGAGGGGACGTTAAGCGGGCGCGCGGCACTATACGGTGAAGCGGTGCTGCACGACCACGTTCTCGACCTGATCCTCCTCGTGCTCGTCGTGCTGTTCGGGGTCTCGGGCTACCGGCAGGGCTTCATCGTGAGCCTGCTCAGCTTCGTCGGCTTCGTCGGCGGCGGCGTCGCGGGGGTGCTGATCGCGCCGCCGATCGCCGAGGCCGTGGTGGACGGCGCCGCGCAGCAGGCCCTCCTCGCCATCGTGATCGCGTTCCTCACCGCCACCCTCGGCCAACTCGTCGCCTCCTCCCTCGGCGCGGTGCTGCGCAACCGGGTGACCGGCATGAACGCCCGCAACGCCGACGCGGTCGGCGGCACCTTCGTCAGCGCGATGTCGCTGCTGGTCGTCGCCTGGTTCTTCGGGAACCTGGTCGCGAACTCCGAGTTCCAGCCCGTCCGCACGCAGGTCAAGGGCTCCTCGATCATCGGCGGCATCAACGACGTGATGCCGCCGCAGGCGCAGACGTGGTTCACCTCGTTCCAGGGGTTCGTGAAGAGCAGCGAGTTTCCGCAGGTCTTCAACGGGCTCGGCGGCGAGTCGGTGGTGCAGGTCCCGCCGCCGGACGAGTCCGTGCTGAACACCCGGGGGCTGCGCGCCGCCAAGGCCAGCATCGTCAAGATCGTCAGCACCGCGCCGGAGTGCCAGCGGCACATCGAGGGCACCGGGTTCATGTTCGCGCCGGACCGCATCATGACGAACGCGCACGTCGTCGCCGGGGTGCGCGGGGCGTCGATGGTCACGTCCGCGAAGGGGCGGACCGCGCGGGGACGGGTCGTCCTCTACGACCCGAAGCGCGACGTCGCCGTGCTGTACGCGCCCGGCCTGGACGTGCCGCCGCTGAAGTTCGCCGGGGAGGCCCGCGTCCGGGACAGCGCGATCATCGCCGGGTTCCCGCGCAACCAGCCGTTCACCCCCGAGGCCGCCCGGATCCGCGCCCGGCAGACGGCCCGCGGCCCGGACATCTACCACTCCGGCCAGGTCAGCCGCGAGATCTACGCCATCCGCGGCAAGGTCGAGCCGGGCAACTCGGGCGGGCCGCTGCTGTCCACCGACGGCCGCGTCTACGGGGTCATCTTCGCCGCCGCGCTCGACTCGCCGTCCACCGGCTACGCGCTGACGGCGGCGGAGGTCGCCCCGGACATGCGCGCGGGCATGAACGCGACGACGGCCGTGTCGACGCAGAAGTGCTCCGACTGAGACGAGACTGGGCTAGGGCTTGGTCAGGCGGAGTTCGACGGGGCCGTCGTGGGGGTTCGCGGCAAGTTCGCGGGCGTGCCGCACGATTTCCTGGACGTCGATGCCGTGCGGCGGAGCGTCCTCGTAGGGGACGAGCCGTTCCGCCGCCCTGGTGAGGAGCGCTTCGGCGCCTCGGGCGTTCCCACGGCGCAGATGGGTCAGCCCCACGGCGACCTGGGCGAGACCCCTCCACAGCTCCCGTTCGCCCTCCGGGGACGCCTTCCAGACCGCTTCCAGCACTTCGTGCGCGTGGAACGGACGGTCGGCGTCCAAGAGGGCTTGGGCTTCGGCCAAGGCTTCCTCTGGGGGGAGGTCGATGTCGTCCGGCATGGTCGGTATCCCGGTCGCGCCGTGTGGAAGCGGACGGCCGTAGGCGTCGCGCGGCCGTGCGTTGCGTGGGCGTCCAGACTCGTCCCGGTCCCGCATGCCTCCACGGTACGCCCGGGATTCCCGCCCGCGATCAGCGCTCCGGCTCCGGGTCGGTGAGCCAGCCGAGGAGTTGCGCGTCGAACACGTCCGGACGTTCCTGGTGCGGGAAATGCCCCGCCCCGTCGATCAGCTTCCAGCGGTAGGGGGCGCTCACGTAGCGGCCCGAGCCCTGCGCGCTGCCGGGGAGGGTGCAGGTGTCGAGCGCGCCGTGCAACTGGAGCGTCGGCACCCTGATGGGCGCCCGCATGCGGTGCGCGTAGCGGATGCCGTCCGGACGGGCCTGCGACCTGATCAGCCAGCGGTGGTATTCGAGCGCGCTGTGCGCCGCCCCCGGGATCTGCACCGCCCGGCGGACGAGCCGCTCCGTCCGCTCGTCCGGCCAGCCCGGCGCCGACCATTCGTGCAGGAGCCTCCCGGCGAGCGCGGCGTCGTCGCGGACGAGCCGCCGCTCCGGCCACATCGGCACCTGGAACCCGAACGTGTGCCGCGCCGCCCAGCCCTGCCCGCGCGGGTCGCCCGCGACGGCCTGCCGCAGCCGCAGCGGGTGCGGCGCGCTCACGACCGCGAGCCGCTGGACGACCTTCGGGTGGTAGACGGCCATCGTCCAGGCGAGCAGCCCGCCCCAGTCGTGCCCGGCGACGATCGCGTTGGCCTCGCCGAGCGCCCGGACGAGCCCGGCCGCGTCCCCGGCGAGGGTGATCAGGTCGTAGCCGCGCGGCGGCTTGTCGCTGCCGCCGTAGCCGCGCAGGTCGACGGCGGCGGCGCGGTAGCCCGCCGCGGGCAGCGACACGAGCTGGTTGTGCCACGACCACCAGAACTCGGGGAAGCCGTGCAGCAGCAGCACGAGCGGGCCCTCCCCGGCCTCGGCGACGTGGAACCGCGTCCCGCCCGCGCTGACCTGGCGGTGGGTCCACGGTCCGTCCACCTCGACGAGGGACGCGTCGTGCCCGGACATGCCGCCGGTCAGCCCGTCAGCTCGGGGGCGCCCGGCTCGCCGCGGTGGCGGAGCGCGGACAGGTCGTCCTTCAGCGTCCGCCGGGTCCGCTTCGCCCCGTCGATCTTGCGGATCCGGCGGTAGCCGATGAAGATCAGCAGGGCGGCGAGCAGCAGGTACGCGCCGGCCACGATGAGGAACGCGGCCCAGTGCCAGATGCCGAGCGCGACCAGCCCGTACGCGAGGGAGATCGACAGCAGGATGACGATCAGCCCGCCGATCAGCGCGGCGATCGTGAACATCACGCCGCCGAGCGCCGCCTTCTTGGCGTCGGCCTTGAGCTCCAGCTTGGCCAGGTCCATCTCCGCCCTGACGAGGTTGGAGATGTTGCTGGACGCCAGCGCGACCAGCTCGCCGATGGACCGGTCGTCCCCGGCGCCCTCGCCCGGCAGTTGCTCGGACATATCGCTAACTCTCCTTCAGTCCGGACGCGCGCAGACGCGTCCTTCTCCGGAAGACGACGGCGGCGGCCGCCGAGGCGAGAACGCTCGCGATCAGGACCGCAGTCGTCACTCTCTCGAATTGTGACGGGTCGGTATAGGCCAAACCGCCGATCAGCAGCGAAACGGTGAAACCCACCCCGGCCAGCAGCGCGACGCCCGCGATCTCCTGCCAGTGCAGATCCTCCCCCAGGGTCGCGAGGCCCATCCGGACGGCCGTCCAGGCGCCGCCGAGGACCCCCACGAACTTACCGATCACCAGCCCGGCGATCACGCCGAGGGCCACCCGATCGCCGAGCACGCCCCCGAGCTGGGACGCGCCGAGCCCGACGCCCGCCGACAGGAACGCGAAGACCGGCACCGCCACGCCCGCGGAGAACGGCCGCAGGGCGTGGTCGGCGCGTTCGGCGTTGGTCGGACGCTCGTCCGGGGTCTCCTTGGAACTGGTGAGCATTCCCAGCGCGACCCCTGCGACGGTCGCGTGGATGCCGCTTCGCTGGAGGAAGTACCAGGCGAGAACCGCGATCGGTACATAAATCCAGGGCGACCTCACGTCCTTGTACTGGAGCCACCCGTAAACGGCTATCAGCCCCACCGCCAGGATGAGCGGCAGCCAGGTGAGCCCGGTCGTGTAGAAGAGCGCGATGATGGTGATGGCGATGAGGTCGTCCACCACGGCGAGGGTCAGCAGGAACGCGCGCAGCGGGGCCGGGCACGAGGTGAACGTCACGGCGAGGACGGCCAGGGCGAACGCGATGTCCGTCGCCGTCGGCACCGCCCAGCCGCGCGCCGCGCCCGGCTCGCCCGCGCTCACCGCGAGGAAGATCAGCGCCGGGACCGCGACCCCGGCGGCGGCCGCGATCACGGGCAGCGCCGCGTCCCTCGGGTCGCGCAACTCGCCGTGCGTCAGCTCCTCGCGCAGTTCCAGACCGGCGATGAAGAAGAACACCGCGAGCAGGCCGCTGGACGCCCAGTGCTGGACGTCCATGTGCCCGAGGCCGAGCCAGGCTGGGCTGATCTCGTATTTCTGGAGGTCTTTGTAGGCGTCCGCCCAGGGCGTGTTGGCCCATACGAGGGCGGCCACCGCCGCGAGCAGCATGATGATCCCGCCGATGGTCTCGGTGCGCAGGGCCGAGGCGACCTGCGTCCCGTACCGGACGGTCGGACGGAAGGGCCACGTCGCGGCGACGCGGCGCCGCACAGGTGGGCGCGCCATGCAGACAAACCCCCGGAAGGCCGTGGACGGCCTGGTCGAAGCCCGCCCGCCGCGGAGAGCGGGCGGTCGCTTGCCGACCAGACTTCCCGGCGCACCTCCTCCGACCTTACCCAACGCGCGGGAACGGCGCGGCCCGCGCCCGGCGGGGTGCGCCGGGCGCGGGCCGATGTGTGTCCGCCTCTGGGAGCCGTGGCTGGGGGCCAGGGCCGGGGGCGGGGCGGGGTGTCAGTCCTCGGGCTTGGCGCTCGGGAGCTTCTCCGAGATCAGGTCCATCACCGTGCTGTCGGCCAGCGTGGTGACGTCGCCGATGCTGCGGTTCTCCGCCACGTCCCGCAGCAGCCGCCGCATGATCTTGCCGGAGCGGGTCTTCGGCAGCTCCGGGACGATCATGATCTGCCGGGGCTTGGCGATCGGGCCGAGCGTCTTCGAGACGTGGTCGCGCAGTTCGCGCAGGAACTCCTCGCCCTCGACGTCGCCACCCGCGTCCCCGCGCGGGATCACGAACGCGACGATCGCCTGCCCGGTCACCGGGTCGGTCGCGCCGACGACCGCCGACTCGGCGACCTTCGGGTGCGCGACCAGCGCCGACTCGACCTCCGTCGTGGAGATGTTGTGGCCGGACACGAGCATGACGTCGTCCACGCGGCCGAGGAGCCACATGTCGCCGTCCTCGTCCCGCTTGGCGCCGTCGCCCGCGAAGTACAGGCCCTCGAAGCGCGACCAGTACGTCTTGACGTACCGCTCGTCGTCGCCCCAGATCGTGCGGAGCATGCTCGGCCACGGCTCCCTGACCACCATGAACCCGCCGCCGCCGTTCGGGACGGACCGGCCCTGGTCGTCCACGACGTCCGCCGCGATGCCCGGCAGCGGGCGCATCGCCGCGCCCGGTTTCCCGGCCGTCACGCCCGGCAGCGGGCTGATCATGATCGCGCCGGTCTCGGTCTGCCACCAGGTGTCGACCACGGGGGTCCGGTCGCCGCCGATGTGCTTGCGGTACCAGACGTAGGCCTCCGGGTTGATCGGCTCGCCGACCGACCCGAGCACGCGCAGGGACGACAGGTCGTACTGGGCGGGGATGTCGTCGCCCCACTTCATGAACGTCCGGATCGCGGTGGGCGCGGTGTAGAAGATGCTCACCTTGTACTTCTGGATGACGTCCCACCAGCGCCCCTTGTTGGGGGTGTCGGGGGTGCCCTCGTAGATGACGCTGGTCGCGCCGTTGGCGAGCGGCCCGTACACGATGTAGGAGTGGCCCGTCACCCAGCCGATGTCGGCGGAGCACCAGTAGACGTCCGTCTCGGGCTTCAGGTCGAACACGGCCCAGTGCGTGTACGCGCACTGGGTCAGGTAGCCGCCGGTGGTGTGCAGGATGCCCTTCGGCTTACCCGTCGTCCCGGACGTGTACAGGATGTACAGCGGGTGCTCGGAGTCCATGGGCTCGGCGGTGTGCTGGTCGCTCTGCCTGTCGACGACGTCGTGCCACCACAGGTCGCGTTCGTTCTCGGCGACCTGCTCCCCAGTGCGGCGTACGACGAGGACGTGCTCGATGGTCGGGGTCTGCGCGACGGCCTCGTCCACGATGCTCTTGAGGTCGGACGGCTTGCCGCGCCGGAACCCGCCGTCCGAGGTGATGACGAGCTTGGCCTGCGCGTCGTCGATGCGGGTGCGCAGGGCCTCCGCGGAGAAGCCGCCGAACACGACCGAGTGGGTCGCGCCGATGCGCGCGCACGCCAGCATCGAGATCGGCAGTTCCGGAATCATCGGCAGGTAGATCGCCACCCGGTCGCCCTTGCGGACACCCAGTTCCAGCAGCGCGTTCGCAGCCTTGTTCACCTCGTGCTGGAGGTCGGAGTAGGTGAGCGTACGGGAGTCGCCCGGCTCACCCTCCCAATGGAACGCGACCTTGTCCCCGCGTCCTGCCTCGACGTGCCGGTCGACGCAGTTGTAGGCGACGTTCAGCTCCCCGCCCACGAACCATTTGGCGAACGGCGGATTGCTCCAGTCCAGGACGTCGTCCCACCGCTTGGACCAGGAGAGCCGATCCGCCTGCTCCGCCCAGAAGGCGAGACTGTCCGCGGCCGCCTGCTCGTACGCCTCGGCCTTGACGTTGGCCGACTCGGCGATCTGCGCGGGCGGGGGGAAGCGGCGCGTCTCCTGCAGAAGGTTCGACAGTGTCTCTTGGCTCTGGCTCAACGCTCACTCCTTGCTAGCTGAAGCGTGGGGTCGCCCGGTATCCCCACTCCACCAGGAACGTCCCGGTCACCACAAGGCCGTGGCCTGGGGGTGTCGTGGATGACGAACGCGGACCGGCGCTCACGGCTCGGGATGGTGTTGTGTGATGTTCCCGACACGGCGGATCGTGGTGCCCCGCCGCGGGGGGACCGCTTCCGTTCTACGTGCCCGGAGGGTCTCGCGTCTATGCGAACGGTGCCTCCGGTTAGCGCGGCGCGGGAGATGCGTCCGGGCACGTGGGGACCTGTCCGCATGGCGCGCGGGCGCTGCGGGGTGGCGTGGGGGCCGTCCGGGGTGCTGTGGGGCGGCGTCTGGGATGGCGCGGGGGCCGTTCGGGATGGCGTGGGGCGCTGTGCAGATGGTGTGGGGCCGCGTCTGGGATGGTGTGGGGCGCTGTGCGGACGGCGTGTGGCGGCGTCCGGGGTGGTGTGGGGTGTCGTGCGGGTGGCGTGGGGTGCTGTCCGGGTCGAGGGGGCGTAGCGCATAAGGTCGGGCCGTGACCGATCCCCTTGCCGATGTGGCGAACCTGCCCGGAGTGCCCGGCGCCGTGGACGAGGCACGCTCCGCGGTGGACCGGCTGCTCGGCCACCGCGTCCTGCGGCGGCGCAGCGCGGAGGTGTCGACGGAGTCGGCTCTGCGCGGGGCCCGGGCCTCGGCCGTCCTCGAAGGGGCCGCCGTCACTCTGGACGAGCTGCGCACCACGGAGAACCCCGCCGATCCCGTCGTCCAGGGTTCTTTGCGTGTCTCCGCCGAGTTGGGGACGCTGACGGAGACCTGGCGCAGGGCTCCCCGGCAGGCTCTCGCGCGGATGCACGTCCTCGCTGCGGCGGACGCGGTCGACGCCGCCTCCCTAGGACGTCCGCGCCTGGACGACGGTCCTGTGAAGGACGAGCTGGGCCTTGGCGAGCCGCCGTCGCCGTCCGAGGTGGCGGCACGCCTGGACGCCCTCAGCGGGCTCCTCACCGGCACGACGAAAGCGCCCGCGCTGGTGGTCGCGGCCATCGTGCACGGCGAGCTGCTGACGCTGCGTCCGTTCGGATGGGGGGACGGGCTCGTCGCCCGTGCCGCCCAGCGCCTCACCCTTGTCGCTCGTGGACTCGACCCCAAATCACTGGTCGCGCCAGAGGTCGGGCACCTGGAACTCGCCGACGGCTACGCCGAAGCCCTCCGCGCCTACGCCGGGGGTACCTCGGAGGGCGTCGCGCAGTGGATCGCGCACTGCTCCGCGGCCGTGGCCGCCGCCGCTCGCGACTCGCAGGCGATCTGCGAAGCCTTCATGCGCGGCTGAGCCCTGTCGGGGCCTGTCGGGGTTTTGTCGGTGGCGTGGGCCATGCTGGGGGAATGGCCGATCGCATGCACGGACGTCCCGCCGCGCCCACGGAGACGACCATCTCGTCCGCAGACTGGGATTCGCGTGATCTGACGGGCGAGAACCACGAAGCCGTCCTGTTCGTGGACGTCGACATGACCGAGGCCCATGGCGTCGGCGCGGTCTTCACCGACTGCACGTTCCGCGGGGCGCGGTTCAACGCGTCCACCCACACCGATGCCGCGTTCGTGAACTGTACGTTCGTCGCCTGCGGCTTCTTCGACGCGACCTTCAGCGGATGCAAGCTGCTTGGCAGCATGTTCGACCGCTGTACGTTCGACCTCTTGAAGGTCAAGGGCGGCGATTGGTCGTTCACCGGCCTGCCGGGCGCCGACCTGCGCCGGGCCTCGTTCACGGATCTGCGCATGCGCGAGGCGGATCTCACGGGCGCGCGCTGCGACGGGGCCGAGATCCGCTCCGTCGACCTGTCGGGTGCGTCACTTCACAAGGCCGACTTTTCGGGCTGCGATCTACGCGGAAGCGACATCTCGTCGATGGATCCGCGCACCGTGGAACTGCGGCGCGCCGTGATCGATCCGTTTCAGGCGGTCGTCCTCGCGTCCGCTCTGGGACTGGACGTGCGCGACCGGTAACCGATCTTTCGTCCGGAGCAAAGCCGCCTGTCAAGCCGAAGGTGGATCCGCCGCGCGAAAACCCGGGGGCGTTCGGTGCGGCACAAAGCGAACGGCGCCCCACTCCGGGACGCCGCCGCCAGCCACGTCACACCGGGTTACCAAGCGTGCACCTCGTATCCGTCGGATCGGGTCAAGCCCGTCTCGACGCGCCTCCCGCGGCTGGTCGCGCGTGGGTGCCCGGCTGCCGTGCTCGGACACGTGGTCCGTATGACCTTCCTACGCCTTATTTGCCCAGTTGACAAGGCCCTGTCCGGAAAGCGGGCCTGGTCGGCGAGTGCCGCGGCGCAGGGGGCGCGGGTGTCCAATGTGGCCAACGCGGGATGGATTACGCCATTCCGGACTAACCGGAACCCGGGCAATGGTCACAAAAATGATCACGCACCGTGATCGTTTCCTTTTGCGCGGACCGATCCCGGTGCCCGGGGTAGGAAAGATCTTTAGTTCTCCTGTACGCTCGCATGCCCGTGCCGATGCACGTACTGTGCATGGGATCGCGGCGTCCTGTCGGGTAGCGGGACGGCAACTTGCGGCACCGATCCAGTACGTGTTGAGGGGATCGTCCCAACCAGGTGAGAAAAATCGTCACCTGCTAGGCGAGTTTGCGACTCGACGGAACTCTCAACGATCGGGCAGCATATGTTGTATCTGCTTAGACTGGAGTCAGTGAGTTTGCCTCTGCTATAGAGCGAACTTGCGTCGGCTTAGCCGAACTCCCCGAGTCTTTCTTGGGAAAGCGGCCCGGCTCTACCCCCCCGGAGCCGGACCGCATGGCGACCCCCGCTCTCCCCCCCGGCGGGGGTCGCCCATTCGTGGGACGCGGGGCGGCGGCGCAAACCTCTCCGGCGCCACCGCCCCGCCGTCTCCCACCCACCCCCCGCGAATTCCCCCGCAGCCCCCCGGGCAGCCACCACCGTCTCCCCATAGCCGTCGCGACCACACATCGCCACTGACCTCCCGCGGCCGTCCGCACCGGTGGCCCGCGCGCGAGTCGTCCGCAGCGGTGGTCCGCGTGGGTCGTCCGTGCTGGTTGTCCGCGCGGGTGGTCCGCGCGGGTTGTCCGCGGGGGTTGTCCGTGCCGGTAGTGCGCGCCGGTGGTCTGTGCCGGTCGCGTCCGCACCGGTCGTCCGCACCGGTCGTGCGTGCCGGTGGTCCGCGCGGGTGGTCCGCGCGGGTCGTGGGCACCGGGGGTCCACGCCGGTCGTACGCGCCGGTCGCGCGTGCCGGTGGTCCGCGCCGATCAGTCGAGCTGGTCGGTTGCCCGGGGTCGGTCGGTTGCCTGGGGCCGGTCGGGTCGTTCAGGGCCGGTCGGGTCGTTCGGGGGCGGTCGGTCGTGGGGTGCGGCGAAGTTATCCACAGTTCGCGCGACGTCTTCATCGCCGCCGTTGCGCGCCGCAAGGTGGATGTCTCCGAACGTCGAAGGAGCATCCCGATGAATCTCGCGGCACTGATCGTCACGGGCGACCCTGTCCTGGCCGACGGCCTGCTCCGCCTCGCGGCCGCTGCCGACGCCCACGCCGAGGTCGCCTGCGGCGCCGACGAGGCCAGAGCCGCCTGGACGTGGCCCGCCCTCGTCCTGGTCGGCGCCGACGTCGCGGCCGACGCGGCGTCCGCCGGTTTCCCGCGCCGCCCCGGTGTCGTCCTGGTCACCCCCGGCGCCGCCACGTCCGAGACGTACCGGCTGGCCGTCGAGGTGGGCGCGCAGGACGTCGCCGCCCTCCCCGACCACGAGGACTGGCTGGTCGACGCCTTCGCCGCCGCGGGTGAACCCGAGGGCGGCTGGGCCACCACGCTCTGCGTCACCGGCTCGCGCGGCGGCGCGGGGGCCAGCGTCCTCGCCGCCGCGCTCGGCCTCACCGCCGCGGGCCAGGGCCTGCGCACCCTGCTCGTGGACGCCGATCCGCTCGGCGGCGGCGTCGACCTCATGCTCGGGCTGGAGGAGCGCGAGGGCGTCCGCTGGCACGACCTCGCCGAGCGGCGCGGCCGCCTCAACACCGCGACCCTCCGCGAGACGCTGCCGTCGTCCGGCGACCTCTCCGTGCTGTCGTGGCGGCGGGGCGCGCCCGTCCCGGTCTCCGGCGAGTCGGCCCGTTCCCTGCTGGACTCGGCCGTCCGCGGCTTCGACCTGGTCGTCGTGGACGTCCCCCGCTACCCGGACGACGTCGGCCGCGCCGCCCTGCGCTCCGCCGACCTCACGTTCGTGCTGGTCCCGGCCGAGGTCCGCGCGACGGTCGCCGCCGACGGCCTCGCCGCGTCCCTCCGCCGCGACACGGGTGAGCTGCGGCTCGTCGTCCAAGGCCCGGCCCCGGGCGGCCTCACGGCCGACGCGGTCGCGCACGCGCTCGACATCCCGTCCGCGGGCTCCTACGAACGCGACCGCCGCCTCCCGGCCGCCATCGACGAGGGCGCCCTCGAACGGGCCTGCCGCCGCGGCCCCCTCGCCGAGTTCTGCGCACGCACCCTCGCCGACCTGGCCCTCCAGCCCTACGCCTACCGAGAAGAAGCCGCCGCATGACCACGACAACCCGCCCACCCCACCCCCCTCCCTCGCGACCGCCCTCCAACTCGACAAATCGCAGCAAGGCGAAGACCCTCGGCCGTTGGAACACGTCACCCAGAGGCCGAACAGCACGACCCCAACGAATCCCCCCGCCCTCGGGTTCTGTGGGTGATCGCCCCTCGGCAAGGGCGGAGCAACGTGACGGCGACGATGCAAATTTGGCGGCGCTCGCCCCTCGGCGGGGGCGGAGCAACGTGACGGCGACGAAGCGAAACCGGCAGCGTCCGCCCTTCACGGGCCTTCGGGCCGCGCTCCAGAGAGGCGGGGACGGGTGAGCAGTCTGTCCAACGCTGTCCGGGGCCGTCTCGCCGACCTCGGTGGCGAGCCGACCACCGGCCTGGTCGCCGCCGCGCTTCGTGCCGAGGAGCGGCTCCTCGGCGACCGCGAGGTGCTCGCGCTGGCCGACGAGTTACGCGCCGAATTCGTGGGCGCCGGTCCGCTCGAACCGCTGCTGCGCTCCCCGGACGTCACCGACGTCCTGGTGAACGGGCCCGACGAGGTCTGGATCGACGCGGGCTCCGGGCTCGTCCGCACCGCCCTCCGGTTCCCGGACGAGGCGTCCGTCCGCCGCCTGGCCCAGCGCCTCACCGCCGCCGCAGGACGCCGCCTCGACGACGCGTCCCCCTATGCCGACGCCCGCCTCCCGGGCGGGGTACGGCTGCACGCCGTCCTCCCGCCGATCGCCGCGACCGGTACGTGCATTTCCCTCCGCCTGCCGCGCCGCCGCGCCTTCACCCTGGACGAGCTGATCGCGGCCCGCACCGTCCCGCCCGAAGGGGCGGACCTGCTCGCCGCGCTGATCGAGTCCCGAGCCGCCTTCTTGATCACAGGAGGTACCGGAACTGGGAAGACGACGCTTCTGAGCTCTCTCCTCTCGCGGGTGGACGCCTCCGAACGACTGGTCCTGGTCGAAGACTCGGCGGAGCTGAGACCGTCCCATCCCCATGTGGTCCGCCTGGAGGCGCGCCCGCCCAACATGGAGGGCGCGGGCGGCGTGACCTTGAACGACCTCGTCCGCCAGGCTCTGCGCATGCGCCCCGACCGCCTGGTGGTGGGCGAGGTCCGAGGCTCGGAAGTCGTCGTCCTCCTCCAGGCGCTGAACACGGGCCATGAGGGTGGCTGCGGGACCCTCCATGCGAACAAGGCGGCGGACGTTCCGGCCCGCCTGGAAGCGCTGGCCTGCGCGGCGGGGCTCTCGCGGGAGGCGGTGCACAGCCAGTTGTCCGCCGCCTTGGACGTCGTGGTCCACCTGGTCAGGGAACCGGCTGGTGGCCACCGCCGCGTGGCGGAGGTTTGCCTTCTGAGCCGAGCGCCCGACGGACTGGTGGGCGTCGTCCCGGCGGTGTCGTTCACGCCGTCCGGCGAATTGGTCTCGGGCCCCGGCGCCGAGCTCTTGTCCGCGCGGCTCGCGTCATGAACACCACGCTGGTGTCGCTCTGCGCGGCCGTCGCGGTCTGGATGCTGCTGACCCCGTCCCCGGCCGCCATCCGCCTAGGCCGCCTCGTCCCGCCCCGGACCGCCAAGCCGTTCAAGTCCGCCAAGACCAGGGTCGATGCGCTTCGGGCCCGCAGGACGCTCCCTCAGCGCCGACGCACGTCCGTCATCGAACTCTGCGACGCGATGGCCGCCGAACTGGCCGCCGGCCGCACACCCGACGAGGCGTTCGCGGCGGCCACCGCCGTCCTCGACCCGGACGTCTCGAAAGAACTCCTGAACGTCCCCCATCCGCCCTTCGAGCACTTGGCGGAACTGGCGAACCGCCCAGGAGCCGAGGGCCTACGCCTCTTGGCGGCCTGCTGGCGAGTGGGCGCTGAACGCGGCGGGGCACTGGCCACCGTCCTGGACGGCCTGGCCACCGCCCTCCGCGACAAGGAGGCCCAGCGCCAGGATGTCGCCGTCCAACTGGCGGCCCCACGCGCGACCGCCCGCCTCCTGGCGGCCCTCCCCCTCTTGGGCCTGGTGATGGCCGCCGCCTTCGGCGCGCGCCCGCTGTCCTTCCTCTGCGGGACGCTCCCCGGCCTCGCCTGCCTGGTCACAGGCATCGCCCTCAACCTGACCGGCCTCTACTGGACGCGCCACCTGGCCGAATCGGCAGAGTCCCCGCACTGACCGCCCTCACGAGACGAGGTGAAGAGATGACGACATTGATGGCCATCCTCTGCGCGGCGGCCTCCGCCTACTTCCTGGCCCGCCGCGCCAACCCCGCCAATCAACGCCTCACGAACCAGCTCCGCAGACCAGCCCCGCCCCGCGCCCCCAGCACCTCGCACCACCCACGGAGCGGACCGTCTCCCTCCCCGAGGAGTCAGGATCGCGAAAACGCATGGCTGGCTCCCCTCGAACACACAACGCCACCTGACCAAGGAAGCGCACCCACCCGATCCCCCTGGCGCCCTGCCCAGCGCCACGGCAGACCAGCCCACCGCCCCAATCCCTCCTCACCTGAGCCTGGGACGAGCGAGCAACAGATCACCCGGCGGCGGGGTGAGCAGGCGTGATCTGGTGGCCCGACCAAGGCCGCGGGAGTGGCCGGTCGCGCAGGAGTCCGAGCCTTACGACATGGCTTCACGGCCCCGTGGGGCGCCGAAGCGGCAACCGTGCCGACGCACCCACGGATAGGCGGCGGAACGAACCCGGCCCGCGCACCGGCGGGCTTCATAGCCGTGGCCGAGCGACTCGCCCCCCTCAGTCGGCGACACGGCGGCGGCCCGCGTCGAGACCGGCGACCGAACCCGGCGAGACCGGACATCGTCCCGGACCGCCGGGCGAAGGGAGGCATCGCGCGGACGACAGGCGGTCAGACGCAACGCGACGGCGCGACATCCTTCTGCGGCGCGCCGCTGCGGGAGCGGTAGGAGCGTTCTGCCTGCTGACCTTCGGCGGAACGCCCGGCGCGGTCATCGGAGTCCTGGCCGCGATCACCGTCTGGCTCTCGTTCAACCGCCTGGGAAACGCCGAGCAGAAGCGCAGGAGGGCGCGTCTCGTCGCCGATCTGCCCGTCGCGGTGGACCTCCTCGCCGCGTGCCTGCGCGGCGGCGCCCCATGGCACGAGGCGGTCGCGGCGGTCGCGGACGCGGTGGACGGTCCGCTCGGCGACGAGCTGCGAACCGTCTCCGTCCAGATCCACCTGGGAGCTGACCCGGCCGAGGCGTGGCTGGCCCTCGCGAAGGAACCGCCGCTCGCGCCGCTCGCCCGAGCGGCGGTCCGGGCGTCGTCCACCGGTGCGGCGCTCGCGCCGACGCTGAGCCGTCTCGCGCAGGACCAGCGGCGTGCGGCGCGCGCGGCGGCGGCCGCCAGGGCCCGGGCGGCGGGCATCCATTCCCTCGCGCCGCTGGGTCTGTGCTTCCTGCCCGCCTTCGTCCTGCTCAGCGTCGTCCCGGCCGTCGCCGGGATCGCCCTCACGATCCTCGTGCCATGACGAGACCCGAGTTATCCACAGGCGAGCGTTCTCCCGTCGCATTGAGCGTCGGCCCAGCAGCCTGGAAGAGAACGACGAACGGAAGGAGCCCTCATGCGGGCCAGATGGACGGCGGTGCGGCGATGGTGCGGGACGTGCAAGGACCGAGGGATGACCACCGCCGAGTACGCGGTCGGCACGCTCGCGGCCACGGGGCTCGCGGCCGCGCTGTTCAAGGTCGTGACCAGCACCAAGGTGAGGGGGCTGCTCTTACACGTCGTCGAGAGGGCCCTGCGGCTCGCCGGCTGAGGGACCGTGGGATGGTCACGGCGGAGATTGCCGTAGCCCTCCCCAGCCTGGTCCTGATCACGGCGATCGCGCTGTGGGGCCTGGTGCTCGCCTCCGTCCAGCTCACCTGCACGGACGCCGCGCGAACCGGCGCACGGGCCGCGGCGAGAGGCGAGTCCCTGGACGCGGTGCGCGAACTGGTGGTGAAGGCCGTCCCGGAAGGAGCGACCGTGCGCGTTACCCGCGATCAGGCCACTGTCCGGGTGGACGTCTCCGCGTCCGTCAAGCCGCCCGCGGCCGCTGGGCTGGCGACCTTGACCGTCCACGCCCACGCCGTCGCCGCCACAGAACCGGGCCCCGGACCCGACCCGAACGAGAGCCCATCGCCGACGACCCCAGGCGACCCCGCCCGTCCGACCCCGCAGCACAAGGGAGGAGGCCAGGCGTGGTGAGACGTGGTGGTGCCTGGCGGGTCGCCCTTGGGTCGGATCGAGGATCCGGGACGGTCTGGGTGCTCGCGTTCGCGGCCGTCATCTGGGTCGGCGGGGTGGCGGCGATCGCGGTGGGCGGGGTGCGCGGCGTCCGGCACCGTGCGGACGCGGCGGCCGACCTGGCCGCACTGGCCGGGGCGGCCCGGGCGGTGGAGGGCGCGGGCGTCGCGTGCGACAGGGCGAAGAGCATCGCCGCCGAGTACCGGACGCGGTTGACGCGGTGCCGGGTGAGAGGAGAAATCGTGGAGGTCTGGGTGACAGCGGACATGCGGGTGCCCATGGGGATCGGGGAGTTGAGCGTCGTATCGCGTGCGAGGGCTGGTCCTCCAGGGGCGGAACGGCGTAGCCTGGCGCGACGAAGCTCGTTGCACTGAGTGTCAATAGGGCGGAAGGGGTGCGGAGGATGAGAACGCCCGCATCTTTGTCATCGTCCTGTGACTCTTGCTACTCGGCAGTACGTTACGCTGCCGTAAGCACGTGGTTATCACTCGGCATGCTGTGTCCCGCGAGGTCCTCGGCGGGATGAGACGAGCAGGACGCTGTCGAAGGGATTGAGGCCGTGACCGTCATTCGCAGGATCGGTGCAGTAGCACTCGCCGCACCCCTTGCGATGAGCCTCCCCATGATCGCCCTGCCCGCCCGGGCGGCCGCCTCGACGAGCGTCATCACCCCGGCGAGCGGCACGGTCATCACCAGCGGGTCGGAGCTGACCGCCAAGGCGCACTTCGACTTCGCGCTCACGATGCAGTTGTGGGTGGAAGGCCCCGGGATCGGCAGCAGGGTCCTGCAAGAGAAGGGCCTTGTCGGCGACCTGTCCGGGACGTTCCCGATCAGCCGCAACGGCACCTACAGGGTCTACCTGAAGGGCAAGCAGACCAGCCACATCTACGACTCCAACACGTTCACCGTGCGCATAGCACCGGCCGCACCCACCGGGGTGTCCGCGCAGGTGTCCGGCAGCAAACTCGTCGTGCGCTGGAACCGCGGCCTTGAGGACGACCTCACCGGTTACGCGCTCTCCGGCTCCGGGGTGGCGTCCACGTCCGGTTCGATCGGCTCGCTCTGCAAGGGGACGAGCTGCTCCGCCAGCCTCTCGGTGACCAGGTCGAGCGGCCCGGTCTCCGTCGGCGTCCGCGCGCGGCGCTCCACCGGGACGGGCGGCTCGCTGTACTCCGGCGCCGCCAGCGCGAGCGCACTGGTCGGCGGCGGGTCCGCGGGCCTGCCCGGCGGCAGCGCGCCGACCCTGCCCTCGGGCTCTGGGGCGCCGGGCACCGGAACCCCGCTGACGCCCTTCAACGGCGACTCGCCGGTGACCCTGCCGTCCGTCCGGCCCAACGGGGCGACGCCCGGCCTCGCCTACCCCGCGCCGCAGATTGCCACCGAATCGCCGAGGGCGCAGAACGTCGCAGCCACCGACCGCCTGCAGTGGGGCAAGAGCGTGGGCATCGCGCTGGTCCTGCTGATCGCCGCCGCCCACCTCGGAACCTGGACGCGGCGCCTGCGCGTCGCCCAGGCCGGGACGAGCAGCAAGGGCACCGCCGCCCGGCTCGCGCGCAGCGGAACCGGCCGCAAGCGCGTCCGGCGGGCACGCGAGCAGATCGCCCGCGCCGAAGCCCGCGCCAAAGCGGCCCCCGTCATGCCCCTCATCGACAAGCCCGACGAGCCCGACAAGGCGGACGCGGCGGAGAAGCCCGACGGGGCTGAGAAGCTCGACAAGCCAGGGAAGCGCGGTAAGGAAGCAAGCTCTCCGCCCTCCGGTACTGCGACGCTCGTCGACGCGGCACCGGCCGGTAAGGCGGCGGGCGCCGTCCGCCGTCCCGCGACACTGAGCAAGCGCTCCGGTGGCGTGACCGTCCGCCTAGCCAAGTCCGGCCCCAGCCCGAGACCCAAACGAGCCCACCGCCGCAAGTAGCCCACACCGAACCGCACCGTCCAGCACAGGCAACAGCACTCCAAACTCCCCAGCCCGTCACGCCCAAGACGGCACCGTCCAGGTCACTCGGGCGGACGGTTCTCCTGACCTGCTGGCTGGCGTATGGCCGGGCTCGCTGTGTCATCTAGATGTAGCTGCGTCCGACGTATTGGGTGCTTCCTGCTCGACTCCTTCGCGCTCAAGCCAGGGCCGTTGGCTCCGGTTTCGCCTGTGGGAGGGACGCGTGCACCACTCCAATTGGGTGCGCCGACTTCGTCGTGGGCCGCCCTCCCGTCTGTCTTGTCGATGGGCGGGGCGGGGGCGTGGGTTTGTTGTTGCAGGCCAGGGATTCTGTCTGCGGGTCTGCGGGTGTTTCCGGGGTGTGGTGGGCGATCCGGTGCTGGACGGGGAGGGCTGGCGAGGGGTTTGGGCGGGGGTCTAGGCTGCCTTGCCAGTCGGATCGCCCGGTTGGTCCGGCGTTGCGCGTCCTTCGTCCGAGGCTTCGGCCCCGTCCTGTCCCGGGAAGTGTGGGCCCGTTGGAGAGGAGACCTTCCGCATGATCTTCTTGGGACTGTTCGTCCTGTTCGCCGCCGTCGCGGCCGGTGTCGTGGTGGTGCTGGACAACACGGGCCAAGCCCACGTGACCGTGTTCGGGGACGAGGTTCCGGGGATCACCGAGCAGTGGCACGTCTTCATGGCGGGAGCGGTCGTCGCGATCGTGTTCATGGCGGGCCTGATGGTCGTGGCGCTCGGGTTCAGGCGGTCCATGGGCATGCGGCGGGAGTTGCGGGATCTGCGGGACGAGCACGCCGAGTCCCTGCAGACGCTGGAGATGGAGCGGCGACGGCTGCAGCAGGCGCTGGCCCAAGCGCGGCGCGGCCGTGACGACCAGCCCGCCACCGTCCCGGCGCAACGGGTCGCGCCCAGCTAGGAGAGCCACGAGCCTCGGCCAGTAGGACGCCACGCTCAGAGACGGCCGTCCGGCAGCGGGCCGTCGCGCCCCAGCTAGGCGCATGCCGCAAGCAGGACGGCGCCGACCGGCCAGGGCGCGTCTGGGATCGGGACGTCGCGGCCGTCTAAGGACGTCCGCCTCTGGGCGTCGCAGCTGACCAGGGGAATCCAGCGGCGAGACGGCGTGCCGACCGAGACGCACGGCGGCCGGGACGGCGCGCTAGCTAGGTAGCGTGCGGCAGGGGAAGGTGCTCTGCTCCAGCTGGGGCCTACGCAACGGGACGGCGTACTCAGCTTGGGCCGTCCGATAGCGGGAGGACTGTCTGGCCGGGGCTGCGCAGTGGGACGGCGTGCTCAGCTTGGCCATCCGTTAGTGGGACGGCGTGTCTGGCCGGGCCTGCCTGGTAGGACGGCGCGGCTAGCTAGGAGCGTGCGACGGGGGATGGTGCGTCTAGCTAGGGGTCTGCGGGTGGGACGGCGCGGTTAGCTGGCAGCGGGCGATAGGGGGATGGTGTCTGGCCAGGGCCTGTGCAGCGGGACGGTGCGCGCTCGGCTTGGGGCCGTCCGGTGGGGGACGGTGCCTCTTGCGAGGGATATGCAGCCGGGCGGGGCGCTGAGCTTGGGGCGGCCCGTAGGGGCGGTGTGTCTGGCCAGGGCATGCGCGGTGAGATGGCGCGCGCTCGGCTTGGGGCCGTCCGATGGGGGGACGGTTTCTCTGGCTAGGGATGTGCAGTCGGGCGGGGCGCAGAGCTTGGGGTGTCCCGTAGGGGGTGGTGTGTCTGGTTAGGGCGTGCGCGGTGAGATGGCGCGCTCGGCTTGGGGCCGTCCGGTAGGGCCCCGGTGCCTCTGGCTAGGGGTGTGGAGTGGGACGGGGGGCTTTGCTTGGAGCGGCCCGTAGAGGGACGGTGTGGCTGGTTGGGGTGCGGGGGCGGCTCGGCTGAGGGTCTTGGTTGTGGTTAGTTCGGGGCGTCTGACAGTAGGACGGCGAGGAGGGTCAGGGCGCCTTGTTTGTCCAGCGGGTCGTTGCCGTTTCCGCACTTCGGCGACTGGATGCAGGACGGGCAGCCCGACTCGCACTCGCAGGACGCGATCGCGTCGCGGGTCGCGCGTAGCCAGGATGCCGCGTCCGCGTAGCCGCGTTCGGCGAAACCGGCTCCGCCCTCGTGCCCGTCGTACACGAAGACGGTGAGGAGCCCGGTGTCGGGGTGGACGGCCGTGGACACGCCGCCGATGTCCCACCGGTCGCACGTCGCGAACAGGGGGAGCAGCCCGATGGACGCGTGCTCGGCGGCGTGGGCGGCGCCGGCCAGGTCGAGGTCGTCGTCCGGCTCCAGGCCGGAGATCTGGGCGTCGGAGAGTGTCCACCAGACGGCGCGGGTGCGGAGGGTGCGGGCCGGGAGGTCCAGGGGCTTTTCGCCGAGCATCTCGCCCGTTTGCAGGTGGCGCATCTGGTAGGCGACGACCTGGCGGGCGACTTCGACCGTGCCGTAGTAGAGCGTGGCCTCGCCCCAGGACGTGGTGCGCAACCGTTCCACGATGGTGATGTCGGTGACGTCGCGGGCTGTGGTCGAGTAGTCCGGGTCGGCTGATTCGACCAGGGCGACGGAGTCGTCCAAGTCCAGGGTCTGGACGATGAACGAGTTGCCTTGGTGGATGTAGACCGCGCCTTCATGGACGGTCGTGTGCGCCGACGCTTCGTCGACCGTGCCCAGCAGGCGTCCGGTGCCCATCTCGACGACCTGGATCGGCGCGCCGCCCGCGCCCCGGATGTCGGCCAGGTCGGCGGCCCGCTCGCGGCGCGTCCAGTACCAGCCGGCGGGGCGGCGGCGCAGGAACCCGCGCCGGACGAGGTCGGGCAGCAGGTCCTCGGTGGCCGGGCCGAAGAGCGGAAGGTCGTCCTCGGTGAGCGGCATCTCGGACGCGGCAGAGCAAAGGTGAGGTTCCAGGACGTACGGGTTGTCGGGGTCGAGGACGGTGGCCTCGACCGGCGTCCCGAAGATCGCCTCCGGATGGTGGACGAGGAACGTGTCGAGCGGGTCGTCGCGGGCGAGCAGCACGGAGAGGGACGCCTGTCCGGAACGTCCGGCGCGTCCGGCCTGCTGCCAGAGCGACGCGCGCGTGCCGGGCCAGCCGCAGACGAGGACGGCGTCGAGCCCGGAGACGTCCACGCCCAGTTCGAGGGCGTTCGTGGTCGCCAGTCCGACGATCGAGCGGTCGCGCAGCGCGGCCTCCAACTCGCGTCGCTCCTCAGGGAGGTAACCGGCGCGATAGGCGGCGACCTGTTCCGCCAGAGCGGGGACGACTTCGTGCAGCGCGCGCTTGGCCCCGAGTGCCACCGACTCTGCCCCGCGCCTAGAGCGGACGAACGCGAGCGTCTGAACGCCCTCTACGACGAGGTCGGCCAGAAGGTCACCGGCCTCCGCTGTGGCGGTGCGTCGCACAGGGGCACCATGTTCCCCGCGCAGCTCGGTGAGGGGTGGCTCCCAGAGCGCGAACGTCGCGGGGCCACGTGGTGAGGCATCGTCGTCCACCGCGACGACGTCCAGCCCAGTGAGACGGGACGCGGCGGTAGCGGGCTCTGAGGTCGTGGCAGACGCGAGTACAAAGGTCGGGTTCGCGTGGTACCGGGCGCAGATGCGGCGCAACCTGCGCAGGACGTGCGCGACATGCGATCCGAACACACCGCGATAGCCGTGCGCCTCGTCGACGACCACATAACGGAGTCGGCGTAGGAAAGACGACCAGCGTGAGTGGCTCGGCAGGATCGAGCGGTGGAGCATGTCCGGGTTGGTCAGGACGTAGTTGGCGTGCTGCCTGACCCACGTCCGTTCGTCCTGGGGCGTGTCACCGTCGTAGGTCGCGGCGCGCAGGCGCGTGAGGCGCAGGGAGCGGAGCGCGCGGAGCTGGTCCGCCGCCAGGGCCTTGGTCGGGGAGAGGTAGAGAAGCGTTCCCTCGTGGCGAGGATTCTCCTCCCCCGCATAGATCGCCGCGATGCCGGGCAGCAGGTAGGCGAGCGATTTCCCGGACGCGGTGCCTGTGGCGATGATCACAGAGCGTCCCGCATGGGCGTGTTCGGCCGCGGTCGCCTGGTGTTCCCAGGGGGCCTCGATGCCGGCCGCCGCCAGCCGTTCCAGCAGGAGCGGCGGCGCCCAGGCGGGCCACTCCGCGCGACGGCCCTGACGTGCGGGAACGCGCTCGACATGAGTGATGCGCTCGCGTCTGGTCGGGTCGGCCAGCAGGCGGTCGAGAGGGGTTGAAGATCTTTGGGCGCCCATGAGGTTTTCAGTTTGCCAGCCGGGGCAAAACAACGGGAACGCCCCGGCGCCGGAGGGCCCGTTCCCCCTGCCCTGACCCCTGGAGCAGCAGGTCAGACGGGACGGCGCGAACTTTCGCCCGTGTGGACGAATACCCACGTGGACGGTGCCGGAGCGTGGTTGAATCACGGCGAAGTCTCGCCGTCCGGCCCCCTCCCGGAGGCTCGGAAGGCGAGATCAGATTGTGCTGCACGGCGCGCTGGAGGATCTGTGGACCTGAAGGTGAACGACTACACCACCGACGATGGCCTCACCGTCATCAACGTGGAAGGCGAGATCGACGTCTACACGGCGCCGAAGCTACGCGAGAAGCTCATCGACCTGGTCAACAAGGGCAAGTTCCACCTGCTCGTGGACATGGAGAAGGTGGAGTTCCTGGACTCGACCGGTCTCGGCGTCCTCGTCGGCGGGTTGAAGCGGGTGCGCGCCCACGACGGGTCGCTGGAGCTGGTGTGCACCCAGGAGCGCATCCTCAAGATCTTCCGGATCACCGGGTTGACCAAGGTCTTCGGCATCCACGACTCGATCGCCGAAGCCGAGGAGAAGCGCAAGGGCGCCAAGTAGGGGCGGCCTGTAGCTGAGATGGCGACCGTTGAACTGTCCTTCAGTGCGCTGCCCGTCCACGTCCGGACCGCCCGGCTGATCGTGACCGCCGTCGCCCGCCGCAGCGGCGTGGCCGAGCCCCTGCTGGACGAGGTCAGGCTCGCGGTCGGCGAGGCGTGCTCGCGCGCCGTGGAAGCGCACCGCAGGCACTGCCCGGACGAGCCCGTCCGCCTGGAGTTGAGCGGCGCCGACCGCCGCTTCGAGGTGACCGTCAGCGACACCGTCCCCGGGGACGACGCGGCGGGGGGCCTGCCGACGGCCCCGGACGCGGACGAGTTCGATTTCGGCCTCGGCGGCGAGGGCACCGCCGAACTGGGACTGGCCGTCATCGCCGGCCTGGCGGACGACGTCGAGATCGCCGCCACGCCCAAGGGGGTCCAGATACGGATGAGCTGGCCGGCCGAGGCCGAGGCGACCATCTGACGCGCGCTCACCGCACCACCCGAAGGCCCCGCTCCGGCGGGGCCTTCACTCGTCCCGGGGCCTCGCTCCTCCTACCTCGGAGCAGCGCCTTCACCGTCCCCCCACACCACCTGCCGCGCCCGCCCATGCCAATGGCCCCCGGCCCGCCAAACACCACGCAGCCTGCCGGGGCTGCGCCGTCTGGCCGGGATGCACCGCCTCCCGGGGTGCGCCGCCTCCCAGGGCCGCGCTGCCCGGCGGCGCACCGCCTGCGCAACATCCGCCTGCCCGCAGGGAGCCCGTCGTCCGCCCTAGGCCTGCTCCGCCGCAAGCCAACCGCGTCCCGCACGCTTTGCTCCTGCCGCGAGCTGACTGTCTGCACGCGCTGCTCTGCCGCGAGCCGATCGTCCGCCGTGTGCTGCTCCGGCCGCGAGCTGACCGCCCGCCGCACGCGGCTCCCGCTACGAGCTGCCTGTCTGTCGTGTGCTGTTCTGGCGGCAAGCCGACCGCGTGCCGCGCGCTGACTGTCTGCAGCGCTGCTCTGCCGCGAGCCGATCGTCCGCCGTGTGCTGCTCCTGCCGCGAGCTGACTGTCTGTCGTGTGTTGCTCCGGCGGCGAGTCGATCGTCTGCCGCACGCGGCTCCCACTACGAGCTGACTGCTGCCGCGTGCTGCTCCGCCGCGAGCCCACTCGGCTGCCGCGCGCTTGCTCCTGCCGCGAGCTGACCGTCCGTCGCACACTGCTCTGCTGCGAGTTGATCGTCCGCCCCATGCTCGCTCCCGCGGCGAGGCGTCCCCTCTCCGCCGTCTGTCCGTGCCCGTGTCCGGGTGCCTGATGACCGCCCGGTAGCGGTCGTTTCGGCGTGTCGGACGGGCGTCCGGGACGAGGCCGATGAGCCTGGTGGGGCCTCAGGTGTGAGATTCTCGTGTGGTTGATCTAGGTTTCGTCGATTTGGGTCTAGACATATTTCGTGTTAAAGCCTAGCTTTAATGGAGACGCCAGCGACCCCGCTGATGCGCCCGCTGCCGCTTGAGCGCGGCAGGGTGGCTGCGGGGTAATAACGGCCCAACCCCCGTTGACCTGGGAAGATGCCGCATGAGTCGGCTTTGAGGTCAAATTCCGGCGTATCGTTCATTGCATTTCGGCGACATCCTCCTCAAGGGCCCTGCGGCCTTAACATTCGAGTGCCGCCTGCGTAGACTCCCGGGACCCGCGCTGCCGTGCGAGGCGTTCGAAATCATGACTCGCGGGGTACGCGGTAAAGATCGTCTTTTTGCGATCGAGATCGCAACACCCCTGTCGAGGAGGACGGATGTCTGGGCTTTCCCTGTCAAGCCCGGCCAGCGCAGAAGTAGATCTCGGCGGCGGCGACCTGTCATTGGTCGTCGTCGTCGCTGTGATCGCACTGCTGGCACTGGCCGTCGCCGCGGGTCTCGTGCGCGATGTCCTGGCCGCGGGCCAGGGCACCGACAAGATGCAGGAGATCGCGCGAGCCGTTCAGGTAGGCGCGAGCGCCTATCTGAAACGCCAGTTCCGCACGGTCGCGGTCTTCGTGGTGCTGATCCCGCTCGTCCTGCTCCTGCTCCCCGCCGACTCGACCGGTGAGCGGATCGGACGGTCGGTCTTCTTCGTCATCGGCGCGATCTTCTCGGCGGTCACCGGGTTCACCGGCATGTGGCTGGCGGTTCGGGGGAACGTCCGGGTCGCCGCGGCGGCCCGCGAGGAAGGCGGCGAGCGGACCGCGATGCGCATCGCGTTCCGCACCGGCGGCGTGGCGGGCATGTTCACCGTGGGCCTCGGGCTGTTCGGCGCGGCGATCGTCGTCCTCGCCTACCAGGGCGACGCGCCGAAGGTGCTGGAGGGCTTCGGCTTCGGCGCCGCGCTGCTCGCCATGTTCATGCGAGTCGGCGGCGGAATCTTCACGAAGGCCGCCGACGTCGGCGCCGACCTGGTCGGCAAGGTCGAGCAGGGCATCCCGGAGGACGACCCGCGCAACGCCGCGACGATCGCCGACAACGTGGGCGACAATGTCGGCGACTGCGCCGGGATGGCCGCCGACCTGTTCGAGTCGTACGCGGTCACGCTGGTCGCGGCGCTGATCCTCGGCACCGCGGCGTTCGGCACCCAGGGGCTCGTGTTCCCGCTGGTCGTCCCCATGATCGGCGTCATCACCGCGGTGATCGGCATCTTCGCCGTGGCACCCCGGGCGGGCGACCGCTCCGGGATGACGGCGATCAACCGGGGCTTCTTCATCTCGGCGATCATCTCCGCGGTGCTGGTGGCGATCGCCGCGTTCGCCTACCTGCCCTCGTCGTTCGCCGACCTGAAGGGCGTCACCGACAAGGAGATCAGCGGCCTCGACCACGACCCGCGCCTCGTCGCGCTCGGCGCCGTGATCATCGGCATCGTGCTGGCGAGCGCGATCCAGCTGCTCACCGGCTACTTCACCGAGACGAACCGCAAGCCGGTCAAGGAGGTCACCGACAGCGCCCGGACGGGCCCGGCGACCGTCATCCTGTCCGGTATCTCGCTCGGCCTGGAGTCGGCCGTCTACACCGCGCTGGTGATCGGCGCGGCCGTGTACGGCGCGTTCCTGCTCGGCTTCGGCAACACCACCGTCGCGCTGTTCGCGGTGGCGATGGCGGGCACCGGGCTGCTGACCACGGTCGGCGTCATCGTCTCGATGGACACCTTCGGCCCCGTCTCCGACAACGCCCAGGGCATCGCCGAGATGTCCGGGGACGTCCAGGGCGAGGCCGCGAAGGTGCTGGAGCGGCTGGACGCGGTCGGCAACACCACCAAGGCGATCACCAAGGGCATCGCGATCGCGACGGCGGTGCTCGCCGCGACCGCGCTGTTCGGCTCGTTCCGGACGACGGTGATCTCCGCGATCAACGACGCGTCCGGGGACGCGAAGAAGGCGCTCGGCGACTTCGCCGCGTTCAACATCTCGATCGACAGCCCGAACGTCCTGATCGGGCTGATCATCGGCGCGGCCGTCGTGTTCCTGTTCTCCGGCCTCGCGATCATGGCGGTCGGCCGCGCGGCCGGACGCGTCGTGGTCGAGGTGCGCGACCAGTTCCGCACCAAGCCCGGGATCATGGACTACACCGAGAAGCCCGACTACGACCGGGTCGTCTCCATCTGCACGGCGGACGCGCAGCGCGAGCTCGCGACCCCCGGACTGCTGGCGATCATGACTCCGATCGCGGTCGGCTTCGCGCTCGGGTACGCGCCGCTCGGCGCCTACCTCGGCGGCGCGATCGCGGCCGGGGTGCTGATGGCGGTGTTCCTCGCCAACTCCGGCGGCGCCTGGGACAACGCGAAGAAGCTCGTCGAGGAGGGCCACCTCGGCGGCAAGGGCTCCGAGGCGCACGAGGCGACGGTGATCGGCGACACGGTCGGCGACCCGTTCAAGGACACCGCGGGCCCCGCCATCAACCCGCTGATCAAGGTGATGAACCTGGTCGCGCTGCTGATCGCGGACGCCGTCGTCCGGTACGCGGACAACACGGCCCTGCGCGCCGGGGTGACCGTCCTCGCCGTCGCGGTCGTGGTGGCCGCGATCGTCGTGTCCAAGCGGCGCGCCGACCCGATCGCCGAGCCCGCGGGCGGCGGCGGCGCTCCGCCCGCCGCGGCGGCGAGCGGCGAGGCGAAGGGCGGCGCGATCGAGGAGGCCCCGGTGGGCGCCGAGGACACCAAGGCCGAGGCGGGCAACGAGGAGGAGCCGGCGAACAAGGGCTGACAACCCATCAGTCAGGGAAGGGCCGGTGGCAGGTGCCACCGGCCCTTCGCACGTCCAGGCGGCGTCGGCGGAGTTATCCACAACCTGTGGTTCGTCTTCCCTGGGCGTGGGAGGGGTGTTGACATGGGGGGTAAGCGGCCCGCCCCCGGGCGGGAGGGGCCTGCTTTTCGACATGGCGGGGGGCGGACGTACGCTTATCGAGGAACGCGGCGCTTCTACGACGCGGATTCTCCACGCGGAGCAGCACAGGGCCTCGCGGAGAACGCGGAGTCTTCCCGGAAGAACACGCACGGAGCCCCGGAAACGCGGGGGTCTCCCCGGGAGCAACACGGAGCCTCGCAGGGAGCGCAGCGTCCGATCAAGAAATCTGGAAGCCGATGACCGACAACCGGTGACCGGCAGTGAGAAGCAAGGAAGTTGGAGGCGTTGTGGCTGGCGACGGCGGCAAGTCGACCATCTCGGGGCCCAAGGGCTTCGCGATCATGATGGGCGGGATGCTCGGCATCATGCTCGTCCTCTGGGTCATCGCCGCGCTCGTCGCACCGTAACCGCCGAACCGCCGCTAACGGCCGAACCACCGCTAACGGCCGAACCGCCGTTATCCGCCTAACCGCCGCACCGTCCCGTACCCGCCTGCTCGCCTGCCCGTCGTCGCCGTGACCGCGGAGTCCGCCCGGCGCCCGCAGTCGACGCAGTCCGTGTAGTGCGTGGACGGCCCCGCTGAGTAGGGTGACGATCATGCCGACGCTCATTGTGCTCCGCCACGCGAAGGCCGTCGCGGGCTTCGGGACACCGGACATCGACCGCGTCCTGAACGATCGCGGCCGCGCGGCCGCCACGGCGACCGGTGACTGGCTGCGCGCGAACGACCTCGTCCCCGACGCGGTGCTGTGCTCCCCGGCCGCGCGGACGCGGGAGACGCTCGCGCTCCTGCGGGTCGAGGCCGAGGTGAGCTTCGAGTCCGGGATCTACGACAACGACCCGGAGGGCCTGCTCGCCCTCGTCAACCGCGTCGCGGACGACGCGGAACGCGCCCTGCTCGTCGGGCACAACCCGTCCGTGCACCAGCTCGTCCACGATCTGACCGGCGAGTCCCCGGACGCGTTCCCGACCTGCGCGCTCGCCGTGATCGACCTCCCCGCCACATGGGCGGAGGCCCGCCCCGGCGTCGGCACGCTCCGCGCCGTCCGCACCCCGAAGGACTAACCCCCCACGCCTACGCCCACCCCAACACAACCTCAGCGGCGTAGCAGCAGAGAAGTCCCCCGATCACGCTCCTGGAGCCGATCGACCGCGTCCAGCGAAGACTCGATGACCGTCGCGGTGTCGCGGCGCAGCGCCCCGATCGTGTGCCGGGTCCCGGACACCTGCAGCAACGCGTGCTGGACGGGCGTCATGTCCTCCCCGCCGCCCCCCGACGCGATCTCCGCGCGCCGCCGCCGGGTCAGCGTCGACAGGTGGGAGTCGAGGTCGGCGAGCTCCTCGCTCAGCTCCTCCACCGGCGACGGCTCCCCGGGATCACGGTCCTCGGGCTCCTCCACCAGGTCGGCGGTCTCCTCCAACTGGTCGGCGAGGCGGTCGAGGATCTCGGGCATCGGCCCGGTGTCCACGGCCTCCTCCCGGGACAGCCGGGCGACGGCGATCAGATGGTCGCGGGTGCGGTGCGCGGCGTCGACGGCTGTCTCCAGCATCGCGATCAGCTCCTCGTCCAGGACGCGCTCCTGCCCCAGCCGCGTCCCCGCCTCGGCGACGGCCTCCGCCGCCCGCTCCGCGCCGACGATCCGGTCGTGCGGCAGCCGGACGCGCTCCCCGGACAGGACGTCCGCCGTCGTCCGGACGAGCTCCGCGTGCGTGTCGAGCAGCCGCTCCAGCCGGACCGGCAGCCGCTCCAGGTACCCGGCGGGCCACAGCAGCCGGACGGCGAGGTACGACATCAGCGTCCCGGCGAAGGTCAGCACGATCCGCTCCCCGGCCGTGGCCCACCCCGCCGGGGTGGAGAAGTCGAGCAGCATCATCGCGAGCGGCGTCCCGAACAGCGCCCAGTAGGCGAAGCTGACCGACCGCATCGCGAACCCGGCGAGCGCGAAGCCGAACACGATCAGCGCGGTGGTGGGCTGGTCGGCGGCGAGCGTCAGGATGAGCGCCGCGACGACGGCCCCGGCCGCGGTGCCGCCGACGCGCTGCACGAGGCGTTCGACGGTCTCGCCGTAGGTGGCGCGCAGGCTCAGCATCGCGGTGACGGTCATCCAGTGGCCGTGCGACAGGTGCAGCGCGGCGGCGATGGCCATCGCCGCGACGGCCGTCACGAACACCCGGGCCACCTGCCGGAACATCGGGGAGCGCGTCCGCACGGCGCGGCGCGCCTGGGTCCAGACGGGCATCGGGTCGAGGGTCTGCGGCAGCCGCGGCGGGCCGACCCCGAACCGCAGCCCGCCCGCGACGATCCGCCGGGTGGACGCGATCTCGCCCGCGATCCGGACGACCGACCGGTTCACCTGCCCGATCAGCGACACCGCGATGAGGTCCTCGTCCCCGGCGAGCCCGGCGCGCCTGATGTGCTCGGCGGCACGGCCGAGCCGCCGCACGGCCGCGGACTCCTCCCCGCCGAGCGGCGCCTCGCCCGCCGTGCCGACCGCCCCGGCGAGCAGCCGCAGCCGCGCCGCGAGCGCCCAGATCGCCGTCTGCGTCTCCAGTTCCCAGTCGCGGTCCGGCGGGTAGTTCTTCGCCGCCTCGATGACGGCCTGGAGCGTCACCGTCTCGTGCAGGACGCGGCCGAGCGCGTCGATCAGCCGTTCCGGACGCGTCGGGTCGCCGCGCCCGCGTCCCGTCCGGTACAGCGCGTACGTGGCGCGGGCCGAGGTCAGCGCCTCGGACGCGGTCCGCCGCTTGGCCTCCCAGTCGGGGATGCGGGTCACGTCCAGCAGGTCGGGGTTCGTCAGCTCGACGGCGTCGAGCGGGGCGGCGTCGGCGGCGACGACGTCCTGCGCGACCGCGTCCAGCGCCTCGGCGACGGCGTCGGCGGCCTCGCTGAGCGCGGCGCGCAGCGGGCGCAGCCGCCGCGCGGGCCACGGCGCGAGCAGCAGCCCGGCGGTGAGCAGCCCGCCGATCAGCTCCAGCAGCCCGATCCCGATCACGTCCGCGGACGGTGGCCGGACCGCGCTGAGCAGCACCGCGAGCCCCGCCGTCGACCCGATCCGCGGGACGGCGACGCCGAGCGCGATCAGCGGCGGGACGGCCGCGACCGCGAGCCAGGTGTGCCCGCTCAGCAGCCCGCCCGCCGTCGACCCGAGCGCGACCACGAGCACGCCGACCGCGAGGTCCCTGGCCCGCGCCCCGTACGGGCCTTCCGGCGTCCGCAGCGCGACCAGGTACGCGCCGAGCGCGATCATCGACCCCTGCGGGCCGTGCCCGGTGACCGCCCCGGCGAACAGCGGGACGGCCATGGCGAGCGCGGCGGCCAGCCCGTAGAACGGCGCCGCCGACCCCCCGCCGGCGAGGGCGTACGCCTCCCGCACCCGCTTGATCACAAAGGGGGTCTACCCAGGAGCGGAGGTACCGCCCTGGGAGTCGAGGGCGTCCGCGGCCTCCACTTCCTCGCGGGAGATGCCGAGGAGGAAGAGGATCGTGTCCAGGTAGGGGACGTTGACCGCGGTGTCGGCCGCCTCCCGGACGACCGGTTTGGCGTTGTAGGCGATGCCGAGGCCCGCCGCCTGGAGCATGTCGAGGTCGTTGGCGCCGTCGCCGATCGCGACGGTCTGGCTGATCGGGATGCCCGCCTCGCGGGCGAAGCGTTCGAGCGCGGCGGCCTTGCCCGCCCGGTCGATGACCGGGCCGGTGACGCGGCCGGTGAGCTTGCCGTCGACGATCTCCAGGGTGTTCGCGGCCGAGTAGTCGATCCCGAGGTCCTCGACGATGGCGTCGGTGACCTGGGTGAAGCCGCCGGAGACGACCGCGAACTTGTAGTCGAGCCGCTTCAGCGTCCGGACGAGCGTCCGGGCCCCGGCGGCGAGCCTGACCTCGCCGCGGACCGCGTCGACGGCGGCGGCGTCCAGCCCGGCGAGGAGCGCGACGCGTTCGCGCAGCGACCCCTCGAAGTCGAGTTCGCCGCGCATCGCGGCCTCGGTGACCTTGGCGACCTCGTTGAGGCACCCGGCGTGCCGGGCGAGCAGCTCGATGACCTCGCCCTGGATGAGGGTGGAGTCGACGTCCATGACGATCAGCCGCTTGGCGCGCCGGTGCAGGCCGCTCTGCTGGACGGCGACGTCCACCTGCTGCCCGGCGGCCTCGGCGGTGAGGGCGGCGCGCAGGGCGTCCGGGTCGGCGCCGGAGACGTCCAGCTCGATGCAGGTGACGGGGTAGTGCGCGAGGCGCTCGATCCGGTCGATGTTGGCGCCGTGCGCGGAGATCAGCCCGGCGATCCCGGCCATGGCGGCGGGCCGCAGCGGCGCGCCGAGGACGGTCACGTGCAGCCGCCCGCGCCGCTTCGGCATCCGCGTGCTGCGCCCGGTGGACAGCTCGACCTCCATGTCGAGGTCGTTCGCGACGCGCTCGGCCGTGTTCCACACGCGGCCGATGTCGGCGCCCTCGGTGTAGGAGAGCAGGACGCCGAGGACGAGCCGTCCGCGGATGACGACCTGCTCCACGTCGGCGACGGTGAGCGGGAACTCGGCGAGGGTCCTGAAGAGGCGCGACGTCACTCCGGGGCGGTCGCGTCCGGTGAGTGTGATGAGCAGCGTGCGCTGCGCTGACACGTCCATGACTGCTTTCCACGGTACCGGCCGTGGATCACTGGTCTTCCGGCAGGGGCGCCCCCGTCACCTCGCGACGATCAGGTTCGCGTCGCCGAATTCGTGCCAGAGATAGCCTTCCGATAGCGCGGCGGCGTAGGTCGCGGCGAGAAGATCTTGGCCAGCAATGGCCGTGAGCATCAGCAGATGCGACGACCTCGGCTCGTGCAGACCGGTGAGGAGGCCGTCCACGGCGCGGACGCCGCCCTCGGCCGTCACGACATGTTCCGTCCACCCTTTGGCGGCTCGAACGTTCCCTGAGCCGTCGACGGAAGTTTCCAGGGCGCGGACGGCGGTGGTGCCGACCGCGATCACCCGTCCGCCCCGCTTCCGGACATGTCCGACCAGCGCGGCCGTCGGTTCCGGCACCTCGTAGCGCTCCGCGTACGGCGGCTCCCCTGCCTCCGGGGACGCGACCCCGGTGTGCAGCGTGATCGGCGCGATGTGGACGCCGCCCGACACCAGCCGCGTCACCAGCTCGGGGGTGAACGGGCGGGCGGCGCTCGGCATCTCCGCCCCGCCGGACGACCGGTCGTAGGCGAAAGCCGTCTGGTAGGCGGCGGTGGGCCAGTCGCGCCGCACGTACCCGTACCGGATCGGCACCCCGTACCGCCGCAGGTAGGGGACGACGTCCGTGCTCAGCCGCGCCTCCCACAGCCGCCGCGTGCGCCGTCCGACCAGGGTGAGGGTCGCGCCGCCGGGCAGCGGGATCCACTCGCCGGGGCAGCCGCCCGAATAGGGCTTGCTGGCCTTCCCGGTGAGGCGCCGCAGTTCAACCAGCCACAGCCGGTCGTCGTCCTCCGCCGGGGGGACGGGAGTCGAGAAGTGGACGCCGATCCGGTCCAGCCGGACGGCGGCGGGCAGCGTCGCGGACGTGTTGACCACGAGCAGGTCGCCCGGGTCGAGCAGCGCGGGCAGGTCGCGGAACCCGTGGTGGGAGACCTCGCCCGTGGCGCGGCGGGAGACGAGGAGGCGGACGCCGTCCCGGCTCCGTCCGCGCGCTTCGGGCGGCTCGTGCGCCTCCAGCGCGGGCGGCAGGGTGAACTCGACGGTCATTCCCGCACCTCCAGCCGGAGGGCGGCGAACACGCCGAGCAGCGCGATCACGGCGAACAGCGTCCCGGCGACGGCGAGGCCCGTGCCGAGCCGCGCGGTCCCGAACCCGGCGACCAGCGCGCCCGCCGCGCCCACCACGAGGGACGAGCCGAGCGTGTCCCCGATCTGCAGCGCGGACGAGTTGACCCCCTGCTCCTCCTCCGGGGACAGGTCGAGCAGCAGGACCGACAGGCTCCCGATCGAGAAGCCCATCCCCGCCCCGCCGATGATCCACGCGGGCGCGGCGAGCCAGCCGGAGAGCTGGAGCGTGACGGCGGCGGCGACGATCCCGGCGGTGACGAGCACGGCGCCGAGCAGCGCGTAGAACTCGCGGGGCCGTTGCGAGCGGCCCTGGATCTGGGACGCCGCCGACCAGCCGAGCGCGCCGACCGTCAGCACGATCCCGGCCTGCGCCGCGCTGAAGCCGTGCAGCCGGGTCAGGGCGAGGGGGATGAAGACGTCCATGCCGAAGAACGAGCCGGACAGCAGCCCCCGGACGAGGACGACGCTCGGCAGCCCGCGGCGGAGCCGGAGCGTCCCGGCGGGCAGCAGCTTGGGCAGCCCGAACGCCAGCCCCGCGAGCCCTGCGGCGGCGGCGATCGCGAGCGTCCAGCCGGGGCGGTCGAGGCCGTAGAGCAGGACGCCCGCGCCCGCCGCGACCGACACGGCGGCCGCGTACCGGCCCCGGCCGGGGGCCGGGGCGGCGTCCACCGTCCTGATCCCGCGCAGCGCCGGGACGAGCAGCACGGTCGGCGGGACGACCAGCGGCACCAGCCCGAGGAACACCCACCGCCACCCCAGGTGCTCGGCGACGACGCCGCCGACCCCGGGCCCGACCAGCGACGGCAGCACCCACGCCGCCGACAGCGCCGCGAACACGCGGGAGCGCAGCTCCTCCGGGTACACGCGGGCGATCACGACGTACAGCGCGACGAGCGAGACGCCCGTCCCGAGTCCCTGCACGGCGCGCCCGGCGACGAACAGCCACATGGACGGCGCCGCGCCCGCGACGACCAGCCCGGCGACGAACGTCGCGAGCCCGGCGAGCAGCGGCTTCACGGGCCCGGACCGATCGATCCAGCCGCCCGCGAGGACCGTCGACAGCAGGCTCATGATCAGCGTGGCGCTGAAGCCCCACGCGTAGAGGGACAGGCCGTTCAGGTCGTCCGCGACGACCGGCATGACGGTCCCGACCGCCATGCTCTCGAAGGCCAGCAACGTGACGACCAGGACGATCCCGAACGTCGCGCCCCGGTATCCGGCGCGCAGCACGCCGCCGGCCGGGACCGTCTTCCGCTCATGCTCCAGCACGGTGGTCATCTTGCACCGGCCAGGTCAGCGGCCCGGTACCGGCCGCTCGGAAGGCGGTCGGCGACGAGGCGGAGCAGCGCGGCGGCGGCCTCTTCGGGCGGGGGCGCGGCGTCCGCGTCCTCCCCGGCGGCGCGGAGCATCGCGGTGTTCATCTCGCCCGGGTCGGCCCACCAGACGGCGACGTCCGGCTCCTCGGCGGCGAGGACGTGCGAGAGCTGCTCCAGCGCGGCCTTGGACGCCCCGTAGCCGCCCCACGTCGCGTAGTCCTCGACGGCCGCGTCCGAGGTGATGTTGAGGATCGCGCCGCGCCGCCCCCGCAGGCGCGGCAGGGCGTCCTGGATCAGCGCCAGCGGGGCGAGGACGTTCGTGGCGAACGTGTCCGCGAGGTCCGCGACGGGCAGGTCGGCGAGCCGGGGCAGCGGCGTCGGGCCGAGCGTGCTCGCGTTGTTGACGAGCAGGTCGAGCCCGTCGCCCGCCGCCCGGACGAGGTCGGCGCGGTGCGCCGGGTCGGTGACGTCCCCGGGGACGGCGGCGACGCTCCCCGGGAAGTCGCCGTCGATCTCCCCGAGGGCGGCCTTCAGCGCGTCGGCGTCGCGCGCGTCGGCGACGACGCGCCAGCCGTCGCGGGCGAGCAGCCGGGCGAGCGCCAGGCCGAGCCCGCGGGACGCCCCGGTGATCAGAGCCGTTTTCGCGAAGGCGGTGTCGAAGAGGGCGGTGTCCATGCCCCCGACGCTAGGAAGCGGAGGCCACCGCGGCATCGGCCGACGGGCCCCGGTGGCGGTGGTCAGATGGTCCTAGGACCCGCGTCCCGGGACGCGGCGGCGGCGAGCGGACGGCCCCGTCCGCGCGCGTCCTCCCCGGGGCTGATTCGAGAAGGCCCCTACAGAGAGTACGGTCTTCACATGCGGGCGCCGGAAGGGCGCGCGGCCAGCGGAGACGAGAGGCCGGATGGAGACGGGCGACGGCTGCGGCGGTGAGCAGGGCGCGACCCTGCACGCCGTGAGCTCGGCCGTGCTCGCGGTCACCCGCCACCTGTCCGTGCACGAGGTGCTCCAGGTGATCGTCCGGGCGGCGGCGCAGCTGCTCGACGCCCGCTACGCCGCGCTCGGCGTGCCCGACGACGAGGGCTCGTTCGCCGAGTTCGTCGTCGAGGGCGTCTCCGACGAGGAGTGGGAGCGGATCGGGCCGCTGCCCCGCCAGCACGGCATGCTCGCCGCGATGCTGAAGGGCGACACGCCGAAGCGGCTCGCCGACATCCGCCGCGAGCCGGAGTTCGAGGGGTGGCCGGTCGCGCATCCCGTCCTGAAGGACTTCATCGGCGTGCCGATCCGCGACGGGGAGGACGTCCTCGGCATCGTCTTCCTCGCCAACAAGCGGACCCCCGGCGGTTTCACCAAGGACGACGAGGACGTCCTCACCCTGTTCGCCGCGCACGCCGCGATCGCAGTGACGAACGCCCGCCTGTACGAGCACAACCGCGAGCTGACCGTCGTCGCCGAGCGCAACCGGATGGCGCGCGAGCTGCACGACGCGGTCGCGCAGAAGCTGTTCTCGCTGCGGCTGACCGCGCGCACCGCGTCCGCGCTGGCCGAACGCGACCCGGCGCGGACCGTCCGGGAACTGGAGCAGGTCGAGCGGCTCGCCGCCGAGGCGCTCGCCGAGCTGCGCGCCGTGATCTTCGAGCTGCGCCCGGCGGACCTCGCCGACGGGCTGGTGTCCTCGCTGCGCAAGCACGTCGAGGTGCTCGACCGGGCGCACGAGGCCGAGGTGCGGATCGCCGCGGACGAGGCCGTCGTCCTGCCGGAGGAGCACGAGGCCGTCGCGTTCCGCATCACGCAGGAGGCCCTCTACAACGCGCTCCGGCACGCCAAGGCCCGGACGGTCGAGGTCCGCCTCGGCACCGCGGACGGGCAGGCCGTGCTGGAGGTCGCCGACGACGGCACGGGCTTCGACCCGGCCGACACGGCCGAGCCGCAGAACGGGCTCGGCCTCGCGTCCATGCGCGACCGGGCGTACTCGATCGGCGGCGACCTCACCATCGACGCCGCGCCCGGACGCGGCACGACCGTCCGGCTGGAGGTGCCGCTGTGACCGCCGACGACCTCCCGGGCCCGCGGGGGAAGGCGCCGATCAGGGTGCTCATCGCCGACGACCATCCCGTCGTCCGGCAGGGGCTGCGCACGTTCCTCGGCATCCAGGACGACATCGACGTCGTCGGGGAGGCAGCGGACGGCACGTCGGCCGTGACACTGGCCGAATCCCTGGAGCCCGATATCGTGCTCATGGACCTCAAGATGCCCGGCGCCGACGGCCTGACCGCGCTGACGGAGCTGCGGGCTCGTGGGGTGGCGGCACGGGTCCTCGTCCTGACCAGCGTCACCGAGCGCGGGCACGTGCTCCCGGCGGTGCGGGCGGGCGCCGCCGGGTACCTGTACAAGGACGTCGACCCGCAGGCTCTCGTCCAGGCGATCCGGGCCGTGCACGACGGGCACGTCCTGTTCGCGCCCGACGCGGCCGAGGCGATGGTGCGGTCCGGGACGGCCGGCGGCCCCGGCCAGGGTGACGACCGCGGCCTCGCCGCGCTGACCGAACGGGAACGGGAGGTGCTCGTGCACATCGCGCGCGGCAGGTCCAACCGGGAGATCGCACGCGCGCTCGTGGTGTCCGAGAAGACGGTCAAGACGCACGTCAGTAATCTGCTCATGAAACTGGGAGTCCAGGATCGGACGCAGGCGGCCCTGTACGCCGTCCGGCACGGCGTCGGCTCGTCCGGCGACGACGGCGCGGCCGGGATCGTCGGGGAAACCGGTAGGGCCGACGTCCGCGACTGATACAACTCCTCTGACAGGATCGTCATCGAAATTGGTATGAACGTAGCAATCAGATACGCGGCCGGAAGCGACATCGGCTGCAACCGAGAGAACAACGAGGACTCGGGATACGCCGGCGCGCGGCTGATCGCGGTCGCCGACGGCATGGGCGGCTACGCGGGCGGCGAGGTGGCGAGTTCGACGGTCATCGGATCCCTGCGCTCGCTCGACGCCGACGCCCGCGAGGGCGACGACCTCGTCGACATGCTGGGCCGCGCCGTCGCCGAGGCCAACGAGAAGCTGCGCATCGTCCGGGAGGAACGTCCCGACCTGAGCAGGATGGGCACGACGCTGACCGCCATGCTGTGGTCCGGCGAGTCCGTCGCGCTCGCGCACGTCGGCGACTCGCGCGGCTACCTGCTGCGCGACGGCGAGCTGTTCCAGATGACGCAGGACCACACGATGGACGAGCTGCTCAAGGCGGAGGCCGAACAGGCCGGCCAGCAGGCCGACCCCGCCGAGACGTCCCGGCTGTCGCACGTCCTGTACCGGGTGCTGGACGGCCGCGAGGACCGCGAGCCCGACCTGCGGCTGCGCGAGGCCCGCCTCGGCGACCGCTACCTGCTCTGCTCGGACGGCCTGTCCGGTCCCGTCGACGCCCAGCGCATCTACGAGATCCTGTCCGCCGAGGCCGACCCGCGGCGCGCCGTCGACCGGCTGATCGCGCAGGCCCGCGACAACGGCGGGCCGGACAACATCACCGCCGTCATCGCCGACGTCGTCGAGGCCGAGCACGCCCGCGGCGCGGAGCCCCCCGTCGTGGTCGGCGCCGCCGCCCAAGCCTGACCGCCCGAGCCCGACCGCCCGAACCCGAGTCCGACCGCCCGAGCCCGACCGGCTGAGCCCGATCGCCCGAACCGCTCACGCCCGACCGGCCGACCGTCCGGACCCCCCTTCACGCGTCCCGCGCGCATGCCCTTTCGCGCCTCTCGCGCGGGCGCCCTCCGTGACTTCCGCGCGTCCCGCCCCGCGCGCGATCCCGTGTTCCGTTCCGCGGCCGCGGCGTCGATTTCGTGACAATCATCGGGCGAAAGAGTGCCCATGTAGCTGGCGATTTGTCCTACTCTTGCCCCTGAGGCGGTGTCGGTGCGCACGGGGTAACGGTCCGATCGCGGATCGTTGTCCGGACTTGACCCGCCTTGGGGTGGACCCGGTATACGGGTCACTCAGCTTTATTTCTTTCGAGGCGGAGGATCCGTTGGGGGGAGCGCCCGGGGCGGCGGCCACCGGTGCACCGGAAGGTGCGCTCGGGGGGATCGTCAGCCGGACCCTCACCGCGGCGCGGCACGGACCCCTGGGTGTGGTGCTGCGCGTCGCGGCGATGGCGGCCGCGGCCGTCGGCGCCGCGTGGATCCACCGGCTCGACGACCCCGGCGTGCTCTGTCCCCTTCGGGCGCTCACCGGAGTCCCATGTCCCGTATGCGGGGGCACTACCGTGTTCATCGAGTTCGGCGGGGGCCGTCCGGCCCAGGCGGCGCTCGCGAACCCGATGGTCCTCCTCGGCGCGGTCGCGGTCGCGGTCGCGCCCCTCGGGCTGGGACGACGGTGGTGGGCACTCCAGCCGAAGACCCGTGCCTGGATGCTCGGCACCGCCCTCGTGGGGTCGGAGCTGTGGCAGCTCGCCCGGTTCGGCGTTCTGCGGGTTTGAGCCGGAGGGTGGTCCTCCGACAGACTTGCGGAGCCCTCCGGGTCCGGCGGGCGTCACATAACCACAGGGTCAATCAATAAGGAGCAAGTGTGGGTAACCCCTACGACCCGTACGGTCAGCAGCCGGGCTACGGGCAGCAACAGCCCGGGTACGGCCAGCAGCCCCCGGCCCAGCCCGGTTACGGCCAGCAGCCGGGGCAGCCCGGCTACGGGCAGCAGCCCCCGGCGCAGCCCGGCTACGGACAGCCCCCGGCCCAGCCGGGGTACGGCCAGCCCGCGGCCCAGCCCGGCTACGGCCAGCAGCCGCCGCCCGCCCAGCCCGGCTACGGCGCGCCGCCCCCGGCCGCGCCCGGCTACCAGGAGGTGCACCACCACCACTACGGCAGCGCGGGGCAGCTCGCCGAGTGGGGGTCGCGCGCCGGCGGCTACATCATCGACTACCTCATCTTCATGGCGCCGTTCTGGGTGCTGTACTTCATCGGCGGCCTGCTCGCCAGCTCCGGCGGCGGCGCGGCCGTGATCGGCATCCTGTTCTACCTGATCGGCTTCGCCCTGCTCATCGGCGCCGGCCTGTGGATCTGCTACCAGGAGGGCACCACCGGCCAGTCCGTCGGGAAGCGGCAGATGGGCATCCGGCTCGTCAGCGCGCAGACCGGGCAGCCGATCGGGTTCGGCATGGCGATCGCCCGCAAGTTCGCGCACATCGCCGACAGCTTCCTCTGCTACATCGGCTTCCTCTGGCCGCTGTGGGACGAGCGCAAGCAGACGTTCGCCGACAAGATCTGCAACACCCTCGTGGTCCGCGCCTGACCGTACGGCTCACGGCGGAACGGGGCGTCCCCTTCGGGGGCGCCCCGTTCCCGTGTCCACGGGTCCCTGCGGCTGCGGGTTCCCGCGGCTACGGGACGGGGTCGAACGCGCTGTTGCACGCCGCCACGAGCGCCCGGCGGACGGCCCGGTCGAGCAGCCGCAGCGCCTCGCCGCGGCGCCGCATCTGGTCGGCGCCGAGCCCGCGGTCGTCCATCCGGCGGGCGAGGTCGACGACGAGGGACAGCCGCCCGGCGAGCGCGGCCACGCGGTGCGCGCGGGGCGGGTAGCCGGGGGCGAGCGGATGGTCGCCGCGGTCCGGGTCGCGCAGCGCGGCGAGCGCGTCGGCGATCTCGGGCGGGACGCCCGCGAAGTCGTCCACGGTGAGGAGCGCCTCGGTCGCGTCCCGCATGGCGAGGGCGAGCTGCCGGTCGGCGTCGGCGAGCGGCGGGACGTCGGGCTCGGCCGGGGCCGCGTCGCAGGCCGTCCAGCGGATCCCGACGTAGGACGATCCGCGCAGGTCGTCGGCCGGGACGAGGCCGACCGCCCGGTCGCCGAACACGGCGACGACGGCCGCGCCCGCGTCGATCGCGGCGCGGTTGAACGCGGGCGGGCCGGTCAGCCCGAGCGGGTCGCCCGGCTCGGGCAGGGCCAGCCGCAGCGCGGCCATCCCGGCGACGCGCAGGTCGCCGAGCGCGCCGCGGAGCGGCGTCTCGGCCGCGTGTCCGTTCGCGGAGGCGCCGCGCAGGATCTGCGGGCCAGCGGTCTTCTCGACCGCGTCGACCGCCTCGTCCAGGCCGACGTGTCCGGTCAGCCAGGCATTGCCCCAGGCGGCCAGCGCGGTCGCAGCGTCCTTGCTCATTGCCGTCCCCAACACTCCCTGATGGGCATGCGATCCACCATAAGCGCTCCGATCGTCCGCGCCGCGGCTCGCGCCGAACCTCTCGCGCCGGAGCGGGGCGCGCGGAGGCGTCGCCGGGCGGCGGTTTCCCGGTGGGGAGCCGGGGGTCCGCGGCCGTCCCGCATCGCATAAGTTCTCTTCTGAGGATCAGGGACCACCGGAGGGGACGAAGGCGCGCGATGACCGGCGAGGTGCTTCAACTCCGCGGAGTCGGGGTCAGGCGCGGCGGGGCGAACCTGCTGCGCGACGTGACGTGGACGGTGAACGAGGGCGACCGCTGGGTCATCGTCGGGCCGAACGGGGCGGGCAAGACGACCCTGCTCCAGATCGCCGCCGCCATGATGCATCCGACCGAGGGCTCCGTCCGGATCCTGGAGGAGGAGCTCGGCCGGACGGACGTGTTCGAGCTGCGCCCCCGCATCGGCCTCGCCAGCTCGTCGCTCGCGGAGAAGGTGCCGTCCGGGGAGACGGTCATCGACCTGGTGCTGACCGCCTCGTACGCGATCCTCGGACGCTGGCAGGAGGAGTACGACTCGACCGACGTCGGCCGCGCCGTCGCGCTGCTCGACGCGCTCGGCTGCGCCGACCTGATCCGCCGGACGTTCAGCACGCTCTCCGAGGGGGAGCGCAAGCGCGTCCAGATCGCCCGCGCGCTCATGCCCGACCCCGAGCTGCTGCTGCTGGACGAGCCCGCCGCGGGCCTCGACCTCGGCGGCCGCGAGGACCTCGTCGCCCGGCTCGCCGCCCTCGCCGACGACCCGACCGCGCCGACGATGGCGATGGTCACCCACCACGTGGAGGAGGTCCCGGAGGGCTTCACCCACGCGCTGCTGCTGCGCGGCGGCCAGATCGTCGCGCAGGGCAAGGTGGACGAGGTGTTCACCGCCGAGCACCTGTCGGGCACGTTCGGCCTCCCGCTCGCGGTGGACCGGCAGAACGGGCGCTGGTACGCGAGGTCCGTCCGCTGAGCTCGGTGGACGCGCTGGACGCGGCGGTCGTCTTCGCGGCCGGGATCGCCGCGGGCGGCATCAACACCATCGTCGGCTCCGGCTCGCTGATCACGTTCCCGACCATGGTGGCGCTCGGCTACCCGCCCGTGGTCGCGAACGTGTCGAACACGATCGGGCTGGTGCCGGGCAGCGCGACCGGCGCCTACGGCTACCGGGAGGAGCTGAAGGGGCAGCGCGGGCGGCTGCTGCGGCTGGCCGGCGCGTCCCTGCTCGGCGCGGTGATCGGCGGGCTGCTGCTGCTCGGCCTCCCGGCCGGGGCGTTCGACGTCATCGTGATCGCGCTGATCGTGATCGCGCTGGTGCTGGTGGTGGCGCAGCCCCGGCTGCAGCGGTGGATGCTGCGGCGGCGCGAGGGCGAGCACCGCCCGCACGGCGGCGCGGCGCTGTGGGTCGGCGTGCTGCTCTCGGGCGTGTACGGCGGCTACTTCGGGGCCGCGCAGGGGATCATCCTCATCGCCCTGCTCGGCATCATGCTGGACGACGACCTCCAGCGGCTGAACGCGGCGAAGAACGTCCTCGCGGCCATCGTGAACGGGACGGCCGGGCTCCTGTTCACGCTCATGTGGCTGTTCTCGGACACGCGCGTCAACTGGTGGGCGGTGCTGATGATCGCGTCCGGCGCGACGGTCGGCGGGTTCCTCGGCGCCCGGGTCGGACGGCGCATCCCGCCGCTCGTGCTGCGCGGCGTGATCGTGGTGGTCGGCCTCGTCGCCATCGTGAATCTCCTGCTGTGACCAGCGGTTTCGGCGCCGCGCCCAGGGTTCGCGGGCGGACGTTCCGGGTATAAGTCGAATATACGTTCGACTATCGGAGGTTCGCGCCGATGAAGGGCGACAGGGTCGAGATCGTGATCGACGCCGGCGGCGAGGGAACGCGGACGTACGAGGTGGTGGCGAGCCGCGCCGGCCGCCGCGTGGAGATCGCGACCCGCCGCGGGGTCGTCGAGGTCAGCGAGGTGACCCGCACCGGCACGGCGGTCCGCACGGCCCGCTTCATGGCCAGCCGAGTACTGGCCCTGGTCGAATACCCGCTCGCCGACCAGCCCCCGGACGCATCCGACTAACCCCCCCGCCTGCACAGCGTGGGTTTGGCTGGCGGCGCGTTTCCGGCTCGGGGCGCGTTTCCGGCTGGGCAGCGCGTTTCCGACTGGACGGCGCGCGTCCGGCTGGGGGTGCGGGTGCGGCTGGTGGCGCGTCCGGCTGGCGGCGTGGGTTCGGCCGGGGGCACGTCCGGCTGGGGGCACGCGTCCGACTGGACGGCGCGGGTTCGGCTGGGGGTGCGGGTTCGGCTGGCGGCGCGTCCGGCTGGGGGCGCGTCCGACTCCACGGCGCGGGTTCGGCTGGCGGCGTGGGTTCGGTTGGCGGTGCGCGTCCGGCTGGGTGGCGGGTTCGCCTCGCCTGGCGGGTTCGGGTCGGCTGGGCGACGGGTTCGGTCGACTGGGTGGGGGTTCGGCTCGACTGTGGGGCGCGGGTTCGGGTGACTGGCGGGCCAGGGGATGGTGGCGTCGCGGCGGGGGCGAAAGGTCGTAGTGATCGAGTAATATCGAACATGTATTCGAACGATGGGGTCGGCTCGGAGAGCGTTCTCCGGGACGGCCGCGGACCTTCGACGTAAGGCGGAGATGCCGATGACAGCCTCGCCCGACGTCCTTTCGACCTCCCTCGACGTGATCAGAAGCGCCCAGGCGCGGCGGCGTCCCGTCCTCATGCTCACCGGCGGCGCGGACGGGCGCCCCCGGGTGTGCGTCCCCGACTGGGGCGAGCTGCGCGTCCTCGACGGCCTGCGGCTGCGCGTGGCGGTCTGGCCGGACGACCCGACCGCCGTCCAGTTGGACCGCGGCGCGCCCGTCCTGCTGGTCGTCGCCGATACGCCGGACGTCCACCTGATCCACGCGACCCCCCGCCGCCTGGCCGACGCCGCCATGGTGTGGGCCCACTACGACCTGACCATCACCTCGGCGCAGATAGCCGAAAGAGGCACCGCGCCTTACGCCGAGTCCGCCCTACCCAACGAGGAGGTCCTCGTAGGCACCGTTCTCCGAAGACGCCCCTCATTCAGCTGACACCCAGCCACCTGCCCGGCCCCACCGCCCCCGCGCCGGAGACGCCCGGAACGAGGTACCGAAGCCGGTGTGAGGGCAGTGCTCAGGCCGTTCAGTGGTCCAGGCCCGGGATGTGGAGCGGCACGCTCGTAGCCAGGCGGCCGGTCGTCAGGCGGCTCGTTGTCGGGCGGCCCTCGTTCCGCCGCGTGTGGAGGGCGTCTACCTCCACAATCCCGGGCGGAGGGTTCGTGCTGGTCGTTGACTCAGGCTGCTGGTTGTCGGGCGGTTGGTCGTTGGGCGGTTCGTCGTCAGGTGGTTGGTCGTCGGCGGCTGGTCGTCAGGTGGTTGGTCGTTGAACGGCTGGTAGTCGGGCGGCTGGTTGTCGGGCGGCTGGTTGTCGGGCCGTTCGTAGTCAGGTGGTTCGGTAGTCGGGCGGTTCGTCGTCGGGTGGTTCGTCGTTGGGTGGTTGGGTGTCAGGCGGCTGGTTGGCGGGCGGGGCGGGGAGCGGGCGGGTGGGGGGTGGGTGAGGGGTGTGGTGGGTGGTTGTGGTGTGTGGGGTTTGGGGTGGGGGGTGGGCGTTCGGTCAGGGGGGTCAAGGAGGAGTGGGGGGCGGGGTCGGTGATGGTCAGGGTGTTGCGGAAGGCGCGGGGGGCCTGGACGGGCGTCGGATGGGGCGTGGACGTGCCCAGGGCCGGATGCGGTGCCGTCCGGGTGGAGAAGCGGTCGCCCGCGTGGTGCCAGTGGTGGATGGCGGCGAGCCAGGCCCGCAGGGCGTCCACGTAGCGGTCGAGGGTCCGGCACGCGTCCGCGTCCAGGCCGAGCTTGGCGGTGAGGGCGGGCAGCCGCTCGGTTGCGATCTGGTCGAAGCGGCGCAGCCGGACGCCCGCCAGGTGGTTGAGGGTGCGGAGGGACTCGGCGCGGGTCTGGCCGAGGAGGCGTTCTAGCGGGAGGGTCGCGGTGCTCAGGCAGCGTTCGACCTCGACCTCCTTGCGGACGGAGAACACGTCGTTGAGCAGGTGCATGGCGTCCATGGCGGCGTTGTCCAGGGCGCGGAGTTGGCGGCTGGCGGACAGGGCCGGGTGCAGCCGGACGTCCGCGGACGCCCTGACGAAGGTGAGGTTGAGGGTGTGCGCGAAAGAGCGCCGCCGCCAGTCGAAGTAGTCCAGCGGCTCTGGCACGCGGCGCTGGTACAGGTTGAACAGCTCCCACAGGTGGCCGGAGCAGTACTCGCCGAGGCCGTCGACGCGGCGCGGGAACAGTTCGGCGCTGCGCGGCCACAGGTCGGCCAGGCACCGCTCCAGGACGTTGCGCGGCCGGGGCACAGGGGCGTCGCGGTCGGCGGGCATGAACGCCGGGAACCGGGCGAACAGGGTCTCGGCGGCGGCGAGGTCGGCCGGGCCCAGCGGACGGCCGCGTTTGAACAGCTCGACCACCAGGTCGTCCATGTAGAGGGCGAAGATCAGCCATTGGCTGACCAGCTCCAACCGGGGCGGCGCCGCCTCCGGAAACGCGTTGGAGGAGATGTAGCCCAGGTTCTCGGCCATGAACTGCCGCTCCGTCCAGGCTCCGGAGCCGGGGACGCCGTTCGGGCGCAGCAGGCCCATGCGCCGCGCCCAGTCGGTCGACTTGAGCCCGCACACCTCGTGGTGCGGGTTGCGCTGGATCCGGTACGGCATCGCGAGGGGGCGCCCGGCGAAATGTCCGGTGCGCGCGGTGGACGGACGGCGGGTCCTCCGGCGCGTCCAGTCCACGCCCGGCGGCTCCGGGGCGCCGTACCGGGACGTCTCGCGGTGCCAGCGCAGGTCGCCCGCGATGTGGTCGCGCAGCGCCCGCACGTAGGCGCCGACCGAGGCGAGTTCGGCGCGCGTCATGCCCTCCCCCGCGGCGAGCCGGGGAAGCTCGTCGCGGACGGTGTCCTCAAGCTGGGTCATCCGCCCAGTGAGCAGGTCCCCGACGAGGTCGGCCGCCTGCTGCCGGGTGTACCCGAGCCACTCCGCCAGGACGGGGACGACGTTGAACGACGACCCCCTCCGCATGTCGCGGGCGTAGCGGAACAGGTCGTCGCGCAGGCCGACGACGTCGGCGAAGCACGCCTCGATCACGCGGAGCGGCCGCGTCCCGGCGAGCCGCTCGGGGACCTCGGCGCGGACGGAGCGCTCGACCAGCCGCGCCGTCCAGAGCATGCCGCCGCGCTCGCGCCGCAGGCCGAGGTACTCCATCGGGTCGAGGACGGCGCGCTCGGGGAAGTCCAGCAGTTCGGCCGAGGCCCCGACCGCGCCGTGGAAGGCGTCCGCGAACCGGCGCCGCCAGCCCGGCGACGTCCCCGGCACGGTCCGCGCCCACAGATCCGCAAGCCCCCGCTCAACCGCACCGTCCGGCTCAACGGTCCCCCCATCCAAGCCGGGCACCCCGCCCGGGTCGGACGCTCCGTCCGGGGCGGACGCTCCGCCTGGGCCGGGTGCCCCGCCTGGGCCGGGTGCCCCGCCTGGGCCGGGTGCCCCGCCTGGGCCGGGTGCCCCGCCTGGGCCGGGTGCCCC